>NZ_JBSVRI010000003.1:0-471282 GCF_054052085.1 Luteimonas sp. A501
GCCATACAAGCGCGCTGCCATGCGCGACCGCTGACATCAGGAACGCCCCTGACCACAAGAGCGCTATCAAGCAGATCACAGTAGCTGCGATGGATCTGGCCATGCGACTCCACTAGGTGCCTAACACCTAAGTTAAGCCGCGCCGCAGCGGGGCGTGAAGCACATGGCAAGCTTTACCTGCCATGTGGTTTGCGCCCCGATGCGGTGTCGGCTTGAACGCATTGTTAGGCCTCAACGCATCAATGCGTACTTGTAGTATGGCGCGATGGGTGGCTTTGGAAACTTTATGCCCAGGTATGTGTTTCGGAAACAGCGTGATCTTGGCGTGTCTAGGTCGGAGACGTATTGGACCACCGTGCCAGATGAATCTAGGACCAGCACCTGCTGGATCGGTCCTTCAGACCTCTCATAGCAGCCGTCGCGTTGATCCAGCTTACGAGCATTATTAAACTCGTTCCATGAGTGCTCGTAATCGTCGATGTAGCTATCAGGTGGAAGATTCTCCACCGCGCGATACGCCTCAGAGAACGTCAGCGTTGGTATGGGTTGACGAATAGTGGTGCAACCCGTCGCCACCAAAACCAAGCAAATGAGTAAGCACTTAGTCACCCTGAATCTCCCCATTGAGGCCTAACGCCTAAGTTAAGCCGCGCCGTGGAGTGGAGCCGACCGCATGGCAAGCTTTCTTTGCCATGTGGTTGGCGTAACGAAGCGGTGTCGGCTTGAACGCATTGTTAGGCCTCACGTGATCCAGACCTGCTCAATTTTGATTGTGCAGCCGCCGCGGAAGGCGGATAAGCCGCCGTGGTGAAACGGAGTCGCCTCAAAGCTTTCGTCTTGAACATACTCGAATATGAGGTCAGCGGGCTCCAGTCCATCTCGGAAAATGCGCCACAAATGGTTGCTGGTCTTCAAGTAGCGGCGCTGCGGGTGCTGCATGGGAAATCTGCCCTGCCGCTCGACCTCGGCAAAAGTAAGGCCCGCATAAAGCGTCAAACCTTCAGGCAATGCCGCGCACGGAGCTTGACCCAAGGGCGCGGACGCGGGGGCGGCAAGGGGAGGAATCAAAACGGTGGCGCAAGAGCCCGTGGTGCATATGAGGAGAACGACAGCGACGTTACGAATATGCATGGGTGAGGCCTAACGCCTGAATTAAGCCGCGCCGCGAAGCGGCGTCGGCTTGAATGAAATGTTAGGCCGCGCCTGACGGAAATATGCGCTCAAACTCTTGAAAGACGACAGACATGTCAGGCTGAGGCTCATAGCCAGTCCCTTGGAGCTCGTGATGGTAATAGTCCCAATGAGCCTTGCGCCACCAATCAAGCGATCCATCTCCCTCACCTTCAATTCTTGCGTGAACCTCAGTGATCTCGTTGAGCGGGAGGATCTGCACTTTGGTTGTGCGAATAATACATACGGCCTTACCGCTCCAGTCCGTCACTATGCTCAGATCGCCCACATGGGGCAAAGCCTCACCGCTGCTCTCAAAAGACCACAACGAAGGTGATGTTGCGCGCTTTTTGCCGGTCAAGACTAGCTGAGCACACTCATGAGCATCCGCCTCGTTGTCGCAAAAATGCCAGGCTGGCGGAGCATCCGTGGGGAGTTGTGATGGTTGAGACTGACGAGCAAGGTAGTCGTCCCACATAAGCTTTACTGATCGGTGCATAAGAGTGTCTTAGCGGCCTAACGCCTGAATTAAGCCGACCCGCGAAGCGGGTTCGGCTTGAATGAATTGTTAGCTGCCTTAGGCGCAGTTGGCTGAAGCGAGTACGTGCATTTGGGCCCCAGCGTCAAA
The DNA here is from genome assembly GCF_054052085.1 of Luteimonas sp. A501. Next base: position 1,799 of record NZ_JBSVRI010000003.1, read on the forward strand.
GTCACCGTGTGCGGCTCAAAAGCGCCATGGGATGAGACTACCGTGAGTTCTAGCACTGGCGTAGTTCCGTCGGCCCATGAGGTGGCCTGGAGGACATAGTCAGAAGTCCTATTGAGCTCCGCAACGGGTGCGGTGCATGTGGGGCGGTTTGATGCGTCCCTTTCAGGAAGTTCCTGCACAAAGAGGTCATTCCAGCAGTGCTCCGGCGAGCAGACCTGAAACACAAGGATCCGGTGATCGCGAGAGCTCTCCACCGAAAGAAGGTCCGCAGGAACGGCACGCGCACGACTATCCCCTGCGAGTGCAGGAGTAGCAACCAGCAAGAGCAAGAATGCGAGTATTTTCATGCAGCTAACACTAAGTAGATCCCAAAAGCGGAATGTAGCAGGTTGCAATGTAGTCCAACACTCGCATTCCCGTCAGGAAAATCCCACCTGAAATCATGCACTTGTCCGCTTGCCCCGCCTGCGCCGCGCGGTAATGATTCCTGAAAATACCTCACGGATGAGGCGGTATGGCATACCGGGGCAAAAGTGAGGCGGTAATCGGCTCCGTCATCGACCCTGCGGGGAACGGTCCAGCGCAACCTCCGCGCCTGCTCGACCAGGTGCGCATCCGCTGCCGCGCCAAGCACTACAGCATACGAACCGAGCGGGCCTATGTCGGCTGGGCGCGTCGCTTCATCCTGGCGAACGCAAAGCGCCATCCGCGCGATCTCGGCCTCATGGAGGTGGAAGCCTTCCTGTCCATGCTTGCGGTGCGCGACGACGTGGCGGCCAGTACGCAGAACCAGGCGCTGTCGGCGCTGCTCTTCCTTTACAAGGAGGTCCTCGGCCTTGAACTGCCCTGGGTCGGGTCCGTCACGCGCGCCAAGCGCCCGAAGAAGCTCCCCGTGGTGCTGACGCATGCGGAAGTCCGTGCACTGCTGGCGCTGGTCGACGGCCAGGTCGGGCTGATGGCCTCGTTGCTTTACGGCGCTGGCATGCGCTTGATGGAGGCGGTGCGGCTGCGGGTGAAGGACATGGACTTCGGACGCCGGGAAATCATCGTGCGCAATGGCAAGGGCGGCAAGGATCGGCGGGTGCCGCTGCCGCGCACGATCGAGGCCGGGCTCAAGGCGCAGGTCGAACGCGTGCGCATCCTGCACGGACGCGATCTGCAGGACGGGTTCGGGGAGGTGTGGTTGCCGCACGCGCTGGGGCGCAAGTATCCGACGGCCGGGCGCGAGTTCGGCTGGCAGTGGGTCTTCCCGGCGCAGCGGCTGTCGGTGGACCCGCGCAGCGGTGTGCGGCGGCGGCACCATGTCGATGAGGGCGTGCTGCAGCGCGCGGTGAAGTCGGCGCGTGCAATGGCCGGCATCGACAAGCCGGCGACGTGCCACACGCTGCGCCACTCGTTCGCGACGCACCTGTTGGAGTCGGGCCACGACATCCGCACGGTGCAGGAGCTGCTCGGGCACAAGGACGTGGCCACGACACAGATCTATACACACGTGCTCGGGCGTGGCGCCGGCGGCGTACTCAGTCCGCTCGATCGCGACTAGCCGCTTACGCGGTCGGTAGTGGCAGCCCGCGCATCGCCTTGACGGTGCGCAGCACGAAGCTGGAGTTCACGTCGCCCACGCCGGGGCGAGCGAGCACGCGGTCCAGCAGGAAGCGGGAGAAGTGCTCGAGGTCGGTCACCATCACCTGCAACAGGTAGTCCATGTCACCGGTCAGGGCGTGGCAGGCGACCACTTCGTCCCATTCGTTCACGCCGCGGGCGAAATCGGCGACGGCGGCGGCGTCATGGTGGTTCAGGCGGATCCGGACGAAGGCGGTCAGGCCCAGGCCCAGGTGTTCGGGATCCACTTCGGCGCGATAACCGGCGATCACGCCGCTGCGCTCGAGCCGTTGCACGCGCCGCAGGCACGCGGACGGTGACAGGTGCACCCGTTCGGCCAGTTCTGCGTTGCTGAGGCGGCCCCGCCGCTGCAGTTCGCCCAGCAGCTGGATGTCGATGCGGTCGAGGATGTCGGTCGGGGCCATGCGGCTCTCCGTCGTTGTGCGCAATATTGTTGCGCCATTGGCGGCTAGTGGCGCAATGAATGCAAGCATATTGCGCCCATATGCGGCTAGAGTCGATGGATTGCGGGCCCGATACGCGCAAAAGCTGCACTTGAACGGTGCTACAGGTCCGGTCCGCCCTCACTCGGAGTCGTTCCATGTCCACGCCCAGCCCAGCCCAGCCCCGTCGCCTCGAGAATCTCCACACCGACAAAGGCAAGGTGCCTGTCTATGCCACGGGCGTGGTCGATCAGAACTGGGCCGGTTACACCGCCGAGGACCATGCCACCTGGGCAACGCTGTTCGAACGCCAGCGCAAGCTGCTGGTCGGGCGCGCCAGCGCTGAATTCCTGCGCGCGCAGGATGCGATGGGAATGACGCCGGACCGGATCCCCAGGTACACCGATCTCAACGCCGTGCTGGAGCCGGCCACCGGCTGGCAGCTGATCGGGGTCGAGGGCCTGCTGCCTGAACTCGACTTCTTCGAGCACTTGGCCAACCGGCGCTTCCCGGTCACCTGGTGGATCCGGCGCCCGGACCAGATCGACTACATCGAGGAGCCCGATCTTTTCCATGACCTCTTCGGCCACGTGCCGCTGCTGATGAATCCGGTGTTCGCCGATTACATGGCGGCGTACGGCCGGGGCGGGGTGAAGGCACACGGTATCGGCACGGATGCGCTGCAGAACCTGACGCGCCTGTACTGGTACACGGTGGAGTTCGGCCTGATCCGCGAGGCCGGCGAACTGCGCATCTATGGCAGCGGCATCGTCTCGTCCAGCGGCGAATCGGTGCATTCGCTGGAGTCCCCGGCGCCCAACCGCATCGGCTTCGACCTGGAACGCATCATGCGCACGCGCTACCGCATCGACACCTACCAGAAGACCTACTTCGTCATCGACAGCTTCGAGCAGCTGATGGCCGCCACCGAGCCCGACTTCACCCCGATCTATGCCCGTCTGGCCGAACAGGACTCGATCCCCGCCGGCACCGTGCTCGACACCGACCACGCCTACCATCGCGGCACCGGCGAAGGCTGGTCTACCGAAGGCGACGTCTGACCCCTCCCCTGGAGCACCCGACAGAACGCCCCATTCACCCCCCGGGACAATGCGGACACTCCCCCCGGGAGAGAATGGGCGAATGAATCGCATCCTCCTGCCCGCCACCATCCTCCTCGCCCTGTCCACCGCCACCCCGGCCATCGCCTCCCCCGACCCGGCGACGCCCTCCGCGACAACGACAGCCCCCGCGTCCACGCCTACCACGTTTGACGCCGTGGTCGTCGAAGCCACCCGCCTGCGCACGGTCCCGGCCTTCGACACGCCCGCCTCCACCGCCACCGTCAACCTCGGCGGCGACATCTCCGGCGCCAACGCCGATGTCTCCGATGCGCTGCGCGGCATCCCCGGCCTGCTCGCGCGCGACCGCCAGAACCTGGCCCAGGACACCCAGCTCTCGATCCGCGGCTTCGGTTCGCGCGCGACCTTCGGGGTGCGCGGGCTGCGGCTGTATGCCGACGGCATCCCGGCGTCGATGCCGGACGGCCAGGGCCAGCTCTCGCACTTCAGCCTCGCCGGCGCCGAGCGCATCGAAGTGCTGCGCGGGCCGTTCTCGGCGCTGCACGGCAACTCGTCCGGCGGCGTGGTCTCGATCCACAGCGCCGACGGCCAGGCCGGCGACCCCTGGTCGCTGCGCGCGACCGTGGGCAGCGACGGCACCTGGACGGGTGCCGCAAGACTGCTCGGCGGCAACGACGTCGTCGGCTACAACTTCGCCGTGTCGCGCCTGGACACCGACGGCTGGCGCGATCATTCCGCGGCGCGCCGCGACGTCGCCAACCTCAAGCTCGGCTTTGACCTCGGCGAGCGCCGCCGGCTGTCGCTGGTGCTCAACCACGTCGACATTCCCGAGGCGCGCGATCCGCTGGGCCTCACCGCCGCGCAGGTGCGCGACAACCCGCGCCAGGCGGTTGCCAACGCGCACATCTACGACACCCGCAAGACCGTGCGCCAGTCGCAGGCCGGCGCCATCTACGAGCACGGCTTCGGCGACGCACACGCGCTGCGCGTGTCGGCCTGGGGCGGCGACCGCGAGGTCACCCAGGTGCTGCCGATCCCGCCGGCGCCGCAGGGCAATCCGCTGCATTCCGGCGGGGTGATCAACCTCGACAACGGCTACGCCGGCTACGACGCACGCTGGACCTGGAGCGGTGCGCTCGCAGAACGGCCGCTGGAGTTCGCGCTCGGCGCCAACGGCGAGCGCCAGCGCCAGCACCGCCGTGGTTTCGAGAACTTCGTCGGCGATGCGCTCGGCGTGCGCGGGGCGCTGCGCCGCGACGAGCGCAACAACGTCGACGCCAACGACCTCTATGCCCAGGCCTGGTGGCGCTTCGCCCCGCGCTGGTCGCTGCTGCTCGGCGCGCGCCACAGCGAGGTCGAGTTCAGCTCGCGCGACCTCTACGTCGCCGCCGGCAATCCCGACGACAGCGGTCGCGTGGAGTTCAGCGAGACCTCGCCAGTGGCCGGCATCACCTTCGCCCCCGCCGAGCACCTGCGCGTCTACGCCTCGGCCGGCCGCGGCTTCGAGACGCCCACCTTCAACGAGCTCTCCTACCGCGCCGACGGCGGTGCCGGCCTGGCCTTCGACCTGCGCCCGGCGGTCAGCGACAACTACGAGCTCGGCATGAAGTGGCGCACGCCCACCGGCGGCCAACTCGAGGCCGCGCTGTTCCGCGCCGATACCGACGACGAGATCGCGGTCGCCCGCAACGTCTCCGGCCGCAGCAGCTACCGCAACGCCGGCGGCGCGCGCCGCCAGGGCGTCGAGCTGTCGTGGCTGCAGCCGCTGGGCGAAGCCTGGGACCTGCAGCTGGCGGCAACGCAGCTGGAGGCGGAGTTCCGCGGCTGCGGCGCTGGCGGAAGCATCAGTGACGGCGCTGACCCGACCGCCTGCATCGGCGGCGCGGATGGCACCGACGCCTCCAACCGCCGCATCCCCGGCGTCCCCGAACGCCAGGCCTTCGCCCGCCTGCAGTGGAACGGCGGCCCCTGGCGCGCCGCGCTCGAAGGCGAAGCGATCGGCAAGGTCATGGTCAACGACGCCGGCACCGCCTCCGCACCGGGCTACGGCCTGCTGCACGTGGAAGCTTCGCGCAGCTGGAACACCGCTACCGGCCCGCTGCGCGTGTTCGCCCGCATCGACAACCTGCTCGACCGCGACCACATCGGCTCGGTGATCGTGAACGAAGGCAACGGCCGCTTCTACGAACCCGGCGCCGACCGCACCTGGCTCCTCGGCTTCGAATGGCAATTCGACCGCCGCTGAGTTCCCGCAAGGTCGCGCCATCCCGCGCGTCGTCCCGCCTTCCTCCACCGCCGTGGCTTGGCGGCTATGGGAGAGCAGCTACAGCTGCCACCTGGGCCACTGTGGGAGCGGCTATAGCCGCTCCCACAGAACGTACCCTCGCACATGGCGCCCCCGCGGCCTGCAACGCCCCGCACCTTGGGCGACAATGGCCACCCGTCCGCCACTCCGCAGGCCTGCGATGTCCAGCCACGTCTCCCTCACCCGCCACCTGATCGAGGAGCAGCGCGCCGGCCGCATCAACGCCGACCTGCGCCAGCTGATCGCGGTGGTCGCCCGCGCCTGCACCAGCATCTCGATCGCGGTCGGCAAGGGCGCGCTTGGTGGCGTGCTGGGCGACGCCGGCACCGGCAACGTGCAGGGCGAGGCGCAGAAGAAGCTCGACGTGCTGTCCAACGACATCCTGCTCGAGGCCAACGCCTGGGGCGGGCATCTCGCGGCCTGCGCCTCCGAGGAGATGGAGCACTGCCACCCCATCCCCGATGCCTACCCGCGCGGCAACTACCTGCTGCTGTTCGATCCCCTCGACGGCTCCAGCAACATCGACGTCAACGTCTCGGTCGGCACCATCTTCTCCGTGCTGCGCTGCCCCGAGGGCGTGACCGCCGCCTGCGACGAGGACTTCCTGCAGCCCGGCACCGCCCAGGTCGCCGCCGGCTACTGCGTCTACGGCCCGCAGACCACCCTGGTGCTGACCTTCGGCCACGGCACCCACGCCTTCACCCTCGACCGCGAGCAGGGGGTCTTCGTCCTCACCCGCGAGTCCATCCGCATCCCGGAGGAGACGAAGGAGTTCGCGATCAACATGTCCAACCAGCGCCACTGGGAGGCGCCGATGCAGGACTACGTGCGCGACCTGCTGTCCGGCAAGGAGGGCCCGCGCGGCAAGGACTTCAACATGCGCTGGGTGGCCTCGATGGTCGCCGACGTGCACCGCATCCTGACCCGCGGCGGCATCTTCATCTATCCCTGGGACCGCAAGGACCCGGGCAAGGCCGGCAAGCTGCGCCTGATGTACGAAGCCAACCCCATGTCATTCCTGGTCGAACAGGCCGGCGGCGCCGCCACCAACGGCCGCGACCGCATCATGGACATCGCACCCGACCAGCTGCACCAGCGCGTCCCCGTCTTCCTCGGCTCGAAGTCCGAAGTCGAAGCCGCCACCCGCTACCACCGCGACCACGACGCCTCCTGATCCGCGTAAATCCGTCGCAAAAAGCTCTTCGCTCCATCGCGGCCATGGCCGCCCACAACCAACAGAGGGACTCCGATGAGCCAGGCGCCCGCAGCAGACTTCATCGAAGTGACGCCCGGCGCGCTCGACGCCCCCACCTGCACCGCCATCGTCGAGCGCATGCGCGCCAGTGATGCGCTGCAGCCCGGCCGCGTCGGCAGCGGCGTGTTCCCGGAGCTGAAGAAGAGCCGCGACATCGCCCTCGCCGGCCGCCCCGAGTGGGCCGATGCCGAGCAGGCGCTCAACGTGGCCGTCTACCGCGGACTGCTCGCCTACCTCCGCCGCTACCCGCAAGTCCTGATCGCGCCGCTGATGCTGCAGCAGCCCACGGCCGACGGCACCCTGCGCCGGCTCGAGGCCGGGGACATCACCGCCATGGACGACCGCACGCTCGGCAGGCAGGCCATGGCCTGTCTGCGACCCGGCCCGGTCAACCTGCAGTGGTACGCGGCCGGCGAAGGCGGCTATCCCTACTGGCACTGCGAGCTCTACCCGCGCGACCCGCAGGCCGAGACCCTGCACCGACACCTGCTGTGGACGGTCTATCTCAACGATGGCTTCGACGCCGGCGAGACTGAATTCCTGTTCCAGCAGCGCAAGGTGAAGCCCCGCGTCGGCGACCTCCTGATCGCCCCGACCGCCTTCACCCACACCCACCGCGGCAACCGCCCCGAAGGCGGCGACAAGTTCATCGCCACCAGCTGGATCCTGTTCCAGCGCGCCGAGGCGCTTTTCGCCGGCGCGTAAGAGCCTTTTTCGCCACTCGCCCTATCCGCGTAAATCCGCCCTTATCCGCGCTCATCCGTGGCAAAAGCTTTCCCCAGCCTCCCGGTTCGCGAAAAACTATCCCTCCCGCGGATGGTTCAACACCAGCCAGTACATCCCCACCTGTTTCACCGCCCACATGAACTGGCCGAAATCGACCGGCTTGCGGATGTAGCTGTTGGCACCCAGCGAATAGCAGGCCTCGACGTCGAATGGTTCGGCACTGGTGGTCATCACCACCACCGGCAAGCTGCGCAGGCTGGACTCGGCGCGGATCGCCTGCAGCACCTCGCGGCCGTCTATGCGCGGCATGTTCAGGTCCAGCAGCACCAGCGAAGGATGATCACCGGGGTCCCGGTCCGCGTGGTTGCCGCGCGCGAACAGATAGTCCAGCGCCTCCACACCGTTGCCCACGACGTGCAGGGGATTCGCGATCTTGGCTTCGGCGAATGCGATGCGGGTGAGCTCGACGTCGTCGGGATTATCCTCCACCAGCAGGATCGGGCGGGTGCTCATCACGTGCCAGCGTCCTCCGCGGCGGGAAGCTCGACGTGGAACACGCTGCCCCGGCCGGGCTCGGAGTCGACCGCGATGCCTCCGCCGAGCCGCGCGGCGATGCGCTGCGCGATCGCCAGGCCGAGGCCATGGCCGCCGCCCTCATCGGGACCGTGAACGCGCTGGAAGGGTTCGAACACGCGCCCGGCATGGCTGGTGTCGAAACCGCTGCCCTGATCGCGGACGTGGATCCGCACGCGCTCGCCGTGGCATTCGGCGGTGATCGCGATGCGCACCGCGTCGCGGCCAGCGGAAAACTTCCAGGCGTTGTGCAGCAAACGGTCGAACAGGAGCTTGAGCTGGCGTTCGTCGGCACGCACGCGGATGCCGGGCTGCACATCGGCCTCGACCCGGCGTCCGGGCTCGGCGTCGCGCAGTTCGACCAGCGCCCAGTCGGCCAGCAGGCTGGCGTCGACGTCGGCAAGGTCGAGATGATCGTGGGACGCACGCGACAGCGCCTGCAGTGCATCCAGCAGCGCCGCCATGCGGGCGGCGGCGGCGCGGATCCTGGCCAGGTAATCGCGGCCGGTGGCGTCCAGCGCTTCGCCGGACCCCGACTCCAGCATCGCGGAGAAGCCCTCGATCGCGCGCAGCGGCGCGCGCAGGTCGTGGGCAATGCCATAGGACACCAGGGCCTGGTCCTTGAGGACGCTGGCCAGCTGCGCTTCGCATGCGTTCAGTCGTGCGGCGGCGGTGTCGCCCACGTCCGTGGACGGGTCGTGCGTATCGACCCCGGCGCTACCGGCAGGCAGCAGTCCATGGGTTGGATCCTGTTTCATCGCCGAACCGTACACCACCGTGCCGTCGTGGTGGCGTATAGGATCCGTGATTTTCGACGCTGGCTGGAGACGCCCTCTAGAACAACTGCCCTTGCGGCGAGGCAGGCCGCGGCGCAACGAAGCGCGTGCAGTCCAGCGCCGGGAGGTGGGCGAACCCGAGCTGTCGCCAGGCACGGCTGAAACGCGCCGCCAGCAGCTGCGCAAACGGACCTTCGCCGCGCATACGGCTGCCGAAAGCGCTGTCGTAATCGCGTCCGCCGCGCATCTGCGCCACCAGGCTCATCACGTGCGCGGCGCGCTCGGGATAGTGCAGGGCCAGCCACTCGCGCCAGACCTCTTTCAGTTCATGAGGCAGGCGCAGCAGCACGTACGACGCGTCGAACGCACCGGCCTCGCGCGCGGCGCCCATGATCGCCTCCAACTCGCTGTCGGTGATCGCCGGGATCACCGGCGCCACCATCACGCTGACCGGTACTCCCGCCTCGTGCAGTCCGGCGATCGCCTTCAGCCGGGTGTGCGGTGCCGAGGCACGCGGCTCCATGCGTGCGGCCAGCCGGTTGTCGAGCGTGGTCACCGATACCGCCACTTGCACAAGGCCATCGGCGGCCATTGGCGCGAGCAGGTCCAGGTCGCGCAGTACCAGTGCGTTCTTGGTGATCAGGTGCACTGGGTGGCGCGTCTCGGCCAGCACTTCAAGCAGCGCGCGGGTGATGCGCCGGCCGCGTTCGATCGGCTGGTAGGCGTCAGTGTTCACGCCGAGCGCGATCACCGCACAGCGGTAGCCCGGGCGCGCAAGCTCCGCGCGCAGGAGTTCGGCGGCATTGGTCTTGGCAAACAGCCGGGTTTCGAAATCCAGGCCCGGCGAAAGATCGAGATAGGCGTGGCTGGGACGCGCGAAGCAGTAGACGCAGCCGTGCTCGCACCCGCGATAGGGGTTGATCGACTGGCCGAAACCGACGTCGGGCGACTGGTTGCGGGTGATGATGCTGCGCGCGCGCTCGGCGGTGACCACGGTGTCGGGGCCGGGCTCAAGCGCCTCGCCGCTGGCGTCCGAGAAGTCGTGGCCCGAGCCCCAGCCGTCGTCTTCGCGACTGGCCGTGCGCTGCTCGAATCGGCCCGGCACCCACGACGCGGAGCCGCGGCCCTTCAGGGCACCCATGACCGCAAGCTTCGCTTTGCCATCGTCGCGCATGGGGCTAGCCTACGCCCCATGTGTCGCAGCTCCTGCGACAGGGGAGCGCTGTGTGGACGCGTTGCGCGAAGCCTGGCAGGCACTGCTTTCGATCCCCCACCTGGGGGCCTGGCTGGTCACCGCCTGGGCCGCGTACCTGGTGCTGCTGGGCGGCGTCATCATCCTCAAGAAGCGCGAGCCGGTGGCCACCCTCAGCTGGCTGCTGGGCCTGGCGCTGCTGCCCTACCTTGGCCTCTTCATCTACCACGTGTTCGGGCCGCAGCGGATCGAGCGCCATCGGCTGCGGCGCGCGCGCAGTCGCCAGTCGGCGCCGGCCGGCGAGGCCTTCGCCGACCCCGCGCACGCGGACGCCGTCGAACTCGCGCGCCTGGCCGCCGCCACCACCGGCCTGTCGCAGTCGAGCGCGCGCGACGTGCGCCTGCTGGTCGACGGCGCCGCCAAATACCAGGCGCTGCTGGCCGATATCGCGGTGGCCACCAGGCACGTGCACCTGGAGTACTACATCTACGAACCCGACCACACCGGTATCGCGCTGCGCGAGGCCCTGGTCGAGCGCGCTCGCGCCGGCGTGAAGGTGCGGCTGCTGCTGGATGCGATCGGTTCGGCCAACGCGCGACGGTTCTTCAAGCCGCTGCTCGATGCCGGCGGCGAGCTCGCCTGGTTCCACCCCATGCGCTTCGGCCACGTCTGGCGGCGGCCGTGGGCGAACCTGCGCACCCACCGCAAGATCGTGGTCATCGACGGATGCGTGGCCTACACCGGCGGCATGAACGTCACCGACGAGCAGGACGAACGCTTGGGCGACTCCGCCTACCGCGACCTGCATCTGCGCCTCGAGGGCGCCGTGGTTCGCGTGCTGCAGCTGGTGTTCTGCGAGGACTGGGCCTACGCCACCGGCGATCATGATTTCCTTTCCGACGTCGCCCGCGACACGCCGCGCGCGGCCGCACCGGGCCCGGTCCGCGCACAGGTGCTGGTGTCCGGCCCGGATTCGCCCTGGGAGGCGATCCACCGTCTGCACGTCTCGGCGATCCAGGCTGCGAAGCATCGCGTCTGGCTGACCACGCCCTACTTCGTGCCCGGCGAGGCGGCGATGATGGCGCTGACTTCGGCGGCGCTGGCCGGCCTGGACGTGCGCCTGCTGGTACCCCGCGACAGCGACTCGAAGCTGGTGACGCTGGCCGCGCGCTCCTACTTCGGCCCGCTGCTGGTCGCCGGCGTGAAGATCTACGAGTACGGCCCGCGCATGCTGCACAGCAAGTCGCTGCTGGTCGATGACGAACTGGTGGTGATCGGCAGCGCCAACTTCGACCACCGCAGCTTCCGCCTCAACTTCGAGGTCTCGGTGCTCTTCGACGATCCGGAGATCGCCGCCGACCTCGCCGCACTGATCGAAGGCGAACTGGCACATGCGCCGCGGGTCCAGCGCGGCCGCCATCGCCCGCTGCTGCGCGCGCGCCTGCCCGAAGCCCTGGCCCGGCTGATGTCGCCGCTGCTGTAAGGCCGTGCGGGCGCCGGTTCTGCGACCGGCGGCACGCTGCCACCGCCCGGCGGCGGGGGGGGGGGGGGGGGGGGGGGGGGGGGGGGGGGGGGGGGGGGAGGGGGGGGGTGGGGGGGGGNCCGGCGGCGGCGCGCGCGCGCGCCGCCAGCGGCTAGACTTCGGGACAGTTCCCGTGGAGGCGTGCGATGCCCTGGTTGTTCCTGCTGCTGGCCGTGGCCGCGTTCGCCGTGGCGCTGAACGCATCGTCGATGGTACTTGCCGTGCTCTGCCTGCTGGTGGCCCTGGCCGCCACCGTGGCCTGGGTGCTGGGCCTGCTCGCGCAGCGCGTGGGCAACCAGTCGCGCGACGACAGCATGATGCTCGACCCGGTCGAGCTCAAGCGCCTGCGCGAGCAGGCGGAAGCGCGCCGCCTTGCCGAGCAGGCCCAGGCCGGCGAACCGCCGCTCGGCTGAGCGCTCGCCGCCGGCCGCGCAGGGACGGGTATCCTGCCCTCCATGACCCGGCTCAGCGTCAACCTCAACAAGATCGCCGTGCTGCGCAATTCACGCGGCGGCGGCGAACCCGACATGCTGCGCGCGGCCCGCGCCTGCCTCGATGCCGGCGCCCACGGCCTGACCCTGCATCCACGCCCTGACGCGCGCCATGCACGCGCCGACGACGTCATGGCGCTGGCCGGGCTCGCCGCCGCGCGCGATGTCGAACTCAACCTCGAAGGCAACCCGTTCGCGCCGCCGCGGCCCGGCTATCCCGGATTCATCGCCCTGTGCCGCGAAGCCCGTCCGGCCCAGGCCACCCTGGTGCCCGACGACGACGGCCAGATCACCTCCGACCACGGCTTCGACTTCGTGCGCGACGGCGCCCGCCTTGCGCCCATCGTGGACGAACTGCGCGCGCTCGGCTGCCGCGTCAGCCTGTTCGCCGACGCCCATGCCGATTCCCACGCCGGCAACGCCGCAATCGAGGCCGCGGCTACCACCGGCGCCCACCGCATCGAGATCTACACCGGCCCCTTCGCCGAAGAACACGCCGCCGGCGCCGCATCCGGCGCGCTGGCCGCCTGCGCCGATACCGCCCGTCGCGCCCGCGCCGCAGGGCTCGGCGTCAACGCCGGCCATGATCTCAGCCAGTCCAACCTTGCCGACTTCCTGTCCGCGGTGCCGGGCATCGAAGAAGTCTCGATCGGCCACGCCCTCATCGGCGACGCCCTCTACGAAGGCCTGGCCACGACGGTCCGGCGTTACCTCGCGCTTTTGCAGGGGCGCGAAGGGCAAGGGTCCTTCTGCCACGGATGACGCGGCAGAAAATTTTGCTCTTCCGCAAACCCACGCCAGGCACAAAAAAGACGCCGCCTTTGTGGGGCGGCGCAAGAAAGCAAACGTGGTGTCCGATCCGCGGCGCGCTGCAGGCGACGCCGCGGACGGGTGTTGCGGGATCAGTTCTTGATGAAGCCGATCTTCATCATCTGCGCGTTCTTCGCCTCGGCCAGGACCTTGGCGAGAACACCATAATCGGCATCCTCGTTGACATCGATCTGCAGCGTGGGCTGGTTGCCCGGGTCACGCTGGACCTCGGTCTCCATCATGCTGCGCAGTGCCGTGATCGGTGCCGGGCTGTCGTTCCAGAAGATCTGGCCCGAGCCGTCGATCCGGAGCTTGATCGGCTCCGGCGGCTCGACCGGATTTTCCGGGCGATTGATCGAACGCTGCGGCAGGTCGATGTCGATCGGATACGACAGCTGCGGCGCCGTGACCATGAAGATGATGAGCAGCACCAGCATCACGTCGCAGAGCGGAATGATGTTGATGTCGGCCATCGGGCCGTCACCGGAATTGGAGGAAAAAGCCATGTTGCAAACTCCGGGTCAGTTGTTCTCGCGAGTGGCGACAAAGCCCACCTTGCGCATGCCGGCGGCCTGCGCGAGATCGACGACTTCCTTCACCATTCCGTACTTCGTGGTCTTGTCGGCGCGGACGTTCACCGGCGGCTGGGGCGTTTTCTGGGCCTCGACCGCAAGCGAACTTTCCAGCAGCTGGAGCGTGACCGGCTGGTCGTTGAGATAGACCTCGCCCGCGTCGGTCACCGCGATGGTGATCGGCGGGGCGGCCGGTGCCATCTCGGGCTGCTCGTCCAGGTTGGCCTGCGGGAGCTCGACCTCGACCTTGTGGGCCATGAGCGGTGCCGTGACCATGAAGATGATCAGCAGCACCAGCATCACGTCGACCAGCGGCACGATGTTGATCGTGGCGTTGACCTTGTCATGGCCGTTACCGCTTGAGCTATAAGCCATGTCGGTTCTCCGTTACTGGCCGTTCCTGGACTATCAGCGCTTCTGCTCGCCGACGCGCGAGCCGGTGGCGAAGAAGTCGTGCAGGTCGTGGGCGAACGTGTCGAGCTTGTAGTTCAGGCCGCGGTTCAGGCGCACGAAGAAGTTGTAGCCAAGCACCGCCGGGATCGCGACGCCGAGGCCGAGCGCGGTCATGATCAGCGCCTCGCCAACCGGACCGGCAACCGCGCCGATGTCGGCCTGGCCGCTGGCACCGATGCGGATCAGCGCACGGTAGATGCCCCACACGGTACCGAGCAGGCCGACGAACGGCGCGGTCGAACCAACGGTGGCGAGCACGGTCAGGCCGGCTTCGAGCTTCAGCGACTCGCGGGTCACGCCCTGGCGCAGCGCGCGGTCGACGAACTCGGAGCGGTTGAGCGACTCGACCAGGCGCGAACCTTCGTGGCGCTGGTGGTGCGCGGCGGCCTGGGCGGCGTCAAGCGCGACCTTCGAGAAGGGCTCGCTGCGCGATTCCTCTTCCATGGCGCGGATCGCGTCCTGCGCGTTCTGGGTTTCCCAGAACGTGGTGATCACGCGGTCGGCGCTGCCGCGCAGGCGCATGTGCTTGATGAAGTTGAAGATGATCCAGTAGATCGACATGGCCGACATGATCAGGAGGGTGATGAGCACCACCCAGCCGACCGCATCCATGTGTTGGACCATGTCCGCGAAACCCATCTGCTGGAGCGCTGCAGCGTTGCTGCCTCCGGCGGCGGGGACGTTAGTGGTTTCCTGCAGCATGACGCTTACCTTCTAGATGTTGTGGTGTTGGAAAAGGGTGTAGCGGGTACAGCGGGTATTGCATGTGATGCGGTGGTGCGCCGCGGCGCAACCCCCGTCAGAGGACGAAGGCCACCGGGACGCGGACGCGGCCTGCGACCGGGACGCCGTCCCGCATCTCGGGATTGAAGCGCCAGCCGCGGGCGGCGGTGACGGCCGAACGGTCGAGATCGCGGTTGCGGCTGGATTTTTCCACCGACACGTCGATGACGTTGCCGCTGGCATCGACTTCAACGATCAGGATCACCTCGCCGGTGATGCCTGCACGCTGCGCGGCCGGCGGATATTTCGGCGGGTTCATGCTGCGCGATGACGGATCGACGCTGGCGCCGATGTTCGCCACCGGTGCAGGCGGCGCGGGCGGTGCCGGCGGCGGCGCCGGGGTATCCATCGGCGAGGGTTCGTCGAATACCACCGGCGGCTCCTGGGGCGGCGGCGGCAGCGGGGTCGGCTGCGGCGGCACCAGCTCGCGGATCGGCTGCGGCTCCGGCGGCTTGGGCGGCGGCGGCGGCGGCGGCGGCGGCGGCGGCGGCGGCTCGATCAGGACCACGCGGGTGACCGCTTCTTCTTCCGGCGGGGCGCCTGGCGGATTCACCGGGGCCAGCAGGAGCAGGACGGCGGCGGCATGGAATGCCACCACCATGGTAAAACCGGCGATACGCGCCCAGTTCAGGCCCTCGTCCTGGTCATTGTTCCGGTCGGGGGTCGTTGCGTGCTGCGTCATGCGGAAAACTCGATTCTGGCCGGGCCGGGAGCGCCCCGAAAAATGATGTCTGGATCCGCACTCGGCTTCTGCGCGGGAATTTCCAAGCTTATACCAATCATGCCGCGCGGTTCTACCGCACCGTCGACCTTCTTTTCACGGACCACTGTGTCAGCGCGCCAGCAGCTTGCGTGCTTCGGCAGGGTCGTCCAGGCCCTTGTCGATGGCCTTCTGCGCGGCATCCTTGGATTCGGCACTGCGCCCTTCGCTGGCCAGCACCTTGGCTAGGTTGAGGTAGGTCGCGCCGCTGTCGTCTAGCGGCGCTGCCTTCTGGTAGGCCTTGATCGCCTCGCCCGGCTGGTCGCTGAAGTAGTACGCCTGCGCGAGTTGTGCATAGGTCTTCTGGTCGGGCTTGAGGACGCCCTTCTCCAGGCCCTCGTTGATCACGCTGATGGCATTGCGCTCGCCATCCTCGCTGTTGAGGTACAGCGCCGAGAGGTTGCGGTATTCCGCCTCTTCGGTGAGCTGCCCGGCCGAACGCAGGCCCTCGTAGACGGCGATGGCCTTGGGATAGTCGTCGCCCTGCAGGTAGACGCTGGCAAGGTTGAGCTGGGCGCGCTTGTCGCCCGGAGTCTGCGACGCGACCTGCTCGGCAAGGGCCATGGCGTCACTGCCCCGGCCACTTTCCGAATACGACGCCATCAGCAGCTGGCTCCAGTCGGCGCGAGCCTCGGGATTGCCCTTGACCAGAGGCTCGAGTGCGGCGATGGCGTCGTCGTAGCGCTCCAGACGGTACAGCGCGTTGCCGCGCAGGACCAGCACATCGGTCTTGTCGGTGTGGGTCTCGGCGATCATGCGGTCGAGCGTGGCCAGCGAGCCGGCGTAGTCGTCGTCCTGCATCTGGATCTGGGCAAGCATCAGCATGCTGTTGAAGTGTTCATTGTTGCCAAGGCCTTCAAGCTCGATGGCTTCACGCAGGTAGCTCTTGGCGCGCTCGTTGTCTTCGTTGATCAGCAGGTCGGCCACCAGGCGCAGGGTGATCGCGCGCTCATAGGCGTTGGCCTTGTCATCGCCAAGGATTTCGGCGGCGGCGGCTTCGGCGGCGGCTAGGTCACCGGCCTGCTGCGCCTCGGAAACCTTGTTGAGCTGTGCCCCGATGCGCGAGCTTGCGCTCAGGCCAGGCTGCTTGCGGGTGGCCGCCGGATACTCTTCCGCGGCTGCCTCGCCTTTCTGCGAGTCCTGCTTGCCGGCGTCCGCGCCGGCCTGGCGGGCGGCGCGACGCTCGGCGGCGCGCTCGCTGGGGGTCTGCGCAACGGCATCGGTGGCAACGCCCAGGGCGAGCACTGCGACGATCGCGGAAACCAGCAGGGAGCGGTGGGTCGAAATTGCGGACATGACAGGCCTCGGATGTGCGAAGCACGCGACGATCAGTGTCGCTCGTGCTGGGGGGAGCCAAAACTACCAGAAGATGTATCGTCGACGCGAGCGCACCATTGGACGATGGCGGAATGGTTCAACCGCAGGCTGGACGTCGACCGGCGGCCCGGGCCTGCTCCCATGCCGGAACCAGGCTGGTGGCACGCGACTGCAGCTCACCGATGCGGGCGCTCGGATCCGGATGCGTCGACAGCCACTGCGCCGGCCGGTTGCCGCCGCTGGCGGCGATCATGTTCTGCCACAGATTGACCGCCTGGCGCGGATCAAACCCCGCTTCGGCCATCAGCTGCTGGCCGACGACATCCGCCTCGCTTTCCTGCACGCGCGAACCGGGGAGCAGGAACGCCGTCTGCAGCGCGGCGCCGCCAAGCTGGTTGGTGGTCTGGGTGGCGCCCTCGCCGTAGCGCGAGCCGACCAGCGCGCCAACCACGCCCAAGGCGCCCTGGGCGCCCATCTGGCGGGTAATGCGTTCATCGTGGTGGTTCGCGATCACGTGCCCGACCTCGTGCGCGATCACCGCCGCCAGCTGGTCCTGGTTCTTCGCGACGCTGAAGATGCCGGTGTACACGCCGACCTTGCCACCGGGCAGCGCGAAGGCGTTGGGGTTGTCATCGACGAAAACCGCCGACTCCCAGGCGATCTGGCGCTGTGAGGCGGGCAACTGGGCGACCACCGCCCGGACCACGCAGTCCACGTATCGCTTCTGCGTGGCATTGCCGGTCTGCTTCATCTGCGCCTTCTGCTCGGTGAAGGCCTGGGCGCCGAGCTGGTTGAGCTGCTCCTGCGACACCGCACCTACGTACTGGGTCCGCCCGGTAGGCGACGTGGTGGTGGCGCAGGCGGCCATGGCCACCGTGGCGGCAACGGCGAATGCAAGTGGCAGTGTCTTCATGGCGACATCCTGATTGGGCTGCGTTGGTTGTAGGCGTCGCCATCTGAAGACGGCGTCAACCGGCAGGATCATACGTCGAGGTTGGACACCCTCAGCGCATTGTCTTCGATGAAGGCGCGACGCGGCTCGACCACGTCGCCCATCAACGTGCTGAAGATCTGGTCCGCGCCGACGGCGTCCTCGATCGTCACCTGCAACAGGCGCCGCGTCTCGGGGTTGACCGTGGTGTCCCAGAGTTGCTCGGGGTTCATCTCACCCAGGCCCTTGAAGCGCTGGATCTGGCGCCCCCTCTTGGCCTCTTCGAGCAGCCAGGCCTGGGCCTGGGCGAAGTTTGCGACCGTCTGCACGCGGCTGCCGCGGATGATCCGCGCACCCTCGCGAACCAGGCCATGCAGCAGCGCCGCGGCGTCACGCAGCGCCCGCAGCTCGCCGCCCTCGAAGGCCGAGAACGGAAGCACCTGCACCGCATCCACGCCCATGTGGCGGCGGTTCACCACCAGCGCCGGACCGGCGGTGTCGGTGGCCGGCTGGAATTCGAGGCTGTAGCGCGGCTTGCCGAGGCCCGATTCGTTGAGTCGGTTCTCCAGCATGTCCAGCTCGTGGCGCTCGTCGACGTTGCCGGCGAGGATTTCGGCATCCAGCGGCGTGAAATCGATCAGTGCGCCGAGCACGACGGGGTCGTAGCGGTAGGCGTTGCGGGTGATGGTTTCGCGCGCGGCGGCGTAGACCAGCAGCAGCTTCTCAAGCGCTGCGCCGCTGATCCCCGGCTCGTCTTCGGCGGGCACCAGGGTGGCGTTCTCGACCGCGTTGCCGGCGAGGTAGGCATCGAGCGACGCGTCGTCCTTCAGGTAGATCTCGGTCTTGCCCTGCTTGATCTTGTACAGCGGCGGCAGGCCGATATAGATGTGCCCACGCTCGATCAGCTCCGGCATCTGCCGGTAGAAGAAGGTCAGCAGCAGAGTGCGGATATGGGCGCCGTCGACGTCGGCGTCGGTCATGATGATGATGCGGTGGTAGCGCAGCTTGTCCGGGTTGTACTCGTCCTTGCCGATGCCGGTGCCGAGCGCGGTGATCAGGGTGCCGACCTGGTCCGAAGCCAGCATGCGGTCGAAGCGCGCGCGCTCGACGTTGAGGATCTTGCCCCTGAGCGGCAGCACCGCCTGGTTCTTGCGGTTGCGGCCCTGCTTGGCGGAGCCGCCGGCCGAGTCACCCTCGACGATGAACAGTTCGCTGAGCGCCGGATCCTTCTCCTGGCAGTCGGCGAGCTTGCCCGGGAGCCCGGCGATGTCCAGCGCGCCCTTGCGCCGGGTCAGGTCGCGCGCCTTGCGCGCGGCCTCGCGGGCGCGGGCGGCGTCGACGATCTTGCCGGCGATGGCCTTGGCTTCGTTCGGATTTTCCTGGAGGAAGGCGTCGAGCTTGGCGCCGAAGGTGTGTTCAACCACCGGGCGCACTTCCGAGCTGACCAGCTTTTCCTTGGTCTGCGAGGAGAAGCTGGGGTCGGGCACCTTCACCGACAACACCGCGATCATGCCTTCGCGCATGTCGTCGCCGGACAGCTGCACCTTGGCCTGCCTGGCGATGCCGCTCTGTTCGATGTAATTGGTCAACGTGCGCGTGAGCGCCGCGCGGAAGCCGATCAGGTGGGTACCGCCATCCTTCTGCGGGATGTTGTTGGTGAAGCAGAACATGGTCTCCTGGTAGGAGTCCGTCCACTGCAGCGCCGCTTCGACGGTGATGCCGTTCTCCTCACCGATGACCGAGATCACCTTGGGGTGCAGCGGGGTCTTGAGCTGGGCCAGGTGCTCGACGAAGGAGGCGATGCCGCCCTCGTACTCGAACACGTCGCGGCGCGGCTCGCCGCGCTCGTCGCTGAGGGTGATCCTGACGCCCGAATTCAGGAACGACAGCTCCCGCAGGCGGCGCGCCAGGACCTCATAGTGGAACTCGACGTCGCTGAAGATCGCGGTGGCGGGCTTGAAGCGCAGCGTGGTGCCGCGGCGCCCGCCTGACGGCTCCAGCACCTTGAGCGGGTACAGGGGCTCGCCCAGGGCGTATTCCTGGCGATGGTGCTCGCCATCGCGCCAGATATCGAGCCACAGGTGCTCGCTCAGCGCGTTGACCACTGAAACGCCGACGCCGTGCAGGCCACCGGACACCTTGTAGCTGTTGTCGTCGAACTTGCCGCCGGCGTGGAGCACGGTCAGGATGACCTCGGCCGCGGAGACATGCTCTTCCTTGTGGATGTCGACCGGAATGCCGCGTCCGTTGTCGGACACCGAAACCGAGCCATCCTCGTGGATGACCACGTTGATGTCGTCGGCGTGGCCGGCGAGCGCTTCGTCGACCGAGTTGTCGACCACCTCGAACACCATGTGGTGCAGGCCGGTGCCGTCATGCACGTCACCGATGTACATGCCCGGGCGCTTGCGGACGGCCTCGAGGCCGCGCAAAACGGTGATCTTGCTGGAGTCGTAGCCGGTGTTCGCGGTCTCGGGGGTGCTGCCGGTATCGTCAGTCATCTGGATATTTCTGGCCGTTGGAATCGCCCGGCAACGGCCAGCGCGGCGACGCCGGCGCACGACACATTACTTATAGGGGCCTGAGACGGCCATTATACCAGTTTGCGGCGCATGGCAAGGGCTCCTGTGCAGGAGCAGCCATAACTGCGATCCCGACCAAGGGGACCTTCCAACGACCACCGTCCCGAATCCCTTTGTTTGGTTCTTCTCCCGACTGGGGAGGCATACGACCCGGCGGAGTGGCTGGCTCTTCTCGAGGCTCCGGGATGACGTGACAGTTGGAGCATTGTTGCGCCGGGAGCTGCTTCGTCCTGGTCCGCGCTGCCCGTCCCGTGCACAGGGGGTGTGGCGTTTCTTGGCTTCGGGACGGAGATCAGGAGCGGGCGCGCTCGTGGGCGTAGCTGTGGCGTGGCTGTGCTTGATCCGGTGACGCCGCTGGGTTTCAACGTCGGCGTCGCCGCTTCTTCCCCCGACCGCGACAAAGGTCCGGGCCCGCCGTGGATGCAGGGGGATGCCCAGAGCCGGCCATGGATGGCCGGCGGCCGGATCTGGGAGCAGGACGCGAATAATCCGGCTGGGCATCCCCCCCTGCGTCCACGGCGGGCGGCGCACACCTCCCGGAGCAATCAGCCGGAAGCCCTATGCAAATCGGGAGAAAAACCTGGTCCAACCACAACGGCAGGCCCGCTTATGACAAAAAATGGTGTTTCACGTGAAACACATCAACTTTCAAGCCGCCACAACGCACCCCTGTTCCACGTGGAACACCACCATCTCTCCACTCGCTTCCACCCGATCCGTTTCGGTCACGAACACCTGGGCCGGTGTCCCGTCCAGGAAGGCCATGACCCGCGCACGGTGCTCCGCGTCCAGTTCGGACGCGAGGTCATCCAGCGCAATCAGCGGCCAGTCCGCGCGTTCGGCGGCGCAATCGGCGGCTTGCGCGAACAGGCAGGACAGGGCGGCCAGCTTCGCCTGGCCTCGGGACAGGGCTTCTCCCTCGTCCTTGTCGGCAAGGCGAAGCTTCCAGTCGGCCCTGTGCGGACCCACGCTGGTGTGTCCGAGCATCTGGTCCCTTTCGCGCGCCAAGGCCAGCGCGTCAGCCAGCGACAGGCTGGAACGCCTCCAACCAGGTTCGAACTCGAGTGACATCAGGCCGAGGCTCGGCGCCAGGGCCGCAGCCACTGGGGCCATCCGCTCCTGCAGTCTGTCGAGATAGTGCACCCGGCGCCGGGTCAGCTCTTCGCCGGAAGCGGCCAGCTCCTGGTCCCAAGCGGAAATCTGCGCAGCGCCGGCCCGTGACTTGAGCAGTGCATTGCGCTGCTTCAGCGCGCGCGAGTAGCGGCGCCAGACCGGGAGGAAGCCCTGTTCCACGTGGAACAGGCCGCGGTCGATGAAGCGTCGTCGCGGCTCGCCGCCTCCGGATACCAGCGCGTGGCTGCCGGGTTCGAAGGTCACCACCATAAACGCAGCGCAGAGCTCACCGAGATGGTCGACGGAATCACCGTCCAGGCGAGCTTCCCAGCCACCGCCGGAATGGCGCAGCCCGGCACGGTGCGGGCCCTGTTCCCCTTCGACGCGCCATTCCGCGAACACCTCGACCGCATCGTGTCCGGTACGGATCAGTCCGTCTCGGACGCGGCCGCGAAAGCTGCGTCCGTAGGCAAGCAGGTGTAGCCCTTCGAGCACGCTGGTCTTGCCGGCGCCATTGGGTCCAAGCAACAGGTTCAGGCTTGGGCCGGGGCGCAGGCTGACATCGGCCAGATTGCGCAGGTTGCGCAGGTCGAGGCGACTCAGCTGCACAGTGGACGCCCCTGAAAAGCAGAACGCCCGGGCGATGCCGGGCGTTCGTGTTCCACGTGGAACTTCCCGGTCACAGCCTCAGCGGCATTACGACGTGGCGTGAATGCGCATTGGCGGCTTCGCGCACCAGGGCGGAGGAGTTCGCATCGCGCAGCGCCAGGATCACGGTGTCGTCGCGCAGGGCGCTCAGCGCGTCAAGCAGGTAGTTCACGTTGAAGCCCACCGCCAGGCCGTCAACCGAGGTGTCTGCCTCGATTTCTTCCTGCGCTTCTTCCTGTTCGGGGTTGTGGGCATTGATCTTGAGCTGGCCCGGCGAAACCTCGATGCGAACGCCGCGGTACTTCTCGTTCGAGAGGATGGCCGCGCGCTGCAGGGCCGCACGCAGCACCTCGCGGTCGACCTTGACCTCGCGATCGGCGCCGATCGGAATCACCGCTTCGTAATCCGGGAAACGGCCATCGATCAGCTTGCTGGTGAACGTGACATCGTCACGCTTCACGCGAATGTGGTTGCGGCCCATCTCAAGCTCGAGCACCCGGTCGCCGCCCTCCAGCAGGCGCTGCAGCTCGGTCACGCCCTTGCGCGGCACGATGATCTGGCGCTTGGCCCGGGCACTGCCGTCGAGCGCCGTCTCGCACAGGGCAAGGCGATGGCCGTCAGTGGCTACGCAGCGCAGGTGGGTGTCGCCAAGGTCGAACAGCAGGCCGTTGAGGTAATAGCGCACGTCCTGCTGGGCCATGGCGAATGCGGTCCGCTCGATCAGCTCCTTGAGCGCGGCTTCCGGAACCTCGACGCGCTCGGTCGCCTCGACCTCGTCGATCGACGGGAAGTCGTTCGCCGGCAGGCTGGCCAGGGTGAAGCGGCTTCGTCCCGCCTGCACCGTGATCTTGTCACCGGTCTGGCTGACGGTGACTTTGCTGCCGTCGGGCAGGGCGCGGACGATGTCGAACAGCTTGCGCGCCGGGATCGTGACCTCGCCGTCCTGGGAGTCGTCGACTGCGCAACGCGCAATCATCTCGACCTCCAGGTCGGTACCGGTCAGCGACAGCTGGCCGTCCTGGACCAGCGCCAGCAGGTTTGCCAGGACCGGCAGGGTCTGCCGGCGTTCAACCACGTTGACGACCTGTGCCAACGGCTTCAGGAAGGCTTCTCGCTGCAGACTGAAACGCATGCCGGTGATGTCCCCTTGCCTTGGCTCTTGAATGGATAAATCTTTAAAAGCGGTGGAGGTGGTGTCCGTAAAAACGGTTGACAACCAATCCAAGCTACTGATTTCAAACAACTTTATTGCGCTACAACCCGGTTGACAATCTCGTCCTTCGGGGCTGGACAAGCTGTGGACAATTATCGGCCCCTCTTCCGGCTCCGAAGTTGTCCACAGTTTGTCCCCTTGCGGTCCACCGGGCTGTGGCGGCCCGCCGGACGGTTATTCGTTGAGCTTGCGGATGAGCTTGTCCCAGTCCTCGCGAAGCTTTCCATCGGTCTGCGAAAGGGTGCGGATCTGGCGACAGGCGTGCAGGACCGTGGTGTGGTCCCGCCCGGAAAACGCATCGCCGATCTCGGGCAGGCTGTGTTCGGTGAGTTCCTTGGCCAGCGCCATCGCCATCTGGCGGGGGCGGGCCAGCGAACGCGTCCGCTTCTTGCCCAGCATGTCCTTGATCTGGAGACCATAGTAGTCTGCCACGGTCTTCTGGATATTGGGGATGCTGATCGCCGCCTGCTGCGCGCGCAGCAGGTCGCGCAGGGTTTCCATCGCGAACTCGATGGTGATCGCACGCCCGGTGAAGTTGGCCTGGGCCGACAGCGTGTTCAGGGCACCCTCGAGGTCGCGCACGTTCGAGGGCATCTTCTTTGCCAGCAGGAAGGCCACGTCTTCGGGCACGTGGGTGCCGCGCTCGCGCGCCTTGGCCAGCACGATCGCCGCACGGGTTTCGAAATCAGGCGGGTCGATCGCCACCGGAAGGCCCCAGGCCAGGCGTGACTTCAGCCGCGGCTCCAGGCCCTCCACTTCGCGCGGGAAACGGTCGCAGGTCATGATGATCTGCTGCCGGCCCTCGAACAGTGCATTGAAGGTGTGGAAGAACTCTTCCTGCGTGCGGTCCTTGCCGGCGAAGAACTGGATGTCGTCGATCAGCAGCGCGTCGAGCGTCTGGAACTGGCGCTTGAACTGGTCGGCCGTACGCTCCTGCAGCGAGCGGAAGAACGCGCTGTAGAAGTCGTTGGAGCGCATGTACAGCACGCGCGCGCCGGGATTGTTGCGGCGCATCTCGTTGCCCGCGGCGAACATCAGGTGGGTCTTGCCCAGCCCGGTGCCGCCGTAAAGCAGCAGCGGGTTGTGTTCGCGCACGCCGGGCTTCTGCGCAGCCTGCCAGGCCGCGGCGCGACCCAGCTGGTTGCTGCGGCCCTCGACGAAGTTCTCGAAGGTGTAATGGCTGTCCAGGTTGCCGTGGAAGGCGGCGGCACCCGCCGCCGCGCTCGCTGCGGTGGCCGCGGCCGTGGCCGGCGCGCGCTGCGGTTCGGCGGCGCGCGGCAGGGAGCCGATTTCAAGCGATACCGCGCCGGCGTCGCCGAAGAAACCCAGCAATTCGCGGATCCGCGGCATGTAGCGCTCGTGCACGGTGTCCCGGACGAAGGCGTTGGGCGCGTACAGCACGGTGGAGTCGTCGCGGCGCGCAGCCTGCAACGGTCGCAACCAGGTATGCACGTCCTCGGCCGGGAGTTCGGCTTCCAGGCGTTCGAGACAGCGGGGCCAAGCATCCATGTTCTGGTTCGACTACCGACAGCGGGACCTGCCGCGCGGCGTGGCCGGGCCACGAGCGGCGGAAGGTGAAAGGGGGCAGCCAGCCTACCACCGCGTACCTGCCCGCGCGCCGCGACGGGCACGCGTCGCGAACCCCTGCCGCGGACCCGATTTGACCCGGGGTATCCCCGCGCCATAGAATCTCCGGTTCTTTCCGCTGCGTCCCGCCCGAGCAACCGCCATGTCCACCAAGCGCACTTACCAGCCCAGCAACCTCAAGCGCAAGCGCGACCACGGCTTCCGTGCCCGCATGGCGACCGCCGACGGCCGCAAGATCCTTGCCCGCCGCCGCGCCAAGGGCCGCAAGCGCCTCACCGCCTGATGTCGCCGGGCGGCCTGAACGCCTGCCGCCCGTCGCGTTCCGCCACGCCATGAATCGCCGCTTGCCCCGCCAAGCGCGCGTGCGCGTGCGCGCCGACTTCGACCGTGTGTTCGGCGATGGTCGCCGCACCGGCACCCCGATCCTTGCCCTGCACCTGCTCCACGACGGCCAGCCGGCGCGTCTTGGCCTGGCGGTGTCGCGCAAGGTCGACCGGCGCGCGGTCGGACGCAACCGGATCAAACGCGCGCTGCGCGAAGAATTCCGCGCACTCCGCGCCCGCCTTCCCGACGCCGCCTTCGTGATCGTGGCCCGTCCCGCTGCGGCCGGTGCTTCGCGCACCGTCCTTCGCGAGGCGTTCCACGACGCGCTGCGCCGTGCCGGTGCGTTGCCCGCGCCGGAGCCGGGCGGCACAATGCCCGCGGCGGTACCGCCGATCCCCGCGCACGCGGCGACCTCCGCCATTCCCGCGATTGCCGCGGACCTTCCCGACCCCACGCCGCGTCCCGCCGGCGAATGAGCCTTCCTGCCCCATGAACCAGACCCGCACCTTCCTGATCTTCGCCCTGCTGATGGTGGCGACCCTGTTGTGGATGGAGTGGGGCAAGGAGCAGCGCGCGCCCGTCGCCGTGGACGGTGCAGTCGGCAGCGCCGCGGTGGTCGATCCCGCCGCCACGATCCCGGGTGCCCCGGCCGTCGCCGACGGTGCGGTTTCGAACGTGCCGGGCGCGGTGCCCGCGGCGCCGCAGTCCGCGCCGGTCCCCGGGATCTCCGCGACCCCCGCGCCGGCCAGCGCCGGCCAGGTCGAGGTCCGCACCGATGTCCTCGACCTCACCCTGCACGGCGGCGTGGTCGCCCGCGCCGACCTTCTGCAATTCCCGCAGACCCGTGACGAGGACAGCCCGCCCGTGCGCCTGTTCGACGACCGCCCCGCGACCTTCTACGCCGCGCAGAGCGGCTGGGTCAGCCAGGGCAGCGCCGCGCCCACGCACGAGGCCGGCTTCGTGCCGGAGTCGGCCGGCACCGACTACGTGCTCGCCGCGGACGCCGACACCCTCGAAGTGCCCTTCGTCTGGCACGGCCCGGACGGCGTCAGCATCCGCCGCAGCTATGTCCTGACCCGCGGAAGCTACGCCATCGAAGTGCGTGACACGGTCTACAACAAGGGCGACGCGCTCTGGCAGGGCCATGTCTACCGCCAGCTGATCCGCCTGCCGCAGGTGCTCAAGACCGGCTGGACCAATCCCGAGTCCTTCAGCCTCTACGGCGCCACCTGGTTCAGCCCGGGCGAGGGCTACCAGCGCGTGCGCTACAGCGATTTCGCCGACGAGGGCCCGGTCAACGCGCGCCAGTCCGGCGGCTGGCTGGCCATGCTCCAGCACCATTTCTTCAGCGCCTGGATCCCCGGCGTGAACGACGAGGTCACGGTCTCGCTGCAGGCCACCACCGGTGCCGGCGGCGCGCCGCAGTACCTCATCCGCGAGGTCGGTCCCGGCCTGGCGGTGGCGCCGGGCGACCAGGCCACCACCAGCGCGCGCCTGTGGGTCGGCCCCAAGCTGGTCGGCCCGATCAAGGCCCAGCAGGTGCCGGGCCTGGACCGGGCGGTCGACTACAGCCGCTTCGCCTTCTTCGCCTTCCTCGGCGAGGGCCTGTTCTGGATCCTCAACAAGATCCACAGCCTGGTGCAGAACTGGGGCTGGTCGATCATCGGCCTGGTGCTGGTGGTGAAGGCCGTGCTGTACCCGCTGTCGAAGGCGCAGTACCAGTCGATGGCGAAGATGCGCAAGTTCCAGCCGCGCATCGCCCAGCTCAAGGAGCGTTACGGCGACGACAAGCAGAAGTTCCAGGTCGCCATGATGGAGCTCTACAAGAAGGAGAAGATCAATCCCGTCGGCGGCTGCCTGCCGGTGCTGCTGCAGATGCCGATCTGGCTGGCCCTGTACTGGGTGCTGCTGGAGTCGGTGGAGCTGCGCCACGCGCCGTGGATCGGCTGGATCCAGGACCTGACCGCGCGCGACCCTTACTTCATCCTGCCGGTGCTCAACATCATCGTGATGTGGTCGACGCAGAAGCTCACGCCAATGGTCGGCATGGACCCGATGCAGCAGAAGATGATGCAGCTGATGCCGCTGGCCTTCGGCGTGTTCATGGTCTTCTTCCCCTCGGGCCTGGTGCTGTACTGGGTGACCAACGGTTCGCTGGGCCTGCTGCAGCAGTGGTGGCTGATCCGCAAGTACGCGGACAAGCCTGGTTCCGACAAGCCTGGTCCCGGCAAGCCTGACGCAGGCGACAAGCCCCCGAAAGCGATCGCCGCCGACTGACGGCGCGGGGCGGCATCGACCGCCCGGCGTGCAGGGATGACCTTGGCCGTGACCGACACCATCGTCGCCGTTGCCACCGCCGCCGGCAGCGGCGGAGTCGGCATCGTGCGGCTGTCGGGGCCGGCTGCAGCGGCGATCGCGAGCGCAGTTTGCGGCGGCCGCGCGCCCAGGCCCAGGCAGGCGCAGTACGCGCGCTTCGTCGACGCCGCGGGCGACACCATCGATGACGGCATCGTGCTGCTGTTCGCCGCGCCTGCCAGCTACACCGGTGAAGACGTGGCAGAACTGCAGGGCCACGGCAATCCCGTGCTGCTGCAGGCCCTGGTGGCACGCTGCTGCGCCCTGGGTGCGCGCATGGCGCGGCCGGGCGAATTCACCGAGCGCGCGTTCCTCAATGGTCGGCTCGACCTGGCCCAGGCCGAGGCGGTCGCCGATCTGGTCGCCGCCGGCGACCTGACCGCGGCGCGTGCCGCGCGGCGGTCGCTGGACGGCGAGTTCTCGCGCCGGGTCGAGGCCCTTGCCGAAGCCCTGGTGGCGATCCGCGTCCACGCCGAGGCCGCGATCGACTTTGCCGACGAGCCGCTCGACACCCTCGGCGGCGCCGAGTTGGCCGCGCGCCTGGACCGGGCGCGTACCGGCCTGGCTGCGTTGCTGGCCACCGCCGAGCGCGGCCGCCGCCTGCGCGACGGCCTGGACGCGGTGATCGTGGGTCCGCCCAACGCCGGCAAGAGCTCGCTGCTCAACGCGCTGGCCGGCAGCGAGCGGGCGATTGTCACCGACATCGCCGGCACCACCCGCGACCTGCTGCGCGAGACCGTGCACGTCGACGGCGCCGAACTGACCCTGGTCGACACCGCCGGCCTGCGTGCCGGGGGCGATGCCATCGAGCGCGAAGGCATGCGCCGCGCCCGCGACGAGCTGGCGCAGGCCGGGCTGGCGATCGCCGTGGTCGATGCGCGTGATCCCGACGCGGGCCGTGCCGCGATCGCCGCCGACCTTGCCGGCGTGCCGCGCATCCTGTGGCTGCACAACAAGGCGGACCTGCTGCCGGCCGGCGCACCGCCGCCGCCGACCGGGGAGCTGCGCGTCTCCGCGGCCACGGGCCAGGGCATGGAGGAGCTGCATCTGCGCCTGCGCCAGCTGGTGATGGGCGAGCCGATGATGGGCGGGGAGCCCGTCATCGCGGATACTTCCGCCGGGGAAGGCGAGTTCACCGCGCGTGCGCGCCATGTCGAGGCTCTGGGCCGCGCCGCCGCGCACCTGGACCGGGCGGCGCTGGAGTTGGCCAGCGAGGCACTGGACCTGGCCGCCGAATCACTGCGCGCCGCGCACCGAGCGCTGGGCGACATCACCGGCCAGGTCGGGGCCGATGAACTGCTGGGTCATATTTTTTCGCGCTTCTGCGTCGGCAAGTAGCGCAGGGGCGCCTCGACGGGCCGGGGTGTTGACAAACAGGCCCGCGTGCCGCGTCCTAGGCATACGTGCGCATCCGCACACTCAGGGGGAGTACAAACCGATGTCCGTGAACGACCAAGCCACCGCGCGAGGGAGCCTGCCTCGGCTGGCCCTTGCCGCGGCCCTCATCCTCGCCATCGCGGCCTGCGGCAAGGATGACACCGCCGCGCCCGCGGCCGATGCCGCCAGCAGCGCCGCCGCCGCCAGCGCGACTGGCGCAAGCCAGGCCGCCGCTGCCAGCGCGGTCGATGCCGCCGAACAGGCCGCCATCCAGGCCGATGCCCTGGCCGAACTCGGCGCCGACGAGCTTCGCGAGCGTGGGCGCGCCGCCTATGCCGAAAGCCGCCTCTACGCGCCGGCCGGCGACAACGCGCTGGAGTACTACCTGGCCCTGCGCGAGAAATCGCCCGGCGATGCCGCGGTCGCCAGCGCCCTGACCGACCTCATGCCGATGCTGGTGATCGCCACCGAGCAGGCGCGTGACCGCGAGGACTTCGAGGAGGCGCGCCGGCTGGCGGTCCTGGTCGGGCGCGCCGACGCCGACCACCCGGCCCTGCAGCGCCTCCAGGCCACGATCGTCACGGCTGAAGAGGGCGTGGACCGGCGCATTGCCCAGCAGGCGCTGAGCGCCGAGCAGGAAGTCGAACGCCAGCGCCAGCTTGCAGTCGATCGCGAGCGCGCCCAGGCCGCCGAGCAGCGCCAGGCCAGCGAGCAGCTTGCGCAGCAGCAGCGTGCCGAGACCGAAGCCGCCGAGCGCGCCGAGGCCGAGCGCGTCGCGGCCGCGGCTGCGGCGCGCGCAGCCGAGCAGCGCGCCGCCGAGCGGCGCCAGCAGGCCCAGCAGGCGGCCACGACACCGGCACCGGTGGCTGCGGCGCCCACCCTGCGGCCGCTCAGCACGCCTGCACCACGCTACCCGCCCGATGCCCTGCGTGCCGCGCAGGCGGGCGAGGTCCAGGTGGAGTTCACGGTAGGGGCCGACGGCAGCGTCAGCGACGCGCGCGTGGTCCGCGCCGACCCGCCGCGGGTCTTCGACCGCGAAGCCGTGGCCGCGGTCCGCCGCTGGCGCTTCGAGCCGGTGTCCGAACCGGTCACCACCCGGCGCACTATCGCGTTCAATCCCGGCGGCTGAGCCACCGCGGCATCGGGATGGCCTGCCGGTCGCCCCACCAGCAAACGCCCGGCCATTGGCCGGGCGTTTCTGTTTCCAGGCTTGTTCAGGCCTCAGGCCGAGATCGCCAGCTTCTCGCGGTGGTACAGGCGGACGGCCATCAGCCACAGCACCAGGGCCAGGCCGAGGCTGGCGCCGAAGTAGACCAACCACTGCATCGGTGCGATCCATTCGCTGCGCACCAGCTTGAGCACCATCTGGTTCTGGGCCAGGAATGGCACCGCGAACTGCCACAGCTGCTCCTTCACCGGGCTGACCATCAGCACCACGGTGGGAAGGATCGGCAGCAGCATCAGCACGCTCATGTAGCTCTGCGCTTCCTTCACCGACTTGACGCTGGCCGAGATCAGGGTCAGCAGGGTGCAGCCGATCAGCACGATCGGGATCAGCACGGCCAGCAGCAACACCAGCATCTGCGGCGTCAGCGAGACCATCTGCAGCGCCTTCGGCGCCAGCGCCAGGCTGACCGCAAGCGCGACCAGGATCAGCAGCTGGCTGAGCATGCCCAGCGCGCAGGCGGCGAGGATCTTGCCGCTCATCAGCGCGCCGCGCGAGCTTGGCGTGGCCAGCAGCGGCTCGAGCGACTGTCGCTCGCGCTCGCCGGCGGTCACGTCGATCACCATGTAGGCGCCGCCGATGAAGGCGCTGAAGATCAGCAGGTAGGGCAGGAAGGCGAGCAGCATGCCGCGCCGCGATTCCGGCGTGGCCACGTCGCGCTGCGCCACCATCACCGCGATCGTGGCCTCCGGGCTGATCCCGCGGCTGACCATGCGCAGCGCACCGACCTGGTTGCCGTACTGGGCGAGCGCCTCGCGCACCCGCGCCACCGGGATCCGCGAATCCTGGCGCGAGGAGTCGTAGAGGATCTCCACGGTCGCCATGCGGCTTTCGCGCCAGAGCTCCGGGAACGCCTCCGGGATGCGCAGCACCACGTCGTGGTCTTGGTTGCGCAGCGCACGCTCGGCGTCGTCCGGGGGTTCGATGGCCTTGATGTCGCGCGTGCCCAGGTGGCGGACCAGGTTGGGCGCGTGTTCGGCGCCGATCACCGGCAGCTCCAGCACCGACTCGATCTGCGTGCGCGCGCGCTTCTCGGCCAGCGAACCCATGCCCAGGATCAGCACCGGGAACAGCAGCGGCCCCATCAGCAGGCCCAGCATGACCGTGCGCCGGTCGCGGAACAGGTCCAGCAGCTCCTTGCGGGCGACGGTCAGCACCGTGTTGTTGGTGAGGCTCATGCGGACAGGCCCTCCTCGGTGCCGATCAGGTTGACGAAGGCGTCCTCGAGGTTGTCCTCGCCCGACAGCGCGCGCAGCTCATCGGGGGTGCCGTTGGCGCGCACTTCGCCTTGGGCGATGATCACGATGCGATCGCACAGCGCAGCCACCTCCTGCATGATGTGGCTGCTGAAGATCACGCAGTGGCCCTGCGCCCGCAGCTCCTGCAGGAAGGCGCGCAGGCCGCGGGTGGTCATCACGTCCAGGCCGTTGGTGGGCTCGTCCAGGATCACGTTGCGCGGCGAATGCACCAGCGCGCGCGCGATGGCGGTCTTGGTGCGCTGGCCCTGCGAGAAGCCCTCGGTGCGGCGGTCGAGGAAGTCCTCCATGCCCAGCCTGCCCGCCAGTTCGTCGATGCGCGCGGCGATGGTGGCGTCGTCCAGGCCATACAGGCGCCCGAAGTAGGTGATGTTCTCGCGCGCGGTCAGGCGCTTGTAGACGCCGCGGGCGTCGGGCAGCACGCCCAGGCTGCGGCGCACGGCGCTGGCATCGCGCTGCGCGTCCAGGCCGTCCACGCGGACCGTGCCGCGCTCGGGCGACATCAGGGTGTACAGCATGCGCAGGGTGGTGGTCTTGCCGGCGCCGTTGGGGCCGAGCAGGCCGGTGATCTCGCCGTCGCGGGCCTCGAAGCTGACGCCGCGCACCGCGTGCACCGGGCCGGACTTGGCCTTGAAGGTCTTGTGCAGGTCTTGGACTTCGATCATCTCAGGGCTCCCATCCGTAATAGCCGGCGAACGGCGGCGCCGGGGCCAGGCGGTCGAGGCAGCCGGCGTCGATGCCGGCGGCGTCGGCGCGCTCGATGAACTGCGCGACCAGCTTCGGCATGCAGCCGGCGCCGATCACGTTGTGGCCCTGCCCGGGCGCGACCAGGTGGCGTGCGTTGGCCAGGTGCGCGACCACGTCCTCGCCGTAGCGCGGCGGCGTGACCGGGTCGAACTCGCCGCTGATCGCGAGCAGCGGGACGTCGCCGGTGAGTGGTTCGCGGAAGCCCTCCGCGCGCGGCGCGGTCGGCCAGGCCGCGCACTGCGCCTGCAGCATCGCCACCATCTCGTTGCCGAGCACGCTGCCCGCATCGTCCGGATCGATCGACATTTCGCCGACGTCCTCGGTGCAGATCACCGACAGCTGCATGCCGTGCGCCATCGCGTCGCCCAGCGACGCGCCCAGCATCCGCGACTGCGCCAGCAGCGGCGAATAGCGGCCCTGCGAGGCGTCGTGGAGCAGCAGCGGCAGGGTCGCGGCGGCGGCGGGCTGGTAGGAGAACATCCGGAGCAGCGCCGCCAGGTGGCCGAAGGCCGGGGTTTCCTCGAGCCACTCGCCGCTCACCGGGTCGCGGTAGTCGACGGGAGCGAGGTCGCCCGCCTCCAGGGCCGAGCGGACCACGGGCAGCAGCGCCGACGGATCGCCCAGGTTGCCGACGCAGGCGGGTTCGGCGCGGCAGCGCTCGAACTGCGCGGCGAGCGCCTGCTCCAGGTTCCGGGCGTGTTCCTGGCCGAGCACCATGCTGTTGGGCGCCACGCCGTCGAGCAGCACCGTGCGCGTGGCGGCGGGGTAGGCCTTGGCGTACTGCTGCGCCACGCGCGTGCCGTAGGAGATGCCGACCAGGTTGAACTGCGGCACGCCCAGGGCCTTGCGCACCGCCTCGAGGTCGCGCACGTGATCCATGGTCGCGTAGCGGCGCAGGTCGTGGTCGGGCGCCAGTGCGTCGCGGCAGCGCTCGGCGAAGGCGCGCATGGCGTCCTGCGACGTGTCCTGTTCGGGGCCGAAGGCGTTCCCGCCCTCCTCGCCCTTGCAGTGCAGGGGCGCCGAGCCGCCGGTGCCGCGGGCATCGACCAGGACCACGTTGCGGCTGCGGCGCACATCGTCGAAGGCCGCAGCCGCCGAGGGAAACGACTCCAGCGCCGACTGGCCGGGACCACCGGCGATCATCAGCACCGGGTCGGGCTCGGCCTGGCCGGTGGCCGGCAGGAAGGCGATCGCGAGTTCGATCCGGCGACCGTCGGCCGCGTCATGGTCCTCGGGCACCGCGAAGGTCGCGCACTGCGCCTCGACCGCCTTGGCGCCCACCGCACTCAATGAGCAGGACTCGAATTCGATCGCGCCCTGGCGCATGCGGCCGTCGGCCGGCTCGCCGCCGGGTTGCGTCGTGCAGCCGGCCGCGAGCACGGCGGCCAGGAGCGCGGCCATGGGGGTTCCACGGTTACTCATGCGGGATCCTCGGGGTGGAAGATGGATTCAATGGGTGACGCGAACAGGCGGGAGATGCGGAACGCCAGCGGCAGGCTTGGATCGTATTTTCCGGTTTCGATCGCGTTCACCGTCTGTCTCGACACCCCCAGACGTTCACCGAGTTGCGCCTGTGACCAGCCGCGGGCCTCGCGCAGTTCGCGGACGCAGCTCTTCATCGGTAGCGGCGCGTGGTGATGCAGGCGAACACGCCATGCAGCAGGGAATACGCCGGCAGGACGAGGATCAGCGCCAGGCCGGCGTTGACGTGCAGCACCCCGGCCAGTGCCAGCAGGCCGAGCGCGAAGCTGCCGAGGGTCAGCACCAGCGATGCCTGGGCGAAGGACTCGAGCTGGATCCTGCGCTGCATCTCGTCGCTGTCGCGCACGAAGCGCAGCACGGCGCGCGCCACGAACACGATCGGCACTGCCGGCAGCAGCGCCAGCGCGGCACGCGCCCACGTCGCGTCGACCGCGTGCAGCGCAAACATCGACAGGAACAGCACGATCACGTAGGCCGTCATGGCAGGAAGGAACTCGCGACGGTAACGACGTTCGATGGATTGCATGGCAGTGGCGCCTCATGTCAAGTTTGCTTGACATGAGGATGCCGCGACCGGATCCGGCTGTCAAGCACGCTTGACACCGTCGCGCGGCCTATTTGCTGCTGACGTACTTCTCGCGCCGGATGCGCGGAATGGGCAGGCCGTGCTCCTTGAGCGCCTCGAAGCAGGCGTCGACCATGTCCGGGTTGCCGCACAGGTAGGCGATGTCGCCGTCGGCCCGGGGTGCGAATTCTTCCAGGAACTGCTGCACGTAGCCGTGGCGGACGTCGGGATGGTCCTGGGCGCTGCCCGGTTCCGGCAGCTCGCGCGAGAAGCAGGGCACGAAGCGAAAGCCCGGGTGCGATGCGGCAAAGGCGCGGAACTCGTCGCCGTACAGCAGCTCTTCCGGGGTCCGGGCGCCGAACAGCAGCACCACCTCGATGGCGCGCGTGGCCATCGCCTGCTCGAGCAGCGGCAGCATCGCGCGGTAGGGCGTGACACCGGTGCCGGTGCCGACCAGCAGGTAGCGGCGGTTGTCGTCGGCAGGCTGCAGGCAGAAGCGCCCGAAGGGCCCGCTGGCCAGGACCGTGCCGCCGATCTCCAGGGTCTCGAACAGCGAGGTCGCGGCACCGCCGGGAACGTAGCTGACGGCGATCTCGACGCAGTCGCCCGGGCCCATCGCGTGGTCGTGGATGGTGGCCAGCGAATAGCTGCGTCTGGTGGCGGTGCCGTCGCCATAGCTGAAGTGCACCTGCAGGAACTGCCCGGGAATGTAGTCCAGCGGCAGGCCGTCGTCGCGGGTGAACACCAGGTGGGCCACGGTGGGCGCCAACATGCGACGGGAGACAAGCTTGAGCGGGAACTGTGCGGGCACTTGGGATGGACCGTTTCCGGGCCGGGACCCGCAGGACACCTATAATACCGCCCCCCTGCATGCACCCGCGGCCAAGGAGTCACGATGAGTCACGCCGCCCCGCCCGCCGCCCTGTCGGTGCGCGACCTGCGCAAGACCTACGACAACCGCGTCGAAGCCCTGAAGGGGGTTTCGCTCGACGTCGCGCCCGGCGATTTCTACGCACTGCTCGGCCCCAACGGCGCCGGCAAGTCGACCCTGATCGGCATCATCTCCTCGCTGGTCAACAAGACCTCGGGCGAGGTGCGCGTGTTCGGCGTCGACCAGCAGGCCGAGCGCGCGCGCGCGATGCGCCTGGTCGGGCTGGTGCCGCAGGAACTCAACTTCAACATGTTCGAGCAGCCGCTCGACATCCTGGTCAACTACGCCGGCTTCTACGGCGTGCCGCGCCGCGAGGCGCTGGCGCGCGCGAAGGTGGAGCTCGAGCGCGCGCACCTGTCGCCCAAGGCGCAGATGATGGCGCGCACGCTGTCGGGCGGCATGAAGCGGCGGCTGATGATCGCCCGCGCGATGATGACCTCGCCGCGGCTCCTGATCCTCGACGAGCCCACCGCCGGCGTCGACATCGAGATCCGCCGCGGCATGTGGCACTCGCTGCGCGAGATCAACGCCGCCGGCACCACCATCATCCTCACCACGCACTACCTGGAGGAAGCGGAGAACCTGTGCCGCAACCTCGCGATCATCGACCACGGCCGCATCGTCGAATCCGGCCCGATGCGCACCCTGCTGTCGAAGCTCGACGTCGAAGGCTTCCTGCTCGACGTCGAGGACGCGCTCCCCCCGGTGCTGCCGGAGATCCCCGGCGCCGAGGTGCGCGCGGCCGACGCGCACACGCTCGACATCGACATGCCGCGCTCGATGGACCTCAACCGCGTGTTCTCCGCGCTCGACGCCGCCGGCATCCGGGTGCGCTCGATGCGCAACAAGTCCAACCGCCTCGAGGAGCTGTTCGTGCGCATGACGGGGGACCCCGGCCAGCCGGCCGCCGCCGGAACGGGGGTCGCGGCATGAGCACGACGCCGGTCCACGACGCAAACGCCCATGCCGCGCCGTCCGGCCTGCGCGCCGACCTGGTCGCGCTCGGCACCGTCGCCCGCCGCGAGGTGATGCGCATCCTGCGCATCTGGAGCCAGACCCTGGTGCCGCCGGCGATCACCATGACGCTGTACTTCCTGATCTTCGGCGGCCTGATCGGCAGCCGCATCGGGACCATGGACGGCATCAGCTACATGGACTTCATCGTCCCGGGCCTGGTGATGATGAGCGTGATCCAGAACAGCTACGGCAACATTTCGTCCTCGTTCTTCGGCGCCAAGTTCGGCCGCCATGTCGAGGAGCTGCTGGTCAGCCCGATGCCGCCGTGGGTGATCCTCGGCGGCTATGTCGCAGGTGCCGTGCTGCGCGGGCTGATGGTGGGCGTGATCGTGCTCTGCATCGCGATGCTGTTCACCACCGTGCGCATCCCGCATCCGTGGGTGACGCTGTCGACGGTGCTGCTGGGCGCGACCATCTTCGCGCTGGCCGGCTTCGTCAACGCGGTGTTCGCGAAGAAGTTCGACGACGTCGCGATCGTGCCGATCTTCATCCTCACTCCGCTGACGTATCTCGGCGGCGTGTTCTATTCGATCCAGCTGCTGCCCGAGTGGGCGCGCGCGGCGACCTACGCCAACCCGATCTTCTACATGGTCAACGCCTTCCGCTACGGCCTGCTCGGGCAGGGCGACGTCCCGCTGTGGGTGGCATATGCGCTGATGCTGGTCTTTGTCGTCGCGCTCGGTGCGCTGGGGTTGTGGCTGCTGAAACGCGGCGTCGGCCTGCGCAGCTGAGCCCCCCGCAGGCGGGGGGCCACCCAGCGCGTGGGAGCGGCCATGGCCGCGCTGTTCGTGTCGCAATCATCTTGAGGTAACCTCGCGCCTTCCGCCCCCCACTGGAGCAAGAGGAATGCGCAAAGGGAACCTGGCCGCCGCGTGCGCGCTTGCGATGATCCTGTCCGCCTGCGGTGCCGCGCCCGGGCCCGGCAGCGATACGGCATCCGCTGCCGGGGCCGCGCCTGCCGGCGATGCCGCGCCGCAGCCCGCCAATGGCGCCGCAGCCGAAGAGGCGCTGCCCGATGCGGGCGATGCCGGTGCCGCCGATGCCGGTGCCGCCTATGCGGCGCGTTCCGGGTCCGGCCTCGAGGACAAGGAAGGCAACCCGATCGCACTGCTGCCCTTCGATATCGAGAGCGTGCCGCTGAGCAGCGCATCGCTGGGCGAACTGCCGTTCTTCTCCATGCCCTCCGGCTACGGTCCGGTCAACCGGCCGAACCAGCGCCGCTACGCGCGCTTCCCGTTCCGGCTCGGGGACGGCCTGCACTGGGTGGAGGGCGCGAGCTGGAACAGCCTGCTGGGCGTCGACCGCGACCAGCGCGGCGACAAGGAATTCTCCCGGCTCGAGCTGCGCCGCAACCTTGAAGCGGTGTTCGCACAGGCAGGAGCGAAGCAGGTCTTCGAAGGTCCCCTGCGGCGCGACCTCTATTACGGCCCGCAGTTGCAAGCCGAGATCGGCGGCGGCTTCATCGAAGGCGTCAACCTCGACGCCGACACGGCGACCACCGTCCACGTCATCCGCCAGGCCGACCGCAGCATCTGGATGCAGCTGTCCACGCATTCCCACGGCGCCGCGCTGGTGGTGGTGGAAGAGCGCCCCTTCGAGGCCGGCGCGCACTGGGGCGGCGAGTTCCCCTACCTGTCGCTGCCGGAGGGCTACGACGAGGGCAACAGGCCCAAACAGCGCGACTTCGACATGTACCCGTTCTGGACCGGCAGTGGCTTCGAGGAAGTCGAGGGCCGGACGTACGCCGCGGACGTGAGGGCCCGGGAGCGCTCCTACTCGATGCACGAAGTGCGCCGCAACCTCGAGGCGATGATGGCCGAGGCCGGCGCTGTCCCGGTGTTCGAAGGCCGGATTCCCAAGGAGGCGTCGGAGCGTTACGACAGCGACCTGAAGGGCTTCTACAGCGACGCCACCGGCTTCAGCTGGGACGACTACGAATCACGCGTCTACCGCGTCGACCTCGCCGATGGCCGCCAGGTCTGGGTGCATGCGGCGCTGGACTACCTCTCCTCCGGCTGGGTGGTGGCCGAGCGCGAGGGCTTCGTGCAGACCGCGGCGCTGCTGCCGGCATCGGAGCTGAAGCAGCAGCTCGACGCCGATGGCCGGGTCGCGATCCAGGTCAACTTCGCGGTCGACAAGGCCGACATCCTTACCGACTCGACGCCGCAGGTGGAGCAGGTGCTTGCCCTGCTGCGCGACGATCCCTCGCTGCGCCTGTCGATCGATGGCCATACCGACGACACCGGCGATGCCGCGCACAACCAGCGCCTGTCGGAGGCGCGCGCGAAGAGCGTGGTAGCGGCGCTGGCCTCGCAGGGGATCGATGCCTCGCGCCTGCAGGCTAAGGGCCATGGCCAGTCGCAGCCGGTGGCGGACAACGCGACCGACGAGGGCCGCGCGAAGAACCGCCGCGTCGAACTGGTCCGCCTGTAACCGCCCCATCCCGTCGCCAACGCCAACCCTTGGGAGCAGCTGTAGCTGCTCCTACAGGGGCGGGGCGGGGAGCTGGAAGAACGTGCGCGTGGTGGCCGTGGCATTCGCCGCGGTCACCGCGACGTCCTCGCGGCGGTCGCGCGCCAGCTCTTCGACGATGTGCGACAGGAACATCGGTTCGTTGCGCCGGTCCTTGGGCATCGGCTTGAGCGTGCGCGGCAGCAGGTAGGGGGCGTCGGTCTCGATCATCAGCCGGTTGGCGGGGATGTTGGCGACGATCTCGCGCAGGTGCTTGCCGCGGCGCTCGTCGCAGAGCCAGCCGGTGATGCCGATGTGCCAGTCGCGGTCGATGCAGTCGAAGAGCTCTTCGCGGCTGCCGGTGAAGCAGTGCACCACCGCGGGGCCGATGCGGCCCTCGAAGTCCTTCATGATCGCGATGAAGTCGGCATGCGCGTCGCGCTGGTGCAGGAACAGCGGTTTGGCGCGGCCCGCGGCGAACAGGTCGGCGGCGATGCCAAGCTGGCGTTCGAAGGCCTTGCGCTGGGCGGGGCGGGGGGAGAAGTCGCGGAAGTAGTCCAGGCCGGTCTCGCCCACGGCCACCACCTGGGGATGGGCATGCAGGGCGCGCATCTCGGCGTCGCACTCGGCGGTGTAGTCGCTGGCGTGGTGGGGATGCACGCCGGCGGTGGCGAACAGCTCGCCGGGATGGGCGCGTGCGAGTTCGAGCGCCATCGGGGAGTGTTCGCGGCTGGCGCCGGTGACGACCATCTGCACGACGCCGGCATTGCGGGCGCGGGCCATGACCTGGTCGCGGTCGTGGTCGAAGCTGTCGTGGGTGAGGTTGGCACCGATGTCGATGAGATCCATGGCGGCATTGTAGATGGAGGGTGCTAGGGCGGCAGGCGTCTGGTAGGTGAAGGGTGTCGTGGGCTGTGTGTCGTGTGTTGTGTGGCCAGTGGAGGATGGCGGGCCGCGGGTTTCGTGGGAGAGCACGCCGCTGCACGGGGGCATGGACCGGAAAGC
This sequence comes from Luteimonas sp. A501, assembly GCF_054052085.1. The sequence goes on from NZ_JBSVRI010000003.1 coordinate 41,270, forward strand.
CCTATCCTTTGCGCGTGCAGCACATGACATTTCCCATCGACGCACTGCTGCCGGCGATCCGCGAAGCGCTGCTGTTGCATCCACGCCTGGTGCTCGAGGCGCCGCCCGGTGCCGGCAAGACCACGCGGGTGCCGCTGGCGCTGCTCGACGAGCCCTGGCTCGCGGGCCGGCGCATCCTCATGCTCGAGCCGCGCCGCGTGGCCGCGCGCGCGGCGGCGGGCTTCATGGCGTCATCGCTCGGCGAGGAAGTCGGACAGACCATCGGCTACCGCATCCGCTTCGAGAGCCGGGTCTCGTCGGCGACCCGCATCGAGGTCGTCACCGAGGGCATCCTCACCCGCATGCTGCAGGACGATCCGATGCTGGAGGGCGTCGGGGCGCTGCTGTTCGACGAATTCCATGAGCGGCATCTCGCGGCGGACCTGGGCCTGGCGCTGGCGCTCGACGTGCAAGCGGGGCTGCGCGAGGACCTGCGCATCGTGCTGATGTCGGCGACTCTCGACGGCGAGCGCCTGGCCGGCTTCCTGGATGCGCCGCGGCTGTCCAGCGCGGGGCGCAGCCATCCGGTGGAGGTGACGCATTTCCCGGCGCGTCGCGACGAGGCCCTGGAGCAGCAGCTGCGCCGCGCGGTGGAGCATGCGCTCGCGCGCCATCCGGGCGATGTGCTCGCCTTTCTTCCCGGCCGCCGCGAGATCGCGCGCGCCGCCGCCGCGCTCGCCGCCGGTGGCGCGGTGGACGCCGCGGGCGCCGAGGCGCTGCAGCTGCACGGCGATCTCCCGGTCGATGAGCAGGCGCGCCTGCTGCGTCCGGCCGCCGATGGCCGCCGCCGGGTGGTGTTGGCGACCAACGTCGCCGAGTCCAGCGTGACCCTGCCGGGGGTGCGGGTGGTGGTCGACAGCGGGCTGGCGCGCGAGCCGCAGCATGATCCCAACAGCGGCTTCAGCCGCCTGGACGTGGTCCGCATCGCGCAGTCGTCCGCCGACCAGCGCGCGGGCCGCGCGGGCCGCGTGGCCGCCGGCTGGGCATATCGCCTGTGGCCCGAGTCGCAGCGGCTGGAGCCGCAGCGGCGGCCGGAAATCGCCCAGGTGGAGTTGGCCGGGATGGCGCTCGAGCTCGCGGCCTGGGGCAGCGACCAGCTGCGCTTCGTCGATCCGCCGCCGCCGGGGACGCTGGCCGCGGCGCGCGACCTGCTGCGCGCGCTCGGTGCGCTGGAGGGCGATGCGATCACGGCGCGCGGGCGGCGCATGCTCGCGCTCGGCACCCACCCGCGGCTGGCGGCGATGCTCTTGGCCACCGCCGATCCCGCGGGTCGCGCGCTGGCCTGCGATCTGGCGGCGCTGGTCGAGTCGCGCGATCCGCTGCGTTCGCGCAGCGACGCCGTGGCCGCGCGCTGGCGCGCGCTGGCCGCGTTCCGCTCGCGGCGGGTCCCGGCCGAGGCCAGCCGTGCCGCACTGGCGGCGATCGACGCCTCGGCGCGGCAGTGGCGCCGCCGCCTGCGGCTGGATGCCACGCCCCCGGCCGAAGTGCCCGCGCACGCGCTTGGCGACGTGCTGGCGCATGCCTTCCCCGACCGCATTGCGGCGCGGCACGCGACCGACCTGCGCCGTTACCAGCTCGCCAACGGCCGCATGGCGCGGCTGCTGGAGGACAGCGAGCTGGTCGGTGAGCCGTGGCTGGTCGCAAGCGAGCTGCGCCACGACGCGCGCGACGCCCTGCTGCTGCGCGCGGCGCCGGTCGACGAGGCGGCGCTGCGGCGCGACTTCGGCGGGCGCTTCAGCGAGCGCGACGAGACCCGCTGGGATGCGGACCGCCGCGCGCTGGTGGCTGAGCGCGTGCGTCGCTTCGCCGGCATCGTCCTCGACAGCCGCCCGGCCGGGCGCGTCGATCCCGCCGCCGCGGCGCAGGCGCTGGCCGATGCCGTGCGCACGCTCGGCCTCGACGTGCTGCCGTGGAGTGAAAGCCTGCGGCAGTGGCGCGCGCGCGTCGCCAGCCTGCGCGCCTGGATGCCCGGGCTCGACCTGCCGGACGTGGGTGACGACGCGCTCATGGCCACCCTGGACGACTGGCTCAGGCCCGCCTTCGCGGGCAAGGCGCGGCTCGATGCGCTGGGCGCCGAGGAGCTGGCGGCGGCCGTCCGCGGCCGCCTGGACTGGGCCCTGCAGCAGCGCGTGGACGCGCTGGCACCGGTGCGCATCACCGTGCCTTCGGGCCAGGCGCGCGCCATCGACTACGCCATCGGCGGCGACGGCCAGCCGCAGCCGCCGGTGCTCGCGGTCAAGCTGCAGGAGCTGTTCGGCCTGGCCGACACGCCGCGCATCGCCGACGGCCGCGTGCCGCTACTGCTCCACCTGCTGTCGCCGGCCGGGCGCCCGCTGCAGGTGACGTCCGACCTCCGCAGCTTCTGGGACCGCACCTGGCCCGAGGTGCGGCGGGAGATGAAGGGCCGGTATCCCAGGCACCCCTGGCCCGAGGATCCGTGGAACGCCGTTCCCACCCATCGTGCGCGGCCGCGCGGCGGCTGAACGGCGCCGCCCGGATCACGCGGGCACGACGACGCACGCGCGAGACTCGCACCTGTCATCCATCCCCCTGTCATCCATCCCCCCGCTGGCGCGCAGGCGCCGGTGCAAGCCCGAGGACCCCCGCATGCGCAAACGCACCATCATCCGCGACGTTCGCGACGCCATCCCCGACAAGGCCATGGACCTGGCCGGACGCCTTGGCGACGGCCTGCGCCATGCCGTTCCCGACGGCGCCGGCAAGTGGCTCAACGGCATGCCGCAGGACGCAGGCAGCTGGCTGAGTGGAATGCAGCAGGGCGCCGGCAAGTGGCTCCAGGCCGGCGTGGCCCTGGGCGCGGCGCGCACCGGCGCGCGCGCGGCCGGGATCGTGGCCCGCCGCCATCCCGTGGCGCTCACGGCCGCGGCGATCGGCATCGGTGCCGCGGCCTACGCGGTGGTCAGGCATCGTCGCAAGGCCGCCGAGCTGGCCGCGATGCAGCGGCGCCCGCGACAGGTCCGCGAGGCGCTAGAGTCCGCCGACCTGGGCGTCGAAGTGGACGCACGGGACACGTCGTCGCGTCCGCAGTCGCAGGGCGAGGACGACTGATCCGGGCCCGGCCGGTCCGGCGCGGCTAGTCCCTGGTGGCGCGGCGCCCGGCGTCCGGGCTGCGCCCCTCGGGAAGTTCGACCACGAAGCAGGCGCCGCCGCCCTCGCGGTCCTCGTACCAGAGCTGGCCGCCGACGTTGCTGACGATCTGGCGGGCAAGCGACAGTCCAAGCCCGCTCGATGATCCGGCGATCGCCGGGTCCGCTTCGGTCAGCCGCGTGAACGGAGTGAACAGCTCGCGTTGCCGGTGACCCGGCACGCCCGGGCCGCGGTCGGACACGCACAGCTTCCAGAAGCCCGGGGCCCCGGGGCTGGCGTGGATGAACACCTCGCTTCCCGGCGCGTACTTCATCGCGTTGCTGACCAGGTTGCCGGCGACCTGTCGCAGCACCAGCGCATCCATCGCCACCACGCCCGGACCGATCTCGCCCACCACCAGCCGGCAGCCGCTGTCTTCGAGTTGCATGCCGTAGCGGCCGACGATCCACTCCACCACCTCCGCGAGCGCCACGCAGGCATCGCGCCCGCTGGCGGCGACGCGCGCGCTGGCCTGGGTTTCCAGGTAGCGGCGGATATAGCCTAGGCCCTCGTCGGCGCTTTCCCGGATCACCTCCAGGTAGCGCGGCACGCGCTCGGGACGCAGCGTGCCCGAGGCCAGGATGTCGCTGGCGAAGACCACGCTGCTGAGCGGATTCTTCAGGTCGTGCGCAACCAGGTTGACCAGCTCCTGGCGTTCGCGCGCCACCTGCTCCAGGCGGTCGCGCGCGAGCTTCAGGCCCACGTGCGCGTTGACCCGGGCCAGCAGCTCCTCGGGAATGAAAGGCTTGACCACGTAATCGACGGCGCCGGCCTCGAAGGCGCGCAGCAGCAGGCTGCGGTCCTGGGCGGCGGTCAGGAAGACCACCGGTACCCGCGGCAGCAGCGCGCGCAGGCGGATCTCCTCCATCACGCCGAAGCCGTCCATGCCCGGCATCATCATGTCGAGCAGCATCAGGTCCGGCGGCTGTTCCTCGGCGGCGGCGAGCGCGGCCTCGCCGCTTTCGGCGGCTGCCACGTGGTATCCCTGGCGTTCCAGGAGCGCGCTCACAACGCGCAGGTTGGCCGGCTGGTCGTCGACGACGAGTACCCGCCCATGGATGGTGCTTGCCTTCATGGCGTGTTCCACGGCTGCGCGCGACGGACGTCGCGCGCGACTGCTGACGGTATCAGAAGGAAGAAAACGGCGCCGCGTGCGCGAGTTCGCGCCACTGTCCCGGCGCCAGGCCGTCGAGGCGGGCGGTGCCGATCGCAACCCGCACCAGGCGCAGCGTAGGCAGTCCGACGGCCGCGGTCATCCGCCGCACCTGGCGGTTGCGGCCCTCGCTGATGACCAGTTCGACCCAGGCGTCGGGGACGGTCTTGCGCATCCGCACCGGTGGATCGCGTGGCCAGAGTGCGGGTGCCGGATCGAGAAGGCGCGCCCGGGCCGGACGCGTCGGTCCGTCGCGCAGCGTGACGCCGGCGGCCAGCCGGGCGAGCTGCTCCGGTGCCGGCGCACCCTCCACCTGCGCCAGGTAGGTCTTGGCGAGCCTGTATCGCGGATCGGTGATGCGGTGGGCAAGCGCGCCGTCGTCGGTGAGCAGCAGCAGGCCCTCGCTGTCGTGGTCGAGCCTGCCCGCGGGATACACGCCCGGGGGCAGGCCGAAGCCGGCCAGGGTCGGCCGCGGCGGCGTGCTGCGGTCGGTGAACTGGCAGAGCACGCCGTGCGGCTTGTTGAAGGCGACCAGCACTCAGGGCTTGATGAAGCGAAGCGTCATGCGGTCGCTTTCGCCGATGGCCTCGTACTGCTGGCGGTCCTCGGCGTCGTGCTTGTTGCCGGGCGGCAGGGTCCAGACGCCGTTGGGATGGTCGCGGGTATCGCGCGGGTTGGCGTTGATCTCGCTGGCTTCGTCCAGCCGGAAGCCGGCTGCGGTCGCGAGGGCGATCACCTGGTCCTGGCCAACGTAGCCGGACTTGTCGTCATCGGCCACATCGCCGGCGGCGCGGTGCTCGACCACGCCCAGCACGCCGCCGGGCTTGAGCACGTCGAAGAAGCCCTTGAACATGCCCTCGGCCTGGCCCGAGGAGCGCCAGTTGTGGACGTTGCGGAAGGTCAGCACGGCATCGGCCGAGTTCGCCGGGCCAAGTACCGGCGCCGCGGGATCGTAGGCGACGATGCGGGCATCGCCGTACTGCGCCGGCGCCGAGGCGAACAGGGTTTCGAGGCCGGCCCTGGAGCGCGCGGAATAGTCGCGTCGCGCTTCGGGCAGGGCAGCCGGGTCGACGATCGCGGCGACGTAGCCGGCACGCAGCCAGGGCGCGAGGATCTCGGCGTACCAGCCGCCACCGGGGGTGATCTCGACCACGGTCTGGCCGGTCTCGATGCCGAAGAAGGCCAGCGTGTCGCGCGGATGGCGGTACTGGTCGCGGGCCACGTTTTCGGGCGAGCGCCAGGCCCCTCCCAGCGCCTGGTCGAGCAGCGGGTCAGGCGCGCGCATGGCAACGCCGGCGGCCGGTGCCTTGCCCGCGGGCGCGGCAGCCGCGGTGTCCGCGCCGGGCTCGGGGTCCGCGGAGGCGACGCCGGCGGGAGCCGTGGTGCAGGCGGCGAGGAACAGCGGAAGCAGGGCGATCGGCAGGCGTCGGGTCATGGCGGCGGTTCCTGTTGGACTGGGTCGCCAGCCTACCGGCAAACCCGGGTCCGATCCCGTGCGCCGCCTGCCCGCCGCCGTCGCCCTCATGGATCCGGCAGCCGCGCGGCCGGAGGATAGGGCGCCACGTCGAGGTAGCCGCCAGCGCGCAGCCGCGCCTGGATGCCTCGCCACCAGCCAGCCTCGAAAATCCCCGGGTGTGTCTCCAGCAGCGCCTGCCGCAGCGGCGGCGGCAGCCCGAGGAAGTTCGGGAACAGCGCGGGGAAGACGTCGTCGCGGCGCGCGTACAGCCAGTCCTCGAGCGGCCGGGTTTCGTCTTCCTCGCGCACCTCGGGCACGTCGCGGAAGTTGGCCTCCTCCAGCAGGCAGAGTTCATCGAAGTCGTAGAACAGCGCGCGGCCGTGGCGCGAGACCCCGAAGTTCTTCAGCAGCAGGTCGCCGGGGAAGATGCCGCTGCGCGCCAGGTCGGTGATCGCCTGGCCGTAGTCAAGCACCGCCCGCCGCGCCTCGGCCTCCGGTGCCTCGCGCGCGAACAGGTCCAGCGGCCGCAGCCGGCGCTCGGCGTAGCAGTGCCGCAGCAGCACCACGTCGCGCTCGGCGGTGACGGTTTCGGCGCACTGGGTCAGCAGCTCCTCCAGCATCCCCGGCTCGAAGGCCGCGCGCGGAAAACGCAGGCGGCGGAACTCCTGCGCGTCCACCAGCCTGCCGACGCGGTCGCGGCGCGCCACCAGCCGGTACTTGGCCTCGATGTCGGCGCGCACGCTGTCCTTGGGTTCGGCGAAGCGGTCGCGGATGACCTTGAACACCACCGGCAGGTCGCGCGGGGTGAACACCGCCATGACCATGCCGCGCACGCCGTCGGCACGCACCAGGCGTTCGTCCGGATGGGCCGCGAAATGGCGCCGGATCTCGCGATAGCGTTCGGTCTTGCCCTGCTTGGCGCGGCCGAGCACCGAGTACAGCTCGGACACCGGCTTGGCCGGCAGCAGCGAATGCAGGAAGGCGACCGCGTCGCCGACGCGCGCCAGGTCGGCGTGGAACCAGCTGTGGGCGTGGCCGAACAGCATCGAGACCTGCGCGCGCTCGACCAGCACGGCATCGGCGCGCACGCCGTCGGCCGCGTTCACCAGCGCCACCACCAGCGGCCGGGGGCCGTCGACGGCCTCGACGCGGCCGACGAGGTAGGCGCGGCGCTCGCGGTAGAACACGGTGTCCAGCAGGGCGATGTCCGGGCCGCGGGGATCGTCGGGGCGGCCCGCATCGTCGTGGCACCGTGCGGCGTCGTCGGCAACGTTCGCGTCGTGCAGCGCTAGGCGCGATGCCACGGCATCCGCGATGGCGCGGGCGTCGGCGTCGATATCGCGATGCGGAAAGCCGCGCGCTCGCAGCGCCTTCTGCCAGCGCTCGCAGGCGTCCGCGCCGTCGGGCAGCGGATGCAGCTCACCGGGACTGTCCGGGTCGCCTGCGGCCCCGTCGCCCGGCTGGTGGAACTCCAGCGCTTGCGCCACGCCCTCGGTCAGGAAGAAGCGCCGCGACATCGAATTGAACAGCGTGCGCGCCATCGCCGCATCGCTGCGGCCTTCGGTCAGCGTGCCATAGCACTCACGCACCGCCGCCCAGAACGGCCGCGAGCGCATGCGCTCGCCGACTAGGGCCTCGAGCCGGCCCAGCGCCTCTGCCAGGAAGTCATCCTGCAGCTCGATGCGCGCCAGCGCGTCCGCCTGGGCGCCGCGCCAGTCGCGCTGGATGAAACGCCGTCGCGCCCGCCGCGTCAGGTCGCCGAAGCGCGCGTCGTAGTCCTCGAACGCGTCCAGCACCAGCGCGGACGCGCGCGGCACCAGCGGGTCGTTTGTCGAAGAGGCCATGGCCCGAGTGTGGCCCCGCGACGGTCTTTTCGCTTCCTCCGCGGAGGTGGTCGTGCTCCGTAGGCGCCCGGGAGGGTTTCGCGAGGGCGGAGGGTGGGTGGGGCACTCCGTGCGCAGGTCGGCTGCGCCGCCCTTGAATGCGCACTGCGACCCCACCCACCCTCCGCCGCGGATCGCCTGGGCAAGCAGGGGAACCCGCGGCTTGCGCGCTGTAGGCAGCATATGCGGCGCTTCGCATCGAAGCTGCTGCCGCAGCCCACGCTCCCGCACTTGCCCCCCAACCTCGCGTCTGCGATAGGAGGCGGTGGGGTGGTGGGGTATCCCGAGCGCATTCAAGGGCGGCGAAGCCGACCTGCGCACGGGATACCCCACCGCCACGCCGCGCGCCACATCGTCAAAAAATCCAGGCCCCGAAACGAGCAATGCCCGCGACGGGCGTCGCGGGCATTGCAGGAGAACAATGGAGCGTGCGGCGAGGTTCCGTCAGAGGTGCTTGATGATCTCGTCCGCGAACTCGCTGCACTTGACCTCGGTGGCACCGTCCATCAGGCGGGCGAAGTCGTAGGTGACGCGCTTGGAGCCGATCGCACCGTCCATCGCCTTGATGATGGCGTCGGCGGCTTCGGTCCAGCCCATGTAGCGCAGCATCATCTCGCCCGACAGGATCACCGAACCCGGATTGACCTTGTCCAGGCCGGCATACTTCGGCGCCGTGCCGTGCGTGGCCTCGAACACCGCATGGCCGGTCACGTAGTTGATGTTCGCACCCGGCGCGATGCCGATGCCGCCGACCTGGGCGGCCAGGGCGTCGGACAGGTAGTCGCCGTTGAGGTTCAGCGTGGCCGAGACGTCGTATTCGCGCGGACGCAGCAGGATCTGCTGCAGGAACGCATCCGCGATAGCGTCCTTGATGATGATGCCCGCGCCCGGCTTGCCCTCGGGGATGACGTGCCAGGGGCCACCGTCAAGTTCGACCGCGCCGAACTGCTCGCGCGCCACCTTGTAGCCGAAGTCGCGGAACGCGCCCTCGGTGAACTTCATGATGTTGCCCTTGTGCACCAGCGTCACCGACTTGCGGTCGTTGGCGATGGCGTACTCGATGGCCGACTTCACCAGGCGCTCGGTGCCCTGCCAGCTGACCGGCTTGATGCCGATGCCGACGTTGACCGTGGCGTCGGTGGCCGGCTGGCCGACCGCGGACAGCTGCTCGTTCCAGGCATTGGCCTTGTCGGCGGTGCCGAAGCGGATCTTGTCGAAGCCCTTCGGGAATTCCTTCTGCAGGAAGTCGAGCACCTTCGTCGCGTCCGCCGAGCCCGGCTCGAATTCGATGCCGGCGTAGATGTCCTCGGTGTTCTCGCGGAAGATCACCATGTCGACGTCACCCGGCCTCTTCACCGGCGAGGGCACGCCCTCGAACCAGCGCACCGGGCGCAGGCAGACGTAGAGGTCCAGCATCTGGCGCAGGGCGACGTTGAGCGAGCGGATGCCGCCGCCGACCGGCGTGGTCAGCGGGCCCTTGATGCTCACCAGGTACTCGCGGCAGGCCTCGACGGAGGACTCCGGCAGCCACTCGCCGGTGGCGTTGAAGGCCTTCTCGCCGGCCAGGACTTCCATCCACTCGAGCTTGCGCTTGCCGCCGTAGGCCTTTTCGACCGCGGCGTCGAGCACGCGCACGCTGGCGTTCCAGATGTCCGGGCCGGTGCCGTCACCTTCGATGAAGGGAATGATCGGGCGGTCGGGGACGCTGAGTCCCTTCGCGGTCTTGGTGATCGGGCTGCCGCCTGCGGGCACGGCCGGGGTGAAGTCTGCCATCGGTTCCTCCAAGGGGGGCCGCGCTGCGGAGCGCGCGCGGCGGATGTGGACGGTCATTGTCGCGCTTCGCGACGGTACGGGCAAAGGCGGCAGGCCCCGAGGCGCGATTGGGCCAGGTCGCGGTGGCGACATGAAAAAGGCGCGACCCCGAAGGGCCGCGCCCTGTTGAAGCCGAAGGACTCAGCGGATCTCGAAGTCCCGCGTCTGCACGACTTCGCCGTCGTGCAGGATCTCGACGCGATAGTTGCCCGTCGGCCAGCCGTCGGGCTTGCTGATCTTGAAGGCGGACTGGCCGGTGCCGGTGAAACTGAAGTCACGGCTGGTTTCGTCCACCAGCTGGTCGCCTTCATAGGTCCAGCGCGCGGTCAGCTGGCCGTTCTGCGGCACCGAGGGGTCCGACGAGGTCGTGGCCACCGAGGCGTGGATGGTGTCGGTGGGGGCGAAGGTGGTGGCCGGGTTGGCGACGCGGTTGCTGCCATCGATCTCGGTGCCGAGGTCGACCGAGGTCACGCTCACCCGCGGTGCGGGCGCCGCGGCCGGGGTGGCGGCGGGTGCCGGCGTGGACATCGGCGGTGGCGGTGCCGCGGGCTCGTCCTTCTTGCAGCCGGCCAGGGCCAGGCTGCCCAGCAGTGCCGCGGCCAGCGCGGTGGTCATCGGGCGTCGGGTCATTGCTTGTCTCCGTGTGGGCTGGTCGTGGTGCCGTCGTCTTCGCGGGCCGCGGCCGGGATCTTCAGGGTCTGGCCGGGCTGGATCCGGTCGGGATCGTCCAGCGTGTCGCGGTTGGCATCGAAGATGCGCCGCCACTCGCTGGCCTTGCCGTACTGGGCCTTGGCGATGTGGGAAAGGGTGTCGCCCTTCTGCACGGTGTACCGGCTCCCGCCCGTGACGTCCTCGGTCGAGCTGACCGAAGACTGCACGTTGCTGAAGTCGGGGCGGCCCGCGGCGGGCGCTTCGGTGCTGCTGACGCTGCTGCGGACGTTGCTGAAGTCCGGCTTGCCGTTGCCGCCGGCCGGGGTGCCGGACGGCTTGGCACCTGGCTTGAGCGACAGCGATCCGGGGTCGTTGGGGTTCTGGGGATTGCTCATTCGGGCCTCCTGCGCCGCGTGAAGCGCCGACAGGTTTACACCGGCCCTGTTAAGGAAATATCGCGTCCACTACTGCCGCGGATCCCGCCCGGCCGCCGGTGGCGACAATCCCGGCGTGCCCCGCCAGGGATTGATGTCGAGTCCGCCGCGGCGCGTGTAGCGTGCCTCCACCGACAGCGATGCCGGTTGGCAGCGCGCCATGACGTCGACGAAGACCTGCTCCACGCACTGCTCGTGGAAGCCGGCGTGTTCGCGGAACGACACCAGGTAGCGCAGCAGGCAGGCGCGGTCGATGCGCGGCCCGCGGTAGGCCAGGCGCAGGCTGGCCCAGTCGGGCTGGCCGGTGACCGGGCAGTTCGACTTCAGCAGGGCCGAGTGCAGGACCTCGTTCACCATCTCGCCGGCGTCGGCCGTCAGCAGCGCGGGGTTGGGGGCGTCATATTCGTCGCAGTCGACCTCGATGTCGTCGATCGATACCGGTGTCCGCGTGTCCTGCCCGGTCCCGGATGCCGCCGCCTGCGCGTACGTGCCTGAGCCGGCATCCACCGGCGGCAGGCCAAACGCGACTGCGACGGGGGCGCCGGCCGCGGCCGACAGGTCGGCGACGATCCGTGCGTGGACGTCGTCGCGGTCGGCGAAGCGCGTGGAGTTGAACGAGTTGAGATAGAGCTTGAGCGACTTCGACTCGATCAGTCGCGGCGAGTCCGCGGGCACCAGGAAGGTGGCGGTGGCCACCGCGGGTTTGCCGCGTGCATCCAGCCAGGACAGCTCGTAGGCGTGCCAGCGGTCGTGGCCGCTGAAGGGCAGGGCGCCGGCGGCGATGCCGAGCGCGTCGCGCCCCTGGTCGCGCGCGATCGGGAACAGCAGGGCCGGGTCGTAGGCGCGCGGGTAGGCAACCTCGCGGCCGAGGGGGAGTTCGCTGGTCATGCCCGCATTATCGCCCGCCTGCGCCGCCGGATCCTGCCGTTCGACGCCATTGCGGATCGCCGCTGGCATGCACAGCCTTGCCACGGATTCACGCGGATAAGGGCGGATTTACACGGATAAAGCAGAGGAAAGAAAGAGCAAAGGTCTTCTGCCCGGCTGTGAACGGATTGCACCAACCTCGCCGAGCCGCGGCTGAAAAGCTTTTCCCCGCTTCGGCTCTATCCGCGTAAATCCGTGGCAAAAAAGCGTTCTTTCTTTCCAGTGGGCTCAGCCCTCGCCGTGCAGATAATCGAGTGAGAGCTGCAGCATCGCGCGCAGGCCGAGGTCGAGCGCGGATTCGTCGAGGAAAAACTCCGGCGAATGGTTGCTCGGCGCCGTCGCCGGGTCCTGCCCCGCAGGCGTCGCGCCGACGAAGAAGAACACCGCCGGCACCTCGCGCGCGTAGTACGAGAAATCCTCGGCGCCCATGTTCAGCGGCATGTCGATCAGGTTGCCGGCGCCCGCCACCGCTTCCAGGCTCGGGCGCATGCGCGCGGTCAGCGCGGGATCGTTGGCGGTGACCGGGGTGCCGGCGGTATCGGGAACCTTGGCCACCACCGTGGCGCCGTGCGCGGCCGCGACCTTTTCGGCGACGTTTGCCAAGTCGGCGAACACCGCCTCGCGCATGCCGTCGTCGAAGGTGCGGATGGTGCCCACCAGCTCCACCCGGTCGGGAATGATGTTGAAGCGCACGCCGCCGTGGATCGCGCCGAAGCTCAGCACCACCGGCTGCCGGGAGATGTCCTGGCGGCGGCTGACGACGGTCTGCGCGGTGCCGATGATGTCGGCCGCGGCCACGATCGGATCCACGCCGCCCCAGGGCCGCGAGCCGTGCGTCTGCCGGCCTTGGACCACGATGTTGAAGCGGTCGGAGGCGGCCATCGTCGGCCCGCTGCGCACGCCGAGCTGGCCGGCGTTGAGGGTCGAGAACACGTGCAGGCCGAATACCGCGTCGGGCCTGAAGTCCTTGAAGATGCCCTGCGCCAGCATCTCCTCCGCGCCGCCCTCCTCGCCGTCCGGCGGGCCTTCCTCGGCCGGCTGGAAAATGAAGAGGACCTCCCCCGGAAGCTCGTCGCGCATCGCCACCAGGGCCTCGGCCACGCCCATCAGCACGCTGGTGTGGGCGTCGTGGCCGCAGGCGTGCATCACGCCCACGTCCTGGCCGTTGAAGGTCGTCGTCGCCGTGGACGCGAACGGCAGGCCGCTGGCCTCGGTCACCGGCAGCGCGTCCATGTCGGCGCGCAGCGCGATTCGCGGGCCGGGCCTGCCGCCCTTGAGCACCGCGGTGACGCCGGTGGTGGCGATGCCGGTCCGCGGCTCGAGGCCGAGCTCGCGCAGGTGCTCGGCGACCAGCGCCGCGGTGCGCGTCTCGCGGTTGCCGAGCTCCGGGTGCTGGTGGATGTCGCGGCGCCAGGCCACGACCTTGTCGCCGAGCTCCGCGGCGGCCGCGGCCACTTCGGCCCGTTGGGCCTCCTGTGCCTGCAGCGGCGAGGCAAGGACGGCGAAAACGAACGACGACAGCAGGATGCAGGCGTTGCGTGACATGGCGATCTCCCCGGTGGTGCGCCGATGGTACCCGCCGCCCGGCGACACCGGCAGACCGCTCACGCCCGCCGCCCCTGCCACGAAAGCATTCAAGCGCCGGGCAAGGGCGCGACCTGCGCGGGCCGCCCGCGGCTGTCGAGAGCGATCATCACGAAGCGGCCGCGGGTACAGGTTTCGCGCTCGCCGCTGAGCAGGTCCTCGGCGATCAGCTCCACCTCGACCCGCATCGAGGTGCGACCGACGGCAACGACCCGCGCCACGGTTTCCACCAGCTGTCCCTGGCGAATCGGCAGCGTGAAGTCGACCTGCTCCGAGCGCGCCGTCACCACCGTCAGCCGCGCGTAGCGCGAGGCGGCGATGAACGCCGCCTTGTCCATCCACGCCAGCGCCTGGCCGCCGAACAGGGTACCGAGGTGGTTGGTGTGGTCAGGGAAGACCATCTCCAACAGGCGGGCCTCGGTGGGCGCGCAGCTGGCCGGGACGGTCATGCCGGCGACCCGGCGAAATGCCGCGCGACCGCCTGCGCGATCTGCGCCGGCGCATGGAAGCCGGGCAGGCGGGCGACCTCGCCGCCGTCGACGAACAGCGACAGGGTCGGCGTCCGGCGCAGGCCGAGTCCGCGGAAGAACGCTTCGCCCACGGTTTCCAGCTTGACCTGCAGCAGCACCAGGCCCTCGGCGCCGGACGTGGCGGCGAACGTCTGCAGCGCCATGTCCAGCATCCGACAGCCGGGGCAGTGGTCCTTGCCGTAGTCCACCAGCAGGCGCGGGTACGCGGCCAGGGCGTCGTGGTAATCGTCAGCCGATGCGGCGTGCAGCGTCTGCATGGGGTGTGTCCTCGTCGATGGTGGTGATGGCCAGGATGTCGTCGACCCAGCGCTCGATCTTCAGCGCGTCGCGCTCGCCGTGCGGCATCTGTTCGATCTCCAGCCGCGGGTAGCGGCTGTCGAAAAACGTCGCCATGCGTCGCACCGCCCCGCAGTAGTACTCCTCGCCCCACTGCGTCTCGCCGGTGCCGAACACGGCCAGCCGCCCGGGCTTGCCCACGGCCTCGACCAGATCGGCGATGAAGCGCTTCATCTCCGGCGGCGTACGCCCGGCGTTGTCGGTCCAGGCGCCGAGCAGGTAGAGGTCGTGGCGCGGGTCGGCTGCGGCCCCGGCCAGCGACTGGATGTCGGTTTCAATCCAGGTCACGGCGTGGTCCAGCGCTTTGCAGCGCGCGCCGACCGCGCGCGCGACGTCGCGCGTGTTGCCGCTCAGCGAGGCGAAGGCGATGAGGATGCGCATGGGAGGCGTCGGTTGGCATTGGCTCCGGACGTGGGAGCGGCCATGGCCGCTCCCACAGGAGCGCGCGTGCAGGTCACAGATCGTCGAAGCCGTTGTCGGAATTGGTCTTCTTGTAGCTGGCGTTGCGCATCTCGAAGAAGTCGGTCTTGGTCTCGGTGAAGTTGTCGGCGTAGGCCTTGATCCAGGGCATCACGTTGTCGGTGGCGTCGGAGTACAGCTTCTCGATGCCCAGCATCCCGGCCATCTTGTTGGCGCGGTACTTCACGTAGCGGACCATCTCGTCGACGTCGATGCCGTCGATGCCATCGAGCACCTCGCCGGTCCACTGCACTTCCAGCTCGATGGCGTGCTCGAAGGCACTGTGCACGTAAGCGGTCAGCTCGTCGTTCTGCAGCTCCGGGTTCTCGCCGACGATGGCGCGGATTAGCTCGCTGATGAACTTGGTATGCGCAAGTTCGTCGCGGTTGATGAAGCTGATGATCTTGCCGGTGCCGGTCATCCGGTTCTGGCGCACCAGGTTGTAGAAATAGGCGAAGCCGGAATAGAAGTTGATGCCCTCGAGGATCGAGGACTGGATCAGCGACCGCAGCAGGGTCTCGGCGGTCTTATCGCGCATGAAGTCGTCATACGAGTTCATGATCGGCGCGTTGCGCTTCTGGATCGTCGGGTGGGTGCGCGCGATCTCGAACACGCGGTTCTGATTGGCCAGGTCGGTGATCGAGGCCAGCACGTAGCTGTAGCTCTCGTTGTGGATCACTTCCTGTTGCCCGATGATCGCGGCGTTGGCGTGCGCGGCCGGATCGGTGATGTATTCGGCGACGTTGTAGATGAAGCGTGTCTGCGGCGAGTCCAGCGTCGCCAGCAGGCCGATGATCGAATCGTAGGCATTCTTCTCGCGCGCCGAGAGTTCGCCGTACTGCCTGGCATCCGCCTTCATGTCGACCTCATCCGGGATCCAGAAGTTGGTCGAGAGCTCCTTGTAGGCGCGGTAGAACGACGGATACGGGATGTCGTTCCAGTTGAGGATGCCCGAGGTGCGGCCGTTGATGATCCCGGTCGAACGGTTGGGGTGGCGCGGCTCGAGGATCCGGATGCGATCGAGCGGCGTCGAGGTGGTCGGTGCGGTGGTGGACATGGTGCTTCCCGTGTTGGGGTCTGGGTGCAGGTGATGCAGGGTCCACGGTTCGCAACGCGAACCGTGGAAGCGACAGCGCGAATGCGCTTAGCTACTGCACCACTCGCACTCGGCGATGTCGATGTCGTTGGAGCGCACGTAATAGGTGGTCTTCATGCCTTCGCGCCACGCGGTCATGTGCAGCTCCAGCAGGGTGCTGGCCCGTATGGTGCTCGGCACGTAGAAGTTGAAGCTGATCGACTGGTCGACGTGGCGCTGGCGGCGCGCGTTCTGGCGCACCGAGGCGAACTGGTCGACGTGCCAGGCGCCTTTCTCGTAGTAGGGCCAGGTTTCCAGCGACAGCCCGGGCGCGGCCACCGGGCGGCGGTAGTCCTTCTTCTCCTCGTAGTAGAACGCGGAGTAGACCGGGTCGATGGAGGCCGTGGAGCCGGCGATCTGCGCGGTCGACATGTTCGGGGCGACCGCCAGCAGCCAGCCGTTGCGCACGCCGTTCACCGCCACCTGCGCCGACAGGTCCAACCACTGCGGGCTGCTGTAGCCGCGGTCGCGGAAGTAGTTGCCGTTGTGCCAGTCGCTGCCGTGGAAGACGGCGTAGCTGCCCTTCTCCTTCGCCAGCGCCATCGACGCCTGCACGGTGAGGAAGTTGATGCGCTCGTACAGCGCATCGCTGTAATCCTCGGCTTCGGCCGTGTTCCAGTGGATGCCCTTCTGCGCCAGCAGGTGGTGCCAGCCGAAGGTGCCCAGCCCGATGGCGCGATACTTCCGGTTGGTGATCGTGGCCTGCGGCACCGGCAGCTGGTTGAGATCGATCACGTTGTCGAGCATGCGCACCTGGATCGGGATCAGCCGCTCCAGCACGTCGGTGATCAGGTCGCCCTGGCCCTGCTGCGGCACGATCGCGCGGCCCAGGTTCACCGAGGACAGGTTGCAGACCACGAAGTCGCCAGCCTGCTTCGTGGTCACGATCTGGTTGCCGCTGATGATCTCTTGCATCAGCCGCGTCGGGCTCATGTTCTGCAGGATCTCGGTGCACAGGTTCGACGAATACACCATGCCGGCGTGCTTGTTCGGGTTCTTCCGGTTGACCTCGTCGCGGTAGAACATGAAGGGGTTTCCGGTCTCCAGCTGGCTGACCATCAGCCGCTTGAAGATGTCGATGGCCTTGATCGTCTTGCGGGTGATGCGCTCGTCGGCCACCACTTCTTCGTACTTCGCCCGGAACGTGCCCTCGCCCTTCTTCTCGTCGAAGAAGTCCTGCAGGTACCAGCCCTTGACCCGGTGCACCTCGTGCGGGTCGAACAGGTACCAGTCGCCGCGGCGCTCCACCGCTTCCATGAAGATGTCGGGGATGCAGACCGAGGTGAACACGTCGTGCGCGCGCAGGCGCTGGTCGCCGTTGTTGAGGCGCAGGTCGAGGAAGGCCTCGATGTCGCGGTGCCAGACGTCCAGGTACACGGCGACGGCACCCTTGCGCTGGCCGAGCTGGTCGACCGAGACCGCGGTGTTGTTGAGCTGCTTGATCCACGGCACCACGCCGCCGGACGAGTTGGGCACGCCGCGGATCGACGAGCCCGACGCGCGCACGTAGCCCATGTAGGCGCCCACGCCGCCGCCGCCCTTGGACACGCGCGCGATGTCGGTATTGGAGTCGTAGATGCCCTGCAGCGAGTCGTCGACGGTGTCGATGAAGCACGAGGACAGCTGGCCGCCGGTCTTGCCGGCGTTCTGCAGCGTCGGCGTGGCCACGGTCATGTACAGGTTCGACAGCGCCCAGTAGGCCTCGCCGACCAGCTGCATGCGGCGCTCGCGGCTGTCCTTGCCCGCGCCGGCCTCGTCCTGCATCAGGTACAGCGCGATCGTCAGCCAGCGCTCCTGCGGCAGCTCGTACACCTCGCGCGAGGTGTCGGTGGCGAGATACCGCGTGGCCAGCAGGTACAGGCCGTTGTAGTTGAACAGCCGGTCACGGTCGGGCTCGATCATTTTCCCGGCCTCGACCAGTTCTTCCTTGGAATAGGCGCGCAGGATGTCGTTGGAGTAGACGTTGCGGTCGGCCAGCGATTCCTGCAGGCCAACATAGGAACCGTACTTCTGCCCGGTGTCGTAGAAGCGGTTGCGGCTGGCGCGCTTGTACAGGCGGTGCAGGTACAGGCGTGCGGCGAAGAGCTCCCACTCCGGCGCAGTCACGTCCACGCGCGCCTCGGCCTCGCGGATCAGGTGGTCGACCAGATCGTCGGCGTTGACCGCGTCCTTGCGCTCGACGAAGCCGGACACGCTGCGCTTGTAGTCGGCGATGTCGAGCTGCGGGAACTCGACGTGGACGCGGTCGATCGCGCGCTCCAGGCGCGCGCGGTCGTAGGGAATCCGGCGGTTGCCGGCTTCCTTGGTGATCCAGATGGCGACGTCGGCGGACGCGCAAGGCGTGGATACAGCGCTGGCCGTGGTCGCTGCGGGTGGTGCCGTGGTGGTGCTGTCGTAGCTGCTCATGCCTGCTCCCGGATGGCGTGCGCACGGCCGACTGTCCCGGGGCAGGCGGCGGGCCGGAGCGGTCATCGACAGGGTGGAAGCGCGGCGTCGCAGCGGCCGCGACCGCACTCCGGAGCGGAGCGCGGGCGAGCGCGTGCTTCACCAGCCATCTCCCCCCGGAGATTGCGCAGCCGGCACCGCGCGATGTGCATGCGCGCGGCTGTCGGCAGGTCTTCGGGCTCGTGGATCCGGGAGCCTGGGCTCCGCGCCTCGGCCGCCGCTTCCCGGAACCACCGTCCCAGTGCGTGTGCGACCTCGTTTCCACCTACCGCTGCGGGGCAGCGCCGGAATTGGCGGGCGGATCGATGGTCTCGACCGCTGCCGTACCGGCTTCCCTTTTCATCCCGTGCCCTGTGGCGCGGGAACCGACGGGGCACAACATAGTGTGGTTCCACGGCGTGGTCAACGCTAGGTTTCGTGTTTGTGCCCCTTGACGCCGGAAGCATTCCAGGGCCGGCGCAGGCGCGCAGGG
The DNA here is from genome assembly GCF_054052085.1 of Luteimonas sp. A501. The sequence goes on from NZ_JBSVRI010000003.1 coordinate 59,733, forward strand.
CGTCGCCGGCTCTGTCATTCTTGGGGGTGCCACAGGTGCCCGGTCCACATCTTGCCTTCGCCTCCCGCCAACGAGCCGGCGCTGTCCGGCTACCGCTTCGGCGTCTTCGAGCTCGACCTCGCGCGCCGCGAACTGCGCCGCGGCGGGACGCGGGTCGAGATGCCGGCGCGCGTCTTCGAGTGCCTGGAGTGCCTGCTCCTGCACCGGGATCGCGCGGTTGCCCGGGACGAGCTGCTGCAGGCGGTGTTCAACCGCACCGACGTCAGCGACGGCCAGCTGGCGCAGGTGGTCCTGCGCGCGCGGCGCTGCGTCGACGACGACGGCCAGGCCCAGCACACCATCCGGACGGTGCCGCGCTTCGGCTTCCGCTGGGCCGCGGCAACCAGTGGGCTGGCCGGGAGGCGGGAGGCCCTGGACACCGGCTCGGCCGGCGGCGAGGCACCGCCGGAGCCGCCATCAACGCCAGCGGTGCCATTGCCAGCTGCACCTCAGGAACCCGCGCGTCGCGCTGGACCGATGCGCCGGGCGTGGGTGGTGGTGGGCGCGCTGCTGGCGTTGGCGGCCGTCGCCTGGTGGCAGTGGCCGCAGCCGCAGACGGGCCTGCCGATGGTGCCGGATGCTGCGTCCGCTGCCGCGGACGTCATTGCGGACCCTGCCGCAACCCTGGTGCTGCCGTTGGCGATCGACGCTGGCGACGACATCGCGTGGGCGCGGCTGGGCCTGATGGACTACGTCGCCGAGCGCATGCGCTCGGCCGGGCTCTCGGTGCCGCCCAGCGAAAGCACGCTGGCACTGCTCGGCGGCGCCGAGGGTGATGCCGGCCACGACCGGCTGCAGCGCGCGGTGCCCGGGGCGAGGGTGGTTGGCGGCGAGGTCGAGCGCCTGCGCGAAGGTTGGCGGCTGCGCCTGCAGGCGGTGTCCGCACATGGCCTGCGACACCAGGCCGAAGCCGAGGCCGGCGACCTGCTGTCCGCGGCAGCCGCCGCCTGCGACCGGCTGCTGGCGGCGCTGGGCCACGCTGCGCCGGCCGGCCGTGACGGCGCCGGCCTGGCGCTGGAAGAGCGGCTGCAGCGGGTGCGCGCGGCCTTGCTGGCCAATGAGCTCGCGACCGCGCGCCGGATACTCGAGGATGCGCCGCCGTCGCAGCTGTCGCAGCCGCAGCTGCGCTTCCGGCTGGCACAGGTCGACTATCGCGCCGGCGAGCTCGACGCCGCCGAGCGCGCCATCGCCGCGCTGCTGCGCACCCCGGAGGCCACGCGTGATCCGCTGTTACGCGCCCGCCTGCTGGCCTACAGCGGCGGCGCCAGGATCCGCCGCAACGCGTTGCACGAAGCAGTGGGCGACTACGACCGTGCGCTGGTGGCGCTGGCGGACGTGCCCCCCGGCGAGGGAGACCTCGAACGTGGCGCGGTGCTGATGGGGCGCGGGGTGGCCCTCGCCGCGCTTGGCCGCGGGGACGAGGCGATCGCCGACTTCGGCGCCGCGCGCACCCGGCTGCAGCGCGCCGGCGACCGGCTCGCGGTGGCACGCGTGGATGCCAACCTGGGCGCGCTCGAGCTCGGCCGCGGCCGCCCGGCGCAGGCCCTGGACTACCTTGGCAGCGCGCTGGCGGTGTTCGAGGGTTCGACCGCGATGAACGAACTGCAGGTCACCCGCTCGGCGCAGTCGGCCGCGCAGCTGCTGCGGCTTGATGCCGCCGCGGCGCTGGCGACCAGCGACGAGGTGCAGAAGCTGCTGCCGAAGACGCCGGACCCGGCGCTGCGCCTGGCAGCGGCGCTGGACCGCGGCAACGCGCTGATCGCGCTGGGTCGGCTGTCTGAGGCACGGCGGCTGCTGGAATCGCCCGATATCGCCGCGCGCAGCACGCCGCCGTACGAGCATCGCCGGGCGCAGACCCTGGTCGAACTCGCCTGGCGCAGCGGCGAGCCGGCGGCCGCGGTGGCGATCGCCGACGCCATCCTTGCCGACTGGACCCGCCTGCCCGGCGACTCGCTGCGCGACCATGTGCGGTTGCGCCGGGCGCAGGCCGCGGCCGTGATCGACGTGCCACCAGCCTCCGGCACGCGGGTCGACACCTCCGAGGGTCCGACCCCGGCCCTGCTGCTGGCCGCCGCGGTCGAACTGGGCGACAGCGTCGCCGCCGAGGTGGTCCTTGAGCAGGCCCTTGCCGCCGCCGAGGCCCGCGGCGCGCCGGCGGACATCGTCGAAGTGGTTGCCGTACACGCGCCCTGGCTGCTGCGCCGCGGCCGGGTGCGCGATGCCGAAGCCCTGGTCGGGCGGGTGGCGCCCTGGCTGGACCGCTGCTACGACTGCGCGGTGCTGCAGCTGCAGCTTGCCGAAGCGCTTGGCGAGGACGCCCTGGCCCGGGACGCCCGCGAGGCTGCCTCACGACTGGCAGGCGAGCGCCGCCTGCCAGAAGCGATGCCCGCCGTGCCCGCAGGCATCACGCGATAACGAAGCTGTCATCGATCGCGAATGCCTTCCCGCCCCCGCGGCGCCAAGGATCACATCGGGACCGGCGACTGCCGCCGGCCACGTCCCGGCGGGCCGCGCCCGCCCCTCGTGCAAGCAGGAGACACCCTTCATGCCCCGTCCATCACTCCTCGGCCTCGCCTGCGCGGCGGCCCTCGCCGCCAGCCCCGCCTTCGCCGCCATTCCCGTCGTCACCGACCTCGGCGACGGCAACTTCGTGCAGTCTGTTTCAGATGACGGCGCCGTCGCCGTCGGCGTGCGTGTGCTCTACGACGACGGCCCCGGGAAGCAGGGCGTCACCCGCTGGGCCGCCGCCACCGGCACCCGGGTTATCGGCGGCACCACGGAGGGCTTTCCGGACGTTTCCGCCGACGGCGGCGTGATCGCCGCGACGCTGCCCGGCGTCGACGACCCCGCGGTCAGCGAAGCCGCGTTCTGGACCCAAGCCGGTGGCTGGAAGCGCATCAGCGATTTCGAGATGATCCCGGCCATGCCCGGCTGGGCTACGCGGGCCAACGCGATTTCGGCCAACGGCGAGCGGCTGGCTGGTGTCACCGTCCCCCCGCCGATCGACTTCGGCAACATCCGCGCATTCAGCTTCAACCCCGATACCTGGGACGACCGCTGGGCCGACTACGGCTGGCAGGAGTTGCCGAAGATCCGCAAGGGCGGCTTCGGCGAGGCCACCGCGATCTCCGACGACGGCCTCATCCAGGCCGGCATCTCCACCACCGGCACCAGCAGCGCGTACCAGGCCGTGGTCTGGACCGACGGCCGCATCCGCCAGCTGTACGACAACACCGGCAAGGCCCTGGGTGGCGAGAGCGTGGCCTGCAACCGCGACTGCGGCGTGATCGTCGGCGGTGGCGGCGGCAACAGCATGCTGCAGCCGGTGCTGGCCTGGCGCTATATCGACAACGGCCGCGGCGGCGGCCTGGTCTGCCACTTCAATCCCGAGACGACCGCCGACACCACGGCGCTGCGCTACTACGCGCGCGCCACCAGCGGCACCGGTGGCATCGTCGCCGGCACCTACTACTACGACGAGGTGCCGCCGGGCGGCGGCTGGGCGCGCAATGTCGCCAAGGGCTTCCTGTGGATCGGCGACGCCAACGGCGGAACCATGCACGAGCTCACCGCCTACCTGGCCGGCCTGGGCGTGGCGCCGTTCCAGGACTGGCTGAACGTGAATGTCACCGGCATGTCCAGCGACGGCCGCTACCTTGTCGGCTGGGGCGACGACGCCAAGGGCGTGACCCGCGGCTGGCACATCGACTTCGGCGGCACGCCTGAGGCCACCGGCGGCAAGGAGGACTACACCGCGTGTCCGAAGCGTTCCCGACTCACGCCGCCGGGTTCGCCTGGGTTGGCATCGGCACCCGCGGCCGACGAGGCCGCTGGCGATGACCGCGAACTCCCGTTCGGGCAATTCGTCACCGGCAAGGGCGGCGCAGCCTACATCGTGGAACCCCGCGGCACCCGACTGTACGGCGGCGAGCACAGGAACCGCATGGTTGCCCTGATGTCGCTCGGCGGCGACCAGTACCTCGATCCCGCGACCGGCCTGCGCCTCGCCTTCGCCCGCGACGGTCGGGGGCTGGTCACCGGCCTGGCCGAGCGCCGTGAAGGCGCGGCCGCCGCGGTCTGGCGCGCGCGCACGAAGGACTGAGGGGGCGGGGCAGGCCACGCGTTGTTGTTCCGGGGCGGCCGTTCGTGCCGCCCCGGAACGATCTGCCCGCGCACGGGGTGGTCGAGGGTTGAAGCCGCTCTTACAGGTGGTGCCGGGCGAGGTAGTCCGTGGACTGCATCTCGATCAGCCGCGACGCGGTGCGCTCGAACGCACCGCCCAGGCGCTCGCCGGCATACAGCGCGTGCGGCTGCGCGGCGGCGGTGCAGACCAGCTTGACGCTGCGGTCGTAGGCCTCGTCGATGAAGGTGACGAAGCGGCGCGCGGCATCGTCGCGCGTGGCGTCCATCACCGGCACTTCGCCCAGCAGTACGGTGTGGAATTCGCTGGCGATCCCGATGTAGTCCGAGGCCGCGCGCGGGCCTTCGCACAGCGCGTTGAAATCGAACCAGGCCATGCCCGTGCAACGCGCGCGGGTGGCGATGCGCCGGCCCTCGAGTTCGATCGAGCCGTCGCGGTGCGCGTCGTCGCCGCCAAGCGCATGCCAGCGCGCCTCAAGCCAGGCGTCGGATTCACCGTCCAGCGGCGCGCGGTAGACCGGCGAGCGCGTCAGCTCGCGCAGCCGATAGTCGGTATCGCTGATGATCTCCAGCACTTGGCAGTGCCGCTCCAGCAGCCCGATCGCCGGCAGGAAACGCGCGCGCTGCAGGCCGTCGGCGTACAGGCCGGAGGGCGCGATGTTGGAGGTCGTGACCAGCACGATGCCCTCTTCGAACATCCGCTCCAGTACACGCGCCAGCAGCATGGCGTCGCCGATGTCGCTGACGAAGAACTCGTCCAGCACCAGCACGCGCAGCGAGCGCCGCCATTCGGCCACGATCGCCGCCAGCGGGTCGCGTTCGCCGGCATGCTCGCGCAGGCGCTCGTGGACCACGCGCATGAAGCGGTGGAAATGGGTGCGGCGCTTGCCGTTGCCGCCGCTACCGCCGGCATCGAGCTTGGCTACCGGCAGCGGCAGGCCGGCGTAGAACAGGTCGACCATGAAGGTCTTGCCGCGGCCGACGCCGCCCCACAGGTACAGGCCCTGCGGCGCAGGATCGCCGCCGCCGAACGCGCGCGCCAGCCAGCCGCGGCGCGACATGCCCACCACGGCCTCATGCACGCGGTCGAGCGCGGCCAGTGGCGCGTGCTGCGCGGGGTCGTCGTCCCAGTCGCCGCGCGCCACGCCCTCGCGGTAGGCCTGCGACGGACGCGCTGCGTCCGCTGCTTCAGCCATTGGCCGCCGGCAGGTGGCGTCGCGCGCCGCTCTTGATCGCACCGCGCAGGTCGATGAGCTTGCGGTGGAAGAAATGGCTGGTGTCGGGCATCCGCACCAGTTCCGGCTCGGCCTTGAGGCGGTCGAGCCAGTCGAAGACGGCCTGTGGGTCGACGATTTCATCGGCCTCGCCCTGGACCACCAGCCACGGCATCGTCGGCGTGGTGATGCTGTCGAAATCCCAGCGACCGGCCGGCGGCGCGATCGAGATCAGCATCGAGGGCTGCAGCTCGGCCGCCATCGCCAGGCTGACGTAGGCGCCGAAGCTGAAGCCGGCCAGCCACAGTTGGTCGTCGGGGCGCGCCGCGCGCACCCATTCGGCCACCGCGCGCAGGTCGCCGCGCTCGCCGTCGCCCTTGTCGAATTCGCCCTCCGAGGCACCGGTGCCCCGGAAGTTGAAGCGCACCGTGGCCACGCCCAGCTCGCGCAGCGCGCGCGCGGCCATGGTCACCACCTTGTTGTGCATGGTGCCGCCCTCGGTGGGCAGCGGGTGGCAGATCACCGCGGTCACCGGCAGGCGGCTGACATCGTCGTCCGGCAGGTCGACGGCGACCTCAAGCGCGCCGGCGGGGCCGTGCAGGGTCAGGCTGCCTGAGGCATCGGGAAATGGCGGGTGCTGGCTCATGCGGCCAATGATAGTCGTCCCGCTGTCGGGGGACGGTGGTCCGTCCTACCGCGTACGCAGCCGCAGCCCGACAACCAGCGGATCATGGTCGGAGGCGCGCCAGGGCGCAGTGCTTGTTTCGCCGTCGTTGGTCGCCGGATCGACGACGTTCGGAGCTTCATCGGCGTTGCTGTGCCAGATTCCGGCGTCCTGCAGGCGCCCGCCCAGGGCCGGGCTCAGCAGGGCGTGGTCCAGTCGGCCCGCCTGGGCGTCGTAGACATAGGTGTAGGGCTGCCCGCCGTCCGCCGCGGCCAGCGCGTCGTGCCAGCCGGCGTCGATGAAGCCGCGCACCGGGTCTTCCATGGCGTAGGCATTGAGGTCGCCCAGGACCGCGACCAGGTCGCTGCCGCTTGCGGTGGGATCGCCGGCGAGCCAGGCGCGCAGCGCCTCGCCCGATGCGCGGCGCGTGGCGTTGAAGCAGGCCTGGCCATCGCCCTGGTCGAGGTCGGCGCCCGTGGCGTCGCGGCAGCCCTTGGACTTGAAGTGGTTGGCGACCACCACGAAGGCCGGGCCGCTGCCGGCACGGAAGGCCTGGGCCAGGGGCGCACGGCTGAGCGGGCCGAAGGGGCCGGCCTCGAGCGTGGCCGCCTGGCCGAGCGCCTCGACCCGATCGGCGCGGTAGACGATGCCGACCCGGATCGGGTTGTCGCCGGGGCCGCTGGCGGCATCGACGAAGCGCCAGCGGAGGCCGTCCGGGTCCAGCGCGGCGACCAGCCGGGCCAGGCTGGAATCGGCGTCGTAGCCGTCGTTCTCGAGCTCCAGCAGGGCGACCACGTCGGCATCGAGCGAGCCGAGCGTTGCCACCAGGCGGGCGAGCTGCGCCTGGTAGTCCTCGGGCGTGCGCGCACCGCGCGCGGTCGGGAAGCCGCCGCCGCGGCCGTCGCCGTTGAACAGGTTCTCGAGGTTGAGGCTGGCCACGCGGACTTCGCCGGCCACCGTGGGCGCCGCCGGGCGCGACGCGGGCTGCAGGACTTCCGCGTCGCGCAGATGCAGGCGCGGGCCGTCCTCGCCAACCTGCAGGTCGCCTTCCGCAGCGTCCAGCGTGCCGCCGCTGCGCCAGATGCGCGGATGGCCGGCCGCCTGCGCGGGAAGCACCAGGACGAGGCTGCGCTCGTGGTTGGCATCGGCGATCGCCTTGGCCGCGGCGCCGGGCAGGGCGACCTCGGTGGGGGTCCGCAAGCGTTCGCCGAAGGCCGCCACCACGGTGCCGTCGCGGCCGATGCGGTGGTTACCGGAGACCACCAGGGGTGCGGTGATGCGCACCCGCTGGCCGTCGAGGACGCTCCAGTCGGCCGGCGGCGCCGCGAGTTCGACCGTGGCGATGGCGGCCGGCGCTTCGCGCGCGGGGGTGGCTGCGCAGGCGGACAGGGCCAGCGCCAGGACGCCGGCCAGGACCGGCAGCAGGATCGGGGCGGGCGGTGCGGGCGTGCTGCGGCTCATGGGGACCTCGGGACGGAAAGCGGGAGTGCGGAAACGAAAACGCCGCCCGGGGGGCGGCGTCGGCGACCGAGCGGACGGCCAGCTTACTTCAGGCTTTCAAGCATCCAGTCGACGGTCGCGATGACCTGCTCGTCGGTGAGCGCGGGGTTGCCGCCCTTGGCCGGCATCATGCCGGTCGCGCCGGTGAAGCCGTCGATGGCGTGCCGGTGCATGGTGTCGGTGCCCTGCGCGATGCGCGCGGTCCAGTCCCCGGCTTCAAGCTTCGGGGAGCCGGCGACGCCCGCGGTATGGCAGCCGGCGCACAGGTTGCCGTAGATGACCGAGCCGTCCAGCGTGCCGCCATAGGCGACTTGGGCCGTGGCGGCGGCAGCTGCGGCGACGGCCGCGGCTGCCTGGGCGGCGGCACCGGTATCGCCGGCATACACGGCGCCGATGGGCGCGAGCCGGTTGGCCGTGTGCCTGGCGGTCGAGGGATCGACCTCGGTCGGCAGCGACTTGTGCACGAAGTAGGAGAGGACGATCAGACCGAGGGTCACCACGGTCAGGAAGCCGATCACCAGGGAGAATCGCTTGAGGAAATCGAGGTCGTAGTTGCGCACGGAACACCATTGGCGTGCGTGGCCGGCGGCCACAGCTGCGCTGGATTATAGAGCACAGTCAGCTTGCAACGCAGCGTTCCGGTGCGGCGGACGCCGGCTGGTATGATGCGCGCTTCGCCGCGCTCCCGATGCCACCGCCAACATTGGCGATTCCGGGCGCGCCCCATGGCGCAGCTGATCCAGCTTTTCCTCCCCGACAGGGTTTCGCCCGGACGCTTGCCGTCCGGCAGGATGTATTGCGTGCTGCGTCCCGTTCCGGCCCATGTGGCTGACAACCAGGGAGCATCCGCCCGTCCGTGGCCGACCTCACGTTCTACCAACTGCAAACACCCACCGTCCTCCTGCTGATGCTGGCCTTCTATGGCGGCACCTTCCTGATGTCCACGCGCATTGCGCGCAGGGACGAGAACGTCGACGGATACATGACCTCCAACGGCGCCGTGGGCTTCGGCATCTCCGCCGCCAGCATGACCGCCACCTGGATCTGGGCGGCCTCCTTCTACGCCGCGGCCACCTCCGGCTACAAGTACGGCATCTCCGGGCCGATCCACTACGGCCTGTGGGGCGCGCTGATGATCCTCTTCATCTACCCCTTCGGCCGCCGCTTCCGCGAGGTCGCGCCCGAGGCGCACACGCTCGCCGAGATCATGCATGCCCGCCACGGGCGCTCCAGCCAGCTGATCCTGGCCGGCTCCAACATCGCAGGCAGCGTGATCAGCCTGATGGCCAACTTCACCGCCGCCGGCGCGCTGGTGGCGATGCTGTCGCCGCTGGACTTCGTGCACGGCGTGATGATCGCCGGCATCGGCACGCTGTCGTACACGCTGTGGTCGGGCTTCCGCGCATCGATCATGACCGACGTCGTCCAAGTGGCCGCGATGCTCGGCGCCGCGGCGCTGATCATCCCGCTGGTGTTCTTCAACGCCGGCGGCATCGACGCGGTGGCGCAGGGCTGGGACCGGCTCAGCGCCGAGCAGGCATCGATGTTCTCCAAGACCGCGTTCCTCGAGCAGGGCGCGCCGTACTTCGTGGCCGTGCTCGCGTATGCGATCGGCAACCAGACCATCGCCCAGCGCCTGTTCGCGGTGCGCGAGGACCTGATCAAACCGACCTTCATCACCGCCACCATCAGCTACGGCGCGACCGTGATCGGGCTGGGCATGCTGGGCGTGGTGGCGCTGATGGTCGGCATCGAGCCCGCCGCCGGCGACCACAACAACCTGATCCCGCAGATGGCCTCGAGCTATCTGGGGCCGGTGATGATCGGGGTGTTCTTCATCATGGTGATCGGCTCGCTGTCGTCGACCGCCGACTCGGATCTTGCCGCGCTGTCGTCGATCATGATGACCGACATCTACGGCAAGAACCTCGCGAAGGGCCGGGTCAATCCGGCCACCATGCTGTGGGTGGGGCGGATCACCATGATCGTCGCCACCACGGCCGGGCTCATCTTCGCCAGCTTCCGGGTCGACATCCTCTCGCTGCTTGTGTTCGTGGGCGCGCTGTGGGGCTCGATCGTGTTCCCGGTGATCGCCAGCTTCTACTGGAAGAAGGTCAACAACCGCGCATTCACCACCGCGGTGCTGGTGTCGCTGGTGGTGTTCACCGTGGCGCGCTTCGAGCTGGTCCCGATCGCGGGTGTGTTCGCGCTGCTGCTCGAGGTCTTCGCCACCGTGGGCGCGGGCGTGGTGCTGGGGCTGATGACCTTCGGCTTCTTCGGCAGGCGCGCGGGCCTGGCGGTGGGCACGCTGGCCGCGCTTGCGCTGGCACCGTTCACCATCGGCTTCCTGCGCGACTACGCGGTGCTGCTGAGTTCGCTCAACGCGTACGGCGTGAGCACGGTGGTGTGCGCCGCGCTGAGCGTGCGCAGCAGGGAGGACTTCGACTTTGCCCTGATCGCCAAGCGCGTGCGCAACTTCGACACCACTGATGATGTCGCCCGCCCAGGCGGCGATGCCGGCCCACGGCCGGCGCTGACCCCGGAGGTGATCCGATGAGGGACCTGTTGATGACCGCCTATGTGCTGGTGTGGCCGGTGCTGGTGGCGGTGATGATGTTCATCATGGGCCGCGGCGTGTGGCGCGACGTGCGGCGTGCGAAGCGGAGCGGGGACGACCTGGTCTGAGCGACAACCCGATCAGGCCGACCCGCGCGGCTAGAATGCGCTCTGCCCAGAGCCGGGGAATCCCGTGTCCCGATTCAGCCTGTTCCAGCGCGTCTCCAAGGTCCCCACCAAGCCCCGGACGGCCCAGGCGCCGAAGGCGTTCGACGTCGCCGACCTTTACCAGGGACCGGTGGCGACGGGAGGCGCGGCGGCGGCCACCGACCGGTCGCTGGACGAGAAGCTCCGCCAGGCCTACTTCTGGATCGTCAACAACGCGATCATCAGCCCGCACTACGACATCGAGTACCAGGACGGCCCCGGCGCCAGCTATGCCGTGGGCGATACACGGCGGGTGCTGAACCTGCCTTCGGCGCAGAGCTACTCCAGCTATGTGCTGCTGCCGCTGCTGACGTTCGCGACGCGGCGCAAGTGCCTGTTCGTCGGCGGCCCCGGGCGCGGCAAGACCGCGAGCGCGATCCTCATGGGCGTGCTGGCCGGCTATCCGGTGCGCGAGGTGCGGCGGGCGATGCAGCGCGGGCATCCGCAGATGACGATCGCCGACCTGCTCGGCAATCCGCTGCCGGCCGACCTCGTCGGCGCGCAGAGCATGGATGACATCCGCATCGCCTGGCGGCGCTGGCTGTCGATGCGGGTCAAGATCATCGACGAGTACAACCGCATCCCCACCCGCACCCAGAGTGCGCTGCTGACGCTCATGGGCGACAACTACGCCGAGCTGCTCGACCAGGTATACGAATGCCCGGATTCGGCCTGGTACCTGACCGCCAACGACGACCGCGGCGGCGGCACCTACCAGGTGATCGAGGCGCTGCGCGACCGCATCGACGTGATCGTGCAGGCGCTGGCGTTCAACCCGCGCTTCCTGGACGAGATGCTGCTGCGCATCGAAGAGGACATCCGGCCCGAGGACGTGGTGCCGCCGGAGATCGTGTTCACGCAGGAGGAGGGCGACCGCATGGTCGAGGCCATCCGCGCGGTGGAGGTGCCACAGGAGGTGCGGCGGCGGATCGAATTCTTCAGCAGCCAGTTCGAGCTGATGGAAACCGCCGGCGCGCAGTTCGAATACCTGACCAAGGACACCGTGCGCCTGGCCGGCGCCGACTGGGCGCAGGCCACCGCCGCCGACACCGGCCGCGACCGCAACAAAGACCCGGGCTGCCAGACCCGCAACGGCCTCTCGGTCCGCAACCTGATGACGCTGCTGGTCTATGCCAAGGCGATGGCCTACTTCCGCGGCAATGCCGTGGTCGAACTCGAGGACGTGCGCCAGGTGCTGCCCTTCGTCCTCAACGACAAGCTGCAGCCCGACCTCGACGCGCCGTTCTTCGCGCGGCCCGAGAACGCGCCCTACCGCACCGACCGCCTGAGCTGGCTGCGCCGCCTGTTTGACGACGGCTGCGCCGAATACGACCGCCTGGACCTGGACCGCGACGACCCGGTGGGGGTGCTGTCGGCGGAGTTCGCGCACGGCCTGGACGGCGTCGGCGAACGCGAGGCGCGGGCGCGCATCGGACGCATCGAGCGCGTGATCGCCGAGCGGGTGAAGGGACGCAAGCTCTACGGGCACCTCTACGACGACCTGCTGAAGCTGAAGTACCTGCACCAGCGCTACACCAACTACCTCGCCTGGCTGCAGGCGCGCTGAGATGCTGTCGCCGGTGCTGGCACGGACGCTCGCCGAGAGGCGGCCCTGGTTCAACCAGCGGGTGGTCGAAGCACGCCAACGCCAGCCCGGCTTCGACCTCGATGCGCTGCGCGGATTCATCGGCCACGAACTCGACGTGCTGGCCGTGGCCGTGGCCGCCGCCGATCCGGACCGCGTGGGCGAGGCGGTGCAGGCCGGCTACGACATCGGCATCGAGCTGGTCGGGCAGGGGCTGCTGGGCCCGGGTACGCGCGAGCCCGGGCTGCGGCGCAGCTGGGAGCTGCTGGTGCCGGCCTTCGCCCGCCTGGCGGCCACCGCGCCGCGCGAGGTGCTCGCTGCGTTGGGCAATGCCGCGGTCCAGCTGGCTGCCGCACCCGGGGTGCGCATGGAACAGTGGATCGGCGACCTGGCCCGGGCGGCGCCCCGCTGCGCGGACGTCGAGCAGATGCGCCTGGCCGGGGCGGTCTGCGCCTGGCGCTCGGGCCTGGTCCAGCTGCGCGACGCGGCGCTGGATGCGGCCGGACGGCTGCCGGCGGACCTGGCCTCGGCCTGCCTCGGGCTTGCCGGGCACGCGCCGGTGGAAACCGAGCTGCAGCGCATGCGCGCCGATCGCTGGTACGTGCCCGGTGCGGTGCAGGCCCCTCCGCGCGTGCTGGGCGGCTTCGCCGGCTTCGGCGGCCCGTTCGCCGAGCCACCGCTGGTCCGTGCCGATGCGGCGGGCTTCGTCGTCCGTGCCGCTGATCGCACCCATGCGGTGGAGGCCGATGGCTTCGGCGCGGCGCTGGCGCCGGCGGCGGACGCGCGCTTCGACGCCGCGCAGCTCGTGCCGGAGCCGCTGCGGGGCCGCCCGGGCCGCGAGTTCGCGACCGCGCTGGGCGTGCCGGAGGAAGACCTCCTGGGCCTGGTGCAGGGGCAGAGCATCGTGGTGGTCTCGCCGTGGTCGCACCGCGTCCTCGTGGGGCCGCGGCCGGCATGAGCGCGCCCGCCGACGACGCCCTGCTCGCGCGCTGGCAAGCCGCCTGGCCTCGGGCGCTCGAGGCCTGGAGCCGCTACACCCGCCTGCGCGATCCGCGCCTGTGCTCCTCCACCCTGGAAGCCGCGGAGGAAGGCCTCAGCGGCAGCTTCGCCATGATCCGGCTGGCCGACCAGCGCGTGGTCGTCGACCTCGAGCAGGTGCGCCGCCTGGGCCTGGGCGACTACGCCGTGGAGGTGCTGGCGCACGAGATCGGCCACCACCTGCTGGCGCCCGCCACCGTGACCGACCACGTGCGCCTGCTGGCCCGCCTGCGCGCCGCGCTGCCGACGCTGGAACGGCACGCGCCGATGGTGGCCAACCTCTACACCGACCTGCTGATCAACGACCGCCTCGCGCGGCAGGCCGGACTGCGCATCGCCGACATCTACCGGGCGATCGCGGCTGCGGCGCCGGCCAGCCCCGCGGACGGCGTGTGGGGGCTGTACATGGGCATCTACGAACAGCTCTGGAGCCTGCCGGCGGGCGCGCTGGGCGGAAACACCGACGATGCGGTGCTACGTGGCAACGCCTGGCTGGGCGCGCGCCTGGTGCGCGCCTATGCCGGCGACTGGCTCGACGGCGCCGGAGCCTTTGCCGCACTGCTGCTGCCCTGGCTCGTCGACGGCGGGCAGGACCGGCGGCTGCAGGCGCTGATGGATACCCGGCATGCCGCGGCCGGCGGCGAGCCGGTGGACGCCGGTGAGATCGAGGCCGGCGAGGCGGCGGGTGCGCTGCATCCCGCCTTCGACCCGCGGGTGACGGGTGATGAGGCCCGCGGTGCCGCGGGCGACGACGAAGCCGGAAGCACGACCACCGACGCGACGCCGGCCGCGGTGGACGCGGTGGGCACGGTGCCGCAGCGGCAGCCTGGCCAGGCCCGGGAGCCGTTCGAATACGGGGAAATCCTCCGCGCCAGCGGCATCGAGCTCGATGACCACGCCATGGCCGTGCGCTACTACCGCGAGCAGGCGCTGCCGCACCTCGTGCCGTTCCCGGCCCTGCGCCAGCCGGAGGCGGAGGAGCTGCATTTCGAGGGCGTCGAGCCCTGGCAGGTCGGCGACCCGCTCGACGAGCTGGACTGGATGCAGACGCTGATGCAGTCGCCCACCCCGGTGCCCGGACTGACGACGGTCCGGCGCAGCCTCGGCGCCGCCCCCGGTCGCCAGCCGGAGACCCTGCCGGTGGACCTCGACCTGTACGTGGACAGCTCCGGCTCGATGCCCGATCCCCGGTGGCAGGTCTCCTACCTCGCCCTGGCCGGTGCCATCGTCAGCCTCTCGGCGTTGCGCAGCGGTTCGCGCGTGCAGGCCACGCTGTGGAGCGGAAAGCAGCAGGTGCTGCACACCGATGGCTTCGTGCGCTCGGAGGAGGCGATCCTGCGCGTGCTCACCGGCTTCTTCGGCGGCGCCACCGCCTTCCCCATCCATCGCCTGCGCGAGACCTACGCCTCGCGCGCGCCGACCGATCGCGCGGTGCACATCCTGCACCTGTCCGATGACGGCATCACCACCCTGTTCGACGACGACGAGCGCGGCAACAGCGGCTGGGACGTTTCCGCCCGCGCGCTGGCCGCCGCGCGTGGCGGCGGCACCATGGCCCTGAACCTGCCCGCGCCGCTGCCCGCAGGCCCCGATCCGGAGGCCGCCTGGCACTGGATGACCGACCTGCTGCGTGCGCGCCAGGCTGGCTGGGCGATCCATTCCATCCGCGACATGGAAGACCTGCTGGAATTCGCCCGCGCCTTCGCGCGGCGGCACTATGCGGCGTCCTCCACGCGTGTTTCCGCGAAGCCGTACGCATGAGCTTGAATCCCGGTCCTCCGCTCGAACGGCTGACGCGGCGCCTGATCGACACGCCGCGCGAATTCCTCGATCCGCCGCACATCGGCCGCAGCGGCCAGGTCGCTGTCGCCGCCCTGGTTACCGATCTCGTCGCGCTGCACGGCGACCGGGTGACGCTGGCCGGACTGGCGCCTTTCCGGGCCGATGCCGATGCCGATGCCGACGCGGGCGCCCTCTCGCTGGTGGCGGTCGCCACGTGGTGGCTTGCCGACGAGGCCCTGGTGGCGCTGCGGATCCCCGCGGCCCGACTGCTGCCGGTGCTGGCCGATGCGGTCGCTGAACTGGCCGGCGAAGCCACGGCTGTCCGCTACGTGGAGCAGCCCGACCGCCGCGAGGAGTTCGTCCGCGTGCTGCTCGACCGCCTGGAGATGCGTCCGCAGGGCGAGACCCCGGCACAGGCGCAGGACCGCCTGGCCAGCGTCAGCAGCGTCGAGCGCCGGCGCCTGCTGCAGGCCAGCCGCGCGGCCGAAAAGCGCGCGCGCGCGATCCGCGAGGCGCTGGCGCGCAAGGCCGCCGAAGAGTCGGCCGACAAGTGGTCGCGCGAATGAGCGCCGCCACCGACCAGGAGCGCTATCCGACGCTCACCGATGGCGGGCGCGCGATGCTGCGCAGGATGGTCGAGCATCCCAGCGCGCCGCGCTTCCGCAACCGCAGTGGCAACCGCCTGCTGGCGCACGAGGTCGAGGCGCTGCGCGAATTCGAGGCCGGGGTGCTGGCCGCCGGCCCGGAGGCGATCGGCGCCGCCGCGCCGGCGTGGCTGGACGCCTTCGTGGCCGGGGTGTTCGCCCGGGTCCCGCACTATCGGGCGCAGCCGCGGCCGCCGCGGTTCGAGGACATCCCGACCGTGGACCGCGGCGACCTCGCCGGCGATATCGCGCGCTTCGTGCCCGATGACGTGGCCCTGGACCGGCTGATCCAGTTCCGCACCAGCGGTACCACCGGCCATCCGCTGCTGATCGCCTCCCATCCCGTGGTCGCCGGGCGCTACCTGGCCTTCCACAAGCGCGCGCTGCGGCGCGCCGGGGTCGAGCTCCGGCATGGCGCGGGCCAGGTGGGTGTGGTGCTGCTGGGCCACCAGCGCCGCTGCTTCACCTATGTCTCGGTCACGCCGGCCATGGGCGAATCGGGGCTGGCTAAAATCAACCTGCATCCCGGCGACTGGCGCCACCCCGATGACCGCGGCCGCTACCTGGATGCGATGGCGCCGGAAGTCATCGCCGGTGATCCGATCTCCTTCGCCGAGCTGCTCGGCCTCGACTTCGGGCACCGGCCGCGCGCGCTGATGTCGGTGTCGATGGCGCTGTCGCCGGCGCTGCGCGAAAGGCTCGAAGCCCGCTTCGGCTGCCCGGTGCTCGACATCTATTCGATGAACGAGGCTGGCCCGGTCGCCTGCTTCGTGGCCGGGCTGGGCGGACACCTGCTGCTGCAGCCGCGGCTGTACGTTGAGGTGCTGGACGATGCGGGGCGGCCGGTCGCGGCGGGCGACCGCGGCGAGATCACGCTCAGCGGCGGCTTCAACTTCTGCCTGCCGCTGCTGCGCTACCGCACCGGCGACCACGGCGCGCTGCTGCGGACGCCCGAAGGCGTGGTGATCACCGGCCTGGAGGGACGGCGGCCGGTGCGTTTCCGCACCGCCGTCGGTGCCCGGGTCAACAACGTCGATGTCACCCACGCCCTGGCCGACGTGCCGCTGTCGCGCTTTACCTGCCACCAGGCCGCCGACGGCGCCATGCACATCGGGCTGGCCGACGGCGAGCTGCACTGGGGCGACGCCGTGGCCGCGCGGCTGCAGGCGCTGCTGGGCGAACTGCCGGTGGCCGTGGCACCGCTTGCCGCCGGCGACAAGGTGCTGCAGTACTCCAGCGACGTCCCGGACACCCCGGCATGAGCGCGCTCGAGATCGCCGCCAATGCCGCCATCGCGGTGTCCATCCTGCTGGCGGCGCGCAACAGCCTGCATACCTGGTGGACCGGGATCATCGGCTGCGGATTGTTCGCCATGCTGTTCCGCGACGCGCGCCTGTATGCGGAAGTGGTGCTGCAGGTGTTCTTCATCGCCACCAGTCTCTACGGCTGGTGGCACTGGGCACGGGGCGCGGCCGGGCGGCAGCTGCCGGTCCGCCGGGCGCCGCTGGCCGGGATCGGCATCGCCGCCCTGGGCGCGGCGGCCGCGACCCTGGGCTATGGCCTGCTGCTGCATCGCTTCACCGATGGCCACGCGCCGTTCGCCGACTCGGCGGTGCTGATGTTCAGCGTCCTCGCCCAGCTGCTGCTGATGCAGCGGCGGGTGGAAACCTGGCCCTTCTGGCTGCTGGTGAACAGCATCGCGGTGCCGCTGTACGTCTCGCGTGGTCTGCAGCTGACGGCCCTGCTCTACGCCGGGTTCTGGATCAACGCCTGGTTCGGCTGGTGGCGTTGGCGGCGCCAGGCCGCGCAGGCATGAAGGCCTGGGGCACCGGCCTGGTGGTCGGCAAGTTCGCACCCCTGCATCGCGGCCACCAGCTGCTGCTGGACCAGGCGGCAGCGGCCTGCGAACGGCTGGTCATCCTGAGTTACACCCGCCCGGAGTTCCCCGGCTGCGGGCCGGCGCGGCGTGAGCGCTGGCTGCGGCAGCTGTATCCGCAGGCCAGCGTGCTGGTGCTCGACGACGCCCGCCTGGCGCGCTGGTGCGCGGACCGGGGCGCTGCGCGGCTGGCGCTGCCCGACAACGCCGCCGGCGACGAGACGCATCGCCGCTTCGTGGCCTCGGTGCTGCGCGAGATGCTTGGCCTGCGCGTGGATGCGGTGTTCACCAGCGAGGCCTACGGCCCGGGCTTCGCCCGTGCGCTGGGGGGGCTGCAGGGCGCGCCCGTGGCCCACGTCGAGGTCGACCGTGCCCGCGTACGCGTTCCCGTCTCCGGCACCCGCGTGCGTGCGGATGTCCACGCCCACCGGCACCTGCTCGACCCGCGGGTCCATGCCGACTTCGTCGAGCGCATCGTCCTGCTCGGCGGCGAGTCCACCGGCAAGACCACGCTGGCGCGGGCGCTGGCGGCACGGCTCGGAACCACATGGGTGCCCGAGTACGGGCGCGAGCTGTGGGAGGCGCGGGGCGGGCGCCTGGAGTACGCCGACATGCTGCTGATCGCCCGGGCGCAGGTCGAACGCGAGGACGCGGCGGCCGCCGGCGTCGCCCGCTACCTGGTGTGCGACACCTCGCCGTTGACCACGCTGCTGTATTCGCAGGCGATGTTCGGGCGCGCCGATCCGGAGCTGGCCAGGCTGGCCGGCAGGCCCTATGCGCAGGTGTTGCTGTGCGAACCCGACTTCGGCTTCGTGCAGGACGGGACCCGCCGCGATCCGGAATTCCAGGCCGGGCAGCAGGCCTGGTACGGCCGTGAGCTCGCCAGCCGCGGCATCGCCTTCGAGCGCCTTCGCGGCTCGCCCGGGGATCGGTTGCGGCAGGTGGAGGAGGTGCTTGCGACCGGCGGCCTGCGAACGTCTGCGATGGGCGGGCAGCTGCCGGTCCAGCTGTGATCTCTCAGTAGGTTGTTCATCCATGCATCTCGCTGTTCCACAGCGAGGCCTCGGCGCGCTTTCGCGGCCCGGAGGTCGCGCAGCACCGTCGACAGCGAAAGCCCGCGCATGCGCACCGCGGCGCGGTCGATCGTGGCCATCGGCTGGCCGATGTCGATCGGCATCAGGAAGTTCGCGTCGTCCACTTCGAAGCCGTGGCCGGCGTAACAGAGGCGTAATGGAACAGCGCGATGTCGGCCCCGACCGCCTCTGCGGCGAAGTTCGCGAGGTCCCCTGCCAGGCAGAGATGGTAGTCCGAAATCCCGATCACCAGCGCCACGCGCTTGCCGGCGGCATCGGCGGGGAATGCCAGCAGGCACCCCAGGACCAGCCCGGCCGCGGGACAGTAGCGCAGTGCGCCGCCGATGGCGCGTCGAAGAGGAATGGCGCGCCTGGAGGGATTCGAACCCCCGACCAATGGCTTCGGAAGCCACTACTCTATCCGGCTGAGCTACAGGCGCGCAGACCGTCATTTTCCACTATCTGGCGGATTGAAGCGAGGGGCGCGGGCACGGTCGTGGCGATGCGCTGCCGCGCTGCTGCGCCAGGCCGCCGCGGCAGCGCCCCGGCAGTACCATATCCGCCATGTCCTACGAACGTTTCGAGGCGCGCGCGCCCGCCGCGCCCACCTGGCGCGAGCGCCTGGGCCTGTACTGGACGCTGATGCGCGCGGACCGGCCGATCGGCTGGCTGCTGCTGCTCTGGCCGACCTGGTGGGGCCTGTGGATCGCGGCCGAAGGCGTGCCGCCGCCGTGGATCCTGTTCGTCTTCAGCGCCGGGGTGTGGCTGACGCGCGGCGCCGGCTGCGTCATCAACGATTACGCCGACCGCTGGCTGGATCCGCACGTCGAGCGCACCCGCGAGCGCCCGCTGGCCACCGGCGCCGTCCGCGGCCGCGAGGCGCTGGCGCTGTTCGCGGTGCTGATGCTGGCGGCATTTGCCCTGGTGCTCACGCTCAACCGGCTCACCATCCTGATGAGTGTCGTCGGCGTGTTCCTGGCCGCGACCTATCCCTACCTCAAGCGCTACACGCACCTGCCGCAGGTCTACCTGGGCATGGCCTTCGGCTGGGGCATCCCGATGGCCTTCGCCGCGGTGCAGGGCGAGGTGCCGGCGGTGGCCTGGGTGCTGTACGCGGCCAACATCCTGTGGTCGACGGCCTACGACACCTGGTACGCGATGGTCGATCGCGACGACGACATCAAGGTGGGCTCGAAGTCGACCGCGGTGCTCTTCGGCGACATGGACCTGGTGGCGCAGGGCGTGCTGTATGCGCTGACCTTCCTCGGGCTGGCGCTGGTCGGCCGCCAGGCGGGAATGGGCGCCTGGTACTGGGCCGGTCTCGGGGTGGCGCTGGTGCTGGTGGCGTGGCAGTTCCGGATCTGCCGCAACCGCGAGCGCGGGCCGTGCTTCCGGGCCTTCCTGCACAACCACTGGGTCGGGATGGTGGTGTTCGCCGGCATCGCAGCCGACTTCGCGCTGCGTGGGCCGCGGTGATCGTGGTGGCGTCACGGGTCCTGATCGGCGGGCGGACCGGACCGGCCATGACGTGGCGGAGGCATCGACTCTGGCCCAATGGCCGCTGCTCCCCCCGGCCCGGCTCCTGATGGCGCAGACACCCGACATCCCGCCGAATCCCGTGCAGCGCCCCTCGGCGCTGTCGGCGATGCGCTATCCGATCTTCCGCCAGGTCTGGTTCGCGAGCGCGTCCTCGAACTTCGGCGGCATGATCCAGTCGGTCGGTGCGTCGTGGCTGATGATCTCGATCGCGAAGTCGGCCGACATGGTCGCCCTGGTGCAGGCCTCGGTCGCGCTGCCGGTGATGCTGTTCTCGCTGGTGGCCGGCGCGATGGCCGACAACTTCGACCGCCGCAGGATGATGCTGGGCGCGCAGCTGTTCATGCTGCTGGTGTCGGTGGCGCTGGCGCTGTGCACCTGGGCGGGGCTGGTCACGCCGTGGCTGCTGCTGCTCTTCACCTTCCTGATCGGCTGCGGCGCGGCCTTCAACGCGCCGGCCTGGCAGGCCTCGGTGGGCGACATGGTGCCGCGCGCGGAGCTGGCGGGCGCGGTGGCCATCAACAGCATGGGCTTCAACATCGCGCGCAGCGTCGGCCCGGCGGTCGGCGGCGCCATCGTCGCCGCCGCCGGGGCCGCCGCGGCGTTCGCGATCAACGCGGTGAGCTATGTCGCGCTGGTCGTGGTGCTGGCTCGCTGGCGGCCGGAGCCGAAGCCGCGGCTGCTGCCGCGTGAAGCGCTCGGCAGCGCGATGGCCGCGGGCGTGCGCTACGTGATGATGTCCCCGGTGATCCGCACGGTGCTGGGGCGCGCCTTCGTCTTCGGCCTGGGCGCGAGCGCGGTGATGGCGCTGATGCCGCTGGTTGCCAAGGACCTGGTCGTCGGCGGCCCGCTGACCTACGGCCTGCTGCTGGGCGCGTTCGGCCTGGGCGCGATCGGCGGCGCGATGGGCAGCACGCGCCTGCGCGGCGCGCTGTCGAACGAGGGCCTGGTGCGCTGGGCCTGCTTCGCATTCGCGATCGCGGCGGCGGGCGCGGCCATGAGCACCTGGCTGCCGCTGACGATGGCGGCGCTGCTGCTGGGCGGCGCGTCATGGGTGCTGGCGCTGTCGACGTTCAACGTGACGGTGCAGCTGTCCACGCCGCGCTGGGTCGTGGCGCGCGCGCTGTCGCTGTACCAGATGGCGGCCTTCGGCGGCATGGCGCTGGGCAGCTGGCTGTGGGGCTTCCTCGCCGAGCATGGCGACGTGCGCATTGCCCTGGCCGGGGCGGCGCTGGTGATGGTCGCCTGCGCGCTGCTCGGCTTCTGGCGTCCGCTGGCCAGGCTGACCGAACTCAACCTCGACCCGCTCAGCCGCTGGAAGGAGCCCGCCACCGCGGTACCGGTGCAGCCGCGCACCGGGCCGGTGGTGATCACGATCGAATACCTGATCAACGAAGAGGACGTGCCGGAGTTCCTGCACGCGATGGCGGAGCGGCGTCGCATCCGCCGCCGCGACGGCGCCCTCAACTGGCGCGTGCTGCGCGACCTCGCCGATCCGCAGGTCTGGATCGAACGCTACGCGACCCCGACCTGGCTCGAGTACGTCCGCCACAACAGCCGCCTGACCCACGACGACGCGACCGTCCCGGCGCAGCTGCGCGCGCTGCACCGCGGGCCCGAGGGGCCGCGGGTGCGGCGGATGATCGAGCGCCAGCCCAGCGAGCTGCACACCGTGCCGACCTCCGGCCCGCAGGCCCTCACGGAGCCGGTGACGGTTCCGCGGAGTTCGTAGGAGCGCCCGTCGCGGAGGCTCCCGCTGCGCCGCGGCGCAGCGAACCTAAGGCGCGCGGGCGCAGATCCATGCATCCACGCGCTCCACGCCGGCATCGAACAGGGCGTCGGCGGCGGCGTGCAGGGTGGCGCCGGTGGTCATGACGTCATCGACCAGGGCGACGTGCGCTGGCGCGCCGTGCCCGGCCACGACGAAGGCGTCGCGCAGGTTGCCGATGCGGGCGTCGGCGTCCAGGCGCGACTGCGCCGAGGTGTTGCGGACGCGCAGCAGCAGCCCCGCGTGCACCGGCAGCGCCAGCGCCCGGCCCAGCGGGCGCGCGAGCTCAAGCGCCTGGTTGTAGCCGCGCTGGCGCAGGCGGGCACGGTGCAGCGGTACGGGCACCAGGACATCGGGCCGCGCGAGGCCGGCGAAAGAGGCGGCCATCGCCTGGGCCAGCAGGCGGCCGGCGGCAAGGTCGCGATGGAACTTCAGGCGCGGCAGCAGGCGGTCCAGCGGGAATCCGTAGAGGAAGGCGGCGTGGACTTCGGAGAGCGGCGGCGGGTCGTGCTGGCAGGCGCTGCAGAGGCGGGGTTGAGGGGTCCGGGCAGGCTGTGGCGGGATCGGGATCGGGATCGGGATCGGGGTCGCAGCTGTAGCTGCTCCTGCGAGGGGGGCTGGCGTAGACAGCGGCATTGCGCAGGACAGGCAACAGGGCGGCATCCACGGCAGGCCGGCTTCGCAGTCGGGGCACAGGTCGAGGCGGCCGCGGGCCGGTTCCCCGCAGACCAGGCAGCGTGGCGCCCACAGGCAGCGGCCGAGTCGGCCGAACCAGCCGTCAACCGCGATGGCCTGCGCGAGGTTGACAGGTGCAGGCATGCTTTCCAGACTGCCCGGTCAGCTCCGCAAGCGCCTTCAGGAACACGCCATGCCCGCCGTCAGTGAATTCCGCGCCGGTGACGCCGCCGCCCCGCGCCACGACTGGACCCGCACCGAGGTGGAGGCGCTGCTCGACCTGCCGCTGCCCGAACTGCTGTTCCGCGCCGCCAGCGTCCACCGCCAGGCCTTCGACCCGGCCGAGGTCCAGGTCAGCACCCTGCTGTCGGTGAAGACCGGCGGCTGCCCCGAGGACTGCGCCTACTGCCCGCAGGCCCAGCGCTACGACACCGGCGTCGACGCGCAGAAGCTGATGGAGACCGACGCGGTGCTGGAGAAGGCCCGCCAGGCCAAGGCCGCCGGCGCCTCGCGTTTCTGCATGGGCGCCGCCTGGCGCTCGCCCAAGGACCGCGACATCCCGAAGGTCGCCGCCATGATCGCCGGCGTGAAGTCGCTGGGGCTCGAGACCTGCGCCACGCTCGGCATGCTCACCGGCAGCCAGGCGCAGGCGCTGAAGGACGCCGGCCTCGACTACTACAACCACAACATCGACACCGATCCCGAGAACTACGGCGCGATCATCCGCACCCGCGACCTGCAGGACCGGTTCGACACCCTGGAACACGTGCGCGACGCCGGGCTCAAGACCTGCTGCGGCGGCATCGTCGGCATGGGCGAGACCCGCCGCCAGCGCGCCGGTTTCCTGCAGACCCTGGCGACCATGCCGGCGCACCCGGACTCGGTGCCGATCAACCGCCTGGTGCAGGTGGAAGGCACGCCGCTGCACGGCACCGCCGAGCTCGATCCCTTCGAGTTCGTGCGCACGATCGCGGTCGCCCGCCTGCTGATGCCGAAGTCGATGGTGCGGCTGTCGGCCGGTCGTGAGCAGATGTCCGACGAGCTGCAGGCGCTGTGCTTCAGCGCCGGCGCCAACTCGATCTTCCACGGCGAGAAGCTGCTGACCACCGGCAACCCCGACGTCGCCCACGACCAGGCGCTGTTCGACCGCCTGGGCCTGCGCGCGATGGCGATCACCGTCGATGCCGAAGGCCACGACCACGGCGGCACCGTGCACGCCGACATCGTCGACCCGCAGCCGCGGACCTGCGTGGCCTAGGGGCGCGCCATGGCCGCCAAGCGCCCCGACCTCCGCCGCCGCGCCCAGGCACAGCGCGCCGAGGCGCTGGCGAAAGACCTGGTGCGCAGCCGTCGCGTGGTCGGCCGCCGCGACGGCGTGCGCATGGAGATCGACGGCCGCTGGCTGCTGAATTTCTGCGGCAACGACTACCTCGGCCTGTCGCAGCAGTTCCAGGTGGTCGATGCGATGCAGAGCGGTGCCGCCCGCGACGGCGTCGGCGGCACCGGCTCGCACCTGGTCAGCGGCCACCACGTCGCCCACGACGCGCTTGAGCGCGAGGTCGCGGACTGGCTCGAAGTGCCACGCGCGCTGGTGTTCGGCAGTGGCTACATGGCCAACCTTGCCGTGCAGCAGGCGCTGCTTGGCGAGGGCGACACCAGCGTCCAGGACCGCCTCAACCACGCCAGCCTGATCGACGGCGCGCGTCTGGCCGGCTGCCGCCTGCGCCGCTATCCGCACGCCGACGCCGAGGGCGCGCTGCGCCAGCTGCGCTCGGTGCCCGAAGGCGCCGCGATGCTGGCCACCGACGGCGTCTTCAGCATGGACGGCGACGTTGCCCCGCTGCGCCAGCTGGCCTTGGCCGCGCGCATGCAGTCGGCGCTGCTGTACGTCGACGATGCCCACGGCATTGGCGTGCTCGGTCCCGGCGGCCGCGGCAGCGTGGCCGACGCGCGCCTGGGCGTGGCCGACGTGCCCCTGCAGCTGGTCACCCTGGGCAAGGCCTTGGGCAGCTACGGTGCGGTGGTGGCCGGCGACGTTGATCTCATCGACCACCTTGCCGGCACTGCGCGTCCCTATCTCTATACGACCGCGCTGCCGCCGCCGCAGGCCGCCGCGGCACTGGCGGCGGTGAAGCTCGCGCGCCGCGAGCACTGGCGGCGCGAGAAGCTGGTCGCGCTGGTGCAGCGCTTCCGCGAGGGCATGCAGGCGCTGGGCTTCGAGCTGCCGCATTCGGAGACGCCGATTCAGCCGGTGCCTTGCGGCGACAACGCGCGCGCGCTGGACATGGCCGCAGGCCTGGAGGCCGAGGGCTTCCGGGTGGCCGCGATCCGTCCGCCGACCGTGCCCGAGGGCCGCGCACGCCTGCGCGTGACCCTGTGCGCCGCGCACGGCGAAGACCAGGTGGACGCGCTGGTGGCCGCGCTTGCCCGCGTCCGCGACCACGTCGACGCCCGCGCGGCCTGATCGCGCTGACGTCCGTCGAAAACCGTGTCCACTGACGCCCCTGTCCCTGCCCCGGGCCGCGCGCTGGCCGCCATCGGCATCGCGCTGTGCGCGTCGCTGTTCTTCACCCTGACCTATGTGATCAATCGCGCTGCCGCGGACCAGGCCATGCACTGGGCGTGGATCGCCTCGCTGCGCTACCTGATCACCCTGCCGCTGATGCTGCTGCTGATGCCCTTCCAGGGCGGCGCAAAGCCGGTGCTGCGCGCGATCACCGCGCATCCGTGGGCGTGGCTGCGCTGCTCGCTGATCGGCTTCGGCGTGTTCTATCTGGGGTTGAGTTACGCCGCGGCCAGCGGGCCGTCGTGGCTGGTGGCGGGCACGTTCCAGTTCACCGTGATCGCGGGGATGCTGTGCGCGCCCTTCCTGTACCGCGACGCGCGGCGGCGGATCCCGCGCGCCGGCCTGGGCGTGGCGGCGGTGATCTTCGCCGGTGTGCTGCTGATGCAGTTCGGCCATGCAAGCGGCGCGCTGGACCGCGCCGGCTGGATCGCACTCGCCTGCCTCCTGGGGGCCGCGTTCGCGTTCCCGCTCGGCAACCGCATGTTGCTGCTGCACTTGGAGACCACCGGTGAAACGCTCAACGCCACCCAGCGCGTGTTCGGCATGACGCTGGCCAGCCAGCCGCTGTGGTGGCTGCTGGCGGCGTATGCCTGGACCACGCAGGGCGCGCCGACGGTGGCGCAGCTGTGGCTGGGCGCGGCGGTGGCGCTGTTTGCAGGCGTGATCGCCATGGTGCTGTTCTTCCAGGCCACCGGCATGGTGCGCACCCAGCCGCTGGCGCTGGGCGGGGTGGAGGCGATGCAGGCCTCCGAGGTGCTGTTCGCGGTGCTGCTGGGCGTGCTGCTGCTGGGCGAAGACTGGCCGCAGGGCATGGCGCTGGTGGGTGCGGCGGTGGTGGTGCTGGGCATCGTCGGCTTCGCCTGGGTGGTGGCGCGGCCGGCCGCGGGCAGCGAGCGTGCGACCAAGGTGCTACGGACCGACCGGGGTGCATGAGGAAAGGTCCGGTCAGGATTGCTCAGAGACTCCTGGGCGCATCATCCCGCTTGCGAGTAGTTGCCGCAGATCGGTTCCAGCTTCGCTGCTTCCACCGCCGGCGCCGCGAAGTCGATCGAGGCCAGAAGGCCGTCGTCGGCGACGTTGTACCAGGCCACGCCGTTGGCAAACATTGCCACGGTGATGCCGCCGAAGCCGGACATGAAGGGCACCCACGTGGGCTGCGCGCAGCCAAGTTCGGGCTGCAGGTCGCGCGCCCAGAAGCCGTGCTGATAGCGGTAGCGCTCAAGCGTCGCTACCTGCAGTCCGCGCCGTTCGGGATCGCGCTGCATCGCGGCGACGAACATCGCGCGATCCAGCACGTCGCGGCCGTCGATGCGGCCCTGCTGCTCGCCGAGGAAGCGCGCCAGCTTGGCAAAGTCGTCCGACAGCAGGGTCAGGCCGAAGCCGGACAGCGGCTGGCGCGCGTCGTCCTGGCTGCGGCGCGTGACACGTGCGGTCGGGCTGAGTGCCAGCGGTGCGAACACGTCGGCCCAGAGCACGTCGTCGAAGAAGTCGTCGTCTGAGCGGCCCGGCAGGCGACGCAGTGCCTCCTGCAGCACCGTGCCCAGCAGGTAGGTGTCGGAGGTGTGGTAGACCCAGCGCGCGCCGGGCGCGTCGTGGCGCGGATAGGCCTCGCAGGCGAAGGCCAGACGCTGCGCATGGGTGTCGGGGGCGAAGAAGCCGCGCACCTTGGCATCGTCTTCGTCGGCCATGTAGGCGGGCGAGTCGTACTGGCCGGTGGTCATGTCGAGCAGGTGGCGGAAGTTCACGCCGTCCCACTTCTCCGTCATGCAGCCGCTGGCGCGCGCGAAGCCGCTGACCGGCAGCTCGGCGACGCCTGGATGCAGGCGCTCCATCCGCATCAGCGCGATGCCGGCGACCACCGACTTCGCGACCGAGTACGAAGGGATGTCCATCACGTCGCAGTACGGATACGCGCCGTGGCGGGTGTCGCAGCCGGAGCGGTAGTGGATGCCGTTGGCGACCACGCCGTGCACGCTGCGCCCGCGCGGCGCGCCTATGGCGAAGCGCGCGGGGTCGACGCCTGGGTGGTCGATGGCCAGCGCCGACATCGGCCGCACCGGCAGCCGTGCGGCGGTTTCGCGCGCGTAGGCGGCGATCACTTCGTCGCGCGTCGCTACCGGTCCGGGGACGTAGCTGGCATCGAGCAGCCCCCACATGTCGAACTGCAGGTAGTGGCAGGTCTCGCTGCTGATCTGTATCGCCGCCCGCGAGACCGCGCCGCCATCCTTGAACAGCAGCATCAGCACGCCGTTGTGGGTGCAGTTGGCGTTCTTCTGCACCAGCGCGAAGGGGATCGCGGCGCGGGTCCAGCCGCCATCGCCGGGCTCGTCCCAGGCGCGGCCGGCTTCGATTACGAACTCCCACCAGGGATGGCTGCCCGGAATCGGGCCGCGTTGTGCCGGGATCAGGACATCGCCGTCCTGCACCAAGGCAATGTCCAGGTCCTGCGGCAGCGTGCGCGCGGCGTCGACATCGCCCGGGCCGAGGAAACCGTCCAGTGCGACGAGGGTGCGCGTGGCCGGCCGGCCCGACAGTCTCAAGCGGCCTTCGAAGCGATGCGTCGGCGGCAAGGCATCTACCGGCGGCGCATAGGCGGACAGGTCGACGCTGTGGCGGTAGCGGCCCGACATCAGGGTGTCGCGGTCGAGTTCCGTGCGTGCGCTGGCCTGGGTGCCGGCATCCGCGGTAGCCGGGTCCGTGACGCTGGCCGCCACCGTACCCGTGACCAGCAGCATCAGCACGGCAGCCGCCAGCGCGCAGGCGCGCGCGTACCGCGTCGTCATCAGATCCCGCCCATGCACACGTACTTGAGTTCGGTGTAGTCGGCGAGACCGTACTTCGAGCCCTCGCGGCCGGTGCCGGATTCCTTGATGCCGCCAAACGGCGCAACTTCCGTCGACACCAGTCCGGTATTGACGCCGACGATGCCGCACTCGAGCGCTTCGGCCACGCGGAAGGCGCGGGCCAGCTCGCGGGTGTAGAAGTAGCCGGCCAGGCCGACCTCGGTGTCGTTGGCCAGCGCGAGCACTTCGTCCTCGCTGCTGAAGCGGAACAGCGGTGCCACCGGGCCGAAGGTTTCGTCGCGGGCGAGCAGCATGTCGGTGTTGGCGTCGAGCAGCATGGTCGGCTCGTAGAAGGTGCCGCCCAGCGCGTGGCGCTTGCCGCCCATGGCCACGCGCGCGCCCTTGGCCAGCGCATCCGCGACGTGTTCCTCGACCTTCTCCAGCGCCTTGGCGTCGATCAGCGGACCCTGGTCGGTGGCGCCGGCGAGGCCGTCGCCGACGCGCAGCTTCGCGATGGCATCGCCCAGCTTGTCGGCGAACGCGTCATACACCGCCTCGTGCACGAACAGGCGATTGGCGCAGACGCAGGTCTGCCCGGTGTTGCGGAACTTGCTGGCCATCGCGCCTTCGACGGCGTCATCGAGATCGGCGTCCTCGAACACGATGAAGGGCGCGTTGCCGCCGAGCTCCATCGAGATCCGCTTCATGGTGTCCGCACACTGCGCCATGAGCTTTTTGCCGACGCCGGTGGAGCCGGTGAAGCTGAGTTTGCGCACCTTGGGGTTGCCGGTCATCTCGCCGCCGATCGCCGCGGCGTCGCGACCGGTGACGATGTTCAGCACGCCCGGCGGCAAGCCGGCGCGTTCGGCCAGCACGCCCAGCGCCAGCGCCGAGTACGGCGTCTGCGTGGCCGGCTTGCAGACCACGGTGCAGCCGGCGGCCAGCGCCGGCGCGATCTTGCGGCCGAGCATCGCCGAGGGGAAGTTCCAGGGCGTGATCGCGGCGACCACGCCCACCGGCTGGCGCAGGGTCATGATGCGTTTGTCGGCGGCGTGGCCGGGGATGGTGTCGCCGTACATGCGCCGGGCTTCCTCGGCGAACCACTCCAGGTAGCCGGCCGCATACGCGATCTCGC
Organism: Luteimonas sp. A501; assembly: GCF_054052085.1. The sequence goes on from NZ_JBSVRI010000003.1 coordinate 88,514, forward strand.
CCTTGGCTTCGGCCAGCGGCTTGCCCTGCTCGGCGGTCATCAGCCGCGCCAGGTCGTCCTGGTGCTCGAGCATCAGCCGGTGCATGCGCTTGAGGACGTCGGCGCGCTCCTTCGCGGTGGTGCGCGACCAAGGCTTGAAGGCGGCGTGCGCGGCGTCGATGGCGCGGCGGGTTTCGCCGGCGCCCATGTCCGGGATGGTGCCGAGCACCGCGCCGGTCGCGGGGTTGGTGACCTCGCAGCTGCCGTCGGCGTCGGCGTCGATCCACTCGCCGCCAACCAGGGCGCGCGTGCGCAGCAGGTCGGGATCGGACAATGAAAGCGCGAGGGAGGTGTGCGATTGGTTCATGGTCTTGCTCATGCTCATGCGTGTGTCCGTGGGTCCAGTCGGTCGATGCGCCTTGCGGCGGCCAGCATCGCCACGCCGGACAGCGCCAGCGCCGCGATCGCCGCCGCGATCAGCAGGGGGTAGTCGTCATCGTGCAGCAGCAGGCCGGCCGCCATCGGGCCGGAGGCGAGGCCGAGCTTGGACATGAAGCCGCCCAGCGTCGCCAGCCTGCCGGACAGGTCCAGCCGCGACAGCATCCCGAACAGGTACGGCACCACGAACGACCAGGTGACCGCGGTGCCGACGTTGGCGATGAAGAACACCGGCTGGCTGCCGCTCCAGAAGAATCCGGCGGTGCCGGCCAGGGTGAGCAGCATCGCCACCAGCATCGGGCGCAGGCGGCCGAAGCGCGTGCCCATGAAGATCACCAGCCCGGCACCGGCGGCGCCGACCCAGGTCGCCCAGCCCAGGGCCTGGCCGATGAAGCCGCGGCCGAGCTCGTAGTGCTCGCCGAGGCGGATGATGAACGCCGACAGCGCCATGTTGCCGGCCTGGAACAGGAACAGCGCGAGCAGTGCCAGCACGGCCGTGGTGCGCGCGGCCGTCGACATCCGCTGCGCGACGGCGCCGTCGGCGGCTGGACGCGAGTCGGCGAGATGCGGAATCGCGAAGATCGCCACCAGCGCGCAGGCGGTCAGCGCCGCCAGCGACAGGAACAGGATGCGCGCGCCGAACTCGGGCACCAGCGTCGGCAGGAACATCACCCCCAGCCCGCCGAGGCCGAACTGCACCAGCAGCAGCATGCCGAACGCGCGGTCCGGCGAATGCGTCCGCGCCATCACCGAATAGACCACGCCGACCGCCATGCCGCCGACCAGCCCGTGCAGCGCGCGCATCGCGGTGAGCGGGCCGGCGGCGTGGATCGCCAGCGAACCGAGGTCGAGCAGCAGCAACAGCGACAGCAGCGCGAACAGTGTCGGCCGCCAGCGCACGCGGCGCACCAGCAGCACGGCGATGAAGCTGCCGACGCTGGCGCCGTAGATGTTGGCCGCGCCGACGGTGCCGGCCTGTGCGTTGCTGAAGCCGAGGCCGGTGATCAGGCCATCGACGATCGCCGACATGATGTTGACGTAGAAGAAGCCGGCGGTGGCCACCAGCGCCAGCAGGGCGTAGAGCCAGAGCCGGTCCGGGGCCTTCGCGATGGGAGCGGCGGAGGCGGCAGGAGCGGCAGGAGCGTCGGCGTTGACGGCGTTGGTGGTGGCGGTCATGCGCTGGGGATCCTGTGGGTGTCGAGCCTGCGGCCGCTGATCGTGTCGTCGCCGGTCATGACGCCGGCTTCTTCCAGCCGCCGCCGCAGCGGTGCCAGTTCGCGTTCGTGATGGCGCCACAGCCCGACCGAGCTGCGATACACCGGCTGCCGCACCTGCGCCGCGCTCGCGGTCAGCGTCGGCTCCGGGTTTCGGTCGAAGGCCAGGCAGGCGCTGTCCCAATCCAGTCCGGCATGGGCGACCAGGCGACGGCTCACGCCCTCGTGGTCGGCCACGAGGTCTTCGTAATCGACTTCGATGAAACGGTCCGCCGGCAGCACGCGCCGCCAGTGGGCCATCAGTTCGCTGTAGCCCAGCCAGTAGCGGCCAAGGTCGTCGAGGTCGTAGGAGAACGGATAGGCCATGCGAAACAGCGTCTTGTACATGGCGTAGCAGGCGTCCATCGGGTTGCGCCGCAGATGGATGATGCGTGCCTGTGGCAGCGCCGCCGCCACCAGGCCGAGATACAGAAGATTGCCGGGCGTCTTGTCGACCATGCGGACATGTCCGCTGGCGGACCGGCCGTCGTGGGGTGCCGCATCTTGGGGAGCCGCGTCATTGAGTCCCGCGCCGCTCGGTGCTTCGTCGTTGGGCACTGCGCACTGCGGCAGCGTGCCGCAATACGCGCGCCCCAGTGCGGCGAAATCCATCCCTGCAGAGCGCCGCACCAGCTCCGCCTTTCCGCTCGCCGGACTCGCCAGCCGCACCACCGCCTGCGCGAGGTCGGCGCTTTCGCCGCGGCTGGTCACCGCCGGGTGCGAGGCCAGCGTGCGTTCGACCAGGGTGGTGCCGCTGCGCGGCAGGCCGACCACGAACAGCGGCCTGGCGTCGTCGTGTCCGGCGTGCTGCTGCGCAAAGAAGCCGGCGTCGAAGGTGTCGGCGATCAGCCGCATGGTGTCGAGGTCGTCTTCGACGCGGTACTGCAGCCGCCGCCTGCGCGCGTCGGCGCCGCGCCTGAGCGCCGCAAATGAAGCCGCATGCTCTCCCAGGTCCTCGCGTTCCCTGGCCAGCGCGTAGTTCAGCGGCACGACCTCTGCACTGGCCTCGGGCACGCGCGCAAGCCGAGCTTCGATCGCCGCGACATGGTTGCGCTCCGGCGTCTGCCGCCGCAGCGTCGAGCGGTTGTACCAGGCGTCGCCGTCCTCCGGCGTCTGTTTGATCACCCGGTCCAGCGCCGCCTCCGCCTCGTCCATCCGGCCCAGCGCCAGCAGGGTGGTGGCGTGGTTGTAGAGGCAGGTGGGATCGCCGGGGCGCAGCGCCAGCGCGGTGGCGTAGCAGCGCTCGGCCTCATGGAACAGGCCGAGCAGGGTGTAGCGCAACCCCAATTCCTGCAGCAGGTCGGGCTGATCGCCGGCCTCGGCCGACAGCGCGTGCATCGCTTCGGTGCAGGCCGCGCTGAAGCCGGAACGGTGGTGCCCGTCGATCCGCCGCAGCGCTTCGGCCGCGGCGGCAGTCATCGCTTTGATCGGCGGGTCTGCCTGCATGTCAGAAACGGTAGCCGATGGTCACGCCCACGGTGCGCGGCAGCGCGACCAGCGCCTTGGAGCCGTTGCCGAAGTAGCCCTCCGTTGGCGCGGTGCCCATGTACTGCTCGGTGTAGATGCCGCTGACGCCTTCTTCGTTGGCAAGGTTCTTCGCCCACAGCGTCACGTCCCAGCTGTCGATGCTGTAGGTCGCCGATGCGTTGAAGATCGCGAAGCCGTCTAGCGTGCGCTGGAACTTCGGATTCAGGCTGAGCGCGTTCTCGGACTCGGACTGGTAATACGCGTCGCCGCGCAGCGTCAGCAGGCCGCGACCCACGGCGAGGCCGTAGCTGCCGCCGGCGTTGAAGCGGTGCTCGGACACGCCGGGCAGCGAGTCGCCCTTGAGTCCGTAGAGATAGGCGCCGTCCGCGGCCACCGCGTCGGCCTCCAGTTTGGCCTGGGTGTAGGTGTAGCCGAGGTTGTAGTTGAAGCCCTCGCCGATGCCGCCGGCCAGCTCCAGCTCGACGCCGCGGGTGCTGGCCTTCTCGGCGTTCTGCACCGCGAAGAAGCCCCAGAGCGTGGTCGAGCTGTTGACCTGCGGGTCCTTCCAGTCGACGTAGAACACGTTGGCGTTGTAGGTCATCCGCCCGGCGCGCCCCTTGAAGCCCAACTCGTGGTTGCGCACGGTGTCGGACTTGTAGGTGGTCCAGGCCGGGTCTTCGGCGAAGTTGCCGGTGGTCGGGGTGCCGTTGGTGCCGCCGCGGCGATAGCCCTCCGAAACGGTGGCGTAGAGCTGGTGGCCGGGGGCGAAGAACCACGAAGCGTTGCCTTTGAACAGCGTGCGGGTGTCGCTTTCTTCACCGTGCGAGGTCGAGCTGTCGACCAGCGACGCCCAGTTGCTCGTGGTCTGCGCGACGTCGGTCTCCGCCTCGTGGCGGAAATGACGGAAGCCGCCGGTGAACTGCAGGGTGTCGGTGGCGTGCCAGGTCAGTTCGCCATACACCGCGGTCTCCTGGAATTTCTCGTCCTGGCGGTAGTCGAAGTCGACGTCGCCGGTCACCGCGGCCTCGGCGCCCGGGAACGCCGCGTCCCACCAGCGCTTGAAGCCGTGCAGGTAGCTCACCTGCGTCGCGAAGCGGTCCTGGTCCTGGTAGTACGCGCCGAGCACGTAGTCGAACCGGCCTTCGGTCTTCGAGACCAGGCGCAGCTCCTGGGTGAAGGCCTTCTCGCCGTAGCCGCGCTTCGCCGAGGCCAGCGGCCGCGGGTAGTTGTAATAGAAGCCGAGCCAGCCGTTCTGGGCGTAGAAGCCGGTGTTCTCACTGGCGATGTCGCCTTCGTGGTTGTACGCCGAGGTGCTGGAGGTCAGTGTGGCGAAGCCGAGGTCGACGTTGGCTTCCAGGCTCGACAGATTGACGTGGCGCGCCGCCGGCTCACGCTGCACCGAGCCGATCTCGAGGTCGTCATAGGGCACGCCCCAGCCGTCGTTGCCCAGGCTGGTGCCGCGGCGGCCGCCGAAGCGGTCGGCCTGCGCCATGTAGCTGAGCGTCAGGTCGAAGGTGTCGCTTGGCTTCCACAACAGCGACGCGCGGCCGTAGTGCTGGCGCACGGTGTCGGCGTCGCGGATCCGCTCATATTCCGCCGTCTCGGCGAAGATGCCGTCCGGCGCGGTCGGGATGCCCTCGGCATCCAGGCGATAGACGTTGCGGTAGTCGGTGACGCCGGCGAAGTCGTTGCTGGTGACGTTCAGGCGCAAGGCCACCGTCTCGGCCACCGGAATGTTCAGGGTGCCGGATCCCGACGTGCCGATGCCGCTGGAGCCTTCCACGCTGGACGCACTGAAACTCGCCCGTGCGTCCCATGCACCCAGCTCGGGCTGGCGCAGCAGGAAGCGCACCGCGCCGCCGAGCGCACCGGAGCCATACAGCGTGCCCTGCGGGCCGCGCAGCACTTCCACCCGGTCGATGTCGGAGAGCAGGAAGTTGGCGAACAGCGGCGTGTTGTCGACGTAGGTCGCCACCGTCGACATTGCCGAGACCGCGTAATCGCCCAGCGCCGAGCTGTCGACGTTGAGGCCGCGGATGCGGATGCCGCTGACCACGCTGGAGTTGCGCGCGCCGCGGTCGACCACGCCGACGCCGGCGACGCCGCGCATCAGCTCGGCGGTGTCGAGGATGTTCTGCTGCTCGATCGCTTCGCCGGAGACCACGCTGATGTTGTAAGGCACCGCGAGGATGTCCTGCTCGCGGCCCTGCGCGGTCACGACGATGGTGTCGAGTTCGGTCGGCTGGCTGGCTGGCGCGTCTGCGGGCGACGCGTCCTGCGCGAACGCCGGTGCCTGCGCAAGCAGTCCGGCCATGATTGCGATCGCGAGCGGCGAACAGCGCGGGCGAAGGTGCTGCGGGGTCTTGCGAGTGTTCGGTGCGTTCATGGTGTTCTCTCGGCCTCCCCAGGCAAGAAATCGAAACGTGGCGGATGTGGTGCGGCGTTACCCGGCGTCGGGCAGCCGCAGCGGGCCGAGCGCATCCAGTGCGGTCGACGGCGCGGCGGCGGCGCCGTAGGCCGGAAAGGCCACGGTGCTGTCACGGAAACTCTTCAGAGGCTGGCCCAGGCCCTGCCAGCCGCGTTCGCGGCAACGGCGCACATGGGCGAAGTCGACCTCGAACGCGATCACTTCCCGGCCGCTGCCGGCCTGGTGGATGACTTCGCCGCCCGGCCCGCAGACCACCGAACGGCCGACGCCCAGCGTGCCGGCGACGTTGATGTCGACGAAATAGACCTGGTTGGTGGCGGCGCTGGCGCGGGCGATCGCAAGCTCGGCGTCGCGGTCGATGGTGTTGGTCAGCGTGGGGTGCAGGATCACCTCCGCGCCCATGGCCGCCAGCGAGCGCGTGGTCTCCGGGAACCACATGTCGTAGCAGATCGACACCCCGAAGCGGCCGGCGCCGGGCACGTCGAACACCACGAACTCGCTGCCGGGCGCGACGTCGCGCTCATAGGGCGCAAACGGGAACATCTTGCGGTAGCGCGCGATGACCTTGCCCTCGGGATCGATCACCGGCGTGGTGTTGTAGACCGTGTCGCCGTCGCGCTCGTACAGCGAGCCGGGGATCAGCCAGATGCCGCTGTCGCGGGCAACGCCGCGCAGGATGTCTTCGGCGTCGCCGGGCAGGCACTGCGCGTGGGCGGTGTTGCCGCCAAAGCCGCACAGCTCGCCCAGCATCACCATCCGCACCCACGGGAAGCGCTTGGCGACCTGGGTCACCTCCCGGGCGATCCGTTCGATGTTGTCGCCGGGCGCGAGGTCGAGCTGCAGCCCGGCGATCCCGAAAGTGGATGAAGCGTCCCTGTTGGCCAAGGCGTGGTCCTGTTCGATGTGCACGAGGCCGACGGTGGCCTGCCTTCGCGTCCGCGCTTAGATCCAGTTGGGGTCAAGCGGTAGGGCCAGTGCGTCTACTTGCGCCGGCGCGTGCCCGGTTTGCGCGTCAGCAGCGCGGTGTCCACCAGCAGGCGGTCTTCGCCGTAGAAGCGCACCTGGTCGCCATCCAGCAGCACGGTGAAACCCGAGGCTTCGCCATAGGCCCAGGAGCGCCACTGGCGGTACCAGCGGCCGTCCTCGATCCACCAGTGGCCCTGGTCGCGGTCTTCGTCGGTGTAGCCGGCGGTGCCCGACAGCCCGCCTTCGGCGTGGATCTCCAGCGTGCACGGCTCGCCGTAGACGGTGCTGTAAAGCAGGCTGCTGCCGGCCATCAGCCGTCGCAGGGCCTTGTCGTCAAGCGGCGCGCCGGCTTCGTCGTCGAGGCGGCGCGAGGCCGGTGCCAGATCACCGCGTACCAGGCGCGCGAGGCTGCGCACGCCCTCGCGGATGCGGTCGGCCGGCACTCCGGTCACGCCCATGCACAGCGCTTCGCGGCCGTCGGCATAGCGCAGCGGCTCGACCAGCACGCCGACCAGGGCCGCCTGCCGCGCCAGTTCGTGCGCATCCATGTCCACGCCCAGGCTGACGCGGTAGGCGCTTGCGCCGGGCGAGGTCTCGATGACCACCAGTTCGTGCAGGTAGTGGTTGAGCGCGTCGCGCAGAGCGGTGCGGCGCTCGGCGAGAATGCGGCCGGCGCGCACCAGCGACGCCGAGTAGTGCCCCAGGCCGATGAAATAGGCCCAGGCCCGCTGCAGCACGCGCGGCGGAACGGCGCCCTGGTGGCGGCGGATGCGGCGCGCACGCTCGATGAAGACCGCCGGCGCCACCAGCACCCCGGGGGGTTCGCCGCAGGACGCCGAGGGCGCCAGGCTGCCGACGTAGACCACGCGCCCCTCCTGGTCGAGCGCGCGCAGCGCCGGTGCCACGCGGCCGCCGTCCTGCACGCCCGCCGGCACATCCTGTTCGATCAGGAGGCCGTCGGCCTCGGCCACCCGCTTGAGCAGCCTTTGCGGCCAGTCGGAGCCGGCGGCGATGCCGTGGCGCGCGCTGGTGACCACCACCGCGCCCTGCGGCAGCGGCGTGCGCAGGGCCGGGTCCAGGATCGAGACCTCGACGTTGCGCCGGCGCAGGCGGCGCTCGAGTTCAGGGTCGGTCGGCCGCTCCAGCACCACCGGCGTGCCGCGCCGGACCAGGATCTCGCCGGCGATCTGCAGCGCCTGGCGGCCGGACAACGTCACCAGCACCTCGTCGGTGCCGGCTTCGATGCCGCGCATCGGCAGCACCTTGCCGCGCATCTCCTCGACGAGCATCGAATCGTCGCGGCTGCCGGCCTCCAGCGGCCACTGCACTACTTCATGGCGCGAGCCGGCCAGGCGGATCGCCTCGCTCCACTCGGCCACCGGCGCCAGTTCCGCATCCACGCGCCCGTCGATGAAAGGATAGGGATAGCGGTGCCAGTGCTGCGGGCAGCGGAAGCCGGCTTCGTCCGACGCCGGGCGCATGCGCAGCGACAGCGGCGACACCGGCGCGATCCCGCGCGCCGCGCGTCCCACCGCCGAGCCCGGCGCGCCGGCCGATACGAACAGCCCGCTGCGCGGCCGGCTGGCGAGGTGGCCTTCGGCGATCAGCGCGTCATAGGCCAGGCTGACGGTGTTGCGCGAAACGCCGATGCGCTCGGCCAGCAGGCGCGACGACGGCAGCCGCCGCCCCGGGCGCAGCGCACCGCGGTGGATGGCGTCGATCACCTGTTGCCGCAGCTGCTGCTGCAGGCTCAGGGGGCTGCCCGGGTCCAGGGTGATCGACAGCAGCTCGGTGGTGCCGGGTTCGTTGCTCATCGCGCTCCTAGTCGGCCTTCAGGGCCTCTTCCAGCAGCGCCATGCCCTCGTCGAACACCGCGTCGGGAATGGTCAGCGGGTACAGCAGGCGGATCGATTCGCCGAGGTTGCCGCAGCCCAGCAGCACCAGGCCCAGCGCATGCGCGCGCTGCAGCACGGCGCGCGTGGCCGCGGGGTCGGGCTCGGCTGCGCCACGCCTGGCCAGCAGGTCGAAGGCGAGCATCGAGCCGAGGCCGCGGACGTTGCCGATCGGCCTCAGGTCGTCGCGTGCCGCGAAGGCCGCGAGGCGTTCTTCCACGCGTGCACCCAACACGCGCGCGCGCTCCAGCAGCGCCTCGTCCTCGATCACGTCCAGCACCGCCAGCGCGGCGGCGCAGGCGATTGGCGAGCCGGCATAGGTGCCGCCCAGCCCGCCGGGCTCGGCCGCATCCATCAGTTCGGCGCGACCGGTCACGCCCGACAGCGGGAAGCCGCCGGCCAGCGACTTGGCGACCACGATCAGGTCCGGGTGCACGCCGCTGTGCTCGATGCCGAACATGCGGCCGGTGCGCGCGAACCCGGTCTGCACCTCGTCGGCGACCAGGACGATGCCGTGCTCGTCGGCGATCGCCCGAAGCGCGACCAGCAGCTCGGTGGGCGCGGGCAGGAAGCCGCCCTCGCCCTGCACCGGCTCGATGACGATCGCCGCCACTTCGTCCGGCGACACGTCGGTGCGGAACAGCGCGTCCAGCGCTTCGAGGCTCTGCGCCACCGTGCTGCCCTTGTGCGCGGCCGGGAACGGCAGGTGGAACACGCCGCCCGGCATCGGCCCGAAGCCGCGCTTGTAAGGCACGGTCTTGCCGGTCATCGCCATGGCCATGAAGCTGCGGCCATGGAAGCCGCCGGAGAAGGCGATCACCGCATGCCGGCGGGTCGCGGCGCGGGCGATCTTGACCGCGTTCTCCACCGCCTCGGCGCCGGTCGAGAACAGGATGGTCTTGGCCGGGCCGTCGATCGGGGCCAGCGCGTTCAGGCGTTCGGCCAGCGCCACGTAGGGCTCGTAGGCCATCACCTGGAAGGCGGTGTGGGTGTAGAGGCCCAGCTGCTCCTGCACCGCGGCCATCACTTTCGGATGGCGGTGGCCGACGTTGAGCACGGCGATGCCGCCGGCGAAATCGACCAGGCGCCGGCCCTCGGTGTCCCACAGCTCGGCGTTCTCGGCGCGGGCGGCGAAGTTGGGCATCGCGGTGGCCACGCCGCGCGGGATCGCGGTGGCGCGCCGCTGCAGCAGGTCTTGGTTGTCGGTCACGGTCTGGGCTCCTTGGTGATGGGGCCAGACTGCGAGGGCCGCGGGGGTGGTCATAGGGCCAGTGAATGACAGTTGATGGGGCCAGAGTCGCGGCGTGCGGGGTTGTCGTCAACCGCCGCGGGGTGGCTTTGGTTGACAGTGGGGAGCGCGGTTTCCAGACTTCCCGGTCCACCGCGTCGATTCCAGCCGGAAAAGCCCCCATGCCCGCCCCCCGCGATGCCCGCAAATCGCGCCGCCAGTTGCTCCACCAGACGCCGGCGGCCACGTGACCGCCAGCCTGCACATCGACGTCCGCGGCCGCGGCGCGCCGCTGGTGCTGCTACACGGCTGGGCGATGCACGGCGGCGTGTTCGCACCTCTGGTCGAACGCCTGGCCGATCGCTTCGAGCTGCACCTGGTCGACCTGCCGGGCCACGGCCGCAGCCGCGACAGCGCGGTGCCGCTGGAGCCGGAGGCCGTGGTCGAGGCCGTGGCCGCGCGCGTGCCGGTGGCGCCGTGGCTGGGCTGGTCGCTGGGCGGCATGTTCGCCCTGCGCGCAGCGGCAACGCGGCCCGAACTGGTTCCAGGACTGGTGATGGTGTGTTCGGCGCCGCGCTTCGTGCGCGATGCTGCGGGAATCGCGGCTACATCCGCGATCGACGACACAGGCCGCTACGGCATGTCACCCGAAATCTTTGCCGGTTTCGCCGAAGGCCTGCGCAGCGACTACCACGGCACGCTCGAACGCTTCATCGCGCTGGAAGCCTTCGGCTCCGACGACCCCCGTGGCGAACTGCGTGCGCTGCGCAGCGAGGTGTTCGCGCGCGGCGAGCCGCCAGCTGCAGCACTCGCGCGGGGACTCGACCTGCTGCATGAAATCGACCAGCGGCCGCTGCTGCCGATGCTCGAGGTGCCCAGCCTCTGGATCGCCGGCCGCCGCGACCGCGTGGTTGATCCGCGCGCCATGCGCGCCGCAGCCGAACGCGCCCCCGGTGCCGGGTTCGTCCAGATCGAACACGGCGGCCACGCGCCGTTCCTGACCCATGCCGACGAGGTCGCCGACGCGATCGCCGGTTTCCTCGCACGGGCGCGACTCGACGCGGCGGCCGTGCCCGTCGACACACAGGCGGGGACCGCATGAACCACATCTTCGACCGCCAGCAGGTCCGCCGCGCCTTCTCGCGCGCGGCCAGCAGCTACTCCGCCGCCGCCGACCTGCAGCGCGAGGTCGAGTCGCGCCTGCTGGAATCGCTGGAATACCTCGGCGAGCAGGCGCCGGCGGACATCGTCGACCTCGGCAGCGGCCCCGGTACCGCCGCGGTCGCGCTGCGCCAGCGCTGGCCGAAGGCGCGCGTGGTCGCGATCGACCTCGCCCTGCCGATGCTGCGCCAGGTCGCGCCCAAGCGCGGCTGGAACCCGCTGCAGCGCCCGATCGACCGCATCTGCGCCGACGCGCGCGCGCTGCCGCTGGCCGACGACAGCGTCGACCTGATCTTCAGCAACCTGTGCCTGCAGTGGGTCGAGGACCTGGACGCGCTGTTCGCCGGCTTCCGCCGCGTGTTGCGCCCCGGCGGGATGCTGCTGTGCTCGACCTTCGGCCCCGGCACCCTGCACGAGCTGCGCGCGGCCTTCGCCGAGGCCGATCGGGAAGCCGCGCACGTGTCGCCGTTCGCCGGCATCGCCGAGTTCGGCGATGCGCTGATGCGCGCCGGCTTCCGCGATCCCGTGCTCGATCGCGACGTCGATGTGCATGGCCACGCCGAGATGGCCGGGCTGATGCGCGGACTGCGCGAGCTCGGCGCCACCAATGCCCTGGCCACCAGGCGCCGCGCGTTGACCGGCCGCGGACGCTTCGTTGCCGCACGGGCCGCCTACGAGCAGTGGCGTGGCGACGACGGCCTGCTGCCTGCCACCTGGGAAACCATCACCGCGATGGCCTGGGCGCCGGCGCACGGCCAGCCGATCCGCGAAGGCGGCGAGGACGTGGCGCGCTTCCCCGCATCGGGCATCCCGGTGCGCCGACGCCGGGGTTGAGGCGCGCGCGCGCGGCGGCCACGGTTCATCCAGCGCCGCATGCCGCTGCTTACACTCGCGCCATGCCGACTGTCGTCCCTCAGCCTCTCCCTGCCGGTCCCGCTCTCCGCAGCCCGGCCATCCCGGCACGCGCGCCGCTGTCCCCGCGCCGGCGCTCGCTGCGTGCGGTGCCTGCCATGTGCGCCATCCTTCTTGGGACCTGCGTCGCGCTGCCGGTGTCCGCGCAGCGCTATTCGATCGACCTGTCGCAGCTCGATCCCGCCGCGGTGCTGTCGCTGGGCGACGAAGTCCTGCTGCGCGCACCCGATCCGGCCATCGACCGCCTGTTCAAGGCCGTCCACGCCAGTTCGCGCTCCGACACCGAGTCCGGCGCCCTGTGCGCGCTGTTCGATCCCGGCGCCGCGCGTGACGTGGCCGCCTTCCAGCGCGCCGTCGACCGCCTCGATGACGCCAGCCGTGAGCGCTTCGCCCTGGCCTTCACTGACATCGCGATGACCGGCCTGCAGGGCCAGGTGCAGCCCTATGACCCGGAGCACGCCCGCCAGGTGCTGAAGTCGGCCGCGGTCAGCGCCACCTTCCTGCATGAGGGCTTCATGCTCGGCATGGCCAGCGAGGGCACTGACGAGGCCAGCCGCGAGGCGCGCTGCCGCTCGTTCCGCTGGCTCGTGGGCGTGCTTGACGGCCTGCCGCAGGCCGATCGTGCCGCGGCCACGCGCTGGCTGCTGCGCGAAGGCCTGACCCTGGTCGGCGATCCGCGCTGAGGCCGGTCAGTCGGGCGAGACCACCAGGTCGCGATGGAAGAAGTAGACCTCGCGCGCCAGGAAGCGCCACTGCGTGCGGAAGCTGCGGAAGCGGGTGCTCGGCGTCGGCGAACCGACGGCGTCGATGCCCAGCTGGCGGGCCAGGCGCAGCGCGCGCGCCATGTGCAGCGGGTCGCTGACCACGATCACGCGCTGCAGGCCGTGGTCGGACAGCAGGTCGCGACTGCGTGCCAGGTTCTGCCAGGTGGTCCGCGACAGGGTCTCGATCAGGATCGCCTGCTCGGGCACGCCGGCGCGGAGCGCGAAGGTGCGCGCGACCTGTGATTCGGAAAAACGTGCTCCGTCGCCGTAGCCGCCGGTGAACACCAGTACCGGCGCATGCCCCTGTTCGTACAGATCGATGCCGTGGCGGATGCGTTCGGTGAATACCGGTGAAGGCCGGGTGTCGTAGGCCGCCGCACCCAGGACCACGATGGCATCGGCGGGGCCGGCCTGGTCGCGGCTGCCGACGTGGACGATCCACGCCGCCACCCCGAGCAGCCAGAGCGTGGCCACCAACGCGAGCCGGAACAGCCAGCGCAGTCCCCGGCGCGGCCGCCGCCCCTGGTCGTGGCGCCTGCGGCGCCTCATGCGACCCACCGCGCTGCGTCGAGGCCCGCGCGCAAGCCGTCGCGGGCGGCGGAACCCGGTGCCGGGATGGCGCGCATGGGTGGAGCGGCCCGGGCCGCGGCGGCCAGGATGTCGTCGGGAATGGCCACGGCGGGAGACATGGGTCCAGACTAGCGGAGTTGAACGCATGGTTCAGCACCGACGCCCGTCAACCCGGGGTCAGGCCCTGTTCAATGGCCGGGGCCGACCCTGTGGTGGCACTCACCCTTGGGGGGGAAGCGACATGCGCAAGATCCTCATCGTCCTCGCCGTGGCCCTGTTGACCGGCTGCGCCACGGGCTATGGCTACAGCGATTACGCCGGCTACGGCTACGGTGACTACTACTACGGCGATTCGTCGTACTACGACGACGGCTATTACGCGCCCTACGGCGGGTATGGCTACGGTTCCGGTTACTACGGCGGCCCCGCCTACGGTGCGCCCGGGTACTACCGGGCCCGCGGATACTACGGCGGGCTGTACGGATCCTGGAGCTATCCCTGGTACAGCGGGTATTCCCGTTACGGCTACGGTTGGCCCGGGTATTACCGCCCGCACCGTCCGCACCGCCCGCCGAACCACAACCGTCCCCCGCGTGACGACGGCGCTCCGCCGATGAGCCGGCCCCTGCCTCCACAGCAGGTGCCGGGTGCGGACACCGCGGCGCGTCCGCGCGACCGTCTGCGCGAGCTGCGTGAGAACCGGCGGCCGGTGGCACCGCCGCGCGGTGGCAATGGCCCCGTGCGGATGTCCACCCCTTCGCGCGCGATGCCGGGTCGGGCCGCACCGACAAGAACCACGCCGTCCCGCGTATCGGCTCCGTTGCCGGCGACGCCACGGACATCGGCAACTCGTTCCGCCACGCCGCGGGTGTCGTCACCGGCACATGCGCGGCCCGCGCCCGCGCGCCCGATGCCGCAGGTTGCACCGTCACGCCCGGCAACGCCGCGCTCGGCCCCTTCAAGGCGGTCGCCTGAAGCCGCGCGTACCCGGGTACGGGAGGAGTAGCGCGACGGGATGCCGCAATCGGCGCTTTTGCGCTTGCGCACGGACGCCAGTCGTCGCAAGCTAGGGCCGACTGACCGGTTGCGTCGCTTCCTGACGTAATACGGGGTGACCAATGTCGACACCCGGCGGGGGATCCCGGATCCCCCCTGTTCCGCTCCCGCCGGGGGTCGGCTCCAGACAAGGCGCAATGCGCCGCCCGGAGCCCGGGAAAAAAACGGGGCCGAACGTCCCCCGACGTTCGGCCCCTTCGCTTCCCCTGGATGCGCTTGGCCAGCCCTGTTCCAATCTCCGGCCACGCCCCCTGGGCGATTGCCATCCCGGGTGCGCCTGTATCGGACGCAGGTAGCGTGCCAACTTTCCCGGCGGTCGATGCCCGTCCGCCTCCAAGCGCCATAATTGCGATATGGATCACAACTTCCACCGCCACGACGTCATCGTCATCGGCGGCGGCCACGCCGGCACCGAAGCCGCGCTGGCCGCCGCGCGTGCGGGTGCGCGCACGCTGCTGCTGACCCACAGCATCGAGACCATCGGTGCCATGAGCTGCAATCCCGCGATTGGCGGCATCGGCAAGGGCCACCTCGTGCGCGAGATCGATGCGCTGGGCGGCGTCATGGCGCGCGCCGCCGATGCCGCCGGCATCCAGTGGCGGCGACTCAATGCGTCCAAGGGCCCCGCGGTGCGCGCCACGCGCTGCCAGGCCGATCGCGCGCTGTACCGGGCCTTCATCCGCAGCGCGGTGGAAGCACAGCCGAACCTGAGCGTGTTCCAGGCCGCGGTCGACGACCTGGTGATCGAGGGCGGCGCGGTGCGTGGCGCCATCACCAACACCGGCCTGCGCTTCGAGGCGCCGGCGGTGGTCCTGACCGCGGGGACGTTCCTGGCTGGCCGCATCCACGTCGGTGAAGCGCAGCACGCCGGCGGTCGCATGGGTGATCCGCCCTCGGTGCGCCTGGCCGAACGCCTGCGCGAAGGCCCCTTCGTGGTCGACCGGCTGAAGACCGGCACGCCGCCGCGCATCGACGGCCGCAGCCTCGACTACTCGGTGATGGTCGAGCAGCCCGGCGACGATCCGCGCCCGGTGTTCTCGTTCATGGGTTCGCACGCCGACCATCCGCGTCAGGTCTCGTGCTGGATCACCCAGACCACGCAGCGCACGCACGACATCATCCGCGGCGCGCTGCACCGCTCGCCGCTGTACTCCGGGCAGATCGAAGGCACCGGACCGCGCTACTGCCCGTCGATCGAAGACAAGGTGGTGCGCTTCGCCGAGAAGGCCAGCCACCAGGTGTTTGTCGAGCCCGAGGGCCTGGACGTGGCCGAGATCTATCCCAACGGCATCTCGACCTCGCTGCCCTTCGACGTGCAGCTGGAGCTGGTGCGCTCGGTGCAGGGCTTCGAGCGCGCGCACATCACCCGGCCGGGCTATGCGATCGAATACGACTTCTTCGATCCGCGCGGGCTGAAGGCCACGCTGGAGACCAAGGCCGTGGCCGGGCTGTACTTCGCCGGCCAGATCAACGGCACCACCGGATACGAAGAGGCCGCGGCGCAGGGCCTGCTCGCCGGCGCCAATGCCGCGCGCGCGGTGCAGGGCCACGAAGGTTTCGCGCCGCGCCGCGACCAGGCCTACATCGGCGTTCTGGTGGACGACCTCATCACCCACGGCACCGTCGAGCCCTACCGCATGTTCACCTCGCGCGCCGAGTACCGCCTGCAGCTGCGCGAGGACAACGCCGACCTGCGGCTGACGCCGGTGGGCCGCGAGCTGGGCCTGGTCGACGACGCGCGCTGGGACGGGTTCGCGCGCAAGCGCGACGCGGTGGCCGCGGAGACGCAGCGGCTTGGCGCCTTGTGGGCCTCGCCGAACAACGCCGCGGGGCGCGACGCGTCCGCAGTGCTGGGCATCGACATCAGCCGCGAGTGCAGCGGCCTGGACCTGCTGCGCCGGCCGGAGCTTGGCTACGCGAAGCTCGCCGCGGTGCCGTCGTTCGGTCCCGCGGTGGACGATCCCGCGGTCGCCGAACAGGTCGAGATCGAAGCCAAGTACTCCGGCTACCTCGAGCGCCAGCGCGAGGAGATCGCACGCCAGCAGCGCAGCGAAGGCGCGGTGATCGGCGACGGCTTCGACTATGCCGCCGTGCGCGGGCTGTCGGCCGAGCTGCGCCAGAAGCTGGAGCAGGTGCGGCCGCAGACCATCGGCCAGGCGCAGCGCATCCCGGGCATGACCCCGGCGGCGATCTCGCTGCTGCTGGTGCATCTGGAGCGCGCGCGGCGCATCGCCGCGGCCTGAGGGGTCTTCAGTCCGTCCCGGCCGTTGCCGCCGCGACGAATGCATCGTCCAGCCCGAGCGTGCCGAACAGTCCCGAACGCGTCCCCGTCAGCACCCGCAGCATCTGCGTACGGCCGCCGGGCATGCGCCCCATCGGCAGGAACGCCGCGTCCCGCAGCCGGGCCACGGTGTCGTGCCCGGACTGGAACAGCGGGGTCAGCCAGCGGCTCCACATCTGGTAGATCCAGACGTGCCGGCTGCGTTCGCGCTGGTACGCGTCCAGGGCGGCGGCTAGCGAGGCCTCGCGGCCCAGCGCAGCAGCCAGCGCGCGCGCGTCCATCAGCGCCATGTTCACGCCTTGGCCGAGCTGCGGGCTCATGGCGTGGGCGGCGTCGCCCACCAGCACCACGCGGCCCTGGTGCAGGCGGCGCATGGTGGTGTCGCGGTAGCGCGCCGGGGCCAGCTGCGCGGCACCGGTGATCCCGCCCAGGACATCGGACGCCTCCGGCCACAGCTGCTGCAGTTCGTCGTGCCAGGCGTCCAGGCCGGCGCGCTCCCAGTCCCCGAACGCATCCGTGCGCAGGCTCCAGAAGAAGCTCAGCTTGCGCGTCGGGTCCACCGTGCAGTGGCCGACGGGCAGCAGCCCGATCATCTTGCGCGCGGCCACGTAGCGCTGGCGCAGCTCGGCCACGTGCGGCCAGGCGCCGGCCGGCAGCAGGCACCACAGCGCGCCCCATGGATACGGCCGGTCGACCCGCGGCCGGTCGACGGTGCCGCGCAGCTGCGAGGCGGCGCCATCGGCGACCACCACCAGGTCGAACGGACCGTGTTCGCAGCCGCCGGCGTCGCGCAGCAGGCCGCGGTCCGGATCCACCGAAACGATGTCGCAGCCGGCCTGCAGCCGCGCGGCGCGCTCGGGCCAGGCGCGCGCGAGGATCGAGAACAGCGCGCCGCGCTGCAGGCCGACGCCGTACAGGCGGTCGTCGAGTCCGGCGTAGCGCATGTCCATCACCGCACGTCCGCAGGGCGTGTCGCCGAAGAGGCGGTCGACGCGGGCGCCATGGGCCAGCACCTCGTCCAGCAGGCCCATCCGCCACAGCTCCTGCAGGCCGCTGGGCTGCAGCAGGAAGCCCGCGCCCACCGGCCCCGGACGCGGTACGCGTTCGAAGACGGTGACGTCGTGGCCGTCGCGGGTGAGCTGCACGGCGCTGGCCTGGCCGGCGGTGCCGTAGCCGATGATGGCGATGCGCATGGGTGTGCAGTCTAGGGCCTGGAGCGCCGCCCTTGGGCTACTTCGCGCCGGGGTGGCGTTCCAGCCACTTGGCCAGCTGCTCGCGGTAGTACTGCAATTCTTCGGCGTAGGAATCGTTGACGCAGGGATCGCAGCCGCTGTCGCAGCAGTCGCTGGGCAAGGGCGCCTCGGGGGGCGTCGGGCGCGGATCGTTGTCGATGGTGTGCAGGATCTGGCTCATCACGCGCCATTGTCCCATCCGCGCCGCCCGCGTTGCACGCGTTGCAGGCGTCGACCGGAACCACGTTCAGCTTGTCAGCCGCGCCTGGCCCGGGGAGGATCGGACCAGGGCTGGCCATGCACTGCGCCGGCCCGACGCGCCCGCACATCACGACAAGGGAGCAACACCAGGGTGGTCGACGTGGAACCTCGCGGACGCCTGCGCGTCGACACCGAGCAGGGGGTGCTGCGCCTCTCGGTCATGGTGATCCTGCTGTTCGCCGGCCTGGGCATCGCCATGGGCCTGCTGTCGGGCTCGTTCGCGATCGTCTTCGACGGCGTGTACTCGCTGATCGATGCCTGCATGACCATGGTCGGCCTGCTGGTGGCGCGCCTGATCGCCGGTTCGACCGCGGGCGGCCTGCGCAACCAGCGGCTGGTCGAGCGCTTCACCATGGGCTTCTGGCACCTGGAGCCGATCGTGCTCGGGGTCGATGCGCTGCTGCTGACCGGCGCCGCGATCTACGCGCTGATCCACGCCGTGGACGCGTTCATGACCGGCGGCCGCGAGCTGCAGTTCGGCATGGCCATGGCCTACGCGGCGGCGACCACCGCGGTGAGCTTCGCCATGTGGCTGTTCCAGCTGCGCGCCAACCGGCGCATCCGCTCCGGCTTCGTCGCGCTCGACGCCAAGGGCTGGCTGATGTCGGCGCTGCTGGCGGGCGCGCTGCTGGTGGCGTTCGCGGTCGGGTGGCTGGTGGAAGGCACGACCCTGCACTGGATCACGCCCTACATCGATCCGGCGGTGCTGGCGCTGGTGTGCCTGGCGATCCTGCCGATGCCGCTGGGCACCATTCGCCAGGCGCTGGCCGACATCCTGCTGGTGACGCCGCCGGACCTGAAGCAGCATGTGGACGAGGTGGCCCGGGACGTGGTCCTGCGCCACGGCTTCGTCGATTTCCGCGCCTACGTGGCGCGGGTCGGGCGCGGCCGCCAGATCGAGCTGGTGTTCATCGTCCCGCCGGGCTCGCCCGCGCGCACGGTGGAGGCGTGGGACCGGCTGCGCGAGGAGATCAGCGACGCCATCGGCGGCGACATGCCCAACCGCTGGCTGACGGTCGAGTTCACCGCCGACCCGGAGTGGGCGGAGTAGGCCAGCGCGGGCGTCGTCGTCGGGGGCAGTTGTTACACTGGCGGGAAGACGTGGGACAGGGGCACGTTGAACGGCATGCCAAGCATGGATGCATCCAGGCGCTGCACTTCAGCGCGAGCTTTGCGAGTCCTGGCAGCGGCGGGGCTGGCATGCGCGTGGCTGGCGGCCATGCTTGCCCCGGGACCGGCCCGGGCCCTGGACCCGGCGCAGCCGACCGAGCGCTACGCCGTCACGCGCTGGAATGCGGACGACGGCCTGCCCCACGGCCAGGTCCATGCGATCGGCCAGGACGGCGACGGCTTCCTGTGGGTCGCGACCTGGGAAGGCACGGTGCGCTTCGACGGGCGCGATTTCCGCGAGGTCGAGGACCTCAACCACCCCGATGGCCGGCGCCTGGCGTCGCGCCAGATCATGCGCCACGGGGACGGCATGCTGGTGCTGGTCGACGATCTCGGCCTGATGCGCGTGCCCGATGGCGGGCAGGCCCGGCCGGCCTGCCCGGACGTCCCCGGACTGGAGGCTGTGCGCGTCGCGCCCGGCATCGACGGTGACTACTGGATCGTGGCCCGCGAAGGCCTGTACCGGGGCGACGCGGCCGGCGCCTGCGCCCGCGTCGACGATGGGAACGCGCTGGCGGCACTCGATGTGCTGGTGTTGCTGGCCCGTGCCGACGGCAGCCTGCTGGCCGGTAACCGCCACGGCCTGTACCGCTGGCACGAAGGGCGCATGGAGGCGCTGGGCGAACGCCTGGGCCTGCCCGCGGGCGAGATCCGGGGCCTGGAACAGGCGCAGGACGGCGCTCTGTGGATCGCCGGCGAACTCGGCGTCTGGCGGCTCCGCGGCGATCGCCTGGAGCGGCTGCGCAGCGGTGCGGCCGAAGGGCTCATCCAGGATCGGCAGGGCGCGCTCTGGGTCGCGGCCACCGACAGCACGCTGCTGCGCTACTGGCAGGGCGAATGGCAGCATCTGGACCAGCGCCACGGCATCGAAGGCTTCGCCTCGGGCGCGCTGTTCGAAGGGCGCGAGGGGCTGGTCTGGATGGGGACCACGCACGGCCTGTTCCGCGTGGGCGACGGGCCGGTCTGGGGCGTGGGCAAGGAGCAGGGCCTGCGCAACGATTTCGTCCGCAGCCTGGTGGAGACGGCCGACGGCCAGGTCTGGGTGGGGCATTCCGGCGGCTTGAGCCGCCTCCGCGATGGGCGGGTCGAGGTCGTGATGCCCCGGCCGGGATGGCCGTCGGCGTCCGTGCTGTCGCTGGCGCCGGCCTCCGATGGCGGGGTCTGGGCGGGCACCTACAACCGCGGCGTGATGCACCTTGACCCCGGTGCCGAGGCGCATGCGCGCGCGCTGGTCCCGGAAGGCAGCCCGCTGGCCACCGAGCATGTCCGCGCGCTGCTGGAGGATCCCGACGGGACGCTGTGGATCGGCACCGAGCGCGGGCTCACGGCCTGGCGGGACGGCCAGGCGGAGGCGCAGCCCTTCCCCACGCTGCCGACGCTTCCGGTCCGCGCCCTGCACCACGTCGACGACGGCACGCTGTGGATCGGCCTCCTTGGCGGGCTGGCACGACGCGGAGCCGATGGCCGCCTGCAGGTGCTGGAGCCGCAGGTCGATTTTCCGGCCCTGTCCGCCTTCGACTTCCTGTCCGATCCCGACGGCACGCTCTGGATTGCCAGCGATCGCGGCGTGCTGCGCCACCGCGATGGCGCCTTCACGCTCTACGGGCGGCGGCAGGGGCTGACCGGTAGCGCACTGTTCCGGATCCTTTCCGACGACTTCGGCAATCTCTGGGTCAGCAGCAACGAGGGCGTGAGCCGGATACCGCGTGCCTCGTTCGACGAAATCGACCGCGGCGATGCGATGCAGCTGGACATGCAGTCCTTCACCCGCGACGACGGCATGCCCAGCCGCCAGTCCAACGGCGGCAGCTCGCCGGCCGGCTGGCGCATGGCCAGCGGCGAACTGTGGATGCCGACCGCGGCCGGCATCGCGGTCTTCGATCCAGCCCGGGTCGTGGATGCGGCCGCCGGCAACGTTTCGCTGGTGATCGACCGGGTCCTGGTCGACGGTGCGCCGGCGACGGACGTCCCGCCCGGCGGGCGCGTGCAGATCCAGTACACCGGCGTCAGCCAGCGCAGTCCGAACAGCCTGCGCTACCGCTACCGGATGCAGGGCGTCGACGCCGACTGGATCGAGGCCGGCTCGGCCGGCGAAGTGGCCTACACCCATCTGCCGGCGGGCACCCTGCGCTTCGAGGTCCAGGTGGCGCGCGCACCGGCCGACTGGTCGCGCCCGGCCAACCAGGCGCAGGTCGAGCTGCGGGTTGCGACGCCCTGGTGGGCGCGTACGTCGGTTCGCCTGCTGGGCGCGTGCCTGCTGGCGCTGCTGCTGGCGGGCACGCACGCCTGGCTGGGTCGCCGCCAGCGCGGGCGCCAGCGGCGGCTGGAGTCGAAGGTCGCACAGCGGACCGAGGAGCTGCGCGAGAAGAACGCCGAACTCGAACAGGCCTCGCGCGAGCGCGAGCACCTGATGGAGCAGCTCGCCCACCAGGCCCACCACGATGCCCTGACGGGCCTGCCCAATCGCCGCGCCTGCGACCTGTGCCTGGAGTCCGCGGTGGCGCGCGCCGCCGCCACCGGCAGCCCGCTGTGCGTGGCGCTGCTCGACGTCGACCGCTTCAAGGCCATCAACGACCGCCACGGGCACCAGGCCGGCGACCAGATGCTGGCGCACGTGGGCGCGCGGCTGCGCGACTCCCTGCGGGACCCGTCGGTGTTCGTGGGGCGGACCGGCGGCGAGGAGTTCCTGGTGGTGCTCCACGACATGGGCCTGGACGAAGCCCTGCCGCGCCTGGAGCGGGCGCGGATGGAGATCGCCGCGATGCGGGTCGCATCGCCCGGCGACGACCTGGCGTGCACCATCAGCGCAGGCCTGGTGGAACGCGCCGGTGGCGAGCAGCCGGACGACCTGCTGCGACGCGCGGACGAGCGCCTGTACGAGGCCAAGCGCAGCGGCCGCGACCGCGTCGTCGCCGCCTGAGGCGGGCCGCATCCCCGCGCTGCGCGGGGACGGGCGCGTGCCCCTCAGCTGCGCTTGGCGCGGGCGAAGGCGTCGGCCAGGGCGTTGTTGGCCGGCGCCGCGCCGGTGCGCGGGGCGTTGCCGCCGCCGCCGCGGGGTGCCGGGCCGCCGCGCTGGTTGCCACCACCACCACTACGGTTGCCGCGTGGACCGCCATCGCGCCGCGCCTCCTGCCGCTCTTCGCGCGGCGCCGGGGTATCGTCCAGGCGCCGCGTCAGCGCGATGCGCTTGCGCGCCACGTCGACCTCCAGCACTTTCACCTTGACGATGTCGCCGGCCTTCACCACTTCGCGCGGATCCTTCACGTAGCGGTCCGACAGCGCCGAGATGTGGACCAGGCCGTCCTGGTGCACGCCGATGTCGACGAAGGCGCCGAAGGCCGCGACGTTGCTGACCACGCCCTCCAGGATCATGCCTTCGCGCAGGTCCTTGATGTCCTCGACGCCGTCGGCGAACACCGCGGCCTTGAACTCGGGGCGCGGGTCGCGGCCGGGCTTTTCAAGTTCGGCGAGGATGTCGCGCACGGTCGGCTCGCCGAAGCGCTCGTCGGTGAACTCGCGCGCCTTCAGCGTGCGCACGAAACCGGCGTCGCCCACCAGCGCGTGGATCGGCTTGCCAGTGGCGGCCACGATGCGCTCGACCACCGGATAGGCTTCCGGATGCACGGCGGAGCCGTCCAGCGGCTCGTCGCCGTCGGCGATGCGCAGGAAGCCGGCGCACTGCTCGAAGGTCTTGTCGCCCAGGCGCGGCACCTTCAGCAGGTCCCTGCGGCGCTTGAAGGGGCCGTTGGCGTCGCGATGGGCGACGATGTTCGCGGCCACCGTCGACGACAGCCCGGACACGCGCGCCAGCAACGGCGCCGAAGCGGTGTTCACGTGCACGCCGACCGCGTTCACGCAGTCCTCGACGCGGGCGTCGAGCGCGCGCGCGAGGCGATACTGGTCGACGTCGTGCTGGTACTGGCCGACGCCGATCGCCTTGGGTTCGATCTTGACCAGTTCGGCCAGCGGATCCTGCAGGCGGCGCGCGATCGACACCGCGCCGCGGATCGACACGTCAAGGCCCGGGAACTCCTTCGCGGCAAGCTCCGACGCCGAGTACACCGAGGCACCGGCTTCGCTGACCACGATCTTCTGCAGCTTCAGCTCGGGCGCGGCCTTCATGACGTCGGCGGCCAGGCGGTCGGTCTCGCGCGACGCGGTGCCGTTGCCGATCGCGATCAGCTGCACGCCGTGCTCGGCGCACAGCTTGCGCAGCGTGTGCAGCGACTGGTCCCACTGCTTGCGTGGCTCATGCGGATAGATCGTGTCGGTCGCGACCAGCTTGCCGGTTGCATCGACGACCGCGATCTTGCAGCCGGTGCGGATGCCCGGGTCGATGCCGAGCACCGCCTTCGGGCCTGCGGGCGCGGCCAGCATCAGATCCTTGAGGTTGTCGCCGAACACGGTGATGGCTTCGGCTTCGGCCTTCTCGCGCGCCTGCGCGAACAGGTCGAGCATCAGGTGCAGCTGCAGCTTCGCGCGCCAGGCCAGGCGACAGGCGTTGAGCAGCCAGGCATCGGCGGGGCGACCCTCGTTGCGAATGCCGGCCCGCAGCGCGACGCGGCCCTCGGCGTAGGCGTTGCCGGCGTCGAGGTCGGTGCCCGGATCCAGTTCAAGCTGCAGGAACTCTTCGCGGCGGCCGCGGAACAGCGCCAGCAGGCGGTGCGAGGGGATCTTCGACAGCGGCTCGGCGTGGTCGAAGTAGTCGCGGAACTTCTCGCCGGCGGCTTCCTTGCCCTCGGCCACCTTGGCGCGGATCACGCCGCAGCCTGCCAGCCACTCGCGCAGCTCGCCGACCAGGCTCGCGTCCTCGCCCCAGCGCTCGAGCAGGATCGCGCGCGCGCCTTCAAGCGCGGCCTTGGCGTCGGCCACGCCCTTTTCGGCGTCGACGAACTGCAGCGCGAATTCCTCCGGCACCTGCGTCGGGTCGGCCAGCAGGCCGTCGGCCAGCGGCTCGAGCCCGGCCTCGCGCGCGATCTGGGCGCGGGTGCGGCGCTTGGTCTTGTAGGGCAGGTAGAGGTCTTCCAGGCGCGCCTTGCTGTCGGCGGCCTCGACGTCGGCGCGCAGTTCGTCGGTCAGCTTGCCCTGCTCGTCGATGCTGGCCAGGATCGCCGCGCGCCGGTCTTCGAGTTCGCGCAGGTAGGCCAGGCGCGTTTCAAGGTCGCGCAGTTGGGTGTCGTCCAGGCCCTCGGTGACTTCCTTGCGGTAGCGCGCGATGAAGGGCACGGTCGCGCCCTCGTCGAGCAGGCCGACGGCTGCCTCCACCTGGGTCTGCCGGGCGCCGATCTCGTCGGCGATGGTCCGGGCGATCTTGCGCGCGAGCGCGGTCTTGGGGTCAGCCATCAGTGGTCTTGCATCGGGCGGCACGGGCCGCGGAGGCGCCGATTGTGGCCCCGCATGGCGATGCGCGGAACCCGTTGACAGCGCGGCGCGCGCGGGTCAGGCGCGGCGCACCACGGCGTCGTCGTCGCGTTGGCGCCGCCAGGGTAGCGGCAGGCCGAGCAGCATCAGCGCCGCCCAGGCGATGCGGCTGGAGAGGCTCTCGCGATCGGGCGGGTGCAGCCTGTCGCGCGCATCGCGGGCGGCAGTGCCGCCGGTGCCGTCGCGGCTCGCCTCGAGGCCGTGATCGCGCCCCGGCTGCAATGCGTGACCGCGATGTCGGGCTTCTTCCGGCGTCGCCTCGTGGAGCGCGCCGTCATCCAGCGCGTCCTCATCAAGCGCGTATTCACCGGCGTCCAGCGCCGCCAGCACGCGCCGCGCGTGGATGGCCTGCGCATCGGGCACGCGCAGGCGCATGCCGCCGATCGCCAGCCGCCACTCCCAGTTGGCGATCGCGGTGCCGGTGTCGTCCAGGCGCGCGGGAATGCCTTCCGCCTGCAGCAGGCCCGCTGCGAGCTGGGCTTCGATCGGATCGGTATAGGCGGCGACGGTGGTGAACATGATCGATCCCTACGGTACGCTGCCGGGATGCGCATCGCCATGATCACCCTTGCCGTGCTGGGCCTTGTCGCCGGATGCGGCGGCGAGGCACCGGCACCCGTCCCGGCGGCGTCCACTGCCGCGGTCGATCCCGCCGCGGCTCGCATGGTCGAAGAGTGGCCGCTGCCGGCGATGCTGCCCGGTTCGGCGCTTCCCGACCTGGCTGCCGTCGACGGCGGGAAGCTGCTGCTGGCCTGGACCAATTCGCAGCCCGGGCGCCGCCACATCCTGCAGTTCTCCAGCTACGACCTCGCAGACGCGCGCTGGGAATCGGCACCGGTGACCATCGCGGTGGGCAACAGCATGTTCGTCAACTGGGCCGACACGCCGCACATCATGGCCACGCCCAACGGCGCGCTGTGGGCACACTGGCTGCAGAAGAACGGCGACGCGCCCTATGCCTATGACGTCCGGCTGAGCACCTCGCTCGATGGCGGCCGCAGCTGGAGCGAGCCGGTGAGTCCGCACGATGACGGCACGCAGACCGAACACGGCTTCGTCTCGATGTGGCCGCAGGGACAGAGCACGCTCGGGATCGCGTGGCTGGACGGCCGCAACACTGCCGGCAACGGGCACGCGGGCCACGGCGAAGTGGACGCAGCCGGCGACGCGGCAACCGGTGCGACGACGGGCGCGGCAACGAATGCTGCCAGCGCCGCCGTTGCAGAACCGGCTGCGATGACCCTGCGCGCCGCAAGCTTCGACGGCCACCTTCGCCGGGCCGCCGACGTCGAGATCGACGCCAGCGTCTGCGACTGCTGCCAGACCAGCGCCGCGGTCACCGCGCGCGGTCCGCTGCTGGTCTATCGCGGGCGCGCCGAGGGTGAAGTGCGCGACATCCTGGCCACGCGCCTGGACGGCGAGGCCTGGACCACGCCGAAGGCCGTGCACGCCGACAACTGGGTGATGCCGGCCTGCCCGGTCAACGGCCCCGCAGTGGCCGCCGACGGTGAGGCGGCCGTGGTCGCCTGGTACACCGCCGCCGACGGCGACGTGCCCGAGGTGCGCATCGCGTACAGCGGTGATGCCGGTGACAGCTTCGCCGCACCGGTCACGCTCGATCGCGGCGAGGCGGTGCAGGGGCGTGTCGCGATTGCGCTCGGCGACGGCCAGGCCTGGGTGCTGTGGCTGCGGGAAGAGAGCAGTGGCCAATCGCTGTGGCTGTCGCGGCGCTCGCCGGACCTGGCCACGGAGTTCGAGCGCATTGGCGTTGCGCACCTCACCGGTCGCGGACGCGGCACCGGCTTCCCGCAGCTGGCGGTGGCCGGCGGCATCGCGCACGTGGTCTGGACGGATGTCCACGACGGCGTGCCCGGCCTGCGCGGCGCCCGGATCGTGCCGGCGACGGCTGGCCCGTGAGCGCCGCCGCCAACTGACTCCGGGCGCCGCCAAGCGATTCTGCGGGAGCGGCCATCGCCGCGACCGTGGCTTTTGTAGGAGCGGCTATAGCCGCGACCGGGACGAAGCGCTAGGGCTTCGTGGTTGCCGTTGATCCTGCAGGGGCTTCGCAGCTGTAGCTGCTCCTACAACGGCTAGCGCTCGTGGCGGTAGTTGACCGAGCCGCGGCTCTCCAAGGTGCTGGATTCGACTTCGACGTCGAAGCCCTTGCGCAGCAGGTACTTCAGGGTCAGCACCTGGCCGGTGCCCAGCAGCGAGACGCCGAAGCCGACGTACAGCCGCGGTGACAGCTGCTTGCCGATGCCGAGCACGCTGCCGCCGAGTGCGCGCGACTCCATCACGCCGGCGTCGTCGAGGCCGATCTGCTTGCCCAGCTGACCGGCCAGCAGGCTGCCGCCGGCGTTGAGCGCCGCCGATGCGGCATCGAGGTCGCTGGCCTGGCGGCCGCTCAGGCTCGACAGCGGGCGTCCCAGCGCGAGCAGGGCCAGGGCTTCGGACTCGTCGCTGGAAGGGTCGGTCCAGACCCGGGCACGCGGCGCCGATGCGCGCCCGTCGACGTTGATGCCGGCGGTCACGTCTCCGACCTTGCGTTCGGCGCGGATGTCGAGCAAAGGATCGGAGACCGGCGTGTTCGACCATTCAAGGCGGCCGCGGGTGATCGCGAGCTCCTGGCCATAGGCTTCATAGCGGCCACCGACTTCGAGCATGCCCTGGCCGGTCATTTCGCGCCCGGCGCGCGAGAGCACGCGCAGTTCGCCGGTCAGCTCACCTTCGAGGCCGAAGCCGTTCAGATGCACGTCGTCGCCCATCGCGAGCGTGAGGTCGAGTTCCATCGCCATGGCCGGGCCCTCGTCGGGATCGACCGGGTCGAGCACCACCACGTCCGGCGACGCCGAGACGCCGTCGCTGAGCCGCTCCAGGTCCATGCGTGCGCTCGGCACCAGCACCCGGCCGCTGACCTGCAGCGGCCGGCCGGCGGCATAGCGCACCTCGATGTCGGGGCTGGCGACGGCGCGCAGGTCGCGGGTGTCGGACAGCAACACGTTGTCGCCGCGCAGCTGCAGCAGCAGCGGCGAGCCCTCCGTCTGCCAGCCGAGGCTGCCGTCGATTGCCAGTCGTCCCTCGCCGCCGGTGCCCAGCGTGCCGCTGATGCGCGCACTGCCGTCGGGCAGGGCCTCCAGCCGCGCCTGCCCATCGACGATCGCGATCGCAAGCGACGGGATCTCGGCGCTGAAACCGGCCAGGCTCGCGCTGCCGCCAAGCCGCGGTTCGGCGCGGGTGCCGGCCAGGCTGACGTCGGCGTCCAGGCGTCCTTCGGGCGAGACGATGTCGGGCGAGAACAGCTCCAGCCAGGTCAGCTCGCTGGTGGCAGCGGTGATATTGCCTTCCAGTGGCGCATAGGCGTCCCAGCCGGTGCGCAGCTGCGCGTCGATGCGGCCGTTGCCGTTGAAACCCAGCCCGAGCGTTGCCGCGATGCGGTTGGCATCGAACTCTGCGTCCAGCGCCAGGCCGCTGTAGGACAGCACGTCGCGGCGCGAGCGCGCGCTGGTGCGCAGGGCTCCGCTGGTCGAGGCGACGTTGAAATGGCCCTGCCAGGCGGTTCCGGCCGGGCGCAGGCGGCCGTCGATGTCGACCAGGCCTTCCAGGAACCACGGGCGACCGCTGTCCTGCTTCGGCAGGTACGGCGCGACAAGCGCAAGCGGCAGCTGTTCGCCGTCGATCGACAGCCCTTGCCGCGGCCAGTCGGCGCTGGCGCAGAGATGGCCGCCGACCTCAGGCGCCAGGCACGCCGGCGACAGCGTCCAGCGTCCGCCCGACGCCTGCGCGAAGGCGGCCGCGGACTGCAGTCGCCAGGCGGCACCGACCGCGGGCGCCACCTGGAGCGCGTCGAGTGCGCCGCGCCAGAGGCCGTTGCCGCCGCGCCGCGCGTTGCCCGACAGCGTCGCGTGGCCGAGGTCGCCGCGGGCCTCGGCATCGAGCTGCAGGTCCTCCACGGCGCCGCGCGCGCGCAGCGCCACCGTGTCCAGGGCCAGGCCGGCCTGCACGCCGCGGGCGTCGAACTCGAGCTCGCCACCGCCGCTGCGCCAGGGCAGGCGGCCGCGCAGCTGCAGGCTGTCGGCGCTGTAGTCGCCGTAGCGCAGCCCGCTGCCGTCGAGGTCGGCCTGCAGGTCGGGAGCGTCGCGTGCGCCGGCGACGGTGAGCGTGCCTTCGATGCGGCCCGTGGTGCCCGGCAGCAGGTCATCGAGCTGCAGCGGCGCCAGCGACGCTTCGATGTCCAGCTGCTGGTCGATGCGGCCGCTGGCGTCGATCCGGCTGCCTCCGATGCTGAGCGCGGCCTCGCCTTCGTACGCCGCCGGCGCGGTGCTGCCGGTTGCAGCGCCGTGCATGGCGACGCTGGCGCTGCCGGAGAGCCGACGCCCGCGCAGCTGGCCACCCAGGTCGTTGGCATCCACGGTGAGCTCGAGTCCGCCGTCGTCGCGGGTGCTGCCGGTGGACGAGATGCGGCCGTCGATCGCGCCGCTGAAGTCGGGGGCGAAATAGCCGGGGTCGAAGCCGGCGAGATCGGCATCGATCGACCAGCCAAGCGCCGGCGCCCAGGCCACGTGGCCGCTGCCATCAAGGCTTCCGCCGGGCGTGCGCGCGGCCAGGCTGCGCAGGTCCAGGCGCGACTGGTCGCCGCGGCCGCGGAGCTCGACCTCGGCGGCTTCGCCATCGCGGGTGAGCGTGGCCTTGCCGACCACCGCCCAGGCTTCCGCGGTGCCGGCCAGGCCGATGTCGGCGTCAGCGTGTACGGTCGCGGCGGGGTCGGGGGCGGCGCCGTCCGCGGGCGTCGGTGCCCAGGCCAGGCCGCGCGCAAGCACGGCGTAGCGGACGCTGGCGGCCTGCGGATCGGCGAAGTCGCCGCGGCCGGTAACGGTGATGCGGCCGTCGAGCACGTCGACCACCAGCGGATCGAACTCCAGCACCTGTTCGTCGAGGATGGCCACCGAAGGCTGCACGGTGGCGCGGAATTCGCCGTAGGCGATGTCGCCTTGCAGCTCGGCGGAGCCGCCGGTGCCGCGGGCGTCAAGGTCGAAGGCCAGCGGCGTGCCGGGCTCGCCGAAGCCGGCCAGCAGCGCGGGATCAAGCGCTTCGCTGGCGGCCTTGAACGTCCAGCGCGGTGCCTCCTCGCCGCCGCGCAGGCCCAGGCGTGCGCGCACCGGCGCGGGCGCATGCCCGGACAGCGCCACGTCGAGCGCGGCCACGTTGCCGCGCGCCACCAGGCCCAGGCGCGGCCGCGTAGTGCCCGCCGGCGCCGGCAGCAGCGCCGAGGCCGTGAGGTCCATGCGGTAGTCGTCGCCCGGCGCGTACTCGCCGCCGGCCCTGAACACGCCGCGGTCGCTGTCGACCACGACCTCGCGCAGGCGCAGCAGTCCGCTGCGTGCCTCCATGCCGCCGCGGACGCTGGCGATGTCGATCATCGGCTCGCCGCCGCGCAGCACGCGGAAACCGTCGATCTCGATGGCGTCGGCCTGCAGGCCGAGCGGCGGCTCGACCTGCGGCAGCACTTCGGGCCAGCGTGGCAGCGAGAACGGCTCGCCGTCATCGGACGGTGGCAGCTCCAGCACCGCGCCCTCGACCTGGGCCGCGTCCAGGCGCAGCACGCGGCCGAGCAACGGGCGCAGCGCCGGGTCGATGGTGACCCGCCTGGCGCTGAAGCGCAGCGCGTTGGGCGCCGCGCACTGGCCGTAGGGCACCGGCTGGTCATCGACCTCGGGGCAGACCAGCTGCTGGAAGGCGACGTCGTGCAGCGTCAGCGGTCCGGAGGCCGGGCCTTCGGCGTCGCGCCATTCCAGCGTGGTGCCGGCGGGCAGGCGGGAAACCACCTGTGACAGCAGGAAGTCGCGGCCGCCAAGCGTGGACAGCAGCCAGTAGCCGGCCACCAGTACCAGCAGCACCAGCGCCGCGATGCCGATGCCGCTGCGCACCGCCAGCTTGCGCACCCGTGCACGGCGCCGCGCGCGCAGCTCGACGATCCGCGCCTCGCGTTCTTCAGGAGTGATGTCGGGCGTGCGTGCCATGGCTACAGGCTGGTACCGATGTTGAGGTGCAGGGTGAAGGGCGAATCCGGATCGTCCAGGCCGCGGGCGATGTCCAGGCGCAGCGGCCCGACCGGCGTCTGCCAGCGCAGGCCGACGCCGACGCCTGTGCGCAGGTCGGGCGAGCCGTCGTAGGCGCTGCCGGTGTCGACGAAGGCACCGATGCCCCAGGGCCCGCCGCCGAAGTAGTGTTCGTATTCGGCACTGGCGGTGAACACGTGGCGCGCGCCCAGGGCGAAGCTGTCGTCGTCGTCATCGACCACGCGCGGGCCGACCTCGCGCCATTCGTAGCCGCGGATGCTGCCGTCGCCGCCCGCGTAGAAGCGCAGGCTCGGCGGCATGTCGACCAGCGCGCTGGTTTCGGTGCGGCCGTACTCGCCGCGCAGGATCAGGCGGTCGCTGTCGCCGACGCCCAGGTACCAGTGCGCGCGCGCGTGGAACTGGGCGAAGCTGGCCTCCGAGCCCGCGCCTTCCACGCCGCCGCGCAGCAGCAGGCTGCCGTTGTAGCCGCTGCGCGGGAACAGCGTGTCGTCGAGATCGACGTAGGTCGCGCGCAGCGAGGGATAGGTGAACGTGGCATAGCGGTACACCGGAGGCGTCGTGGGGTCGGTGTCGGCCTCGTACTCGTAGGCCCAGCGCTCGCGCAGTGCGTGCATCGAGGCCACCAGGTTGAGGTTGCGGCTGTACTGGCCGCTGCGGCTGGCGACGAACTCGATGCGCCGGCTGTCGATGTAGTCGGTCTGCTCGTCGGCGGCCTGCAGGCTGGCGGTGTACCAGCCGTCGAGCCAGTGGAAGGCCGGGACCCGGTACTGCAGGGTCAGGGTCTTGCGGTTCTGGGCATAGTCCACCTGCCACAGCGCCTTGTGCCCGCGGCGGTTGACGTAGCGGCGCTCCTGCCCGAGGCGAACGCCGGCGCCGCTGTCGGTGCCGTAGCTCAGGCCGGCGCTGTAGACATCGCGCTTGGCCGGGGTGAGCGTGACGTCCACCGGCACCCGGCCGTCCTCGGCCTCCTCGGGGCGCGGGGTGATGTCGACGCGGCTGAAATAGTCGAGCGAATTGAGCGACGTGCGCAGGCGGTCGAGCCGGCCCTGGTGGTAGTACTGGCCTTCTTCCCAGTACACCAGGCGTTCGAGCAGGCTGTTGTCGACGACCTCGTGCGGTGCCTGCGTGAAGCGCGTTGCGCCCATGTCGTAGCGGTCGCCGCTGGTCCAGACCAGTTCGATGTCGGCGGCTTCTTCGGCGCGGGTGACCGCGACCCGTCGCGCGGAGAAGTCGGCGTCGAAATAGCCGCGCTCCGACAGGCGGCGGCTGATCCGCGCCTTGCTGGCTTCGTAGGTGGGGTGGTGCAGCACCGAGCCCTCGCGCGGAAGGAAGTCGTCGACCTCCTCGCTGAGGTAGGGGTCGTCGTGGCCGTCGCCGATGATGGCGATGTCGGCGCGACGCACGCGCACGGGGTCGCCGGTTTCCACCGTGATCACCACCGAAATCGGCGCCTGCGCGCCGTCGCGAGCGCGCCCAGGGCCGGCCTCGCGCACCACGGCGGCGGTCGCGGCCGCGGTGTCGGCGGCGTCCTGGCCCTCGGTCGCCGCGGTGTCCAGGACCACCCGTCGCTCGCCATCGCGCACGCGCTCGACCACGATCCGTGGCGAGTAGTAGCCAAAGGGCTCCAGCGCCTCGCGGGTCTCCTCACCCGCGGCGCGAAGCATGTAGCCCAGGCGGCGCCAGCCCAGTTCATCGCCGATGGCATCGACCAGCGACAGCGAAGTACGGACGTTCTCTTCCATCTCGTCGTCGAGGCCCTTGACCTCGACCGAAGAGACGCTGACGGCGTGCGCGCTGCCGGTGGCTGCGAGCAGAAGGGTGGCGAGGAGTGCGCGGGGGGGCGAAAGCATCGGTGAAGGATACCGGGGCCGCGTCGAGGCGCGATTAACGCATCGCCGCCGATGTCATGGCAGTTGCCTGTCGCCGGTCGCACCCGCGGCCCCGGTCAGCCGCGGGGCAGGCTCGCCGCGCACCGGTGACCAGGAGACCGGCCGACTGCCCGAGACCGTGATCCATCCCCGTGCCATCGCGCCTTCCGGATCCTGGCGCACGCTGTAGACATCCACGTTCGCACCGGCGGCTTCGCCCCAGGTGGCGGTCCAGGCGTTGCGTCCGGAATGCTTGGCGGCATACAGCGCACGATCTGCCATGCGAATGGCGCTCTTCCAGTCGGCGTGACCGGGGAAGTACGGACAGGGTGCCAGTCCGAGCGAGACCGTCACCGAGGTCGACTGGCCGCCGGACAAGGGGATCGCCAGGCGTTCCACGGCCGCGCGCAGGTGCTCGGCAAGCGCGTACGCGGCGGCCTGCGAAGTCTGCGGTCGCAGGACCAGGAACTCCTCGCCGCCCCAGCGGGCAACGATATCGTTGCCATCGCAGGCCGCGCGCAGGCAGTCGCCGAGGGCCACCAGGACCTGGTCGCCGGCTTCGTGGCCGTGCTCGTCGTTGACCGCCTTGAAGTGATCGATGTCCAGCAGCAGCAGCGCGGCGCGGAGGCCGTCGCCGGCGGCGGCGGGCAGGGCGTCGAGCTCCCGGGTCGCCGCGCGGCGGTTGGCCAGGCCGGTCAGCGCGTCGGTCGTGCTCGAGCGGGCCAACTGGCGCTGCCTGCGCCGGGCGTGCAGCAGCATCCAGCCGCCGACGAGCAGGGTGGCGGCCAGCGCCAGCAGCGCCAGGGTACCGATGACCCGGGCCCGGGTGAGGTTGCCCAGTTGCTCGACCGACTCGTCCGGTCGCGGCGCGCGCGCCTCCAGCGACGCGGCGATGGCGGGGTCGCGTTCGCGCTCGGCCTCGGCCCGGTGCTGGCGCGCCCGCTCGCTCCAGGCCCGGGATTCGGTTGCGTTGCCCAAGGCCGAGTGGATCCGTGACATCAGCTCGAACGACGGCTGGATCTGTTCCGCCATCCGCCCGCGCTCGACCAGCTCGGCGGACTCGCGGGCGTGCACGAGCGCCTGTGCCGGCGCGCTCTCGAGCAGGGCCAGTTCGCCCAGTTGGCGCAGGCTGGTGGCGAGGCCCGGCATGTCGTCCATGGCCCGCTGCATGCCGATGGCGTCCTCCAGCTGGGTGCGGGCCAGCGCGAGGTCGCCGCGCTCGAGCGCGATGCGGCCCAGCGTGCCGATGACCCGGCCGCGGAGGCGGTCCAGGTGCCGGTCGCGGCTGGCGAGGTCGCGTGCCGTCTCCAGCAGCCCGGCGGCGGCGTCCGTGCGTCCCTGCTCGAGCGCGGCGAGGCCGTAGTTGAAGTAGGGGATCGCATCCATCGGGATCTGCCCGCCGGGACGCTTGGCCGTGGCCGCGATGGCGCGCTTGAACCAGGGCTCGGCGCCCGCCGGGTCGCCCATGCCGCGGGCGTGGTGCAGGGCGATGGCCACCAGCGCCTGCACGCGCAGGTTGGTGTAGGCCGCGGACTCCTCCAGCGCGCTTTCAAGCACCTCGCCGGCCAGCTTCAGCTGGCCCAGCTGCTGCAGCCCCGTGGCCGCGAGCAGCTGCATCTCGATCCGCAGCTGCTGCGGCATGGCCGCCGAGTCCAGCAGCGGCAGCAGCTCCGGCATCAGGGCCTGCGCGGCCTCGCCCTCCCCGGTCATGAGCTGTCCGCGAACCAGGCAGGACAGCGCCATCACCCGGCTGATGTCGCTGGCGCCTTCGCGCGCCAGCATGTTGCGGGCCTGGTCCATGGCGCCGTGGGCGTCGCGTTCCATCTGGCGCAGGCAGTGCTCGCCCTGGGCGATGTCCTGCTGCTGCCGTCCGTCCGTGGCCTGGGCCTGCGCCGTGCCCGCGGCGCAGCCGGCGGCGAGCAATACGGACAGGAGCATGTAGCGCAAGAACACGATGCATTCCCCGGTGGATTGATTAACCGCGGCCGCGGCGTGCCGGAATTGTGGCATCGATGGTGGCCGCGGGCCCGGCCTATACTTTCGCCTTGCCGCCCCGGGGCAGGCGCCGCCGGGAATGGAATTCGACGAGGGTGCAGTCCGGATGGGTGTTGGCAGGAAGGGCGCGCGCGCTATCGGCGACGCGGCGGCCGGCGCGCTGGCCTGGATCCTCAGGCGCCAGGGCAGGGAGCCGGAAGAGCTGCGCAACGCGCGGATGCTGGCCGTGCTGCTGGTGTTCATGGGCCTGTACCACCCGCTGGCGCTGGTCCTGCACGCCTGGCTGAGGCCCTGGATGCCGCTGCCCCAGGCGGCGATCGCGTTGGCGGCGGCGGCGACCGCGCTCATCTGGGGCTGCTTCCTGCTGCTGCGCCGCGGGCGGTTCAACCTGCCCGTGCTGCTGTTCCTGGCGGGGACGCTCGGCATCCTTGGCTGGAACTACCTGCGCGCGGGGCTGGGCCTGCAGGTCGGTGGCCAGTTGATCACCCTGCTGCCGCCCCTGCTGGGCGCGCTGCTGCTGGGCAGGTGGGTGCTCTGGGCGTGCGCGGCCACGCTGCTGGCGATCATCGCCGGTGCCGCCTGGACCGACATCGGCCGCCACTTCTACGACCCGGTCGTGCTGCGGTCCGCGAGCCTGCTGGCCGCCCAGTTCGCGGTCGGGCTGCTGGCGACGGCGCTGCTGTTCGACCGCGCGGCGGTGCTGATGCGGGGCTACGTCAGCACGCTGGCGGAGCGCAACGCGCAGTTGGCCCGGACCCGCGACCGCCTGCAGCTGGAGATGGAGGAGCGGGAACGCTCGCAGCGCCAGCTGCTGCATTCGCAAAGGGTGGAGGCGGTGGGCCGGCTGGCCAGCGGCGTGGCCCACGACTTCAACCACCTGCTGGCGCTGATCCAGGGCTACGCGGAGCGCGGCCGCCGGGAGCAGGACGTCGCACAGCTGCATGCCATGTTCGAAGGCGTGGAATCGGCGTCGCGGCGCGCGACGGCCGTCAGCCGGCGGCTGCTCGACTTCAGCCGCCTGGAAGCGACGCGGCCGGAAGTGTTCGACGCCGCCGCCCTGGTGGGCGACCTGCGCCCGATGCTGCGGCAGCTGTTCCCGCCCGGCGTGGAGCTCCGCCTCGAACTTCCGTCCACGCCGCAGCCGGTGCTCTTCGATCGCGGCCAGCTGGAGCTGATGCTGTTCAACCTGGCGTCCAATGCCGCCGAGGCGATGCCGGAAGGCGGGCTGTTCACGGTCAGCCTGCCCGGTCCGGATCCCGGCCGCGTGGAGATCAGCGCGCGCGACACCGGGTGCGGGATGGGGGGCGAAGAGGTGGCCCGCTGCCGCGAGCCGTTCTACACCACCAAGCCTGCCGGCCAGGGCACGGGGCTGGGGCTCTCGGTGGCGTCCGACCTGGCGAAAGCGGCGGGCGGCGCGCTGCTGGTCGACAGCGCGCCCGGCCAGGGCACCACCGTCCGCATCCGCCTGCCGCGGCAGGCCGTGCCGCGCTGAGGCGGCCGGCGCCCGCAGGCGTCAGGCCGACAGGTGCTCGATGGCCGCCACGCTGCCCAGGCGCGAGGACAGCCGCTGCAGCAGGGCCAGGCGGTTGCCGCGCAGGGCGGGGTCTTCGGCGTTGACCATCACCGCGTCGAAGAATGCATCGACCTGTGGCCGCAGCCGCGCCAGGCGCGCAAGCGCATCCGCGTAGTTGCCGGCGGCAAGCGGCGCGCCGGTGTCGGCGTACGCGGATTCCACCGCGTCGGCCAGCGCCTGCTCGGCCGGTTCCCGCAGCAGCGCGGCGTCCACGGCATCGGGCACCGCGCCGTCGGCCTTGCGCAGGATGTTGCGGATGCGCTTGTCGGCGGCGGCCAGCGCCTCGGCTTCCGGGAGCTTCGCGAAGCTGGCGATAGCGTCGATGCGGCGGTCGAAGTCGCGCAGCGACGGCGGACGCAGCGCGGCCACGGCATTGAACTGCTGCACCGGCACGCCGCGGTCGGCGTAGTAGCCGCGCAGGCGATCGAGGATGAAGTCGTAGAGCTCATCGGCAGGCGTGCCGCCATCGCCCGGGGTCGCGGCGATCGCGGTGGCGAGCGTTGCCGGCAGGTCGAGTTCGACCTCGCCTTCGATGATCGTGCGCGCCAGCGCCAGCGCATTGCGGCGCAGGGCGAAGGGATCCTTGTTGCCGGTGGGCTTGAGCCCGGCCGTGAAACCGCCGGCCAGCGTGTCGATGCGTTCGGCGATTGCCAGCAGCCGGCCCAGGGCCGAAGGCGCGATGGCGTCGCCGGCGCCGCGCGGCTGCCAGGCTTCTTCCAGCGCGCCGGCCAAGGCCTCGCGGTCGCTGTTCGCCAGCCCGGCCAGTGCGGGGTCCTGGCTCGCGTAGTAGCGCGCGGCGATGCCCTGCAGCTCGGGGAACTCGTTGACCATGCGCGACTGCAGGTCGGCCTTGGACAGCAGCGCCGCCTGGCGTGCCAGGTTGGGGTCCACGCCTGCCGCCGGCGCCAGCGCCGCGGCCAGCGCCGCCACCCGCGCGACCTTGTCGGCCACGCTGCCAAGCTTCGCCTGGTAGGTCACCGTGGCCAGGCCTTCATTCATCGCTGACAGGCCCTGTTTCATGTCTTCGTCGAAGAAGAACCCGGCGTCGGCAAAGCGCGGGCGGATCACCCGCTCGTAGCCTTTGCGCACTTCGGATTCGTCGCGCGAAGCGATGTTGGCCACGCCGATGAAGTGTTCGGTCAGGCGACCGTCCTTGCCCAGTACCGGGAAGAATTTCTGGTTGGCTTCCATGGTCGCCACCAGGGCTTCCTGCGGCACGGCCAGGAAGCCGGGGTCGAAGGAGCAGGCCACGGCCACGGGCCATTCGACCAGGCACTCCACCTGGGCAAGGTTGCCGGGCTCGATGCGCGCGCTGCCGCCGGCCTTCGCGGCCGCGGCCTCGACGCCGGAGACAATGGCGCTGCGGCGCTCTTCGGGATCCACCAGCACGTTCGCCGCGCGCAGGGCGTCGACGTAGCCACCGGGTGCGCCGATCGATACCGGCCTGTCGTGCATGAAGCGGTGGCCGCGGCTCATGCGGTCGGACGCGATGCCGAACGCGCTCGCCGGCACCACCTCGTCGCCGAGCAGCACCACCAACCAGTGCGCCGGCCGCGCGAAGGCGTGCGCGTGCGCGCCCCAGCGCATGGGCTTGGGGATCGGCATCGCGGCGATGGCCTCGTCCAGCACCGCCTGCAGCAGGTCGCGGGTAGCCGCGCCGGGCGTCACCGAACGGTGCACGAAGCGTTCGCCCTTCTGGTCGGTGGCGCGCTCGAGCGCGGTCCACTCCACGCCGGCCTTCTGCGCGAAGCCCTGCAGGGCGCGGGTCGGCTGGCCCTCGGCGTCGAGCGCGATGTTGAGGTACGGGCCCATCACTTCCGACGCCTGCTCGGGCTGCGTGGTGGCCACGCCATCAAGCAGCACCGCCAGGCGGCGCGGCCCGTACAGCGGGCGCGCGCCGTCGGCGAAGGCGATGCCGCGGCGCGCAAGCGCGGCGCGCACGCCGTCGAGGAAGGCGCCGGCCAGTCCCGGCAGCGCGTTGACGGGAAGCTCGTCGGTGCCGAGTTCGATCAGCAGGGGGAGTTGTTCGCTCATGGATTTCAGGCGGCCTTGTCGTTGTGCGTCTTCAGGCCGGGGAAGCCGAGCTTCTCGCGCTGTGCGAAATAGGCCTCGGCGACCGCCTGCGACAGCTTGCGCACGCGCAGGATGTAGCGCTGGCGCTCGGTGACGCTGATCGCGCGCCGCGCATCGAGCATGTTGAAGCTGTGGCTGGCCTTCATCACCTGCTCGTAGGCGGGCAGCGGCAGGCCGAGTTCGACAAGCTTCAGCGCCTCGGCCTCGCAGGCGTCGAAGCGATGGAACAGCTCGGCGACGTCGGCATGCTCGAAGTTGTACGTGCTCTGCTCGACCTCGTTCTGGTGGTACACGTCGCGATACGTGACCGGACTGCCGTCGGGGCCATGCGTCCACACCAGGTCGAACACGTCGTCGACGTTCTGCAGGTACATGCACAGGCGCTCGAGGCCGTAGGTGATCTCGCCAAGCACCGGCTTGCACTCGATGCCGCCGGCCTGCTGGAACCAGGTGAACTGGGTCACTTCCATGCCGTTGAGCCAGACCTCCCAGCCCAGGCCCCAGGCGCCGAGCGTCGGTGATTCCCAGTTGTCCTCGACCAGGCGCAGGTCGTGCACCAGCGGGTCCACGCCCACGCTCTTCAGCGATTCGAAGTACAGCTCGACGATGTTGTCGGGCGAGGGCTTCATCACCACCTGGTATTGGTAGTAGCGCTGCAGGCGGTTGGGGTTCTCGCCGTAGCGGCCGTCGGTGGGGCGGCGGCAGGGCTGCACGTAGGCGGCGTTCCATGGCTCCGGCCCGAGCGAACGCAGGAAGGTCGCCGGGTGGAAGGTGCCGGCGCCGACCTCGAGGTCGAGCGGCTGGACCAGCACGCAGCCCTGCGCGGCCCAGAAGTCGTTGAGCCGCTGGATCAGCTGCTGGAAAGTGGGTGCGGTCATGCGCGGTCCGTGCCCGCCGGGGCGGCGTGGATGAAGGGCGGGCTAGTATAGCGGCCGCTCCCGCGCGCCCCGCGCGGCTGCAGGTCGCAGGGTCGCACGCATGTTCCGGAACACACCTCCCTTCCTGGCCCTCGAGACCGGCCGCCCCGTGGCTTCGATGCGCCGCCACGGCAGCTTCGCGCACTGGATCCGCACCGCGGCAGGACTGTCGCGCGGCGAAGTCGAAGTGGTCGATGTGCAGTCGGGCGACACGCCGCCATCGCATCGCGGCTATGCCGGCGTGTTGGTCAGTGGCTCCGGCGCCATGGTCAGCGACCGCGAACCCTGGAGCGAGCGCACGGCAGGCTGGCTGCGCGACGCGGCCCACGACGGCGCGCAGCTGTTCGGCATCTGCTATGGCCACCAGCTGCTGGCGCATGCGCTGGGCGGCACCGTCGCCGACAACCCGCGCGGCCGCGAGATGGGCACCGTCGCCATCGACCAGGGTCCGGAGGCCAAGGGCGATCCGCTGTTCGCGGGACTGCCGGATCGCTTCCTGGCCCAGGCCACCCACCTGCAAAGCGTGCTCGAGCTCCCCGCCGGCGCCGTCGCGCTTGCGTCTTCCGACCTCGACGACTACCACGCCTTCCGCTGGGGCGACGCGGCATGGGGCGTGCAGTTCCATCCCGAATTCAGCGCCGGCCACATGCGCGGCTATATCGATGCGCGCCGCGACAGCCTGGCCGCCGAAGGCCGGGATCCGGCCGCCATGCGCGCCGCGGTGCGCGCGGCACCCGACGCACGCCGCGTGCTGCGGCGATTCGTGCGCCGGGCGCGCCGCCACGCCTGAGGTCGCCGGGTTACGATACGCAGGCGCGGCATGGCCGCGAACAGACTGGCAACCGGGGACACTGGATGAGTACACGAACGATGGGCCCGGCTTCGGGCTGGCGCTGGCTGCTGAACGCCGTGAACCTGGGCGGCGGCAACCCGCGCGCGGTCCTTGGCGGCGCGGCACTGATGATGCTGGTCGCGCTGGTCCCCAGCCTCATCCAGATCGTCGTGCAGAGCGTCCTGGGCGTCACCAGCGCCGGGATGATGATCGCGCTGATGGGCTTTTCGGTGCTGTTCTCGCTGCTGGTGATGGGTCCGCTGTTCGCGGGCTACCTGCGGCTGTTGCACGCCAGTGAAACCGGTGTGCCGACCCGCGCGGCGGCGGTCTTCGACGTGTTCGGCGCTGGCCAGGGTGCGGGTCGCGTGATCGGCGTCCTGCTCGGGCTGATCGCCGTCGGCATGGTGCTGTTCGGCGCGGTGGGGTTCGCCTTCGGCGGCGACTTCTTCGCCCAGATCGGTTCGGTGTTCGAGGCGCTCGAGGGCGCGGAGCCGGGCGCCACGCCGGTGCTGCCGCCGCTGCCCAGCGGCCTGGGCACCTTCCTCGGCCTGCTGTTCATCGTCGGCATGTTCTTCAACGGCGCCTACGCGATCGCGCTGGGGCAGGTCGCCCTGGGCGGCCGCGGCATTGGCGAAGCCCTGGGCGATGGCCTGCTGGGCGCGCTGCGCAACCTGCTGCCGCTGCTGGTGCTGAGCATCGTGGTGACGGTGGCCGGGATGCTGGCGCTGCTGCTGCTGGGCCTGGTCGTGGCGGTGCTGATGGGCGTGGGCAGCATGGTGCATCCGGCCCTGGGCATGGTGCTTGCCGCACCGGCCTATCTTGCGGCGATGGTCGCGCTGTACGTGGTGATGTTCGGGGTCATGTACTACATGTGGCGCGACGTCTGCGACGGTCCGGCCGAGGGTGGCAGCCAGCACGAAGTGGTGGCCTGACGGGGTTCAGCCCCACAGCGCGCGGTCGAGCGCCGCCTGCATCGGCAGGGCCATCGCCTGCGCGACCCAGGCCATGGCCATCAGCCATGCGACAGCCTGCAGGGCCAGCCACGCCGTGGCCCATGGCGGCATCCGCTCCGGTGCGCCGGATGCAAGCACCACGCGGGTCCGACTGAGCCGGTCGTGCAGCGCCGCGTGATCGGGCGCGACGCCTGCCAGCAGATGGCCGATATTGAGGCTCAGCCACGACAGCGTGCCGGCCAGGAAACGGCCCAGCGCGGCACCCGCCCCGATGCGCCTCCCGGCCGGGTCGACCACGCGCAGGCCCAGCGCGCGCTTGCCCGGCGTGGCCTGCAGCGGCGAACGCTCGAAGCCCACGCACCAGGCCAGGAACAGGGCCACGAACAGCACCATCGGCCCGCCCAGCAGTCCGGCCAGCGCCGACTGCAGGGCGGTCGCCGCCGCGAGCAGCGCGGGATCGTGCAGCAAGTCGCGGGCGAGCCCGGCCAGGGCGCCGGGATCGACGGCCTCCATCGGGGCCGGGACGGAGAGGATGGCCGCGGCCATGCGCTGGGCCACGGCGTCCACCAGCCTGTCCCAGGCGCCGCCAACGCCGGCCGCGGCGCGGTGCATGGACGCCCGCGACAGCAGCAGCACCGGCAGGGCCACCAGCGCCGCATCCAGCGACCATGCCGCGCAGCGCCGCCAGAAGCCGGCGGGGTGCATCAGTCGGCGTCGCTGTCGCTGTCGCCGGCGGCGGCGGCGGCGGCGGGTCGCGGCGCGACCATGCGCGCGGCGATGATCCCGGCCTCGTACAGCAGGCACATCGGGATCGCCAGCAGCAACTGCGAGACGACGTCGGGCGGGGTAATGACCGCGGCCACGATGAAGATGCCGACGACCGCGTAGCCGCGCGACTCCTTCAATTGCGCAGGCGTCACCCAGCCCAGCAGCACCAGGATCACCAGCGCCACCGGCAGCTCGAAGCTGATGCCGAAGGCGAGGAAGATCACCAGCACGAAGTCGAGGTAGGCGTTGATGTCGGTCATCATCGCCACGCCTTCGGGCGTGACCATGGTGAGGAAGCCGAACACCGAGGGCAGCACGATGTAGAAGGCGAAGGCGCAGCCCGCGTAGAACAGCAGCAGCGAGCTCGCCAGCAGCGGCAGCGCCAGGTGCTTCTCGCGCTTGTACAGCCCGGGGGCGACGAAGGCCCAGGCCTGGTAGAGCAGCCACGGCATGCTCAGCACCACGGCGGCGAAGAACGCGAGTTTCAGCGGAGCGAAGAACGGCGAGGCGACCTCGACCGCGATCAGGTGCGCGCCTTCAGGCAGCTTGGCCACCAGCGGCGCCGACAGCCAGGCATAGAGTTTGTTGGCGAACGGCAGCAGCACCAGCAGCACCACGCCCAGGCCCGCCAGCCCGCGCATGATCCGGCTGCGCAGCTCGAGCAGGTGGTCGAAGATGTGGCCTTCGCCCTCAGCGGCCATCGCGGCCTCCGCTGGCTGGCGGAAGTGCGTCGCCGTTGGCAGGGTCGGCGGGCGGGGTGTCGGTGTCGATGCCGGCATCGGTATCAGCGTGGGCGTCGCCGGTGGCCATGCCCGTGCCGGCGTCCGCATCAGGGTCGCTGCTGGCCCCGGGCTCGACGCCGGCGGCGAGCCCGGAGCGGAGCGTCACGAGCCCGCGCTGCGTGTCCTCTCCGGCCTGGCGGACCTTGCGGTCGACATCGCTGGCCGCCGAGCGCACGCCGCGCTCGAGGTCGGTGGCGGCGGTGCGCGCAGCGTCGAGGTTCTGCTTCAGTTCGTCGGCGGCCATCTCGCGCTCGAGTTCGGACTTCACCGAATACCACTGCGCGCGCGCGCGCCGCACCCACAGGCCGGCGAAGCGCGCAGCCTTCGGCAGGCGCTCGGGGCCGAGCACCACCAGCGCCACCAGCGCGACGAGCATCAGCTCGCCGAAACCGAGGTCGAACATGCCGGACGGCCCGCCGCGCCGGGATCAGCGCTGCACGGAATCGTTGTCGCGCTCGGCCTTGCGCTCACCGTCGCGGGTCTGGTCGCCCAGCTGGCCGGTCGGCTTGTCGTCGTCGTCGGCGATGCCCTTCTTGAAGCCCTTCACGGCTTCGCCCAGGTCACGGCCGGCGCCGCGAAGGCGCTTGGTACCGAAGATCAGCAGCACGACCACCAGGACGATGATCCAATGCCAGATGCTGAAACTGCCCATGCCGCTACCTGCGTGTGTTCGGGCGCTCAGGATACCAACTCGCCCGCGGCATGGACCGCGGGCGGTGCATCCGGCGCGTCAGTCGATGGGGTCGGGAAGCGGCGCCGGCAGGTCGTCCGCGGGAAGCGGCTCGGAGGTCACCGGGGCCTCGTCGACCGGCTGGAATGCGCTCGGTCCCTGCGGCGGCAGGCTGTCGCTGCCGAGCGGGGCGGTCCGTGCGCCGGTAGCCGGTGCGTCCGGGGCTGGTGCGGCCACCGGCGCGGCGTCGCTGCCGGCGGTGTCGCGCGAAGCGCCATCGGTGGCGCGGTTGGCGCGCGCCAGCGCCGTGGCTTCTTCCAGGCTGTCGCGGAAATCGACCACCGCGACCGAAGGCTGGCCGGTGGCGCGGCCCTCGAAGATCATCCGCGGCGTGGTGTCGCGGCCATAGGCGGCCTCGTTGGCCTCGTCGTCGATCGAAAGCACGGCGCCATCCAGGGCCACGCCGGCAAACAGGCCGCGCGCACGCGACCACGACCAGATCTCGGCCTTGAGTTCGCCGTCGGTGGCGGTGGAGGCGTTGCGGCCGACCGGGCCGGCGGCAACCCCGGCGTCGGCACCGAGCGTGAACTTGCCGTTGACGATCGACTCAAGGCCGCGCTCGCTGCGGAACACCAGCACCACGTCGGCCGATTGCACGCCGGCCTGGAAGCCGATGCTGCCGCCGGTGAGCTTGACGAAGCTCGGGTTGGACCAGGTGCCGTCGGGATTCTTCACCGACATCAGGCCGTGGCCGCGGCGGCCGCCGATCACCAGGCCGATCTTGATGGTGTCGGGCACGACCACGATCGCGTGGCCTTCGTCGAACAGCTTCTCCGGGATCGCCGACTCCGGGATGGCCTGGATGTCGGTGAGCACGCGCACCGCGTTGAGTGCGCGTGCGTCCTCGTCGGGACCGGCGGACGCGGGCGCAGCCACCAGCGCAACGCACAGTGCAGCGGCGAGGACGGGCAGGCGGAGCAGGTGGCGCTTGGCGGTCATGGACGACTCCGTGGCGGGTACGCGGACAGTGGGAGGATGCGACGCAGGGCGTGCGATGTCGACCGCGCCGCGTGGGCCGTCAGGCTATTCGCGCGGCCATGAATCGGCGGTGAGCCTGCGTGCCGCCGTACCGGACCGTACACTGGCGGGCCACGCCCGCACGCAAGACGCCAGCCGCCGCCCATGACCGAAGCCGCCCTTCCCGCCCGCGATGTGCTGTTGCTGGCCAACCTCGGCACGCCCTCGGCCCCGACCGCGGACGCCGTGTCGCGCTACCTCCTCGAATTCCTGTCCGACCCCCGCGTGGTGCAGCTGCCGCGCCTGTTCTGGCAGCCATTGCTGCGCCTCGTGGTGCTGCCGCTGCGCGCACGCAAGGTGTCGCACAAGTACGCCGAAGTGTGGATGGATGGCGGCTCGCCACTTGAAGTGCACACGCGCCGGCTGGCGCAGGCGGTGCAGGGGCTTCTGCCCGGCGTGCACGTCGAACACGTGATGCGCTACGGCGAGCCCGCGC
This sequence comes from Luteimonas sp. A501, assembly GCF_054052085.1. The sequence goes on from NZ_JBSVRI010000003.1 coordinate 133,014, forward strand.
TCGCCCGCCGGCTGCGCGAACTGCGCGGCGAAGGTGCGCGCGTGCTGTTGCTGCCCCTGTACCCGCAGTACTCGACCACCACCACGGCCTCGATGGGCGACGTGGTCGCGCGCGAGATGCCGGCCGCGCGCATGGTCGGGGATTACCACGACGATCCCGCCTGGGTCGCCGCGGTCGCCGACTCGATCCGCGCGCACTGGGCGGCCCACGGCCGCGGTGACCGGTTGCTGTTCTCCTTCCACGGCATCCCGCAGCGCCTGGTCGACCAGGGCGATCCCTACCAGCGGCAATGCCTCGCCGGCGCGCGCGCGATCGCCGCCGCGCTCGAGTTGCCCGACGTGGCCTGGCAGACCACGTTCCAGTCGCGCTTCGGCGGCGGCAAGTGGCTGTCGCCCGCAACCGACGCCACGGTTCGCGCGCTGCCCGCCGAGGGCGTCCGTCGCGTCGATGTCGCCTGCCCGGGCTTCGCCGCCGACTGCCTGGAGACGCTGGAGGAGGTCGCGCTGCAGAACGCGGAGTTCTTCCGCGAGGCCGGCGGCGCGGAGCTTTCCTATATCCCCTGCCTCAACGACGCGCCGGCGCACGCCAGCGCGCTTGCGGCGATCGCCACCCGCGGCTTCGACGCATGGCGCTGATGCAGGACTTCGCGCTCGCGCTGCCGATGGGCACCGTGCGCGGCCTGCGCACGGGTGCGGCCGGCGCACCGCGCGTGCTGGCCCTGCACGGCTGGCTCGACAACGCCGCGAGCTTCCTGCCGCTGGCGCCGCTGCTCGGCGCGATCGACCTGGTGGCGCCCGACCTGCCGGGGCATGGCAGCAGCGACCATCTGCCGCGCGGCATGGACTACTCCTTCGCCGGGGCCGTGCACACCGTGCTCGACATCGCCGACGCGCTGGGCTGGGAGCGCTTCGCGCTGCTCGGGCACTCGATGGGGGCGGGCATCGCCAGCCTGGTGGCCGCGGCATGCCCGGACCGTATCGAACGGCTGGTCGCGATCGAGGCCCTGGGCGCGCTGGCCGAGGAGCCCGGACGCACCGTCGAACGACTGCGCGAAGCGGTGGCGTCCACGCGCGCGCTCCATGCCAAGCACCTGCGCGTGTTCCCCGATCTCGACATCGCGGTGCGCGCGCGGATGAAGGCCAATGGCCTGGGCGATGCCGCCGCGCGCCTGCTGGTCGAGCGCGGCACGCTGGCGGTGCAGGGAGGCTGGAGCTGGAGCAGCGACCCGCGCCTGACCCTGCCGACGATGGTGCGCATGACCGAGGCCCAGGTCGAGGACCTGGTGGCGGGCATCAGCTGCCCGACCCGGGTGCTGTTCGCCGATCCCGCACAGCCCTACCTGCCTGATCCCGTGCGTCGCGCGCGCGCCGCGCTGCTGCCCGCCGGCGAGCTGCAGGTGCTGCCCGGCGGACACCATCTGCACATGGAAGACCCGCACACGGTCGCCGCCGCCATCGGCGACTTCCTCGCCGCCTGAGCGTGATCTAGTGCCGCGTGGCCCTGTCGCGCAGCCGGATGCCGACCAGGACCTGTTCGCCATTGCGGCTGGTGAACGTGTAGGTGGCTTCCCGCTCGCCGCGACTGAAGCCGAGCATGGCACTGTCGGCCTGCTGCATCGCCAGCGTCTGCGACCAGCCCCTGCGCTCCATGTCGGTGCGCGCGGCCTCGAACATCGACGTCGCCGAGCCGCCCGACTCCAGGTTCACCAGTCGCGCGCCGCCGACGTCCATCACGCTGTTGATGCCGTAGTTCGCCGGCAGGAACACGTCGCCGGGGAAATCCGCCGGCAGCGCGACGCCGTCGCTTGCGACGATGGCCATTGCGTCGCCGCCGCCATCGCCGCGCATGCGCAGCCGGTTGCCGTCGCGATCGACGTCCATCCGCTCGCCCGTCGCGCGCCCGATCGCGGCGTCGGCCGCGGCGTCGGCGGCCCTTTGGCAGCCGCCTGCAAGCAGGACCATGCTGGCCAGAAGCGCGGAAAACAGTGGGGGGGACATTGGACTTGCTCCGGACTCGCCAGCGTGGTGGCCTGATCCGTACAACGATGTCAGCCGGGTGGACCGGACAGCATCCTCAGCATCGCCTTGAGGCGCCGGCCGTGCTCGCGGAACCAGTCGCGCTCGCAGCGCCAGTCGGGGCAGCGTGCCTCGACCTCGGCCCAGAACGCCGGGGAGTGGTCGGCGTGCACCAGGTGGCAGAGTTCATGCACCAGCACGTATTCGAACGCGGCCGGCCGGCCCAGCACCAGGGCCAGGTCGAGGGCGAGCGTGCCGTCGGGTGCCAGCGAACCCCACTGCGAAGACATCGCCCTCAGGCGCACGCGCGCCGGTGCGCGCGGCAGGCCCGGCAGGTAGCGCGGCAGCCACGCACCGATGTCGGCGCGGGCCTCGCCTTCGTAGAAGTCGCGCAGGGCGCGGCGCAGCGCGTCTCCGCCGCCGCGGCCGGTGTGGCGAAACACCAGGCCGTCGCCGTCACGCGCGACACAGGCATAGCGACCGGGTTCCCAGCGCAGCGGAACCATTGCGCCCCGCAGCGGCAGGGCCGGCGTGGTGCCGCGCTCCAGCGGTGCGACGATGTCGTCGATGGCGTGCGCGCGCAGCTGGGCCAGCAGCCAGTCGCGGTGCAGCTCAAGGAAGCGTTCGCCGGAGATCGCGCTGGCGCGTGGAGGCAGGGTCAGGCGCGCACCGCGTTCGTCGACCGACAGCCGCAGCCGGCGCGCACGCGGGTCGCGCACGCGCAGCACCGCGACCTCGCTGCCGTCGTCCATCGCCAGCGCGACGATGTCGCGCTGGATGTTGCGGGCGCCCGGTGCCGGGGACTTCGTGAGCAGCAGGCGGAGCAGGGACGACATGCGTGGATTCTACCGGCGTGCACGCCGCGATTCGCGATCAGGCGTCGACGCGCGACAGCTTCAGCGCCGGCTCGAGGATCTCGAACAGCCGCCGCACTTCGGCCGACATCAGCATGAAGCGTGCGTCGAGTTCAGCGCGCAGGTCATCGCGGTCGCCGCCTTCGAGCTGGTCCACCGCGCCGTCGAGGAACTTGATCTTGCGCAGCACCAGGTCTTCGCCGAGCACGAACGAGACGTGGTCATCGAGCACCAGCGCCAGCTTGGTGACCTGTTTTCCGGCCTCGAGGTGGTGGCTGATCTCGTCGCTGCCCAGGTCCTGGCGCTGGCACTTCACGATCGCGCCGGTGTCGTTGCCGTCCTTGAGCTCGCACTCCTCGCCCAGCGACAGGCCTTCGGGCAACGGCTCGCCCGCGATCCATCCGGTCAGCACGCTGCGCGGCGCCACCTCGGCGTTCGCCGGCAGTGCCGGGAAGCTGCCGAGCGCCTGGCGCAGCGCGGAGACCACCGCCTCGGCGCTCTTGCGCGATGACGTGTCGACGATGCACAGGCCGTGCTTGAGGTCGAGCATGGCATCGGTGCGCGAGGGGCGGACGAAGGCGCGAGGCAGCAGTTCGTGGATCAGCTCGTCCTTCATGCGCTTGCGTGCGCGGCCACCAGGGCGGCGGCCTTCGCGCTCCTCTGCTTCGTCGAGCTTGCGCGCGAGCATGTCGTTGACCACCGCGCCGGGCAGCAGCCGGTCTTCGCCGCCGACCGCGACCCAGGCGGCGTCGTTGAGGCGATGGCTGTAGGCCTCGGACTCGCGGCCGAGCGCGGCCACGAAGCCGCTCGAGGACAGTTCAAGCGGGCCGACGGGCTTGAGCGGATGGGTGCCGAGCGCCTCTTCGAGGCCCTCGAGGTCGAGCGATTTGGGGAAGCGGAACAGGGTCAGGTTGCGAAAAAACATGGGGAATGGGTGCCGTGGTCGATGTGGGGGATCAGGATGCGCGCGCGCTGTCTCAGGCGACGCGGCGGCGGCCCGCGGATACGGGTCGGGACGTGCGTTGATGGAGCATCAGGAAACGCTGCCGGCGTGCAGTTCGGTGGAGGGCAGGACGATGCTCATTGCGCGAACATTCTAGCGGCTGCCCGCCGAGGTCCGCGCACTGCATGCGGCGCACATGCCTGGCGTCGCCGGGCATGGTCGCCAAAGGTATGCTTCGCCCATGTCGTCATCAGGCAAGGGGCTTGCGCAAGTCATCCGGCACCCGCCGCTGCGGGTGCTGCTGGCGATCGCCGCGCTTGCGGTGGTGGCCGTGGCCCTGGTCGGCGGACTCCGCGGCACCCGCGGCAAGACCCTTGCCACGCACGGTGCCGGTGCCGTCATCGATGCCGGTGCGCTGGAGCTCACGCCGCTGCGCGCCTGGATCTCCGACGTGCGTCCGGGTCGCGACCGCCCTTCGTCCTTCGGACCCTCCGAACGCTACCTGGTGCTGCAGGTACGTGCACTCAACCGCAGCGACAGCAGCCAGGCGGGCGGCTTCGCCCTGCACAACTCGATCCTCTGGCTCCCGGTGTTGCCTGGCGAGGGGATCCGGCCCGAGTCGGTGTCGCGTTCGGACGACCACGGGACCTACTACCACCTGCCCCCGCTGCTGCCCACCGAGATCGACCTGGTGTGGGTCGTGCCCGCGGACTGGACGCCGGATGCGGAGACGCAGTGGGGCGTGCGGGCGGTGCGCTTCAAGTCGCGGACCTGGCTCACCGGCGGCAGCGAATGGCTGCCGGCGGAGCAGTTGGCCAAGCTTGTGCTGCCGCTGGAAGAGCAGCGGGCCATGGAAGCGGGACCGTGAATGTGCGCAGGCGGCCGCGCTGGCTTCCGCGCTGGCGCGACCTGCTGCTGGCCATGCTGGCGCTGGTGGCGATCGTCGTCCTGCGCAATGCCGAACCCGCCTACAACGAGCGGCTGCTGCCGATCGTGCTCGACGGTGGCGTGGAGCAGCGCATCCAGGCGCGGAACTTCGCGGTCGAGGCCAAGCGCCCGAAGCTGGCCCATGCCTATCTTGTCGATGGCGGAGCGCCCGCGCCGGACCCCCGGCGCGTCGCTACGGCGGGCATCTGGCTCTCGGTCGTGGCCGACGTCGAGGCGCTGCGCGTGCCGGGCCTGGTCGGCGCGCGGATCCGCACCCGCGACGGCCTGCTCTACCAGGGCAACCAGGACCGGCCGGCGACCGCGGTGAACTTCATCGGCAAGACGCTTGATCCCGGACTGCCGGTCACCGGCGCCTGGTTCTTCGAACTTCCACCTGGCCAGGTGGAGGGTGCTCGCCTGCAGCTCTTCTGGGGGCCGTATGACGGCCTCGGCGGGATCGACCATCTGGTCGACATCGACCTGGGCCTCGATGCCACGCGTACGCGGCAGCTCCTGGACGAGGCGCCCGCCGCCCTGGACCTGCGCGGATGAACTGGTGGCGGCGTAATGGCGGGTGGTTGGCCGGCGCGCTGCTGCTGGGTGCGCTGGCCGTCGCTGTCCCGCTGCGCTCCGCATTGCAGGACCGCGCGGGCTGGGTGCCCTCCTACCCGCGCGAGGCAGCGCCCGGCGAGTGGGTGGAATACGAAGGTTCGCGCTGGCGGGTGGTCGAGGCGTTCCTGGCCAAGGCCGATGCGCCTGAGGTGCTTGAGTTGGGCTATCGGAAGGATGCCCAGGTGCTGGTGGTGCAGTTCGAAGTGCTCCCTGGCCGTGACGCCACCGCCGAACGGCTGTCGCAATGCCGCAGCCGCGTGTCCGATCGGGAGGAGCGGCACTGGGATGCCGACACCGGCCTGGCGGCAAGCCGCCGGGCCAGGCGCGGCCTGGGCCAGGACTGCGGCCATGGACCGGTGCGGGCGGGAAGGGAGCCGGCGGAGATCGGGCGGCCCTTCCGCTTCGAGAAGATCTATCGCATCTCGCCCGGCCACGAGCTCGAAGATCTCAGTCCCGAACTGCGCTTCATGCAGAACGAACTCGAGCCCCAGGGCACCTACCTGCGCTTTCCACTGTCTTCGTCCACGGACTGAGCGCCGGACGCCGCGGCACGCATCGCCGCCGGCAGGCGGGTGGCGACATAGCCGAAGGTGGCGGCCAGCAGGCAGACCCGCGGCAGCTCGGTGAGCAGCGCCGGGCGCAGCGAAGCGGGGCCGTTGACGAACACCGACAGCGGCACGCCGATCAGCCGCCACTCCCAGTCGTCGCGTGGTCCTATCAGCAGCGCGGTGAAGCGGAACAGGGAGGCGTCGAGGCTTGCCAGCAGCTGCCAGCCCAGGCACAGCGCGAGCATCGCCGGCAGGCCCGCGCGCAGCACCAGGCGCAGGCTGTTGACTACCGGCACGCCCTTGCCCGCCCAGCCCGAACTGAGCTTGCCGGCGAGCTTCTTCCAGATGAAGTGCAGGCCCTTGTAGCGCGACGAGAGCAGGCGGAACGGCGCGTCGGCGACCCCCAGGCGCTGGCGCCGGCGCAGGTCGAAGCCGTAGATGATTGCTGTGATCGCCAGCCATACCAGGGGCATCAGCATCGCGCCCGCGGCGGTGGAAACCAGGTCGAGCACGGGTTGCAGCATGCGCCTGGGCGGGGCGAGGAAGCCCGCGTCGGGAAGCGGGTTGCTCCACCACTGCGAGACCGCGACGTAGACCGCGCGTGCATGCCACCAGTCCTTCAGCCAGCCCATGCCCCTGGCGACCGCGGCCACGCCCACGAACACCCAGTAGGCCTCGCACAGGGTCGCGAGTACGCTCCAGCCACCGCGTCCGGTCGCTGCCACGCGGCGCTTGGCCACGTGCCGGAGCACGGCCGCCGCGGCGAGCGCGATCCAGATGCCGCGCAGGGCGAAGACGTCCTGCAGGTTCTCACGGCCCTCGAACGAAGCGCCAAAGAGGTAGCCCGTCAGGAAGGCCCGGCGCACGTTGTCGAGCAGGCCCCAGGTCGCGTAATAGGCGAAGAACGGCAGCAGGGCGATCGCCATCGCGTTCAGCCAGGGCCGCACCACGTGCCCCGGCCCGCTGCCGTGCGCCGGGGCCAGTGCCAGTGCCAGTGCGGGCAGCGATGGACGCAGCACCAGGAACATGGCAATGGTGCCGGCAAGCTGTGCGACCACCAGCGCCGCGACCACGGCATAGGACAGCACCAGGCCGAAACTGGACAGGCGGATGGCCAGTGCCATCAGCAGTTCATGGGCCAGGCGCTGGGCGAAGAACCAGAACAGCAGGGCCGGCCAGTGACGCCACAGCAGGGTCGCGGCAAGCCGGGGGATCCCGGTCCAGGCGGGATCCAGTGCGTGGCGGTCCAGGTGCGGGGCGGCTTGGATGGCGGACATGGCGACAGCCTAGCGCAGCCGGATCACCTGTTCAGCCGGCTGTGTTGGTGTTCTCGGTGCCGCCGTTGCAGCGGGCGTGTAACCTCGGGGCGATGCAGCCCGTCGACCCCGCCGAACAAGCCCGTCTCGTCCAGCGCCTGGTGGAGTTGCGGAGCGGGCACCGCGACCTGGATGCCGCCATCTCCCGGCTGCACCTGGACCCCTGCGCCGACGAGCTCATGGTCAAGCGCCTGAAGAAGCGCAAGCTGCAGCTGAGGGACTGCATCGAGCGCCTGGAGTCGGCACTGATTCCCGACGAGCCGGCCTGAGCCCACGCCGGCCGGCCCTGCCCGGCCCATCAGGACTGCAGGCTGGGGCTCTCGCCTTCGCGGACCGCCTCGGGGCTGATCTTCTCGATCGTGTGCCGCAGCTCGCGGCCCAGGATCAGTTTGGCGTCGCGCGCGAACGCGGCCAGGCGTTCGTCGAAGGCGAGCTTGCTGTTCTGGTCGAGCTTGACCAGGCCCATCTCGCGCAGCTTCTGGATGAAGCCGCGGAACAGCGCCTTGTCGAAGAACTCGGGTGCCGCCGGCGCGTACAGCAGGCTCAGGCGCTGAGCGGCGAGCTGGCACAGGCTTTCGAGTTGGCCTGCACCGAGTGCGCCCGAACCGTTCTTTGCCAGCACCGAAATCGCGATGTAGTAGCGCTCGAAGGCCTGCTGCAGCGGATGCCCGATCGCGCGCAGGCGGAACACCTCGTCTGATTGTCCCGCCTGGCGGGCGATGATGCCGCCGTCGTCATCGCTGACCTGTTCCAGCAGGCCCTCGCGGATGAACAGGTCGATGGTGGCGTCGATGCGCGCGGAGAAGCCATCTTCGTCCCAGGGCAGGAACAGCTCGCCCTGCAGGAAGGGGTACATTCCGCGGCCGATGCGCAGCAGGGTTTCGCGCGCCATGCGCCGGTTGTGCAGGAAGCAGCACGCGATCCAGGCCGACGCGGTGAACAGGTGCACCACGTTGTTGCGGAAGTACGAGAGCAGCACCGCGGTTTCGCCGTCCACGCGCAGGACGTCGCCCAGCGGATGGACCACCCGGTGCAACACGCCGATCTCCTCGCCGTGGGCGATGATCTGCTCCGGCGAATGCGGGGTCACCGTCACCAGCGCGCTGTAGGGCACTTCCGCCAGCAGCTTCTTCGACAGCACGATCTGTGCGGTCAGGTCGCCCTCGCCCATCGCGTGCTTGGGCGTGGACAGCAGTGCCAGCGCCAGCAGGTTGATCGGGTTGACGTCGGCGGCGCTGTTGACGCGCTCCTGGATGCGCTGCGCGGTGGCGTCGACGGTGGTCGCCAGCCACTGCGGCTTGTCCTCGTCGGACAGCGGCTTGCCGTCCCAGTCGGCCGCGTGCTCGGCCAGCACGTCGGCCAGTGCGATCGGCTCGCCAAAATTCACCACCACCTGGCCGTAGTTCTGCCGCAGCACCTTCGGGATGCCCCACAGCAGCGCCCAGATCGACTCGCCCTCCTTGGGCTTGCCGGAGAGTTCGTCGAAGTAGCTGTTGCCCTCCATCAGCTTCTCGTAGCCGATGTACACCGGCTGGAACAGCACCGGGCGCGTCGGCTGGCGCACGAAAGCGCGCACGGTCATCGCCACCATGCCGCCCTTGGGCTGCAGCAGGCGTCCGGTGCGCGAGCGCCCGCCTTCGATGAAGTACTCGATCGAATAGCCGCCGGCCACCAGCTGCGCCACGTACTCGGTGAACACCGCCGAATACAGCGCGTTGCCGCGGAAGCTGCGGCGGATGAAGAAGGCGCCGCCCTTGCGCAGGATGGTGCCGATCACTGGCAGGTTGAGGTTGATGCCGGCGGCGATGTGCGGCGGCACGATGCCGCGGGTATAGAGCAGGTACGACAGCAGCAGGTAATCCATGTGGCTGCGGTGGCAGGGCACGTAGACGATTTCATTGCCCGGGGCCACCGCCTTGAGCTGGTCAAGGTGGTGGACCAGGACGCCGCGGAAGATCCGGTTCCAGACCGTGGTCAGCAGGAAGCTGGCCGAGCGCACCACCGGATGCGAGTAGTCGGCGGCGATCTCGTAGGCGTAGCCGTGGGCCTTCTTCCAGGCCTCCGCCTGGCCCTTGGCGGCATCGCCACCCTCGCGCCGGGCCTGGTCGGCGATGGCCTCGCGCACCGGGCCCGAGGACAGCACCTTGTCCACCAGCAGGCGCCGGGTCGACAGGTCGGGGCCGATGACCGCGGCGCGGATGCGGTTGAAGTGGGTGCGCAGCAGGCGCGACAGCTTGCGCACCTCGCGCTCGGGCTCGAGGCCTTCGGCGATGATGTCGCGCACGGCCACCGGCGGCGCGAAGCGCACCAGGGTGTCGCGGCCGTTGAGCAGGATCGCAAGCAGGCGCCGGAAGCGGCCGACGATCGCCCAGTTTTCCGAGAACAGCACCGAGAACCAGCCGCTGTTCTTGTCGGGCGCGCGGCCGACGAAGATCGACACCGGCACCAGCTGCACGTCCAGCGCCGGATCCTCGTGGTGGGCCTCGAGCAGGCGCGCCAGCGAGTCGGAGTGGCTTTTCTTCTTCTTGGGCTTGCGCTGGGTGGCGATCTGGGTGGCCAGGGCCAGCGTGCTGCCGGCGTTGCGCCGCGACAGCGCCACGTAGGCGCGCTTGCGGCCCAGCAGGTCGCCGGGCAGCGGCACCAGGGGCGATGGCAGCCTGGCCTCGCGGCAGGCGCGATCGAGGATCAGGGCGTTGGACATGCCGTAGTCCTCGAGCACATAGCAGACCTGGCGGCCATCGAGGCTGTCGCCCGGGCCCTGCGGCTCGATGCTCAGCCCGATCCAGGGTGCCAGCAGGCGCCCGAGCAGACGGGCCCACCACGGTCGCGGGCGGCGCGAAGCGCGCGCCGGCGCGCCAGTCGCGGGGCCGGGTTCAAACAGGGAGGGCTGGGTTGGCATCGTCGACATTATGCCCAAGCGGCGCCGACGCCCCCGTTGCGGGGCCCCGCGGGCGTCTGGTTCATGGAGCGGCTACCGGGCCCGCGGGCGCGCCCGGATCGTGCTGCGGCCGGGGCTGTGGACCAGGCTGCAGTCCGGGCTGTGGCCCTGCCGGCAGGCCAGCGGCGCGGACGGCCTCGCGTGCGTGGCGCAGGTAGTCGCTGAGGTACCAGCGGTCGTCGACGCGCTCCATCGCGACCACGGTGTCGATGGGGCTGCCGGCAAGGGTGTAGCGCAAGCGCACGGTCGCCTGGTCGCCCTGCTGGACCTGCAGCGCGGCCTGGACGCTGTCGAACGTGGAGTCCAGATCCAGGCCATGTCCCGCGAGCACGCGCTTGGCCTCGTTGGCGAAGATGCCGAAGCGCTCGAGCGAAGCATCCATTCCGGCCGCGGCGATGCCTTCCGCGGTGGTCGGGCCGAGGGCGCGCGCGGCGGCGACCAGGCGCGGGATCGCGGCCTGGGCAAGCTCGCGGTCGGCGAGCGGTGCGCCGGCAGCCCATTGCGCCATCGCGGCCACCAGCTGCACGTAATGCTCGCGCTCGGCATCGCTGAAGTCGCCCTGGTGCTCGACGTACTGGGCCCCGAACATGCCCATGGTGGCCGCGGCGGCGCGGATTTCGCGCCCGGAGCCCGCGAACTGGCGCTCGAAGTCGGCGGCCAGCGTGCTTTCGGCGTCCGGCGCGGCCAGCGCATCCAGCACGGCGGGCAGGTGTTCGGAGAACGGCAGCTCGTCCAGCGGCCAGCGCGTGTGCCCGGCGCGCCAGGCGACCTGGAGCTGCGCATGCAGCGCTGGCGGCACCGCGTCGCGCGCGAAGGCTGCGAGATCGCCCGTGCGCATGTGGCCGGCCAGCACCTCGACTGCGAGCGCGGGCCGGCTGAGGTCACTGCCGGCGGGGGCCTGGGCCTCGGGCGGCACCGGGCGACAGGCCGCAAGCAGGCCTGCCACGACAGTGGCGACCAGCAGCGACCTCAGGATCGGTGGCATCGACATGGGTAAAGTTTCCCCTCCCCGGGACGGCCCATCTTGGCCACCGCCCGGCGCCGGCGGCAAGCCTGCGCCGTCACAGGTCGCGGACGATCCAGCCATGCGCGGCCGCCGCCGGGGCGTCCACCGCGGCTTCCGCGACCCGCTCGGGCGTCTCCCCGGCCGCCCAGGCGGCCGCGATCGCCGACAGCCGGTCGCGCGTGGCGCGGGTATAGGCGCCCTCGAGTTCGTTCTGGGCGTCGGCGGCGAGCTTCTGCGGATACAGGGTGCGCGCTTCCTCGCTGCGGTTGAACATGGTGATCATCCGGGCGAGGCTGCTGCGGAAGCCATCGGCCGACAGCGCGGTGCGCTGGGTCCGCTGCAGGTGCCAGACCACCAGGTATTCCACGGGCCCGAGCATGCGCCGCGGGGTGGCGCCGAAAAAATGCCCCGACAGCGCACTGGCAGCCACCGGTGCCCCATGGTCGGGCAGGCCGGTAGCCCCCCAGGAGCTGAGCGCGCCGCCGGGCAGGTCCATCCGCCGCAGCGCCACGCCGAAGGTTTCGGCCAGCAGGCGCTGCGCGCGTTCGTCGTCGCTCTCGGCAACCACGCCGACCAGGCGCAGGAACAGCGGGTATTGCTCCTCGCCCAAGCGGCGCACGAGGCGCTTGAGGACGGCAAGGCGGTATTCGGGATCGGAGTGCGCGGCCAGCGCCGAAACCAGACGGTCGGCGGCCGTGCGCAGGGCGTCCGGGGTGGGCAGGGATTCGTTCATGGCCGCGGCATTATCGCGGCTGCGGCAGGCGGGTGCCTGTCCGGCTCAGTTGAAGGCGTCGAGCACCGAGTCCACGGCGCTTTCCGCGGCCTGGGCCAGTGCCATGCCACCCAGCCGCGCTTCCAGGCCAAGGTCGCCTGCCAACATGCGGCCGCCGGTGGTCTCCCACGCCGGAGCGGTGAGCACGCGCTCACCGGCATCGGCCAGTGCAACCGGTGCGGCTTCGGCGTCCGCGACGGGACTGCTGCCCTGGACCTCATGCGCATCCCCACCCTGGCGACGCAGGTCGTCCAGCTGCCCGTCAATCCGGTGCAGGCTGGAAGCGAGGTTGAGACGGGAGTCGGGACCGATGGTGCTCATGGGGCGTTGCAGGACCTGGGAAGGGGATTCGTGGCGATGGGAGGACTCTATCGCCAAGGGGGCTGCTTGCCACCTCGGGGGAACCCTAGTCCCGGACTTCCGTTCAGCTGTCTTTCCATTTCGAAGCGGTGCGGGCGCAGGCCGGCGCTCGCCTTTCGCTTGCGTCCGCAGGCGCTTGTGCAACGAAGGGCATGCTAGCTTTCCGGGGCACTCCGGAGGACACGATGGCGAAAGACGAGGGCGCCGACAGAACCGAGCCGCCGACCCAGAAAAAGCTCCGCGACGCGCGCAAGGACGCGAACGTCAGCAAGAGCAAGGAGTTGACCAGCACGGTGCTCGTACTGGGCTGGCTGGTTGGTGGCTGGATGCTGCTCGGCTTCATGTGGGACCGGCTGCGCGCGTTGTTCGATGCCAGCCTGGCCGCGATCGGCACGCCGTTCGCGGAGGCCGCCCCCGCCCTCGGCGTCCATGCGTTCCAGACCCTGTTGGCGCTGAGCCTGCCGCTGTTGCTGCTGGCCCTGCTCCTGGGCCTGGTGGTGGAATTCCTGCAGGCCGGCCCGGTGGTGAGCATGAAGAAGCTCACCCCGGACATGTCGAAGATGAACCCGGTCGAGGGCATCAAGAAGATGTTCTCGATGGACAACCTGGTCGAACTGGTGAAGGCCTTCTTCAAGAGCATCGCGCTGCTGTTCATCGGCGGCGTGGTGCTTTACGGCATGCGCCACAGCCTGCTGATGCTGCCGCACGCGCCGCCCGCGGCGATGGGCACCGCGATCTGGCACGGCCTGCTGCGGATCGGCATCTGGACCATCGGCGTGTTCTTCTTCGTCTCCGTGCTCGACGCCTGGTACCAGAAGTACTCCTACCTCAAGCAGCTGCGCATGAGTCGCCGCGACATCAAGCAGGAGGTCAAGGAGAACGAGGGCGACCCGTACGTGAAGCAGCGCCGCAAGCAGTTGCACCAGGAGTGGTCGCAGCAGAACATGCTCAATTCCGTCCGGGGGTCGAACGTCGTCGTGACCAATCCAACCCACATCGCAGTCGCGCTGCGGTTCGAAGCCGGGGACACCGACCTGCCGGTGGTCGTGGCCAAGGGCGAAGGCTACCAGGCCGAGGAGATCAAGCGCGCGGCCGAGGAGGCCGGGGTGCCGATCCTGCAGAACGTCCCGCTGGCGCGCGGTCTCAACGAGAAGGTCGAGGTCGACGACTACATCGCCACCGAGTTCTTCGATGCGGTGGCTGAAGTGCTGTTCTGGGCCGAGGGCATCCGCCGCGGCGAATGAGGCTCAGCCCAGCGCCTGCTCCAGCACGCCCAGCAGGTGGCGGTTGCTGCCCAGTCTCTGCAACACGATCTCCACGTACACCCCCAGCAGCAGCAGGATCAGCGCGGTCGCAAGCCAGGCCTTGATCGGGAGCGTCAGCGCGAACACGTTGAGCTGCGGTGCATACCGGTTCACCAGGCCGAACGACAGGTCGATGATGAGCAGGATGACCATGATCGGCGCGGCCATCACCAGCACGGTGGTCATCATGAAGTTGAACTGGCCCACGAACAGGTTCATGCCGGCCGCGGGCAGGTCGGGGAAGTGTGAGGTCACGGGCCAGAGCACATAGCTGCCCATCAGCAGGTCTAGGAACACCAGGAACGCGCCGCTGGCCATGAACAGCCAGGTCGCCAGCTGCGAAAGGAATTCGCCGTGCAGGGTGACCTGGTGGCCCTGGATGGGATCGAAGACCTGCGCCATCGACATGCCCACCTGGGTGTCGACCACGCTGCCGACGGCGGCCACGGCCCAGAACACGATGCCGAAGCAGAAGCCGATCGTGACCCCGATGAACACTTCCTTGAGCACGATCAGCGGCCACTCGATCACGCCCAGGCTTTCCATCGGCAGCCCTGCCAGCGCCATCGGCAGCACGATGATGCCGAGGCTGACCATGAAGCTGTTGCGCACCATCGCCGGCACCGTCTCGCGGGTCATCAGCGGCAGCATCAGGAACGCGCCGATGACCCGCGGCAGTACCAGCGCGAGCGCCAGCAACGGGTTGCCGAGGAAGTCGAACACCCGTCAGTTCCGCACCGTCAGGCCCGGGAAGTCGCGGAAGATGCGGTCGGTGTAGTTGTACAGCGAGCCGCCGATCAGCGCCGCGGTCACGAACAGCATCAGCACGATCGCCAGGAACTTGCAGGCGTAGGCGAACGTCTGCTCCTGCAGCTGGGTGGCGGCCTGCAGGAACGCGATGACCAGCCCGACCAGGGCCGCGGCGCCGATGGGCGGCCCCGACAGCAGCATGACCAGGAACAACGCCTCCTTGGTGAGTTCAAGGACCTCGTTCACGTCATCCGCCTCCCCCGTAGGTCAGCACCAGGCCGTGGACGAGCTTCGCCCAACCGTCCACCAGCACGAACAGCAGCAGCTTGAACGGCAGCGAGATGGTGGTTGGCGACAGCATCATCATGCCCAGCGCCAGCAGGATGTTGGCGACCACCAGATCGATGATCAGGAACGGCAAGAAGATCAGGAAGCCGATCTGGAAGGCGGTGGTCAGCTCGCTCACGGTGAACGCAGGGATCACGACCATGAAGTCGTCGACGTCGATGTCGTCGCGGCGGTCGGCGGGCAGCAGGCGCTGTGCGCTGCGAAGGAAGAAGGCGCGCTCGGCGTCGTTGGAATGGTGGATCAGGAAACTGCGCAGCGGCTCCTTGCCGGCCTCCAGGATGCCGAGCATGCGAGCGGCGTCCATCGGGACGTCGCCGCCGGGGGACGGCGGGCGCGCTGCGCCAGTGGCGGTGATCACCACCGGGCCTTCGTCGTCGACGTCGGGTCCGGCGTCGATGGGCTCCCCTGGAGGGTCGATGCCGTTGTCGACGTTCGCGAACTGTGCGGCGCGCGTGGGACCCTGGGCGCTGTCGATGTCAGCGGTGTCGCCCGCGGCCCGGGCCTCGGCTTCCGCCCTGAGCGCATCGGCCGCCGCAGGACTCGCCGGCGGCGGATCCGCGTCCGGGTTGGCGGCGCCGTCGCCGCCGGCCGTGGCCGGAACAAGCGGTGCTTTCGGCTGCCGCGCGGCAATGCGTTCGGCGCGCGCCACCGCGCGCTCCTCGATCTGCGCCTGGATCTGCGGCGGTGGCGGCTGGCCGGCCAGATAGGCGGTGACCGCGGCCTGGGTGTCGAAGATCACCGGCGACATCACATAGGCCGACAGCACGATCGCCAGGCCGTTGATCACCACGTTGGGCGGCACCTGCTGCAGGCCCAGGGCGTTGCGCAGCAGGCTCAGCACCACCACGATCTTGGTGAACGAGGTCACCATCACCGCCACGAACGGCGCCAGTGCGATGAAGACGACGGTGACGAGGACGACCGCCGGCGAGAAGGTGGTGAAATCCATTCCTCAGCTCCAGGACAGCAGGCGCACGCCGAGGGTGTCGCCCACGGCGACCAGTTCGCCGCGGCCGGCCACGCGGCCGTTGGCGCGGATGGTGACGTTGTTGCCTTCGACCACCGCGCCCAGTGCGAACACGTAGCCCGGCTGCAGGTCGGCCAGCTCGCCCACGCTCATCTCGGTGCGTCCGAGTTCGAACTCCACCTGCACCGGCAGGCTGCGCGCGGGATCCGGGGCGGGGGATGGCGCTTCGGCTGGCGTGCCGGCGCCCTGTTCGTTCTCGTCCATGGGTGGGTCCTCTCTGAAGATGGGTGTGGGGACGGGCTGGCCGTGTACGGTCCAGCCGGTGGGTGCGGGTGCCAGCGGCCAGTCGCGGCCGGCGGCGCGCGCGACGCAGGCGGGAGGACGGCCGCGATGGCCGGCGATGAGCACGTCGCCGGGACGCAGCGCGCGCCAGTCGCGCATCGGGATGGTGACCGGGAGCAGCAGGGAGACCGGTGCCGGCAGCGTGCGCCAGCGCCCGGCGTCGGGCGGCGGGTCGTGCTCGTAGGGTGGTTCGGCGCGGGCCGCAAGCGGCCGCAGCCAGGCGATCGGCACCCGCAGCCACGCAGTGGTGGCCGTCGTGGGCGACGATGCCGGCGGCGGCGGGCCTTCGCCTTCGCCGTCGTGGTCGGCGTCGCCCTGCTCGCCATCGTCGGGTTCGTCGTCGATATGCACCCGCAGCCACAGCGAGGGCGCGCCGCCGGCATCGCCTTCGCCTTCATCCGCGCCGTCGCTGCCGTCGAGCGCAGGCAGCATGGATACGCCCAGCCAGTCGCTCAGGCGGCGCAGCGTGGTTTCGTGGGCCAGGCTCCAGGCCAGGATGCGTGCGCGCCCGGCGTGGTCGCTCCAGCGCAGCCGCGCGTCATCGTCGCCCGCGGTGGCGGGGCCGTCCACGTGCAGCGCCAGCCGGGTCCCTTCGGCATCGATCAGGAAGCTCGCCGGTGGCGCGGTCCCGGGCGCAGCCTGGACCGCGGCGCCGTCGCCCAGCAGCCACCACCGCGGCACCGCGAAGAAGCCGCGCAGGGCCTCGCAGGAAGCCGCATCCACTGTCGGCAGCACGCCGTGAACGGACCGGGCCACGGGTGCGGTGGACGCAGTTCGACGGGTGCGCGCCTTGCGCGCGCCGCGCTCAGCCGTGGCCAAGGGCCACCTTCATCAGCTCCGGCAGGGAGCGGACGCCCAATTTGCTCATCATGTTGGCCCTGTGCAGTTCCACGGTCTTGATGCTGATGCCGAGGATGTCGGCGATGATCTTGTTTGGCTTGCTCGCCACCACCAGGTCAAGCACCTGGCGCTCGCGCGGGCTGAGCTTGGCCAGCAGTTCATTGGCCATGCCGCCGACCGCCGCGCGGTTGCGCGCATTGGCCAGGGCGGTGCGCAACGCGTTCACCAGCGCATCCTCGGAGAATGGTTTTTCAAGGAAGTTGGCCGCGCCCTTGCGCATCGCCTCGACCGCAAGCGGCACGTCCCCGTGCGCGGTCACGAACACCAGCGGCAGCTTGATGCCGCGTCGGATCAGCTCTTCCTGCAGCTGCAGGCCGCTCATCTCCGGCATGCGCATGTCCGATACCAGGCATTCGCTGGCGTCGCCGTGGCGATCGCCCGCATAGGCTTCCAGGAACGCCGGGCCCGAAGCAAAGGCTTCGACCTCGAAGCCTGCGGTTTCCAGCAGCCACGCGGTTGAATCGCGGAAACCGTCGTTGTCGTCCACCAGGTAGACGCGTGTCACCGTCATTGCCTATCCCCTCCCTTCCGCGGGCGGCAGGGTGAAGCCGAACATGCTGCCACCGCCCTCGCGCGGCTCGAAGAACAGCCGCCCTTCGTGGTATTCGATGATCGAGCGACAGATCGCCAAGCCGATGCCCAGGCCGTCGCTCTTGGTGGTGAAGAAGGGCGAGAACAGCTGTGCGCCCTGCTCTTCGCTCAGGCCTTCGCCGCGGTCGCAGACCCGGACCTCGACCTCGCCGTCGAGGTTCACGCGGCCCTCGATGCGCAGGCCGCGGCTCTGCGCCGGCACCTCGCGCATGGCTTCGATCGCGTTCTTGACCAGGTTCAACAGCACCTGCTCCACCATCACCCGGTCGGCGTAGACCGCGGGCAGGCGGGGCGCGAGCGCCAGTTCGATGCGCAGCTGCAGGCGCTCGGCCTCCAGGCGCAGCAGCTCGACCACGGTGTGGGTGATCTCGACCACGTCGTGGGCATCGCGGCGCGGCTCACGCGCGCGCACGAATTCGCGGACCCGGGAAATCACCGCCGCGGCGTGCTCGGCCTGGGTGCGCGCCGCGACCAGGGCGCGCTCGACCTGCACCGGGCCGCCGGCCTGGCCCACCAGGCGGAGGCTGCCGTTCAAGTAGTTCACGATCGCCGCCAGCGGCTGGTTGAGCTCGTGCGCCAAGGTGGCGGCCATCTCGCCGACCGACATCAGCCGCGAGGTGAACAGCAGTTTCTCCTGCTGGCTCTTGTGCGAATCCAGGGCTTCGATGCGTGCGCTGATGTCGACCGCGGTGAGCAGGTCGATTGCCGAGCCACCGACGCTGGCCGTGCCCCAGTGCAGCGCGTACCAGCGGTTGCTGTGGGGGGCGTTGACCTCGCGCGGGGAGCTTGCGGCATCGTCGTCGTCGCCGTCCGCGAGCGCTGCCAGCAGGTGCGCGCGGTCGTCATGCCCGGCCAGGCCGGAGAACGCCTCGCGGTAGCCGGCGTTCGCGGCAACCAGCGTTCCGCTGCCTTGTGCGAACGCGGCGCAGGGAAAAGGGATGGCCTCGAGCATCGCCGCCACGGCGGCCTCGTCCCCGGCCTGCGTCCGCGCGCGGACACCGGTGGCCGTCCCCTTCGCAGGCGTCACGCAGCAACCTGCGCGATGCGCGCCGCAGTCCCGCTGCGGTAGGCTGCCGGCGCGCTGTCCGCGCGACCCTCAAGGCGAGTGCGTTTCCCCATGTTCAAGCGATCCCTGATTGCCATTACCACCATCCTGTCCCTCGCAAGTGGCACCGTGATGTCGGCCGAGGCCGTCTCCGATGCGCCGGCCCCGACGTCGTTCGTCGCGGAGCTGCTCGCCATCCTGCTGCCCCTGGCCTTCATCATCATCGGCCTGCTGCTTGTGCTGCGCCTCATCCGGCGCCGCCACGGAATGACCGGTCCCGATGCGCCGCTGTCGATCCTGCAGATTATTCCGCTGGGACCGCGTGAACGCCTGGTGCTGGTCAAGGCGCGATCCGGTCGCGTGTTTACCGTGGGTGTCAGTGCGCAAAGCGTGAACTTCGTCACTGAACTCACGGCCGGTGATGTCCTTGTTCCCGGAAAGGGCGGAACCGGTTCCGAATGAATGCGACGGCGGTCACGCAATTGCTGTTACCGCAAAATTTCCGTTTGATTACAGGTGCCTGCAACGACCTCCGTGAATTTTGCCGACGAGCGAGGTGCGCGGGCCGATTAAAAATTTCCTTGATTGCGCTTGCACTGAGACTATCGTAATTTGCCACAAAGTGACGCATGGGGGCAGCGCTTGATTCGCAAGGCAAATCACGTGGCGGGCGGGTCGCAGGGAGGTGGCATTGCCACCATTCCTGCGCGCGGCGTGAGGCTCGGAACAGCATGCGCGCGCTGATCCAGAACCTCTTCGCGGCGCCGGCCAACACCAAGCGCGCACGCTTGGGTTACAGCGACATCGTGCTTGCCGTCGCCGCGGTGCTGATCATCAGCGTGATGATCCTGCCGCTGCCGCTGGTGGTGATCGATGCGCTGGTGGCGGTCAACATCTCGATTGGCTTCGGCCTGCTGCTGCTGGCGATCTACATCCCCACGCCGGTGGCGTTCTCCAGCTTCCCCAGCGTGCTGTTGCTGACCACGCTGTTCCGGCTGGCGCTGTCGATCGCGATCACCCGTTCGATCCTGCTCGATGCCGAAGGCGGCCACATCGTGGAGACCTTCGGCAGCCTGGTCGCCGGCGGCAACCTGGTGGTCGGCCTGGTGGTGTTCATGATCATCACCGTGGTCCAGTTCATCGTGATCGCGAAGGGCGCCGAGCGCGTGGCCGAGGTCTCGGCGCGCTTCACGCTCGACGCCATGCCCGGCAAGCAGCTGTCAATCGACTCCGACCTGCGCTCGGGGCTGATCGACAAGGACGAGGCCCGCAGCAAGCGGCGCCTGCTGGAAAGCGAAAGCCAGCTGCACGGCGCGCTCGACGGCGCGATGAAGTTCGTCAAGGGCGATGCCATCGCCGGCATCGTCATCATCATCATCAACCTGCTGGGCGGCCTGGCGATCGGCGTCATGCAGCGCGACATGGCGCTGGCCGATGCCACCCATACCTACAGCATCCTGACCATCGGCGACGGCCTGGTCTCGCAGATCCCGGCCATCCTCGCCACCATCGCGGCGGGGCTGGTGGTCACCCGCACCACCGGCGAGGTCGACGACAAGCACCTCGGCGCCGCCATCGGCCGCCAGGTCAGCGGCCAGCCGCGGGTGATGCTGATCACCGGCATCCTGGCGTTGCTGATGATGCTCGTGCCCGGCTTTCCGAAGCTGGTGTTCCTCGCACTGGGCCTGACCCTGATAGGAATGAGCGCATGGCGCTACCGCCACGGTTTCCAGATCCTGCGCCGCGCGTTCCGCGTGCCGGAGGGCGAGGTCGCCGAGGCCGATCTCCCGGCCCAGCTCGACGACCTTGCTCCGCCCGCGCCGCTGCAGCTCGACCTGTCCCCGGACCTGGCTCCCATGCAGGACGCGCTGTTGTCGCGGGTCTCGGCGATGGCGCAGGGCATGCGCGACGAGTTCGGCGTGCCCGTGCCGGCGCCGAAGCTGCGCCTGGTCGGTGGCCTGGGTGAAGGTGGCTACAGGCTGAGCGCGTTCGGCGCGCGCCTGGCGTCCGGGCAGCTGCGGACCGATGCGGCATTCCGGCGTGCGGCCGTTGCCGGCGATGGCGGTCGCCAAGCCGGATTCTTCCCGGCCATGCCTGGTGAGTGGGTCGCGGCAGGCACCGAGGGTGCGCTGGGTGCTGAGGACCTGCTGGCCGCGCATGCGCGTGGTGCGCTGCAGCGCAGGCTGGGTGGTTTCATCGGGATCCAGGAAACCGCGAACCTGTTCGCGCGCATGCAGCGCGACTATCCGGACCTGGTGAAGGAAATGCTGCGCGTGGTCGCGCCGCAGCGGGTAGCGGACGTACTGCGCCGGCTCGCCGAAGAAGGCGTGCCGATCCGCAACCTGCGCGATGTGTTCGAGGCGATCACCGACGTCGGTGGCCGCGAGAAGGACGTGGTGCTGCTGACGGAATACGTGCGGGTCGCGCTCAAGCGCGAGATCGCCGAACGCCACGCCGATGCCGAGCGCACGCTGCACGTGCTGCTGATCCATCCCGAGCTCGAGGACAAGCTGCGCCAGTCGGTGCGCGTGGCCGGCGGTGCCAGCCAGCTTGCGATTTCGCCGGAGCTGGCCGCGCGACTGGGCAGCGAGGTGCGCGCGCACCTGGCGCGGCAGTCGGCCGGCGTGCGCCCGGCGCTGCTGTGTTCGCTGGACGTGCGCAGGCACCTGCGCAAGCTGATGGAAGTCGATTTCTTCGAGGTCCCGGTACTGTCGTACCAGGAGCTCGCGCCGGACCTGCGCATCGTGCAGGCGGGGCAGGTCAACGCATGAGTCGCGAAGGCTTCACCGCAAGGTAACGGGGCTGCTGCAGGATTCAATACATTCGGAGGACGGCATGGGCGGTACTGGCAAGGACATCGACGTGGAGGCAGCGGAAGACCGCGGCATCGTGCTGCGCGTCGTTTCGGGCCTGCATGCCGGCGCCGAGCGTGACCTTGCCGGTGGCGAGATGATCCTCATCGGCAGCGGCGACGACTGCGACATGGTCCTTGCCGATGCCGGCGTTGCCGCGCACCACGCGCTGTTGAGCTTCGTCGACGGTCGCTTCTCGCTGCGTGCGCTGGACGCGCCGCTGCACGTGGGTGCGGCGATGGTCCATCCCGGCGATCCGGTCGAACTCGACCGCGTGCAGCGCGTGGGCGTCGGCGAGGCCGCGATCGCCTTCGGTGCAATGGACGATGGTGGCTGGGAGCGGCTGGTACCCGGCGGACTGGGTCCGCGCGCGGCGCCGGAGCCGGCGGATCGTCCCTGGCTGCGCCGGCTTCCGGCCGTCGCGGCGGTCGCGGTGCTGTCCCTGGCGTCGTTGGCGATCTTCGCCACGGTCATGCCGCAGCGCCAGGAAGCGCCCGACCCGCGTGAACAGCTCCAGCGCCTGGTGCCCGAGTACGGCATCGATGGCGGGCAGGCCGGTACCGATCTGCGGGGCCGGCTGGTGCTGACCGGAACGGTTCCCGATACCGCCACCCGCGAGCGCATCGCCCGGCGTATCGCCGACGACGGCATCGAGGCCAGGCTTGAACTGCGTACCGGCGACGACATCGCCGGCGACGTCGCCGAGATCCTGCGCGGCCAGGGCATCACGGCGCACACCCGCTACCTGGGCAACGGCGATGTCGAAGTCAGGGGCGCTTTCGAAGACGAAGCCGCCCTGCAGGCCGCCTCCTTCTCCCGCGCGATGCGCGAGGTGAGTGGCGTGGTCCGGGTCATCCCCGTCAACGTGTCCGAGCGCGCCACCGCCAGCCGCCAGCAGCCGGCGGTGCCGGCCAAGCCGGCGCGGATCCGGGTCGCTGCGATCGTGCGCGGCGACGAGCCGCACGTGGTGTCGGGCAAGGGCGACCGCTATCTGGTCGGCGCGGATTTGCCAGGCATCGGCACCCTGGTATCGATCACCGACAACAGCGCGCACGTGCTGCTCCCGGATGGCAACCTCGAACGGATCAAGGTCGAGGCTCCGAAGGAGGACGAGCGCGAGTCCGAGGATTTTTCAAATGTCCGCAGCGAGGCCACGCCACTGCGGATGTAACACCCGTTGCGGGCATGAAGCCCGCGGCGTCACCAGTCACACAACCGAAAGGGAAAGGAGAGAACCATGACCAATATCAGTGCAGGTGCGCCCGGTCTGGGCCAGTTCATCGCAGGGGCGGCCGCGAATGGCGGTGCCGGCATCCGTGGCGGTTCGTCCGCCGGGGACCGCGGCAGCTGGTACGAGGCGATGTCCCGCGCATGGGGGCAGACGCTCGACTCGCAGGCCTCCGTCATCACCGACATGTCGGCCAACATCAGCAGCGGCAGCGACCAGCCTTCGGACATGGTCCAGCTGACGGCTGCGAGCCTGAAGATGCAGTTCATGTCGAACAACGCCGCGACCTCGCAGAACAGCGTGGGCCAGGCGCTCGAGACGCTCGGCAAGCGAGGCTAAGCGCGAAAGCGCGGGAGGACGACATGATCGAAGCTATCCAGGTGGCGGCCATGGACCCGGCGATGGCCGGCCAGGCCGGCATGCAGGGCGCCGGCGGGGCCGGCGGCCAGCAGGCCACGCCGTACGACGTCCGCGACTTCGCGGCCGCTCTCGAACGCACCGGGGGCGTTTCGCCCCAGCAACAGGCGGCACCGGTGGATCTCACGCCGGCGCAGCCCTCCGAGGGCACGCGCGCGCTGATCGGGGCCATCAACAACCTCAACGCAGGTGCCGAGAACATCAATGCGCTGTCGCAGAGCATGAGCGGCAACATCGCTGAGCTCACGCCCGGACAGATGATGGAAATGACCATGAAGTGCCATCAGTTCCTGTTCCAGGCCGAGCTGACCTCGAACGTCGCGAACCGCACTTCGGACGGCATCTCGCAGCTGTTCCGGCAGCAGTCCTGACCGGAGGGAGCACTCCATGAGGTTCCATCAACGGCTGCGGCCGCTGCGTGCGGTCCTGTTCGCGCTGGCGGCAGCGGCCCTGCTTGCCGCTTGCGGGGGCAAGCCGCTTTACAGCCAGCTCGACGAGAACCAGGCCAACCAGATCATGGGCGTGCTTATCGCGTCGGGCATCGACGCCGACAAGAACCCGTCGCCGTCGAAGGTTGGCTGGGAAGTGCGCGTGGCCCCATCCGACTTCCCGTACGCGATGCAGCTGCTTGGCGCGCACGGCCTGCCGCGCGCGCAGTTCGCCAATACCTGCGACGTGTTCAAGAAGGAAGGCTTCGCGTCCTCGTCCACCGAGGAGCGTGGGCGCGAGCAGTGCAGCCTGCAGCAGGAGCTTGCCGATACGCTCACCCGCTTCCCGGGCGTGGTCGATGCGCGCGTGCACGTGACCCTGGCCGAGCGTGATCCGCTGGGCGGGTCCAGCCAGGATTCGTCGGCCTCGGTGGCGATCTTCGAGCAGGCTGGCACCAGCGCGCGTGACCGTGAAGCCGACATCAAGCTGCTGATCAAGGATGCGGTGCCCGGACTGATCGACATCAACAAGGTCACGGTGAAATTTGCCGAAGCACCGCCGCTGCCGCCGGCCAGGCCGCAGGGCCCGGCGCTGTCGTCGATCAGCCCGCTTACGCTGGCAATCGCCGCCGGCGTTGTGCTCCTGCTTGGCCTGCTGGTCGCGTTCTGGGGCCGGGTGCGTGCCGTGGCGCAGCCGAAAAAGTCGTCGGACCAGGTCTGGAACGGCTGAGGCATGTCGCTCCGGGCACTGCTGGTCGAGGTCGATCCCGCGTGGCTTGAGCATGCTGGCACGCCGCTGGACGCGGAGTTGGCGGAGCGGGCAGGCAAGTCGGCGCTGGGCCGGCGCCTGCTCGGCGCATGGCTGGCCGAAGGGCCGGCGTCATCGCTGTTGGCACCCGATCCGGTGCGCGATCCCGACGCCGTCCGCCGCCGCTGGGCGCGTGCGCGACTGGACGCGCTGTGTCGCGACATCGGCATCCTGGCGCACGCGCCCCCCATCCGCGCCGAGGTTCGCCGGGAGCCGGTGCGGCGGCTGAGGGCGGCGCTGGGCAACAGCTACATGCTGGCGCTGGACCGCAGCGTGTGGGACGGGGTGCTGCCGCCTGACCGGCAGCGGGCGCTGGTTGCCGACTTCGATCACGCCCTGGCTGATGCCATGGCGAGCGATGACGCGGCACCGCTGTTCGCGATCTTCGACCGCCAGGGGCGTGCCGAACTGCGCGGCTGGGCACGCCGTCGCGACCCGGCGCTGGCCGACTGGTGCCGCCTGCTGCATCCGCCCGATGACGAATTGCCGCCGCACCTGCCGGAAAAGCCGGTGCTGCGGGTCTATACCCACCACGAATCACGCGCCGCCTGACGCGCGCTCCGGAGTCCCATGAACGCCGAAGCCAGTTCCAACGCCACCTCGCCACGCGCGCGAACCGCCGGGCCTGCGTCCGCAAGCGGTGGGGTGGCGGTGTTCGAGCAGCGCGCGTTCACGCGCTCGCTCGGGGCCAGCGTGGTTCCGGCCACGGCCTGGTCCAGGCTGGCCGAGCTGGATGCGCTGCTTGAGCGCGTCAATCGCCTGTACGAGGAGGGCGTCAACGACATCGCGCGGGCCCGCGAACGGGGCCACGCCGAGGGCTTTGCCGAGGGCCTGGCCGAGGCCAAGCTGCAGATGACCGAGCAGCTTGCATCGCTCAACGAACGTCGGGCGCGTGTGCTCGGCGAGGCGGGCGGGCGCATCACCGAGCTGGCCTGTGCGATCGTCGACCGGATCGCGCCCGGCTTCGACGCGCGCACGGTGGTGCCGCCGCTGGTGATGCAGGCGGTCGAAGCCGCGCAGGCCGAACAGTTCCTGCTCATCCGCGTGCATCCCAGCGTGCGGCAGGAAGTGACCGCAGGGCTGGGCGCGGTGCGCCAGGCGCATCCAGCGGTTGGGGTCATCGAACTGGTCGACGACCCCAGCCTGGAGCCGACCAGCTGCGTGGTGGTGTCGGAGGCCGGCGAAGTCCGCGCCGGCGTCGCCCAGCAGATCGAAGCCATCCGGACCGCCCTGGCCGGCAGCGCGGCGCAGCCGGGACCACCGGCATGAGCGCCACCGCGCCAGCGCCGTTCACCGGCACGGCCGGGGATCCGGATCCGCTGCTGCATGCGCTGGCGCGGGTCCAGTCGATCGAGCGCGTGGGTCGCGTTGCCGAGGCCTACGGCACCCTGATCCGAGCCACCGGGCTCAAGGCGTCGATCGGTGAACTCTGCGAATTGCGCAATCCGCGTGGCGAAGGCGACGCGTCATTCCGCCTGGCTGCCGAGGTGGTCGGCGTGTCGAAGCAGCTCACGCTGCTGACGCCGCTGGGCGCGCTTGACGGCATTTCGGCGACTACCGAGGTCTACGCCAGCGGTCGCCAGGCGGCGGTGCGCGTCGGCCCGGGCCTGCTCGGTCGCGTCCTCGATGCCCACGGCGAGCCCATCGACGACCTCGGGCCGGTGGGACGCACGGTCGACGCGCCGATCTATGCCGCGTCGCCGAACCCGTTGGCACGCAAGCTGATCGAGCGCCCCTTCTCCACCGGCGTGCGCGCCATCGACGCCACCATGACCGCGGGCGAAGGCCAGCGCATCGGCATCTTCGCCGTTGCCGGTGGCGGCAAGAGCACGCTCCTGGGCATGCTTGCGCGCGGCGGCGACGCCGACGTCAACGTCATCGTCCTGGTCGGCGAGCGCGGTCGCGAGGTCAATGAATTCATCCACGACAACCTGGGTCCGGAAGGCCTCGCGAAGTCGGTGGTGGTGGTCGCGACCTCCGACCGGCCTGCGCTCGAACGCAGCCGCGCGGCCTGGGTCGGCACCGCCATCGCCGAACACTTCCGCGACCAGGGCAAGCGCGTGCTGCTGCTGGTCGATTCGGTGACCCGCTTCGCGCGCGCGCTGCGCGACGTCGGCCTGGCGGTCGGCGAGCCGCCGGCGCGGCGTGGCTTCCCGCCGTCGGTGTTCAGCGCCCTGCCGCGCCTGTTCGAGCGCGCCGGCAACAACGACAAGGGTTCGATCACCGCGTTCTACACCGTGCTTGCCGAAGACGAGGACGGCGGCGACCCCATCGTCGAAGAAGTGCGCTCGATCCTCGACGGCCATATCGTGCTGTCGCGCAAGCTCGCTGCGGCGTACCACTATCCCGCCATCGACGTGCTGGTCAGCCTCAGCCGCACCATGCCGCGCGTGGTCGACCAGCCCCACCTGCGCGCCGCCGGGCAGCTGCGCAAGCTCCTGGCCAAGTACCAGGACATCGAGTTGCTGATCCAGCTCGGCGAATACAAGCGCGGCACCGATCCCGACGCGGACGCTGCGATCGAGAAGATCGGGCCGATCCGCAAGCTGCTGCAGCAGTCGTCGCAGGAGCTGGTGCCGTTCGAGCAGTCGGCCGCCGCGATCCGGACGATGTTCCCGTGAAGCGCTATCCGCTGCAGACCCTGGTCCGGCTGCGCGAACACCGCACCGAGGCCGCGCGCCAGCAGGTGCTCGAGCGCCAGCGCGAGGCCCAGGCCTGTCGCGACGCGTGCCTGAAGGTCGAAGGCGAAATCGCCGCGCTGGGCCTCGAGCAGAAGCGGCACCGTGCGCGGATGCTCGATCCGCCGCCGCCGGGCGTGCCATGGGCGAGTGCGCTGGCGCAGCGCGAGGCGCATATCGACCTGCTGGGCGAACAGGCGGAAGCCGCTCGCCAGCGCCTGTTGAAGGCGCAGGAAGTCCTGCGCGCCGCCGAAGCCGCGGTCGCGGCAGCCCGCACCGCGTTCTTCCGTGCCCAGGCGCGGCTGGACGCGCTGCAGAAGCGCCGCGAAGTATGGCGCGGCGAGCAGACCGTGCTTGAAGTGCGCGAGGAAGAAAATGCAGCGGAAGACCTGCTGCAGGCGCGCCATCTGGCGGGTGCCTGAGTGAATGGAGAACCATGATGTCGATTGAGCGCAGCAGCCAGAGTTCCGCCGCAGATGCCGCGCGTGCGCGCGAAGGCACGCCCGAGGCCCGTGAGCGGCCGCCTGCCAATCGCGAGCAGAGCGATCGTTTCCGTGATGCCCTGGATCATGCCCGCCAGGGCGTGCAACAGCAGTCGCAGCGCATGGGCGAGGCACGAATGGACGGGGCCGGTGAGGCGGAGGGTGCGGAGCTGCACCAGTCGGCCACCGAGGATGCCGTGCACCGTGCCGGCGAGCGCGGCCGTGGCGGCGACGGCGGGGGACGCGATGGCGGCTCCGATGCGGAAATGAAACAGCTCGACCCGGCGATGCTGTGGCAGGCGCAGCACGCGCTTCGCGGTGATGCGCCGACAGCCATGCCGGCACCGGTGGGCGCGGGCAATGCCGTGCTTGAGCTGATCGAACGCCACGTCCGCCAGCTTGCCGTGGCCGGCGGTGCCAACGACGCCCGCGGCGATGGACAAGTATTGCTGCGCATGTCGGACGCCACGCTTCCCGGCACCGACCTGCTGTTGAGCCGCGAAGGTGGCGGCTGGGTCCTGCGTGCCGATGTGCATTCACGTGGCAGCTACGACGCGATCCAGGATGCCGCGCCCGAGTTGATGAAGCGCTTCGCCGAGCGCAACCTCGGCAGCCTGCGCGTCGAGCCGCACTACCACGGCTGAAGCCATGCGGGTCGCGCGCCATGGCCTGCGCCCGGATGTGTCCTTCAGGGCCGGCCCCGGGCCCTTCGGGGTTGTATGCCCTGCCACTCCTCGCGCCGAAGCCGCATCCGCAGAGCGGTCCGGCCGAACTGCTCGGTGGTGCCGTCCGGCCGGAAGCCCAGGCGGGCAAGTACCGGCGGAACCGAACGGTTGCCGGGATCGCATAGCCCGATGAGCGCCGGCAGGCCGAGCGTCGCAAAGGCGTGTTGGCACAGCGGGGCGGTGCCTTCCAGCACGTGCCCGCGCCCCCAGGTGCGCGGCAGCAAACGGGCGCCGATCTCGACCTCATCGTCGGAGAATTGGGCCATGAGCGAGAAGAAGCCCACGAAACCAGCTGCGTCATCCGCGCGCCACACGCCGAGCCCGGGCTTTTCCCGATACACCTGGCGGGCGGTCTCGACCAGCGCGCATGCCGACACGATGTCATCGACCGGTGCGTCGAGCAGCGCGCGCGACACCCGGGGGTCCCGCCCGAGGCGCTGCAGGTCGAAGACGTCGCCGTGGCGCAAGCCGCGCAGCACCATGCGCCGGGTACGCAGGAATTCGTCGTCTGGCGCGTCCGTCATGGCTGGAGTATGTGGCAGACGCCACCGGTGCGGACCCGGGCCAGCCCTAGGTGGGGTACGCACCAGCTAGGCGTGGTGTGCCAGGTGCGGAAACTGGTCGCCGTGCCCGGACAGTCCGGGCCGCCAAATTCCCTACTAACTGAGGACATGGATATGGGCAGTCAAATTGGATCAGTGGTCGGCAGCCTGGTCGGTACGTATTTCGGCGGTCCGCTCGGTGCGGCAATCGGCCAGCAGCTCGGCTCGTGGCTCGGTGGCGTGCTCGGCAGCGAAATGAGCGATGCCGTCGGCTTCAACCTCGATACCGTGTTCAATGCGGCCTACTCCAATGGCTTCGATCTCGGCCTCGGGAACGGTTGACGCATGTCCATGGACGGCGCACCGCCGAAAACCCGCGAAGAGCTGGTTGAACGCCTCGCAGACCTGCGCGGGCAGGGCGTGCTCGATACCGGCGAGGAGTCACGCCTGCTCCAGCAGTTCGATGAAATGCTGCGCGACGTGAACGAAGAGAAGGCGCAGCTCAAGCCGGAATACCAGCGTCGGGTGGAAGCCGACGGGCTCGACTCCGCCAACGAGTGGCTGCGCGAAGTTGCCACGGAACTCGGGCGTCGCCACGGCGAAGCCACCCGCGCCATCACCGACCAGCTTCGGGTCGTGACGGGCTGAGTACGACGCGGACAAGGCCGGCGGGTCGCGGCTCCTAGGGTCGCCCCCAGTTGTCGACACCGCCGCGCCGCGCGAAGCTTCAATCAACACGCTTCAACCCGCAACACGCTCCAACCCGACGCCTTCGAACCAACCGCAGGATCCGACCACGACCATGCAAGGCCAACCGCCACCGAGGAAGCTGTCCCGCCGAGCGCTGACGCCGGCCGAGCTGTTGGCCCGGAACGACGGCCAGGCGGGCAGCGAACGGGCCGCGGCTGGCGTTGGTGCGGACCAGGGCTCGATGGCCGGCCAGCAGGGCCTGCTGGACCAGTTCAAGGACATGCTGCAGCAGGAAGGCAGCCTCGGGTACGACGATCGGGACGAGTTGTCCCGCGTCTTCGAGCAGGCGCTGCAGGATTCCTCTTCGTCGTCGTCAGGGCTGGACGCTTTCGACACGGCGACCTGGCGTGACACCGTCGACATGCTCCTGCAGAGCGGACTCGTCGAACAGGATGAAGCCGACCATCTGGTCCGTTCGCTCAATGATGCGCTGGCACCACTGCAGCGGCGCGAATCCCGGCTGGCGATGGAATTCAGCCAGCGCGTCGAGGCCGAGGGCCAGGAAAAGGCGCTCGAGTGGTTTCGTGAAGCCAGCAAGGCCGAGCAGGAACCCGCCGCGGGCCAAGGCCCAGGCGCTGCAGCGCCGGACCGGACGATAGCGTCGCCGCTCCGTGGCGACACCGTGAATTCGAGGTCGAGGCGTCTCCGGGGGCCGCCGAAGCAGGGTTGGACCTGATCCATCCATCCCCGCACTACCCCTTGAAATTCCAAACGGAGAACAACCATGTCAGTCGACCTCAATTCCTTTGTTGCCAACGCCACCAGCATGCGTGAGGCCGAGGCCAAGCTTTCCTCCGCCCGTGGCGGCGGCTGGCTGATCGCCCTCGCCCAGGTGCTGGGCAAGATCGCCGACAAGATGGGCGAAGCGATCGTCGCCAAGGCCAAGGAGATCGATACCGCCGGCCCCGACGCCGACAACATCAACGAGCTCAACGCCGAGCTGACTGCCATGAGCCAGGTCTTCAAGATGTTCATGGAAGCCGCGAGCAGCGTGGTCAAGACCATCGGTGAAGGCAACGCCTCCATGGCCCGCAAGCAGTAAGCGGAAACCATCGGAAAAAGAACGCCCTGCTTCGGCAGGGCGTTTTTTTTTTTTCTTCTCCCGGTTGAGGGAGCTTTCGGATGATTGCTCCGGGAGGGTGCGCGCTGCCCGCCGTGGATGCAGGGGGATGCCCGCTCAGTCCCTGCAGACGGGCATCCTGCGCATCACGAGGGTGCCGCCGGCAGGGTCGGGAACCGGCCGCACCTCATATTCCACTTTCCTGCAGTCCTTCATGTCGGCATGGCGCCTGCGGGCGCGTGACGCGGGTGCCTGCATCGCGCCCGGCTGCTCGAGGTCGTAGCTGAACCGCATTTGCGTGCCCTGCGGCAAGCCTCCCGCGTTGGCTTCCAGCAGTTCGATGACGACGACCAGGTCGAGCGACGAGGGCGACACGTTGCCGGTGATGGTGAATGCCTGGGGTGCAGCCACGCCGCCGCCGGCAATGCGCCCGCCGGGTTCGATGTCGACACGGATATCGCCCATGACACCGCTCCAGCCACCGTCCCTGGTCGCCCTGCCGTCGACTTCGAGTCCGGCGTCGCCGCGTGGATCCACGATGGCGCCGATGACGCGGAGTTGCGTGCCGCCGCTTCCGTCGGGAATGAACCGCGCCGTGCCCTTGCCGTGTTCGTCGTAGGCGGTGCCGCCGGGCGGCGACACCAGTACTTCGACGCGGCCTTCGTATGGGGTCAAGGGGAACGGCAGCTTGGGGTCGCCGCCGCCGTGGCACGCGCCAGCGGCGAGAACGAAGGCGAACGGCAGGCAGTTGGTCACGGGGCGCATGGTGTCTCGTCGGAAGGTGCGGTCCAGCCGGTGCGGCGCCGTGCCGGCGACGCTCCCGGATCAATCCTGGCGACGCGA
This sequence comes from Luteimonas sp. A501, assembly GCF_054052085.1. The sequence continues at coordinate 164,365 of NZ_JBSVRI010000003.1, forward strand.
ACCCAGCCTTCTCGCGAGCAGCCAGGCCACCGCGGCGCTGAGCAGGCCGAACAGCGCGAATCCGGCGGTGGACGTCCGCGCCGCAGTATCGCCCACGGCCCCCGCACCGACCGGCAGCAGCGCCACGATCGCGAACGCGACGCAGCCATAGGCGATGATCGCCAGCAGCCAGAACAGCCACTGCATCATGCCTTCACGCAGCTCGCGCTCCACGGCAGCCGGATCCCGGTTGGCAGTGGCCGTATTGCCCTGTGCACCCAGGGCCATGAGCAGCGTCGACAGCCCGCCGGGCAGTGCATGCACCGCCCGGCGCAGCCCCCGGCGATGGGGACCTTCGCCGGTATAGGTCCCCGCAATGTCGGTGCGTGCGATGACCTGTGCACGATCCGCCGCCGCCAGCGGATTTCCGCTTCGGGCGTCGGCAGCCTGGACCTGGGTGGCCGCCGGTGCCGCGGGCGCGGCGACCACCGTGCTGCCAGCGGCCAGCGCCGTGGCGCTCGCGGGTGCCGCCGTTGCCGCGGTCGTGGCACTTGCCGCCGCCGGCAAGGTGCTCGCGGCAAGGGTTGTTGGTGCGGCGGTAGCGCGCGGCGGCATTGCTACCCGCTCATTCCCGGCCGCGTCGGCACGCGGAGGCGCGATCTCGGCGCGCTGCGGTGCCGGCACCGACGGCTCGGCGCGCGCGGCCGGTGCGGCGGCATGCGCCAGCGGCACGGCCTGGTGTGCAGGTTCCGCGCGCGCCGGAGCCATGGCGAGCTGTGCGTGCTGCGCCACGGGTACCTGGGTTTGCGCGGCGTGCATCAGGCCGGCACCGGCATGGGTCGAAGCCGCGGCATGCGTCACCGCGACCATGGGCACGACGCTGTGCATCGCCCCGGGCGCCGCCGGCGCGCGCCCGGCGTGCTCGGGGTGCGCGACATTCACGCCCTGCCCGGGAGCAGGGTGGGCGGGCGCCGCCGCCTGTGCTGCCTGGGAGCCGGCCTGGCCCGGCACGTGGCCCGGCGGATGGCCGGTGTGCAGCGGAGGCAGCCCCAGCAGCTGTTGCGGTAGCCCGAGGACCTCCCGGAGCAGGCCTTGCCCCGGGTTGCCGTAGTGGCCGGGACCAGGGAGCCCCTGTCCGGGATGGCCATGGTGGGCGGGACCGGGGATGCCTTGGCCGGGGGGGCCGGGAATGCCGGGACCGGGAATGCCTTGGCCGGGATGGCCGGGAATGCCGGGACCGGGAATGCCTTGGCCGGGATGGCCGGGAATGCCGGGACCGGGGATGCCTAGTCCGGGGGGGCCGGGAATGCCAGGCCCGGGAATGCCTTGGCCTGGCTTGCCCTGACCGCCGCTGCTCCAACCCGGGAGCGCGCGTCCAGCACTCCCTCCCGGATCGCTGCCGAATCCGAGCGGAAAGCCGCCGCGATTGCCGCCGTGGAGCCCGGTATGGTTGGTCAACCAGCTCAAGTTGTGCGCGCCGGGCAGGAGCCCGGGACCCTTGGCGAGCGCGTTGTGGAGCGGGTTGACGGGAAGGATGGGCATCGCGCGCCTCATACTGGGCAGAAAACGGCATCAGGTGCCGCAGATGGATCGCCCCCAAGCCACCTTAGTCCGGTGCACGGGCTAAGGCACCCTCGGGTGGACCCGAGGTGGTCCGCGTCCGGCCTGGCTGTATCGCAGGCAAAAAAACGGGAGACCCGAGGTCTCCCGTGAAGCCGGCCTTGGCCGGAGGACTATGTTGTGGCGCGGACAGCCTACTCCCAGCCACTTCCTGATGCAATGCCTGAAATGTAGGCCGCTAAGTCATTGAAAATGTTACCGGTCGATCCGGAGCGCTTCGCGCTTCAGGGCACGCCGACTGGTGCGCGACTGCGTCCAGTCGTTGCCGAACGATGCCGGCTCCCAGGCACCGTAGGTCGGATTGGGCAGCATCCACCAGCGGTCGCCGAACCACCCGCGATGTTCGCCGTGCTGCGCGGCGTGTTGCTGCGGGGTATTCGCGGTGACCTGCACGAAGTCGCCGAGCTGGTCGCCGAACTGCATCAGGACCCGATGGCTGCGCCCGACCGCCTGGCGGCGGCAGGTCTTGCCGGAACCGGCCTGCTCGCAGCCGGGCACCTGCATCCCCTGGCCGAGGAAGACGTCCTCGTGCTGTACCGGCAGGCCTTCGCTGCGCAGGTTGGCGAGGGTGGCTTCGGTGAGCGTGGCGCTCCGGTTGGAGATGTAGAACACGGTGATGCCCTTCGCCGCTGCGGCGCGGGTGAAGGCGACCGCGCCCGGCACCGCGACCGCCCTGCGCTCCTCCACCCATGCGTCCCACGCGGGATCGGCGAACTCGGTGCCGTCGATCACCAGGCGCGCCTGGTAGGCGGAATTGTCGAGCACGGTCTCGTCGATATCGAGGATCACCGCGGGCGGCAGCGCAGCGGCATCCCCGGCCGCGGAGCGCTCGGCCGGGACCAGCGCATCCCACGACGGATCCGCGAGCGCGGCGTCCAGGCGTTCGGTGGCGGCGCGGAACACGGTTTCCGAGATCGCGCGGTATTCCACCGAGCGCTGCAGCCACAGCACCGCGTTGAGGTTGTCATCGGCCGGCACGGCATCGGGCGCGGGCGCGGCCGATGCGGCAGGGGAGCCGGATGCCGCGGGCGGCACGCTGGCGTCAGCGGCCAATGGGACGTGCCGGCATGCACCCAACGCCAGGGCGATGGCGAACAGGGCGGCGGTGCGTGAGACGGTCAAGCGCGGCTGGAGACGCATGGATGATTCCGGGTGCGGGACAGTCCCGGAGTCTATCCGGAACCCCACCGGTCCAAGGCGGGGGAGGGGTGGCTCAGCCTTCGAGCAGCGCCTTGATCGCGGCGAAGCCGACGTCGGCGCGCTCCTTCTTCCTTGCCGCGTCGACCACCGGGTCGGCGCCGTCGCGCTGCAGCTCGGCGGCCGGCAGTTCGTCGAGGAAGCGGCTCGGCACCAGCCGCAGGCGTTCGCCCCATCGCTGCGCCTCGCGTGCGTACGACAGCCACAGCTGTTCCTTGGCACGCGTGATGCCGACGTACAGCAGCCGGCGCTCTTCGTCGATGCGGCCCTCGTCGACGCTGGCCTCGTGCGGCAGGGTGTCGTCGTCCACGCCGACGATGAACACGTAGCGGAACTCGAGGCCCTTGGCCGCGTGCAGGCTCATCAGCCGCACCTGGTTGCCGGCGTCGCCCTTGTCGGCGTGGCTGAGGAGGGCGAGCGATGCTGCCAGCTCGCCCGGCCCTGCCCCGCCGCGTGCGCCGTCGAACCAGTCGGCGAGCTCGTCGAGGTTGCCGCGGCGGATGCGGAACATCTCCTCGGTCTTGCACTGCGCGCGAAGTGCGGCCAGCAGGCCCGAGCGTTCGTTGAGCGCACGCACCAGCTCCGCGGGCGTCAGCCGCGCGGCGTCGGCGCGCAGGCCACGGACCACGTCGGCGAAGCCGGAAAGCGCGCTCGCTGCGCGAGGGGCCAGCTGTTTGAGCAGGCCGACCGATTCGATCGCGCGCGACATCGGCATGCCGGCGTTGCGTGACAGCTCGGCGAGCTTCGCCAGCGTGGTCGCGCCGACGCCGCGCCCCGGCGACTGCACCGCGCGCAGGAAGGCCGAATCGTCGTCCGGGTTGGCCAGCATGCGCAGCCAGGCCAGCGCATCCTTGACCTCGCCCCGGTCCAGGAACGCCGTGCCGCCGGTCAGGTGATAGGGCACGCGCAGCATCTGCAGCGCCTTTTCCAGCGCGCGCGACTGGAACTTGCCGCGGAACAGGATGCAGAACTCGCTCCACTCGACCTGGCGCGCGGCCTGGATGAACTGGATTTCCGCGGCCACGCGCTCGGCCTCGTGCGCCGCGTCGCGGCACTCGAGGATCCGGATGCGTTCGCCGTCGGCCTGCGCGCTCCACAGCGTCTTCAGGTGTTCGTGCGGGTTGTTGGCGATCAGCGCGTTGGCTGCGCGCAGCACGCGGTTGGAGCAGCGGTAGTTCTGCTCCAGCTTGATGACCTTCAGCGCCGGGTAGTCGCGCGCCATCTGCGACAGGTTTTCCGGATTGGCGCCGCGCCAGGCGTAGATCGACTGGTCGTCGTCGCCCACGCAGGTGAAGTTGCCCGTGTCCCCGGCCAGCGCCTTGAGCAGCCGGTACTGGGCGTCGTTGGTGTCCTGGCATTCGTCCACCAGCAGGTAGCCGATGCGTTCGCGCCAGCCCAGCGCGCAATCGGCGTCGTTCTCGAGCAACTGCACCGGAAGCCGGATCAGGTCGTCGAAATCGACCGCGTTGAAGGCCGCCAGGCGCGCCTGGTAGAGCTCGTAGACCATCGCCGCGTCGTGCTCGGGCGTGGAACGCGCCAGCGCGCGCGCCTGTTCGGGCGAGAGCCCGCCGTTCTTGGCACGCGACACCAGGCCCTGCATCGCCTGGATGGCATCGGGCTTGGCGCCCGGCATCAGGTCCTTGAACTGGGCCAATGAGTCGTCGGAATCGAAGATCGAGAAGCCGCGGCGCAGGCCGGCGCGCTCGTGCTCGATCTGCAGCATGCGCAGCCCGAGCGCATGGAAGGTGCAGATGGTCAGCCCTTCGGTGGCGTCGCCGCGGATCCGCCGCGCCACGCGCTCGCGCATTTCCTTCGCCGACTTGTTGGTGAAGGTGATCGCGGCGATGCGTTTTGCGGGATAGCGCCCGGAATCGATCAGGTGCGCGATCTTTTCCACGATCACCCGGGTCTTGCCGCTGCCGGCGCCGGCAAGCACGAGCAGCGGGCCTTCGACGTGTGCGACGGCCGCGGATTGCTGGGGGTTGAGGCCGTGCATGGGGGCTCCTGGACGACCGTTGATTGTATCAACGGCGGCGGGACCGAACGCGTGGCGGGCCGCGCGCCGCCGTCGCGCGGGGCCTCGCGCTGCCGCTAGACTTCCACGATGGCCAAGCTCTACTTCTACTATTCGGCGATGAACGCCGGGAAGACCACCACCCTGCTGCAGTCCGCGCACAACTACCGCGAGCGCGGGATGCGTGTGCTGATCCTCGCGCCGGCGCTGGACCATCGCGCCGGCAGCGGCACCGTGGCCTCGCGGATAGGCCTGCAGGCCGAGGCCCTGGCATTCGCCCGCGGCGATGACCTGCAGGCCATCGTGCAGGCGGATATCACCGCACAGGGCCGGCTGCACTGCGTGCTGGTGGACGAGGCGCAGTTCCTGACCCGCCCGCAGGCCTGGCAGCTGTCGGAGGTGGTCGATGCGCTGGGCGTGCCGGTGCTCTGCTACGGCCTGCGCACGGACTTCCGTGGCGAGCTCTTCGAAGGCAGCCAGTACCTGCTGGCCTGGGCGGACGAGATCCAGGAGATCAAGACCATCTGCCACAGCGGCAGCAAGGCGACCATGACCGTGCGCGTCGACGACCAGGGGCGCGCCGTGCAGGACGGCCCCCAGGTCGAGATCGGCGGCAACGAGCGTTACGTCTCGGTCAGCCGCGCCGAATTCAAGCGCGTCGTGCGCGGCGAGGGGCGCATCGAACCCTCGCAGCCGTCGCTGCCATTGGCCTGACTCAGGCCGGCGGTGGAGGCGGTGGCGCGTCGCATCGCTGCCTCCAGCGCTGCAGATCGCGCGCCACCGCGCCGCCTTCGGGTCGCGCCATCGCCACCATCTGTTCGAGTGCGGTGAACACCGCCAGCGACTCCTCGCGACGCGGCCCGTGGCAGCGCAGCGCGGCGGCCGTGGCCCGCGCCCGCCAGGCGATCTTGCGCAGCTCGGTATCGCTCTCCGGCAGGGTGGCGAGATGGTCGAGCCGGGCCAGGGCGCCCTCGGTGCCGAGCTCGGCTTCCAGCTGCGCCAGGGCCAGCTCGGCATGCCGGACAACCGGGCGGGTGGCGCCGTAGGCCGCGCTGGTCAGTGCCACCGCGCGGCGGAGCGCCGCGAGACCATCCTGCGTCCGGCCGCGCGCGGCGTCGACCTCGCCGGCCAGGCGCAGGGTGATGCCCACCAGGCCGTGATCACTGCCGAAGCGTCCACGGCGCAGGCGCAGCGACTCCTCGAGCAGTTCCGCCGCGCGCGCCTGGTCGCCGGTTTCGTGGAGCACCAGTGCCTGGTTGAACAGGCCGCTGGCCAGCATCGCGTCGTTGCCGAGCTGCCGCCAGGTCGCATTCGCCTGCTCCAGGCCGGCGAGTGCCTCTTCGAAATCGCCGCGCTCCCAGGCCACGATCGCCAGGCTGCTCTGGTTGCGGGCCACGTCGCCGTGGGCAGGGCCCAGTCGCGAGACCAGCCAGGCGTGCGCATCGAGGAAGATCGCCTCGGCCTCTCCAAGCCGGCCGTTGTCCACCAGCAGCGCGGCCAGCTGGCGGCGCGCATCGACGGTCTCGCGGTGCTGCGGCCCGCGGACATCCAGCGCAAGCCCCAGGGCCTCGCGGCAGTCGGCTTCGGCCGCATGCAGGTCGCCCAGCTCGCGCTGCAGGGAGCAGGTCGCACGCAGGATGCCGATCGCCAGGGGATGCTGGGTGCCGAGGTGGTCGTGCAGCAGGTCGAGCGCAGCGCGCTGTTCGCGCAGGGCCAACGCACTTTCGCCCGCGGCCGCGCGCAGGATCGCGAGCTCGTGGAGACTCTCGACCACGCCGGCATCCTGCAGCGGATCACCGCGGCGGATCGCGAGTGCGCGCTGGAAGCCGGCGCGCGCCACGTCCAGTTCGCCGCTGTCGCGTTGGCAGCGTGCCCGCTGGGTATGGAAGTCGGCAGCCAGCTGTGGCAGTCGTTCCTGTTCGCGCAGGGCCAGGGCCTGCAGCGGTTGCATCACCGCGCGGCAGGCCCCGGGATCCCCAAGCAGGCGGCGGATGCGGCCCATGTCGATAGCGGCCTGCAGGGTCAGGCCGGGCGGCGGGTGTTCGATGCCGGCGATGATCGCCGCCTGGCGCTGCTGGAGTTCGAGGGCCTGGGAGTAGTCGCCCAGGCCCGTGCGCAGGCGGGCGATCACGCCCAGCAGTTCGGCCAGGGCCAGCGGTTGCTGGGCGAGCTCGACTTCGCCGCGACGCACGCCGTCGTCGAGGAGCCGATTCACGTCGATATGCGCGCCGCCGCGGGCGCTGCCGGCGTTCTCGAACAGCCCGACCATGAAGCTCTGCAGCGCGCGCGCACGGGTGGCCTGCTGCACCGCCTGCTGCGCCTGCCACGCCACCATCGCCAGCGCCGCAACCAGCACCGCCGCGGTCGCGGTCCCGATGACCAGGGCCCAGCGGTGGCGGCCGAGGTATTTGCGCGCGCGGTAGGCCACGCTCTGCGGGCGCGCGCGCACCGGCTTGCCGTCGAGGTGGCGGCGGATGTCCTGGGCCAGGGCCTCGACCGAGGGATAGCGGTGCTCGGGCTGCTTGGACAGCGCCTTGAGCACGATGTTGTCGAGGTCGCCGGCGATGCGGCGGGCGTCACGGCGCGCTAGCGCGCGGGACTGCGCGGTGGCGGAATCGCCGCCGGCACCCTGCTGCCGCGCGAGTGAAGGCCGCGATGGATCGGCGCTGAGGATCGCTTCTTCCCACTCCGCGTCACTCTTGCGCTTGAGCCGGTAGGGCTTGCAGCCCGACAGCATCTCGTACAGCACCACGCCCATCGAATAGACGTCGGTCATGGTGGTGACCGGCTCGCCGCGGATCTGCTCGGGCGCGGCGTAGTGCAGGGTGAAGGCGCGCACGCCGGTGCGCGTGCCCTCGGCGCCGACGTCGGGCGTGTCGAGCAGCTTGGCGATGCCGAAGTCGAGCAGGCGGACCTCGTCGAGCGGGGTCACGAGGATGTTGGAAGGCTTCAGGTCGCGGTGGACGATCAGATTGGCGTGGGCGTGGCTGACCGCCTCGCAGACCTGCAGGAACAGCCGCAGGCGCGCCTCCACGGTCGGCGCGCGCAGGCGACACCAGTCGGTGATGGGCTCGCCGTCGACGTATTCAAGCGCGAGATAGGGCTGCTGGTCGGCGCTGATGCCGGCGTCGAGCAGGCGCGCGATGTGCGCGTGCCCCAGGCGGGCCAGGATCTGCCGCTCGCGGGTGAAGCGCAGCCGCAGGTTGGGGTCGGCCAGCCCCGGCCGCAGCAGCTTCAGCGCCACCCGGCGCTGGTAGAGGCCGTCGGCACGGCTGGCCAGCCACACCTGGCCCATGCCGCCTTCGCCGAGCATGCGCTCCAGCCGGTAGGGACCGATCACCGCACCGCTGCGCGCCAGCGGCAGCTGCGAGACCACGGGTTCGGACAGGAAATCGTCCTGGCCCTCCTCGAGATCCAGCAGGCCTTCCAGGTCGTCGGCCTGCGCCGGGTCGTCCTCGCGCAGCGAAGCCAGGCTCTGCGCGCGCGCGTCGGGCCCGAGCTCGAGCAGGGCGTCGAGCAGCGGGGACAGGCGTTGCCAGCGATCGGGATCCATCAGCCGCGCGCGTGCCCGCCGGGCGCCCCGTCAGTCGGCTTTCAGCGAAGCCAGCAGGTACAGCCTCGCCTTCTGCCAGTCGCGGCGGATGCTGCGCTCCGAGCGCTCCAGCAGCTCGGCGATCTCGACCTCGGACAGGCCGCCGAAGTAGCGCAGTTCGACCACGTGGGCGAGCCGCTGGTCGACCGCGGCCAGGCGGGTGAGGGCGGTATCGAGCGCGAGCATGTCCTCGTCCAGGCGCAGGCCGCCCTCGAGGTCCTCGGGCAGGTCGGTGACCCGGTGCAGGTCGCCGCCTCGCTTCTGCGCCATGCGCTGGCGGGCGTAGTCGACCACCACGCTGCGCATGGCGGACGCGGCATAGGCGAAGAAATGGGCGCGGTCGTCGAACTGGGCCTCGCGGCGCCCGATCAGCTTGAGGTAGGCCTCGTGCACCAGGGCGGTGGCGTCGAGCGTCTGCCCGTACTGCCCGGCCAGCTGGCGCCGCGCCATGCTGTGCAGCTCCTGGTAGAGGGTGGCCAGCACGTTGTCGAGCGCGGCGCGGTCGCCGCCGCGGGCGGCATCGAGCAACAGCGTGATGTCTGCAGAGTCGACCATGGCACTCCCCCGTGACACCCGATCATAGCGCCTGTGATCAGCGCTGGCAGTTTCCGCACCAGACCGTGGCCCGCTGCGCGACCAACGCCTGGTTCAGCGGGCGGCCGCAGCGTGGGCAGGGCGCGCCGCCGCGGCCATAGACCGACAGCTCCTGCTCGAAGTAGCCCGGAGTGCCGTCGGGCGAGATGAAGTCGCGCAGCGTGGTGCCGCCCCTGACGATGGCCCGCGACAGCACCGCGCGGATTTCGGCGGCGATGGCGGCGTAGCGCTCCCGCGATATGCGGCCGGCCGCACGCAGCGGCGACACGCCTGCGGCGAACAGCGCCTCGGCGACGTAGATGTTGCCCACGCCCACCACCACCCGCTGGTCCATCAGGAAGGTCTTCACCGGCGCCCGGCGGCCGCGGCTGCGGGCGAACAGGTAGTCGCCATCGAAGGCGTCGCCCAGCGGCTCGGGGCCGAGGGCGGCAAGCAGCGGGTGCATGTCGCCGGGCGGCTGCCACAGCAGGCAGCCGAAGCGCCGGGGGTCGGTGAGGCGCAGCACGCGGGCGGCGCCCGTGGGGTCGGCGAGGGCGATGTCGACGTGGTCGTGCAGCCCGGCCGGCGTGTCCGCGGGCAGCACCCGCAGGCTGCCCGACATCCCGAGGTGAAGCAGGGCGCTGCCGGCGGCGGTGTCGAGCAGCAGGTACTTCGCGCGCCGGCGCACGGCGTCGATGCGCTGGCCCGGCAGCAGCTCGCCGACCTCGGGCGGGATCGGCCAGCGCAGGTCGGGCCGGCGCAGCAGCACGCCCTGCACGCGCGCGCCTTCCAGGTGCGGCGCCAGGCCGCGGCGGGTGGTCTCGACTTCGGGCAGTTCGGGCATGGAGGCAGCGTGGAGGCGCTCGTGCCCGCGCGCAAGCCGCGCGCGCGTGGCCGACGAACGTGAAGCGGAGCCCGGCCATACGCCTGCGCAGGGGTGGCAATCGCCCGGGGCACATCCCATGATTGGAAGCGAACCCCCCCACTATCCCCACGCCATGCCTGCTTCCCTGCTCGACTTCCTCGCCGGTGGCCTCGTCCAGTCCGGTTTCTGGGGTCTCTTCGCGTTCTTCCTGATCGTCACCCAGCTGACCATCTTCACGGTGACCCTGTACCTGCACCGCAGCCAGACCCACCGCGGCGTCGACTTCCACCCGGTGCTGGCGCACTTCTTCCGGTTCTGGGGCTGGCTGACCACCTCGATGATCACCAAGGAGTGGGTGGCCATCCATCGCAAGCACCACGCGCGCTGCGAAACCGAAGAAGACCCGCACAGCCCCATGCACAAGGGCATCAAGGAAGTCTTCTGGAAGGGTGCCGAGCTCTACCGGGAAGCGCGGACGCACCGCGCCGACATGGAACAGTACGGCCGCGGCACGCCCGACGACTGGATCGAGCGCAAGCTCTATACCCCGCACGCGACGATGGGCCCGGTGCTGATGCTGGCCATCAACGCCACCCTGTTCGGCGCCGCGGGCGTTGCGATCTGGGCGATCCAGATGCTGTGGATCCCGTTCTGGGCCGCCGGCGTGGTCAACGGCCTGGGCCACTGGTGGGGCTACCGCAACTTCGAGACCACCGACACCGCCACCAACCTCAGCCCGTGGGCGGTGTGGATCGGTGGCGAAGAGCTGCACAACAACCACCACGCCTTCCCCAGTTCGGCCAAGTTCGCGCTGCGCCGCTGGGAGTTCGACATCGGCTGGGCGGTGATCAAGGGCCTGCAGGCGGTGCGCCTGGCCAAGGTCCTGCGCGTGGCGCCCTCGCTGGACGTGCGCCCGAACATCAACGTGCCGGACTCCGACACCCTCAAGGCCCTGCTGGCGCTGCGCTTCCAGGCCATGACCGACTACCAGAAGCGCGTGCTCAAGCCCGCCCTGCGCGAAGAGGCCGCCGCGGCCGGGGCGAAGCTTCGCGCGCTGCTGCCGCGCAAGCTGCGCCGGGGCCTGGTGGACGACGGCCGCTGGCTGAAGCCCGAGGCCCGCGCGGAGCTTCATGACTGGGTCGAGCAGCGCCCGCGCATCCGCACCCTGGTCGAGTATCGCGCCCGCCTGGCGGCCGTGCTTGAAGCGCGCAGCCAGAATGCCGCCGACTCGCTGGCCCACCTGCAAGCCTGGTGCCACGAGGCCGAGGCCAGCGGCATCCGCGTGCTGCAGGACTATGCCGCGCGGCTGAAGGGGTATTCGCTGCAGCCGGCGCGCGGCTGAGGCAGAGGGCGCCTCCGTGCCCGCAGTGACCGACATGGATACGCGGCGGCCCGGCTGGAAACAGCCGGGCCGCCGTGCGTTCGGCCCGGCGTTGCTGGGTGGCGCACTGGTTGCCGTGATCTCCATGGTCGCCGCGGCGCAGGTCACCGCCACCGGTGACTACCTCGAACGCATGGACTCCGATGGCGATGGCCGGGTGTCGCTGGCCGAGTACCTCGACTGGATGGGCTACGCGTTCCGGGAGATGGACCGCGACGGCGACGGCGTGCTGGCGTCGGCCGAGCTGCCCGGCGGAAAGGGCGGGCCGCTCACTCTCGAACAGCACCGCACGCGGCTGGCGGCGCGCTTCGCCAAGCAGGACGCGGACGGCGACGGGTTCCTTGATGCACGGGAGCTGGTCGCGCCCCCGCAAGCCTGAGCCGACGCGTCGGCGCGCGTGCCGCGCTGCCCGGCCGGCGACGAACTGCTAGCATCCTGCCAATGCCGGGACACGCCGCACAGCGCCGATGAATCCTGCGACGATCGAAGTCGTCGCCAGCGTGCTGTTCGCGCTGGCGATCGTGCATACCTTCAGCACCACCCTGTTCCTGCGCCTGGCGCAACGGCAGCCGGCGCACGCCGGCAGCTGGCACCTGCTGGGCGAAGTGGAAGTGGTCTTCGGCTTCTGGGCGATGCTGCTGGTGGTGGCCTTCGCCTTGCTCGAGGGCGTGCCCGAGGCCACCGCCTACGTCGATTCGCGCAACTACACCGAGCCCATGTTCGTGTTCGCGATCATGGTGATCGCGGGCACGCGGCCGATCCTGTGGGCGGCCACGCACCTGGTGGACGGCCTGGCGCGGCTGCTGCCCTGGCGCAACGGCCTGGAGTTCTGCTTCAGCGTGCTGGCCCTGGTGCCACTGCTGGGCTCGTTCATCACCGAGCCGGCGGCAATGACGCTGGCGGCGATGATGCTGGCGCGGCGCGTCTACGCGGTGAAGGTGTCCAACAAGGTCAAGTACGCGTTGCTCGGCACGCTGTTTGTCAACGTCTCGATCGGCGGCGTGCTGACGCCGTTCGCCGCGCCACCGGTGCTGATGGTCGCCGGCAAGTGGAACTGGGACATCGCCTTCATGATGGCGAACTTCGGCTGGAAGGCGGCGCTCGCGGTCGCGTTCAACGCCGCGGCCGTGGTGTTCGTGTTCCGCAAGGAGCTGGGCAGGCTGCCTTCGGCGAAGGAAGACACGAAGGTGCCGATGTCGATCCCGCTGGTCATCGTGCACCTGCTGTTCCTGGTCGGCCTGGTGGTGTTCGCGCACCATCCCGCGATGTTCATGGCGATCTTCCTGGTGTTCCTCGGCGTCGCCACCGCCTATCGCCAGTACCAGGATCGCCTGATCCTGCGCGAGGGCCTGCTGGTCGCCTTCTTCCTGGCCGGCCTGGTGGTGCTGGGCGGCATGCAGCGGTGGTGGCTGGAGCCGCTGCTGATGAACATGAGCAGCGACGCGGTGTTCTTCGGCGCGGCCGGCCTGACCGCGATCACCGACAACGCCGCGCTGACCTACCTCGGCTCCCTGGTCGAGGGCCTGAGCGACGAGTTCAAGTACATGCTGGTGGCCGGCGCGGTGGCTGGCGGCGGCCTGACGGTGATCGCGAACGCGCCCAACCCGGCCGGCATGTCCATCGTGCGGCGGCACTTCAACAACGAGTCGGTGCATCCGCTGGGCCTGTTGATCGCGGCCCTGCCACCGACCCTGGTGGCGATCGTGGCGCTGCGCTGGCTCTGAGCCCGCGTCCCGCGCCGGGGATCAGCTGCCGCAGGCGTTGCGCAGCACCGGATCATCCGCGGACAGCTGCACCCAGTTCGCATTCTTCAAGTGTCCGCCGTCCTCCAGTTCGACCTGATCGAGCAGGTCGGCCCGGCGGTGCGCGTCGCAGTCGAACACCGCGCCGTACTGCCGCGTCGGCTCCCAGCGGCCGGCGAGGATGACCCGGGTCAGCACCTGGCCGGGCACGTCCGCGTGGCGGCGGTCGAAGCGGTGGTCGACGGCGATCAGCCGGTTGGTCAACGGCACCACGTAGGTCCAGGGGCGGTACCAGGAGCGCACGTGGTTGGTGGACGCGATCTCCACGCCGTCGGGGAAGGTGCCGGTGGTGCGGTCGAGCCAGGAATACTCGAACCAGATCGCCATCAGCAGCATCCCGGCGCCCGCGGCGGCGGGAACGATCCACTGCGGCAGGCGTTTGCGCAGGGCGATGTTGATCGAGAGCGCGATGCCGGCCAGGCCGAAGCCGGCGGCGATGATGGCGATGAACTCCAGCAGCATGGAAGCTCCCGATGCGGTGGCTGACAGGTGGACGGGAATTGTAGTCGTGACCCGGTGCGCCGGACCGCGCGCGCCGGAAGCAGTGCGGCCCGCCCCCGTCGCCGGGAGCGGGCCGCCGTTTCAGTACCGCAGGTGGATCAGTGGCCGGTGGCCGCGCCCGCACCGCGCGGGACGCGGATGTCCTCGACCAGGTGCTGGATGTGTTCCGGCACCGGTGCAGTCACCTTCATCGTGATATAGGCGGCGATGAAGTTCAGGAGCGCGCCGATCGCGCCGAAGGCCAGCGGCGAGATGCCGAACAGCCAGTTCTCGGGGGTGTCGGCCAGCATGTTGGTCCCCGGGATGAAGAACCAGCCCTTGTAGGTGAACAGGTACACGCTGGTGGCGACCAGGCCGGTCAGCATGCCGACGATCGCACCGGTGGAGTTCATCTTCGTGGAGAAGATGCCCATCATGATCGCCGGGAACAGGGAGCTTGCCGCCAGTCCGAACGCGAACGCCACGGTTTGCGCCGCGAATCCGGGTGGATTCATGCCCAGCCAGGTGGCGAGCACGATCGCCGCCGCCATCGACACCCGTGCTGCCAGCAGTTCCCCCTTTTCGGTGATGTCGGGTTTGAACGTGCGCTTGATCAGGTCATGGCTCACCGCCGACGAGATCGCCAGCAGCAGGCCTGCCGCCGTCGACAGCGCCGCCGCCAGGCCACCGGCCGCGATCAGGGCGATCACCCAGCCGGGCAGGCCGGCGATTTCCGGATTCGCCAGCACCAGGATGTCCTGGTTGAAGGTAACCATCTCGTTGCCCTGCCAGCCGCGCTCGGCCGCGATCGCCGCGAACTCGGTGCTCGCCTCGTTGTACGACTGGATCATGCCGTCGCCGTTCTTGTCCTCGAACGCCAGCAGGCCGGTCTGCTCCCAGTTGTGCATCCAGTCCGGGCGCGCTTCATAGGTGAGCGATTCGGCGGCACGGGTGCCTTCGGGGTAGATCGTGGTCAGGATGTTCAGGCGTGCCATCGCGCCCACCGCCGGGGCCACGGTGTAGAGCAGGGCGATGAACACCAGCGCCCAGCCCGCCGACTTGCGGGCGTCGGACACCTTGGGCACGGTGAAGAAGCGGACGATCACGTGCGGCAGGCCGGCGGTGCCGACCATCAGCGACAGCGTGAACAGCGTCATGTTGAGGGTGGAATCATGCAGCCCGGTGTAGTCGTTGAAGCCCAGGTCCACCAGGATCTGGTCGAGCCTGGCCAGCAGCGGCATGCCGCTGTCGACATGGGTGGAGAACAGGCCCAGCTGCGGGATCGGATTGCCGGTCAGCTGCAGCGAGATGAACACCGCCGGGATGGTGTAGGCGATGATCAGCACGATGTACTGCGCCACCTGGGTGTAGGTGATGCCCTTCATGCCGCCCAGCACCGCATACACGAACACCACCGCCGAAGCGATCAGCAGGCCGGTGTTGGTGTCGACCTCCAGGAAGCGCGAGAACGCCACGCCGGCGCCGGTCATCTGCCCGATCACGTAGGTGATCGAGATCATCAAGAGCGCCGCCACCGCCACCAGGCGCGCGGTCCGACTGTAGTACCGGTCGCCGATGAATTCGGGCACGGTGAAGCGGCCGAACTTGCGCAGGTAGGGCGCCAGCAGCATCGCCAGCAGCACGTAGCCGCCGGTCCAGCCCATCAAGTACGCCGAATTGCCGTAGCCGATGAAGGCGATCAGGCCCGCCATCGAGATGAACGAGGCCGCCGACATCCAGTCCGCGGCGATCGCCATGCCGTTCATCACCGGATGGACGCTGCGGCCCGCGGCGTAGAACTCGGAGGTGGAAGCGGCGCGCGCCCAGATCGCGATCGCGATGTAGACCAGGAACGAGCCGCCGACGAAGATGAGGTTGAGAGTGAATTGATCCATGGTCGGCCCCTTATTGCTCGTCCACGTCGTACTCGCGATCGAGCCGGTTCATGTACCAGGTGTAGAAAACGATGAGCGCGATGAAGGTCAGGATCGAACCCTGCTGCGCGAACCAGAAGCCGAGGTCGGTGCCGCCGATGCGGATGCCCGCGAGCAGCGGACGCAGGATGATGCCGAACCCGTACGACACCAGGGCCCAGATGCCCATGCAGATGAAGATGATCCGGAGATTGGCCTTCCAGTAGTTTTGTGGTGATTTCTCGGACATGGCTGTCTTTGCCCCTCAGGCAGGTGGATCAGAAGGTGTACTTGACGGTCGTCTGGATGCGCTTGAGGTCGCCCTTGCGGCTGTCCTCGAGCTCACGCTGGCCCCAGCCGATCTCCGCGCCGATGTCGAGCTTGGGGAACGGCGAATAGATCAGGTTGGCGTGGAACGACTGCGAGCGCTCGGTCGCGCCGAAGCTCTGCACGATTCCATTGGCATCGATGACGCTTCCCCAGCCGGCAAGCCCGCGGTCGTTGTCGAACTCCGCCACCGAATACATCAGGTTGCTGCGCAGCTTGCCGTTGAAGGCGTGCCGCCAGGCGACGAAGCCGCCGGCGCCGTCCTGCGCATGCAGGTTGCCGTTGGCGTCGAGCACCGAATCCGCGCCCAGGCCGAAGCCCAGGTAGCGGCCGATGCCGCTGCCGTAGTTGGCCATCCAGCGGATGTCGTCGTTGGCGCCGATGTTGAACCGGCCCGACAGGCTGACCGCGGCCCCGGTCTCGCTTTCGTCGCCGGATTTGAGCTGGCGCAGCAGGCCGGCGGCGCTGAAGTGGCCCCAGTCGCCCTTCATGACGTAGCGCGCGGTCACGTCGGGCATCGAATCGCTGCCGCCGCCGTTGTTGCGCGCGGCGGTGGCGATGGTGCCGACCGTGGTGTGCGGGTTCTCCAGGGCCACCGAGAACGGGCCGCTGGTATAGCGGATCTGCGCCTGGCGGACGAAGGTGGTGCCTTCGGTGACGCCGACGAAGTCCACGGCCTCCGGCAGCGCCGCCACGTCCTGGAAGTTCGACCAGGTCTGGCCGGCCAGCCAGCTGTTCCAGCTGACGAAGGCCTGGCGCACGGTGATGCCGTGGGTGTTGGTGTTGACCTCGTTGCCGAGGTTGGCGCTGCCGCCGCCGTACATGTCGGCCTCGATGTAGGCGCGGAACTTGTCGCCGTCCTCGGTGGTGTGGTCGGCGGCGAACCAGAACCGCGAGAACGCGGCGTGGAAGTCGGTATAGGGATCGCTGTCGGGCTCGGCGCCGTTGGCGGTGACCGGGATCGTGCCCGGCACGTAGAACATGCGGCCGGCGGAACCTTCGGCGATCGCGCCGTCGCTGGTATCGGTGACCATGGCGTCGAACTTGATGAAGCCGCCGTAGGTGAACACCGCGTCCGGGTTGGCGAGGATCGGCTTGGACTGCAGCGGCGTCGCCGCCGGCTGCACGACCTGGACCTGGTCGAGCCGGGTCTGCGCCCGGGTGATGCTTTCCTGCTGCTGTTGCTGCCCCTGCAGCAGGGTCTGGATCTGCGCTTCGAGCTGGGCCACGCGTGCCTCGAGCTCCTGTTCCTTCGCGCTCTGCGCGAAGGCCATGCCGGGTGCCGCCAGTGCGACCAGCACCGCGGTCGCCAGCAATCGCCGCGAGTTGCGTCGTTTCGTCATCATCGCTCCCTCCCACAGGATGCCCGCGCAGTGCGCGGTGTCCCGAGCCTGACCGCGTGGCGGGTGCCCGCCTATTCGCCATTGGTCGAATACGGCGGGCCGGACGCGCCTGCGGTGCTACCGGCCCGTGGTTCGGCGCGACCCCTGCAGCGCCAGCCAGCAGAGGCCGACGGTGACCGCGTCGCCCAGCGCGCTGTGGCGGTCCAGCAGCGGAACGCCGAGGTCGCCGGCGATGTGCTGGAAGTCGAGGTTGGGCGGCGCATTGGGCTGGGCGCGGCGTTCGCGCGCGGCGAAGGCATCCGCCAGGTCCGCGCGCGGGTTGGGCAGGCTGAAGCCGGTGAGTGCGCGCACGTGCGGCGACAGCATCGCCAGGTCGAAGGACAGGTTGTAGCCAAGCAGGGTGCGTCCCTCCAGCCAGTGCAGGAAATCGCGCACCGCGGCCGTGACCGCCACGCCTTCCGCGGCCTCGTCGGGGGTGATGCGGTGGTGGCGGATGGACTCGATGCCGAAGGCGCGGTCGGCGCGGATGCGGCGCTCAAAGCGCTCGGAGGTGACCACGCGACCGTCGCGCACGGGCACCGCGGCGAGGCTGAGGATATGGTCCTGCTTCGGGTCCAGGCCGGTGGTTTCCAGGTCCAGGCTGACCCATTCGCCGGGTGGCGCGGGCCGCAGCAGGGCGGCCCATTCGCCGTCGCCGGCCTTCCGCTTCAGCAGCCATCGCCGGAAAGCCCGCATCCTAGTCCCGCAGGTGGAAGCTTTGGCGGATGTGGCTGCGGAAGTCCTTGACCACGTGCAGTGCGTCGCGCATCAGCTCGCGGTCGAGCCGGCGCAGCCGCGACGGATCGATGTGGTTGCCGGGCGCCTTGCCGGCTTCCAGCGCGGCGAACTGCGCGTCCAGGCGCATGTGCTGGAACACGTTGAGTGCCTGCGGCAGGTCGCGGCCCAGGCCCGGCGACAGCTCGCCGCACTCGACCAGCGCGGCGCAGCGGTCGCGGCTTCCGGTGGCGGTGATCCCGTGGCGCAGCGCCAGGCAGCGCAGGCCGTGGACCACCGGGAAGATGCCGCCCTTTTTGATGTCGGTGCCGCCGCCACCGCCGCGGACCCGGCCGAAAAAGGTCAGCGGGGTGTCGAACTCGAGCGTGGCCGCGGCCAGGTGGTGGAGCAGGATCGCGTCGTCGCCCAGCGCCATCAGCGCGTCCTTGACCGGCGCGAACAGCGCCGCGTTGCCGGCCACCGGCCGCGCGTCGAGCGCGATCGACAGGTCCAGCGCGCCCTGGCCGCCATGCACGTGCTTCCACTGGCCGATGCGCTCGCGCCACTGCGTCGCGCCCATCCGCCAGTGCGGGTTGTCGACCATCACCCGGCCCGGGCACGGCGGATAGCCGACCTGGGCGAGCGCCGCGCTGAAGCGGTCCATCGCTTCCGCCAGCCCGGGCCAGTCGAGGTCGTCGGCGAGCACCAGGGCGTTGTCCTGGTCGGTCTTGAGCAGCTGTTCGCGGCGGCCCTCGCTGCCCATGGCCAGCAGGCAGATCCGGTCGCGGAGCTCGACCGGGACCACCAGCTCGAAGACCCGGCCCATGACCAGGCTGTTGAGCGCGCTGACCAGCTCGCTCATGTAGGCGATGCGCGCGCCGTGGACGTTCAGGCTGCGCACCAGCCGGGTCATGCCGGAGGCGGCCTCGGCGATGGCGTCGATGTCGCGGGCGCGCGCCAGGCGCAGGCTGATCAGGTGCGAATGACTGGCGAAGTGCGCCAGCACCTCGGCCATGCCCAGGGTGCCCGCCACCCGGCTGCCCTCGGTGACCACCACGCGCTCGATCTGGCGCTCGGTCATGTCGATCAGGGCCTGGAACAGCACTTCGCCGGTGCCGATGGTGGCCAGCGGGCGCGTGGCCAGCGGGCCGATCGGCGCGTCCAGCGGCAGGCGCTGCTGCGTCAGCGCATCCAGCAGGTCGGTGCGGGTGACGATGCCCGGCGCGTCGTGGTCGCGGTCGTAGACCAGCAGGCAGTCCACGCGCCGCTCGCGCAGGCGCGCGCTGGCCGCGGCGATCGTGGTCGTGGCGTCGACGCGCTCGGGCGGCGCCAGGTCGGCCTCGCCTACCCGGATCACCATCAGCTCGCCGGCGTCGCGCCGTTCGCTGCTGCTGGAGAGCCGGCCCTTGGTGGCCAGGCCTTCGTTGAAGTACGCCGCCACGCGCGGGTTGTCGGCCAGCAGCTGGCGGAACGTGGCGGCCGGGACCAGGTGGCTCAGGCAATCGCCTTCGCTGCGGTAGCTCAGGCGCGCGCGCCCGGCCATGACCGCCCAGGCGCCGATGACGTCGCCAGGCCCGTAGTCGGCGAAGCGCTCCTCGCGGCCGCGGTCATCGACCTGGAAGGCGTGGACCAGGCCCTTGAGGATGACGAAGACGTGCGGCGAGTCCTTGCCGGCTTCGATCAGGGTGGTGCCGCCGGGATGGAAGCCGATGTCGACGCTGGCCTGCAGGCGGTGGCGCCCCGCGTCGTCGAGCAGGTCGAACGGCGGCAGGCTGAGGTCCAGGCCGGGCACGGGATCCATGGCCGCATTGTGCGTCGCCCGCGCGGGGCGGTGAATAGACCAAGGTCTAAAAACCGCGCCGCCTGGCAATGCGGCAAACTGACCTGTACACGTTCCAGAGGGTGAGCCGCCATGTCCGAAGATATCTACCCCGTCCCCGAGGACTTCGCCGCGCAGGCCAACGTCACGCAGGCTGACTACGACCGCGACTACGCCGAGTCCATCCGCGATCCCGACGCGTTCTGGGGCCGCATCGCCGGGCGCCTGGACTGGATGAAGCCGCCGACCCGCATCCGCGACGTCAGCTTCGACCGCGAGGACTTCAGGATCCGCTGGTTCGCCGATGGCGAGCTCAACGTCAGCGTGAACTGCCTCGACCGCCATCTCGCCACCCGCGGGGACAAGACCGCGCTGGTATTCGAGCCCGACAGCCCCGATGGCGAGGCCAGGCGCGTCAGCTACCGCGAGCTGCACGCCCGCGTCTGCCGCCTGGCCAACGCCCTGCGCAGCCTCGGCATCGCCAAGGGTGACCGCGTCACCATCTATCTGCCGATGATCGTCGAAGCGGCCGTCGCCATGCTTGCCTGTGCGCGCATCGGCGCGGTGCACAACGTGGTCTTCGGCGGCTTCTCTGCCAACTCGATCGCAGATCGCGTCGGCGACAGCGGCGCCAAGCTCATCATCACCGCCGACGAGGGCCTGCGCGGCAGCAAGAGGGTGCCGCTGAAGGCGAACGTCGACGCCGCGCTCAAGCTGCCGGGCACCACCACCGTCGAGACGGTGCTGGTGGTGCGCCATACCGGCGGCGCGGTCGACATGCAGATGCCGCGCGACCGCTGGTACGACGCCGTGGTCGACGGCCAGCCGGACACCTGCGAGCCCGAGCGCATGAACGCCGAGGACCCGCTGTTCATCCTTTACACCTCGGGGTCCACCGGCAAGCCCAAGGGCGTGCTGCACACCACCGGCGGCTACCTGCTGTTCGCCGCCTACACCCACGAGTGCGTGTTCGACCTCAAGGAAGACGACGTCTACTGGTGCACCGCCGACGTCGGCTGGGTCACCGGCCACAGCTACATCGTCTATGGGCCGCTGGCCAACGGCGCCACCTCGCTGATCTTCGAGGGCGTGCCCAGCTATCCGGACGCCTCGCGCTTCTGGCAGGTCATCGACAAGCACCAGGTCACCATCTTCTATACGGCCCCGACCGCCATCCGCGCTCTGATGCGCGAGGGCGACGAGCCGGTGAAGCGCACCTCGCGCAAGTCGCTGCGCCTCCTGGGCAGCGTCGGCGAGCCGATCAATCCCGAGGCCTGGCGCTGGTACAACGACGTGGTCGGCGACGGCCGTTGCCCGATCGTCGACACCTGGTGGCAGACCGAGAACGGCGGCATCCTGATCTCGCCGCTGCCCGGCGCCTGGGCGACCAAGCCGGGTTCGGCCACCAAGCCCTTCTTCGGCGTGCAGCCGGCGATCGTGGACGCCGCCGGCAACATCCTGGAGGGCGAGGCCGAGGGCAACCTGGTGATCATGGACTCCTGGCCCGGCCAGATGCGCACCGTCTATGGCGACGACCAGCGCTTCTTCGACACCTACTTCGCCGCCTATCCCGGCAGCTACTTCACCGGCGACGGCGTGCGCCGCGATGCCGACGGCTACTACTGGATCACCGGCCGCGTCGACGACGTGATCAACGTGTCCGGCCATCGCATCGGCACCGCGGAAGTGGAAAGCGCGCTGGTGCTGCATCCCAAGGTGGCCGAGGCCGCCGTGGTCGGCTTCCCGCACGACATCAAGGGCCAGGGCATCTACGCCTACGTGACCCTGATCGCGGGCGAGGTCGAAAGCGACGAACTGCTCAAGGAGCTGGTCGCGCACGTGCGCAAGGAGATCGGCCCGATCGCCTCGCCCGACTTCCTGCAGTGGGCGCCGGTGCTGCCGAAGACGCGTTCGGGCAAGATCATGCGGCGCATCCTGCGCAAGATCGCCGAGAACGCGCCCGACCAGCTCGGTGACACCAGTACGCTCGCCGACCCGTCCGTGGTCGACGCGCTGCTGGGCAACCGACGGGGTGCGTGAGCGCACGTGGCCACCCTGCTGATCGCCGACGACCACCCCCTGTTCCGCGAAGCGCTGCGGGGGGTCGTTGCACGCGTGATGCCCGAGGCCACCCTGCGCGAAGCCGATAACGTCGACAAGCTCTACGCCCTGGTGGAGTCCGAGCCCGACGCCGATCTGCTGCTGCTTGACCTCAACATGCCGGGTGCACAGGGCTTCAGCGCCCTGGTGCACCTGCGCGCGCAGCACCCGGAGCTCCCGGTGGTGGTGGTGTCCGCGCGCGAGGAGCCTGCGGTGATGCGCCGCGCGCTGGATCACGGCGCCATGGGCTTCATCCCCAAGTCGGTGGACTCGGCCACGCTGGGCCGGGCGCTGGCGCAGGTGCTGGACGGCGACCGCTGGGCGCCGGCGGCCGCGCTTGCCGCCCCGGCCGCGGGTGCGGAGGAGCACGACGCCGCCAAGCGCGTGGCCGACCTCACCCCGCAGCAGTTCCGCGTGCTGCAGATGCTGGGCATGGGCCTGCTCAACAAGCAGATCGCGTGGGAGCTGGATGTATCCGAGGCCACCGTCAAGGCCCACATGACCGCGGTCCTGCGCAAGCTTGGCGCCAGCAACCGCACCCAGGCGGTGCTGATCGCCGGCAAGCTTGCCCTGGAGCCCGGCGCGATCGCGCCGCAGCCCGACGAAGGCGACTGAGCTCAGCCTTCCTGCGCGGGGGCGACCAGTCGCTTCTGCACGTCCTCGCGCAGCTGCACCAGCTCGACCTCGGCCTGGCGACGGGCCTGCATGCCGTCGCGATGGATGGTGCGGACTTCTTCCACGGTCTGGATCAGCTGTTCGTGGACGTGGCGCAGGGTGCCGATGTCGATCACCGCGCGCTGGTTCGCCTTCGCGGTCTCGACCGAGGTCTGCCGCATCATGTCGGCGTTCCTGCGCATGATCTCGTTGGTGGCATCGTCGATCGCGTTCGAGAGCTCGACCGCGTTCTTCTGCTCGTTGAGCGAGAGCTGGATCGCGAACTGGCGCTTCCAAGACGGGATCGTGATGTTGCGCACCGCGTTGAACTTCTCGATCAGCTGGATCGCGTTGGCCTGGATCAAACGGATCATCGGCAGTGACTGATCGGCGGCGTGCTGCATCACGGTCAGGTCGCCGACGCGTTTGTCGAGCAGGCGCATCGCGTTCTCGACCCCGGCGCGGCGGTCGCGCGAGGCCGGGTCTTCCTGGCCGGCCAGCGACTGCTGCTCGGCGGCCAGTTCGGCCAGGCGAACCTTGCCGGCAGCGACGTGCAGCCCCAGCGCGTGGCGCTCGTCGCGGACGATGTCGTGCATGCGGTCGAACTCGCCCACGCGCTGCGCCTGGGTGCCCTGCTTCTGCGCCACGTCGCGCATCAGCTGCTCGATCTGCTGGTTGGTGCTGCCGAACTTCTGCACCAGGTCGTCCTTCGACGCGCGCATGCGGTCGATCAGGCCGCCGATCACCGGCACCTTGGAACGCCCGGCGAAGCTCTCCAGATCCAGCGAACGCGCGATGCGCACGACTTCGCCGAGCTTGTCGCCGGCCTCGTCGAGGTCGCGGTTGCGCACCTGGTCAAGCATCTGGCTGGAGAAGGCCGCGGTCTTGCCCGCGGCCTCGCGGCCGAAGACATGCAGGTTGCCGGGCGTGATGTCCTGTAGGGACTTGCCGATCTCGGCGATGGCGCCGGCGTCGGCCGTGGTCAGCCCGAGGGTCTTGAGCGTGGCGTCGTCGAGCACGTCGGCGGCGGGGACGAGGGCGCCGTGGTCCGTGGGGTCCTGGCTCATGCGGGTTCTCCGTGATGGATCAATCGAGTTTACCGGCCATCGCGTCCACTTCGGACTCGATGGCCGCCCAGGCTTTGGCGGCATCGCCGGCGCGGCGACGGCCCGACGTGCCGGCCTCGGCCAGCGCCTGCTGGCGCCAGGCGGGAAGCAGGACGTCGCGGATGCGCCGGTAGCGTGCGAGCAGTTCGAGGTCTTGCGCATGCAGCAGTTCCAGCTGGCGCAGGCCGAGCTGTCGCGCGGTTTGCACGGTGGCGAGCTGTCCCAGGCGGCGCTCGAGGTTCGCGCGCCCCGGGGCTGCCGTGCCTGGCGGGGCGGCATCGGTGGTTGCGCCGGCATCCGCATGCGCATCCAGCCAGTCGCGGGCACGCGAGATCGCGGAATCGAGGCCGGTGATGGCGGCTTCGGTCCTGGCCTGCAACTGCTGCTGGATGACTCCACGTGCTTCCAGCGCAGCCGCACTGCGGTCGGCCGCGGCGACCAGGGTGCCCATGCGCGTGCGCAGCGCCACGGCCTCCGATTCAGCCAGCACGTCGCGGCCCATGAGCCGTCCGACCAGGCCCACGCCGCGGCGCGCGCTGCGCGGGTCATGGGCTTGCAGGGCGCGACGCAGATCCTCCAGGCACGCCACGAGGGCGGCCGCGTCGGCGTGGTCGAGCGCGGCGGTGACCCGCGCTTCGAGTCCACTGTCCAGCGCATCCTGCCCATAGTGCAGCACGGCCAGCGCATCATCGAGATCGACGGGCGGATCCCCTTGCCCATTGGCCATGCTCAGACCTCGTCCGGCTTTTCGCCGTTGCGGATGCGCAGCTGGCGCAGCAGTTCCTCCAGCTCGATCTCCTGCGCGGTGGGAGTGCGCCTGCGCCGCGTTGGCGCGCTGCCAGGGGCCGGGGCGTCGGCCAGCTTCGTGCGCAGCAGGTCGAGGAGCTTCACCAGCGCGACGTTGAGCTCCGCCTGCCTGTCCTGGCCCTGCGACAGGTGCGCGAGCATCGGCTCGAACGCGCCGCGCATCGCTTCGGGAAGCGCCTGCAGCCAGGGCGTGTCGGTGGCACCGGTATCGGTCAAGGCATCGGCGGAGCGGACGGCATTTGCCTGCAGCGATGCAAGTAGCGCGTCCCATGGCACCTCGGCCTGCGCCGGGGCGCCGGCGCGCAGGTCCTGCAGCGACTGCAGGCCGGATGCGATGTCGGCCAGCTGAGCGACCACGCGGGCGCCGGTGTCGGCATCCTCGCCGCCCATGGCCTTGTTGCGCAGGAAGTCGCGCTTGACCTGCTCCCAGCGCGCGGACTGCTCCGTGGTCATCGTGCCGCGCAGCTCGGCCAGCTTGAGCAGGTTCTCCTCGGCGCCGGTGGTCAAGAGCTGCGACTCGCCCATGTAGTGGTCGGCGATCAGCTGCTGCAGCTCGGCGGCGTTCATCACCGGCGAGACCTTTTCCGCCAGCTTGTTCATGTTGCGGTAGCTGCCCTGGAGCTTGAACGGCGGCTCGGTGCGGTAGCGGTCGGACTGCGCGGCGCTGGCGATGTACTGCTGGTTGACGCGGTAGACCACGTCGCGCACCTGCATCAGCCGCTGCAGCGTGGCCACGATCTCGTTGACCTCGGCGCCGCTGTAGACGTGCGAAAGGTTGTTGGTGGAAACGTCGTGACCCGAGGACTTGTCGGCCAGCAGGTGCAGGTCGGACAGCTCGCGCGTGGCCAGTGGGGCCAGCACCGGGCTCGAGGTCAGGCTGTTCTCGATGTAGCTGAGCTTGAACGCCTCTTCCATGCCGCCAAGCACGTCGCCGAGATTGTAGATGTCGGCGCGGTTGGCAAGCATGTCCGGGATCCGGAACACCTCGCCGGACTCCGTGTAGGGGTTGCCGGCCATCACCACGCAGAATTTCTTGCCGCGCATGTCATAGGTGCGCGTGCGCCCCTTCCATACACCCTCGATGCGGCGCGTGCCGTCGCACAGCGAGATGAACTTCTGCAGGAACTCGGGATGGGTGTGCTGGATGTCGTCGACATACAGCATCGTGTTGTTGCCCATCTCCAGCGCCAGGTTGAGTTTTTCCAGCTCTTGGCGCGAGGTGGCGTCGGGCGCCTGCTCCGGGTCCAGCGACTTCACCTCGTGCCCCAGCGCCGGGCCGTTGATTTTCATGAAAACCAGGCCCAGGCGGTCGGCCACGTACTCCATCAGCGTGGTCTTGCCGTAGCCGGGCGGCGAGATCAGCATCAAAAGACCCATCAGGTCGCTGCGCTTGTTCTCGCCCACGGTGCCCATCTGCTTGGCGAGGTTGTCGCCGATGATCGGCAGGTAGACCTCGTCGAGCAGGCGGTTGCGGACGAAGGAGCTCAGAGGCCGCGCCTTGAATTCGGACAGGCGCAGCGCCTCGCGCTCGCGGCTGGCGATGCGCTGGCGAATCGCCTGGTAGCCCTCGAATCCCGGGATGAAGTGGCTGCGGTGCCGGCGGAAGCGCAGCAGGAAGTCGTCGATGGGCAGGGCCATGCGGCCGCCGGCCATGCGCGGGTGTTCGCCGAGCAGGCCCTCTACCCGCGCGATCAGGGTCGTGTCGACGATGCGGTGGCGCAGCGCGCGCCCGGTGAGCAGCAGGGCGATGGCTTCCGGCACGTAGCCGGCGAGCTCGGCGTACGCGCCCTGCGCGCACATCGCCTGCAGCCACTGTGCCGCCAGCGCCCACTGCGCGGCGGGGCGGGCGGCCAGGCGCTCCAGCGAGCGGTCGAAGCTGTCCTCCATGTCCGCGGCCTGCAGCTTCGCGCGCAGCGCGTCGACCAGGTCGCGCGCGTAGTGGCTGAAGCCGAAGGTCGGGTCGCCGCTGCGCAGCTCTTCGACCAGGTAGTCGGCGCCGATGCCGGCCAGCGAGGCGTCGACGGGGAGCGCGTGGTCGGCGACGAAGGTGCCCAGAGTTGTCGCGATGTCCCCGCGCAGCGCGTCCAGTCCTTCGCGCGAACCGAACAGGGTGTGCACGGCCTCTGCGCCGACGGCGCGCTGCGGCCAGGCCTTTGCTTCGGCATCGCCCTGCAGCTGCTGCCAGGCGACCAGCACGAGCGCGCGCGCGGCCGGCGCGTGCACCAGGGCGCCGGCATTGCGGTGCAGCGGCAGCAGGGCGCGGAGCAGCAGGGCGGCATCGTGGTCGTGGATGCCCTTCTCGTAGCCTTCGCGATAGCGCGGAGCCGCGAAGTCGCGGACCAGGCGCTCCAGGGCCTCCGGGTCGGCGGCGGCCTTGTCCAGGGCGTCCATGTCGAGGTTGTCGCGCCCGGCGACCGCGGCGTCCAGCACCAGGCCGGCCAGGTATTCGCCGCGATACAGCGCAGGTGACTCGGATTCCAGCGCCACCTGCCACCAGTCGCGCAGCGCTTGGAGCTCGTCGTCGTGAATGGTTTCGTAGTAGTCGGTACCGGTCAGGTGGATCGCCAGTGCGTCGCCCCGCGGCAGGATGGTCAGGTCCAGCGGCT
The DNA here is from genome assembly GCF_054052085.1 of Luteimonas sp. A501. The sequence continues at coordinate 191,296 of NZ_JBSVRI010000003.1, forward strand.
GGGTGTTGACGCTGAAGCGGTGTCGCGGGCCGAGGCGGATGACATTGCCGCCGTCCTCGAACAGGTCGCTGCGGTCACGCAGGCTGCGCACCGCCTGGTCGCGCACGCCCTTCAGCCGTGCCTCGACGTCGTCGGCCTTGACGCTGTCGCGCAGCGCACGCAGCCGGTCCGCCAGCTCGCGCAGCTTGAGGATCAGCGGGTCGCCGGCGAAGAAGGCGTTGAGCTCGTCGGCGCTTGCGAAACGCTCGGTGCGCCGCGGCAGGCCGTCGAGGATACGCGCGGCGGCGTCGAACACCGCCTGTGCGCGGCGCTGGCGGTCGTCGAGGAGCGTCTGCTTGTGCCCCTCGAAGGTGTCCAGCAACTCCTCGCGCTTGGCGAGGATGTCGCCCAGGAATTGTTCGTGCTCGCCGAACTGGCTCTCCAGCTCCTCCAGCTGGACCATCAGCCGCGACAGCTGCTCGTCGGCGCGCTCCGGGTCGGTGGCCAGGCCCAGGGCGCTGGCGATCGATTGGCCGAACAGGGTGAACTGCGCGCCGAACTGGGCCACGGCCTCGGCCGACCCCAGGCTGCGGCGCTTCTGTTCCGCGCGCGCGCGGGTCTGGTTCAGGCGCGCATAGATCGCGGAGATCGCCTCGACCACGGCCGTGCGCCGGGTGGCGTCGTCGACCTTCAGGCTGGCCATCAGCTCGGACAGCATGTCGAGCTCGGCGGACATCGCGCGCAGGCCGTCGAGCGCCTCGGCCAGTGTGCGTGCGGTCTCCGCCGCCTGCGCGTCCGCATCAAGCTGCTTCAGGCGCTCATGGAAGGGCTGCAGCGCCTTGTCGCCGCCGAGGAACCCGCCGGTGGCGGCGCCGATGGCGTCGTGCGCCTCCTGCAGCTCCGCGCCCATCGCGTCGATGGCGGCGGTGTCGATGTAGCGGAGGTCGCGGACGGTCAGCAGGTGGCCGCGCTGGCGCGAGATGTCGCGCAGCGCGTCGACGTATTCGCCGATGCCGGCCCAGTTCTCCGGCCGCAGCCGTCCGAGCAGGGCCTTCTGCTCCGCGTTCGCCTCGGCGATGGCGGCGCCGGACTGGCGGCGGATGTCCTCGACCTTCTCGTACTCGTCGAGCACCGATTCGCCGGTGGCGCTGATTGCGTGCAGCAGGTCCGCGGCGCCCTCGCAGTGTGCGTCGTCGATCCAGTGGTGCGCGTCGAACATGCGCCGCGCGTCGTCGACCAGCAGCTGGTAGCGCTGCAGCGAGGCCCGTGGTTCGTCGATCGTGCGCGCCAACTCCAGCAGGTCGGAGACGCCGCGCACCAGGGCGGCGTTGCCGATCCGGCCCATGAAGCTGGTGCCCGGCGGGCGCCGGGCGGCGAACTCCTCGCTGGTGAACGGCGTCCGCCAGACCTGCATCGGGTGGATGCGGGTCGGCGCGTCGCCCTCGGCGTGGAACAGCACCATGCGCCCGTCGGCCAGCAGCGCATAGCCGTGGCCGAACACCGGGTTCTGCAGCGCGCGCCGGATCGAGTTGTAGACGAACAACGCCGAACGCCCGGCCTCGCGGTGGTAGAAGACGTACATCACGTCCTCGCCGTTGGGCGAGCGGATGCTGCGGCGGTACTGCATGCCGTCCATCTGCGCGTCGAAGGCCTTGTGCTCGCCGTTCTGCAGGTAGTAGCCGCCAGGGAACACGATGCCGTGGTCCTCGGGGAGCTGCACGCAGGCCTGCACGATGGCGTCGATGCGGGTCACGGTGCCGGTGATCGTGTTGTAGACCAGGCCGCGCCATTCGGTCTCGCGGTAGGGCAGGATCTTCAGCAGCACCAGCGAGCCGACGCGCGCGAAGTCGATCGTGGCGTCGTCGAGCGACTGGGTCGCGTCCTCCACCGGCTCGCTGTACACGCCCTGGCCGGTCTCGGTGTTGTTCTCGACCTTGACCGTCAGGTCGCCGCCGGTGGTCTCGACAAAGACGGTGTCGAGGATGTTGAGGTGCGGATGGCGCCCGGTCTCCTCGAGGTCGCGGGTTGCGCGGGACCATTCGAAGTCGAAGGCCGGCGGCAGCGCGATGTCGCGCTCGCCGCGGGAGTCGATCCAGGTGAATTCGCCGCGGCTGGAGATCGCCCAGCGGAACACGCGCACGTCGCTGCTGCGCTCGCCGATCTGGAACGCGGCCAGCAGCTTGCCGTCGCGCACGATCAGCTGGAGCAGGCGCGCGTGCTTGTAGTAGGCGTAGAGCTCGGTGAAGTCGTGGACGAAGCCGGGATCGGCGAGGAGCGTGTCCCTGAAGTCGACCGGGGTCACGTCGTAGCCGTCGGGGCCTTCGACCAGCCGGTACAGGCCGAACACGTCCTCGATCCGGGTCCGCGTCTTCAGGCCGAGGTAGACGTTGTAGCCGAACAGCAGCAGGTCGTCGCCGACCTGGACGATGTCGCGGCCGACGCAGTTGTTCTCGGTGCGGATGCGGAAGCGTCCGGCGACCTCCATCCGGCTGTCGCCGAATTCCTCCAGGCGGCGGGCGTTGAGCCCGTCGACGATGCCGCGGAGCTGTGCGCCCTGTTCGGCGAGGCGGCGCCTGAGCACTTCGTAGGCGCCACCCTGGGTGACGGCCTGGTCGACTGCGGCGGCATTGCCGGCGCCGGCCTCGGCTGCGGCTTGCGCGGGATCGGTGGTCGGGTTCGGTTCGGTCATCGACTGCGTCATTCCTGTACTGCGATGGCGCCCGCGCGGATCGCCACGCGGGCGTGCCGGGTCAGCGAGGCTCGCCGCTGTTCGCGGGCAGCGCGCGGCCGCCGCCGACGCCCAGGTACTTCTGCATCAGCTCCTGCACCACCGGGCTCTTGTCGGTCAGGCCCTCGATCGACTTGCCCAGCGAGATCGCCTTGATCAGGCTGTCGAACATGCCGCCGTCGCCGCCGACCATGTCGATGTTGGCGTTGCGCAGCGCGGTGGCGACGACCTCGGCGTTCTCCTTCGACACTTCCTTGCCCGCCTCGATCGAGGCCAGCGCCTGCTTGAGGCTGGTGTCGAGCGCCATGCGGTATTCCTCGTGGCTGCGCGCGTTGTCGGTCAGGGCGTCGATGGCCAGGAACTTCCTGGTCAGGCCCTCGGCCTCGGCGAACAGCTTCTCGGCCAGGATCGTGGCCTCGGTCTTGCCCTGCTTGAGGTTGGCGTCGGCCATGGCATCGACCACGCGGGCCTCGGCCACGCCGACCTTCTCGATCGCGATCGCGCCGGCTTCCTTGACCTGGGCCTCGGCCAGGCCGGGTGCCGCCTGCTCGGCGCGCACGCCCTCGGCCAGGGACTTCTTGGCCTCGGCCTGCTTGTGCGCGGCCTCCAGCTCGGCCTGGGCCAGGGTGGTGATCTCAACCGCGCGATGCCTGGCGGCGGTCTCGCTGGCCTCGGCCTCCTTGACCTGCTCAAGCAGCGCCTGCTGCGCGCGCGCCTCGGCGTCGAGGATCGCGATCTGCTTCAGGCGGTCGGCCTCGGAGACTTCGCGTACTTCCTTGATGCGCTCCTCCTCCTGCGCCACCGTCTTGTCGATGGCGATGCGCTCGCGGGTGATGTTGGCAACGTCCATCCGTCCCTGCTCGACGACCTTGTCGCGCTCGACGCCCTGCAGCTGCACTTCGCGATCGGTGGTGACCTGCTCCAGCTGCTTCGCGCGCTCGACGCGCTCGGCCTCGATGGCCACCGCGCGCTGGCGGTTCTGCTCGGCGACCTCCACCTCGCGCATGCGGTTCTGGTCGCGGATGTCGATCAGCTGCTGGGCCTCGATGCGTGCGTTCTCGGACAGCTGGCGCTGCTCTTCCTGCACGCGCAAGGTCTCGGCGGTCTCGCGCGCCTGGATGGTTTCGATCTCGCGCTTCTGGCGGGCCTCGGCCTCGGCCTGCTGGCGTTCCAGTGCCAGCGTCGCCTCGCGGGTCTCGACGTTCTTCTTGGTGATCGCCAGGTGCTCGTTCTGCGACAGCTCGTTGGTGATCACGTTCTGCGACGCGGTCAGCTCGGTGATCTTGCGGATGCCCTCGGCGTCGAGGATGTTGTTCGGATCCAGGACCTGCTTGGGCGTCTGCTCCAGGTAGTCGATCGCGACGTCTTCCAGCACGTAGCCGTTGAGGTCGTTGCCGATGACCTTGATGATCTCGTCGCGAAACTCCTGGCGCTTCTCGAACAGGTCGGTGAACTCGAACTTCTTGCCCACCGTCTTCAGCGCTTCGGAGAACTTGGCGTTGAACAGCTCGTCGACCGCGTGCTTGTCCGAGGCGCGGTCGGCGCCCAACGACTTGGCCACGCGCAGCACGTCGGCTTGGGTCTCGTTGACACGCAGGTAGAAGGCCACCGCGATGTCGGCGCGCATGTTGTCGCGACAGATCAGGCCCTCCTTGCCGCGGCGATCGATCTGCAGCGTGATCAGGCTGATCTTCATCAACTCGGCGCGGTACAGCACCGGGATGATCAGCCCGCCGGTGAAGCGCACCTTGGGCGTGGAGCTGAGGTCGTTCACGATCAAGGCGGTGCCCTGGTCGACCTTCTTGTAGAAGGCCTTGAACAGGCCGGCGATGCCGACCAGCACGACCAACAGCATGCCGATGCCGATCAGGAAGGGGGCGAACAGGGCGAATTCCATCGATGTTTCTCCAGTCGTGTCTTGTTCGTTTCGATCAAAGGTGTTCGTAGTCGCGCTCGGGCACGACGTTCCAGGTGTTTCTGTCGAGCGCATGTGCGATCAGGACGACCCGGTCGCCGCGCTTCATCCCGGCCGCCACGTCCCCGCGCACCTGCAGCACCAGCCCGGCGCCACCGTCGTCGAGATCGGCCATGCCGTGCGAGGCGTCCACGTCCGGGGTGCGCACCACCGCCACGCGGCCGAGCAGGGAGGTGGCCGCCGGCGGGCGCAGGCGCAGCAGCCAGCGCCGGACCGGCCGCAGCGCGGTGGCCGTGGCAAGGACTGCCGGCGGCAGCGCGAGCAGGGCAACGCCGGCGCCAAGCAGCCAGCGCAGCGGACCGGGGAAGTGTTGCAGCACCAGCAGCTGCACGAAATAGGTCGCCAGCCAGGCGAAGAACACCACCAGGGTGGCCACCAGCATCGTCGGCACCCCGGCCAGCCCGAGGCGGCCGAAGAGTCCGGCGATGCCGCCCGGTTCGGCGTCGACGCCCAGGTCGAGGGCGTCGAGGCCGTCGATCTCGACCAGGCCGATGGACGCCAGCAGCCAATAGGCCAGGCAGCCGCCAAGCAGGACGCTGTAGAGCAGCGTCGGAAATTCAAGCGATGTAGTGAGGAATGCCTCCATCTTGCCCTCCTGTCGGCCGATGCGATGCGAGCGGCCGGTTCCCCGGGCCGGACATGATGCCAGCCCCGGATGCCATCTGTTCAGTACAGGACGCGGACGAATGGTTGGATGTGACCGTCTTGAGGCATCAGGGCACATGACCCGCCACGTGTGCGCTCCGCTGCGCAGCCAGGAACGCACGCAGCGATGCCGGCTTGATCGGTTTGGTCAGCACGCGGTAGCCACGGGCACGCGCATCGCGCTTCACCTGGTCACTGCCGTCGGCGGTCACCAGCGCGCCGGGTACGCGCGGCCCGTGCTCGCGCAGTGCATCCAGCGTGTCCAGGCCATCCATCCGGTCGTGCAGGTGGTAGTCCACGAGCAGCACGTCGGGTGCCTGGGCCATCTTCTCCAGCGCCTCGTCCACGGTGGTCGCACGCAGCACGTCGATCTTCCAGCGTCCCAGCAGCATCGCCATGCCGGCGAGGATGTCGACGTCGTTGTCGACGCACAGCACGCACATGCCCTCGAGCGAATCCGGAAGCCCGGCCGCGGGCGTGGCCGCCGGTCGCGGCTCGGCGTGGGCGGCGCGCGGTGCGCTGATCGAGAACATGCTGCCGCGGCCGCTGCGCGAGCTCACGTTAAGCGGATGGTCGAGCACATGGGAAATGCGCTGGCAGATCGAGAGCCCCAGGCCCAGGCCCTGCGCGTCCCAGCTCTCGGGGTGTTCGATGCGGAAGAACTCGTCGAAGATCTGCTGCAGGTGATACTCGGGTATGCCCGGGCCGGTATCCCAGACCTGCAGTTCGACCACCTCGCCACGGGCGCGCGCGGCCAGCACCACGCGGCCTTCGCGGGTGTAGCGCAAGGCATTGGCGAGGAAGTTCTGAAGCACGCGGCGCAGCAGGCGGCGGTCGCTGCGCACCGGCAGGCGCGGGGCATGTACGCGCAGGTCGATGCCACGCGCGGCGGCGAGCGGGGCGTACTGCGCGGCCAGTTCCGCCAGCAGCTCGGCGGCGTCGAAATCGAGCAGCTGCGGCTGCAGGGCCCCGGCATCCAGGCGGGAGACGTCAAGCAGGCCCTCCAGCAACTCCTCGGCGGCGCGCAGCGAGGTGTCGACGCGCTCGGCAAGGTGGCGCTGCTCGGCCACTGTCTCGCTTTCGCGCAGCGCCGAGGCGAACAGGCGCGCGGCGTTGAGTGGCTGCAGCACGTCGTGGCTGACCGCGGCCAGGAAGCGGGTGCGCGAGGCCTGCGCGGCCTCGGCCTCCCGGGTGCGGATGGCCACGCGCTGCTCGAGCGTTTCGTTGACCTCGCGCAGCTCGCGCTCCACCCGTTTGTATTCGGTGACATCGCTGTAGCTGGTGACATAGCCGCCGCCAGGCAGTGGCTGGCCGCGCATCTCCACCACCTGGCCGTTGCTGCGCACGCGCTCGAACACGTAGGGCGAACCCGCGCGCATGTAGTCCATGCGCTTCTCGACCTCGGCCTCGATGTCGGGGTTGCCGCCGCCGAGTTCCCCGCGCAGCGCGTTGTAGCGGATCAGGTCGGCCACCTGGCGGCCGACGTAGAGCATGCCTTCGGGGTAGTCGTACAGCTCCGCATAGCGCAGGTTCCAGGACACCAGGCGCATCCCGCGGTCGACCACGCTCACGCCCTGGTCGAGGTTGTCGAGCGTGGCCGACAGGATGGCGCGGTCGAAGCGCAGGTCCTGGCCGGCCTCGTCGAGCACCGCGACCACTTCGGCCACGTCCATGCCGGAGCCCTTCAGCGCGCTGGTCATCACCAGCCGCGCCGAAGAGGCGCCGATCGCGGCGGCCAGCAGGCGTTCGGTGAACTGGGCCCAGCCGCGGTCGGTGGGCGTGGCCGGCTCCAGCTCGCGACCGCTGGCGACGGCGTGGTCGGCGAAGGCGCGGCGCGCGGTGGTGCCGCCGACGAAGCGACCGGCCAGGACCAGCAGGTCGCCAACCTGCATCGAGCTGTAAGGCACGCCGGTCCCCAGCGGGAGCTGCGCGGCGGCGTAGGGATCGAGGAAGGGCGCGATCCGCAGCCGTTCCTCGAAGCCCGGCCGCCAGCGCGCGGACACCAGGAGCAGCGCGCCGACGTTGACCAGCAGCGACCAGAAGGTGCCGTGTGTCAGTGCGTCCCAGCCTTCGAGCCCGAACAGCTGGCGCGGCCGCAGCCAGCCAATGCCGAAGGGGCCGTCGCGCAGCCACGCGCCATCAAGCCAGCCCGCATCGGTCAGCGTGGGCAGCAACAGCGTGTAGAGCCACATCGCGAAGCCCAGCAGAAGGCCGGCCTCCACGCCCTGGCGGCTGGCGCCGCGCCAGTACAGCCCGCCGATCAGCGCCGGCGCGAACTGCGCCACGGCCGCGAACGACATCAGCCCGTAGGAGGCCAGCGTGGTGTCGCTGCCGCTGACCCGGTAATAGCCCCAGGCCAGTGCGGCCAGGCAGACGATGGTCGCGCGCCGGATCCACAGCACGGTGGAGGCCACGTTGCCGTCGTGGCGCTGCGCCCAGCCCCGCGCCAAGAGCGGCGGCATGATGAGGTCGTTGGAGACCATGGTCGCCAGCGCCACGCTGGACACGATCACCATGCCGGTGGCTGCGGAGAAGCCGCCGACGTAGGCGAACAGCGCCAGCAGGTCGCGGCCCTCGCCCAGCGGCAGCCCGAGCACGAAGGTGTCCGCCGAAGCGACCGAGCCGTCGCCGTACATCGCCAGGCCCGCGGCGGTGATCGGCAGCACCGCCAGCGACACCAGCGCCAGGTAGCTGCCGAACATCCAGCGCGCGCGCCGGATGTCGGCCACGTCCATGCATTCCACCACCGCGACGTGGAACTGCCGCGGCAGGCAGATGATCGCGGTGAATGCGAGCAGGGTCTGGCCGATGAAGCCCACCGGCGGGGCCTCGGCCAGCAGCGTGCGCGTGGCATCGGCCAGCTGGAGCTCGCTGCCGGAGAACCAGAACACGGCGAACACGCCCACGAACAGCAGCGCCACCAGCTTGACCATCGACTCCAGCGCGATGGCCAGCATCATGCCCGGGCGGTGCTCGGTGGCGTCCACCTGGCGGGTGCCGTAGAGGATCGCGAACAGCGCCATCAGCACGGCCACGTACAGCGCCGGGTCGCCGATGCTGGCCAGCAGCTCGTCGCCGCCACCGAGCACCTGCAGGCTCAGCGCCACCGCCTTGTACTGCAGTGCGAGGTAGGGCACCGCGGCGATCAGAGCGATCAGGGTGACCAGGGCCGCCAGCCGCTGCGCGCGCCCGTAGCGGGCGGCGATGAAGTCGGCGATCGACACTGTGCTTTGCGACTGTGCGATCAGCGCCAGGCGCTCGAGGATGCGCCAGCCGAACAGCAGCATGAGCAGCGGACCAAGGTAGATCGCGAAGTAGCCGATGCCGTTGTGGGCCGCGCTACCGACCGCACCGTAGAACGTCCACGACGAGCAGTACACCGCCAACGACAGGCTGTAGACCAGCGGCCGCATCCACGTGCCGCCGGCGCGCATGTGCACCGGGTGGCGGTCGCCCCACCACGCCACCGCGAACAGCAGCGCCGCGTAGCCCAGCGACACCAGCAACAGGATCCAGCCCGGCAGCATCCGCGTCCCCCTCCACGAGGAAAGAAGGCCCACCCCGCAGTCTTGTGGGAGCGGCTACAGCCGCGATCGGGGTCCGGGACTGTCAATCGCGGCTATAGCCGCTCCCACGGGCCATCGGGGGAGGATAGCGCGTGCCATCGCGGTCATGGCCGCTGCCACGAACGAAAAGGCCCGCCTTGCGGCGGGCCTTTCGAAAATCGCGTGAGGCCGGGGCCTTACTTGATCTTGCCTTCCTTGTAGATCACGTGCTTGCGGACGACGGGATCGTACTTCTTGATCTCCATCTTGCCGGGCGTGTTCTTCTTGTTCTTGTCGGTGGTGTAGAAGTGGCCGGTGTTGGCCGAAGAGATCAGGCGGATTTTGTCGCGCTTGCTGGGCATGTTGTTCTCCTCAGACCTTTTCGCCGCGGGCACGCAGCTCGGACAGGACCGAGTCGATGCCATTCTTGTCGATGGTGCGCATGGCAGCCGCGGAAACGCGCAGCTTCACCCAGCGGTTCTCGCTGGCAACCCAGAACCGGCGCTCGTGCAGGTTGGGAAGGAAACGGCGACGGGTCTTGTTGTTGGCGTGCGAGACATTGTTGCCGGTCTGCACGCGCTTGCCGGTCACCTGGCAAACTCGGGACATAACGCACCTCGATGGTGATTGGGTGTTCCCCATGGCCTGGGGGACGGCGGCCCCGGCGACTCCCGTGTGGGATGCGCCATGCGATGCGGGTCATTGGTTGCTGCCGGGCAGGCACCGGATCGCATTCCGGGCCGCCGGGACCGCCTTGTGGGGCGGCCGGACGCAGCGAGCCAAGCATTATGCGGGTTCGCACCCATCCAAGGCAAGCCCGGACCCGTTCCTGGTCCCGACCCCGTTCCTGGCCCAGGCCAGGGCGTGCGATGTGTCTCAGCGCTGGCCGCGCAGCCGCTCCAGCACCCCGTCCAGCGAATCCAGGTCGCTGTAATGGATCACCAGCTTGCCCTTGTTCCCGCGGCCATGGGCGATGGTGACCTTGGCCGCGAGGACGCCGGACAGCTCGTTCTCCAGCGCCACGATGTCGGCCTGCGGGCGTGCGGTGCTGCCGCTGCCCTTTTTCTTCGCGGTCGTCGGCACCCGGCCGGCGGCGAACTGCTGGGCGCGATGCTCGACCTCGCGCACCGACCAGCCGTGTTCGGCGGCGTCGGCGGCAAGCTTGCTGGCCAGCTCCGGCGACAGCGTCAGCAGCGCGCGGGCGTGGCCCATCTCCAGGCGCCGGGCCTCGACCAGTGCGCGGATCGCCGGCGGCAGCTCAAGCAGGCGCAGCAGGTTGGAGACCGCCGCGCGCGAGCGGCCCACGGCTTCGGCAGCGGCGGCATGGGTCAGGTCGAACTCGTCGATCAGGCGCTGCAGGGCCTGCGCTTCTTCCAGCGGATTCAGGTCCTCGCGCTGGATGTTCTCGATCAGCGCCATCGCGACCACAGTGCGGTCGTCGACTTCGCGAACCACCACCGGGATCTCGGCCAGGCCGGCTTCGCGCGAGGCGCGCCAGCGGCGCTCGCCGGCGATGATTTCGTAGGTGCGGTCGGGCAGGCGGCGGACCACGATCGGCTGGATCACGCCCTGGGCGCGGATTGATTCGGCAAGCTCGGTCAGTTTCGCCGGATCCATGTGCCGCCGCGGCTGGTACTTGCCCGGCGCCAGCGCGTCCACGGGCAGGGTGCGCAGGGCGTCGCCGGGGCGCGCCTCGAGCGCCGGCGCGTCTTCGGCGGCCTTGGGGCCGAGCAGGGCCTCAAGGCCGCGGCCGAGGCCGCGCTTCTTCGCCGCGCCGGCCTTGGCCGGCGGCTTCCTGGCTGCGGTCATGCCGCCTTCTCCTTCTGTTCGCGCTCGCGCTGGCGGCGGATCACTTCCCCGGCAAGGCCAAGGTAGGCGATGGCGCCGCGCGAGGCGCGGTCGTAGCCGACGATGCTCTGGCCATGGCTGGGCGCTTCGGCCAGACGCACGTTGCGCGGCACGATGGTGCGGAAGACCTTGTCGCCGAAGTGGGTGACGAGCTCGGCCGAAACCGCGTTGGTGAGGTTGTTGCGGACGTCGAACATGGTACGCAGCACGCCTTCGATCTCGAGCGCCGGATTGAGCTTCTGCTTCAGCGCCTCGATGGTCTGCAGCAGCGAGCTCAGGCCTTCCAGCGCGTAGTACTCGCACTGCATCGGCACCAGCACGCTGTCGGCGGCGGTGAGCGCGTTCAGCGTGAGCAGCGACAGCGCCGGCGGGCAGTCGATGATGATGTAGTCGTACTTCGGGCGCAGCGGGTCGAGCGCGCGCTTGAGGCGCTGCTCGCGACCCTCCTCGTCCATCAGCTCGATCTCGGCCGCGGTCAGGTCGGTGTTGCCGGGCAGCAGGTCGAAGCCTTCGGGCGTGCGCACCAGGGCATCGACGGCACTGACTTCTTCCAGCAGCACGTCGCAGGTGGATGCGGCCAGCTCGCGCTTGTCCACGCCGCTGCCCATGGTCGCGTTGCCCTGCGAGTCGAGGTCGACCAGCAGCACGCGCTTGGGCGTCTGCGCGAGCGCGGAGGCAAGGTTCACCGCCGTGGTCGTCTTTCCGACGCCGCCTTTCTGGTTGGCGATGGCGATGATGCGGGCCATGGGCTCGGTCTGCCTCGATGCAGGGGTGCGGCGGGAACCCGGAACGGAATCGTGACCGGGTCGGTGATTATGCCCCGGCGGGCGCCGCGCGGCCCACCACCACCAGGTGGCGTTCTGCGGCAAGCCCTGGCACGGCCAGCGGACGCACGGCTTCGACCTGCCAACCCGCGGGCAGCGCGGCGAGTTCGGCCTCCGGGCGCGCGCCCTTCATCGCCAGCAGTCGGCCGCGGGGCGCGAGCAGGTGGCCACCGACGGCGAGGATGTCGGCCAGGGTGGCCATGGCGCGCGCGGTGATCGCCTCGAAAGCGCCGGGCATGTCCACGGCCTCGGCCCGCGATTCGGCCACCTGCGCGTTGGCGAGTCCCAATGTGCGCACGGCCTCGCGCAGGAAGCGCGCCTTCTTGCCGTTTGATTCGACCAGGGTGACCTGCAGCCCGGGCAGCGCGATCGCCAGCGGGATGCCGGGCAGGCCGGCGCCGGTGCCGAGGTCGGCCAGGCTGGCGATGCCACGCACATGGGCCTGCATCGACAGCGAATCGAGCAGGTGCAGGGTCACCATCTCGCGCGGGTCGCGGATGGCGGTCAGGTTGTAGGTGCGGTTCCAGCGCGCCAGCAGCTCGAGGTAGCGGCGCAGCGGCGGGGCCAGCGCGGGATCCAGGCCAAGCTCGGCAAGGCCGGCATCGAGCGCGGCGTGGGGGTCGGTGTGCATGCGGCCATTGTAGGCGGCGCCGCGTCAGGTCCAGCGCGTGCGCCAGGCCACGGTCGCCAGGTAGTCGGGTGCCGGGCGGAACGTCTCCAGGGTCCAGTCGGCGGGGACGCCCAGCGCGGGGTCGCAGGCGGCCAGCTGCCAGGCCTCGCCCACGCACGCGAACACCAGCCGGTGCAGGCCGAAGGACAGGCCCTGGCCGTGCGCCTTGAGCACGGCCTCCTTCGCGCACCACAGGCGGACGAACGCCGCTTCGCGCGTCGCATCGGGCATCACCGCCAGGGCCGCGGCTTCTTCGGGCGCGAAGAAGCGGTCGGCCAGGACCTGGGCCTTGGGCCGCGGCCGCTTCACCTCGATGTCGATGCCCACGCGAAAGCCGCGCGCCAGCGCCATCAGCAGGCCTACTCCGCTGTGGCTCCAGCTGGCGTCCCAGTCCTGGTGTGGCGGGCCCAGCTGCGGGCGTCCGTGCGCGCTGCGACTGATCGACAGGCTGGCGGCGGGGACGGCGAGCTCGCTGGACAGCCAGTCCCGCACCAGAGGCTCCGCCGGCTGGCCGTGGCGATAGGGTCGCCATGCGCAGCGGACGGGGCCGAGCCGGACCTGGCCTGCAGACAGCGGCATCGGTGCGGGATTCCTTTGGATGGGGCGGACCACCAGCGTAAAGTACCGCCTCTGCCGGAGGGAATCGGCAGTCCGTACACAGGGGGGCGCAGGCGCGTCCGGGAGAATGCAGCGCATGTCGGCAGTCATTACCATCCACGGACGGCAGGACGTCGCCACCGGTCCATCGTCGCCGCTTGCGGCCGGTGCGCCGGGCCGCACGGTCGCCTATGGCCAGGGCGGCAGCGTGGCGCTGGAGGATTTCCTTGCCGAAGTGCGCGGCGTCGCTGCGCTGCTGCCCGAGCAGCCATTCGCCGTGAACCTGTGCGAGGACCGTTACCGCTTCCTGGTCGCGTTTGCCGCCGCCGCCGTGCGCGGCCAAGTGACACTGCTGCCCCCTTCGCGCACGCGCGCTGCGATCGACGAGGTCCGCGCCCGGCACCCCGACAGCTATTGCCTGGGCGATGCCGATGCCTGTGGCTGCGCCGACATGGCGCCGCTGCCGCACTACCTGCGCCTGCCCGACGTCCTGCCGCGCCTGGCCGGTGTCATGCCGCGGCTGCCCGACTCGGCCACTGTCGCCATCGGCTACACCTCGGGCAGCACCGGTGCGCCCAAGGCCAATCGCAAGACCTGGGGCAGCTTTGCCACCAGCACCGCGCAGAACATGGCCGCGCTGGACGGCCTGCTGCCCGCCGGCGCCACCGCGCACGTGGTGGCGACCGTGCCGCCGCAGCACATGTACGGCATGGAGATGTCGGTGCTGCTGCCGCTGGCCGGTGGCGTGGCGGTGCACCAGGCGCGTCCGTTCTTCCCGGTCGACATCGCCGCCGCGCTGGCTGCCGCGCCGCTGCCGCCGCTGCTGGTGACCACGCCGGTGCACCTGCGCGCGCTGGTCGAATCCGGCGTGGCGCTGCCGCCGCTGGCCGGCATCATCGCCTCCACCGCGCCGCTGCCGCCGGCGCTGGCCGCGGCCGCGGAAGCCGCCTTCGGCTGCGAGGTGCGCGAATTGTTCGGCTCCACCGAAACCTGCATCCTCGCGCGCCGGCGCACCGCCATCGACGAGGCCTGGACGCTCTTGCCCGACGTTGAGCTGCAGCCGCAGCCCGATGGCACCCTGGTGCATGCGGCGCACCTGGACGCACCTGTGGCGCTGGCCGACATCGTCGAACTCCAGCCCGGCGGCCGCTTCCGGCTGCGCGGGCGGCAGTCGGACCTGCTGGAGATCGCCGGCAAGCGCGCCTCGCTGGGCGACCTCACCCATCGCCTGCTCGCGATCGACGGCGTCCGCGACGCGGCGCTTATGCAGCTCGCGCCCGATGCCTGCGGCGTCTCCCGGCTTGCCGCCGCGGTGGTGGCCCCGGGCCTGGACGAGGCCGCGATCAGGGACGCGCTGCGCCAGGTAATGGATCCGGTGTTCCTGCCCCGGCCACTGCGCCTGGTGGACAAGCTGCCGCGCAACGACACCGGAAAGCTCCCGCGGCAGGCATTGCTGGACCTGCTTTCGGGGGCATGAGCCGCCGCTCGAACGCCCACGTCGCCATCACGAGTGAATCCCCAGACTGGCGTTGCGCCGTACCGGCGAGGACCAATCCGGAGGATCCATGAATTTCATCGTCTATCTCATTGTCGGCGGCATCGCCGGCTGGCTTGCCAGCATCATCATGCGCACCGACGGCCAGCAGGGCCTCCTGCTGAACATCATCATCGGCATCATCGGCGGCTTCCTGGGCGGCTGGCTGCTGCCCATGCTCGGCCTCGGCCTGGGTGGCGGTTGGCTCGGCTTCCTGATCACCGCGCTGATCGGCGCGATCGTGCTGCTCGCGATCGTCAACCTGTTCCGGCGCGGCAGCGTGCGCTGACACACCGCCGCAGACGTGTTTCGAGGAGGCCCGGGATTCCCGGGCCTTTCTCGTTCTCCAGTAGGAGCAGCTATAGCTGCTCCTACTGGGGGATTGCGAGGTCTACCCAGGCGGGGGCGTGGTCGCTGGGGCGCTCCCAGGTCCGCGGTTCGCGGTCGATGCCCGAGGCGACCGCGGCATCCCGCAGCGCATCCGACACCAGGGTGAAATCGATGCGCAGGCCGAGGTCGCGGCGGAACGCGGCTTGGCGGTAGTCCCACCAGCTGAACACCCCCGCCTGGTCGTTGTGCAGGCGGAAGGCATCGTGCAGGCCGAGGTCCAGCAGCGCCTGCAGTGCGGCGCGCTCCGCCGTGGACGTCAGGATGTGGGTGTCGTTCCATACCTCCGGGTCGTGCACGTCGCGCGCGTCCGGGGCGATGTTGAAGTCGCCCAGCACCACCATCTTCGGGTGCCGCTGCAGCTCGTCGGCCAGCCAGGCGTGCACCGCCGCCAGCCAGCGCAGCTTGTAGGCGTACTTGTCGGTGTCCACGTCCTGGCCGTTGACCACGTACAGGTTGACGATGCGCACGCCGTCGACGGTGGCCGCGATCACCCGCTTCTGCTCGTCCTCGAAGCCGGGAATGCCGTATTGCACGTCGGCGATGGCGCGCTCGCGGGCAAGGATGGCGACGCCGTTGTAGGTCTTCTGGCCCAGGAACACGCTGCGGTAGCCGAGCGCGGCCAGCGCGTCGTCCGGGAAACGCGCGTCGTCGAGCTTGGTCTCCTGCAGGCCGACCACGTCCGGCGCGAAGGCCTGCAGCCACTGCTGCAGGTGCGGCAGGCGGACGTTGAGGGAGTTGACGTTCCAGCTGGCGATTTTCATGCGGCAATGATCGTCGGTCCGTAGCGTCCAGGGCAAACACGCCCTGGCTCATGGCCGCGATCATGGCCGGGCTAGAATCCGCCCATGGCCAACAACAACATCAGACCCTACCGCGGCACGCTGCCGAAACTCGGCGAACGCGTCTACGTCGATCCGGCCGCCGTCGTCATCGGTGACGTCGAGATCGGCGACGACAGTTCCATCTGGCCGACAACCGTCGTCCGCGGCGACGTCAACTTCGTGCGCATCGGCGCGCGCTGCAACCTGCAGGACGGCACCATCGTCCACGTCAGCCACGCCGGCCCGCATTCGCGCATGGACGGCTATCCCACCCTCATCGGCGACGACGTCACCATCGGCCACGGCGCGATCGTGCACGCCTGCCGTATCGGAAACGGTGCCCTGATCGGCATGGGCGCGACGGTGATGGACGGGGTGGTGGTCGAAGACCACGGCTACGTCGGCGCCGGCGCGCTGGTGGCGCCGGGCAAGGTGGTGCGCAGCCGCGAGCTGTGGCTCGGCAACCCCGCGAAGATGGTGCGCGTGATCGACGACGCGGCGGTGGACGGCCTGCTGTACAGCGCCGCGCACTACGTGCGGCTCAAGGACGAATACCTCGCCGCCGCCGGTTGAGCCGGTGGTGTCCTGGCACGGCTGTGGGAGCGACTACGGCCGTGTCGCATCGCTCCCACGCAAGCCGGAAGAGGCGGCAAGGGGTCAGTCGGCAGTGACCAGGTGCGCATGCTCCGCTCGCAGTTCGCCGTAGATCTCGTCGGTCTCCGGCCGCACGCCGTGCCAGCGTGCGAACGACAGCGCCGCCTGCTCCACCAGCATGCCCAGGCCGTCGACCACGGCGTACGCGCCGCTGGCGCGGCCCCAGGCAAGGAAGGGAACGGCGGCCTCGCCGTAGTTGAGGTCGACCGCGGCCATGCGCCGGCCGACCAGCGAGCGCGGCAAGGTCGGCAGGCCGCCGCTGCGCGCGGCCGAGGTGGCGTTGACCACCAGTTCGAACTCGCCCAGCGTGCCGATGTCGGCCATGTGCCGCGGATGCACGCGGCCGGGTTGCCCGAGCAGGTCGGCCAGTGCGTCGGTGCGGGCCGACGTTCGGTTGACGATGTAGAGGTCGCCGATGCCGGCGTCCAGCAGCGCGGGCGCGACGCCGCGCGCGGCGCCGCCCGCGCCGATCAGGAGTGTGCGGCGCGCGCGCAGGTCGAGTGCGTGGCGACCGGTGAGATCGCGAACCAGGCCTTCGCCGTCGGTGTTGTCGCCATGCCAGTCTTCGCCGTTGCGCACCAGCGTGTTGACCGCGCCGGCGCGGCGCGCGCGCTCGGTGGTGTCGGCGCAGAGCGCGAGCGCGTCCTGCTTCAGCGGCAGGGTGACGTTGGCGCCGGCGCCGCCGCGCTCGGCGAATTCCGCCAAGCGCGTGCGGAAGTCGCCGATGTCGGCGTCGATGGCGGCGTAGTCGATGGCGATGTCGGCGTCGCGGCCGAAGGCGGCGTGGATGCGCGGCGACAGCGAGTGCGCGACCGGATGCCCGAACACTGCGTAGTGCTTCATGACTGCCTCCCGGGTGGCCGTGGCGGCACATGGCGCACCGCCGATGGGTTCGAGTCTACGCCTCGGCTCAGCCTTCGCGCAGCCAGCGCGCGGCGTCGAGCGCGAAGTAGGTCAGCACGCCGTCTGCGCCGGCGCGCTTGAAGCCGAGCAGCGACTCGAGCACGCACTCGCGTTCGTCCAGCCAGCCGTTGGCGGCGGCGGCCTTCAACATCGCGTACTCGCCGCTGACCTGGTAGGCGAAGGTCGGCACTCCGAAGGCGTCCTTCACCCGGCGCACCACGTCCAGGTAGGGCATGCCCGGCTTCACCATCACCATGTCGGCGCCCTCGTCGAGGTCGGCGGCGACTTCGCGCAGGGCTTCGTCGATGTTGCCGGGGTCCATCTGGTAGGTGCGCTTGTCGGCCTTGCCCAGCGCCGATGCCGAGCCGACCGCATCGCGGAACGGACCGTAGAACGCGGAGGCATATTTGGCCGCGTAGGCGAGGATGCGCGCGTGCACGTGGCCGTCCTCTTCCAGCGCCATGCGGATCGCGCCAATGCGGCCATCCATCATGTCGCTGGGCGCGACCACGTCGGCGCCGGCGCGGGCGTGCGACAGCGCCTGTTTCACCAGCGCCTCGACGGTGATGTCGTTCTGCACGTAGCCGGTGGCGTCGACGATGCCGTCCTGGCCATGGCTGGTGTAGGGATCGAGCGCGACGTCGGTGATCACGCCGAGCTCCGGGAAGCGCGACTTCAGCGCACGTACGGCGCGCTGGCAGAGGCCCTGGTCGTCCCAGGCCGCGGCGGCGTCGAGCGACTTGGCCTCTGGCGCGGTGACCGGGAACAGTGCCAGCGCGGGCACGCCGAGTTCGCAGGCCTGATCCGCTTCGCGCAGCAGTTCGTCGATCGAAAGGCGCTCAACGCCGGGCATCGAAGGCACGACGGCGCGGCCGTCGGGCTCGTGCACGAACACGGGATAGATCAGGTCGTCGACGGTGAGGGTGTGCTCGCGCATCAGCCGGCGCGAGAATGCGTCGCGGCGCATGCGCCTGTAGCGGGTGTCTGGGTAGGCCATGCGGCCATTCTACGTCGCGGGGATGCGCTTGGCAGGCAGGCAGGCAGCGACGCCGACGGCGAAACCTGGCTGATCGTCCTCGGATCAAGCCATTAAAAAGCCGGCGCCCCCAGGGGG
Source organism: Luteimonas sp. A501 (assembly GCF_054052085.1). The sequence continues at coordinate 209,523 of NZ_JBSVRI010000003.1, forward strand.
CGCCGGCCTTGGCTTGCGTTACCGCTTTACAGTTAAAGCGAGCACTTGCGCAGCGAGGCCTCCGCGCTCGCCGGGATCGCATCAACGGAGCGCAGCGAGGCGATGAACGGCGCGAGGCATGCCGCCACGCCGGTCCTGGCCTTCACCGTGGAGCGGCAAAGGGCGTCGGCGGCCTGCAGCTTGGCACCACCGATCAGGCCCGGGACGTCGGCGTCGAGCACCGGCACGCCGGTATCGCAGCGGCCACCACGGGTCTTGGCGGTGCTGTCGTTCAGGCCCCAGCCGAGGTCCGCGTACAGCGCAGGCGTCAGATCCACGCGCAGGGACCCGTCCAGGTCCTGGTTGATCGACGGCTCCATCAGCGCGTTCGGGGAGTGGCTGACGTCGAAGTGCGAGAACGTGGAACCCTGGGCCAGAACGGCCGGCGAGTACATCAGCGCACGACTGGAGTCGTCGGTGCCGGCGAAGCTGCCCTCGACCAGCTCCATGCCCAGTGTCGCACCCGGAATGCCGGCCTTCAGCAGGTTGGCGTCGGCCAGCGAAACGCTGAGCGTGGGTACGGTGGCGTTCACGGTGGCGTCTTCGGCCATCTGGATCACGCCGGCGACGTTGTTGGCGACCACGACCGCGATCGCACCGGCATCCTCGGCCATCTTCGCTTTGATCTCGAACGCGCAGGTACCGCGGTCGACCACGGCGATCTTGCCGGCATAGGCACCAGCAGGCGAAGCCTCGCAGCCAAAGCTCGGGTCGGCGCTGCCGTCATCGACGAGCACCAGCTCGCCGTTGAAGTTGGCCGGAGTGGCCTCGGGGCCGAACTCCGCCGTGCCGAACAGGAACTCGCCGCTGACGGTGCCACCGCCGGTGAGCGCGATCTTCGGTGCCAGCGCCATCGGCACCTGGGCGGTGACGTTGGCACCGGTCCAGGCCAGGCCGCCGCCGATTGCCGCCGTCCGGCGCTGGGCGTCGGTCATGTCGATCCAGTTCAGTCCCGAGACGTTGTCGAACACGAAGCTCGAATAGATGTCCGGGTAGCCGCTCTGCGGGGCGCCGCTGGCGAGGCTGTAGAAGCCCTGGAAGTTCAGGCCGTGGCCGATTTCGTGCATCACCACGTCGAGGAAGTTGATCATCCCCGCCGGGGTGTTGCCGTCCAGGCCGTAGTACCAGCCCGAAGTGTCCATGCAGCCGGGCGAGCCCAGGTTGGCGTTGAAGTTGCTGCTGATCTCGTCCTCGCCCTCCGACAGGTCGACGCCGGTGATCGAGTTGGCCAGTGCTTCGCCGTACCAGGTGCCGGGCACGGCGCCATCGAAGTCGCGCTGGATGAAGCGTGCGCCGGCCGAGCCGAGCACGCCGCCGGTGGCGGTGCAGGCGAGTGCGGTGAACTGGGCCTGGACGCGGATGTCCTCCTCGCTCTCCAGCACGGCGCCCCAGAGGTCGGCGGCGAACTGGTAGGCGATCTGGCGCTGCTCGCCGACGGTGGTGCCGGGGTTGTTGCCGACCGGCGTTGCCGGGGTGGGGTCGTTGAGGCCGACGCCCGGCGCGTTCATGTTGACCGGGATGATGGTCGCGGCGCTGGCTGCGCCGATGGCGAAGGTCGAGGCGGCCGCGAGTGCGCAGGCAAGGATCGTCTTATTCACGGGCGGACTCCACGGTGGTCGCGGGTGCGGCATGGCCGTTGGCATCGCCGTGGCCGATGACGATCGAACCGTCCTCGAGCTGGGTGGCGGTCATGTAGGACATCATGTCCTCGGACACCTGCATGCTGACGCGGCCGTCGCGGTGGCGCTTCATCGTGCGCTCGGCTTCGGCGCGGGTCTTCGGGCCCGGCTTCGCGATCGACATGCGGTCGGCGGTGCGCAGGCGCGAGTTGGCCACGGCGGCGGCGCGCAGTTCGGCCTGTTCGGCTGCGGTCGGGGCGCGCAGGCGGCCGGTGGCGGGATCGATGGCGACGGTGACGCCGGCATAGGAGCCGGTGGCAGGTGCGTCGGCAGTGGCCGGTTCGGCCGCGTGCGCGGCGAAGCCGGCGGACAAGCCGGCCAGCAACAGCAAGGTGGTGCGTTTCATCGGAGTCAATCCTCGGAGTCGAGGCACCCGGGAAAATCGTGGCCTGAGCCACCGTTCCCCCCGAACGGTGCCTTCGTGGTCAATGCGAAGGTGTGCAGGCCGTGTCGCGTGGCCCGCCCCGAATATGCGCTGTGTCCGGATTTCACTCAATCATGCACTGCAACAAAACGGGTGCGAATGGTCGTTCCGGCGCTCAGGCCGCCGGGGCGCCATGCACGCCATCGATTTCCACCGCAAGTTCCTGGCGGCAGATGGCCGCGTGCAGCAGCAGCCGCGGCACGGCGTCGCCGAAGCGTCGATCCAGCGCTACGGCCACCAGCGGCAGGTCGTGGGCGTCACGCACGTAGACCTTGAGCCGCGTGCCGGCGCCAAAGCGCGCTGGCAGTGACGGGTCGTGGCGCCGCGCCGCGCCGACAAGCGCATCGAAGTTGGCGAAGGTTTCCTCGAGCTGGGCCAGCAGCTCGCCGTCGTGCATCGACGCATGGCCGACCACCGCCGCGGTGCCCGACAGCAGCAGTGGCATGGCGCTGCCGGCCGGGGGCAGCATCGCGCGCGCGAAGCTTGGCGCCTGCGGGCCGTACTGGCGCGGGTAGCGGTAGGCGCTGACCTGGCGCGGATTCTCCACCGGCGTGCCCGGCGCCGCCGAGGCCAGCCAGTACACCTGCACCACGCGCTCGCCGTCGCAGCGGCCGATGGCGGTGGCCGCCGGCAGCGTGCGCACATCGAAATCGCCCAGCCCGTGGGCGCGGCCGACGCAGAAGGCGCGGTAGCGCTCGTCGTCGCCGCTGCCCAGGGTGATCGCGTCGACGTAGTTCCACACGCGCAGCAGGTGCGGGGTGCGGCTGCCGGTGGTGAAGGCCGCCAGCCGCGCATAGGCGTGCCGTGCGGCGCCCTGGATATCGCCCTCGCGCTCCGGAACCTCGACCACGCCGAACAGCAGCTGGCCATCGCTGGCCCAGCGCACGCCATCGTCACGGCCGCGGATCACCGGCGCGCTGCCGCGCCAGACTTCGAAACCCGTGGTGCCGTGGGGCTCCAGCGGCACCCGCAGGTAGCGCGGATCATCGTGCGTGGCCGGCGCCGCGCCACCGAAGCCGAAAACCGCCAGCACGTCGTCGCAGCCCAGCAGGGGCGACGGGTCCGGTGCATCGACGTACTCGATCGAGAGCCGGGGCATGCCGGCGATTGCGGGGGCGTCACGGCGGACCGTGGTCCGGGAGCCGGTGTGTGTGTCTTCTGCGGGGTTGTGCATTTCGCGGCGCGCGTGGCCATGCGATCATCGGGGGCAAGATGATAGCCGCAACGGAAGCCGCAGCATGTCCACACAGTCCCCAGCCGAACGCGAACTTGCCGAACTCCTGGTCGAAGCATTGAGCCTCGATGACGTCGAGCCCGGTTCGATCGACCCCGAAGCGCCGCTGTTCAACGCCGGCCTGGGACTGGATTCGATCGACGCGCTGGAGCTGGCGCTGGCGGTGGGCAAGCGCTATGGCTTCCAGCTGCGTTCGGACAGCGAGGAGAATCTCCGGATCTTCGCCTCGCTGCGCGCGCTGTCGGCGCACGTCGAAGCCAACCGCGCCTGACGCCGGCGCGCCCGGTGCCGGCCATGGGCCTGGCCCTCGCGGTCGCGATGGCGGTGGCCTACGCGGTGCTTGCGCACCTGGCCAGCGCCACCCTGGATGACCGCTACGCGTATGCCGCCCTGCTCTCGCTGGTGGTGATGATGCTTGCCGCGGGCCTGGCCGCGCGCCGCGCCTGGGCCTGGGCCGCGCTGCCGCTGGCGGTCGCCGCCTGCCACCTCCTGTACCGATCGGGCCACGCCGGGCTGCCGCTACTGGTGGCGCCGGTGGTCTTCGTCGGCGTGATCGCGTGGCTGTTCGCCCGCAGCCTGTGGTCGCCGCGCGGTGCGCTGATCACGCGCATCGTCGCCGCCGTCGATGGCAGCACCCCGGACACGCTGGCACCCGGGCTGCTCGCCTACAGCCGCCGGCTGACCGCGGCCTGGGCGGGCGTCCTGCTGCTGCTGGGCACGGCCAACCTGGCGTTGGCGATGGTCGCCCAACCCGGCGGCCTGCTGTCCAGCCTCGGCCTGCCAGCGCCGGTCAGCATCACCCGCGAGCAGTGGTCGCTGTTCGCAAACATCCTCAACTATGGTCTGCTTGGCGGGTTCTCCGCCATCGAGTTTGCCTGGCGCAAGCATCGCCTTCCAGGGCACCACGGCAGCTTCGTCCACTTCCTCCGGCAGATGGCGGGGCTGGGGCCGGCATTCTGGCGAGATTTCCTGCGCTGAACAGGGGGTTGGCCGCGCCCTTTGGGTATGCTTTGCCGATGCAGCAGCGCGTCGACAACATGGAAGTGGCCGAACCGGCCCTGCAACGACTGGCCTGGGGCGTCCACAACGCAGCGGGCTTCGTCTTCATGCTGGCATGGACCTCAGGCCTGATCAGCCTGTCGCTGCTGGCGCTGCTCATTACCCGCCGCCGCGACCGGGCGCTGCGCATGGCCGCGCGCTGCTGGGCGCCCGTACTCCTCGCCGGGACCGCCGCGCGCCTGGAAGTGGAAGGCGCCGAGCGCATCGACTGGTCGCAGCCGCGCCTGCTGGTGTCCAACCACCAGTCGATCATCGACGTTTGCGCGCTGTTCCGCGCGGTGCCGGTGCCGCTGCGCTTCCTGCTCAAGCAGGAGATGGCCCGGGTGCCGTTCGTGGGCTGGTACGCGCGCGCCTGCGGCATGCTGTTCATCGAGCGCGACAATCCGCGCGCCGGGCCGCGCCTGCGCCGCGAGGCCGCGGCGCTGCTGCGCGACGGCCACACGCTGTGCCTGTTCCCCGAGGGCACGCGCAGCCGCTGCGGCGCGGTGGCGCCATTCAAGGGCGGTGCGTTCCAGTCGGCGATCGACGCCGGCGTGGAGGTGCTGCCGGTGGCGATCGAGGGTGCCGGCGCGGTGTTGCCGCCCGACGGCTTCCGCGCGCGGCCGGGGGTGATCCGGGTCCGTTTCGGCACGCCGCTGCCGACCGCAGGCAACGGCTCCAGCGCGACGGCCCGCCAGGCGCTGGCCGAAGCGGCCCACGCCTCGGTGGTCGCGCTGCTGCGCCAGGCATCCTGAGGCACCGTGCACGACCCGATGGAGTTCGTTGTCGCACACGATCATCCCTGCCTGCCGGGGCACTTCCCCGGCCGTGCGCTGGTGCCGGGCGTGGTGGTCCTCGACCATGTGCTGGCGGCGATCGAAGCCGCGCACGGGCCGCTGGGCCCACTGCGCCTGCCGCAGGTGAAGTTCGCCAGCCCGCTGCTTCCCGGCGAGGTCGCGCGCGTCGAGCTCGCCGGTGACGCACCCCGCTGGCGCTTCCGCGTGCTGCGCGAAACCACGCTGATCGCCTCGGGCGAGGTGGTGCGGGCATGAGCGGCAGCTGGAAGCAGCGTCGCGAGGGTGGCGGCCGGCTCGCGGTATGGCTGCTGGGCAAGGTCAGCCTGTGTGGCGGCCGCGCGCTGGCGCGGCTGCTGCTGTATCCGATCACGGGCTACTTCCTTCTTCGCCGCGGCGAGGAGCGGCGTGATTCGCGTGCCTATCTCGGCCGCGTGCTGGGGCGCCCGGCAACACTCGCGGATGTCGCGCGCCACATCCACACCTTCGCCGCCACCATCCTTGATCGCGTGTTCCTGCTTGGCGGCGACATGCGCCGCTTCGACATCCGGGTCAGCGGCCTGGAGTCGCTGCACGCCGCGCTCGACCGCGGCCAGGGCGTGCTGGTGTTCGGCTCCCACCTGGGCAGCTTCGAGGTGCTGCGCGTGCTTGGCCGGCAGCGGCCGGAGCAGAAGATCCGGGTGGTGCTGGACAAGGCCCACAGCCCGGCGGTCACCCAGCTGCTGGATGCGCTGAACCCGGATATCGCGGCCTCGGTGATCGACGCCGGCCAGGACGGTCCGGCGATCATGTTCGAGATCCAGCAGGCCACGGCCGAGGGCGCGCTGGTGGCGCTGCTGGTCGACCGCACGCAGCCCGGCGGGGCGTCGATCGGCGCAGCCTTCCTCGGCAGCGAAGCCCGGTTCCCGATGGCACCGTGGCTGCTGGCCGCGGTGCTGCAGGTGCCGGTGCAGCTGGCCTTCGGCATCTATCGCGGCGGCAGGCGCTACGATCTCATGTTCGAGCATTTCAGCGACGGCGTCGCGATCCCGCGGCGCGAACGCGCAGCGGCGCTGCCCGTGCTTATCCAGCGTTACGCTGCCCGGCTTGAACATCATCTCCACGATGCACCGTTCAACTGGTTCAATTTCTACGACTTCTGGGGTGACCTTGAACACAGCCGAGGCCAGCAACACCGTATGCCGCACGAAGACGGACAAGGGGCCGGAACGCGGGAATCCCCCGACCCGGAAGCGCACGCCCGGGACGCCGGCGTGGACGCTGGCGGCACTGCTGCTGGCGGCGATCGCGCTGCCGTCGGCCGCGCAGCCGGCGGCGGTCGATAGCGCCTGGATCCTGCAGCGCCTGGCGCGGCCGGCGCCGGTGCGCACGCCCTTCGTCGAAGTGCGCGGCTCGCCCATGCTGAAGGCGCCGCTGCGCATCGAGGGCGAATACGCGCGCCCCGACGACAGCACCCTGGTGCGCGACGTCCGCGTGCCCTATGCCGAGACCACCACCATCCGCGGCGGCGAGGCGACCATCGCCCGCGGCGACCGCAGGCCGCGCACGTTCGCGCTGTCGCGCGCGCCCGAGCTTGCCGGCCTGCAGGCCAGCTTCGGCGCGCTGCTGGCCGGCGATGCGGCCGCGCTGCAGCGCGACTACCGCATCAGCGCCCGCGGCAGCCGCGAGGACTGGACCCTGGTGCTGGTGCCGCGCGACGCGGCGCTGGCCGCGAGCGTCCGCGACATCACCCTGCACGGCCGCGGCGCCGAGCTGCGCTGCATCGAGACCCGCCCGGCCGAGGGCGAGCTGCAGCGCAGCCTGCTCGCGGGCGCCGCGCGCGCCGCCATTGCCGCCGGCGACGGCGCCGCCTACGAGGCGCTGTGCCGCGACCCCGGCGCTGCGGCGCAATGAGTCCCGCGCGTCCGGGTCCGACGGGTCGCGCCGCGGTGGCGCGTTGAGTTCCGCGCGTCGCACCGCGCTGGCGCTGCTGTGGCTGGCGGCGCTGCTGGTCGCGGGCTGGATGATCGGCCAGCACCTTGAGCTCAGCGGCGACCTGCGCCGCTTCATGCCCGAGCCGCGCACGCCGGCCCAGGCCCTGCTGGTCGACGAGCTCGGCGACGGGCCGGGGACGCGACTGCTGCTGGTGTCGCTTTCCGGCGCGCCGCCGGAGCTGCTGGCCGCGCAGTCGCAGGCGCTGGCCGACGCCCTGGCCGCCAGTCCCGATTTCGAATTCGTCACCAACGGCGCCGACGCCGGCCTGGACGCCGTGCCGGAATCGCTGCGTCCGTACCGCTACCTGCTTTCGCCCACCTTCGACGGCCGGCCGCTGGACGCCGCCTACCTTGGCGAACAGCTCGACGAGCGCCTGCAGGACCTGGGCTCGCCGATGGCAGCGCTCGTGGAGCCGCTGCTGCCCGCCGATCCCACGTTGGAGATGCTGGTCCTGGCCGAGGCCTGGCAGCCGAAGGCCGCGCCGCAGCGTCTGCACGGGGTCTGGTTCGACGCCGCCGGCCGCGAGGCGCTGCTGCTCGCGCAGACCGGCGCCGCGGGCTTCGACCCCAGCGCGCAGCAACGCGCCTACGACGCCGTCTACGCCGGCTTCGCCGACGTGGCGGGCGACAGCGGCGCTGCGCTGCGCATGACCGGCCCCGGCGCGTTCTCGGTCGAGATCGGCGGCCGCACCGCGCGCGAGGCGCAGTGGATCGGCACCATCGACAGCATCGCTCTGGTCCTGCTGTTGCTGGTCGCCTACCGCAGCTGGCGCGCACCGCTTTTGGGCGTGCTGCCGCTGGCCACCGCGGGGCTGGCCGGGCTGGGCGCGGTGGCGCTGGTGTTCGAGGCCGTGCACGGCATTACCGTCGCCTTCGGCTTCACCCTGATCGGCGTGGTCCAGGACTATCCGATCCACTTCCTCAGCCAGCAGCGCGCCGGCATCAGCCCGCGCGACAACGTGCGCGCGCTGTGGCCGGCGCTGGTGACCGGCGTGGTCGCGACCTGCATCGCCTACCTCACCTTCCTGTTTTCCGGCGTCGACGGCCTGCGCCAGCTGGCGGTGTTCACCATCTCCGCGCTGGCGGCGGCGGCGCTGGCCACCCGCTTCGGGCTGCCGCCCCTGGTCGATCCCGCGCCGCGCGACCTGGCCGACTCGCCGGTGCTGCAGGCGCTGTGGCGCGGCATCGGGCGCCTGCCGCGGCCGCGCTGGTCGCTGCTGGTGCTGGCGCTGGCCTGCGTCGCGGTGCTTGCCAGCGCGCGCGGGCCGTTCTGGGAGAACGACCTTTCGAAGCTGACCCCGGTGCCCGCCGAAGGCATGGCGCTGGACGCGCGCTTGCGCGCCGAGCTGGGCGCGCCGGACGTCCGCTACGTGGCGGTGCTGCGCGGCGCCGACGCCGACGCCGCCCTGGCCGCGACCGAGGCGCTGCACCCGCGCCTGGACGCGATGGTCGCCGCGGGCGCCCTGGACGGCTACGACAGCGCCGCGCGCTACCTTCCGTCCGCGGCCACCCAGCGCGCGCGCCAGCAGGGCCTGCCGGCGCCTGCCGCGCTGCGCGCATCGCTTGCCGATGCCCTGGCCGGCACGCCCTTCCGCGAAGACGCCTTCGCCCCCTTCCTGGCCGACGTCGAGCGCGCGCGCGGCGCGCCGCCGCTGCGCCCCGGAGACCTTGCCGGCACGCCGCTCGCCAGCACCGTCCAGGGGCTCCTGCTCGACGGCGACGGCGGCACGATCGCCCTGGTCTCGCTCAGCGGGCTGAACGACGTCGATGCCGTGGCGCAGGCGGCGGCCGATGCCGGCGGCGAGCTGCTGGACATGAAGGCCGCGTCCGAATCGCTGGTGGCCGAGTACCGCGGCCGCGTGCTCGCCGCGCTGGCGCTGGCCGCACTGCTGCTGGCGGCCACGGTGTGGATCGCACTGCGCGCCCCGGGACGGGTCCTGCGCGTGCTGCTGCCGATGGCGCTGACCACCCTGGTGATCCTGGCGGTGCTGCGCGGCCTGGGCGTCGAGCTCAACCTGTTCCACCTGGTGGCGCTGATCCTCGCCGCCGGCCTGGGCCTGGACTACGCCCTGTTCTTCGAGCACGCCGGCGACCGCCGCGAGGACCAGCTGCGCACCCTGCACGCGGTGCTGGTCTGCAGCCTGATGACCGCGCTGGTGTTCAGCCTGCTCGCGCTGTCGTCGATCCCGGTGCTGCGCGCGATCGGAAGCACGGTCGCGATCGGCGTGGTCTCGAACTTCGTGCTCGCGCTGCTCGTCTCCCGCCACGACGCCGGTCCTGGACCCGCGGGGGCAGCCGCTCCCGCGGCGGAGGGCGACACATGATCAGCCGGGCGGAGATCCTGTCGCTGGTGCCGCACCAGGGCGCGATGTGCCTGTGGGACGAAGTCACGGCCTGGGACGCCACGCGCATCGCGCTGCGCGCCCGCAACCACCGCGACCCGGCGCATCCGCTGCGCAGCGCCGGGCTGCTGCGCGCGGTGCACCTGTGCGAATACGGCGCCCAGGCGATGGCCGTGCATGGCGGCCTGCGCGGGCGCGATTCCGGCGGCGCGGTGCGCCCGGGCATGCTGGTCGCGCTGCGCGGCGTGGACCTGCACGTGGCGCGGATCGACGATTTGGCGGGTGATCTCGAAGGCGAAGCCGAGCTGCTGATGGAAGGCGAGGCCAGCCAGCAGTACGCGTTCCGCATCCACCACGCCGGCGTGCTGCTCGCCGAAGGCCGCGCGGCGGTGGTGCTCGCGGATGCGGCGTCGATGCCGGGATAATCGCCGCATGAACCAGAACGCCACGTCCCCGGAAACCACCCCGCCGCAAGCCACCCCGCGCCGCGCGCTCGTCACCGGCGGCAGCGGCGACCTCGGCGGTGCGATCTGCCGCCAGCTGGCGGCCGACGGCGTCCACGTCATCGTCCACGCCAACGGCAACCGCGCGCGCGCCGAAGCGGTGGTGGCCGACATCTTCGCCGCCGGCGGCAGCGCCGAAGCCGTCGCCTTCGACGTCGCCGATGGCGAGGCCACGGCCGCTGGCACCGCCGCGCTGCTCGAATCCGGCCCGGTGCAGATCGTGGTCAACAACGCCGGCATCCACGACGACGCGCCCATGGCGGGCATGTCCGTGGAGCAGTGGCGGCGAGTGATCGACGTGTCGTTGCATGGCTTCTTCAACGTCACCCAGCCGCTGCTGCTGCCGATGGCGCGCACGCGCTGGGGGCGCATCGTCAGCGTGTCGAGCGTGGCGGCGGTGCTCGGCAATCGGGGCCAGGTGAACTACGCGGCGGCCAAGGCTGCGCTGCACGGCGCTTCGAAATCGCTGGCGCGCGAGATGGCCAGCCGCGGCATCACCGTGAACGTGGTGGCGCCGGGCGTGGTCGCAGGGCGCATGGCCGAAGCCGCATTCCCGCCCGAGGTGGTGAAGCAGATGGTGCCCGCCGGTCGCGCCGGGACGCCGGACGAGATCGCCGCGGTGGTGCGCTTCCTGTGTTCGGACGCCTCCGCCTACGTCACCGGCCAGGTGATCGGCGTCAACGGCGGCATGGGCTGAAGGCGGCCGGACGCCGATCCCGGCGGCAGTGACAGCGGATTCACCCGGGTGGGAAGATGATCCATCTCCATCCAACCCAGGTGATGCCATGACCGCCGCCCGCTTGTTCCGCATCGCCGCCGCCAGCGCCGTGTTGTTCCTGGCAGGCTGCGCCTCGTCGCACATCCTCACCGGCACGCCGCGTGCGCCGATCGACCCGGCGCTTGTGCGCGTGTACCACGGCGCGCCGGGCGTCCCCTATGAAGAGGTGGCCCTGCTCGAGACCGCCAGTGGCGCCTTCACCTACGGGGAGCAGAACAAGGCCGACTCGGTGATGCGCAAGCTGCGCGAGGAAGCTGCGTCGCTGGGTGCCAACGGCATCCTGTTCCAGGGCACGGCCGACGGCTACGGCGGCGGCGGGGTCAGCGTCGGCGCCGGGACCGGTCGCGTCGGCAGCCGCAGCTTCAGCAGTGGCGGCGTCGGCGTGAACATCAGTCCGCGGCAGAAGCACGCCCGCGGCGTGGCCATTTACCTGCCCAACCCGCCGCCCGAGCAGATGCCGCCGCCGGTGCAGCCGCCGCCGGTGCAGCAGCCGGTCGACTGAGCCGCGGCGTCAGCCGCGCTGCCGTGCCCGCGCGGGCGCCTCGGCCACCGCGCGGTCCGGGGCCACCACGGCCGGCGCCGCGCGCCGACCCAGTGACAGGGTCACCAGCGGCCCGGTCATCACCGTGGTCAGGATCGCCATCACCAGCAGCATGGTGAACAGGTCCGGTCCGATGATCCCCGCGTCCAGGCCGACCTTGATCACGATCAGCTCCATCAGCGCGCGCGCGTTCATCAGCGAACCCACCGCGAAGCTCTCGCGCCAGCCGTGGCCTGACAGGCGTGCCCCGATCGCACCGCCGGCGACCTTGCCCACGACCGCCACCGCCAGGATCAGAAGCATCGCGCCGAGCGCCGCGCCGCTGAATGCGTCGGCGGTGGTGCCCAGCCCGGCAAGGGCGAAGAAGATCGGCATCAGGACCACGATCGCGAGGTACTCGACGCGCTCGATCAGCGACTTCAGCAGGCGATCGTCCCGCGGCAGGCAGGCACCGAACAGGAAGGCCCCGAAGACGGCGTGCACGCCCAGCCGGTCGGTGGCCGCGCCGCAGGCGAACGCGCCGATCAGCAGCGCCGCCAGCACCATCAGCGAAGGCACGCCGTCGGCGGCGTGCGTGCGCAGCAGCCAGGCATAGAGCGGCCGCAGCAGGACGAACACGATCACGGCCACGATCGCAAGGCCCGCGGTGGCGCGGATGAAGCCGCCGTAGCCGTCGCCGGCGCCGACCAGGGCCACCACCAGCGCCAGCATGATCCAGGCCAGCACGTCGGCGATTGCGGCGCCGCCCAGGGCCAGCCGTCCCAGGGGGGTGTGGGTCATCCCGCGCTCCTTGAGGATGCGCGCCAGGATCGGGAAGGCGGTGATCGACATCGCCGCGGCCATGAACAGTCCGAACGGCAGCAGGCCCACGCCCGCGGGCGCGTAGGGATGCAGCAGCGGCGACACCGCGAGGCCGAGCGCCATCGGAACCAGCACGCTGGCCACGCCGACCAGGCCGGCGGACTTCAGCTGCGCCCGGACGCCGTCTGGAGCGCGCAGCTCGACGCCGACGATGAACATGAAGAGTACGAGTCCCAGCTCGGCCAGCGATGCGAGGCCCGGCAGCGACTCCGGCGCGAACACCACGGCGTGGAGTTCCGGGAACCAGGCGCCGAACACGATCGGCCCCAGCAGCAGGCCGGCGGCCATCTCGCCGATGACCGGCGGCTGGCCGACGTGGCGCAGCAGCAGGCCGCAGGCGCGGGCGGTGAGCAGGATGATGACGAGCTGCAGCAGGAGGGGGCTGTGGTGCATGCGATTCTCCGCAGCGGCTCAGGCCGCGCTGTACCAGGCGTCGCCGAGCGAGGCCGGCTGGGCGCCCGTCCCGGCCAGCAGCGCGTCGAGGCCGTGGTCGCCGATCGCGGGATGCATGTCGCGCACGCGGGCCAGGACCTCGGTGGCCAGCGCTTCCATGCGACCGACGTTTTCGGCGATGCGCGCATCGAAGGCAGCGTCGTCGAGCGGGTCGCGCAGCGCGCGGTTGAGTTCGTGGAACCACTGGATCCCGTGCTGGTCGAGCGAGCGCCCGGTCCCCGCCGGCGCTGCCCCGGCGGCCGCATTGCGTTCGCCCCATTCGCGCAGCAGCGGCTGCATCGCGGCGTTGAGCGCGCTGGCGCGTTCGAACAAAGGCTGCAGGCGCACGTACATGCCGATGTCGGTGATGCGCCCGGTGAAGAACGCGGGCGCAAGCAGCGCCCAGTAGAAGGTGTAGTCCCAGATCACCTTGACCGGCAATACGCGCTCATCGCCGAACAGCGCGTACTGGCCCCGGTAGAGCGTCAGGGTGTTTTCGTAGAAGGAGAAGTACAGGCGTTCGTGCACCGCTGCGTACTGGGCGAACGGCCCGCCCGCGCGGTCGCGCGCGACCAGGTCGCAGATCTGGGTGTTCGCGATCGCGATGAAGTCGCTTCCCGGTGAATAGAAGGGATCCAGGAACAGGCCCGCCTCCCCGGTCAGCGCCCAGCGATCGCCGTACAGCCGGCGGCAGCCGTGCGAGAAGCCGCGCAGGAAGCGGAAGTCCTTCACCGCGTGTCCTTCGAGTGCATTGGCCACGCGCGGCTGGTGCCTGCGCAGCCACTCCATGGCCTTGTCGTGGCTGTTCATGCCCTCCAGCGGATGCATCCCGGCGTCGCAGACGATGCCGAGCGAGTGCGCCCCCGAAGCCAGCGGGATCATCCAGAACCAGTAGCCGGTGCCGCACATGTGGTTGGTCGAGCGCCAGCGGTCGGGCGGCGTGCAGCGGGTGCGCCAGGCCTCGTCCGCGGACCAGTCGTTGGGATCGAGGATGCCTTCGACCCGCCACCAGGCAGCGTTGGCATCGTGGCCGTTGGCCTCGGCCAGGCCCAGCTGGCGCTTGAGCAGGCCGGCGCGGCCGCTGGCGTCGACCACCCAGCGCGCGGCCAGGCTGCCCTCGCCGCCGTCGCGCGACCAGGCGATGCGATGGTCGTCGTCGCCCTCGCCGAATTCGACGCCGCGCACCACCACGCCGGCGCGGAACCCGATGCCCATCGTCCGCGCGCGCTCGCCGAGCATGTTCTCGAAGCGGCCGCGATCGATCTGCCAGGACGGCGTCGGCAGCCGCTGGCTGACGCCGATCTCGGTGCAGCGGTCGACGTCGCCGCGGCCGTCGGAGAAGAAGAAGCGGAAGCCGAACTTGCGGATCTGCTCCCGGTCGAGGTGCTCGCGCAGGCCAAGCACCTGGGCGAAGTAGTGGGCGCCGATCTCGACCGTGGATTCGCCGACCTTGAACGCGGCTTCGGGCGCCGGATGCGCGCGCCGCTCGAGCACTGCGATCGAGAGCGCCGGGTCCGCCTGCCGCAGCTGCAGCGCCAGCGTCAGTCCGGCCAGCCCGCCGCCGAGGATCGCGACGTCGACGCGATTCGCTTCGTCCATCAGTACTGGCCTCCGTCGGCCTGTGCGGTGCCGCCGCCGGCCTCGCCGGGCGCGGACGCCCCGCTGCAGTCGTCGATGACCGGCGGGTGCCGGCGTGCGCGCGCGTATCCGGTCATGACATCGCCGTGTCGCCAGATCTGGGCCACCACGTGCGAGGTGATCGCCCAGAGGTCGCGGAACAGGCGGAAGTGACTCTTGCGGAACTCGACCGGGACGTCGGCGCAGGCATAGCGGGTCTCGATCGGTACCGCGACGACGCCGGCACCGGCCTCGCGGGCGGCCGAGATCAGCATCTGCGCCTCGAACGCGAAGCCTTCTCCGGCCACGTCGCTGAGCGTGAACACGTCGCGCGGGTACAGGCGCTGGCCGCTCTGGCTGTCGACCACGCGGAACCCGCAGGCCCAGCTGATGCCCCAGTCGCCGAAGTCGTTGCCCAGGCGCCGGTGCGGCGGCTGCGAGGCCCGCTTGCGCAGGCGGGCGCCCACGATCACGCAGCCCGGGTGGCGGTTCGCGGCGGCCAGCAGGCGCGGGATGTCCGCGGCGTCGTGCTGGCCGTCGCCGTCCATGGTGACCACCGCGCGCGCGCCCAGGCGCGCGGCCTCGGCAAAGCCGCTGCGCAGCGCCGCGCCCTTGCCCATGCGCCGCGGGTGCCGGACCACGCGGACGGGCAGGTCGGCGATGCGCGCGACGGTGTCGTCGTCCGAGCCGTCGTCGATCACGATCACCGTCTGCGCCTGCGCCAGCGCGCCTTCGACCACGTCGCGGATGCGCAGCGCCTCGTTGAGCGCGGGGATGACCACCGCGGTGTCTTCGCGGCGCAGCGGGAGGGACTCAGCCATGGGCAAGCTCCACTCGCAGCGTGCGGCCGTGCCCGGCGTGCAGCAGCGCGAGATCGCCGCCGGAGGCCAGCGCGTCGAACAGCGGCAGCATCGGCGCCATGGCGTTGGCTCCGCCGTGGCGGGCCAGGGCGCCCTGGCCCGCGGGCGCGTCGCCGTCGATCAGGGTGGCGCGCAGGCGGATGCCGCCGCCTTCCCGGTCGATGCCGTGGTGCGGGCCGGCGGCCAGCACGAAGGCGCCGCCCAGCAGGCCGGTGCTTTGCGCCATCGCCCCCAGCGGACCGGCGCCGGCGGCGTCGTACGCGGCCAGGAGCACCGCATCGTCGCCGCAGGCGAGCTGGACCAGCGCTTCCAGCAGGCCCTGGGCGAAGCTCGCGCGGTGCGCGCTCAGCGCGGTCGCCGGGCGCAGGCAGCCGGCACCGATGGTCCAGTAGCCGGCGGCGGCGTTGTGCACGGAGTTGTGGAATTTCGTCGGCGAGATCGCGCGCGGGTCGTCGGCCAGCGTCGCGCACATGTAGTCGGTGATCGCGAGGTCGCCGTGGGTGGAGGCGAACACCGATGGCAGCGACGCCGGGTCGCGGCCCGCGGCTTCGCAGGCGGCAAGCGCCACGTCCAGGGCCACCGCCACGGTTGGCGGCGCGCGACGGCGCTCGTTGGGCGCCAGCATGCGCGGCGACGGCTTGCCGCTGCCGGTGGCGGGGGTCCCGGTCCGTGCGTGGTCCAACGCGTCCTGCCAGGACGGCAGGCCGTCGGCCCAGAAGCCGATGCCTTCGATGCGTGCGATCAGCGTGTTGAGCTTCTTCATGCGCGTCCGAACACCAGCGCGGCGTTGTTGCCGCCAAAGCCGAAGGAGTTGTTCATGGCGTAGCGGATATCCGCGTCCTCCGCGTTGTCGAAGCGGATCTGCGGGCCGCAGGCCGGGTCCGGCGTCTCGCTGTGCAGGATGCCGGGCAGCAGGCCGTGCTCCAGCGCGAGCAGGGCGAACACCGATTCGACGATTCCCGCCGCGCCCAGGGTGTGCCCGGTCCAGCCCTTGGTCGAACTGGCGTGCAGGGTGGCCGGGAACATCGCCGCGACCGCCGCGGCTTCGATGGTGTCGTTGGCCGGGGTCGACGTGCCGTGCAGGTTGAGGTAGCCGACATCGCCCGCATCGATCCCGGCGCGTGCGAGCGCATCGCGCATGGCCAGGCGCGCGCCGAGGCCTTCGGGATGGGGCGCCGACATGTGGTGCGCGTCGCTGGACTCGCCGTAGCCGCAGAGTCGCGGCGCGTCGCCGCCGGGCACGGCGCGCTCCAGCAATGCGAAGCCGCCGGCCTCGCCAAGCGAGAGGCCGTCGCGGTCGCGGTCGAAGGGGCGGCACGGAGTGGCCGAGACCAGCCCCAGCGAGTTGAAGCCGAACAGCACGCTGCCGCACAGGGTGTCGACGCCGCCGACCAGGGCCGCGTCGACCAGGCCGGCGTGGACCAGGCGGGCCGCCTGCGCGAACACCTTGGCGCTGGACGAACAGGCCGTGGCCACGGTGACGCAGGGTCCGCGCAGACCGGTGGCCGCCCGCACGAAATCGCCCAGCGAGTGCGGCGTGTGCACGATCGGCCGCGCCAAGTCGGCCGGGAAGCGGGTTCCACCATCGGCGTCGTGCTCGAGGCGTGCGTAGGCCTCCTCGCTGGCGCCGATGCTCGACGTGGAGGTGCCGATGGCCACGGCCACGCGTTCGGCGCCGTGGCGCCGGCGGGCGCTGGCGATGGCATCCATCAGCCCGTCCTGCTGCAGCGCCATCCACGCCAGGCGGTTGTTGCGGCAGTCCCACTGCGCGAGCCCGTCCGGCAGCGGGGCCTCCTCCAGTCCGTCCACGCGCCCGATCCAGGCCGCCAGCGGATCGGGCCCGAAGTCGTTGCTTCGCAGTCCGCCGCGGCGCGAGCGGAGCGCGGCGAGCTGCGACGCGCGGCCGCGACCGAGCGCGGTGGTGGCGGTGTAGGCGGTGATCGCCAGGGCCGGCATAGGGGAAGGCGGCTGCGATGACGGCAAGGCGTGCACCCGGTGCGGGAAAGGCGCCGAGTATAGCGATGGCCGCGGGAGCGCCGTGGCAAGGGCGCGAGGGCTCAGTCGCCCAGGCAGCCTGCGAAGAAGCGCTCCGACAGGCGGTACCTGTGCAGCGCATCCGCGCCGCGCAGCCCGTGCTTGGCGCCCGGGTAGGTCATCAGCTCGAAGCGCGTGCCCGCCGCCTGCAGCCGCGACATCAGCGCGGTGGCGTTGCTGAAGAGCACGTTGTCGTCGGCCATGCCGTGGATGAGCAGCAGGGCGTCGTCGCGGATGCCGTCGAGGTGGGTGAACACGCTCGCGGTGCGGTAGCCGTCGACGTTGGCCTTCGGCAGGCCCATGTAGCGCTCGGTGTAGTGGGTGTCGTATAGCGCCCAGTCGGCGACCGGCGCGCCGGCGATGCCGCAGGCGTAGTGCCCGGGTGCCTGGCCGAGCAGCATCAGGGTCATGTAGCCGCCGTTCGACCAGCCGTGCACGCCGATGCGCCCGCCGTCGGCCCAGGGCTGCGCGCGCAGCCATTCAACGCCCGCGCGCTGGTCCTCGACCTCGACCGTGCCCTGCCTGCCGTACAGCGAGCCACCGAACTCCCGCCCGCGCCGCGGCGTGCCGCGGTTGTCGAGCGAGAACACCACGTAGCCCTGCTGCGCCAGGTACTGGTTGAAGAAGGCGTCGGCGCGGCCCGGCCAGGCGTCGAGCACGGTCTGCGCGGCCGGGCCGCCGTAGACATGGACGACGACCGGATGGCGCTTGGCCGGATCGAAGCCGGCGGGCCTGATCAGGCTGTAGTGCAGCGGGGTCCTGCCGTCGGCCGCGGTGAGCGTGCCGAACTCCGTGGGCAGGTGCGCGTCCAGGTGGCCGGCGTAGGGATGGCCCGGGTCGCGGGGATCGTTATCGACCAGCGCGGCGATGCGGCTGCCGTCGGCGCGGTACAGCTCGAGCTGCGGCGGCGTGCGCGTGTTCGACCAGCTGTCGACGTAGACGCTGGCGTTGCCGGCGAAGGTGATCGCATGCATGCCGGGCGTGGACGTGAGTTCGACGATGTCGCCGCCGTCCAGCGGGACCGAATACAGCGCGCGCCGGGTGGGCGAACCGCGGCCCGCGGTGAAGTAGGCCAGGCCCTTCGCCTCGTCCACCGCCTCCAGCGCGTCCACCGGCCAGTCGCCGCGGGTCAGCTGGCGCAGCCCGGCGCCGTCGGCGCCGGCGATGTACAGGTGCTCGAAGCCGTCGCGCTCGCTCGACCACAGGAAGCGGCCGTCGGCGAGGAAGCGCAGGTTGTCGTGCAGCGGCACCCAGGTGGCGGAGGTCTCGGTGGCGAGGCTGCGCTGGCGCCCGTTGGCCAGAGTGACCTCGACAAGCTCCAGCCGCTGCTGTCCGCGCGACTGGCGCTGGAAGGTGAGCCGCTGCGGATCGCGCCAGTCGACGCGGGCCAGGTAGATGTCCTGCTCCGGTCCCAGGTCGACGCGCGTCGGCGCCTCGTCCGGACGACCGGGACGGGCGACGAACAGTTCGACGCGGACGTTGTCGTCACCGGCCGAGGGATAGCGCTGCTCGACCACTTCGGTGCGGTCGGGATAGACCTCGTAGCGCTTCTGCATCGGCACCGGCGACTCGTCGATGCGGGCATAGGCGATGGCGGAGTCGTCCGGCGCCCACCAGTAGCCGGTGTGGCGGGCCATCTCCTCGTCGGCGACGAACTCGGCCACGCCGTTGCCGATGGCGCCGCCGCCGTCGCGGGTGAGCTGCACTTCGTCGCCGCTGGCCAGATCGACGACCCACAGGTTGCGGCCGCGGATGAAGCTGACGTAGCCGCCCTTCGGCGAGACCTTGGGATCGGTGGCGAAGCCGCCGCCGGAGGTCAGCTTGCGCACCGCGTCGCCGCCGCGCTCCGACAGGTCGTACAGGTAGAGCTCGCCGCCGAGCGGGAACAGCAGGCGCTGCGAGTCCGGGGCCCAGTGGTAGTCGACGATGCCCGACAGCGCGGCGATGCGCTGGCGCTCGCGGCGCGCCTTCTCCTCGTCGCTCAGCACCTCCTCGCCGGGGAGCACCACGGCTGAATCGACCAGCAGCGCGGTGTCGCCACTGGTGACGTCGTAGGCCCAGAGGTCAAGGCGGTTGCGGTCGTCCTCGCGGCCGCGCAGGAAGGTGACCTTCGAGCCGTCGGGCGCCACCTTGGGCCGCAGCAGCGTCGGTCCCGACAGCGCCGCGTCGCCGGTGATCGCCTCGAGGGTGAGCGGCTCGGCGCGCGCGGCATCGGGCGTGGCGGCGTGGGCGTTGGAGAGGGCAAGGGTCATGAGGGCGGTGGCCAGGAGCAGGCGCATGTGGCGGTCCGGGGAGCGGGCGAATGCCGCATGATGCCGCAGCCCCCGGCGCCGTGGGAGCGGCGCCGGGGGCGGGCGATGGCCCGGCGGTTCAGGCCGGGCCTGTGTTCCGGCCGAACAGGATGGCCTTCTGCTCGTCGCTCATCGGCTTGCCGGCGTCGGGGTTCACCTGCTTCGCGAGCGCATAGGCGCGCCCGGTGGCGGGGCGGGCTGCGATCGCGGCCTGCCAGCGCAGCACTTCGGGGAAGGGCTGCATGTCCAGCGGCGCGCTGGCGTAGGCGTTGATCCACGGATAGGCCGCCATGTCGGCGATGCCGTAGTCGTCGCCGGTGATGAAGGCACGGCCGGCCAGGCGGCGGTCGAGCACGCCCAGCAGGCGCTCGGCCTCCTTCCTGTAGCGATCGATGGCGTAGGGGATCTTCTCGGGCGCGTAGACGTTGAAGTGGCCGTACTGGCCGGTCATCGGCCCCAGCCCGGCCATCTGCCAGAACAGCCATTCCAGCGCTTCGATGCGGCCGCGCGGCTCGGCGGGCAGGAAGCGGCCGGTCTTCTCGGCCAGGTAGAGCAGGATCGCGCCGGATTCGAACACGCTCTGCGGCGCGCCGCCGTCGGCGGGGGCGTGGTCGACGATCGCCGGCATCTTGTTGTTGGGCGAGATCGCCAGGAAGTCCGGCTCGAACTGCGCGCCCTTGCCGATGTCGACCGGATGGATGCGGTAGTCGAGGCCCGCCTCCTCCAGCAGCAGCGTGACCTTGTGGCCGTTGGGGGTGGGCCAGTAGTGGAGGTCGATCATCCGTGGGCTCCGTGAAGGCGAGGCCCCAAGTCTAGGCCCGCGTGGCGCCCGCGAGGGTGGTGCCGCGCGCAACGCAGCGTCGCCGGGGCACGGGACGGTTGGATCGCGTTGGTGCACGGACTCCGGTGCGAGTTAGGCTGCAGCTGCCGCATGTCGACGCGAACGGGCAACATCGACCGATGGAAGTGGAACCCTTGGACAGTGGGCGAGGGACGCCCGGCATGAGCGACCGCGGCCATGACGGCCCGGAGGCGGGTGTCGTGCGCTTCCGCCGCGCCTGGTGGTTCGGCGGCACCCTGGTGCTTTGCGTGCTGCTGGCCACGGTGGCCGTCGCCTGGAACGATCTCCGCGTGCGCCGCGACGCGGGCGCGCGCTACCTGCAGGCCCTGGTGGACAGCCATGCCCGCCAGACCGGGCAGCAGATCCGCAGCATCGAGCGCGCGCTGCATGGGCTGGCCGTCGGCCTCGAGGCGCTGGAGGGCGCGGCACCGGAGGCGACGCCTGTGTTCATGGAGGGCGCGATCGACAGGATCGCGCTGGGCCACCGCCGCGTGCTCGGCCTTCGCGTGGAAGCCGGGGCCCCGGCCTTCGCGTCCACGACCGGATCCGAACCCTACCGCCTGCAGTTCGGGCCCGCCGGACCGGATGCCGCGGGCCGCTGGGTCCTGCCGCTGGCGATGCCCTTCCGCCTGGCCGCGGACGACGGCCAGCCGACGCAGTGGCTGCGCGCCGACCTCGACGCCGACGCCTTCACGGAAGTGCTGCAGGAGCATGAGGTCGGTCCCGACGGCGTGTCGTCGCTGCTCGACCAGGACGGCGTGCTCATCGCGCGTTCCGACACCGGCACCCTGCATGCGGGCCTGGATGCCGGCGCGTCGCCGGTGTTCAGGGCGGTGGCCGAGCGGGACGGAGGGCTCGTGACATCGCGCAACCCCCTGGACGGCGTGGAGCGCATGGTCGGCTACCGGCTCATCGGCGACCGGTCGCTGATCGCGACCGTCGGCATGACGCCCGACGCACTGTACGGTGGCTGGCGCGCGTTCGTGGCCACCCTGGCCTCCGGCATGCTGCTGTTGACCACGGCCTGGCTCGTCGGCATGTGGTTCCTGCGCCGGGCCGCGCTGAGGGAGGTGCGGATGCGACGGAGCGTGGCCGCCAGCCGCGACGCGGTGGGCCATCTGCGCGAGCACATGCGCGTCATGCGACGCGCGATCGAAACCTCGGACCAGGGCACGTTCATCCTGGAGGCGCCGCGCAACCAGCTGGTGTACGCCAACGCCGCATTCACCCGCCTGACCGGCGTGGATCCCGGTGATCCGCCGTCCGCCGTGCGCGCGTCGCTCAAGGCGCTGCTCGATCCGGCGGACGTCCGCCGCCTGCGCGGGGCCATGAGGCAGCCCCGCGGTGACGCCCTCGAGGTCACCGACCGCCGCGATCCCCTCGACATCCGCGACCTCGAGATCCGGCTGGCCGCGGTGCTGGATGTCGATGGCGCCGCGGCCAGCCTCGTCGGGGTCGTCGACGACGTCACCCTGCGCAAGCGCGCCGCCGAGGAAGTGGCGTTCCGTGCCAGCCACGACCTGCTGACCGGCCTGGCCAACCGCGACCTGCTGATCGGCTGCATCGACCGGGAGGTGGCCGATACCGAGGGCCGGGTCGCTGTCTGCCACCTCGACCTGGATCGCTTCCAGCTGGTCAACGACAGCCTCGGCCACGGCGTGGGCGACGAATTGCTGATCTCGGTCGCGCGCCGGCTCGAAGCCGCGGCCGGACCCCGGGCCACCGTGGCGCGCCTGGGCGGGGACGAGTTCGGCATCCTGCTTCCCGTCGGGCCGGGCGCCACGGTGCCGGCGCGCGTCGAGGCCCTGCGCCTGGCGGTGGCGGGGACCGTGGACGTGCGCGGCGCCACGCTGCACGTGACGCCCAGCCTCGGCTACAGCTGCTTCCCGGGTGACGGCGTCGATGGCACCGCCCTGCTGCGTGCGGCCAGCCAGGCCGGCGCGCGGGCCAAGCGCCTGGGGCGCAATCGCAGCGTGGGCTACAGGAGCGAGTTCGACTCCCGCGCAGGCGACCGGCTGCGGCTGGTCAAGGAGCTGCACGACGCGCTTGAGCGCGAAGAGTTCGAACTGGCCTTCCAGCTGCAGTTCGACGGCGAAGACCACCCCTGCGGCCTGGAGGCCCTGGTGCGCTGGCGGCATCCGGAGCGCGGCCTCCTCGCGCCGGGGGCCTTCATGGACGCCTGCGAGGACTCCGGGCTGGTGCTCACGCTGGGCCGCTGGGTGCTGCGCGAGGCGATGAGCCGGTGGTGCCTGCTGGACGCGTGCGGCTGGGGCGCACTGCGGATCGGCGTGAACGTGTCGGCGCTGCAGTTCCAGGAGGGACTGGTGCAGGAGGTCGGGCAGCTGCTCGCGGAGTTCGGGCTGCCGCGCGGCAGGCTGGAGCTGGAACTGACCGAGAGCGTGTTGCTGGACAACCCGGCCGAGGCCCGCTCCGCCATGAAGGCGCTCGGCGAGCTGGGCGCCTCGTTGGCCATCGACGACTTCGGCACCGGGTACTCCAGCATGGCCTACCTCAAGGACCTGCCGGTCCAGCGCCTGAAGCTGGACCAGTCCTTCGTCCGCGACCTGGGGCGCGACCCGGAAAGCGAGGCGATCTGCGAGGCCATCCTGCGCATGGCCAAGGGCTTGGGCCTGGGCGTCGTCGCCGAAGGCGTGGAAGCCAGGCACCAGCAGGAATGGCTGCGCAAGCGCGGCTGCGACGCCTTCCAGGGCTACCTGCTTGCGCGGCCCCAGGACTTCGATTCCGTGCTCGAACGCCTGCAGCAGTTCGCCCGCGGCGAAGCCATGGGGCGGGCGCCGGGCCTGGCGTAACATGCGGGCATGGATGTTTCCCACCTGCTCGATGGGCTGAACGACGCCCAGCGCGAAGCCGTGTCCGCGCCCCCCGGCCACTACCTGGTGCTGGCCGGCGCCGGCTCCGGCAAGACCCGCGTGCTCACCCACCGCATCGCCTGGATGAACGAGGTGTTCGGCGTGCCGGTGCACGGCATCTTCGCGGTCACCTTCACCAACAAGGCCGCGGCCGAGATGCGCCACCGCGCCGACGCGCTGCTGCGCAACGGTGCCCGCGGGCTCTGGATCGGCACCTTCCACGGCCTGGCCCACCGCCTGCTGCGCCTGCACTGGCAGGACGCGAAGCTGCCGGAGGCCTTCCAGATCCTGGACTCCGACGACCAACTGCGCCTGGTCAAGCGCGTGGTGCAGCAGCTGGAGCTCGACGAAGCCCGCTTCCCGCCGCGGCAGATCGCCTGGTGGATCAACGCCCAGAAGGACGAGGGCCGGCGCCCGCCGCACATCCAGGACGGCCAGGACGAATGGTCATCGGTGATGCTCAAGGCCTATGCGCTGTACCAGGAGCGCTGCGACCGCGCCGGACTGGTCGACTTCGCCGAGATCCTGCTGCGCGCCCACGAGCTGCTGCGCGACACGCCGGTGCTGCTGGCGCACTACCGCCAGCGTTTCGCCCACCTGCTGGTCGACGAGTTCCAGGACACCAACGCCATCCAGTACGGCTTCATCCGCCTGCTTGCGGGTGACAGCGGGCAGGTGTTCGTGGTCGGCGACGACGACCAGGCCATCTATGGCTGGCGCGGCGCCAAGGTCGAGAACGTGCAGCGCTTCCTGCAGGACTACCCCGGCGCGCGGACGATCCGCCTGGAGCAGAACTACCGCTCCACCGCCGCGATCCTCGACGCCGCCAACGCGGTGATCGCGCACAACCCGGGGCGGATGGGCAAGAAACTCTGGACCGACAGCGGGCAGGGCGATCCGATCGACCTGTTCGCCGCCTACAACGAGATCGACGAGGCCGAATACATCGTCGGCCGCGTCAACGAATGGGTGCGCGACGGCGGCAGCCACGGCGATTGCGCGGTGCTTTACCGCAGCAACGCGCAGTCGCGGATCATCGAGGAAAAGCTGCTGGCCGCGCAGCTGCCGTACCGCGTGTACGGCGGCGTGCGTTTCTTCGAGCGTGCCGAGGTCAAGGACACACTGGCGTACCTGCGCCTGGTCGCCAACCGCGCCGACGACGCGGCCTTCGAGCGCGCGGTCAACACGCCCACCCGCGGCATCGGCGGGCGCACGCTGGACGAAGTGCGCATGCGCGCCCGCGCCGACGGCGTCTCGCTGTGGGAGGCGTCGCTGCGTTGCGCGCAGGGCGCGGGCCTGGCAGGGCGTGCGCGCAACGCGCTGGCCGCCTTCCATGCGCTGATCGACGCGATCGAAGACGAGCTTGGCGACCTGCCGCTGAAGGACAAGATCGACCACGTGCTGCTGCGGTCCGGGCTGCGCGAGCACTATGCGCGCGAATCGAAGGGCAGCCTGGACTCGCGCGTCGACAACCTGGACGAACTGGTCTCGGTCGCCTCGCGCTTCGTGCGCGGCGAGGATGACGAATCGGCCGCGCTGTCCGAGCTGGTCGCGTTCCTCGCCTACGCCGCCCTGGAGGCCGGCGAGGGCCAGGCCCAGGCCGGCGAGGACGGCGTGCAGCTGATGACCCTGCACAGCGCCAAGGGCCTGGAATTCCCGCTGGTGTTCCTGGCGGGGCTGGAGGAGGGCCTGTTCCCGAACGCGCGCTCGATCGAGGAAAGCGGGCGATTGGAGGAGGAGCGCCGGCTGGCCTACGTCGGCATCACCCGCGCGCGCCAGAAGCTGGTGCTCAGCCACGCCGAGACCCGGCGCCTGCACGGCCAGGACATGTACGGCATGCCCTCGCGCTTCCTGCGCGAGATCCCGCCGGCGCTGCTCAACGACGTGCGGCCGAAGGTGGAGGTGTCGCGGCCGCGCTACGCACCGGCGCCGCGGCGCGACTACGGGCACGCGGCGATGGAGGACACGCCGGGCATCGCGGTGGGCCAGGAGGTGGTGCACGCGAGCTTCGGCAACGGCGTGGTCACCGACATCGAGGGTGCCGGCGCGCATGCGCGCGTGCAGGTCAATTTCGACGATGCCGGCAGCAAGTGGCTGGTGCTGGCCTATGCCAAGCTGCAGGCGGTCTGACGGAGTCCCCGCCGCGCCGCGGCCCGGCTAGTCGCGCAGCCGGAAGCCCGGCGACTCGTTGAGCTCGCCGTCGGCCTCCAGCACCGCCCAGCGCTACCCGCGGGGCGTGGCCGGCCGTTCAGGCGGCGCCGCTGAGGTGCTCGAACAGGATCCAGGCGCCGATCGCCATCAGCAGCACGCCGCCTGCGGCCTCGGCGCGCTTGCCGGCGAGTGCGCCCAGCGCGCGCCCGAGCAGGATGCCCAGGGTGACCATCACCAGCGTGGTCAAGCCGATGGTCAGCGCCACGGCGAGGATGTTGATGTCGAGGAAGGCCAGGCCGACGCCGACCGCCATGGCGTCGATGCTGGTGGCGAAGCCGGTGGCGGCCAGCGCCCAGAAGCCGTGGCGTCGCCGTGCGTCGGCCGGGTCCCCGTCGCCGTCGTCGCGCAGCCCGACCCAGGCCATGCGCAGGCCCAGCAGGGTGAGCACGGTGAATGCGATCCAGTGGTCCCACGTGGTCACGTACGGTGCCGCCGTGGTGCCCAGCACCCAGCCCGCCAGCGGCGTCAGGCCTTCGATGACGCCGAAGATCAGCCCGGCGCGCAGCGCGTCGCGCAGGCGCGGCGTACGCATCGCCGCGCCCTTGCCGATGGCCGCGGCAAAGGCGTCGGTCGACATCGCGATGCCGAGCATGAGGATCGAAAGAGGGTGCATGCGGGATCCAGGGTCGGAAGCCGGCTACTCCCCAACGGAACCCGGAATTTTGCCACGCGGCAGGGTGATGCCCATCGACAGGTAGACGCTGGTCAGGACGTCGATGCCGAAATCGGCGGGCTTCACCCAGTCCGATGGTACGTACAGCAGGCCGCCGCCGACCGGGATCGGCGCGGTGGGCACCAGCACGGTCAGGTAGGTGCGGCCGTCGATGTGCACCGGCTCCGGGTTGGGCAGCAGGCCCAGCACCGCCACCCCGTCGCCGCCGAAGAAGCACCACACCGGGCTCATTGCCGCGATGTCGGCCTGCTGGCGGTCGCCGATCACCGAGACGAAGCGTTCGGCCAGCGCGTACACGCTGCCGACCAGGGGAATGCGGCGCATGGTGTTGTCGAGCAGCGCCTTGAACGGCGCCTTGAGCCGCGACTGCACCAGCAGGCCCAGCAGGTAGATCGCGGCGATGGTCAGCAGGGTGCCAAGCAGCCAGGCGACCACGGGATGGGTGGCGAACCAGTCGCCGAACACCGTGAACGAGCGCCCGAACAGGCTGCTGGGGCCGAGGGCGCGGTTGACGATGCCCACCGCCCAGCCCAGCAGCACCAGGGTGAGCACCAGCGGCAGCACCGCGAGCAGGCCGGTCAGCCAGGTTGCGACCATCGGCGGCAGGCGCTTCGACGGGTCGGCAGGTGCCCGATCCTGACCCTGGCCGTGGTGCGGCGGGGTGATCAGTTCCATTCGAACAGTTTGAAGTACACCGGCGACACGCCGTCGCGCTCGCTGTCCACGATGCCGTCGCCGTCGCGGTCGAACAGGTAGTAGGGCGCGCCGCGCGACGGCACGACCTTGAGCGCGCGCAGGCGGCCGTCGACGCGGTACTCGGTGACCACGTCGCCGTTGGCCTCGGTGCGGGTGGCCTCGACCGCGTCGGCCGGGATCACGTCGGCCGGCGCGCCGCTGGTGGCGCAGGCGCCGAGCAGCAGGCTTGCGGCGAGCACGGTGGAGAATGCGGCGGCGGAACGGTTCATGGCGATCTCCCGGGGCTGGCCACGATTATGCGCCAGCGGCACGGGCGAAGCCGGGGACACGTAGAATCCGCGGCATGACGCGACTCGTGCTGATCGATGGTTCCTCCTACCTGTATCGCGCGTTCCACGCGCTGCCGCCGCTGACCAATGCCGATGGCGAGCCCACCGGCGCGCTGTTCGGCGTGGTCAACATGCTGCGGGCGACGCTGAAGGAGCAGCCCGAGCACCTCGCCTTCGTGGTCGATGCGCCCGGCAAGACATTCCGCGACGACATCTACCCGCAGTACAAGGCCAACCGCCCGCCGATGCCCGACGACCTGCGCACGCAGGTGCAGCCGATGTGCGACGTGGTCGAGGCGCTGGGCATCCCGATCCTGCGCGTGCCCGGCGTCGAGGCCGACGACGTCATCGGCACCCTGGCGCTGGCGGCGGTAGGCCAGGGCATGGACGTCACCATCTCCACCGGCGACAAGGACTTCGCCCAGCTGGTGCGTCCGGGCGTGGCGCTGGTGAACACCATGAGCGGCACCCGCACCGATTCCGACGACGCGGTGTTCGCGAAGTTCGGCGTGCGGCCCGACCAGATCATCGACCTGCTGGCGCTGATGGGTGACAGCGTCGACAACATCCCGGGGGTCGAAAAATGCGGGCCGAAGACCGCGGCGAAGTGGCTGGCGGCCTACGACAGCCTCGACGGCGTGATCGCCTCGGCCGGGGAGATCAAGGGCAAGGTCGGCGACAACCTGCGCGCCGCGCTCGACCGGCTGCCGCTGAGCCGCACGCTTGCGACCATCCGCACCGATGTCGCGCTGGACGTGGGTCCGGCCGACCTCGCCCTGCGTGCGCCCGACGCCGACGTCCTGCGCACGCTGTACCAGCGCTACGGGTTCGTGCAGGCCCTGAAGGAGCTCGATGGTGGCAGCGCCAGCGGCGTGGTTCCGGCGCGCGCCTCGATGCCGCGCGCGGGCAGCGGCTTCGTCGCCCCGGCGCCGACGGCGGGCGATGCCGCGCTGGATCCGGCGCTGGCCGCGCCCGGCAGCCACGACCTGGTCCTGGACGTCGAATCACTCGAGGCCTGGATCACGCGCCTGCGCGACGCCGGGCTGTTCGCGCTCGACACCGAGACCGATTCGCTCGACGCGCTGCGCGCCAACCTGGTGGGCATGAGCTTCAGCTGCGAGCCGGGCCAGGCCGCCTACCTGCCACTGGCGCACGACTATCCCGGCGCGCCGGCGCAGCTCGACCGCGCCCGGGCGCTGGAGATGCTGCGCCCGTTGCTTGAAGACGCCGCGGTGCGCAAGGTCGGGCAGAACGGCAAGTACGACCTGCACGTCCTGCGCCGCCACGGCATCGACGTGGCCGGATACGCAGAGGACACGCTGCTGGAGAGCTTCGTGCTCGACGCCGGGCGTGCGCGCCACGACATGGATTCGATGGCCCGGCGCGAGCTGGGCTACCAGACCACCGCATACGCCGACGTGGCCGGGAAGGGTGCCAAGCAGATCCCGTTCTCCCAGGTCGCCCTCGACGACGCCACCGCCTATGCCGCCGAGGATGCCGACGTCACCCTGCGCCTGCACCGCGTGCTGTCGGCGCGGCTGGACGCCGAGCCCTCGCTGGCGGCCGTGTACCGCGACATCGAGATGCCGCTGGTGCAGGTGCTCGCGCGCGTGGAGGCCAACGGCGTGCTGCTCGACGCCGACGGACTGCGCGCCCAGGGCGCGGGGCTGGGGCGTCGCATGCTGGAGCTGCAGCAGCGCGCCACCGGGCTTGCCGGCCGCACGTTCAACCTCGATTCGCCCAAGCAGGTCTGCGCCCTGCTGTACGACGAGCTCAAACTGCCGATGCTGGTGAAGACGCCCAAGGGCCAGCCCTCGGCCAACGAGGAGGCGCTGGAGGCCATCGCCGACCTGCACGAGCTGCCGCGGGTGATCCTGGACTACCGCAGCCTGGCCAAGCTGCGCGGCACCTACACCGACAAGCTGCCGGAGATGGTCAACCCGGAGACCGGCCGCCTGCACACCAGCTACCAGCAGGCCGGCGCCGCCACCGGCCGCCTGGCGTCGAGCGACCCCAATCTGCAGAACATCCCGATCCGCACCGAGGACGGCCGCCGCATCCGCACCGCCTTCGTGGCGCCGCCGGGGCGGAAGATCGTGGCCTGCGACTACTCGCAGATCGAACTCCGGATCATGGCCCACATCTCGCAGGACGCCGGCCTGGTGGCGGCGTTCGAGGCCGGCGCCGACATCCACCGCGCCACCGCGGCGGAGGTCTTCGGCCGCGCGATCGACCAGGTCAGCGGCGACGAGCGCCGCGCCGCCAAGGCGATCAACTTCGGCCTGATGTACGGCATGGGCGCGTTCGGCCTGGCGCGCAACCTGGGCATCGGCCGCGCCGAGGCGCAGGACTACATCGCGCTGTATTTCTCGCGCTATCCGGGCGTGCGCGACTTCATGGAGCGCACCCGCGTGCAGGCGCGGGAGCAGGGCTACGTAGAAACCGTCTTCGGCCGCCGCCTGTACCTCGAATACATCAGCCGTGGCACCCAGCCGCAGCGCGCCGGCGCCGAGCGCGCTGCGATCAATGCGCCGATGCAGGGCACCGCCGCCGACATCATCAAGCGCGCGATGGTGTCGGTGGACGCCTGGCTCGCGCCGCACCGCGACCGCGCGCGGATGATCCTGCAGGTGCACGACGAACTGGTGTTCGAAGTCGACGCCGGGTTCGTCGAAACCCTGCTTTCCGAAGTGGTCGCGCGCATGACCGGCGCCGCCAGCCTGCGGGTGCCGCTGGTGGTCGACAGCGGGGTCGGCGACAACTGGGAACAGGCGCATTGACCCATTCAGGAGGCGGCCGGGGGCCGCTTCGGAGGCTGCCACGGAAGCGCCGCCGACGCGTGCGCAGGCTGCCGGTAAACGCCCGCTGAATCCAACAAGAACTTAACCCCTGTCTTCACGAACCATCCATGTGCGGAGTGGTCATATAGCCCGTGACAGATGCAAGGTCTGTCGCAGATCACCTCCCCTCCCCTGGAGTTGATCGACCGGAACGAAGGCTTCTCCCCGAGCCCCGTTCTCCAGCCCCGCCGGCCCCCCCTGCCTGCGGGGCTTTTTATTGGTTCTTTTCCCAACTGCTCCGTTCTGGTCCGCGCCGCCCGTCCCGCTCACAGGGGGTGCGCTCCCCCGGCCTGTCCGCGGCCTGCTCCCAAGCCGGCCGCCGGCCATCTTGGCCGGCAGCAGGCATCGCACCACGGCGCCGCCAAGCGTCCGTGCGGGCCGTGCGGCGGCGTTC
Source organism: Luteimonas sp. A501 (assembly GCF_054052085.1). The sequence continues at coordinate 239,817 of NZ_JBSVRI010000003.1, forward strand.
GCCTGGGTTAGCCTGTCGGGACCCATCGCATGCCGGAAGGGCGGACATGAGCGCGAACGAGCACCTGGCCCTGGTTGCCGACATCGGAGGCACCAACGCCCGCTTCGCCCTGTGCGACCCGGCGGCGGCCGTGCCGCGGCTGCTGCAGCCGCAGCGGCTGCGCAACGCCGGGTTCGCCAGCCTGCAGCACGCCGCGGAGCACTACCTGGCGCAGGTCGGGCTGCGCCCGCGGCGCGCGGCGATCGCGCTCGCCTGCCCGGTCGACGGCGACGAAATGCGCCTGACCAACCGCGCCTGGTCGTTCAACAGGCACGAGCTGCGCGAATCGCTCGGGCTCCGGGAGTTGCGCCTGGTCAACGATTTCGGCGCCATCGCACGCGCCGTCCCCGTGCTCGCAGCCGGGCAGCGCGCGTTCCTGCACGGGCCGGTGGACCCGCCCCTGCGCGGCCCGGTCAGCGTGTTGGGACCCGGCACCGGCTTCGGCGTGAGCCTGCTCGTGGAGCGCGCTGGCGGCGGCTGGCAGGTGGTGGAAACCGAGGGCGGGCACGTCGGATTCGCCCCGCTGGATGAGGAAGAGCGCGCGCTGGCCGACCGGGCGACGGCACGCCACGGTCGCGCGTCCTGGGAGCGGCTGCTGTCGGGAGCGGGACTGTCCATGATCGACGCGGTGCTGCGCGAGCGTGCGGGTGGGCCGCCGGGCCCGCCGCGTGAGCCGGCCCAGGTCGTGGCCGCGGCGCTGGACGGCCATGACGCGGCCGCCCGCCGCGCGCTGGCCCGCTTCTGCGCCATCCTCGGCAGCGTCGCGGGCGACGTGGCCCTGCTGCACGGCGCGCGCACGGTGGTCATCGCCGGCGGGATCGTGCCGCGCTTCCTGCCTTTCCTCCGGAGCAGCGCGTTCCGCGAACGCTTCCTCGCCAAGGGACGCTTTGCCGCCTGGCTGGAGCCGGTGTCGGTCCAGGTCGTGACGCATCCCGATCCCGGGCTGCTGGGTGCAGCGGTGGCACTTCGCGACACGGACGCGGCGTGCGGCGGCGGAGTGGCGTCGGCGCACTGACGCAGCCTCCCTCCCGGGACGTGTCCGCGGCATCTTCACGACACGGCAGGCTGAATGATGGAATTCCCTTCGGAGCCATCGCCATGTCCGACCTGTTCGAACTCGCAATGCCGTGGTGGGAGTTCATCCTGCGCGCGGTGATCGTCTACTTCATCCTGCTGGCGATGCTGCGTCTGGCGGGCAAGCGTACCGTCGGCCAGTTCACGCCGTTCGACATGCTGGTGGTCGTGCTGCTCGGCACGGCGGTGCAGAACTCGCTGATCGGCGAGGATTTCTCGCTCCTGGGCGGCCTGATCCTTGCCATGACGCTGATCACCTGCAACTGGCTGGTCGGCTTCCTGACCGCGCGCAGTCCGCGCCTGGACCGGCTGGTGGAAGGCAGCCCGGTGCTGCTGGCGCGTGACGGCGAACTGTTCAAGCAGGCCTTGCGCAAGCAGAACCTGAACCAGCTGGACGTGGACGAAGCCGTGCGCGACAGCGGCCTGGACGGCCTTGCCGACGTCGGGCTGATGACCCTGGAGGTGGACGGCACCCTGACCATCGTTCCGCGCAAGGACGCCAAGGGCTGAGCCTCAGTCGAGCTCCGCCAGCCAGTCGCGCGGCCGCAGGTAGTCGGCCAGCCGCGCTTCGGCGCTCCCGGGCTCCGGCTGGTAGCCGTATTCCCAGCGCGCCAGCGGCGGCATGCTCATCAGGATCGATTCGCTGCGGCCGCCGGACTGCAGGCCGAAGTGGGTGCCGCGGTCCCAGACCAGGTTGAACTCGACGTAGCGGCCGCGGCGGTAGAGCTGGAACTCGCGCTCGCGCTCGTCGTACTGCATGGCGCGACGGCGTTCGACGATCGGCAGCCAGGCGTCGAGGAAGCCGTCGCCGACGGCGCGGGTATAGGCGAAGTCGCGCTCGAAGTCCCCGGCCAGGTCGTCGTAGAACAGGCCGCCGACGCCGCGGGTCTCGTCGCGGTGCTTCAGGAAGAAGTACTCGTCGCACCAGGCCTTGTGCGCGTCGTAGCGCGCCTGGCCGCCGAAGGGTTCGCACAGGGCGCGCGCGGTGCGGTGCCAGTGCAGCACGTCCTCGTCGAAGGGGTAGAAGGGCGTGAGGTCGAAGCCGCCGCCGAACCACGAGGCCACGGTCTCGCCGTCGCGCTCGGCGCGGAAGTGGCGGACGTTGGCGTGGGTGGTGGGCAGGTAGGGATTGCGCGGGTGGAACACCAGCGAGACGCCGACCGCGCGCCAGGAGGCGCCGGTGAGCTGCGGCCGCGAGGCGGTCGCCGACGGTGGCAGGGCGCTGCCGGAGACGTCAGAAAAGCCGATGCCGGCCTGCTCGAACACCGCGCCCTCGCGCAGGATGCGGGTGCGTCCGCCACCGGACAGGCCGCCGGCAGCACTGTCGTCGGCGCGCGTCCAGGCGTCCTCGTGGAAGCGGGCGCCGCCGTCGGCGGCCTCGATGGCCGCACAGATGCGGTCCTGCAGGTCGGTGAGATAGCCGCGGACGGCGTCGAAATCGTTCATGCGGCAATTGTAAGGCGACCAACATCGCCCCGCAGGCAAGGACGAATTAGCTGGGGAATCATCGTCGGATCGGCCCGCCTCAGTCGCGGTTGATCGACTGGCGCATGATCTCCATCCACCGCTTCTGGTTGTTTTCGTTCGGCATGTCGATGCGCCATTCGGGATTGTCGATGTCGCGCACGCTCACGAACAGGCCGCTGTTCTTCCGGTTCTCGCGTTCGTTGCGCAGGTTGGCGCCTCCGGCCGCGATGGCCGTATATCCGGTGCCTCCAATGATCTCGCCACCGGATGCGAGATTGGTTTTCCATCCGCGGACAGCAGAGAGCGGGTACGTCTGGATGGTGCTTCCGTTCTTCAATCGAACCGTCTCCTGGCCGGGATCGACGGCGATGCCGGTGTTGTCGGCGACATAGACGTACTGGGCTCCCTGGCCGAAGGCCTTGGCTGCAGTCGAGGTCTCGCTGCCGGAATCACCCTTGGTGCCGAACAGCAGATCCAGCAGGAAGCCGAATCCAACGAGCCAGCCAATCAAGGGGATCACGCCGCAAACCGCACCGAGGATCACCCAGCGCCCGACGGGCTTGTGCCTCCAACTGGCCAGCAGCCCGAATATGACCGCGCCAAAGCCGGCGCCAAGTGTGAGAGTAAAAAAGGCGGCAGTTGAGTCGTCCATGCTGTTTTCCTTGGATGTCCCACGGGTGACGGGGACGGTGTTGACACTGTTGATGATCTGGACCAGATCTTTGTCCAGCGGTCTCGTTCCGGTTGTCGCGGGCACGTACGGCTCAAAGCGACAAGTTCAAGGATTAGCGGCCTCGATGTCCGTCGGAGTCGAAGCCGGCGATCCACATGCGCCAGTCAAGAAACGAAGAGGTCATTCCGGTGTCTTCCAGGGTAATGAAGCCGGAAACCCACATCGCGTTGATCGCGGCGTCGAAGACCTTCTCGCCCATGTCCCTGTCGACGTCCACCATGAACAGCTTCCTCGGTGGGTTGGGCCCCGCTGTCCTTTTTGTTCCGGTCGTTTCAACGTACCCGAACAGCGGCTGCGCACTTTCGAAGCGCCTCAACTTCGCGCGGGTCAAGGCATCGCGCTTGTCGAAGCTGCTGGTCCTTCCCAGATCGTCCAGCTTGGTGAGCCGTGCGTTCAGGCAGGTCTGGAAACGTTCGGTTGTGGACTGTGTCGCGCTCGTCCAGATGCGGGCATCGATCGTCCAGCACGGAAGCGTCTCTCCGTACTCGACGAAGGTCAGCGCCACGCGGGGCCATGACAGCCTGCCCTGGATGGCGAGGTCGCGGTTCCCATGGGAGAAGACCCCTTCGAACGTGTTGGCCGCGCCGATAGGCGTGTAGATCGCCGTTCCGCCGCCTGCGTCGTTTGCGTCGTTTGCGTCGTTTGCGTTGGGACGAGTCAGCGAGATGCCTGTTGCCTTCTTCAACCGATCACCAAGGCCCGCGAGTCCGGACCGCCTCGCGGGCCTGTTCTCCTGCGTGCTTGCTTCACTCTGCTGTTGTGCCTGGAGCTCGGCCACTTGTGCCTTGAGGCGTGCGTTTTCATCATTCAGTTCTGCGTTGCTCTGGGCGACGGCGGGAAGGGACGCCGTCATTGCGAGCGCCATCAGAAGTCGACAAGTCATGAGACGGTTCATACGGGTTTTCCTTGAAGTGTGCGGTGGTCAGAAGCCGAAATGTGCCGCTGCGCAGGTGGCTGCATCACCCTGGCAATCGTCGTCTGCCGGCACGTCTGCCGGCACGCTGCCGTCGGGTCCATAGCTGGCAAGCACGCGGCCGGACTTGTCGGTGATCTGCACATGGGTGACCACCGCGTTGACCTTCTGGTCGTTCAGGTCCGCGGACTGGGCAAAGAAATGGACCTTCAGCTGCGGCCTGTCGTTGTAGCCGGTGCGCATGGACTCGATCCGGCGCGCGGCCGCTTCGTCCGCGACCGGGGCGAATGCAAGCTGGTTGTAATTGCTCCAGCCGATCTTGTAGCCGTAGTTGTCGTTGAAGTAGCGGGTCGTGCTGTCCGCGAACTCGCCGACAGCAAAGCCCTTGCGATCGAAGTCGTAGCTGCCCAGGTTCGCGTCGCTCACTTTCATCCAGCCGTAGGGGTTGGCGGCGGCCTGCGCGATCTGCTGATCCAGCTGCGGCCGGATTGCCTGCAGCAGATCGTTCCTGCGGAAGGTGTCGCTCGTGCTGCGGTACTCCTTCGAGAACGGCTCGGCGAGCTTGGCGTAGTCCGGCGGCAGCTTCGAGGCGGCAACGTAATGGAACATGATCTGGTTGCCGCCTTCGAGTTGCGGGTACTCGGAAACCGGCTTGTTGGCGTCGGGTTGCGGCAGTGCGGCGGCCGCGCTTTCGACCTTGGCCTTGTCGGCGGCTGCGCCGAGCAAGCCGCTGGGCGCTGCAGCGTCGGCATTGGCGGCGGTGGTGTCGGCATTCCCGGCGTCCTTGCTGCAGGCGGACAGGGCCAGTGCCGAGGTGGCGATGAACACGAGCGTGGTTTTGCGCATGGAGGGATCTCCCTTTTGCGTGGATGTGTGGATTTCGTCGGTGAGGTGGAGTCAGGCGGCCGGCGGCAGCAGCACGCGCTTCAGGCCGACGCAGGCGACGAACAGCGCGGCCAACAGGCAGGCCCAGGCACCGAAGCCGGTGTCGATCATGTCGGCCATCTGGCTGGCCATCTGGCTGCTGATGTCGCCTCCGAAGGCGTCGCCCATGGCACGCGACGCCTTGCCCGCGGCGCCGATGATGTCGAACGCAGGCTTCAGCGTGGCGAGCAAGGGCAGCAGCAGGGCCAACCAGGCGAAGCGGCTGCGCCAGAAGACCGGCAGTGCGATCGACAGGATCGCCAGCCAGGGCCAGAACGCACCGCCGACCGAAGCACCCAGCGCCTCGGACAGCTCGCCCAGGCCGACGAGGCTGTAGCTCCGCCCGCCCATCCCGAACGGAGAGCTGACGGAAATGAAAGGCAGCCCCAGCGCGGACACAGCGAACACGCCGTAGGCGGCCAGCAGCGGAATGCCGAGCCTCTGGCGCCAGCCGGAGGCTGCGTTGCCGCCGGTGGTCGGGGCTGCGTCCCTGATCGACTGCAGGGCGGCGGCGCCGGACGAACCCAGCTTGCTGGCAAGTTGCCCGGCGCGCTCCTTGATCAGGACGTCTTCGGGCACCCGCGCGACGGATTCAAGATCGTCGCCGGCCAGGGCGATGTCGACCACCTGGTTCACGGTCGGCGCGATGTCGCTGCGCCAATGCCCGATCTCGAAGGGGAGCTGGCGGTTGTCGGCGGCGATCAAGCCGCGTCCGTCGCTGCCGTTGTAGTGGATGATCTTGCCTCGCATGCGGTGGCCCTCCCCCTGCGGCATCGGAATGGCCGCGTGGCCAGAACCGTGGCCCGGGAGGCGCAAACCTGTCCCCACGGCCTGCAAACGAAATTCAAACGAATCGCAAGCCCTTGTTTTCAAAGACAGGTCTTGCATTCGCCCCTGATTGCCCGCGAAGCTGCACCACAGCAACGGAGCCGGGGGGCGATGGAATGCAGGAGCAGGGGGATGCCGGCCAGCCGGTCAAGGCGTATTGCTGGAGTTTCGGCAACGCCGAGTTCGACGAGTCGCGCTGGCAGCTCAGGGTCGCGGACAACGCCGTCGAGCTGGAGCGCAAGCCGCTGGAGGTGCTGCAATATCTGTTGCGGCACGCCGGCGAAGCGGTGACCAAGGAAGAACTGCTGGGCGCGGTCTGGGCCGGGAGGATCGTGGTCGAGGCGGTGCTGACCAATGCGGTCGGCAAGCTGCGCAAGGCCTTGCGCGACGACGCGCAGGAGTTCGTCACGACCTTGCCGCGGGTTGGATACAGGCTGAGCGTGCCGGTGTCGCGCCGGGTGGTTGAGTTCCTGCCGGAGGCCAGTCGGCTCCAGGAGGGGGATGCGGTGCCGCGCAGGCCCAACTGGCGGCTGGAGGCGCCCCTGGCGCGAACGGAGGGCAACGAAGTCTGGCTGGCGCGGCACGCCAAGACTCGGGAGGAACGGGTATTCAAGTTCAGCCTTGCCGGCAAGGGCCTGGCGGGGCTGAAGCGCGAGGTGACGATCGCGCGCCTGCTGCGCGAGGCGCTGGGTAAGCGCGATGACTTTATCCGTGTACTGGACTGGGATTTCGAAGAGGCGCCGTATTTCGTCGAGTCCGAGTACGGCGGCACCAGTCTCGACCAGTGGCAGGGATTGCAGGAAGCCGCGCCGGCGGCGCGCGAGCGCAGGCTGGGGCTGTTCGTGTCTGCAACCGATGCCGTGGCAGCGGCGCATGGCATAGGTGTGCTGCACAAGGACATCAAACCGGCGAACCTGCTGGTGCAAGATGGGCCCGAGGGTACGAAACTGCGCGTGGCGGACTTCGGCAGCAGCCGGCTGTTCGATTCCTCCCGGCTCGACGAGTTGGGCATCACCCACCTCGGGTTGACCCGCACCCAGGCCATTTCCAGCGAGAGCGGCACGCCTCTGTACCTTGCGCCGGAGGTCGCCACCGGGCAGTCAGCGACCATCCGCAGCGACGTGTACGCGCTGGGCGTGACCCTGTATCAGTTGCTGGTCGGCGACTTCCGGCGTCCCATGGCACCCGGTTGGGAACGCGACATCGACGACCCGCTGCTGCGCGAGGACATTGCCGCGGCCGCGCACGGGAATCCGGAGCGTCGGCTGGATTCGGCCGCGGCTCTGGCCGACCGAGTCCGCAATCTGGCCGCGCGCCGGGAAAAGCGCGAACTGGAACTGGCGGTGCGCGCTCGCGTGGAAGAAGGCGAGAAGCGTCTGGCGCGCATGCGTGCGCGGAGGCCATGGATGATCGCGGCGATGGTAGCGTTGCTGGCCGGTACGACTGGCTCGCTGCTGCTGGCCCAGCGTGCGCACCGGGCTGAACAGCGTGCGCAGGAAGAGGCGGCGCGTGCGCAGGCCAGCCTCCGCACTCAGGCCATGCTCAATGACTTTCTCAGCGAGGACGTGATCGGCGCGGCAGCGCCGGATCGCAATAGCGGGCACCAGCCGACGGTTCTCGAAGCACTGGACAGCGCCGCGTCGGGTATCGGTGAACGGTTCAAAGACGATGCGGGTTCGGCAGGCACAATGCACCTGGTGCTTGCGGGTGCCTACCAGGCCGTAGCTCAGGTCGAGAAAGCGGAGGCGCAGTACGCGTTGGCCGCGACACATCTTGAGCAGGCGTTCGGCATCCATGACGCACGTGGAAGCGAGGCCCGCCTGGGGCGCAGCCACATGCTGCTGGAGCTGGGCCGATTCGACGAGGCGCGTGTGCAGCTCGACACGGCTGCCTCGCAGTTGGCCGGCATGGCCGACGCCACGGTGTCGCAGCGCTATCGCTTGGGACACACGCGGGCCTATCTCCACGAACGCCAAGCAGATTACAAGACGGCGGCAGCCGAGTATCGAAAGCTAGTCGAACTTGGCGAACAAGAGTCAGAGCTCGGTCGTGATCTACTGTTGAAATCGCGCGCCGAGCTCGGCTTCGCGCTGCTGGCCACGGGTGAGGCCGTCGAAGCCGAGCGCGAGCTGTCTGAGGCGCTGGCTGGGCTTGAACAGATCAACGGCAGGCTGCACTCACAGACCATCCAGGCGCGTCAGAACCTGGTGCAGGCCTTGATGCAGGTCGGCCGGCGGGTTGAAGCGCTCAAGCAGATCGACATGCTCGAGGCGGACCTGGTGCAGGTGCTGGGCACGAGCCACCCACAGCTTGGCAACGTCCATACCTTGCGCGCGATTTCGCTGGTGGCCGAGGAGCAGTTTGCCGAAGCCGCGGACGAGTATGGCAAGGCAAGCCGTCTGTTCGCCGAGACCCTCGGTGAAGATTCGCCATTCACTTTGAGCACGCTGCAGTATCGCGGCGAGGCGCTGCGCTGGGCGGGGCGCTCGGCCGATGCCGCACAGGCGCTGTCGGCGCGGCTTGCTGATGCTCATCGGGTATTCCAGGACCCCTCACCTGCCTTCGCCGAGTTCTCGATCATCTTGGCAATGGCCTATCTCGATCTCCATGATGAGGAGAGGGCGCACGCCCTGCTACAGGGTATCCACGCCGATGACGGCAAGATCGCCTTGGATGCGAACTCGCAGCGTCGTCCCTACCTGCGCCTGTTGGAGGGACGCATCAGCGAATTGCGGGGTGATCGGGGTACGGCGCTGGCCAAGTATCGAGACGCACTCGAAGCGCTGCCCAAGGACAGCGACTATTCCAGGGAGGTCCGTCTCCGCTTGTCGGCGGTGGAGGACGCAGGATAGATGGTCAGACGTAATCCGTCGCTTGGCCCAAGCAGGCGCTGGCGGCGGGCTGGTTACAGATGCCACTGCCGACAGCGGCAGGTCGCTCGAGCAGCCAGCCATTGCTACTTCAGCGCGCGCTCGAACAGCTCGTAAATCCGCCGGTATTCGTCGTACCAGGAGTCCGGATGCACGAAGCCGTGGCGTTCCATCGGATAGCTCGCCAGCTCCCACTTGTCCTTGCGCAGCTCGATCAGGCGCTGCGCCAGCATCACCGAGTCCCGGTAGAACACGTTGTCGTCGATCATGCCGTGGGCGATCAGCAGGTGGTCCTGCAGGCCCTCGGCGTACTCCATCGGCGATGACTTCGCGTAGGCCTCGGGATCGAGCTCCGGCGTGTTGAGGATGTTGGCGGTGTAGCCGTGGTTGTACTGCGACCAGTCGGTCACCGGGCGCAGCGCGGCGCCGGCCTTGAACACGCCCGGCTCGCGGAACAGGCCCATGAAGGTCAGGAAGCCGCCGTAGCTGCCGCCGTAGATGCCGACGCGATCGCGGTCGCCCTGGCGGCTTTCGACGATCCAGTCGATGCCGTCAAGGTAGTCCTCGAGCTCCGGATGCCCCATCTGCCGGTAAATCGCCGTGCGCCAGTCGCGGCCGTAGCCTTCGGATGCGCGGAAATCCAGGTCCAGCACGATGTAGCCCTGCTCGACCAGCAGGTTGTGGAACATCTGCTCGCGGAAATAGTTCGGGTAGCGGTCGCTGACGTTCTGCAGGTAGCCGGCGCCGTGCACGAACAGCACCACCGGGTACTCGCGGCCGGGCTCCATCGTCTCCGGGCCGTAGTACTTGCCCCAGATGGTGCCGGCGCCGTGCTTGGAGGGCACCTGCACGGTCTCGGGCTGGATCCATTCGCGCGCCTTGAACGCCGCGGTGCGGGTGTCGGTGAGCTGGCGCGCGGCACCGCCGGCGGCGTCGACCACCGACAGCTGCGGCGGCATGTAGCTGGTGGAGTGCCGCACCAGCACGCGGGCACCGTCGGGCGAGGCCACGAAGTCCTCGACGCCGTCGAGCGCGGTCAGCTCGCGCACCTCGCCGCCGCCGGTGCCGACGTGGCAGACCTCGTAGTCACCGGGGCGCGCGCGGTTGCACAGGAACAGGAAGCCCTGGCCATCGGCGGCCAGCACCGGCATCGAGGCCTCCCAGCGGCCGGAGGTCAGCGCGCGCGCGCGGCCGCCGGACGACAGGTACAGGTGCGACCAGCCGGATTCCTCGGAGAGGAACCACAGCGTGCGCGCGTCCGGCATCCAGCCGAACTCGTTGAAGCCCCAGTTGATCCAGGCGTCGTCGGTCAGCCGGTGCACCGGCTGCAGGGTCGCGGCCGACAGGTCGACCGTGGCCAGCCAGCGGTCCTTGTTGTCGACCGAATGCAGCATCAGCGCCAGGCCGCGGCCGTCGTCGCTCCAGCGTGCGCCGCCGGACACGTCGCCGCCCCAGCCTTCGATGCGCACGGCGCGGTTGCCCTCCAGCGCGTCCTTGCCGGCGGCCTTGCGCAGCGCGGCCAGCGGATCGGTGGTGATGCCCGGCAGCACGTCGGTCTCCAGCTCCCGCGCCTTGCCGTCGGCCACCGACACCAGCCAGAACGACTGCGGCGCCGGGTCGTTGCGGCCCACGCGGGTGCGCACGTCCTCGAACTCTTCGTAGCCGGACTCGGTGACGTACTTCGGCATCTTGCCGTCCTGGCCCTGGTCGGCGCCCTTGGCCTGGGTGACCGCGAACAGCCAGCGGCCGTCGGGCGACAGCGCGCTGCCCTGGATCTCGACGTCCTTGCCCAGGTAGGCCGCGGCCGGGGCGCGGGACGGGTCGGCGCTGCGCCAGGCCTCGGCCTGGGTGCGCATCTCCTCGCGGCGCTCGCGCTCGGTGCGCAATGTTTCGATGTAGCGGAGCTGGCGTTCGCGCAGGGCGTCGGCCTTTGGTGGCGTGCCGGGCGCGTCCTCGGCGCGGAGGCTGGCAGCCTGGCCGACGCCGGTGGCGGCGGTCCAGCGGAACCAGTCGTTGCCGCTGCGCCAGGACAACGAGCCGTCGCGGCCCCACTGCAGCTGGGATTCGCCGCCTTCGGTGCGGGTCAGCTGGGTCAGCGCGCCACCGCGCAGGTCGCGCACGAAGACATCGCCGTTGCGCAGGAAGGCCATGCGCGCGCGGCTGGCGTCGTACAGCGGATCGGCGGCGTCGATGCCGGCGCGCGCCGCGCCGTCCATCGGCACCACCGCGCCGCCGGTGACCGGCTGCGCGAAGGTGTCGCGCACGTTGCTGCCCTTGCGCTTGGCCACGTAGTACGCGGTGCCGCCGTCCCAGGACCACCACGCCCGCTCCACCGGTGGACCGATCCAGTCCGGGTCGGCCATGACCTGGTGCAGGTCGAGCGCCTGCCCGGGCTGGGCTGAAACCGTGGACGCCGGCGCGATGGCCAGCAGCAGGGAAAGCGGCAGGAGTGCGAGAACGGAGCGGTGGCGCATGGTGCGGGGATCCCCGGGAACAGTCGACGCGCCAGCGTATCAGCGCGCGCGCGCCGCGACTCTGGGCCGGTCGTCATGGCCCGGTGCCTGCACGCCGCAGCGGCAGGCGATTTCACGTCGTTTGGACACGACACGCGACGTTCGCGCGCAGAATGCAGGCTCGCGGCGCCCGGTCACGCTGCGGAGAACGGCGTGGACGCCCTGCTGCTGTCGCGGATCCAGTTCGGCTTCGTGATCTCCTTCCACATCCTGTTCCCGGCCTTCACCATCGGCCTGGCGCACTGGCTGGCCTTCCTGGAATGGCGCTGGCTGCGCACCCGCGACGCGATGTGGCGCGACCTCTACTTCTTCTGGCTCAGGATCTTCGCGATCTCCTTCGGCATGGGCGTGGTGTCGGGGATCGTGATGAGCTTCCAGTTCGGCACCAACTGGGCGGTGCTGTCCGAACGCGCCGGTGCCATCCTCGGCCCGCTGCTGGCCTACGAGGTGCTGACCGCGTTCTTCCTCGAGGCCAGCTTCCTGGGCGTGATGCTGTTCGGCTGGAAGCGGGTGTCGCCGAAGCTGCACTTCTTCGCGACCTGCATGGTCGCGCTGGGCACGCTGTTCTCGACGTTCTGGATCCTGGCCGCCAACAGCTGGATGCAGACGCCGCAGGGGCACGAGATCGTCGACGGCATGTTCCAGCCGCTGGACTGGTGGGCGATCATCTTCAATCCCTCCTTCCCCTACCGGCTGGCGCACATGGTGCTGGCCGCGTTCATCACCACCTGCATGGTGATCGGCGGGGTCAGCGCCTGGCACCTGCGCCGCGGCGTCCACGTCGACGCGGGGCGGCGGACGTTGAAGCTCGCGGTCGCCTTCGCCGCGATCGCGCTGCCGCTGCAGGTGCTGGTGGGCGACCTGCACGGGCTCAACGTCGGCAAGCACCAGCCGGTGAAGCTGGCGGCGATGGAAGGCCACTGGGAGCATGGCGAACCCGGCGCCGGCGTGCCGCTGGTCCTGTTCGCATGGCCGGACGCCGCCGCCGAGCGCAACCGCTACGAAGTCGCGGTCCCGCGCCTGGGCAGCCTGCTGCTGACCCACAGCTGGGACGGCGAGATCGAGCCCCTGACCGCGGTCCCGGCCAGCGAGCGCCCGCCGGTGGCGCCGGTGTTCTGGGGCTTCCGGATCATGGTCGGGCTGGGGGTCGCGATGCTGCTGTTGGCGCTGGCTTCGGCCTGGGCCTGGTGGCGGGGCTGGCTGTTCGAGTCGAAATGGCTGCTCAACGGCTGGCGGCTGCTGAGCCCGGCCGGGTTCATCGCGCTGCTGGCGGGCTGGTACGTGGTCGAGATCGGGCGCCAGCCCTGGGTGGTCTACGGCCTGCTGCGCACCAGCGAGGCGCTGAGCCCCAACATCACCGCCGCCGCGGTGCTGTCATCGCTCATCACCTATGCCGTGGCCTACGCGGTGATCTTCGGCGCCGGCATCCGCTACCTGCTGGGCCTGGTGCGCAAGGGTCCGCAGCCGTTCGAGGACGCGCCCGACACCGAGGGCGGCGAAAAGACCCCGGCACGCCCGCTGTCGGTCGGCGACCGCGACGACGCACGCACGGAGGGCACGTGATGGAGACCGCGACCTGGCTGCCGGTGGCCTGGTACTTCGTGATCGGCTTCGGCGTGCTGATGTACGTGCTGCTGGACGGTTTCGTGCTGGGCCTGGGTATCCTCGCGCCCTTCGCCGAGGACGGCGACCAGCTCGACAACATGATGAACACCGCCGCGCCGATCTGGGACGGCAACGAGACCTGGCTGGTCCTTGGCGGCACGGCGCTCTTGGCCGCGTTCCCGAAGGCGTACGCGATCCTGTTGTCGGCGCTCTACCTGCCGGTGCTGGTGATGCTGATCGCGCTGATCTTCCGCGGCGTGGCCTTCGAGTTCCGCTTCAAGGCGCGGCGCGCCAGGCGCTTCTGGGGCGGCGCGTTCGCGCTGGGTTCGATGGTGGCGGCGTTCGCGCAAGGGCTGATCCTCGGCGCGCTGGTCGAGGGCATGCCGCTGGAAGAGGGCAAGTACCTGGGCGGCGCCTTCGACTGGTTCAGCCCGTTCTCGATGCTGACCGGGGCCGCGGTGCTGTTCGGCTACGCCCTGCTCGGCGCCTGTTGGCTGATCCTCAAGACCGAGGGCCCGCTGCAGCGGGTGGCGCGCAACCTCACTCGCCCGCTGGTGCTGGTGGTGGTGGTGTTCATGGGCCTGGTCAGCACCTGGCTGCCGTTCCTGGATTCGCAGGTCATGGCGCGCTGGTTCGAGGGCGGCAACTTCTGGTGGCTGGCGCCGGTGCCGCTGCTGGCGCTGGCGAACGCCTTCCTGCTGTGGCGCGCGGTGATGCGCGAGGGCCGGGACGTGGCGCCGTTCCTGCTGACGCTGAGCTTCTTCGTGCTCGGCTTCATCGGCCTGGTGATCGGCATCTGGCCCAACATCATCCCGCCCTCGCTGAGCATCTGGGACGCGGCCTCGCCGCCGTCGACCCAGGCCTTCACCCTGGTCGGGCTGGCCGTGCTGCTGCCGATCATCCTCGGCTACACGGCGTGGTCGTATTCGGTGTTCCGCGGCAAGGTGCAGGCCGACGCCGGCTACCACTGACGCGCCTTGCTTTATGCTTCCCGGTGCGCGCGTGCGCCCGCCGCCGGACCAGCAGATGCAAGCCTTCGTCTACAAGAGCCTGAAAAAGGCCGATACCTACATTTACCTCGCCGGCCGCGATGATTTCGGCCGCATCGCCGATCCGGTCCGCGCCGAGCTCGGCGAACTGCGCTTCGTGCTCGAGGTCGCGCTCGATCCCGGCCGCCGGCTGGCCCGCGAAGACGCCGACGTGGTGCGCGCCAACCTGGTGGCCCGCGGCTTCCACCTGCAGATGCCGCCGCGCGCGGACGTCGATCCCCTGACCGACGACTGGGGCACCGATGCCTGAGGGTGCGCCCCTGAAGCACGGGCTGCTGCTTGCCGCCGGCGCGGTGTTCGCACTGCTGGCCGGCGTGCCCGAAGCTCCCGTTGCAGCCGCCGCCGCCTGGCTGGCGCAGCCGGTACTGGCGCTTGGCCTGCGCGGCCTCCGTGGCGGCAGCCTGCCGGCCGGCGCCGGGCTTCGCCGCGACCTGCTGGCGCTGGCCCTGCTGTGGGCGCTGGCCATGGCGAGCACGGCGCTGCTGGTGGGCTGGCCGCTGTCGGCCCTGCTCGCAAGCGGCGGCGCATCGCTGGGCGCCGCGGTTGCCCTCAGTGCGACGGCGGGCCTGGGCGTGATCGCGCTGTGGCGGCTGTGGCCGCTGTGGCATCTGGTCGAGGGCGAAGGGGGGCGCGGGCTTGCGGGCCACTGGCATGCCCTGGATGGACACGATGGTTCCAGCTGGCGCGGCCTCGGCGCCGCGCTGGCGATCGCGGCGGTCCTGGCGCTGGGGCTGGCACTTGCCTGGCCGGGGCTGGTGGCCGGTGGCCTGCGCTGGCCGCTGGCTGCGCTGGCCGCGCTGGCCTGGCCGCTGCTGCACCTGGCCCTGTTGCGCACGCCGCTGCCGGTGGCGGAGCTTGAAGTGCTCGAGATGCCGGAGCCGACGAGCGCCGCGGAGGTCGACGACGCCGATGCCGATCCCGCCGTCGCCCTTTACGCTGCCGCCCGCAGCGGCCGCGTCGAGCGCGCGCTGGCCCTGCTCGGCGACGGCGCCGATCCACGTGCGCTTCCCGACCCCGAAGGCCGCGACCAGCGGGCGCTGCCGGTGCTTGCAGCGGTGCTGCCCGACCTGCGCCTGCTGCGGGCCCTGATCACGGCCGGTGTCGACCTCAATCACGCCCACGCCGGTCTGACGCCACTGCTGGCGGCCACGCGTGACAGCTGGCACGGCCGCCCCGAGGCGGTCATGACCCTGCTGGCCAACGGCGCCGACCCGCGCGCCGCCGACCGCGATGGCAATACTCCGCTGCACCACGCCGCGCGCAGCTCCGATCCAGGCGTCGCCGCCCTGCTGCATGACGCTGCCGCCGAGGTCGACGCACGCAACATCGAAGGAGTGACCCCGCTCGGAATCGCCTGCGGCTGCGGCAACTGGCGAATCGCGCGCTTCCTGCTGGAGCGGGGCGCGCGCACGGAGCCCGAAGGCGGGTCGCCGCCCCTGCTGGCCGCGGCCGGCGGCGAGGACGACGACGTCGCGGGCGTCGCGCTGCTGCTCAAGCACAAGGCGAAGCTGGATGCCCGCGATGCGCACGGTCGCAGCGCCCTGCACGAAGCGGCGCTTGCCGGCCACGTCGAAACCATGGCCGCGCTGATCGAAGCCCGTGCCGACGCCGATGCCCGCGACCGGCACGGCAGGAGCCCGCTGCACGAGGCCGCCGTGGGCGGCCACGCCGCCGCGCTGGACCTGCTTGCCGACCGCGCCGACCTGCATGCGGTCGATGGCGAAGGTCGGAACGCCCTGCATCTGGCCTGCCTGGGCGGGACCGGCACCGCGGCGCTGGCCTCGCGCCTGCTGGAGCTCGGGGTCGACGCCGGGCTCGTCGACGGTACGGGCAAGCGCCCCGTCGACCACGCCGCGGCCGGCGGGCGCTGGGCCATGGTGGCCGCGCTCGATCCCGAACACCCGCTGCCAGCCAGCGTGCTCGGCGACGACAGCGAGCTGCCGGCCGACCGGGCGCCACTGGAGGTGCTCCGCGAACAGCTGGGCGAAGGCCGCTTCGAGGGCCTAGAGCCGCTGGCCCAGCTGGTATCGCCGGCCGAACTCGGCGGCCTGCTGGTGGACGGCGACGTGGTGCCGGCGCCGGCGCGGATCGACTGGCTGCTGCTCAACGGCGCCGATCCCGACGCCCGCGAAGAAGCTGGCGACACCGCCCTGATGCAGCTGCTCGGCCGGGGGACCAAGGCCCTTGCAGCCACCCAGGCCCTGCTGCGTGGCGGCGCGTCCCCGGCCGGCGCCGGCGGCCTTGCGCGTTTCCTCGAGGCCTGCGTGCGCGAGGACCAGGCCGGTCGCGGCCTGGAACAGTTCGCGATGGAACTCATTGAACGTGGTGCCGACGTGTTCGCGCCTTCGCCATCCGGCGAACCCGCGGCGGCGCTGGCCGTGCGCCTGGGCTGGATGCGCCTGCTTGAACGCCTGGTCGCCGACGGCGTCGACCTCGACCACCGCGACGGCCACGGCATGACCGCCCTGCACCTGGCCGCGGCCCTCGCCCGCGAGCCCGCGCTCAAGCTGCTGGTCCAGGGCGGCGCCTCGCCGGACGTGCGCGCCGCAGATGGCCAGACCCCGCTCGGCGTGGCGCTTTCAGCGGGGCGCCGCGATCTTGCCGAGTGGCTCGACTGGCGCGGGTGGGCGCTGCCGCGGCGCCCGCTGCAGGCCAGCGACCTGCCGGCCGCGGCCATGGTTGGCGACAGCGACGCCGTGCGCCGCCTGCTCGACCTCGGCTTCCCGATCGATGCCGCCGACGACAAGGGTTGCACCGCACTGCTGCGCGCGGCCGGTGGCGGACACGCCGGAACCCTGGAGCTGCTGCTCGAGCGCGGGGCCGATCCGCAGCGCGCCGCGCACACCGGCGCCACGCCGCTCTCGGCCGCGGTCAGCATGCGCCACGTCGCGATCGTCGACCGCCTGCTTGTGGCCAAGGCCGCGTTGGAACATCGCCTGCCCGGCGACGTGACCGTGCTGATGCTGGCCGCGGCGCTCGGCATGCCCGATGTCTGCGCGCGCCTGCTCACCGCCGGCGCCAACATCCAGGCCGCCGACGCCCAGGGCCTGACGCCGCTGCACTGCGCCGCGCTCTACGGCTTCACCGCGCGCGACCGCCCGCGCCTGCTCGCCCTGTTCGACACCCTGCTGCTGGCCGGCGCAGAGCCCGACGCCGTCGCCGCCGGCGGGGTCACTCCGCTGCTGCTGCTGCTCGGCGCGCGCGCCGAGCCCGGCACTGCCTGCGACGAGGACGTGGTGCTGTCGGCCGTCGATCGCCTGCTCGACGAGGACACCCGCCTGGATGCGCAGGACCCGCGCGGCTTCGGTCCGCTGCACCTGGCCGCGCTACACGGCCTGCTGCGCCTGGCTCGCCACCTGCTGCGAGCCGGCTGCGATCCCGACCTGCGCGACGCCCTCAACCGGACCCCGCGCGAAGTCGCGGTGATGCGTGGCTTCATCGATGTCGCCGCCGAGTTCGCCCCGGCACAGGCCGGAGTGTCGATGGCCCGGTTCCTGCGCGACCGCAGCTGAGCCCCCGCCTCAGCTTCCCGGTTCGAGCGCCGAACGCAGTCGCAGTCCGGTCCCCGCCAGCATGGGCCGGCCGGGGATGCCCGCCATGCGGGCGTTGCCGTCGTCCTCGAGTGTCCAGGAAGGCCGGGTCTGCTCGCCTGGAACGTGCACGGTCCACTGGCCGTAGCCGGTCGGCTCGCCGAGGACGAACTCCACGGGAATGCGCATCACGTAGTCCGGTTTGCCGGCATGCGGCCCGGTGCTTGGGGGATGGAAGGTCCAGGTGCGGGCCTTGTCGGCGGCCGCCTCCGCCAGGCGCGAGCGGACGTGCGCCGCTTCCCTGGGCCGGGCCAGCACGGTGAGATTCACCTGTTCGACGTGCGTGTCCACCACCTGGCCGGAGGCATCCACGCGCAGTATCAGGTACACGATGCCGCTGGCGCCGGCGCGCAACATGTCGGTCGGGTAGCGCGGCGGTTGCATGATGGCCTTTTGCAGCCGCGCCTCTTCGGGCAGCTCGTCCTCGATCGAAGCCCCGGTGATCGAAATGCCGTACTGGTCGTCATCGATGCGGCGGGCCACCAGGCGCACCGAGAAGGGCGTCGATGAGGCCACCGGAATGCCGTCCACGGTCGCGGGATGGACGGTCCAGTGCGGCGCGTGCCGCATGACGTGCTGCAGCGCGAGCGGATCGACCTGTTCGCTGTCCTGGATCGAAAATCCGGTCACCGAGCCGTCTGCCGCCACGTCGATGCGCCCCTTGAGCAACATCGAGCCTTCCAGCTGCTTCATCAGTCCGCTGCGGGTCTGTGCCGGCGCCGGTCCGGCCAGCGCGAGCAGCAGAACCATCAATCCGCCGGCCAGGCGGCGCGTCCATTTGCCTTCCATGCGGTCTCTCCCTTTCCCCGATGTCCAGGCCGCGGAGCTTGCCACAATCGCCCGCGTTCAGTCCGCGGGCGAAAGCACCCAGGCCTGGCTGTCGATGCCGCTGCAGGTCGAGGCCTGCACCTTGCGGCGCATCGTGCGCGAGTGGTCCAGGCACAAGCCGTTCACGCGCAGCTCGCTGGCCGGCGTGGACGTGAAGCGCTGGTTGGCCTGGCCGCTGCAGGCCTGGAGCTGCACCGCGGCGCCATGCCGCGTCCCGGCCACCGTCGCGCAGCGGTCCGACGCCGGGTTGTACAGCGAACCGTCGCCTCGCAGCACCCAGCTCTGCCCGTCCGCGCCGGTGCAGGGCCATGCCGACAGGCCCGCCCCGGACACGGGGAAAGCAGGGTGCAGGCACTGCCCCGACAGTGTCGAGACCCTGGATGCGACCGTGTCGCCGGTGCCGACGATGCGGTACAGCGTGCCGGTCAGGCTGGCCAGGTACAGCTCGCCGTCGACGTCTTCGCCGAACGCGACCGGCTGGCTGATCATGCCGGCGGGGATCGGGTCTTCGACCCGCGGCTGGCCGTTGTCGAAGGTGATCGTGCGCACCGCGGTGTTGCAGTAGTCGGTGAAGAAGTAGCGCCCCGCCAGCGAGGGGTGGGACGATCCCCGGTAGACGCGGCCGCCGGTGATCGAGCAGTTGCCACCCGAATGGCTGGTCGTCACCAGCGGCTCCAAGTACGCGCCGCTGCAGCCGGAGGTGTTGTAGGGCTGGTCGCCCTCGTAGCAGCGCCAGCCAAGGTTCAGCCCGCCGCCGGTGCCCGCGGCGATGAAGTTGATCTCCTCGTACGCGTTCTGGCCGACGTCCGCGATCCAGAGGTCGCCGGTGAGCGAGTCGAAGGCGATGCGCCATGGGTTGCGCAGGCCCAGCGCGTAGACCTCGTCACAGCCGGCTCCGCCGTCACCGTCGGTATAGGCGTTGTCGGGCGGGATGCCGTAGTGGTCGCCAGTGGCCAGGCTGCAGTCAGGCGCGGTGCCGCCGCCGGCCCCGTCCACGTCGATGCGCAGCAGCTTGCCCAGCAGGCGGTTCGGGTTCTGGGAGTTGTTGTGGGGGTCGCCACCGCTGCCGCCGTCGCCCGAGGCGATGTAGAGGTAGCCGTCCGGGCCGAACTGGATGTCACCGCCGTTGTGGTTGCTGTACGGCTGCTCGAACTCCATCAGCACCAGCTCGGAAGCGGGGTCGGCCACGTCGGGATTGCCGCCGACGGTGAAGCGCGAGATGCGGGTGCGGTCCAGGCCGCTGCCCGGCGGGTCCCAGGTGTAGTTGACGTAAAAGTGGCCATTGCTCGCGTAGTCCGGATGGAAGGCCAGGCCGAGCAGGCCCTGCTCGTTGCCCGAGTCGTCCACGCGCGCGGTGATGTCGAGGAAGGGCACGGGCAGCACCACGCCGCTGTCGATCACGCGGATGCGGCCCGGCTGTTCGGCCACGAACAGCCGGGCGTCGCCGGCGTGGGTGATCACTACCGGCTGGCCGAGCCCGCTCACGAAGGGCTCCAGCACGGCGTCGGCCTCTGGCGGCGGCAGCGGCGGTGGCGGTTCGGAATCCCCGTTCTGCACGTTGACGGTCAGCTGGCGGGTGCCGATGCCGTCGCCGAGCAGGTCGAGTTGGCCATTGCTGGAGTTGCCGGCGGCGTACAGGGTCACCGGCCCGTTCCAGGCCGGCGCCTGCCAGCGGAAGCTGAAGCTGGTGCTGCCGTTGGCAAAGGCCTTGGGCTGCGTGTGCGAAATCTCGCCGCCGATCACATGCACGTCCTTGCCGGTCGCGCTGAAGCTCCCGGCGTCGCCCGATGCGGACACGCCAAGGCCGCCGGTGCCGCCGGGACCACCGCTGATGGTCACGGTGTAATCGGCGATCGTGCCGGCATCCAGGACCTGCGGGCCGCTGATGGTGACCGTGGGCGTCGCTGCGCCGGGCGCATGGCAAGCGGTGCAGCTGGATCCGCCGTTGGTGCCCGGATTGCCCGAGAAGCCGTCGCGCCCGAAGCGACTGGCGTCGGCGCTGCCCCAGGCGAACAGGATGACGATGGCGGCACACGCGCGGATCCTGCTCTTGCCCATTGAACTCACCGATTCAGCCCCGAAGCCGCCGAGTATTGCGCATCGATGGATCGCGCGTCAGCCCGGGCCGACCCCACGGCCTGCGCTGGCCCGGGGGCGGACGCTATGATCGGCCGGGGAACATCGGGAAGGGAGACTCATGGGCAGGATATGGATTGGTTTGGTATCGGTACTGCTGGCAGCTGCCGTGTTCACGTTCCCGGCCGGGGCGTCGACGATGCTCAAGCGGGCAGAGGCGAGCATGCTGGTGACCGGATCGGTTGTGGTCGAGCCTGATGGGCGAGTGTCGACCTGGGAGGTCGACCGGCGCGACAAGCTTCCAGCGGAAGTGCTCGAACTGGTCGGTCAAGCCGCACCAACCTGGCGCTTCGAGCCGGTCCTCGTCGACGGCGAGGCGGCCAGGGCAAGGGCGGCCATGAGCCTGCGCGTGGTTGTCAAAGCCCTGGACGAAGGCAGCTACCAGCTCAGCATCCGCAGTGGCCACTTTGGTGACGACGCGACGGCTGGTGCGGGTGCGGGTACCGACCGCGTCACCTCACTGAAGATGGGGCCGCCGACGTATCCGGAAAGGGCGCTGCGGGAGTTCGTCAGGGGCACCGTATATCTGGTGCTACGGATCAACCGCGCCGGAGCGGTGGAGGACGTATTCGCAGAACAAGTCAATCTGAGGACCGCCGGCAGCGAAGCCGAGATGAAGCGGATGCGCGCGTTGCTGTCGCGCCCGGCGCTTGCCGCCGCGCGCAATTGGACCTTTCGCATCCCCACGACCGGCGAAGACGCGGATGCCGAGGGCTGGTCGTTGCGCGTTCCCGTGGACTATATGATCGGCGACGAGTCGGCGCCGGCCTATGGCGAGTGGCAGGCCTATATTCCCGGGCCGCTGCAAAGGGCGCCCTGGAGCGGTCGCGAGCTCCGCGCCGACGAAGGTCCGGACGCGATGATCGCAGGGCGTCTTTACCAGGAAGGCGCGGGGATGAAGCTGCTGACGCCGCTGGCCGAGGGCTGATCCGGAGGCGATCCGCGGCGCGAACGTTCCAAACGCAATGGGCCCCGCGATCGCGGGGCCCATTGGTTGAACGGTGGATCTTCGGAGGCTCAGCGCTTCATCGAAGCGAAGAACTCGTCGTTGGACTTGGAGGTCTTCATCTTGTCGAGCAGGAACTCCATCGCCGCGATCTCGTCCATCGGGTGCAGCAGCTTGCGCAGGATCCAGATCTTCTGCAGCAGCTCCGGCTCGATGAGGTAATCCTCGCGGCGGGTACCCGACTGGTTGACGTTGATCGCAGGGTAGACGCGCTTCTCGGTGATGCGGCGGTCCAGGTGCACTTCCGAGTTGCCGGTGCCCTTGAACTCCTCGTAGATCACCTTGTCCATCGCGCTGCCGGTGTCGACAAGCGCCGTGGCGATGATGGTCAGCGAGCCGCCTTCCTCGACGTTGCGCGCGGCGCCGAAGAAGCGCTTCGGGCGATGCAGGGCATTGGCGTCGACGCCGCCGGTGAGCACCTTTCCGGAGCTCGGCAACACATTGTTGTAGGCGCGGGCCAGGCGGGTGATCGAGTCGAGCAGGATCACCACGTCCTTCTTGTGCTCGACCAGGCGCTTGGCGCGCTCGATCACCATCTCGGCGACCTGCACGTGGCGCGCGGCCGGCTCGTCGAAGGTCGAGCTGATCACTTCGCCGCGCACGGTGCGCTGCATCTCGGTGACTTCCTCGGGCCGCTCGTCGATGAGCAGCACGATCAGGTGCACGTCGGGATGGTTGTAGGTAATCGCGCTGGCGATCTGCTGCATCATGATCGTCTTGCCGGCCTTGGGCGGCGACACGATCAGCGCGCGCTGGCCCTTGCCCTGCGGGGCCATCAGGTCGAGGACGCGACCGGCGATGTCCTCGCTGCTGCCGTCGCCGCGCTCGAGCTTGAACTTCTTGCGCGGGAACAGCGGCGTCAGGTTCTCGAACAGCACCTTGTTCTTCGACGCCTCGATCGGCTCGCCGTTGATGGTGTCGACCACGTTGAGCGCGAAGTAGCGTTCGCCGTCCTTGGGCCAGCGGATGCGGCCGGACAGGTGGTCGCCGGTGCGCAGGTTGAAGCGGCGCACCTGGCTGGGCGAAATGTAGGTGTCGTCGGGGCCGGCGAGATAGCTCGCCTCGGCCGCGCGCAGGAAGCCGAAACCGTCCGGTAGCAGCTCGAGCACGCCGTCGGCGACCACACCCTCGCCGTGGCGGGTCAGGACCTTCAGCAGGGCGAAGATCACGTCCTGCTTGCGGGCGCGGGCCACGCCTTCGTGGATGTTCAGCTGGTCGGCGATGTCGAGCAGCTTCTGCGCCGGCATCCGCTTGAGGTCCGACAGCGAGTACTGCGGGAAGCCCTCGGGAATGTTCGGCGGCGGCAGGCGGTTGGCCTGGTCGTTGTTGTCGGTCGGCAGGCCGTCGTCGCGCGGGCGATCGTTGCGGGGGCGGTCGCGGTCGCGGCGGTTGCGCGAACGGTCGCGGCGGTTGCCCTGCCCCTGCTGCTGGTCGCCGCCGTGGGTCTGGCCGTGCTGCTGGCCACCCTGGTGCTGGTTGCCCTGCGCGTGGCGCGGGCTGCCACCGTCCTGCGAGCCGGAGCGATCACCGCTGCCGGCTTCGGCCTGCGGCGTCGACTGGGGGGAAGCGGGAGCTGGAACTGGAGCCGGAGTCTGGGTCTGGGTCTGGGTCTGGGTCTGAGCCGGAGCCGGAGCCGGAGCCTGGGCCTGGGCCTGGGCCTGGGCCTGGGCGGGGGCCGGGGGCTGCGTGGCGGGCGCCGCGGCTGCCGCGGGTGCATCCGCCGCGGGCGCGGGCTTCTTCGCGGGGGCGTCGACCTTGAGCTCGGCCTGGACCGGCTTCTCGGCCTGGGTCCCGGTGGAGGCGTCGGCCTGGGCGGCGGCTGCCTTGGTTACGCGCGGCTTGCGCACGCGCTTCACGGCGGTTTCGCCGGGATCGGAAGGATTGTCTGACAAGTGCTGAACCTCGCTTGCTGCGAGCGCCCTGGACGGGCGGCCTGCGAATGGGCTGGTGGGGTGTTGCAGAAGGTGCGGCGCGATGGAGCGCGCCGGGGTACCGGTGAAACTAGCATCCTGCGGAGCTGGCGGCAAGCGCCGGCCTGCGGTGCCCGGAGCGGTTGAACGGGAAACCGGAACGGGGAGCCGCTGTAGGAGCAGCTATAGCTGCGACCCGGTGGATCAAAGCGTCTGCCCCGATCCTGGGTTTCCGGTCGCAGCTATAGCTGCTCCTACGGTGGCGACGCGCTCATGGTGGCAGCGCGTCAGGCGGCGGACGGGCCTCAGAGGGCCTTGTCGATCATCTGGGCGAGGACCGGCTTGCCGACGGCGCCGATCTGGGTGGCCTGGACCTGGCCGCCCTTGAACAGCAGCAGCATCGGGATCGAGCGCACGTGGTATTTCAGGGCGGTGGCGCGGTTCTGGTCGATGTCGATCTTCACCACCTTGGCGCGCCCGGCGTATTCGCCGGCGAGCTCGTCCAGGGCGGGGGCGATCATCTTGCACGGACCGCACCAGGGCGCCCAGAAGTCGACCAGGACCGGCTCCTCGGAGGCGAGGACGGTGGTGTCGAAATCGGTATCGCTGGCGTGGATGACGGCTTGGGTCACGGGGGTCTCCTGCATGGGGCGATCGGGCCGGCCCCGGTGGGCGGGCCGGTTGGCGGCCGCGGTAGCTGCTAAGCTTGGGCGATTCGCGGCCGATTCAAGTGGCTGCCCCGTCGGAGGGGGCGGGCCTGGAGCGGGCAAGCCGCCGCGACATCTCCACGGCAGTCTGCTTGGCTGCCGCCTTCCACGCAAGCGCGCCACGCCGCGCAGACTTCCGACGAATGACCGACAAACCACTTACCGACCTTACCTTCTCTTCCTTTGACCTCCACCCGCGGCTGCAGGCCGGCCTGGCGATCGCCGGATTCACGCGCTGCACGCCGATCCAGGCGCTGAGCCTGCCGGTGGCACTCCCCGGCGGTGACGTCGCCGGCCAGGCCCAGACCGGCACCGGCAAGACGCTGGCCTTCCTGGTCACGGTGATGAATCGCCTGCTGACCCGCCCGGCGCTGGCCGACCGCAAGCCCGAAGACCCGCGCGCGCTGATCCTTGCGCCTACCCGCGAGCTCGCCATCCAGATCCACAAGGACGCGGTGAAGTTCGGCCCCGACCTGGGCCTGCGCTTCGCCCTGGTCTACGGCGGCGTCGACTACGACAAGCAGCGCCAGCTGCTGCAAGAGGGTGTCGACGTCATCATCGCAACGCCCGGCCGCCTGATCGACTACGTCAAGCAGCACAAGGTGGTCAGCTTGCACGCCTGCGAAGTCTGCGTGCTGGACGAGGCCGACCGCATGTTCGACCTCGGCTTCATCAAGGACATCCGCTTCCTGCTGCGCCGCATGCCGGTGCGCACCGAGCGCCAGACCCTGCTGTATTCGGCCACGCTGAGCCATCGCGTGCTGGAGCTCGCCTACGAGCACATGAACGAGCCGACGAAGCTGGTGGTCGAGACCGAGACCATCACCGCGGCCCGCGTGCGCCAGAAGCTTTACTACCCGTCCGACGAGGAAAAGCTGCCGCTGCTGCTGGGACTGCTGTCCCGCGGCGAGGGCGCGCGCACGATGGTGTTCGTGAACACGAAGGTGTTCGTCGAGCGCGTCGCGCGCTCGCTCGAACGCGCCGGCTACCGCGTCGGCGTGCTGTCGGGCGACGTGCCGCAGAAGAAGCGCGAGAGCCTGCTGAAAAAGTTCCAGGCCGGCCAGCTCGAGATCCTGGTCGCCACCGACGTCGCCGCCCGCGGCCTGCACATCGACGGCGTGAAGTACGTCTACAACTACGACCTGCCCTTCGACGCGGAAGACTATGTCCACCGCATCGGCCGCACCGCGCGCCTGGGCGAGGAGGGCGATGCGATCAGCTTCGCCTGCGAGCGCTACGCGATCGGCCTGCCCGACATCGAGGCCTTCATCGAGCAGAAGATCCCGTCGGAGCCGGTGAGCGCCGAGCTCCTGACCGCGCTGCCGCGCAAGCCGCGCGAAGGCGTCGAGCTCCAGCCGGAAGAGGGCGAGAGCGTGAGCGAGATCTTCCGCGAGGCGCGCGAGCAGCGTGCCGCCGACGATGCCCGCCGCGGCGGTGGTCGCCGCGAGGGTGGTGGTCGTTCCAGCGGTCCGCGCAGTGGCGCTGATGGCCGGCCAGAGCGCGGCCCGCGCAAGCCGCGTTCGGACGTTGCCACGACGGCTGCGGATGGCGCAGTGGTCGGGAGCGTTGCGTCGCCAGTCGCGGCTCCGGACGCCGCGCCGCCAGCCGCAGCTCCGGTCGCGGCCTCGGGCGCTCCCGCTGCGCCGGCCCCCGGAACAGGCGATGCCGCCCCGGGTGCCGAGGGCGAGCGCGCACCGCGCAAGCGCCGTCGTCGTCGCGGTGGTCGCCGCGTCAACGCCGAAGGCCAGCAGGTCGAGGGTGGCCCGCAGGCGGAAGACGGGCAGCCGAAAAGCGGCGGGGAAGCCGGTGCCGGGTCTGCGCGCGCTCCGCGGCCCAGGCCGCAGCCGCAGCCCAAGCCGCCACAGGCAGCCGGCCAGGCGGCTCCGTCAGCAGCGTCCGGCCCGGTGCAGGAGCCGTCGCTTCTGGGCCGCATCGGCCAGGGCCTGCGCAAGCTGGTCAAGCGCGCGCCGCGCTCGCAGCACTGAACCGGTCCGGTCACCCGACCGGATCCGCACGTCTGGCCGCAAAGCGGCCATCAAGCGATACTCGCGTCTCCCCCGACGCGAGTATCGCGATGCCGCAGGTCTTGCGCTTCGACAACGTCTGCAAGCAGTATCCAGGCGGCCACGTCGCGCTGGATGGCGTCAGCTTCGGCGTTGACGCTGGTGAAATGCTCTTCGTCACCGGACATTCCGGTGCCGGCAAGAGCACCCTGCTCAGACTCATCCATCTTTCCGAGCGGCCCAGCCGCGGCGCGGTGCTGTTCGGCGAGCGCAACCTGCTCAAGGTCCGCGGCGGCCGCGTGGCCCTGCACCGGCGCGAGGTCGGCGTGGTGTTCCAGGATCACCGCCTGCTCGCCGACCGCAGCGTGCACGACAACGTCGCCCTGCCACTGGTGCTGCGCGGCATGCGCCGCGGCGATGCCGGGCGCCGGGTGCGCCCGGTGCTCGAGCGCCTGGGCCTGGGTGCGCGCGGCAATGCCCTGCCCGGCGAACTGTCGGCGGGCGAACAGCAGCGAGTCGGCATTGCCCGCGCGGTGGTGGCCGAGCCGCGCCTGCTGGTGGCCGACGAACCCACCGGCAATCTCGACCCCACGCTGGCCGCGGAGATCATGGCGCTGTTCGCCTCGCTGCCCGGGCAGGGCACCAGCGTGCTGATCGCCAGCCACGACCTTGGTCTGGTCAAGCGCATGAAGAAGCGCGTGCTGGTGCTTGACCATGGTCGCCTGGCCGACGACATCGCGCCCGAGGACCTGGCCGATGAATGAACCCATCGCACGCGCCAAGGCATCGACCCGCTCGCGCCCCGGTGCCTGGCTCGACCACCATGCCTACAGCATCGTCGCCAGCCTCGGTCGCCTGTTGCGCCGGCCGGGCTCCACCGCGCTCACCATCGGCGTGATGGCGGTGGCGCTGGCGCTGCCGCTGGGACTGTGGCTGGTGCTGGCCAACGTCGAGCGCTTTGCCGGCGATGTCCAGGCCTCGCGCCAGCTGAGCATTTTCCTCAAGCAGGACACGGCGCCCGGGCGCGTGGCCGAACTGGTGGCGGAGCTCGGCGGCCGCGCCGACGTCGGCGTGGTCGAACACCGCACGCCGGAGCAGGGCCTGGAGGAACTGCGCGAACGCAGCGGCCTGGACGAGGCCATCGACCTGCTTGGCGAGAACCCGCTGCCGCACGTGCTGCTGCTGACGCCCGCCGGCGACGAGGTGCTGCTGGCCGACTCGCTGCGCACCCTGCCGGAGGCCGAGCTGGTCCAGCACGACGCCGCATGGCGGCAGCGCCTGGACGGCTGGCTGCGCTTCGGCGGCCGCGTGGCCTGGGTGCTGGCGACTCTGCTCGGCCTGGGCGCGCTGCTTGTGGTCGGCAACACCGTGCGCCTGGATATCCAGTCGCGGCGCGAGGAACTCGGCGTGCTGCAGCTGCTGGGCGCCAGTGACGGCTTCATCCGCCGGCCCTTCCTCTACCTCGGTGCCTGGTATGGCCTCGCCGCGGGCGCGCTGGCGCTGGGCCTGCTCACGGCGGCCGGCGCCGCCCTGCGTGTGCCGCTGGCGGAGCTTGCCGCAAGCTATGGCAGCAGCTTCGCGCTGACCGGCTTCGCGCCGCGCCAGGCACTTGCGGTCATCGCCGGTGCGACCGTGCTCGGCTGGATTGGCGCCGGGGCGGTCACCGGGCACTTCCTGCGCCAGACCCGGCCCACGGAGACCTGACCGTGACGGTGACCGATATCCGCCATCTCGATGGCAGCAATCCACGGATCATGGTGGTCGACGGTTCGCGGCTGGTGCGCAAGCTGATCGGCGACGTGCTGCGTGACCAGTTGCCGCAGGCCGAGGTCGTGTCCTGCGCCGGCCTGGCCGAAGCCCATGCCGCGCTGGCGGCCGCGCCCATCGACCTCGCCACCACCTCGCTGGTCCTTCCCGACGGGCACGGCCAGGAGCTGGCCATGGCCGTGCGTGCCGCAGCCGGCCAGCGCTACGTGCCGGTGATCGTGGTTTCGGGCAATGCGCAGGAACACCTCGAGGGCCGGCGCTTCAGCGACGACATCACCGACTATTTCGACAAGTCGCACGGCCATCGCGCACTGGCTGAATTCATCCGTGGCTACGTGCAGCCGGCGCCGATCCCAGGCGCGCGCGTGCTGTACGTCGAAGACAGCCGCACCGTGGCGCTTGCGACCACGCGCATGCTCAAGGCGCAGCAGATGGACGTGGTGCACCTGACCAGCGTCGAAGCCGCGCTGGAGTTCCTGCAAGAACGCATCGCGGCCGGCGAGGCGCCGGGCATCGACCTCGTGCTGACCGACGTCTACCTCAAGGGCGAACTCGACGGCGGCCACCTGGTGCAGGCGATCCGCGGCGAATTCGGCTGGTCCAAGCGCCGGCTGCCGGTGCTGGTGATGACCGGCGATGCCAATGCCGAGAACCAGGCCACGCTGCTCCGCGATGGCGCCAATGACCTCGTGCTCAAGCCGATCGAGGAGCGGCTGCTGGTGACCAAGGCGCTGTTCCAGTTGCGGCTGTCGCGCCTGCCCGAAACCGCGGTGGCCGGAGGATGAGCGAAGCGGGAAGCCGCGTTCGCCTGGAATCATCCTGGAAGGCGCGGGTAGGCGACTGGTTCGAGCGCGATGACATGCTGGCGCTGTCGGCCTTCCTGCGCGAGCGCCAGGCCGCCGGCGTGCGGATCTTTCCTCCGGGTCCGGACATCTTCGCCGCCTTCGACGCCACGCCTTTCGAGGACGTGCGGGTGGTCGTGCTCGGCCAGGATCCCTATCACGGTGCCGGCCAGGCACATGGCCTGTCTTTCTCGGTTCGCCCGGGCGTGCGCGTGCCGCCATCGCTGGACAACATCTACAAGGAGATCCAGCGCGACCTCGGCATCGGCCGCCCCGACCACGGCTGCCTGCTTCCCTGGGCACGCCGCGGCGTGCTGCTGCTCAATGCCGTGCTGACGGTCGAAGAAGGATGCGCGGGCTCGCACCAGCGCAAGGGCTGGGAAGGCTTCACCGACCATGTGGTCGATGTGCTCAACCGCGAGCGCGAAGGCCTGGTGTTCATGCTCTGGGGCGCGTATGCGCAGGCCAAGGGCAAGGTGATCGACGCCCGTCGGCACCGCGTCCTGCGCAGCACGCATCCGTCGCCGCTGTCCGCGCACCGCGGTTTCCTCGGTTGCGGGCACTTCTCCGCGGCCAACGGGTACCTCGCCCGCAACGGCGGCGCGGCGCTGGACTGGTCGCTGCCGCCGCGCGCGCAGCTGGAGGCGCGATGAGCCACGCGCCGCTGCTGGTTTCGCTGCACCTGCCTAAAACCGCCGGAACCAGCTTTTCCGAAACCCTGCGCGCGGCCAGTGGCGAGGGCTATCGCGACGACTATGCCGACCTGCCCATGCAGTACGGCACGCTGTCCAGGCGCATGCACGCGGTGCGTGGCGGCTTGGCGCTGCGTGGACGCGTCCCGGTCGATGCGACCTGCATCCATGGGCATTTCCTGGCCTTGAAATACCGCATCGCGCTGGGCCGGCGGCCGGCGCGCTGGATCACGTGGATGCGCGATCCCGTGCAGCGCCTGGCCTCGCACTACGCGTTCTGGCGCCGCGACTACGACGGCGGCGACCCTGCCCAGCCGCTGCGCAACCGGATGCTGGGCGAACGATGGACGTTCGAGCGTTTCGCGCTGGGGCCGGAGATGCGCGACGTCTACCGGCAGTACCTGTGGGGCTTCGACCCCGCGCGCTTCGACTTCATCGGCATCACCGAACACCACCATGCCGACCTCGAGCGCCTCGCGCGGCGCCTGGGCTGGGAGGCGGTGGCGGCCGCCGCGCTGGTGAATCCGGAGCGCGGGGCGTCGGGCTACGACATCGATCCGCGGCTGCAGGCCCGCATCGAACGCCACCATGCCGGCGACATCGCCCTGTACCGGTGGGCGCTGGCGCGACGCGGCGCCTGAAACCGCCGCCGGCGCTGGCGGGAGCAGCGCGCTTTCCTCGATAGGAGTGGTCAGGGCCGCCGGTTGGCGCGTCCGCAACCCGAGAGGAGACCTGTTCCATGCGCACTTCCACGATGCCGCCCCTGCTGGCGGCCAGCTGTGTCCTCGGCCTGGCGGCCGGACTGCACGTGCCGGATGCCGAGGCCGCCGCCCAGCGCCCCCGCTACACCCGTCCGAGCGGGATCTGCGAGGCGCCCCTGCCCGTTTACGACGCCCACCTGCGCAAGGCGCCGCTGAGGGTCGACAACGTCGGGAACCAGACAGTCTTCGTCAACTGCGCGATGCCGAGCGATCCGGTGGGCGACGTCGGGGAGGCCTGGGTCGAGATCCATTTCGCGTCCACGGCGGCGGCAAGTGCCACCGTGAACTGCACCCTGGTCACCGGTACCGCCGAGCTGCCGGTGTACGACGTGCGGTCGCGCTCGATCGCGCCGGGCAGCAGGAACTGGTTCACCTGGAGCAGCCTCGACAAGCAGAGCGCGGACGGCCTGTTCGCCTTCATGTGTTCGCTGGCACCGGGGATCCAGCTGACCAATGTCTACGCCCGCGAATACGACAGCGCCGGCGGCATCTGACATGTCCATTCTTCTTCCCGCATCCCGGAGCACATCCATGTTCGATCGCCGCATTCCACGCGCCCTGGCTTCGGCCGGCCTGTGCGTGTTCGCATCCCTCCTCCTGCAGCCCTTCGACGCGTCCGCCGCGACCACGCGCACCATCAATGTGTCGGCCACCGGCATCTGCGATGCGCCGCTGCCGCACTTCAACGTCAACCTGCGCCGGCGGCCGGTCGCGGTCCAGAACCAGGGCGCCCAGCCGGTCTTCGTCTCCTGCACGCTGGCCACCGACGACTACGGCCAGTCCAATACCGGCGCCGTGCAGGTCACGTTCAAGAGCAGCGGCAACGCCGCCAGCGTCAGCTGCACCATGGTGTCCGGGACGCGCGACGCGCAGGTGTTCTACGTGACCGCGGAGCAGGCGATCCCCGCCGGTGGCCGCGCCACCGTCGCCTGGCAGCAGATCAACAAGTGGAGCGGCTCGGGGACCTATTCCTTCAACTGCCACCTGCCCGTCGGCGTGGCCATGGAAACCGTCAGCTACACCCAGACCGACACCTCGGGCCGGCTCTGAGCCGTCCCACCCATGGAGAACCGATTCATGACCATGTCCTTCCATTGCCGCATGTCCGCCGCCGCCAGCTGCGTCCTGGCGCTTTTCGTGGTGCTGCACGCGCCTGCAGCCAGCGCCGCCACCGAGCGCGTGCAGCGCGTCAGCGCCACCGCGGTGTGCGAGGCGCCGCTGCCGGTCTTCGACACCACCCTTCGCAAGCGCCCGATCGGCATCAACAACGAGGGCGGCGCGTCGGTCTTCGTGTCGTGCTCGCTGCCCGCCGATTCCGCGGCGCCTCCCGGCGGTGCGTCGGTGAGCGCGCGCTTTGCCATGATCGGAGGCGCGGTGCCGGTCACGGTCGAATGCCAGCTGGTGGCCGGGACCCCCGACGCCCTGACGTACACCGCCGGCAGCATCGTGGTGCCGGCCGCCGGGAGCGCCTGGCTGACGTGGAACGGCGTCGACAAGGGCGCGGCCAGCGGGACCTTGAACTTCAGCTGCAACTTGCCGCCCCGCGTCGACCTGAGCACCATCATGTACAGGGAGGTGGATGCCGCCGGAGGCCTTTGATGGTGCGCGCGCCCTTGGCCGCACGGGGCCGGGGCGCGCTCCCGCGGCCGCCCGGCGGTCTCAATTCGCCTTTTTTATGCGGCGAGCCGTGATTTTCCGCGGCCATTGTTCTATCTGCAGGATGAATGAACTTTCTCATCGCTCAGCAGTCTTAACGGGCCACTGTTAAAATCGTCGCCATGACCGCAACCGCCCCCAGCTATCCGCTCGTTCCCAACAACCTGCCGATCCCCAGCGCGCTCGGCTCGCTGGACGCGTATATCGGCGCCGTGCACCAGATCCCGATCCTCTCGGTGGAGGACGAGCAGGCGCTTGCCCGCCGCTTCCACGACGAAGAGGACCTCGGTGCCGCCCGTGACCTGGTGATGTCGCACCTGCGCTTCGTGGTCCACGTGGCCCGCGGCTACAACGGCTACGGCCTGCCGCTGGGCGACCTGATCCAGGAGGGCAACATCGGCCTGATGAAGGCGGTGAAGCGCTTCGACCCCGACGTCGGCGTGCGCCTGGTTTCGTTCGCGGTGCACTGGATCCGCGCCGAGATGCACGAGTACATCATCAAGAACTGGCGCATCGTCAAGGTCGCCACGACCAAGGCGCAGCGCAAGCTGTTCTTCAACCTGCGCCGCAGCAAGAAGCGCCTGGGCTGGCTCAACGCCGCCGAGGTCAGCGCGGTGGCCAAGGACCTCAACGTGTCCGAGCGCGAGGTGCTGGAGATGGAGTCGCGCCTGTCCGGGCGTGACATCGGCTTCGACATGTCCGCCGACGAGGACGACGAGCGCGCGCCGCCGGCGCCGGCCGCCTACCTGATGTCGCGCGACGAGGATCCTTCGCAGGCCTACGAGCGCGAGGACAGCGAATCCAGCCAGCTCGAGCTGCTGCGCGAGGGCATGTCGCGGCTGGACGCGCGCTCGCGCGACATCGTCAAGCGTCGCTGGCTGGACGCGGACAACAAGGTCACCCTGCAGGAACTGGCCGACGAATACGGCGTCTCCGCCGAACGCATCCGCCAGGTCGAGGCCAACGCGCTGAAGAAGATGAAGGCGCTGTTCGCGGCCTGATCGCAGCGCGGATCGCTCGTCGAAAGCCCGGCCCAGGCCGGGCTTTTTCGTGATTGCGCCGCGTGCCGGACGCCGGGTCAGGCAGTCGCCGGCGCCGTGCTCACCACTTGAACAGCACCAGGCTGATCGCCAGCACGGCCATGCCGCTGACCAGCCCATACACGGTCTCGTGGCCCTTCGAGTAGCGCTTCGCCGCCGGCAGCAGTTCGTCCAGCGCCAGGAACACCATTACCCCGGCGATGACGCCGAACACGCTGCCGAACACCGCGTCGGATAGCCAGGGCCGCAGCAGCGCATAGCCGATGATCGCGCCCAGCGGCTCGGCCAGGCCCGAGAGCAGGCAGGCGCCGAAGGCATAGGCCTTGCTATTGGTGGCGAAGTACACCGGCACCGCGATCGCGATGCCCTCGGGCACGTTGTGGATGGCGATGGCGAAGGCCAGCGGCATGCCCACGCCGGGATTCTCCAGGGTGGCGAAGAAGGTCGCCAGGCCCTCGGGGAAGTTGTGCACGGTGATCGCCAGCGCGGTCAGCAGGCCGACGCGCTTGATGTAGGCGGCGTTGTGCTCGCGGAAGAAGGGGTCGTCGGCTTCCAGCCGCTCGTGCGGGTTCGGCACCAGGCGGTCGACCAGCATGATCAGGCCGACGCCGCACAGGAAGGCCATCGTGCCGAAACTGAAACCCAGGCGCTCGCCATAGCCCTGGCTGAAGGCGTCGATCGACTTGTTGAGGATCTCCGACAGCGACACGTAGACCATCGCGCCGCCGGCGAAGGCCAGGCCGAAGGCGAGCAGGCGCGCATTGGGCCGTGCCTGGGCGAACACCAGCAGGCCGCCGACGCCGGTGGCAAGGCCCGCCGCGGTGGTCACCGCCAGCGCGACGAGCAGGTTGGCGGGGGCGACTTCGATCATGCGTGGAGGCTCCTGCCTGGTCGATTGCAGCGAGGCCAAAGCGGCCGGCGGTGGCGTGGCGAGCACGCCAAGGTAGTCGAAAGGCCGCGGACGCGGGAAGGGCGGTGCGCCGGTTGCTATTGTGCGCGCATCGCGCCGCACCGGCGCCTGTCGAGGGTCCCCGCATGTCCGACCGGGAAAAGCGCATCGCACTGTTGATCGACGCCGACAACGCGCCGGCCTCGAAGATCGAAGTGATCCTCGCCGAGATCGCACGCCACGGCGTGGCCAACGTGCGCCGCGCCTACGGCAACTGGAAAAGCCAGCACCTGGTGGGCTGGGAGAAGTGCCTGCACACCTGGGCCATCCGCCCGATCCAGCAGTTCGCCTATACCAGCGGCAAGAACGCGTCCGACATGGCGATGGTGATCGATGCCATGGACCTGCTGTACGCGCGCAACCTCGACGGCTTCGCCATCGTGTCGTCGGATGCGGACTTCACTCCGCTGGTGATGCGCCTGCGCAACGACGGCGTGGCGGTGTACGGCTTCGGCCAGGAGAAGACGCCGGAGCCCTTCGTGCGTGCCTGCTCGACCTTCCTGTACCTGGAGAAGCTCGGCGAGCCCGACGAAGACAACGGCGACGCCCGCCAGGCGCCTTCGCCGGCGCAGCTGCAGCACGACGCTGACCTGGTGCGCCTGCTGCGCGGCGCGGTCGACGCCACCCAGGGCGAAGATGGCTGGTCGAAGCTGGGCGCGGTCGGCAGCCACGTTGGCAACCAGGGCTCGTTCGATTCGCGCAACCACGGCTATCGGAAGCTGAGCGACCTGATCGAAGCGATCGGCCTGTTCGAGCTGCGTCGCCAGGGACCGGTGATCGAGGTGCGCAATCCCAGTGCCCGCGGCGCCGTCCGCAAGCAGTCGTCCAAAGCCCCGGTGGAAGTAAGCGCCGCGAAGGCCGCCGCGGCCGCCAGCACCGCCAAGGCCGCCAGGAAGGGTGCAAAAGCCACCAAGACCAGGTCCCCGCCGAAAGCCGACACCGTGTAGGAGCAGCTGTAGCTGCTCCCACAGGGTCGCGCGT
The DNA here is from genome assembly GCF_054052085.1 of Luteimonas sp. A501. Next base: position 274,700 of record NZ_JBSVRI010000003.1, read on the forward strand.
AGGGAGCGGATGTTGCGGATGGCGCAAATGGCGCGGATCGTTCAGTAGAGGTCGGTGGGGTCCACGTCGAGCGACCAGCGGACGCGGCGTGCTTCCGGCCGCGCGTGCAGGCCCGCGATCACGGCATCGAGCACCGCGTGCAGCGCCGGCCGCCCGGGCGATGACAGCAGCAGCTGGGCGCGGTGCATGCCGGCGCGGCGCGGCATCGGCGCCGGGATCGGGCCGGCGACCAGCAGCGTCCGCGCCTGCGCAGGTGGCAGCGCGGTGCGCGCCTGCTGGAAGGCTTCAGCCGCCGCCTGCAGGAACGTGTCCGGCAGCCCTGCCTGCTGGGCTTCGGCGCGCAGCAGCGCCATGTGCGCGAACGGCGGGAAGCCCGCGGCGGCGCGCTGCGCCAGTTCGGCGTCGGCAAAGGCGCGGTATCCGCCGTTGACCAGCACGTCCAGCAACGGGTGCTCGGGATGGTGCGTCTGCAGCAGCACCTCGCCGGGGCGTTCGGCGCGGCCGGCGCGGCCCGAGACCTGGATCAGCAGCTGGGCCAGCTTCTCGCTGGCGCGGAAGTCGGCCGAGAACAGGCCTTCGTCGATCCCGACCACGCACACCAGCACCAGCTTCGGCAGGTCGTGGCCCTTGGCCAGCATCTGCGTGCCGACGAGGATCCCGGGGCCGTCCTCGAGCTTCGCCAGCTCGCGCGCCAGGCCGTCGCGGCGGCGGGTGCTGGCGCTGTCGATACGCAGCACCGGCACGTCGCCGAAGCGCGCGGCCAGCAGTTCTTCGATGCGTTCGGTGCCCACGCCCTGCGGCTGCAGCGCCAAGCCTGCGCAGTCGGGACAGGCCATCGGCACCGGCCGCCGCGAGCCGCAATGGTGGCACTGCAGGCGGCGGCCGCCCGAGTGCACGGTCATCGGGATCGCGCGTTCGGGCGTGCTGCAGCGCGGGCAGGCCGCGCTCCAGCCGCAGTCGTGGCAGAGCAGCACCGGCGCATAGCCGCGCCGGTTCTTGAACACCAGCACCTGGCCGCCGGCGTCGAGGGCGCGGCGGGTCGCGGCCAGGAGTTCGTCGGACAGTCCGGCGTGCAGGGGCCGCTTGCGGACGTCATGCACGCGCACCCGCGGCGGCCGGGCTTCGCCCGCGCGCTGGCGCAGCCGGAGGTGGGCATGGCGGCCGGCGCGCGCGTTGTGCAGGGTTTCAAGCGACGGCGTCGCGCTGCCCAGAAGCACCGGCACGTCCAGGGCCTTGCCGCGCACCAGGGCGACGTCGCGGGCGTGGTAGCGGATGCCGTCCTGCTGCTTGTAGCTGCCGTCGTGCTCTTCGTCGACCACGATCAGCCCGGCGTTTGGCAGCGGCGCGAAGACGGCCGAGCGCGTGCCCACGATCACCTGCGCCTCGCCGCGCCATGCCGCGGCCCAGGCGCGCGCGCGTTCGCCGTCCGCGAGTCCGGAATGTAGCGCATGCACCGGCACCCCCAGGCGCGCGCGGAAGCGCGCCAGCATCTGCGGGGTCAGGCCGATCTCCGGCACCAGCACCAGCGCCTGGCGGCCGTGGGCCAGGCAGCGTTCGGCGATGGCCTGCAGGTAGACCTCGGTCTTGCCGCTGCCGGTCACGCCTTCGAGCAATACCGATGCGAAGCCCTGGGCGGCGCGCAGCGATTCCAGGGCCGCGGCCTGCTCCGCGTTGGGCGTGTGCACGGGTCCGCCGGTAGCCGCCGCCGCCGGGGGGCCGGTGATGGCCGTCCGTTCAAGCAGGCCGCGGGCCTCCAGGCTGCGCGCCGCGGTGCGCCAGCCTTCGATGGCGTCATCCAGCAGGTCTTCGGCGACCACGCCGTCGCGCAGCGCCTCGGCCAGGCGCCGCGGGCGCCCGCCGCTCCTCAGGTCTCCGATCGCCGCGACGCCGGCCGCCGTCAGCGCCCGGCCCCAGACGACGGTCTCGGGCACCGGGCCGCCGCGGCGCAGCGCCGCGGGCAGGGCGGTGGCCAGGACCTCGCCCAGGGGCGCGTGCAGGTAGCGCGCCAGCCATCGGGTGGTGGCCAGCAGTTCGCCATGGAGCAGGGGCTCGGGATCAAGCCAGGCCAACGCCTCACGCAGCGCCGGTGCGCCTGCGGCGGCCGCGCCGGTGGCCGCCACCACGCCCACGAGTTCGCGCGGGCCGAAGGGAACCCGGACGCGCCTGCCGACATCCCCCGTGGAGGCGCTGGTGGCACCGGGAGCAAGGTAGTCGAACAGCCGCGGCATCGGCAGCGGCAGGGCGACGCGCAGGACGTTTGCGGGCATTGCGGCAGTCTAGCGAGTCGCCTCTCCGCTACCCACGCCGCTTGCGAGCCAATGTTGCCTTGCAAACTACGATTCGGCTGCAAGTCCCGGGCGGGTAAAGGAATTTTGTTTATCCACACAAGCTGTGGATAAGTCTGTGCATGGTCCCTGTGCCGGACCCCCCAAACGGCGTGGGAACAACGTTCAGGGAGCGTTGGCTAAAAAAGCGCCATTCGCTGAAAAGTCAATGGATACAGCCACTTGGCCGTGAAACATGACTGTCGCAATGCTCCACGTTGCCGTGAAGGACCCGTCAATGACATTTGCGTGACCGCTGTGAACAACCTTTTGCAGCCCGAAACGGCCCGGTGTCCGGGTCGAAGCGCAAACTGTGCGCTCCGTCAAGGGCCAGTCGCCGCCGCCGCCGCGGCTAGAATGGCGCCCTCCACGCGCCTGTCCCCATGACCCCACCACGCCCTTCCGACCCCGCCGACCTCGCCGCGCCCACTGCGTTGCGGGCGTTCCTGCGCGGCGTCGAGCGACGCGGCCACGCCTTCGCATCACTGCTTGCGGGCTCCGGGGAGGCCGGCGACGAGGCCCTGGCCTGGGCACTGGAGCGGTTCGCCCGCGAGGCGGGACGGACGCCGTTCGGGGAATGGCCGCGTCGCTTCTGGTCACTCTTGCTGGCGGCACCGGCGATGCGCAGGCCGCCGCCGGATCCGCGCTGGGAGTCCGATTTCGAATGGCTGGCCCGGATCGGCCACGGTCCGCGCGCGGCCCTGCTGCTGCGCCTGGTTGCAGGGCTGGCCGAGTCCGACGCCGCCATCGTCCTCGGCATCGCGCGACCGACCTATCGCCTGGGACTGCAGCGCGCGCTTCCCCGAAACGCCGATGGCAGCGCCGACGTCGAGGCCTGGCAGGCGCTGGGCCGGGCCATGCAGGGCATGCTGCGTGCGCAGCCGCAGGTGCAGTCGGCGCCGTCGACGAGTCCCGCCGCGGCGCCGCGCGGGGCACCGGATCATGGTGGTGACGCCGGAATGCGCAGCTCCGCCAGCCGCGGCCTGCGTACCGCGCTGTGGGCGGTGGCGATCCTCACCGTGCTGGGCCTGGCCGCGACCTTCGTCCGCTTCGACAGCCTTCCCGCGGGCCTGGCCCAGGCACCGGATGGCATCCTGGTCGAAGCACTCCCCGAGGCCGAAGCACCGGCCGGCCGCTACCCGGAACAGGACGCGCTGGCGCTGCACCCGGACCTGGCCCTGCTGCTCGATGCCGATGCCGATGCCGAAGCCGGCCCGGCCGCTGCCGATCCGGCCTTCCATGCCTGGATGCTGGCCGAGGGCGAAGCCGATGCGGACTCCGAGCCCTACGGCACCGCGGCGGCGAGCCAGGGTTCCGCGGAACGATCCGGGCGACCGGTGGAAGAGCGCCTGGGCGCGCTCGACCCCGCGGCGCTTGCGCAGCTTGCCCAGCGTCGCGAGCTTTGGGACGCACTGCCGCACGAAGAGCGCGGCGAGCGCCGCGAACGCTGGCTGGCCTGGCGCGATCTCTCCGCAGCGGAGCGCGAGTCACTGCGTGGGGTCGCGGCGCGCCACGCACTGCGAGAACCGGACGAGCAGGCCGCGCTGCGCGCCCGCTTCGACGCGCTCGACGCCAGCGTCCGCCGTGGTTGGCTGCTCGGCCCGGACCTCGGTGCCGACTACCCCCAGTTGCATCCGCTGCTTGCCCAGGTGCCGCTGGATGCACGCACCGCGCTGCTCGAGGCCCTGCGCGGCCTTGACCCGCAGGCGCGCGCCGATCTCGTCGTGCTTGCCGTGCGCACCCCGCCGCAGGCCCGCGCCGAGCTGCGCATCGAGCTGCTTGCAACGCCGCCGGCCCAGCGCGGACGCTGGCTGCGGCGCAAGGTGGCACCGGTCCAATGAACCCCGCACCGGGCAGGCTGCGCGACGCCCCCGTCCCGGGCTTCGCCAGCGACCTGCGCGCGACCGCCGTGCTCGCCCTGCCGCTGGTGGCCGGGCATCTTTCGACCGGGCTGATCGGTTTTGTCGACAGCGTGATCGCCGGTCGCCACGGCACCGCCACCTTGGCCGCGGTGTCCGTGGGCACGGCCGTGTTCTGGCTGCCGATGATGGTGCCGATGGGCACGTTGATGGCATTGCCGCCGGCGGTTTCGCAGCTCGACGGCTCCGGTCGCCGCGACGCCATCGCAGCGCTGTTCCGGCAGTCGCTGTGGCTGGCGCTCGCGCTTGGCGTGCTGCTGTTCGCGTTCCTCAGCCTCGCGCCGCTGCTGCTGGCGCCGATGGGCATCGCCGAAGACATCCGTGCGGGTGCCCGCGACTTCCTGCACGGCATCCGCTGGGGGGTGCCGGCGCTGACCCTGTACTACGCGATGCGCTATTTGAGCGACGGCCTGCACTGGACGCTGCCGACCATGCTGCTCGGCTTCGGCGGGCTGCTGTTGCTTGTGCCGCTGGGCTATGTGTTCGCCTTCGGCGCCTTCGGGCTGCCGGAGATGGGCGCCGCGGGCCTTGGCCTGGCGTCGTCGGTGATGATGTGGGCGCAGGCGATCGCGTTCGCCGCCTACCTCGCGCGTGCGAAGCGCTTCGCCGCACTGGGGCTGTTCGCATCCTTCGACCCGCCACGACGGGAGCCGATCACTGAACTGCTGCGCACCGGCCTTCCGATCGGAGTGACGGTGGCGATGGAAGGCGGGCTGTTCATCGTCACCGCGCTGCTGATCGGCCGGCTGGGCCAGTTCGAGGCCGCCGCGCACCAGATCGCGATGAACGTCGCCAGCCTGTGTTTCATGATCCCCTTTGGCGTGGCCGAGGCCACCACGGTGCGCGTCGGCCACGTCCTGGGCAGCGGCGGAGGTCGCGAGGGCGTGCGCCGGACGATGCTCGCGGGCCTGGCCCTGGTCCTGGGCACCCAGGCGCTGTCGGCGCTGGTGCTGGTGCTGGGCCACGACGCGATCGCCGCGGTCTACACCGCCGATGAAGCGGTGGCGGGGCTGGCCGCCTCGCTGCTGCTGTTCGCGGCGGCGTTCCAGTTTCCCGATGGCGTCCAGGTGCTGTCGGCCGGCGCGCTGCGCGGACTGAAGGACACGCGCGTGCCGATGCTGTTGGCGGCGTTCGCCTACTGGGGCGTGGGCATGGTGGTCGGCGCCGGGCTCGGGCTCGGGCTGGGCATGGGCCCGCGCGGGATGTGGATCGGCCTGATCGCCGGACTGTCGGTCGCCGCGGTACTGATGGCCTGGCGCTTCATGCACAGCAGTGGCCTGCTGCCCCGGCGGCACGCCGGCTGACCAGCCCCGCCTGGCGGCGGACCCCGAAGCACAGTGACCGATGGCGGGTGACGCCGCCCGGCGCCAGCGGCGATACTGGAGGCATTGCCTCCTCGGTTGTCCGCCATGTCAGCACTGCCCTCCACCGCGCCGCGTCGACGCGGCCCCATCGTCCGCGTGATCGTGGGTGCCTGGGATGCGCTCAATTTCACTCGTCGCCTGGTGTTCAACCTGCTGTTCCTGCTGCTGGTGCTGCTCGTTCTGGTGGCGATATTCAGCACCGGGCGCGCCAAGCCGCTGCTTGACCGCACCACGCTCGTGATCGCGCCCGAGGGTGCCCTGGTCGAACAGTTCAGCGTCGATCCGGTCGGCCGTGCGGTCGGCAAGATGACCGGACAGGACACGCCGGAGGTGCGCCTGCGCGATCTGCTGCAGGTGATCGAGAAGGCCGCCGGCGACACGCGCATCGAGCGCGTGCTGCTGCGCACCGACCGCATGGCGTTCTCCGGCTATGCGTCGATGCGCGAGCTCGCCGATGCGATCGGCACGCTGCGCGAGGCCGGCAAGGAGGTCGTCGCCTACGGCGACTACTTCGGCCAGGCGCAGTACCTGCTGGCGGCGCAGGCCGACGAGGTCTACATGGATCCCTACGGCGGCCTGGTGCTCGAGGGACTGGGCCGCTATCGCCAGTACTACCGCGAAGGCCTGCAGGAAAAGCTCGGCGTCGACATCCACCTGTTCAAGGTCGGCGAGTTCAAGTCCGCGGCCGAGCCCTACGTGCTCGACCAGGCCTCGCCCGAGGCCAAGGAAGCCGACCTGTACTGGATGAACGACATCTGGCAGCGCTTCATCGGCGACATCGCGACCGCGCGCGGGATCGACCCCGCGGCCCTCGCGGCCGGCGTGGACAACCTGCCGCAGGGCGTGCAGGCCGCCGGTGGCGATCTGGCGAAGCTGGCGGTGGACCAGAAGCTGGTCGACGGCCTCAAGACGCTCGAGGAAGTGCAGCAGCTGCTGGCCGAGCGCGGCGAGTCCGACGATGACAACGACAGCGGCGTGCGCGAGATCGCCTACGACGCCTACCTCAAGCACGTCACCAGCCCGATGGCCGTGGCCGACGCCCGGCCGCAGGTCGCAGTGGTGGTCGCCGAAGGCGCGATCATGGGCGGCAAGCAGAACCCGGGCAGCGTCGGCGGCGAGTCCACCTCGGCCCTGCTGCGCGCCGCGCGTGACGACGACAAGGTCAAGGCCGTGGTGCTGCGCGTGGACTCGCCGGGCGGCGAGGTCTTCGCCTCCGAGCAGATCCGCCGCGAAGTGGTGGCGCTGAAGCAGGCCGGAAAGCCCGTCGTGGTATCGATGGGTGACATGGCCGCGTCCGGCGGCTACTGGATCAGCATGGACGCCGACGCGATCTACGCCGATCCGTCCACCATCACCGGCTCGATCGGCATCTTCGGCATGTTCCCGACCATCCCGCGCACGCTCGAGAAGATCGGCGTGCGCACCGACGGCGTCGGCACCACGCGCTTCGCCGGCGCCTTCGATCCGACGCGTCCGCTGCAGCCCGAAGTAGGCACGGTGATCCAGAGCGTGATCGACAAGGGCTACCGCGACTTCATCGGCAAGGTGGCGACCGCGCGCGAGCGCAGCGTGGAACAGATCGACGCCGTGGCACGCGGCCGGGTGTGGAGCGGCGCGCAGGCCAAGGAGCGCGGGCTGGTCGACGAATTCGGTGGCCTGCGCGATGCGCTGGCCAATGCCGCGTCCCGCGCGGAGCTGGGCGAGGACGGCTGGGGCGTGAACTACATCGAGAAGCCGATGACGCCATTCGAGAACTTCGTCGCCGGCATGGCCGAGACCCGCGTCGGTGCCGGCGTGCTGGTCCGCAGCGGCCTGGCGCAGGGCCTGCTGGCCAGGGTGGCGCCCGAACTCGTCGCCGAGCTGCGCTTCATCGAACAGGTCATGGCGCGCGGCGGCCAGCCGGTGAAGGCCGTGGCCCACTGCTTCTGCATGCCGTGAGCGACATGGCCCGGTCGCGCTGGCGCCTGGATGGACAGCTGGCCCTGGTCACCGGCGGCAGCGCCGGCATCGGCCGGGCGATCGCCTCCGAACTGCTGGGCTTCGGCGCGCGCGTGCTGATCGCCGCGCGCGACGGCGACGCGCTGGAATCGGCGCGCGAGGAGCTGCTCGAGCTGCACCCGGACGGCGACGTGCGCGCGCTGATCTCCGACGTCGCCGACGACGAGCAGCGCCGCGAGCTGCTGGACTGGGTCGAGGACCAGGGCGAAGGCCTCAACATCCTGGTCAACAACGCCGGCGGCAACCTGGGCAAGGCCGCGATCGACTACACCGAGGACGAGTGGCGCGAGATCTTCGAGGTCAACCTGTTCAGCGCCTTCGAGCTGTCGCGCTACGCGCACCCGCTGCTGGCGCAGCATGCGGCCAGCTGCATCGTCAACGTCGGCAGCGTGTCCGGCGTGACCCACGTGCGCACCGGCGCGCCCTACGGAATGAGCAAGGCCGCGATGCACCAGATGACCCGCAACCTGGCCTGCGAATGGGCCGAGGACGGCGTGCGCGTGAACTGCGTGGCGCCCTGGTACATCCGCACCCGCCGCACCTCGCCCAGCCTTGCCGATCCCGACTACCTGGACGACGTGCTGATGCGCACGCCGATGGGTCGCATCGGTGAACCCGAAGAAGTGGCCGCCGCGGTGGCCTTCCTGTGCCTGCCGGCGTCGTCATACGTCACCGGCGAGTGCATCGCGGTGGACGGCGGCTTCCTGCGCTACGGGTTCTAGAACCGCAGCACGTCCTGGAATGCCGCGGCGTTCGCGGCCGCGTGTCCGTGCGCGGTGTTGTCGAACACGACCCGGGCGTCGCCTCCGGCGCGCCTCGCCGCGCCTCGCCGCGCTTGAGCGCAAGCCCGCCGGATGCCGCTGTTGCGATGTCCGCCGGATGTCCGCTTTCCGTGCCCGGGATCGTGTACTGCTGGATGCGCCGTCATGCCTGCCGGGTCACGCGCAGGCATGTGCCGTCCATGGCGGTGTCGTCCATCAAACGAAAAGACAGGGAAACCATCATGCTTCGACACCTGACGCTCGCACTCGTCGTCGGCCTCGCCACTCCGGTGGCCGGTGCCCAGACCCGGCAAGCCGTGGCAAACGACACCGTCCTGGTGTTCGATGCCTCCGGTTCGATGTGGGGACAGATCGATGGCGTGCCCAAGATCACCATCGCCCGCGAAGTCGTGCAGGGGCTGTTGGACGACCTGCCACCCGAGCGGCGCCTGGGGCTGGTGGCCTACGGACATAACCGGAAGGGCGACTGCAGCGACATCCAGACGCTGGTTCCCGTGGGCACCGACCGTGATGCGATCGGCAAGGCCATTGCGGGCGTCAATCCGGTCGGCATGACCCCGATGACCGCGGCCGTCGAACATGCGGCAGACGTCCTGAAGTCCACCGAGAACCAAGCCACGGTGATCCTGGTTTCCGACGGCCAGGAGACCTGCCACAAGGACCCCTGCCAGGCCGCGGCCAACCTCAAGAAGATGGGCATCGGCCTGACCGTGCACACCGTTGGTTTCGGCCTGGGCGCGGAAGAGGCCGGCGCGAAAGGTGAGCTGAGCTGCATTGCCGAAGCCACCGGCGGCCGCTTCTTCGTCGCCGACGATGCCGACGAGCTGCGCGCGGCGCTTGATCAGATCAGTGCCGTGCAGGCCGCGGCCGCGGCAAAGCCGGTGCCGGCAGCCGAACCGAAGCCCGTCGCAACCGTGGAAATCAGCCTGTCGGCGACCGACCAGGAGAAGGGACCGACCATCCGGCAGGGCCTGGCGTGGACCGTCCGCCATGGTGCGACCGGCGAGATCCTCCACGAGGAAGCCGATGCCGGCGCCATCAAGGTGAAGCTGCCCCGCGGCGTGCATGACGTCAGCGTGCAGCGCGCATCCGACGGTGCGAGCGCGGAAGGCCAGATCACCGGCTCCAGCCTGGAACTGCCGATCATCGTCAAGCTGGACGCCAGCATCGACGCGCCAGCGACCGGGGCGGCCGGGGCCACGGTGCGCGTGGCCTGGACCGGCCCGGACCAGCCTGGCGACTTCATCTCGGTGGCCAGGCCCGACGCAGCCGGTCATGCATACGAGAACTACACCTACACGAAGAAGGGAAACCCCCTGCAGCTGCTGTTGCCGAAGGACCCGGGCACGTATGAGGTGCGCTACATCCTGGACAGCGGGCGCAAGGTGCTGGTGCGTGAAACGATTACCGTCACCGATACCACGGCGAGCGTGGAGATCCCCGCGACTGCGGAAGCGGGCTCCACGCTGACGATGGCGTGGACCGGCCCGGACTATTCAGGCGATTTCATTTCGGTGGCCAAGCCCGAGGTGCGCGGCGAGTCCTACGAGAACTACACCTATACCCGCGATGGAAACCCGCTGGGGCTGCTGATGCCGGCGGATGCCGGGACCTATGAGGTGCGCTATATCCAGGCCCAGGGACGGAAGGTGCTGGCGCGGGAGGCGATCACCATCACCGCGGTCGACGCGAGCGTGGAGATCCCCGCGACCGCAGCGGCCGGGTCCACGTTGACGATGGCCTGGACCGGCCCCGACTATTCCGGCGACTTCATCTCTGTGGCCAAGCCCGACGTGGGCGGCGAGGCCTACGAAAGCTATACCTACACCCGCGAGGGAAGTCCGCTGCAGCTGCTGATGCCGGCCGTGGCCGGGACGTATGAGGTGCGTTATATCCAGAAGCAGAAGCGCAAGGTGATGGCGCGCGAGACGATCACCATCACCCCCGTCACGGCGAGCCTCCAGGAGGTCCCCGCGACCGCCACGGCCGGTTCGAGGGTCACGGTGGCCTGGACGGGTCCCGACTATTCCGGGGACTACATTTCCGTGGCCAAGCCGGCTGCAGCTGGCAACTCATACGAGAGCTACACCTACACCCGCGATGGAAGCCCCTTGCAACTGCGGATGCCGGCGACTGCGGGGACGTATGAAGTGCGCTATGTGCAGAAGCAGAAAGGAACGGTACTTGCCCGCGAGACGATCAGCGTGACGCCTGCGGACAGCCCCTGATGGAGACCGGAATGAAACACATGCATCGGACGCGTACGGATGCGAGCCGCCGCTTCGGACGCGCGCTGGCCGTGGCGGGATTCTGCAGCCTGCTCGTCGCCTGCGGTGCGGCACCGGCCGATGGCGCCGCTGCCGGATCATCCGACGGCACCGCGCCGGCGGCGACCGTGGCACCCGCACCCGGCGGAGCAGCGGAGCCCGGCTTCCAGGCCACGGTGACCGGCGATCGGGAGCTGGCGCTGGAAGGCGCGAACGCCATGTCCGGTGCCAGGTATGGCCGCTACCACCTCGGTTTTTCCGGCCAGCCGGGCGGCGGATCCGGCCCGGTCGTGATCTCGCTTGCGCGCGATGACACCGCGTCTCCAGCGCCCGGAACCTACGCGCTTGGCGACGATGACGACTTCGACGGCAACATCGAGATCCATCCGGGCCCGGTCGATTACGCCATCGAGGACGGCGAGCTGGTGATTTCCTCCGCTTCGGGCGACGCGTTGACGGGTCGCTACGCGTTCTCGGCGCGAGAGCGCGCCGGCACCGCCTCGGTCACGGTCGAGGGCAGCTTCCAGACCCGCGCGGTGGACTGACGGCGCGCGCTAGGGGAGGCCGCAGCTGGTGTCGCTGAGGATGGTGGATACCCGCGCGAACTCCTCCTGCAGCGGGCTCTTTGCGTCGCCGCGGGCATAGCGCCAGCCGGACTCGATCTCGCGTCCGCGCTGGCGCCAGCCGTCGCAGGCTTCGCCATCGGGGATGCGTTCGCAGCGGTCGTACTGCCATTCGCAGGCGGCGCCGGCGGCAAGGCCCGGGTCGCCGTTGATGCCCACGGTCTGCATCGGGACGCAGCGCGGCTGCGGCTCGGAGGATTCGCTCACGTAGCGGTCGTTGCCGGGCGTATGGCAGCGGTAGATCGGCGGCGGTGGCAGGCGGTCGGCGTCGGCGATGCGCGCGGGTTGCGGCGCGTCGGGCCTCGGCGGGCCATCGGGCACGGGCTCTGCCGCGGGTGCGGGTGCAGGTGCCCCCGGTGGCGGCGCCTGCGGCACGTAGACCGGCATCGGCGGCGGCGGCTCGATCACCGTGCGCTCCTCCCGGCTGCCGGCGGGGCAGGGGTCGTCGTTCTGCACGGTCAGCGAGCCGCTGGCGTCGGTGCAGCGGTAGATCACGACCTGGGACGCCGCGGCGATCGCGGGGATGGCGAAGGCAAGGGGAACGGCAAGGGTGACGGCGAGGGCAAGGTCGGCAACGTGGGCTGCCGCCAGGCGAAGGCGGGGTCGGGTGGATCCAAGCATCAATACATCCTGCAGTCGCGGGCGATGCGGGCGTTGAGGCCACGCTCCTCGATGCGCAGGGTATCGCGCTCGCGCTGCTGGGCGTTGAAGAAGCGGCGGCGGATGTCGTCGAGGCGGTCGCCGAGGCGCGCGCAGGTTTCGGCCGGCGGCAGCGCATGGCACTGGTCGCGTTCCCAGGTGCCGGGACCGCCGGGCCAGGCCTGGCCGCCATGGGGCGGGCGCGGGCGCGGGCCGGCATTGCCCGGCTCGGGTCGCGGCGGATCCGGTGGAGTGCTGATGCGGCTGACCGGTGGTGCGCTCAGGCCGCTGCCGGCGCTGCCGGTCCGGCCGCGGCTGCCGATGTCGCCGCGGCCGCCGTGGCCGCGGGGCCCGGCGCCGATTCCCATGGGGTAGCCCATGGTCCACAGCGGCACCCAGCGTGATTCGCCGTCACCGCTGTCGCTTTCGTACGCGCTGCCGTCCGGGCGCACGCACTCGTACAGGGGCTGCGGGGGCTGCGCGACCACGTATTGAACGGTCGGCGGGGACTCGGGCACGGGCGCCGATGGAGCGGCCAACGGTGCCGGCGCAGGCTCGCCATCCACCGGGCGCACCATGTTGCGCATTTGCTGCTGCGCGTCGCCAGTGCAAGGCACGTTGCCGATCACCATCTGGCCGTCGGCGGCCGTGCAGCGGTAGATCGTGATGTCGCCCGCGTCCTGCCCGGCGGCGCCCGCCGCTGCGGCGACCAGGCAGGCCGGCAGCAGGATGGTCGCGGCGATGCGTGCGGACACGGTCCTCATGCGCCCATCTTGCGCGCAGCGGTACCGGGACGAAAGCCCTCACTCCCGCAGCGCGACTCCGGTCCGGGCGTCGCGGATCGGGGTCGGACGCTCCAGGCCGCCGGTGGCACCGGGGAGTACGGCGTCGACGGCGGCGCGCAGTGGGGGAGCAAGATCGGCTTCGCTGCGGGCAGGGGGCTGGCCGGTGGCGTTCGCGCTCGTCGACACCAGCGCTCCGCCGAAACCGCGGCACAGCGCGGCGACCAGCGGATGCGCGCTGACCCGCACCGCAACGCCGTCATGGGCGCCGGTGATCCAGCGCGGCACGCGCGGGGTGGCCGGCAGCACCCAGGTGTTGGCGCCGGGCCAGGATGCAAGCACGGCGTCGCGGCGTGCGGCCGGCAACGCGCCCCAATCGACCAGGCCCTCGAACTGGGCCACGTCCGCCGCGACCAGCAGCAGGCCTTTGCCCACGGCGCGCTGCTTGAGCGCCAGCAGGCGCAGCACCGCGGCTTCGTGGAAGGGATCGCAGCCCAGGCCCCACACGGCTTCGGTGGGGTACGCGACCACCGCCCCTTCGCGGAGCGCGTCAATGACCTTCTGCAGCTGCACCCCGTCCATCCCGGGGTCAGAAGGGGGCGGCGTCGTCCGCTGCCGCGGCCTTCTTCGCCGGAGCCTTCTTCGCGACGGCCTTCTTTGCGACGGTTTTCTTCGCCGCGGTCTTCGTGGCCGTGGCCTTCTTCGCCGCGGTGGATGTCGTCTTCTTCGCGACCTTCTTCTTGGCGGCCTTCTTCGTCGTGGTCTTCTTCACCGCAGCCTTCTTCGCCGGCACCTTCTTCGCAGCGGCCTTCTTGCCGAAGCGGCCACGCGCGGGCTTGCCGGTTTCTTCCAGCAGCGTCACGACCTCTTCGAAGGTCAGCGAAGCGGGCTCGCGATCCTTGGGGATCTTGCCGTTGAGCTTGCCGTCGCTGATGTAGGGCCCGTAGCGGCCGTTGAGCACCTGGATGTCGCTGTCGGGGAAGGCCTTGATGATGCGGTTGCGCGCGATCTCTTCCTTTTCCTCGATCAGGAACACCGCGCGCGCGAGGTCGATCGTGTACGGGTCGTCCTCCTTCTTGAGCGAGGCATACACGCTGCCGCGCTTGGCGAAGGGCCCGAAGCGGCCAACGCCAACGCTCACTTCCTCTTCCTTGTCCTGGCCGAGGGTGCGCGGCAGGCGGAACAGGTCGATCGCGGCCTCGAGCGTGATGGTGTGCATGCTCTGGCCCGGGCGCAGCGAGGCGAAGCGCGGCTTCTCCTCTTCGCCCTCGGCCATGCTGCCGATCGCGGCGTAGGGTCCGTAGCGGCCCAGGCGCACGCTGACCGGCTTGCCGGTCTTGGGATCGGTGCCGAGCTCGCGCGCGCCGGTGGCCTGGCTGCGGTCGACGCTCTCGGTCTTCTCGTCCACCAGTTCCTTGAACGGACCCCAGAACTTCTCCATCAGCGGCACCCACTCTTCCTCGCCGCGCGACACCGCGTCGAGCTCGTCCTCAAGCTTCGCGGTGAAGTCGTAGTCGACGTAGCGGGTGAAGTGGCTGCTCAGGAAGTTGGACACCGCGCGGCCGACGTCGCTGGGGCGGAAGGCGCGGCCTTCCATTTCGACGTACTTGCGGAACTGCAGGGTCTGGATGATCGAGGCGTAGGTCGACGGCCGGCCGATGCCGTACTCCTCCAGCGTCTTCACCAGCGAGGCTTCGGTGAAGCGCGGCGGCGGCTGGGTGAAGTGCTGGTCGGCGTGGATACGGTCGAGCGGCACGCGGTCGCCGGGCTTCATCGCCGGGAGCTTGCGGCCTTCGTCGTCGTCGTCCTTGCCCTTGTTGTCCTTGCCTTCCTCGTACACGGCCAGGAAGCCGGGGTCGACCACGGTGGTGCCGCTGGCGCGGAAGGTGTGCTCGCTGCCGGCGGCCAGGTCGACCGACACGGTGTTGAGAATCGCCGGCACCATCTGCGAGGCCACCGCGCGCTTCCAGACCAGTTCGTACAGGCGGCGTTCGTCGTCGGACAGGAAGCGCGCCACCTGGGTCGGCGTGCGCAGTGCGGACGTCGGGCGCACGGCCTCGTGGGCCTCCTGCGCGTTCTTGGCCTTGGTCTGGTAGAAATTGGGCTTGTCGGGCAGCGCACCGGTGCCGAAGTCACGCGCGATCACGTCGCGGATCTCGCCCAGCGCCTCGGCCGACAGGCTGACCGAGTCGGTACGCATGTAGCTGATCAGGCCGACCGCGCCTTCCTCGCCGATTGCGACGCCCTCGTACAGCTTCTGCGCCACCTGCATGGTGCGGCGGGTGGTGAAGCCGAGCTTGCGCGAGGCTTCCTGCTGCAGCGTGGAGGTGGTGAAGGGCGGCGCCGGGCGGCGCTTGCGCTCCTTGCTGGCGACATCGGTGACGTGCAGCGCGCCCTGCGCCGCGGCCACGATGCGGCTGCGCGCGTCTTCGGCGGTGTCGCCATCGGTGACGGTGAACTGCTCGAACTTCTTGCCGTCGAGCCTGGTGAGCTTGGCGCTGAAGGCCTGCGTCGGGTGCGCGCATTCGGCTTCGATCGACCAGTACTCGCGGGCGATGAAGGCCTCGATCTCTTCCTCGCGCTCCACGATCATGCGCAGCGCCGGCGACTGCACGCGGCCGGCGGACAGGCCGCGCTGCACCTTGCGCCACAGCACCGGCGACAGGTTGAAGCCGACCAGGTAGTCCAGCGCGCGGCGCGCCTGCTGCGCATCGACAAGGTCGGCGGCGATCGCGCGTGGCGTCAGCATTGCTTCCTTGATCGCGCGCGGCGTGATCTCGGTGAACACCACCCGCTGCAGCTCCTTGCCCTCGAGCAGGCCGCGTTCCTTCAGGATCTCCGCGATATGCCAGCTGATCGCCTCGCCCTCGCGGTCCGGGTCGGTCGCGAGGTAGATGCCGTCCGCCGCCTTCGCCGCCTTGGCGATTGCCTCGACGTGCTTCTCGTTCTTGTCGATCAGGTCGTAGCGCATCCGGAAGCCGTTTTCGGGATCGACCGCACCCTCTTTTGGCACCAGGTCGCGGACGTGGCCGTACGAGGCCAGCACCTGGAAATCCTTGCCGAGGTACTTGTTGATCGTCTTGGCCTTGGCGGGCGACTCGACAATGAGGAGGTTTTTGGCCATTGCGGCTGGGGTTCCGGGGACGGCGGGCGCCGCGCCTTGATGTGGGGTGATGTAGACGCCGACGCCCGGGACAGGTGCCCCGGGCGTTCGATGCTGCTCTTTATAGTGGAATCACGGCCGCGATGGCACTGTCAAGCGCGACGTGGGCCGAATGCGTTCAGCCGCGGCACTCCGGCGGAAGCCAGCGGTCGTCGATGCTGGACGAGCAGGTCCACCGGGCGGAGCCGGGCTCCAGCTGCCACCAGACCCGGCCCCCGTCCATGTCCGCGCTGCCGGTGCCGCCAAGTTCCAGCTCGATGCGGCAGCTGCCGTCATCGTCTTCGTCCACCGTCATGACTTGCATCTGCTTCCCCCGGGGCAGGATCGTGCCGCGGCCGTGGGCCGCGGTGGTCTTCTGGATTGCCGGCTCGCGGCCGGAACCCCGCCATTGTGGCGGTTTCGCGATGCAAACGCCCCGTCGGTGGCGTCGACGGGGGGCTCAGTGCACCGTTTCGGGCTCGTCCACGAACATCTGGGTTTCCATCCAGGCGTAGGCGGCTTCGGATCCGGGCTGGTTGAACAGGACCATCAGGACGACCCACTTGAGGTCGTCAAGGTCGAGTTCGTCCTGGTCGAGGGCCATGGCGCGGTCGACGACCAGTTCGCGGCGGTCGGCGTCGATCACGCCGTGCTGCTCGAGGAACATCAGGAAGCCGCGGCACTCCACGTCCAGCTTGGCCTCTTCCGGGGCCGAGAACAGGCGCGTGGGACCGTTGGCGCGCGACGGGCCGTCCGCGGGCCGCTGGGCGGCGAGCGCATCGAGCCAATCGAAGGCCTTGCTGGTTTCCGCGGGGCTGAATCCGGCCTGGAGCAGGCCGCTCTGGAGGGAGTCGCGGTCGCGGGCGAGGTCCGCGTCTTCGGTGAAATAGTGTTCGAACAGGTAGAGCAGGACGTCCAGGATGCTCTCTTTCATTACCCCCGGCCTGCGCCCGGGGGCGCGTTACTGAGACTTTCGGGAATACCGGCCATGCTCGACCGCGACACGACCCTCCAGCTCCATGAGCAGCAGCATGCTTCCTAGCTCCGCAACCGTCAATGCGGTGCGCGAGACCAGTTCATCCATACCGGTGGGGTCGTGTCCCAGCGCATGCCACAAGCGCTGGTGGTCGGAGCCTGCGGGCGGATCGGCAGTGCCGGCCGCCCGGGCGTTGTTCCCGACGCCATCAATGGGGACGCGGAGGCGTCCACGCAAGTCGTCGCCGAGGCTGATCGCAAGCGGGGCCAGTGCTTCCGCCACTTCGGCCGGTGATTCCACGAGGGCGGCGCCGTCGCGGATCAGGCGGTGGCAGCCGCGGGCCTTGGGGTTGTGGATCGAGCCCGGGATGGCGAACACCTCGCGCCCGGCCTCTCCGGCCAGCCGTGCGGTGATGGCGGCTCCCGAACGCAGGGCCGCCTCGACCACCACCACGCCGAGCGAGAGGCCCATCAGGATCCGGTTGCGACTGGGGAACGCGCCGCGCCCGTACGCCGCGCCCGGAGGCAGCTCGCTGACGACCGCCCCGGTGCGGGCGATGTCCCGGTACAGGCCGGCGTTGCGCCGCGGGTAGGGCTGGTCGATGGCGGTGCCGAGCACGGCCACGGTGCGGCCGGCTGGCGCCGCGAGCGCGCCCTCGTGGGCGGCGGTGTCGATGCCGGCGGCCATGCCGCTGCACACCGACAGGCCGGACGTGGCGAAGGCGCGGGCGAAGTCGTAGGCGTTTCTCAGGCCGCCGGCGCTGGCCGCGCGGCTGCCGACCACGGCCACCGTCGGATGCCAGAGCAGGTTGGCGTCGCCCACGACCCAGAGCGCCAGCGGCGCGGTGTCCAGGCGGCGCAGCAGGGGTGGATAGTCCGGATCCTGCACGCCGATGAGCCGGCGCCCGGGTCCGGCATCGAGCCAACGCAGGCGTTGCAGCAGGTCTTCGCCACCGTCGCGGGCGCAGAGGGCGCCCTGCTGGGCGGTGTCCAGGCCGGCGGCGCGCCAGGCGGTGCGCCCGGAGCCTAGCGCCGCGCGGGGGCTGCCGTGGCTTTCCAGCAGCCTGCGGCGGGGGGCGCTGCGGCCGCCTGCGGCCAGCAGGCGCAGCAATGCCCGGGTGTCTTCGCTGTCCATGGCCCAGCCTTGCCCGGATACGACGACGGCGCCCTCGGGCGCCGTCGCGTGTACAGGTCAGGGAAGGCCGCGCCTCAGTAGGTCGCGTCCGGATGCTTGAGGTGGTAGCCGACGCGGCTGGGCTTGATGCTGTCCATGACCAGGCCGTAGCTGACCTTGTCGAAGGTGCGGAACACCATCACGTGGCCGGCGAACTCGTCGGGCAGGCGCACCTTGTTCTCGAAGAACACGGTGGCCTCGTCGCGGGCCAGGCCCTTCTCGACGCGGTCGACGGTGTTGGTGCCTTCGCGCCAGATCGAGAACACGGTGCCGTTGTCCACGCCTTCGCGGGCGCCGACCGACAGCGCGATAACGTCGCGCGGGCCGCCGGAGGTGAGCATGTCGGTCACCGCCAGCACGCGCGCCTTGCCGTAGTCGGTCTGGACCGCCGGCGGGTGCGGGAAGAACTGCAGGTCGTAGGGCTGGGCGTCCACCGCAACCACGCGGTCGCCGATGCGGACCTCGCGGCCCTCCTCGTCGAGCAGCAGGGTGCTGGCCTGGATGCCGCCGACTTCGCCGCGGGTCAGGGTGCCGGCGGTCACGCGCATCAGCTCGTGGCCCAGCACTTCCTGGCCCTTGTCGGGCATGACCACGTTGGCCCAGTACTGGCCCCAGTCGATACTGCGGCGACCGGTGGCGTCGAGCTCGTCACGGCCGAAGGTGTCGCAGCACATGCCGGCGCGCAGCAGGTGGGTGTAGCGCACGGTCGGGCGCAGCACCGCGTAGCGGGTGCCGGGCGATGCGTCGCCAAGCCCGCGCACGTAGACGACCTGGCCGCGGCTGGCGCGCATCCGATCCTCTTCAAGGCCGACCACGTAGGGCATGTGGTCGAACGCGTCGACCACGCTCAGGTCCTTGAGGAAGGGCTCGATCTCGGACAGCGGGACGGCGTTGATCGGCGCGGCCTCGGTCCGCGGGCCCGGCGTGACGCTGACGCTGACGCGGTTCAAGTAGGCCAGGCTGATCACGTCACCCGGATAGATCAGGTGCGGATTGGCGATCTGCGGATTGGCCTGCCAGATTTCCGGCCACAGCCAGGGCTTCTCGAGGAAGCGGCCCGAGATGTCCCACAGCGTGTCGCCACGCTGGACGACATAAGTATCCGGGTGGTCGCCGCGCAGGCCTTGGGCCGCCGCGTACGTAGCCACCGTGAGCATCGCTACCGCAATACCCGTGCGTAGCGCATTAGAAAGGCGCTGAAGCTTGCCGGCCATCTACTTGCTCCCCTTGGAGATTTCCCCGTATAGCGGCCGCACTATGCCTACAGGAACCGATCCGGCGCAAGCCTGCTGGCGCTACAATTGCAAGCCGTGCCGCACGGTTGTGACGGCGGCCTCCCTTTATCGCCCACCTGTATGTCTCTGATCAGCATCCTCGAACACCCCCATCCGAACCTGCGCAAGGTCGCTGCCGAGCGCGAAGCGGCCGGCATTGCCGATCCTTCCTTCCAGCGCCTGCTCGACGACATGTTCGAGACCATGTACGAAGCCCCGGGCATCGGCCTGGCGGCGACCCAGGTCGACGTCCACGAACGTTTCATGGTGCTCGACGTCACCGATACCCGCGACCAGCCGCTGGTGTTCATCAACCCGGTGATCCGCGAGCGTTCGGCCGAACTGCGCGTGCACCAGGAAGGCTGCCTGTCGATCCCGGGCATTTTCGCCGACGTCACCCGCGCCGACGGCATCGAAGTCGAGGCGCTCGACCGCCACGGCAAGCCGTTCACCATGGCCGTCGACGGCCTGCTGGCCACCTGCGTGCAGCACGAGATCGACCACCTGGACGGCACGCTGTTCATCGACCATCTCTCGCCCTTCAAGCGCGACCGCGCGATGAAGAAATACGAGAAGCTGCGCCGGCATGGCGACTGATCGCCGCGGCAGGGGCGCCGTCCGATGAGGATCGTGTTCGCGGGCACGCCGGAGTTCGCGGTGGCTTCCCTGCGCGCTGCCTGCACGAAGGCGGAAGTGGTGGCGGTCTATACCCAGCCGGACCGCCCCGCGGGGCGTGGCCGCGGGCTGCAGGCTTCGCCGGTGAAGCTTGAGGCGCTGGCGCGCGGCATCCCCGTGCTGCAGCCGGAAAGCCTGAAGACGCAGGTGGCGCGTGATGCGCTGCGTGCGCTCAGGCCCGACCTCATGGTGGTGGTGGCCTACGGCCTGCTGCTGCCACAGAAGATCCTCGATATCCCCGAAGACGGCTGCTGGAACGTGCACGCCTCGCTGCTGCCGCGCTGGCGCGGCGCCGCGCCGATCCAGCGCGCGATCGAGGCCGGCGACGCACAGACCGGCGTCTGCCTGATGAAGATGGAGAAGGGCCTGGATACCGGCCCGGTGCTGCTGTCGCAGTCGCTGGCCATCGGCGCGGAGGAGACCGGCGGCCAGCTGCACGACCGGCTGGCTGAACTCGGCGCCCAGGTGCTGGCCGACGGCCTCGGCCTGCTGCGTGCCGGCATCCGCCCGGTGCCGCGGCCGCAGCCCGAGCAGGGCGTGACCTACGCCCACAAGCTCGACAAGGCGGAGGCGAAGCTGGACTGGTCGCAGCCGGCCGACGCGCTGGCGCGCAAGGTCCGTGCCTTCAGCCCCTGGCCGGTTGCCGAGGCCACCCTGGCCGGTGAGCGCGTGCGCATCCACGCCGCGGTCGCCGTGGATGCGCCGGCGGGCGCGCCCCCCGGCGCCGTGCTGGCCGCCGGTCGCGACGGCATCGATGTCGCCTGCGGCACCGGTGCGCTGCGCATCCGCACGCTGCAGCGCGACGGCGGCAAGGCGATCGCCGCGGCCGACTACCTCAACGCCCGCCGCGACCTCGTCGCGCCCGGACCCTAGACGGCCTCGGCCTCGACCAGCCAGACCTCGCCCCGACGCGCGCGGGGCAGGCCGCCCAGCAGTGCGAAAAGCGGCGCCAGCAGGCGCACGCCCCAGCCCAGTTTGCGCACGCGCCGGAACGGGTTGGACACCGCCCGCTCGCCGCGGATCGCGAAGCCGGCCTCCGCGAGGGCCTTTTCCAGCATCCAGGGGCTTTGCGGGCTGATGTGGCCCTGCTCGCGGTAATCCACGTCCCGGAACCACTGGAACTCGCCGCGGCGCAGGAACAGCGCCTGCGAGACCGGGTTGGCGATGTTCGGCGTCGACAGCACCAGCCGGCCGCCTTTCGGCAGCAGCTCGCGGATCTGCCGCAGCATGTGCCGAGGGTTCTCCAGGTGCTCGACGATCTCCAGCGCCATGACCGCATCGAAGCCCTCCGGCCACTGCGCCGCGAACGGGCCGTTGAGGTCGGCCGCAACGAACGGCACGTGCGCGGGCTTGAAGCTCTCCGCGAACAGGTCGCTGGCGGTAACCCGGTAGCCGGCGTCGTCCAGGCGCAGCGACATCGCGCCGCTGCCGGCGCCGAACTCCAGCACCCGCGCACCGGGTGCGACCGCGGCGCCCAGCAGCGCCGCGGCGGCCTCGTGCAGGCCCGGGGCAGCGTAGATCGGCAGGCCCCGGTACTCGCGCATGCGGCGGCCGTCGAAGCCGGTGCGGAAGCTGTCGGCGCGGCCGGTGGCGGCGTCCGGCGGCGGGGCTGGCGTGTCGGGCATGGGCGGGTCGGCCGAGGGCGGGGGCGTGCCAGTCTGGCATGGCCGCCCGCACCGGGCCGCCGCATCGCGCGACAATGCCGGGATGAAGACTTCATCCGGCAGCCTGCCGCGCGTGGTGGCCGCGCGCATCCTCGACGCGGTGCTGCACCGCGGACATTCGCTGCGCGCCGAGCTCGCCGCGCACCTCGATTCGCTCGACGACGTGCGCGACCGGGCGCTGGTGGAGGCGATCTGCTTCGCCGCCCTGCGCCAGCACGCGCGCGCCGATGCCGCACTGTCGGCGTGGATGGCGAAGCCGCCCGGCCGCCGCGATGGAGACCTGCGCGCGCTGCTGCACGCCGGCTTCGCCCAGCTCGACCCGCTGGGCCTGGCACCGCACGCCGCCGTGGCCGAAACCGTCGACGCCGCCCGCGGCATCGGCCGCGCGCACCAGGCGAAGCTGGTCAATGCCCTGCTGCGCCGAGCGCAGCGCGACGGCCTGCCCGCCGCCGCTCCGGTCGATGCCTGGCCGGGCTGGCTGCGCGACCGCATCCGCGCCGACTGGCCGGACGATGCGGACGCCATCTTCGCGGCCAGCGCGCAGCCGGCGCCGACCTGGCTGCGGGTGAACCGCCGCCGCGGGACGCGCGACGCCTACCTCGCCCGCCTGCACGAGGCCGGCATCGATGCCGTGGCCGAGGCGACGCTGGATGACGCCCTGCGGCTGCCCCAGTCCATCGCCGTGGGCGCGCTGCCGGGGTTCGCCGATGGCGACGCCTCGGTGCAGGACGGTGCCGCCCAGGCCGTGGCCGACGCCCTGGCACCGGCGCCCGGCGCGCGCGTTCTCGACGCCTGCGCCGCGCCCGGCGGCAAGTCCGCGCACCTGCTCGAGCGCGATCCCACGCAGCGCCTGCTGGCCATCGACGTCGACGCCCGGCGCCTGGCGCGGGTGCGTGACACCTGGCGCCGGCTGGGTCTGGGCGAAGGCATCGATCCCGCCGCCGCGACGCGCGTGGCCGACGCCACCGACCCCGCCGCGTGGTGGGACGGGGAGCCCTTCGACGCCATCCTGGTCGACGCACCCTGCTCGGCCACCGGCATCGTCCGCCGCCAGCCCGACGTGCTGCTGCACCGCCGCGCCGCCGACGTCGACGCCCTGGTGGCGCTGCAGGCCAGGCTGCTCGATGCGGCCTGGACGATGCTGCGCCCCGGCGGGGCGCTGCTTTACGCCACCTGCTCGATCCTGGCCGCGGAGAACGCGGACCAGATCGATGGCTTCCTCGCCCGCCATGCGGATGCCGCGGCCGAACCGCTGGACGCGCGTTCCGGCCGCGAAAGCGGCGCCGGCCGGCAGCGCCTGCCCGGCGAGGGCGGGATGGACGGTTTCTACGTCGCGCGCCTGCGCAGGGTGGCCGTGCCCTAGGCCGCGGCCGCACCCGCACCCGCACCCGCGCATCGTGCCTTTGCAGGCGTACGCAGTTCCTGTCGCGGGTTCAGGGCGGCTGCGGCGAGGTGTGCGTCCAGGCCGAGCTCGCAGCGCGTCAGCCGGTGCCGCCGGGTTTCGGCGACGTAGCGGTCGTTGGGGCTGGCGCCGTCCTCGTGCCGTTCCTGGTGGTGCAAGTGGTAGGCGACTCCCGCGAAGCGCAGCTGCCTGCACTGGATGCCGTCGTTGTGCGCGCGCCAGGCCAGCTCCACGTCCTCGCGGCCCCAGCCCTCCATGCGCTCGTCGAAGCCGTTGAGGCGCACCAGGTCGTCGCGCCACCAGCCCTGGTTGCAGGTCTTGATGGTGCGCGGCGCGGTCGTGCGGTTGGCGGCCAGCCACGCGCCGGACAGCAGCAGCGAGCGCAGCGCGTTGCGGCGCCGGGACACGTCGCGCGCGAACGGTGTTGGCCTCTCGCCTGGATCCGCGAGCATGCGTTCGCGGAAGCAGGGGCCGGTCAGGACGCGCGAGCCCTGGATGAAGCTCCCGCGGCGGGCGGCGCGGACATGGTCGGCGATGAAGTGGCGCTCGAGCACCATGTCGCCGTCGAGCAGGAGCACGTAGTCGCCGCAGGCCGCGGCGATCGCCAGGTTGCGCGCCCGGCCCACGCGGAAGCCCCTGTCGGGTTGCCAGACGTGGCGCAGCGGCACCGGACAGGTGCGCGCGAGCGACGCCACGAGGTCCGCGGTGTCGCTGCGGGAGCCGTCGTCGGCGACGATCACCTCGTCCGGAAGGCGGGTCTGCCGCGCCGCGCTTTCCAGCACGCGCTGCAGGGCCTGCTTCCAGTTGTAGGTCGTCACCAGCAGGCTGATGGACGCGGGAGGCGCATGATGGGTGCGCGAGGGCGAGAGGGGGATGCGTAGGGGCATGCAGGCCGTGTGGGTATGGATGAGGTCGCCTCGTCGCCTGCCCCCTGCAGATGACGCGATCAGCGCGCGATCGTGTTTGTCCGGACGTTAAGCCCGTGTCAACGGCGCTACTGGGCCGCTGCCGTGTTCAAGCCAGGCCTGGAACATCAGGACGCCCCAGAGATGGGTGTGCCATTTGCGCTCGCCGGCCTGGAACGCATTCCACAGCGCGCGCACCGGCGCCGGATCGAAGTGCCCTTCCTCGCGCAGCCGGCGTTCGTCGAGCTGGGCCTCGCTCCACTCGCGCAGCGGGCCCCGCAGCCAGTCGCCCACCGGGGCGCCGAAGCCCGACTTCGGGCGCTGCACCAGCTCGTCCGGCAGATAGCGGCCCAGCAGTCGCCTGGGGAGGTGCTTGAGCCGGCCGTCGCGCCATTTCATGTCCAGCGGCAGCGACCAGGCGAATTCGGCCACCCGCCAGTCCAGCAGCGGCGCGCGCGCCTCCAGCGACACGGCCATGCTCGCGCGGTCGACCTTGGTGAGGACGTCCTCGGGCAGGTAGCAGGCGAAGTCGAGCGCCATCAGCGCGTCGCCCGGGGTGCCGTTGCGGGGCAGGGCCGCGGGGTCGTCATAGGCTGTGGCCAGGCGGCGCGAACCCGGCACCACGGCTTCTGGATTGCGCCAGCGCTGCACGCGCTGGCGCGCGGTGTCCTGCACGCCGGTGGCCGCCAGCGCGGCGCGCAGCGCCGCCACGCCGCCCAGGCGGGCGGCCTCGCCGCGATCATCGCCAAGCAGGGCGCGCAGCGGCGCGGGGATCCGCGCGGCCATGCGCTGGTTGCGCAGCGCGCGCGCGTAGCGGCCGTAGCCGAAGAACAGTTCGTCGCCGCCATCGCCGGACAGCGCGACGGTGACGTGGCGGCGGGTCAGGCCGCACAGCAGTGCCGTCGGCAGCTGCGAGGAATCGGCGAAGGGTTCATCGAACACCCGCGGCATCGACGGCACCAGGTCGAGCGCGGCGCGGCCGTCCACGTGCAGCGCGGTGTGCTCGGTGCCGAGGTGGCTGGCGACGGCCGCGGCATGCGCGCTTTCGTCGTGGACGGCGTTATCGAACCCGATCGAGAAGGTGCGCACCGGGCGCATCGACTGTGCCTGCATCAGCGAGGTGACAAGCGCCGAGTCGGTACCGCCGGAGAGGAACGCCCCCAGCGGCACGTCGGCCTCCATGCGCAGCGCCGTCGCGTCGCGCAGCAGGGCGTCCAGGGCGTCGGTCGCGGCGGCTTCGTCGCCGTCGAAGCCACGGCTTATCGCGGCTTCCTGGCGCTCGCGGGCGTTCCACCAGGCCTGCTGGTCGCGTGCCGGATCGTGGCCGGCGGCGCCGGCCCGGAGGCGCGCGCCGTCGATGCGCAGCAGGCGGCCGGCGGCGAGCTTGTGCACGCCGCGCAGGATCGCGTGCGGCGCCGGGATGTAGTCGAAGCGCAACAGCAGCGCCAGCGCGTCGGGATCGACCTCGGCGGACAGCGCCGGGTGGGCGCGCAGCGCGGCCAGCTCGCTGCCGAAGACGAGGCTGCCGTCGCCCGACCAGCCGTAATACAAGGGCTTCTTGCCGACGCGGTCGCGCGCCAGCCACAGCTCGCGCGCCTGCGTGTCCCAGGCCGCGAAGGCGAACATGCCGTTGGTACGCGCCATCGCCGCCTCCACGCCCCAGCGGGCGATCGCTTCCAGCAGCACCTCGGTGTCGGAATGGCCGCGGAAGCCGACACCAAGCGCCGCCAGTTCGGCACGCAGAGCAGCGTGGTCATAGACCTCGCCGTTATAGGACAGCTGCCAGCGGCCGTCGGCCGAGGCCATCGGCTGGTGTCCCCCGGGGCCCAGGTCGATGATCGAAAGGCGGCGATGCGACAGCACCAGTCCTGCCAGCGGGTCAACCCACGTCCCGGCGTCGTCGGGGCCGCGATGTGCGATGGCGGCTCCCATGGCCGTGCCCAGCGCCTGGAGCACGCCGGGGTCCTCCGGACGGGGCGCCCAAGCGCCTGCGATTCCGCACATCGTTCTTCGCCTCAGTCGTGTGGTGCGTCGGGGCGCGGCGGTGTCGCCACCGGCTGCCCGGTCTGCAGCAGCCACAGCATGATCGTTTTCTGGCGGACGTAGTTGGCCCGCACATAGGCGTAGACCAGGCCATGCCAGCCGTCCAGGAAGCCGCCGCGCAGCACGTAGCCGCGCAGGAAGCGCCACCCCGGCGATAGCACCAGCCTTGCCAGCGACGCGCGCTTGCCGCGGGCGAAATCGTGTTCGGCCATCATCCGCGCATAGCGGCCGGTCTTGGCGAGCTGCTGCTCCAGCGACCGGTAGGGATAGTGGATGAGGTCGCCGGCCAGGGTATGGACCCGGCCGTCGACGCTGGCCGCCTCGTGCACCTCGCGGGTGCCGCGCCAGCCGCCGCGGCGGCGGTCGAACATCCGCAGCACGCGGTCCGGGTAGGCGTTGCCATGGCGCAGGAACCGGCCAAAGTAGTTGTCCAGGCGCGCGAAGCGATAGCCGACGGCGTCGCCATGGCCAGCGGCGCGCGCGGCCTGGATCGATCCGCGCAGCTCGTCGCCCACGCGCTCGTCCGCGTCCAGGCACAGCACCCAGTCATGGCTGGCCTGTTCGACCGCGAACGCCTTCTGGCTGCGGAAACCATCGAAGCGGCGCTGCAGCACGCGCGCGCCGGCCGCGCGGGCGATGTCGGCGGTGGCGTCGGTGGAAAACGAGTCCACGACCACGATCTCGTCGCAGAATGCGAGCGACGCGAGGCAGTCGCCGATCCGGTCGGCTTCGTTGAACGCGATAATGCAGGCCGTAACGGCAGGGTCTTGGCTCGAGGAGGTGTTGATGGCGGACTACCTGTTGTTCGCGACCGAGCGCTACGGGCTGCCCATCCTGCAGCCGCTGGCCGATGCCCTGCAAGGTGCCGGGCACGCAGTGCATGCCTGGCTGGTGGATGGCGCCGCGGAATCGCGCCTGCCGGCGCCGGTGCACATGGTCGGCAGCGCGCGCGACGCGGTGCGCCTGCGTCCGCGCGCGGTGTTCAGCGCCGCCAACTGGGTCCCCCCGTTCCTGGCCGGCGCCAAGGTACAGCTGTTCCACGGCTTCAACGTCGAGAAGCGCGACGATGCCCGCGGCCATTTCCGGCTGCGCGGCCTGTTCGACCTGTACTGCACCCAGGGGCCGGCCACGACCGTGCCCTTCCAGGCGCTGGCGGAGCGGGCAGGCCATTTCAGGGTGGTCGAAACCGGCTGGCCCAAGCTCGACCCGCTGTTCACGCCGGAGGATCCGCTGGCGGCGCAGCTGCGGGCGCAATCCGGCGGACGCGGGATCGTGATGTTCGCCTCCACCTTCACCGAGCGCCTGAGCGCCGCGCCGCACCTCTACGAAGCGATCGCAGCGCAGGTCGCCTCGGGCGAGCGGTACTGGCTGCTGACCCTGCATCCGAAGTGCCCGCCCGGGCTGGTCGAGCGCTATCGCGCCCTGGCGGGCGCCAACGCCGCCTTCGTCGAGACCGAGCAGCTGGTCAGCGCCGAACGCGCGGCCGACGTGTTGTTGGCCGACACCACCTCGGTGGTCAGCGAGTTCGTGGTCCAGCGCAAGCCGGTGGTGACCTTCCGCAACCGCGCGCCGAAGCCGCACATGCTCGACTTCGACGACCCGGCGGCGCTGCCTGCGCTGCTTGCGCGGGCCTTCGCGCCCACGCCGGAGCTGCAGGACGCGCTGGCGGCCTATGCGGACCGGATCCACCCGTTCAGGGACGGCCGCTCGTCGCAGCGTGTCATCGCGGCGACCGATGCAGTGCTGGCTGGCACCATGGGGCGTTTGCGCAGGCGCCCGCTTACCGCCGCGTACCGCGGCTTGCAGATTCGCAGGGAGCTCGGGTACTGGGGGCCGGCAGCGCGTTGAGCTCGCACTCCCGTCGGCATCGGCTGGGCGTTGCCGCCCGACATTGCAATCGGACTGTCACCCGGGCGTATGTTCGACGCCACCAAGCTCTGTGATGATGTTGCAATGAATCGTGCGATCGCCGCGAGCGTCATCTTCACCACCTACAACCAGCCGGACTGGCTGGAGAAGGTGCTGTTCGGCTTCGCAGCCCAGGATCGCGCCGATTTCGAAGTGCTGGTCGCCGACGACGGCAGCGACGATCGCACCCGCGAACGCGTGCTGGCGCTGCGCCCGCTGTTGCCGATGCCGGTGCGCCACCTCTGGCAGCCTGACGACGGCTTCCGCAAGTGCGAGGCGCTGAACATGGCCATCGCCGCGGCGCGCTCGGACTACCTGTTGTTCACCGATGGTGACTGCATCCCGCGCGCGGACTTTGTGTCCACGCACCTGCGGGAACGCGCGCCGGGTCGCTTCCTTTCAGGTGGTTACCACAAGCTTCCGATGACGACGAGCCACGCGATCACCGCCGACGACATCCGCGACCAGCGCTGCTTCGATGCGCGCTGGCTGCATGCCCGGGGCATGCCGCGCACGCTTCGCGACCGCAAGCTCACTGCCGGCCCGACCGCCGCGCGCCTGCTCGACGCGGTCAGCACCGCGCGCGCGAGCTGGAACGGTCACAACGCTTCGGGCTGGACCCTGGACGTGCTGTCGGTGAATGGCTTCGACCAGCGCATGCGTTACGGCGGCGAGGATCGCGAGTTCGGCGAGCGGCTCGAAAACGCCGGTATCCGCGGCAAGCGCATCCGCCACCGGGCGATCGCCGTCCACCTCGAACACCCGCGTGGCTACGTGACCCCGGAGGGCATCGCCTTCAACCGCGCACTGCGTGCGGAGACCCGGCGCCACGGGCGGGCGTGGACCGATTTCGGGATCCGGCCGGGTCCGGCCATGGCCCCGGCCGACTCCGCGCGGCCTGCCGCGCTTCCGCTGTCGGCCGTCACCAGCGCAATGGAAGTCGTGACAGCTCTGCCGCAAGCCGGCCGTGCAGAGCACGGGCCTCGACCTCCGGCATGAAGCGCAGGCGCAGCAGGGTCGTGGGCCGGGCGCCGGCGGTGTCGAGCGACAGCGTCGCCATGCCGAACCAGCGGTCCAGCGGGGACTGCTCCAGGCGCAGGGCCTGCAGCTTGTCGATCTCGGCGAAGCGCCACTGTCGCGACCACCAGCCCCAGCGCGCGGCCACCATGCGCGCGTCGAGCGCGTAGCCCGCGCGCTGCGCGTTCTGGCGCGCCGCGTGGACGGCCCACGGCGCCCAGGCCAGGGCCAGCAGGCCCACTGGTCCGAAATACCAGCAGGCGCCCACGGCCCCCATCCCGGCAAGCATCAGTCCGGGCAGCGCCAGCCGCTGCCATGCGCGTGGGTGCACGCGCCTCCATCCCGCAGGTGGCCAGGCGGGAGCGCCCGCGAGCACCTCGCGCACCAGCGCGTCGCAGGCCTCCGGGGTGGCGATCGGGGCCAGTTCGCGCAGGCCGCGCTGTTCGCCGCCCTCACCGGCGCTGGCGACGGTGTCGACGTGCAGCGAACGACGCCGCAACAGGCGGTGGAGCAGGCCCTCGCGCAGGGACCAGGACTGGATGCGCCGCCGCGGGGCGCTGGTGCGCAGGCGGGTGAGCAGGCCGCGCTCGACGGTCAGGCGCCGGCCCTGGAGCAGCAGCCGGAAGCCGTGGTACTGGAGCAGCGCGAGTGCCACCGAAAGCACGCGCAACAGGGCAAGCGCCACGAGTATCACAAGGGCCACCGCCGCCGCACGCGCCAGCATGCCGTCGGCGAAGCCGCTGGCGTAGCCGAACACCCTGTCCGCGGCGTCGCGGACCACGCTCGCGAGCATGTGGTCGGGCAGCACCTGCCAGGACACCGCGAAGGCGCCGGCGACCACCACCATGCCGCGGTTGCTGACCAGCCCCAGGCGCACGAGTTCGGCGCCCTGGAGCGAGAGCAGCAGCCAGCCGTCGCCGTGGCCGGCCGCACCTTCGCCTGCAGGCGCATCGGGATCGGCATCCGCGGCGACCGCACCGTGGGTGCGGATCAGCCGTTCCAGCGCCAGCGCATCCTCCATGCGCAGTACGCGCATCTCGGCCTCGGGCTTGTTTCCGCCCGCTGATTCCAGCCGCACCTCGGCGACCCCGAACACGCGGTGCAGCAGCGTCTGGTGCAGCGCCACGTTGTGGATCCGCGCGAACGGGATTTGCCGGACCTGCCGCTCCAGCAAGCCTTCGCGCACGACCAGGCGGTCGCCATCGACACGGTAGCGGTAGGTGAAGTAGCGCCAGACCGAGGCGGCCGCGAGCACCGCCACGCCGGCCAGGGGCCAGAGCGCATAGCGATCGCCGCGGCCGAGGAACACCAGCACCAGCAGCGGCACGATGAACTGGCGCAACTGCTGCAGCAGCACGAACAGCCAGGACCAGGGGTGCAGGCGGCGTTCGTCGCCATTCGCCGGCGCGTGGGGTTCAGGCGTTGCCGGCATCGTCCTCGTCCACCTGCTGCGCCAGCAGGTCGCGCAGCCTTGCGGCATCGTCGGCATCAAGGCCGGCCACCGCGACCGCGCTGTCGCGGGTGCCGGCGGTGTGGACCACCAGGGTGGCAAGCCGGAAGCGCCGCTCCAGCGGCCCGTGCTTGAGGTCGACGTGTTGCACGCGCGTTCGCGGAACGCGGGTCTCGACCTGCCACATGCGTCCGCGGCGATAGCCGAGGCCGGTGTTGTCGAGCAGCCAGCGCGTGTGGCGATAGCGCCGGGCAGCCAGCCACAGGCCCCAGGCCGGGAGCAGCAGCAGGCTTGCCAGCGCGACCGCGAACGCCGGCAGCGGCTTGGGCAACAGCAGTCCGATCGGTACCAGGCTGGCCAGCGCCAGGCCGCCCCAGCCGGCGCCGTGGGCGAGCAGGAAAAGGGTGCGCGCGCGCGGCGGCAGCGGCTGCCAGCCGTTGCGGGCCGGGACCGCTGCGGCGTCGCCGGGCGGTGCCGGCACGAAGGGTTCGCTCATCGCCGGCGTTCCAGGTCGCGATAGGGATTGGGTTCGTTGCTGCCGGGCGGGCGCAGCTTGTAGCGCTTGTAGGTCCACTGGTACTGCGCCGGCGCGCGCCGCGCCATGTGTTCGACGCCGGCGTTGAGCGCGGCGACCGATGCCGTGGTGTCACGGTCATGGATGCCCGCCGGTGCCGGGTCGATGCGCAGCGCATAGGCCAGGTCGCGGCCTTCCAGGCGCTCGCAGCAGGCGAACAGCACGGTCGCACCGCTGCGTTCGGCCAGGCGCGAGAGCAGGGTCATCGTCAGCGCCTCCATGCCGAAGAAGGGCGCAAACGCGCCGTCGCCGGCCTTGGGCTGCTGGTCGGGCAGGATCCCGACCACGCCGCCATCCTTGAGCGTCTTGTACAGCTGGCGGATGCCCGGGCCCTCGGCGCGGACCTGGGTGATGCGGCCGGCGTCGGTGTCGGCGCGCACGCGGCGCAGGAAGGCCTCGCCGATCGCCGACTCCGGCGGCTTGTACAGGATTGCCAGCGGCGTGCGCGCGGCCAGCCACTGGTTGAGCAGCTCCCAGTTGCCGTGGTGCGGCGCGGCCACGATCACCCCGCGGCCGGCGGCCATCGCGGCATCGAACAGCGCCTCGCCGTGCGACTCGCGGATCAGCGACAGGTTTTCCGCGTGCGGCCGGGTCCACAGGCGCAGGGTTTCGATCATCTGCCGGCCGGTGGTGCGCATCACGTCGTGGTGCAGCCGTTCGCGCTCGGCGGCAGCGAGGGCGGGCATCGCCAGCTCCAGGTTGCGCAGCGCCACCACGCTCTCGCGCGTACGCAGCGTGCGCGCCAGCCAGCCCAGCGCGTCGCCCAGCGCGCGTTGCGCGCCCCAGGGCAAACGCCCGATGGCGGAAGCGGCGGCGTGCAGCAGGCTTGCGGGCAGCTCGGTCATCGCTAGAGTCTATCCGTCGGACCCGCCATCACGAGGATGCCCATCGATGCTCCTGCTCCTGCAACGCGTGACACGGGCCAGCGTCGAGGTGGACGGCGAAGAGGTCGGTGCCATCGGCCCGGGCCTGCTGGTGCTGGCGGGGATCGAGCCCGGAGACGGCGCAGTGCAGATCGCGAAGATGGCGCCGCGCCTGCTCGCCTATCGGGTCTTCGGCGACGAGGCCGGGCGCATGAACC
The DNA here is from genome assembly GCF_054052085.1 of Luteimonas sp. A501. The sequence goes on from NZ_JBSVRI010000003.1 coordinate 306,682, forward strand.
GTTCGTTGGCAGATACCTGCGGCGGGCTGCTCCTGGTCAGCCAGTTCACCCTGGTCGCCGACACCCGCTCCGGGCTCAGGCCGGGCTTCAGCACCGCCGCCGCGCCGGCCGAAGCTGAACCGACGTTCAGCGCCCTGGTGGGGGAATGCCGCCGACTTCATGCCGGGGGGGTGGAAAGTGGCCGCTTCGGGGCCCATATGACGGTAAGCCTGGTCAATGACGGGCCAACCACCTTCCTGCTGCGGTCATGAGCCCTCGCGCGGAATGGTATAATTACGGGTTCCCCTTTTCTACGGTGCGCGCCACATGGCGATCGAGCGTCCAGCCCCGCAGTCCGACATCAAGATCCTGATCTCCAAGGGTCTCGAGCAGGGCTACCTCACCTATGCCGAAGTCAACGACCACCTGCCCGACGATCTCGTCGACGCGGAGCAGCTCGAAGACATCATCGGCATGATCAACAGCATGGGCATCCAGGTGCATGAAACCACCCCGGATGCCGAGACGCTGTTGCTGGCCGGCGAGTCCAGCGGTGGCCGCGAGGTCGATGACACCGCCGCCGAGGAGGCAGCCGCCACGCTGACCGCACTCGACGGAGAAGGCGGCCGCACCACGGACCCGGTGCGCATGTACATGCGCGAGATGGGCACGGTCGAGCTGCTGACCCGCGAAGGCGAGATCGCGATCGCCAAGCGCATCGAGGAAGGCCTGAACCAGATGGCCGCCGCCCTGGCGACCTTCCCGGGCACGATCGCGCACCTGCTCGGCGACTACGAACTGCACAAGGCCGGCAAGAAGCGCCTGCCCGAAATCGTGGTCGGCTTCACCGACGGCCTCGACGATCCCGTGCCGCCGCCTGCAGCGCCGCCGGCCCCCGCGACGCCGGCCGCCAACAACGACGCCACGGATGCCAAGGCCTCCGATGACGACGCCGATGCGGACGAGGAAGACGAGAAGGACGACACCGCTGCCGAGGAGACCGGTCCCACCGGCCCCGACCCGGCCGAGGTCGCCCGCCGCATGGAGGAGATGGCCGCCAACTACGCCAAGTTCGAAAAGGCCGTGGCCAAGGGTGGCCCGACCGCCAAGGCGGCGATCAAGCTCCGCGAGGAAATGGCCGAAACCTTCACCAGCCTCAAGCTGCCGCTGCCGCTGACCGATGTCCTGGTCCGCGAGCTGCGCGACGTGGTCGGCGAGATCAAGGACCACGAACGCCGCATCCTCGACCTGTCGACGCGCGTCGCCCGGATGCCGCGCAAGGACTTCATCCGTGCGTGGGACGGCAACCAGACCAACCTCGAGTGGGTCGACGAGCTGCTCAAGCGCAAGCAGAAGTGGGCCAGCGGCCTGCGTGACGTCAAGGACCAGATCGTCGCCGGCCAGGAAGCGACCATCGCCATCGAGAAGGGCATGATGGTGACGCTGGCCGACCTGCGCGAGATCAACCGCACCATGGCCATCGGCGAAGCCAAGGCGCGCAAGGCCAAGAAGGAAATGGTCGAGGCCAACCTGCGCCTGGTGATCTCGATCGCCAAGAAGTACACCAACCGCGGCCTGCAGTTCCTGGACCTGATCCAGGAGGGCAACATCGGCCTGATGAAGGCGGTCGACAAGTTCGAATACCGCCGCGGCTACAAGTTCTCGACCTATGCCACCTGGTGGATCCGCCAGGCGATCACCCGCTCGATCGCCGACCAGGCGCGCACCATTCGCATCCCGGTGCACATGATCGAGACGATCAACAAGCTCAACCGCATTTCCCGCCAGATGCTCCAGCAGTTCGGCCGCGAGGCCACGCCGGAGGAGCTCGCCAAGGAAATGGAAATGCCCGAGGACAAGATCCGCAAGGTGATGAAAATCGCCAAGGAGCCGATCTCGATGGAGACTCCGATCGGCGACGACGAGGACTCCCACCTGGGCGACTTCATCGAGGACACCAACGTGGAGTCCCCGATCGACGCGACCACCAACACCAACCTCTCCGAGACCGTGCACGACGTGCTGGCCGGCCTCACCCCGAGGGAGGCCAAGGTGCTGCGCATGCGCTTCGGCATCGACATGAACACCGACCACACCCTCGAGGAAGTCGGCAAGCAGTTCGACGTCACCCGCGAGCGCATCCGCCAGATCGAGGCCAAGGCGTTGCGCAAGCTGCGCCACCCGAGCCGTTCGGAGCAACTGCGGAGCTTCCTCGACATCGAGTGAGCACCCACGCAAGGTGATCCAGGAAAAGCCCCGCCATTGGCGGGGCTTTTTCGTTGGCGCGAATATGAATGGCACCGCCGACACCGGGTCGCCTTCGCATGATCGCTACACCGGGGCATGCAATGTGACCGCCACGGCGCACCACGGCGCCCGAACAGGAGACCTCAATGAATTCCACTGCCAAGACCCTTCTCGCCCTCGGCTTCGCCACCGCCCTCGCGGCCTGCAGCAACACCGACCAGGCCGCCAACTCCGCCCAGGAAGCCGCCGAGTCGGCGACCGAGGCGCAGCAAGCCGCGCAGCACGCGTCGGCGACCGGTGACATGGCCGCCACGCAGTCGGCCCAGGCCGCCGCCGACGCCGCCGATGCCGCCGCGGATGCATCCGCCCACATCGCCGGCCAGGTCGACACCGGTGACGAGATGACCCGTCGCGAAGACCTTGCGGACGCTGCCGAGAAGGCCGCCGACGCCGCCGAGCAGGCGCAGGACGCGGCCGAGGAAGCCAATGCGGCGGCCGATGGCGAGAACAACACCGACGGCATGTAAGCCGCCACAGCAACGAACCTTGCGACGGGTTCCGTCGCGGGATCGTGTCGCGCAGTCGCGGCCAGTCCTCGTCGTCTGGTCGCGCCTGCGCGATTCTCGTTTTGCGGCGCGCAGCGCCGGCCTACAATTGGCGCTGCGGGCCTATAGCTCAATGGTCAGAGCAGAGGACTCATAATCCTTTGGTTCCAGGTTCGAGTCCTGGTGGGCCCACCAACCAGCTGCACCGTACGCACGCGCATCGAAATTCCCGCCGCCGCCGCGGCCGGATTGCTGACCGGGATCAGGTGCGCCGCCGCCTGCGTGGTGCACAATGTCGGTCTTTCCGGCGCCTGCGCCGCACTGATCCGGGAGTCCCATGACGCGACCTTCTTCCATCGACCGTGAGCAACTGCTGGCCTGTGGCCGCGGTGAAATGTTCGGCGAAGGCAATGCCCGCCTGCCGGCCCCGCCGATGTTGATGATGGATCGCATCACCCACATCGCAAGCGAGGGCGGTGCCTACGGCAAGGGCGTGATCGTCGCCGAGCTCGACATCGACCCGTCCATGTGGTTTTTCGAATGCCACTTCCTCGGCGACCCGGTGATGCCCGGCTGCCTGGGCCTTGACGCGATGTTCCAGCTTGCCGGTTTCTACTTGCCCTGGCTGGGCGAACCCGGCCGCGGCCGGGCACTGGGCTGCGGCGAACTCAAGTTCTCCGGCCAGGTGCTGCCGACCGCGAAGCGCGTGCGCTACGAGATCGACATCAAACGCGTGATGCGCGGCAAGGTGCCGCTGGTGATCGCCGACGGCCGAACCTTCGTCGACGACAAGGAAATCTACGTCGTCCGCAGCATGCGGGTAGGCCTGTTCAAGGATCTGGAGGACAACTGATGCGCCGCGTAGTCGTGACAGGCATGGGCATCGTGTCCTGCCTTGGCAACAAGCTTGATGACGTCTCGCGCGCGCTGCGCGAGGGACGCAGTGGAATCACCGCGGCGCCGGAGTACGCAGAGCTGGGCCTGCGCAGCCAGGTCGCGGGCATGCCGGTGATCGACCTCGACGCCGAGATCGACCGCAAGCGCAAGCGCTTCATGGGCGATGCCGCGGCGTACGCCTGGGTGGCGATGCGCGATGCGCTCGCGCACGCCGGGCTGTCGGCCGAGCAGGTCAGCAACCCGCGCGTGGGCGTGATCGCCGGCTCCGGCGGCGGCTCGGCCGAGTGGCAGGTCGCCACCGCGGACCTGCTGCGCGCCAAGGGCGTGCGCAAGGTCGGTCCGTACATGGTGCCGCGCACGATGTGCTCGACGGTGTCGGCAACGTTGGCCACCGCGTTCGGCATCCTCGGCCTGAGCTATTCGATCTCGGCCGCCTGCGCCACCTCGGCGCACTGCATCGGCGCCGGCGCGGACCTGATCCGCCACGGTGCCCAGGACGTGGTCATCGCCGGCGGCGGCGAGGAAGAGCATTGGGCGATGAGCGTCATGTTCGACGCCATGGGCGCGCTCTCGTCCGGCTACAACGACACGCCCGCGGTGGCCTCGCGCCCCTATGACGCAGGCCGCGACGGCTTTGTCATCGCCGGTGGCGGCGGCATGCTGGTGCTGGAGGAGTACGAGCACGCGAAGGCGCGCGGCGCCACCATCCATGCCGAGCTTGTCGGCTACGGCGTGACCTCCGACGGCGCCGACATGGTCGCGCCCAGTGGCGAAGGCGCAGTGCGCTGCATGCAGAACGCGTTGGCCACGGTGCACGCGCCGGTGGACTACCTCAACACCCACGGCACCTCGACGCCGCTTGGCGACATCGTCGAGCTCGAGGCGGTGCGCGCAGCCTTCGGCGAGCGGATGCCGCCGCTGTCCTCGACCAAGGCGCTGACCGGGCACTCGCTCGGCGCGGCCAGCGTGCACGAGGCGATCTACAGCCTGCTGATGATGCGCGACGGCTTCATCGCCGGCTCCGCGCATATCGATACGCTCGATCCGCGCGCGGAAGGCTTCCCCATCGTGCGTGAAAGCCGCGATGCGAAGCTGGACACGGTGATGTCGAACAGCTTCGGCTTCGGCGGCACCAACGGCAGCCTGGTGTTCGCGCGGGTCTGACCGCCCAACCCGGGCCACCCCGCACCTTCCAGTAGGAGCAGCTACAGCTGCGACCGGCACTCGCTGCTTTCTGGTCGCAGCTGTAGCTGCTCCTACCGGTTTCCGGTGCTCCTGTGGCTTCCTCCGCGCCGGCACGCGCCGTCCGGGATCCATCGTTCCATGGCCGCGCACCCGCGACGGGTGCCGGCGACGTAGATTGGATGCATACGTCACTGGAACCATTCGGACCCCTTCATGAGCACACTTTTCGATCGCTGTGACCTCGGCGCCCTGGCGCTGCGCAACCGCATCGTCATGGCCCCCATGACCCGCTCCCGCGCCGTCAGCACCGTGCCCGACGCGCTCACCGCGACCTATTACGCGCAGCGCGCCGGCGCCGGCCTGATCGTTACCGAGGGCGCGCAGGTCTCGGAGCAGGCGCGCGGCTATCTGTTCACGCCCGGCCTGCATACCAGGGCCCAGGTCGCCGGCTGGAAGGCGGTGACCGCCGCGGTGCACGCCGAGGGCGGCGCCGTGTTCGCGCAGCTCTGGCACGTGGGGCGCCTGTCGCACGTGTCGCTGCAGCCCGGCGAACGCGCGCCGGTGGGGGCCGTGGCGAAGGCCGCCGAAGGCGTGCAGGCCTTCGGCTATCGCGAGGACGGCACGCCGGGACAGATGCCGGCGAGCACCCCGCGCGCGCTGGCCGCGGGCGAACTCCCGGGCATCACCGCGCACTTCGTCGCCGCGGCGCGCAACGCGATCGAAGCCGGCTTCGACGGCATCGAGATCCACGGTGCCAACGGCTACCTGTTCGAGCAGTTCATCAACGGCGGGCTCAACACGCGCGACGACGCCTACGGCGGCAGCGACATCGCCAACCGCCTGCGCTTCGTGCTCGAAACCGTCGACGCGGTCGTGGCCGCCATCGGCAGCCGGCGCGTCGGCATCCGGCTGTCGCCCTTCAACCGCATCTTTGACATGCCGGCCTTTGATGGCGAGGCCGACACCTGGCTGGCGCTGGCCCGCGAGCTGGCCACGCGCAACCTGGCATACGTGCACCTCAGCAACCGCGAGGCGATCGTGGCCGCGGCCGGCGAACGCTTTCTCACCACGTTCCGCGAGGCGTATGCCGGTGGCACGCTGATCCTGGCGGGCAACTACACGCGCGAAAGCGCTGCGGCAGACGTGGCGGGCGGACTTGCCGACCTGGTCGCCTTCGGCCGCCCGTTCATCGCCAACCCCGACCTGGTGGAGCGCCTGCGCAACGACTGGCCGCTGGCCGAGGGCGACAGCTCCACGTTCTATGGCGGCGGGGAGGAGGGCTATATCGACTATCCGGCGTACCGCGTCGAGCCTGAAACCGAGGCCGAGCCGACCTGAAGCCGGGGTGGGGTGCGCCGGTCGCCCACTCGCGTGGATGCGTCCGGCGCCCTCGGGCAGCTGCGCGGCTTCAGGGCTCGCGCCGCGGCCGTCTCTCGCATGCTGCAGGCACCCTCGGCAGCGCGTAGGCTGGATGTCGACATGAACGTTCCCGAAGGCGCGTGGAAGCCGCGACTGTCCTGATCCATGTGCAAGGCGATCCGCTGTCGGCGGCGCAGGTCCACCGGAGGTTTCCCATGATCGAACTCATCATCAAGCAGCGCACGCGTGATCTTGGCGCCTTCGAAGTCGGCCGCGTACTGCCGTTCGCGAAGCGTCGGATGGTCGGCCCCTATATCTTTTTCGATCGCATGGGTCCCAAGCTGATGGAGCCGGGCCTGTCGCGCGAGGCCGATGTCCGCCCGCATCCGCATATCGGCCTGTCGACGATCACCTACCTGTTCGACGGCGAGATCATGCATCGCGACAGCCTGGGTTCCGAGCAGTCGATCCGGCCGGGCGAAGTCAACTGGATGACCTCGGGCCGCGGCATCACCCACTCCGAGCGTTTCGAGGAACTGCGTGCCAATGGCGGTCCCATGGACGGCATCCAGGCCTGGGTCGCGCTGCCGGACGAGCGCGAGGAAGTCGATCCCGGCTTCTGGCACTACGGCAGCAATGCGCTGCCGGTGTTCGAAGGCGACGGCATCGTCGGCCGCCTCATCGCGGGGCGGCTGGCGGGCATCGAATCGCCGGTGAAGACCGATTCGCCGCAGTTCTACGTGCATTGGCAGCTGCGAGCGGGTTCGCGCGCGTCGTTGCCGGCGGAGTACAGCGAGCGTGCGGTGTATGTCGTGCGAGGTGATGTCGAAGTGGCCGGCCAGCGCGTCGAGGCCGGGAGCATGGCGCTTCTGACGCCAGGCAAGGCGGCGACGATCGCGGCGCTCAGCGATGCGGTGGTCATGGCGCTGGGCGGCGAGCCCGTGGGGCCGCGCTACATCGACTGGAACTTCGTCTCATCGTCGAAGGAGCGCATCGAGCAGGCACGCGCGGACTGGGCCGCAGGCCGGATGAAGCTGCCGGACATGGACAACGGCGAGTTCATCCCGCTGCCGCCGAAAGTCGGCCGGATGGTGGAGCCGGAGCCGATGTCCTGAGTCGCGCGCGAAGGTCGGGTTCGACATGCCGACCCTTCGATAATCCGCGACCTTGGCATCCCGATCCGCCGGCAATCCGGGACTGTAGGAGCAGTCATGGCTGCGATGCTTTTCAGCGAAGGCGATCGCAGCTATAGCTGCTCCCACAGTATTCGTCGTGCGTCGTGCGCCGTGCGCGGTTGGTTGTGCGCCGTTCGCCGTCGGTCGTTGATGGGTTGCAGTTGCAGTTGCGGTTGGCGGTTGGCGGTTCGCGCGCTCAGCGCGCGGGGGTGAAGGTCACCTTGGTGGAAATCGCGACGTCGTCGGGGATGATCGACACGTCGCCCCAATCACCGGCGCCGACGCCGAAGTCCAGGCGCTTGACCGTGGCATTGCCGACCAGAACCGGCTGCTGGCCCGGGGTCCAGGTGATCGCCAGCGCCACCGGCTTCTTTACTCCGCGCAGCTCCAGCGTGCCGTCGGCGACGTAGCGGTTGTCGCCCAGGCTGCGGAAGCCGGTTGCCATGTAGCGAGCGGTGGCGAACTTGGCGATGTTGAAGAAGTCGCCGGTCTTGAGCGTGCCGTCGCGGTCGTCGTTCTTGGTGTCCGCAGTGGCCAGCGGGATGGTGACGTCGAGCTTCGCCTCCTGAGGTGCAGCCGGGTCGAAGCTCAGCGTGGTCCTGAAGTCGGGGAACAGGCCGACGAAGGTCTCGCCCTGGTATTCGCTGGCGAAGCTCAGCGCGCCGGAGGACTGGACGTAGTCGGCGGCGGTGGCCGGTGCGGCGGCCGCGGTGATCGCGGCGGCGAGGGTGAGGGGCAGGAGGCGGTTGCGAAGGCTGCGGGTGTTCATGTCAGTGCTCCGAAGTCGGGTCGGGGGCGTCGGCGCGGCGCAGCGAGGGCAGCATGCGCCGCAGGGTGTCGTCGCCCTGGAAAATGTGGTGGTAGAACGCGGCGCCGGCATGCGCCAGCACCAGCAGGATCAGCAGCCAGAAGCCGTATTCGTGCACCTGGATCGCGGTTGCGGCCAGGTCTTCGCTGCGTCCGGCGATCGACGGCAGGTTGAACTGCTTGAACCACTGCAGCGGATAGCCGGAGGCCGAGTTGAAGACCCAGCCGCTCAGCGGGATCGCGAACAGCAGCACGTACAGGGCGATGTGGGTGACGCTCGCGATGCGCTCCTGCCAGGCCGGAGTGCCCGGCACCGGCTTCGGTGCACCGGCGAACAGCCGCCAGGCCATGCGCACTGCCACCAACGCCAGCAGCGTCAGGCCCAGCGACTTGTGCAGCGCGTAGGTGTTGATCTTCGCAGGCGTCGGCGGCAGGTCGACCATGGTCAGGCCCAGCCAGGCCATCCAGCCGACCAGGAGCACGATCGCCCAGTGCAGCAACATGCTGACAGGACCCCAACGGTGTTCGGAATTTCGGATTTGCACGGTTGCTGTCCCTTATTGGAGTCGTGGCAGGTCGAAGACCAGGATCTCGGCATTGTCGCCGCTGGCGATCTCGACGTGCGGCTCGTCGGCGTACAGCAGCGCGTCGCCGGCGGAAACGGCGTGGCCGTTGACCATCGCCGCGCCGCGCACGACGTGCATGTAGGCCAGGCGCCCGGGGGCGATGTCGAGCGTGGCCGCCTCGTCGCCGTCGAACAGGCCTGCGTACATGCGCGCGTCCTGGTAAATGGTGACCGATCCCTCGCTGCCGTCGCGGCTGGCGACCAGGCGCAGGCGGCCGCGCTTGTCGGCGTCGGTCCACGCTTTCTGCTCGTAGCTGGGCGTGATGCCCTGGGCCTCGGGGATGATCCAGATCTGCAGGAAGTGCGTCAGGCCTTCCTGGTCGTGGTTGTACTCGGAGTGGGTGATGCCGCTGCCCGCGCTCAGGCGCTGCACTTCACCGGGCACGATGGCCGCGCTGTTGCCCATCGAATCCCTGTGCGCCAGCGCGCCGTCGATCACGTAGCTGATGATCTCCATGTCGCGGTGGCTGTGGGTGCCGAAGCCCTGGCCGGCCTGTACGCGATCCTCGTTGATCACGCGCAACGGACCCCAGTGCACGTGCTCGGGATCGTTGTAACCTGCGAAGGAGAAGCTGTGCCAGGACTCGAGCCAGCCGTGCCGGGCGTGGCCGCGTTCATTTGCGGGACGGTAGGTGATCATGATGCGGACTCCGTTGCGAGCGACTCTGCGCGCTGGAGGAGTAGTGTGATTGGCATCATTTGTAGAATAAACACCGCGCGGCACCAATCATTGTTCTATTTTAGCGGTCAATTGGCGCCCAGGTCGACTGCCGCAGATTAAACCGGTTGCTGTTCTATATTTGCGATCAGTCGTTGCAATATTGTTAAACAAAACGATAATTCAGAACGATAGACTGTCGGCCTCGGTTGATGACCTGTGTACCGCGGTCCTCTCGAGCCCGCCACCATCCGCGAAGCACTACCTCATCCAGGAGTCCGTCATGTCCAGCCGCATCCCTAGCACCATCCTCGGCCTTGCCCTCGCCGCCGCGTCGGCCTACGCCTTTGCCGCCCCGGTGACCTACACCATCGACGCCAGCCACACCGACGTCGTTGCGCAGTGGAACCACCTCGGCTTCTCCAACCCGATCGCCCATTTCGGCCAGGTCGAAGGCACCATCACCTATGACGCCGACAATGTCGCCGCCTCCAGCGTCGAGGTCATCCTGCCGCTGGCCGGCCTGTCCTCGCACGTGAAGGCCTTCGACGAGCACCTGCTGAGCGATGACTTCTTCGACGCCGCCAAGTATCCGCAGGCGACCTTCAAGAGCACCGCCGTGGAATCCGCGGGCGAAGGCAAGCTCAAGATCACCGGTGACCTGACCATCAAGGACATCACCAAGCCGGTGGTACTCGACGCCACCATCAACAAAGTGGCCAACCATCCGATGACCAGCCAGCCGGCCGCCGGCTTCGACGCCGTGGCCACGCTCAAGCGCACCGACTTCGGCCTGGGCATGAACGCGCCCTACGTCAGCGACGAGGTGCAGCTGCGCATCACCACCGAAGCCGCGGTGCCCAAGCAGGGCGAGTAAGCGCAGCGTCCGCGCGCCGGGTCCGTCCCGGCCGCGGCCCCCACCTGCGCGAAGACCGGGAAGGAATCAGCCCTTCGCGTCGAGCTGCGAGGGGTCGCGCGCGCAGCCGCGCAGGACGAGCTCGACCGCGGCCAGGCCGTCGCGCTCCAGGTCGATTTCCTCGGGATCCACCAGGTGCATGCGCAGCGCACCGCCGATGATGAAGTGCAGGGTGCGCGCGCAGCTCTCCACGCTCATGTCCTCGCGCAGTTGGCCCAGCGCTTCCGCGCGGCGGAAGGCGGCCTTGATGCGTGACAGGGTCTGGTGCATGCCGGTCTTGCGCAGCGTGGCCAAAGCGTCGTCGGCAGCCGGGATCTCACAGCGCAGTTCGAGCACCTCGAGCGTGGCGCGCACCCGCGGCGTGTGCACCAGGTCGGCGAAGGACTGCCGCAGCAATTCTCGCAGGTCCAGCAGCGGCGTTATGCCGTCGGGGCGCGACACGCGCTCCAGTCCGTGGAAGAAGGGCAGGCTGACGCGGTTGATCATCGCCTCCAGCACTTCGGCCTTGTTCTTGAAGTGCCAGTAGACGGCGCCGCGCGTCACCCCGGCGCGCACCGCGATGGCTTCCAGGCTGGTGCCGGACAGGCCCTTCTCGCGGAAGCAGTCCTCCGCCGCGTCGAGGATGCCCTCGCGCGTGGCCAACGCGTCTTCCTTCGTCCTTCTCGCCATCATTCATTGTTCCATTACGGGCGCGAATTCGCCCTTTGACATACATACATCCATGTATGTATATTACATCACATCACCTGAAACGCCCAGCACCGATGCCGCACCAGCGGGGTCCCGGTCGCTGGGCGTGCCGTTTTCGAATCCCCACAAGGCCTCTCCCCACATGACCACGACCCTCCGCCGTGTCCGCCCCGTGCTTCTCGTCCTTGCCACCGCATTGCTTGCTGCCTGCAGCGGTGGCCAAGAGGGCGCCGAGGCCCCGAAGCCCGCGGTCACCGTCGCCACCCTCGAGGCCCGTCCGGTGACCATCACCCGCGAGCTCCCGGGGCGGACCAACGCATGGCTGGTGGCCGAGGTCCGGCCGCAGGTCAACGGCATCGTGGCCAAGCGCCTGTTCACCGAGGGCAGCCTGGTCGAGGCCGGGGAGCCGCTGTACCAGATCGACGACGCCAGCTATCGCGCCGCGGCCAACAGCGCCCGCGCCCAGCTCAAACGCGCCGAGGCCACCCGCACCGCCGCCCGCCTGACCGCCAGCCGCACCGCCGAACTGGTGAAGGTGTCCGCGGTCAGCAAGCAGGACCACGACAACGCCACCGCTGCGCTCGCGCAGGCCGAGGCCGATGTCGGTGCCGCGCGCGCCGCGCTCGATGCGGCCAACGTGACCCTGGGCTATGCCCGGATCACGTCGCCCATCAGCGGCCGCATCGGCAAATCCAGCGTCACCCAGGGCGCGCTGGTAACCGCGAACCAGCCGGCCGCGCTGGCGACCGTGCAGCAACTCGATCCGATCCATGTCGACCTCACCCAGTCCGCCACCGAGCTCCTGGACCTGCGCCGTTCGCTGGAAGCCGGGCGCCTGGAGAGCACCGAAGGCATGCCGGTGACGATCCTGCTGGAGGACGGCAGCGAGTTCACGCATCCCGGCAGCCTCAAGTTCTCGGAAGTGGCCGTGGACCCCTCCACCGGCAGCTTCTCGCTGCGCGTCGAAGTGCCCAACCCCGACCATGTGCTGATGCCCGGCATGTACGTGCGCGCAAAGCTCGGCGCCGGCGTGCGCCAGAACGCGCTGCTGGTGCCGCAGCAGGGCGTGGCCCGCGATCCGAAGGGCGATACCTCGGCGCTGGTGGTCAATGCCGAGGGCGTGGTCGAGCAGCGTCCGGTGGTGGTCAGCCAGACCATCGGCGACCAGTGGCTGGTCGAGTCCGGCCTGGCCGCCGGCGACCGCGTGGTGGTCGAGGGCCTGCAGAAGATCGCGCCGGGCGCCACGGTCGAAGTGACGGAGGAGGCGCGCGCGCCGCGCCTGCCCGGCGCCGGCAATGCTGACGCCGCGGACACCGCCGCGGCCGACGCCGCCACCGGGCCCGCGCCGGCTGCGCAGGAATAACGGAGACCGCCATGGCACGTTTCTTCATTGACCGACCCATCTTCGCGTGGGTCATCGCGATCATCATCATGCTTGCCGGCGCGCTGTCGATCTTCAGCCTGCCGGTGTCGATGTATCCCACCGTGGCGCCGCCGAGCGTCGAGATCCGGGCAACGTATCCCGGTGCGTCGGCCAAGGTGGTCGAGGACTCGGTGACCCAGATCATCGAGCAGAACATGAAGGGCCTGGACGGCCTGATGTACTTCTCGTCGCAGTCGTCGTCCAACGGCATGGCGACCATCACCGTGACCTTCGAAACCGGCACCGACGGCGACATTGCCCAGGTGCAGGTGCAGAACAAGCTGCAGCTGGCCATGCCGCTGCTGCCGCAGGAGGTGCAGCGCCAGGGCGTGAACGTCAGCAAGTCGACGTCGAGCTTCCTGCAGGTGATCGGCTTCGTGTCCGAAGACGGCAGCATGGACAAGGTCGACATCGCCGACTACGTCGGCGCCAACATCGTCGACCCGCTCAGCCGCGTGCCGGGCGTCGGCACCATCCAGGTGTTCGGCGGCAAGTACGCCATGCGCATCTGGCTGGACCCGAACAAGCTGCACACCTACGCGCTGTCGATCCCCGAGGTCACCGCCGCGATCACGGCCCAGAACGCACAGGTCGCGATCGGTTCGCTGGGCGGTGCGCCGGCGATCGACGGCCAGCAGATCAACGCCACGATCAACGCCCAGGACCGGCTGCAGACGCCGGAGCAGTTCCGCGACATCATCGTGCGCAGCAATCCCGACGGCTCGGCGCTGCGACTTGGCGACATCGCGCGCGTCGAAATGGGCACCGAGAGCTACGAGTTCGACTCCCGCTACAACGGCCAGCAGGCCACCGGCGTCGCGATTTCGCTGGCCACCGGCGCCAACGCGCTCGATACCGCCGAGGGCGTGAAGCAGGCCCTGGCCGAGCTGGAACCGTACTACCCGCCGGGCCTGAAGGCGGTCGTGCCGTTCGACACCACGCCCTTCGTGCAGGTGTCGATCAAGGGCGTGATCGTGACCCTGCTCGAGGCCATCGTGCTGGTGTTCCTGGTGATGTACCTGTTCCTGCAGAACTTCCGCGCGACCCTGATCCCGACGATCGCGGTGCCGGTGGTACTGCTGGGCACCTTCGGCGTGCTCGCCGCGCTGGGCTTCTCGGTGAACATGCTGACCATGTTCGCGATGGTGCTGGCGATCGGCCTTCTGGTCGACGACGCCATCGTGGTGGTGGAGAACGTCGAACGCATCATGGCCGAAGAGGGGCTGTCGCCGCTTGAAGCCACGCGCAAGTCGATGGACCAGATCACCGGCGCCCTGGTCGGCATCGGCGTGGTGCTGTCGGCGGTGTTCGTGCCGATGGCCTTCATGTCGGGCTCCACCGGCGTGATCTACCGGCAGTTCACCGTGACGATCGTCTCGGCGATGACGCTGTCGGTAATCGTTGCCATCGTGCTGACCCCGGCGCTGTGCGCGACCATGCTCAAGCCGCTGAAGAAGGGCGAGTCGCATGACAGCGGCACCGGCTGGTTCGCCCGCTTCTTCGGCTGGTTCAACCGCAGCTTCGAGAAGACCAGCGGCAAGTACCAGCGCGGCGTGCGCGGCATCCTCGAGCGTCCGTGGCGCTTCATGGCCGTGTTCGCGGCGCTGGCGCTGGTGATGGGGCTGCTGTTCGCACGCATGCCCAGCTCCTTCCTGCCCAACGAAGACCAGGGCGTGCTGATGGTGATGGTGCAGACTCCGGTCGGCGCGACGCAGGAGCGCACGCTGGAGTCGATTGCGGCGCTTGAGAAGCACTTCCTCGAAAACGAGAAAGACGCGGTCGAGTCGGTGTTCGCGATCCAGGGCTTCAGCTTCGCGGGCATGGGCCAGAACACGGGCATCGCCTTCGTCAAGCTCAAGGACTGGAGCGAACGCGGCAACGCCGATCTCAGCGCCGAAGCAGTCGCTGCGCGTGGCAATGCCGCACTTGGCGGAATCAAGGATGCCTTCATCTTCGTGATTGCCCCCCCGGCCATGCCCGAGCTCGGTATTGCCAGCGGCTACTCCTTCTACCTCCAGGACACCGGGGCCCAGGGCCATGACGCGTTGATTGCCGCGCGCAACCAGCTGCTTGGCCTGGCCGGAGAAAGCGCACTGCTCGCCAACGTGCGTCCCAATGGCCAGGAGGACACGCCGCAGCTTCGGATCGACGTGGACGTGGCCAGGGCGGGTGCGCTCGGGCTGTCGCAGGACATGATCAATGCCACCCTCGCAGCGGCCTGGGGCGGCCAGTACATCGACGACTTCATCGACCGTGGCCGCATCAAGCGCGTCTACATCCAGGCCGATGCGCCGTTTCGCATGACCCCGGAGGATTTCAATCTGTGGTCGGTGAAGAACAGCGTCGGCGAGATGGTGCCGTTCAGCGCCTTCGGCAGCTCGCACTGGGACTACGGCTCGCCACGACTGGAGCGCTACGACGGCGTGCCGTCGGTGGAGATCCAGGGCGAGGCCGCGCCGGGCCTGTCGTCGGGCGAGGCCATGGACGAGATCGAACGCCTGGCCGAACAGTTGCCACCGGGCTTCGGCATCGAATGGACGGCCGTCTCCTACCAGGAGCGCGAGTCCGGCTCGCAGACGCCGCTGCTGTACACGCTGTCGCTGCTCATCATCTTCCTGTGCCTCGCCGCGCTGTACGAGAGCTGGACGGTGCCGACGGCAGTGTTGCTGGTGGCGCCATTGGGCATCTTGGGCGCGGTGCTGGCCAACACGCTGATGGGCATGGAGCGCGACGTCTACTTCCAGGTGGCGATGCTGACCACGGTGGGACTCACCAGCAAGAACGCGATCCTGATCGTGGAGTTCGCGAAGGCCAACGTGGAAAGCGGCATGGAGGTGGTGGCGGCCACCATGCAGGCTGTCCGTGATCGCCTGCGTCCGATCATCATGACCTCGCTCGCCTTTGGCCTGGGCGTACTGCCGCTGGCCATCGCAACGGGCGCCGGTTCCGGTGCGCAGCGCGCGATCGGTACCGGCGTGGTCGGCGGCATGGTCGTCGGCACGCTGCTGGGCGTGTTCTTCATCCCGCTGTTCTTCGTGGTGATCCAGAAGTTGTTCAGCGGCAGGCGCGGCAAGGCCGACTCGCAGCCCGCCTCCGCGGGAGCCATCGACCATGAGTAAGCATGCAAGCCTCGCGCTCGCCCTGGCGGCGGTCCTCGCCGCCAGCGGCTGCGCCACCCTGGTACCCGCCACGCCCGCAGCGCAGGCCGGAATTCCCGCGGCCTGGCCGATGCCCGAAGTGACGGCCGGGGATGCGAAATCGGCCGCGCGCGATGCGGACGCCGCGGGCGTCGATGCGCGTGGACCCGGCAGCACCGGCGCCATGGCATCGCGGCCGATGGCCGACATCGGCTGGCGCGACTTCTTCGCCGATGCGCGGCTGGAGGGCGTCGTTGCGCTGGCGCTCGACAACAACCGCGACCTGCGGGTGGCGATCCTCAACGTCGAGCGTGCGCGGTCGCAGTACCGCATCCAGCGCGCCGATCGGCTGCCTTCGATCGGCGCGGAAGCGATGCTCGAGCGCGTGGGCGGCGACATCCCGGTGACGGAGCAATACACCGCGGGCATCGGACTCGCCGCGTTCGAACTCGATCTGTTCGGCCGCGTGCGCAACCTCGGCGAGTCGGCGTTGCAGCACTACCTCGCCACCGAAGAAGCGCAGCGCGCGGCGCAGCTGTCTCTTGTCGCCGAGGTCGCCGGTACCTGGCTGGCGCTGGCCGCCGACCAGGAGCAGCTGCGGCTGTCAGAGGCCGCGCTGGCGACCTACCGGCAGACCCTGGACCTGAGCACGCAGCGCTTCGAACTGGGCGCAACGTCAGCGCTGGAGTTGGAGCAGGTCCGCACCCAGGTGGCCGGCGCGCGCGTCGACGTCGAACGCCTGGCCGGCCAGGTGGCGCAGGACCGCAATGCGCTCAACCTGCTGGCAGGTGCGCAGGTGGATGCCGCACTGCTGCCCGATGCCAGGGTCGGCCCGGTCACCGGGCTGGCCGCGGTACCGGGCGGGCTCGATGCAGAGGTGCTGCTGCGCCGTCCCGACGTGATCGCTGCCGAGCACCGGCTGCTGGCCGCGAGCGCCAACATCGGCGCCGCGCGCGCGGCGTTCTACCCGTCGATCACGCTGACCGGAAGCGTCGGTTCCGCAAGCGACGAGCTGTCGGGGCTGTTCGACGGCGGCACCAGGCTCTGGAGTTTCATCCCGCGCATCAACCTGCCGATCTTCCAAGGGGGCCGGCTGAAGGCGGCGCTCGGCATGGCCACCGCCGATCGCGACATCGCGCTGGCGCAGTACGAGCAGGCCATCCAGTCCGGCTTCCGCGAGGTCGCCGACGCGCTGGTGCTGTCGCAGACCCTGGCGGCGCAGGTCGCCGCGCAGCAGGACCTGGTCGATGCCGCCACTCGTGCCGAGTCGCTGGCGCGCGTGCGCTTCGAGGCCGGCTTCGACAGCTATCTGTCGCAGCTCGACGCCCAGCGCACGCTGTACAGCGCACAGCAGGCGCTGGTGGCCACGCGCCTGGCCGAACAGGCCAATCGCGTCACCCTGTATCGCGTGCTCGGCGGTGGCTGGCTCGAAGACAGCGCACTACCGGCGGCAGCGACGCAGGGCTGATTCCCCACCAGGGGTCCGGCAGCCCACTCGGAAGCCCCATGTAGGAGCGGCTACAGCCGCATTGTGGGGGCAGCTATAGCTGCTCCCACAAGGGGGCTGTCCACAGGAAATGTGGTCTGCTGCGCCTTGGGGAGCCGCCTCAGTGGCCGCCGTCGCCGTCTTCGTTGTCCGGCGGGGGCGGCAGGTCGAGCCGGCTCGACCGCAGCGGCGTTCCGGTCGCTGCGGCATGCGCCTCGTGCGCGCGCTGCAGGTCTTGCTGCAGCACGTCGGGCCGCTTCACCATCGCCTTGAAGCGTGGCTCCA
This sequence comes from Luteimonas sp. A501, assembly GCF_054052085.1. The sequence continues at coordinate 324,096 of NZ_JBSVRI010000003.1, forward strand.
GCGCGCCCACGCGCGCCTGGCTGGCCCGGATGTCGTCGAACATCCCGCGTCGCACCGCCGGCGCAACGTCGGGCGGTAGCGACAGGTAGTCGGCGACCTTCTGCCGCAGCGCCGACACCGCCACCTTCGCCTTGCCCTTGGGACTGGTCAGCGAGGACACCACGGTCACCAGCAGGATCGCCACGATCACCACCAGCGAGGTCCAGGTGCCGATTTCGATCACCGGCACCGGTTGGCCATCATTGATGAAGGGCAGGTTGTTCTCGTGCAGCGCGTGCAGCACCAGCTTGATGCCGATGAAGGCCAGCACCGCCGCCAGGCCGATCGACAGGTAGACCAGGCGTTCGAGCAGCCCGCCGACCAGGAAGTACAGCTGGCGCAGGCCCAGCAGCGAGAACGCGGTGGCGGTGAACACGATGAAGACGTTCTGGGTCAGGCCGAAGATCGCCGGAATCGAGTCGAATGCGAACAGGATGTCGGTGCCGCCGATCGCCAGCATCACCAGCAGCATCGGCGTCAGCGCGCGCTTGCCCTGCCAGGTGGTGAACAGCCTGTCGCCGTCGTAATGCGGGCTGGAATGGAACATCCGCCGCACGACGCGGACCACGATGTTGGGCTTGTCCTCGCCGTGGTCGTCGGGTGCCAGCAGGTTGCCCGCGGTGATCAGCAGCGCCAGGCCGAACAGGTAGAACACCCAGGCGAAGTTGTCGATCAGGGCCGCGCCCAGCAGGATGAACACCGTGCGTGCCATCAGCGCAAAGGTGATCCCGAACAGCAGCACCTTCTGCTGGTATTCGCGCGGGACCTTGAAGCTGGACATGATCACCAGGAACACGAAGACGTTGTCGATCGACAGCGCCTTCTCGGTGATGTAGCCGGAGAAATATTCCGCGCCCATGTCGGCGCCGCCCCAGGTCCACACCGCGACGCCGAACAGCAGCGCGATGCCGATATACAGCGCGGACCAGATGGTGGCTTCGCGCAGCGTCGGCGCGTGCGCCTTGCGCACGTGGAAAAAATAGTCGAACGCCAGCAGGCCGATGATCAGGACGATCGTGGCTTCCCAGACAAGCGGGGTGGTCGTCGGCATCGGGGTCCCGTGGGGTGTGCAGCGCGGCGAGCATCGCATGCGGCACGTGGCCTGCGCGTCACGGCTTCGCGCCGGGCAAAAAGTTAGCCATGCGTGAAGGCCACCGGCAGGCGCAGGCTATATTCCGGCGCGATCCCCCGACCCTTGGCAACCACCTTGCACCGACGAGAACTCCTGCTGGCAGGCCTGGCCCTGCCGGCGGCCTTTACGCTGCCCGGCCGCGCCCTGGCCGCCACCGGTGATGGCGCCGCGTTCGACGACGCTTCGGTGCCGGCGCTGGCCGCGGCGCTTGCCGCCGCCGCGTATCGCGCCCCCTCGCGCGAGCTGCCGGCCGTGCTCGACGACATCGGCTACGACCGCTACCGCGATTACCGCTACAGGCCGGAGCGTGCGCTGTGGAGCGGGCAGGGGCGTGGCTTCGAGGCACAGTTTTTCCACCGCGGCTACATGTTCCGCGACCGGGTGGAGATGCACGTGGTGGAAGGCGGGCGCAGCCGGCCGTTCGCCTATTCGCCTTCGTTGTTCCGCTTCGACCATGGCGCGCCGCAGCCGCCGGCGGGAACGGACCTGGGATTTGCCGGCTTCCGCCTGCACGCCACGGGGCGGGCCGGCGCAGCGCTGGACGAGTTCGCGTCGTTCCTTGGCGGCAGCTACTTCCGCGCCGTGGCGCGCGGCCTGGGCTACGGGCTGTCGGCGCGCGCGCTGGCGCTGGGCAGCGGCGACCCGGGTGCCGAAGAGTTCCCGTTGTTCCGCGCCTTCTGGCTTGAGACGCCGGCAACCGGTGCCGGGAAGGTCGTGGTGCACGCGCTGCTGGACTCGCCAAGCGTGGCGGGCGCGTACCGCTTCGCGATCACGCCCGGCGACGAGACCGTGTTCGATGTCGATGCGCGGCTCTACCCGCGCGTGGAGCTGGCCAACGCCGGCATCGCGCCCCTGACCAGCATGTACGAATTCGATGCCCACGATCGCGCGGGCATCGACGATCCGCGTCCGGCGGTGCATGACTCCGACGGCCTGGCCCTGCTCAATGGCAGCGGCGAGCAGGCCTGGCGCCCGCTGCGCAACCCGGGCACGGTCGAGCACAGCGGCTTCCAGGATCGTGATCCGCGCGGTTTCGGCCTGATCCAGCGCAAGCGCCACTTCGAGGATTACCAGGATCTTGAGGCCGGCTACGAAAAGCGCGCCAGCTGCTGGATCGAGCCGCTTGATCCATGGGGCGAGGGCGAGGTGCATCTGGTCGAGATTCCCACCGCCAACGAGTACGCCGACAACGTCGTCGCCTTCTGGCGTCCGGGCGCCTCGCTGGCTGCGGGCCGCGAACACCGCTGGCGCTACAGGCTGCACTGGGCCGCCGATCACGGCTGGAACCCGGGCCTTGCGCGCGTGGTCGCAACCCGCAGTGGTGCGCTGGATGGCGCACAGGCGCGGCAGTACTTCGTGGACTTCGCCGGAGGTGCGTTGCCGGAGGCCGACGCCGGCGTGCGCGTGCAGGCAGCCGCGAGCGCCGGCACGCTGCGCAACGCGGTCGCCTATCGCAATCCCGAGGGTGGTGGCTGGCGCGTCGGCTTCGAACTCGAACCCGGCAGCGCGGCAGCGGTCGAAATGCGGCTGTGGCTTGAGGGTGACGGCGGGCGCCTCTCCGAAACATGGCTGTCGCGATGGACACCGTGATCCCTTCCGCCGAGAGGCCGGGCGGCGCGGTCACAGCGCACCCCGCGTTGCCGCCGCTGCCGCCGGGTTCACCGCTCGAGATGCCGGTGCAGGCGCTCGACCGGGGCACGATCAGCAACCCGACGCGCCCGACCACGCCGCCGAACATGGCCTGGCGCCGCTTCGCCGTGATCGCCGCCGCCGTGCTGCTGACCGCCATCGCCACCTACCAGCTGTGGTGGCTGCTGCGCGGCGACGGCATCGATCCGCTCGAGGGCACGATGCTGGTGCTGTTCGTCGGCCTGTTCGCCTGGATCGTGCAGGCCTTCGTGGGCGCGATCGCCGGCTTCGTGCTGTTGCTGCAGCGGCGGCCGCTGCGCATGGGCATGAGCGCACACGGCCCGTTGCCGGCGCTCGCCACGCGCACCGCGCTGCTGGTGCCGATCTACAACGAGGATCCCGCGCGGTTGATGGCCGGCGTACAGGCCATGCATGAATCGCTGGCGGCCACCGGGCAGCTCGAGCGCTTCGATTTCTTCGTGCTCAGCGATACGCGCAACGCCGCCATCCAGGCGGAAGAAGCGGCGACGCTCCTCGCCCTGTGCGAACGCCTGGGGCCGGGCGCGAGGGTGTACTACCGCCTGCGCGAGGACAACAGCGAGCGCAAGGCCGGCAACATCGCCGACTGGGTGCGGCGCTGGGGCGGCGGCTGGCCGCAGTTCCTGATCCTCGACGCCGACAGCGTGATGGACGGCGGCACCCTGGTGCGCCTGGCCGCTGCGATGGAGCGCCACGACGATGTCGCGCTCATCCAGACGCTGCCGGTGATCGTCAACGGCAACACCCTGTTCGCGCGCATGCAGCAGTTCGCCGGGCGCGTGTACGGGCCGGTCATCGCCTATGGCGTGGCCTGGTGGCACGGCGCCGAGAGCAACTATTGGGGCCACAACGCGATGGTGCGCACGCGCGCCTTCGCCGAGTGCGCCGGCCTGCCGGCGCTGAGCGGCGTGAAGCCGTTCGCCGGCACCGTGCTCAGCCACGACTTCGTCGAGGCGGCGCTGATGCGCCGCGGCGGCTGGGCGCTGCACATGATCCCGGGCCTGGGCGGCAGCTACGAGGAGGGTCCGCCTTCGCTGACCGACATGCTGGTGCGCGACCGCCGCTGGTGCCAGGGCAACCTGCAGCATGGCGCGGTGCTGCCCGGGCGCGGCCTGCACTGGGTCAGCCGCTGGCACCTGCTGATCGGCATCGGCCACTATTTCACCGCGCCGATGTGGGCGATGCTGATGATCGTGGGCGTGTCGATTCCGCTGTTGCACGCGGGCTTTTCATGGGGCCATTTTTCCCTGGAGGGCTTCACGCCCACGGCCTACTGGCGCGAGCAGGACGCGAACCGATTCATCGCCGTGTTCGTGGTGACGATGACCATGTTGCTGTCGCCCAAGCTGATGGGCTACTTCGCCACCATGGTCGACCCGGCCATGCGCCGCGGCTGTGGCGGTGCGTGGCGGACTTTCGTCGGCATGCTGCTTGAAACCCTGCTCGCCGCGCTGATGGCACCGGTGACCATGTACGTGCAGTCGCGCGGCGTGGCCGGGGTGCTGGCCGGCAAGGACTCCGGATGGGAATCGCAGCGCCGCGATGACGGCACGCTGCCGCTGCGCGAGCTGCTGCGCCTGTACGGCGGATTGACGCTTGCCGGCATCGTCGCCGGCGTGGCCGCGTGGATGGTCTCGCCGGCGCTTGCGGCGTGGATGTCGCCGGTGATCCTGGGCCTGGTGCTGGCGATTCCGATCGTCGCCCTGGGTGCGTCGTACGCAGCCGGACAATGGCTGCGCAGGCGGCGCATCTTCGCCACGCCCGAGGAGTTGGCGCCGCCGCCTGTGCTGGTGCGCGCGACCGAGCTGCGCGCGACGCGTCCCGACGCACCGGCCTGATCGCCGGCGGTGGCGGCCCCGCGGGGCCGCCGTGGCAGCGCCATGCATAATGGCGCGCCAACCGTATTGAGGCTTGCCATGCTGCTGGACTGCATCGAGCGCGAGACCGGACCGAACCCGGGCTGGAGCATCATCTGGCTGCACGGCCTCGGCGCCGACGGCGGCGACTTCGTGCCGATCGTGCCCGAACTGGTGCGCCCGGGCTGGCCGGCGCTGCGCTTCGTGTTCCCGCACGCGCCGGTGCGCCCGGTGACCATCAACAACCGCGTGCCGATGCGCGCGTGGTACGACATCGTCGACATCGACCTGGCCAACCGCGCCGACGAAACCGGCGTGGCCGAGTCGATGGTCCAGGTCGAGGCGCTCATCGCGCGCGAGGTCGAGCGCGGCGTGCCGCGTTCGCGCGTGGTGCTGGCCGGATTCTCGCAGGGTGGTGCCGTCACTCTGGCCGCGGGCCTGCGCAGTGCCGCACCGCTTGCCGGGCTGGTCGCGCTGTCCACCTACGTGCCTTCCGCGAACAAGGCCCGCGACGCGCTGGCTGACGGCGCGAACAAGCAGCCGGTGTTCATGGGCCACGGCAGCCAGGATCCGGTGGTGCCGTTCCAGGCCGGCCAGCAGAGCGCGGCGCTGCTGCGCGAGCTGGGTTTCACGATCGACTGGCACGCCTACCCGATGCCGCATTCGGTCTGCGCCGAGGAGATCCGCGACCTCGGCGACTGGCTCGCGCGGCGGTTCGCGGCGGGCTGAGGTCCATGGGCAACGCGCGCGCCGACGAGCCGTGGCTGCCCGACCTGTGCCGGCTGCGGCGGCTGGCAGCGATGCTCGGCATCGCCCAACTGGTGGTCGTCGTCGTGGTGCTGGTGCCCGATGCGGGCAGCCACTGGGACCTGCCGCGCGTTCTTTCCACCAGCGGCTTCGCACTGTGGCTGGCGCTGTCGGTATCGGTGCTGCTGTGCGTGTCGCGGCGCGCGCTGTCGCGCCTGCCGCGGCGCACCGGCGCGCTGGTCGCGGTGGCGCTTGCCGCAGCCGTCGCCGGCGTCGTGGCGGCGGTGGTGCATGCGCTGTTCGCCAGCGTCGGCGAAGCGGGGAGCTGGCCGACGGCGATGCGCTTTGTCACCGGTTCGGCCGGCGTGGTCACCCTGATCACGGCGCTCGCGCTGCGCTACTTCTACGTCATCGACCGCTGGCAGGCGCAGCTGGCGGCGCACGCGCGCGCCGAGGCCGACGCGCTGCAGGCGCGCATCCGCCCGCACTTCCTGTTCAACAGCATGAACATGATCGCCGCCCTGCTGAAGCGCGACCCTGAGGTCGCCGAACGCGCGGTACTGGATCTTTCAGACCTGTTCCGCGCCGCGCTCGGCGCCGGCGAGGGCGACTCGTCGCTGGCCGAAGAAGTGCGGCTGGTCGAGCACTACCTGCGCATCGAACAGCTGCGCCTGGGTGAGCGCCTGCGCGTGGAGTGGCAGCGCGAAGAGCCGCTGCCCTGGGACCTGCCGATGCCGCGGCTGGTGCTGCAGCCGCTGCTCGAGAACGCGGTGCTGCACGGCATCTCGCGGCTGCCCGAGGGCGGCACGGTGGGGATCACGCTGGCCGCGGACGACGACATGCTGCGGATCAGCGTGCGCAACCCGTCGCTGCCGCCGGATGCGCCGGGGGTACACGGCGCGGGACATGCGCAGCGCAGTATCGTGCACCGCCTGGGCTACGCCTTCGGCCCGCGCGCGCGCATGACCTGCGGCTGGGACGCGGGCTACTATGCCTGCGAGCTGCAGCTGCCACTGGGCGAGCTGTCGCTGGGAGCGGGGGGGAGGAGGACGCCATGAAAGTGGTCATCGCCGACGACGAGCCGCTGGCCCGCGAGCGCCTGCGCAGCCTGCTGGCCGCGCACGCCGACATCGAGGTGGTCGCCGAAGCCGGCGACGGCCGCAGCGCATTGCAGGCCTGCGCCGAGCACGAGCCCGACCTGGTGCTGCTCGACATCGCCATGCCCGGCATCGACGGCCTCGAGGCCGCGCGCCACCTGTCCGCTTTCGAACCGCGCCCGGCGGTGGTGTTCTGCACCGCCTACGACGCGCACGCGCTCTCCGCCTTCGACGCTGCCGCCGTCGACTACCTGGTCAAGCCGGTGCGCCCCGAACGCCTGCAGGCGGCGATCGACCGCGTGCGCACCTTTGCCGCGGGCCTGGAGCGCAGCCGCGGCGACGGTGGCGGCAAGCGCCGCACCCACCTGTGCGCGCGCCTGCGCGGCAGCCTGCGCCTGGTCCCGATCGAGGACATCCACTACCTGCAGGCCGATGAGAAATACGTGGTGGTGCACCACGCCCGCGGCGAGGACCTGATCGAGGAATCGCTGAAGTCGCTGGAGGAGGAGTTCGGCGACCGCTTCCTGCGCATCCACCGCAACTGCCTGGTCGCCCGCCACGAACTGGTCGAACTCCGCCGCGACCCCGAGGGCCACGTCCACGCCATCCTCCGCCACGGCGCCCAGCCGCTGGAGGTCAGCCGCCGCTGCGTGGCACCGCTGCGCGAGATGCTGCGCGGGCGCTGAGTGACGCAGGTTCGGCGGCGCCGGGCATGGCCCGTGCGCAACCGGGCTCAGGAGCGCTCGACCACCTGCCGCTGCGCGCGCTTCAGCCCCGTCAGCAGCCGGTACGGGCTGTTCCCGCTGCGCGCCGCGACCTCGGCGACCGACAAGCGCGCGCCCCACAGTTCGATATCGCTGCCGATGCCGGCACCGGGGTGGTCGGTCAGGTCCACGGTCAGCATGTCCATCGAGACGCGCCCGATCAGCTCGCCCGGCTGGCCGTCGATGATCACCGGAGTGCCCGAGGTCGCGTACTGCGGATAGCCGTCGGCATAGCCGGCAGCGACCACGCCCACGCGCGTCGGGCGCGAGGTGATGAAGGCACCCGCGTAGCCGATCGGTTCGCCCGCGGCGAGCTCGCGCACGGCGATGACCTTGGATGCCAGCGCCATCACCGCGCGCAGCGGCTCGGCCTCCGCGCACGGCGCATCGAGCATGTGCGAGCCATAGAGCATCAGGCCGGGGCGCACCCAGCCGCCGCGTGCCGCTGGCCAGGCCATCAGCGCGGCGGAGTTGGCAAGACTGGTGGTGGTGCCGGGCGGAAGCCGCGCCAGCACCGCGTCGAAGGTGGCCAGCTGCGCGGGCGTACTGGGCTGGCCAAGTTCATCGGCGCGCGAGAAGTGGCTCATCGCGACCATGTCGCCCACCCAGGGAAGCGCGCGCAGGCGCCGCCAGGCATCGGGATAGTCCCCGGGTGCGAGGCCCAGGCGATGCATGCCCGAGTCGAGCTTCAGCCAGACCGGCAGCGGCTCGCGCAGCGGATGGCGCTCGAGCACGTCCACTTGCCACGGCGAGGCCACCACCGACCACAGCGCATGCCGTTCGATCAGCGGCAGCTCGTCGGCGTCGAAGAAGCCTTCCAGCAGCAGGATGGGCGCGCGGATGCCGGCCTCGCGCAGCTCGATCGCCTCCTCGATGCAGGCCACGCCGAAGCCGTCGGCTTCGCCGTCGAGCGCGCGTGCGCAGGCCACGGCGCCGTGCCCGTAGGCGTCGGCCTTGACCACGGCCAGCGCCTTGCCGCCGCCCAGCGTTCGCGCGTGGCGGTAGTTGTGGCGCAGGGCGTCGAGGTCGATGGTGGCGCGCGCGGGACGCATCAGCGCAGCCCCGTCGGAGCGGCGGGCCAGGCCCGCCCGTAGCGGGAGATGTCGAGGCCTTCACTGTCGATCGCGGGCGCACGGCCGTCGACCAGGTCGGCCAGGTAGCGGCCCGAGCCACAGGCCATCGTCCAGCCCAGGGTGCCGTGGCCGGTGTTGAGCAGCAGGTTGCGGTACGCCGTGGGGCCGACGACGGGCGGGCCATCCGGTGTGGACGGGCGCAGGCCGCTCCAGAAGCTGGCGTTGGCGAGGTCGCCGCCGTCGGGATACAGGCTCTTCACCACCATCTCCAGGGTGTCGCGGCGGCGCTGCGGCAGCGACAGGTCGTAGCCGCTGACCTCGGCCATGCCGCCGACGCGGATGCGGTCGTCGAAGCGGGTGATGGCGACCTTGTAGCTTTCGTCGAGCACGGTCGAGTGCGGCGCCAGCCCGGGGTTCGTGATCGGGATGGTCAGCGAATAACCCTTGAGCGGGTACACCGGCAGGCGGATGCCGATCGGCGCCAGCAGGCGCGGCGACCACGCGCCCAGCGCGAGCACGTAGCGGTCGGCGGTTTCGGTCCGGCCCTGGATGCGCACGCCGGAGATGCGATCACCGTCGCCAAGCAGGGCTTCGACGTCCTGCCCGTAGCGGAACTCGACGCCTGCGGCCTCGGCCATCGCTGCCAGCCTGGTGGCGAACAGGTGGCCGTCGCCGGTTTCGTCGCCCGGCAGGCGCAGCGCGCCGGCCAGCGTGTCGGCGACCGCGGCCAGCGCCGGCTCCACGCGGACAATGCCCGCGCGGTCGAGGAGTTCATAGGGCACGCCGTACTGGCGCAGGATCGCGATGTCCTTGGCGGCACCGTCGAGCTGCGCCTGCGTGCGGAACAGCTGCGTGGTGCCGAGCGTGCGCTCCTCGTACGCGATGCCGGTGTCGCGGCGCAGTTCCTCCAGGCAGGCACGGCTGTACTCGGCAAGCCGCACCATCCGCGCCTTGCTGATGGCATAGCGGTGATGGGTGCAGTTGCGCAGCATCTGCCACATCCAGCGGTACTGTGCGGGGTCGGCCGTTGGCCGGATCGCCAGCGGCGCGTGCCGCGACAGCAGCCAGCCCACCGCTTTCAGCGGGATGCCCGGCGCGGGCCAGGGCGAGGCGTAGCCGGGCGAGACCTGGCCGGCATTGGCAAAGCTGGTTTCCATCGCGGGCCCGGACGCGCGGTCGATGACGACGACGTCGTGCCCCTGTTGCCGCAGATACCACGCGCTGGTCACGCCGATCACACCGGAGCCCAGGATCAGGATACGCATTGGATTGACTCGGTCGGGCGGGTCGGCCAGGGGGCGGCGTGGCCGGCGGGTTCATGGAATCCGCCAGTATATGGATCGGAATCCGCGGTGGCTCGTGCGGAAGGGAGTAATGGCGCGGTGACCACCCTCCGCCATGACGCACAGCCGCTGGAGGTCAGCCGCCGCTGCGTGGCGCCGCTCGCGAGGTGCTGCGGCAGTTCTAGGCTAAGCGCGACTCAGTTCGCGGCGATTTCGCGCGCGATCATGGTCACGTGCGCTTCCGGGGAGACCGGATGGAAGTCGTGCTCCACCACGGCCCCTCGCGGCCGCAACGCGGCCAGCATGTTCGCGGCCGGGTAGTCGCCTCGCGCGATCGCCCCGTCGTCATCGATCGCCATGCGATCGATGAAGCGGCGATCGACCTCCGAGCCGGGGTCGAAGTTGAAGCCGATGCGGCGTTCGACGAATGGAATGATGCTGCCCGCGTAGGTGAGGAACAGCTCGAAATCGAGATGGTCCAGCAGCACCCGCGTGATGTCCTGTGCGCGCACGCCCTCGTTCGAGTACGCGGCGTGGTTCTCGGCGCGATAGCGTGCGGGCCTGCTGTTCGTGAACCGGTCGAAGCGCTTGACCTGCGGCAATTCGCTCCACCGCTCCTGCACCACGCGCTCCACCGAAGGCCAGAGCAGGTGGCCGTTCCTGCCGACGATGTCGGAGGTCAGAAGGACGCCCCCGGACCCCAGGCAGCGGGTGATTCCCGACACCGTGTCCTCGAGTTCTTCCAGGTGATGAAAGATCTGGTTGGCGATGACCACATCCGCGTCCAGCGTCGCAATCGCACGATGCGCATCGCCCGTCTCGAACCGCATGGCATCGCGGACGCCCGCGTTCGTGGCCTCGCGCTCGCCTGCCTCGAGCAGGCCGCGGTTGATGTCGACGCAGGTGAAGCTGTAGTCCAGCTCGCGTTTCCGAAGCGCGACCGCGAGCCCGATCTCGAGCCTGCACGCACCCGTGCCCAGGCTGACGATGCGCAGCGGAGCCGGCACGCGACCGGCTTCGGCCAGCAAGTGCTCGAGATAGAAGTCCTCGGGCGACTCGTATCCGCGCGCCTGCAACAGCGGCCGCACGTGGCGTTCCGACCAGTAATGGAAGATCGGCGGCAGCGTGTCCCCCTGATACCCGGGCGTCATGCGGAAGGCCACGATTTCCGCCAGTCCGCGCAGCCGTCGGCCCAATGGACGCGGCAGCACGCGGTCCAGGGCCGCGACCACCCGCTTCGCGACGATCCGGTTCCGGTATGCAAGGTCGAATATCCGCGCTTTCACTTTGGCGTCCCTTCCGCGCGCCTGGCGCCGACTGGCCTGCGCGCCGCGATGAATCCTATCCCAGGCGTGATCCCGACGCGGGCTATGCCGCTGCGTGGCGCAACTGCGCCAGGCGCTGCAGCCGCTTCAGGCCTTCCCCAACGGCAACTACTGACTGCGCGAATCCGCCATGCCGGGTCGCGGACGAAGGCCGACACCGGCACGCCACGCACGTCGGCGGCGCGGGCGATAATGGCCCCATGACCACCCTCCGCATCGCCACCCGCAAAAGCCCGCTCGCCCTCTGGCAGAGCGAACACGTTGCCGAGCTGCTGCGCGCCGCGCACCCCGGCCTGAGGGTCGAACTCGTGCCCATGTCCACCCGCGGCGACGAAGTGCTGGACCGCTCGCTGGCGGCGATCGGCGGCAAGGGCCTGTTCCTGAAGGAGCTGGAGTTGGCGATGCTGCGCGGCGAGGCCGACTGCGCGGTGCATTCGCTCAAGGACGTGCCGATGGAGGTCGACGCGCCGTTCGCGTTGCCGGCCTTCCTCGAGCGCGCCGACCACGCCGACGCCTTCATCAGCAGCCAGTTCGCGACCTTCGATGCGCTGCCGCCGGGCGCCTGCGTCGGCACCTCGTCGCTGCGCCGGCAGGCGCAGCTGCGCGCGCTGCGGCCGGACCTCGAGATCCGCGACCTGCGCGGCAACGTCAACACGCGGCTGGCGAAGCTGGATGCCGGCGAGTACGACGCGATCATCCTCGCCTGCGCGGGCCTGGAGCGCTTGGGCCTGGGCGAACGCATCCGCGCGCGCCTGGACGCGCCGGAGTGGCTGCCGGCGCCGGCGCAGGGCGTGATCGCGATCGAGTGCCGCGGCGACGATGAGGCGGTCATGGCGCTGTGCCGCGGGCTGGACCATGCGCCCACGCGCACCAGTGCGTCCGCGGAGCGCGCGCTGAACCTGGCGCTGCACGGCAGCTGCCACGTGCCGGTGGCGGCGTTCGCGCAGCTGGACGGAGACCTGCTGCGGCTGCAGGCACTGGTGGGCTCCGCAAGCGACGGGCGCGCGGTGCGGGCAGAGGCTGAAGGGCCGGCGTCGGAGCCGGAGGCACTGGGCAGCGAGGTCGCGGCGAAGCTGCTGGCCGGCGGCGCCGGGGAGTTCCTGCCGGCCAGCTAGAAGCGGTAGCGAAGGTTCATCGAGCCTTCGGTGTTGGTCGCGCCGCTGCCGCCATTGCCGGCGCTGTCATGCCGCAGCTCGAAGTTCGAATGCAGCGTCCACTGGTTCTGCAGCTTCAGGTCCAGGCCGATCACCTGCCGGGTGGTGGTGTTGAACCTGCCGGTTTCGACCAGCAGGTTCTGGGTGAGCAGGGCGCGCTCGGCGATGCTCTGGCGCAGTTCGAGCCTGCCGCGGGCGATCATGCCTTCGCCGGCGGTGCCGTAGTCGGCGTAGGGTTGCAGGCGGTAGCCGGTGCCGAACTCCAGTTTCACGTTGGTGTCCGGCGTGCGCACGGCCTCGTAGCCGAAGCCCGCGGTGAAGCGCGAGTGGCTGCCGTGGTTGATCCGCCAGTCGCGGCGCGAGGCCGGCGAGTACAGCGGGTAGCGGCGCGCGGCGATCGCCGGCAGGCGCATCGGCACCAGCGGGTCGACGCTTCCGGGCACTTTGGGCTGCCGGATGCGCGTGAATCGGGTCGGTGGCTGCCAGGCGGCGTCCTCGCAGACCAGGCGGTAGCAGGGGCGGCGCAGGTCGGCGCGGCCCGCCGCCAGGGCGACCATCGCCGGCTCGCCCGGGGATTCCGGCAAGGGCTGGATGAAGACGGGCGGGGCGGCGAGCGCCAGCCAGAGGGCCGCGAGCATGGGTCGGTCCGGTGGAAACGGTTACATCGCCCCATTATCGCGGGCATCGGTGGCCGTTCCAAGACGGCGGCCACGGTCCGGTTCAGCAATGGGCGCTGACCTCGTGGCGGGCCTGGGCGAAGAGCAGCCAGCGTTCGGCGAAGGCGCCCGCCAGCAGCCCGAGCGCCGCCAGCAGGGTGGCCGCCAGCGCCGGGATCCAGCCAAGCGCCACCAGCAGCGTGGCCAGCAGTGGTGCCGCGACCAGCCCGGCCAGCGCCGCCCGGCGCAGCCGCGCCGCCTGCCGGCCGGCCGCGGCGTCGCGGGTGGCCGGCGCGGCGGCGGCGTCGAGGGCGCGCCAGTACAGCCATTTGAGCACCGCCAGCACCAGTCCCGACAGCACCAGCGTCGGCAGCATCCCGGCCGGACCCTGGCCGCGCAGCATCGCCGCCATGGTCACCAGCTGCAGGGCCAATCCGGTCAGCAGCGCGAACAGCAGGTACACCGGCAGCACCAGTGGATGCCGCCACGCCGGGATCGGCTTCAGCGCGGCGTAGCTCATCGCCGTGCAGGCCACGGTGGCCAGTGCCAGCACGGCCAGCAGCAGGCCCAGGCAGGCCAGCCAAGCGGCGCGCGTGGCGCCGGATGGCATCCACAGCAGCAGCGCCATCGTGGCGGCGGCCGTCGGCGCGGTGGCCACCGCCAGCATGCCCTCGCGCGACAGCCACGAGCTGCGCCACTGGCTGAAGGCGCGCCAGGCGCGGCCGGGCTTGCCCAAACGGGCCAGCCAGCAGGGCAGGCCGATGGTCGAGAGCAGCAGGCCCAGGCCAAGGCCGGCCAGCTGCACGCCTTCCAACGCCGGCGACAGGCCGCCGCGCAGCGCCAGCATGGTGATGGTCAGGCCCGACCAGGCCAGCAGGCCGTAGCCGGCGCCGGACAGGGTGTTGAAGACCATGGCGGACAGGGCCGGTTGCATCGGATCCGGCGGTGGTGATGGCAGGTCGGTCACGGCAGGCTCAAGCGCTGAAGGGGAAGTAGCGCGGGATCAGCACCACGGCCATCACGATGAAAATGATGTTCAGGGGTAGCCCGACTTTCACGAAGTCGCGGAAGCGGTAGCCGCCGGCGGCGTAGACCATGGTGTTGGTCTGGTAGCTGATGGGCGTGGCGAAGCTGGTGGACGCGGCGAAGGCGACCGCGACCAGGAAGGGCTTGCTGTCGAGGCCGAGCGACTCGGCGGTGGCGATCGCGATCGGCACCACCACGGCCGCCGAGGCGTTGTTGCTCATGATCTCGGTCAGGGCCGAGGTCAGTACGTAGATCACCGCCAGGGTTGCGACCGGCCCGAAGCCTCCGAACAGGCCGATCGAAAAATCCGCGACCAGCGCCGCGGCGCCGCTGTTCTGCAGGGCGATGCCCAGCGGCAGCACGCCGGCCAGCAGCAGCACCACGCGCCAGTCGATGGCGGCGTACGCATCTTCCGGCTCCAGCACGCGCAGCAGCAGCAGCATGCAGCAGCCGATGATCGCCGAGGCGACGATGCTCATCAGCCCGGCGGCGGCCACGGCGACCACGGCGGTCAGGATGCCCAGCGCCAGCAGCGAGCGGCGGATGGAGGTGCGGGTCTGCTCGCGCTCGCCCAGCACCACCAGGCCGGGGTCGGCGCGCATCAGGTCGAGCGCGCTTTCCGGCGCATCAAGCAGCAGCACGTCGCCGACGGCCAGCGGTACGCGATCCAGCGGCTGCCTGGAGGACAGGCGGTGGCGGTGCAGGCCCTGCACGCGGGCATGGTAGGTATGGGCGAAGCGCAGGCTGGCCAGGGTGTGGCCGATGAGGTGCGAGCTTGGCGCCACCATCACTTCGGCGTGCACGCGCTCGTCCTCGTCGTCGCCCTCGAGGTCGCCGGCTACGTCGTCATGGCGCAGCTTGAGCTTGCGCCGCGCGGCCTCGATGTCGGTCCAGTTGCCGCGCACCATCAGGCGGTCGCCGGCCTCGATCCCGGTGCCCCGCGGCGAGGGCACTGCGGCGCGGCCGCGGTAGATCTCCAGCACCACCACGTCGCCGCTGTCGTCGGGCAGCAGTTCGCTGCCCCGCTTGCCGATCGCGCTCGACTTTTCCGGCACCAGCAGCTCGGCGACGTAGCGGCCGGCATGGCCGCTGTCGGCCTGCTGCGGCACGCCGAGGTCGGGCAGCAGGAAGTGGCGCGCGATCATCAGGTAGACGGTGCCGACCACCACGAAAATGATGCCCAGACTGCTGAACTCGAAGATGGTGAAACCTTCGTGCCCCGCCTGCCGCGCCATGGAATCGACAAGCAGGTTGGTGGAGGTACCGATCAACGTGCACACACCGCCGAACTGGGCCGCGTACGACAGCGGGATCAGGAACTTCGACGGCGGAAGATTGTTGGCCACCGCCGCGGCGATGATCAGCGGCAGGAACACCGCGACTGCGGCAGTGTTGTTGATGAACGCCGACACCGCCGCGGTCAGCAGCATCATCACCAGCGCCAGCAGCCAGCCCCAGCGGATGCGCGCGATGGTTTCGCCCAAGCGGTTCAGAGACCCGCTCTGCTGCAGCCCGGCGCTGAGCACGAACATCGCAGCCACGGTCACCGTGGCCGGACTGCTGAAGCCCGACAGCGCTTCCTCGGTGCTGACCAGGCGCAGGGTGAGGAGCGCGGCCAGGACCAGCATCGCCACCACTTCAGGCGGCATCTTTTCGCTGATGAACAGCGCGACCGCGCCGGCAAGCACCAGGAAGGTGAGCAGCATGTCCGGAGTCATGGGCGGCGCGCTCCTTGGCCGAGCGGCGGAAGCATGGTCATCGCGGCGATGCTCACCAGCAGGTTCAGAGGCATTCCATTCTCTCGGGCCCAGGGGACGCGCATTTCACCTCCGGTGGGAGCCGGCGCGCAGGAGGTCAGGATATCCGCAGGCCGTGGAGGTGCAATGTCGACGGCACAGGGTGCCACCGCTGGCGGACGAGGGCATGGATGCGCGTCACGCGCGGGTGGGATACTGGCGTCCTGTTCCCGCCCTGCGAGGCACCGCTTGTCCAGCCCAGACCCTTCCCGGTTCGACGTCGTCGTGGTCGGCGGTGGCGCCAGCGGCGCGCTGGTCGCGACCCATCTGCTCGGCGACGGTGCATGCCCGCACACCGTGGCCCTGGTCGAAGCGCGGCCGGCCATGGCCGAAGGCGTCGCGTATTCCACCCGGCACCCCGAGCACCTGTTGAACGTGCGTGCCGCCGGCATGAGCGCGTTCGGCGACAGCCCGTGGGATTTCGTCCGCTTCCTGGAGGGCCTGCCCGAGCATGCCGGACAGGAACCGGCCACGCTCGGCGCGCGGTTCATGCCGCGCATGGTCTATGCGCGCTACCTGGCGGCGCTGGCTGGAGGCCGTCCGGGGCTGGAGCGCTTGAGCCGGATCACCGATGCCGCCGTGGACGTGGTGCCGCTGGAGGACGGCTTCGAGGTGGTGCTGGCGTCGGGCGGCCGGCTGCGGGCGCGGGCGGTGGTGCTGGCGGTGGGCAACCGTCCCGCGAGGCTGCCGGTGGCCGACGGCGGGGCCGCAAGCGGGATGGCCGTGGTCGAAGCCTGGGACTATGCCGGGGTCGCGGCGATCCCGCCGGATGCCGATGTCTGCATCCTCGGCGCCGGGCTGAGCATGGTCGACGTGGTCCTGGGCCTGTGTGCCAACGGACATCGTGGGCGCATCACTTCGCTGTCCCGGCGCGGACTGGTGCCGCTGCCACATGCCGAGCCGGCGCCGCCGTCGGACGTGGAAATCGCCGGCCTGCTGGACGAGCCGGACCTGCGCGCCAGGCTGCGCGCAGTCCGCCGCGTGGTCGCGCGCGAGCAGGCGCAGGGTCGGCCCTGGCAGGCGGTGATGGATGCGCTGAGGCCCCACGTCCAGGCGCTGTGGACCAGCCTGGACGCAGCCGGGCAGCGACGCTTCCTGCGCCACCTGGTTCGCCATTGGGACGTGCACCGCCACCGCATCGCTCCGGAGGTCGCGCGGCAGCTGGACGCAGCCACCGCGTCCGGGCAGTTGCGGAGGCTGGCCGGCCGGCTGGTGGTGGTCGATGGCGGCCCCCGGCCCGGCATCACCTGGCGTCCGCGCGGTCGCGACGGCCTGGAGCGCTTCGAGGCCGACGTGCTGGTCAATGCGCTCGGCGTGGACAAGCGGATCGATGTCGGCGACGGGCTGCTGGCGCGGCTGTGCGGACGCGGATTGCTGCGTCCCGGGCCGCATCGCATCGGTGCGGCAACCGCGGCCGACGGCGTTCCCCTCGGCGCCGACGGCGCGCCGGTGCCGGGACTCTGGACCCTGGGGGCGCTGCGGGTGGGCGACCTCTGGGAAAGCATCGCCATGCCCGAGCTTCGCGGCCAGGCGCTGGACGTCGCCGGCGCGGTGCGCGCCCATCTCGACGCGACCGGGCCATAATCGGGCCATGGACCGCTACGAACGCATCCTCTCGCTGCACCGCATCCTCGGCTCTGCGCGCTATCCGGTCACGGTCGCGCGCCTGCAGGAGGAGCTGGACTGCTCGCGTGCCACCGTCTACCGCGACGTGGCCTTCCTGCGCGACGCGCTGATGGCGCCGATCGTGGGCGACGATGCCGGCATCCGCTACGACGCTGAAGAGAGCGGCCGCTTCGAACTGCCGGGCCTGTGGCTGAGTTCCGAAGAACTGCACGCGCTGCTGGCCGCGAAGCAGCTCCTGTCGCGCAGCAGCGGTGGCGTCCTGTCCTCGGCGCTGGCGCCGCTGCAGTCGCGCATCGAGAAGCTGCTGAGCGAGCACGCCAGCGGCAAGCAGTGGCCGATGGAGCGCGTGCGCGTGATCCCGCACCGCACCCGGCGCCTGGATGAACAGGCCTTCCGCGCGGTGTGTTCGGCGGTGCTCGGGCGCAAGCGCCTGGCCTTCGAATACCGTGCGCGCTCGACCGATGAGAAAACCCGGCGCACCGTGTCGCCGCAGCGCATCACCCACTACCGCGACAACTGGTACCTCGATGCCTGGGACCACGAACGCGACGGCCTGCGCAGCTTTTCGGTCGACCGCGTCACCCACGCGCGCGGGCTGGAAGACGCCGCGATCGACGTCGACGAGGGCGAGCTCGACCGCCATCTCGGCGGCAGCTACGGCATTTTCTCGGGTGCGCCCAAGGGCGTGGCGACCATCCTCTTCAGCGCCAAGGCCGCGCGCTGGGTGGCCGACGAGCACTGGCACTCGCAGCAGCAGGGCCGCCACCTCGCCGACGGCCGTTACGAATTGAAGGTGCCTTACAGCGCCGCGCGCGAGCTGCTGATGGACGTGCTGCACTACGGCAGCGACGCCGAGATCCTCGAGCCGCCGTCGCTGCGCGAACAGGCCAAGTCGCTGCTCGAGCTGGCGCTGTCGAACTACGAGCGCTGAGGCGCGTCCGCCGCCTCAGCTGCCGGGTGTGGGGCTGGCGGCAGGCTCGAAGCCGAGCCGCCCCTCCTGTTCCGGGACCTGGGGCACGCGGCGCAGCCGGTCGGTATTGACGCCATGGCTGCGGATGCGCCGCTCGAGTTCGAGATAGGCCTCGTCTTCGACCTGCTGTGCCCGGGTGAGGATCCAGGCGTGGTCGCGCCCGGGCGAGTCGATCAGAAGCCAGCTGCCGTCGGTGGCCATTTCCAGCATGCGCAGCCGCGTGGGCACGACGCCATAGGCGCGCACTTTCCAGGTGCGATCGCCCTGGCCGTCGCGGCGGGCGGTGGAGCTGGCGGACTCCAGCGGCTGGCCGAAGCCCTCGCGCCAGTGGCGGCCGAGTTCGATCCGGTCGTCGTCGGCCATCGCCAGATGGGTGGTGGAAGCGACCTGTCCGCGTTCGCCGAACCACGGCACCCGCGCCACGACGTACCAGTCGCCCATCAGGACTTCGAGTGGCGGCATGCGGGCGTCGCGGCCGCCGGCCGCGGTGCCGTCGCGCCCGCTGGCACAGGCGGCCAGCAGCAGGCACAGCACAAGCGCGCACAGAGCGCGGATGGCAGAAGGACGTTGGAAGGGAACTCGTCTGGAATGCTGGGTCATCACGTATTCCGTGGTGCCGCGGCAGGCTGCCAGCGGGCCGGCGAAGGAGGCGTCAATGCCAGGGTCGCAGTCCTTGAGATGGGGCGGTTGCAGGCTGGGCTCCACATTCTGGAGAGCCATCATGACACCACGCACAAGCCACCGGTTCCACCCCGTCCGCCTTGCCGCCGCCGCTGGGCCTGCCAGCCCGGACTGGGTGGCGCGCGGAGTGCTGGCGCTGATGTTCCTGGCCCTGGTGGCCATGCTCTCGCTGCCGCAGGCGCGCGGCGACAGCGCCAGCTTCGGCTGGGTGCCGCTGTGGCTGGCCGGCCTTCCCGTCACTGCCTGGCTGGCACTGGCCGTGGCCCGCCGGCGCGCCGGCGGCTGATCAAGACATTCGGCCCGGGTCCGCGCTTCGCGGCCTGTGCTAGCGTTGCCGGCCCACCCGCCGGAGCCTGCCGCATGTCCAAGCTGCCTTATGCCTGCCTGTTTGCCGCGCTTGCCGTTGCCTCCTTCGGCGCGACCGCGCAGGAGGACGCCGAAGTGACCGATCCATACCAGTGGCTCGAGGACGTAGAGGGCGAAAAGCAGCTCGCCTGGGTCCGCGAACAGAACGCGAAGGCGGAGGCCGAACTGGTCGACACGCCTGGTTTCAAGGCGCTCGAGGCCGACCTGCTCGCCGTCTATGACTCCGACGACAAGATCCCCGGCGTCTACAAGCAGGGCGACTGGTACTACAACTTCTGGAAAGACAGCAGGCACGAGCGCGGCATCTGGCGCCGCACCACGCTGGACGAGTATCGCAAGCCGCAGCCCAAGTGGGAGACCGTGCTCGATCTCGACGCGCTCAACAAGGCCGAGGGCGAGAACTGGGTCTGGCACGGCGCCAACTGCCTGCGTCCTGAATACGAGCGCTGCCTGGTCGCGCTGTCGCGCGGCGGCGCGGACGCCGACGTCACCCGCGAGTTCGACCTGTCCACGCAGACCTGGGTCGAGGACGGTTTCTTCCGCGACGAGGCCAAGGGCGCGCTGCAGTGGATCGACCGCGACACGGTCTATGTCTTCACCGATTTCGGCGACGGCACGCTGACCAGCTCCGGCTACCCGCGTATCGCCAAGGAATGGAAGCGCGGCACACCGATGGATGCGGCCACGGTGGTTTACGAAGGCCAGGCCGATGACATGTACATCTCCGCCGGGCACGACCACACGCCGGGCTTCGAGCGCGACTTCGTCATCCGCACCATCGCTTTCTACAACGACGAGCTCTACCTGCGCGAAGACGACGGCAGCCTGACGAAGGTTGACGTGCCGAACTCGGCGCAGAAGTCGGTGCAGCGCGAATGGCTCGGCCTCGAGCTGCGCGAACCCTGGGAGATTGGCGGCAAGACCTACAAGGCGGGCTCGCTGCTGGCGGCGAAGTTCGACGACTACATGGCCGGCAAGCGCGAGTTCGACGTGTTGTTCGAGCCCACCGACACCACCTCGCTGGCCGGCGCCACGTTCACGAAGAGCCATCTGGTGCTGAACGTGCTCGACGACGTCAAGAACCGGCTGCACGTGCTCACGCCGGGCGCCGACGGCTGGACCCGCAGCGAGTTCGCCGGCGCGCCCGAAATCGGCACGGTGGGTGTCTCGGCGGTAGACAGCGACGAGTCCGACGCGCTGTGGATGACCGTCACCGACTACCTCACGCCCAGTACGCTGTCGCTGGTGGAAGTGGGCGGAAAGCCGGAAGTGCTCAAGACCATGCCGGCGTTCTTCGACGCATCGAAGCATGTGATCGAACAGCACTTCGCCACCTCCAAGGACGGTACCAAGGTCCCGTACTTCCTGGTGCATCCCAAGGGCATGGCGCTGGATGGCAGCAACCCGACGCTGCTGTACGGCTACGGCGGCTTCGAGATCTCGCTGACCCCGGGCTACTCCGGCGGCGTCGGCAAGGGCTGGCTGGAGAAGGGCGGCACGTACGCGGTCGCCAACATCCGCGGCGGCGGCGAGTACGGACCGCGCTGGCACCAGGCCGCGCTCAAGGCCAACCGCCACAAGGCCTACGAGGACTTCGCCGCGGTGGCGCGCGACATGATCGAACGCAAGATCACCTCGCCCGCGCACCTCGGCATCCGCGGCGGCAGCAACGGCGGGCTCCTCACCGGCAACATGCTGACGCAGTACCCGGAGCTGTTCGGCGCGGTCGTGATCCAGGTGCCGCTGCTCGACATGCAGCGCTACCACAAGCTGCTGGCCGGCGCCTCGTGGATGGCCGAGTACGGCAACCCGGACATCCCGGAGGAGTGGGAGTTCATCAAGACCTTCTCGCCCTACCATCTGTTCGATGAAGCGAAGGACTATCCGCCGACCCTGATCCTGACCTCGACCCGCGACGACCGCGTCCACCCGGGCCACGCCCGCAAGATGCACGCGCTGATGTCGGAAGCGGGCAAGGACGTGCGCTACTACGAGAACATCGAAGGTGGCCATGGCGGCGCGGCCAACAACAGGCAGGCCGCGCACATGGACGCGCTGTACCTGACCTTCCTCTGGCAGCAGATCGGCCGCGACGCCGACTGACCTCGCCAGCAACGACCCCGGGGCGCCGCAAGGCGCCCCGGTTGCATCCGCCACCCGTGGACCCCATCCAATGAAGCCCATCGCACTTGCCGGCCTCCTGCTCATGACCCTCACCAGCCACGCCGCCACGCCCACGCCGCCCGACGTCGAGAAGCGCGCCCACGAGGTCCGTGCCCCGCACGGCGCGGTGCGCCAGGACGAGTACTACTGGCTGCGTGACGACGCGCGCGAAGACAAGGCCATGCTGGCCTACCTCGAAGCCGAGAACGCCTACGTCGACCAGGTGGTGGCGCCGCTGAAGCCGGTCGAGGACGCGCTGTACGACGAGTTCATCGCCCGCATCAAGCAGGACGATGCCAGCGTGCCCTTCCGCGAGCATGGCTGGTGGTACTACTCGCGCTACGAGGCCGGCAAGGACTACCCGGTGCACGCGCGCCGCAAGGACGCCGAGGGCCTGGATGCCGCCGCGATCATGCGCCTGAACGAAGCCGGCGATTTCGCCGCCGAGCAGGTGCTGCTCGACGTCAACGCCATGGCCGAGGGCAAGGAGTACTTCAGCGTCGGCGTGTACGAGGTCAGCCCGGACAACCGCATCCTGGCCTGGGCCGACGACAGCATCGGCCGCCGCCAGTACACGATCCGCTTCCGCGACCTGGAGACCGGCAAGGATTACCCGGAATCCATTCCCGGCCTGTCCGCCGACATGGCCTGGGCGGATGACAACAGGACCCTGTTCTACGTCGAGAACGACCCCGATACGCTGCTGACCGTGCGCGTGAAGAAGCACGTGCTCGGCACCCCGGTGGCCGACGACGTGCTGGTGTACGAAGAGGAAGACGACAGCTTCTACATGGGGCTGTCGCGCACCCGCGACGAACGCTTCATCTGCATCGGCGTGGAGAGCACGGTGTCCAGCGAGCTGCGCTGCACCCCGGCCTCCGACCCGGGCGAATTCACCGTGCTTGCGCCGCGCGAGCGTGACGTCGAGTACGACGCCGACCATTTCGACGGCCGCTGGGTGATCCTCACCAATGCCCCCGGCGCCGACGGCGACAAGGCGCCGAACTACCGCATCGCCACCGCGCCCACCGCCGCCACTTCGCGCGCGGAGTGGAAGGAGTGGATCGCGCACCGCGACGACGTGCTGCTGGAAGGCTACGAGCTGTTCGACGGCTTCACCGCGATCGCCGAGCGCTCCAACGCCCTGGAGCGGGTGCGCGTGCTGAAGGCCGGTGGTGGCGACGAGTACGTCGCCGCGGACGAACCGGCGTACTCGATGGGCCTGTCGGTCAACGCCGAACCCGACACCGAGTGGCTGCGCTACGGCTATACCTCGATGACCACGCCGGGCACCACCTACGAGCTCAACGTGCGGACCGGCGAGCGTCGCCTGTTGAAGCAGCAGCCGGTGATCGGCTACGACCCCTCGAAGTACGTCACCGAGCGCAGCTGGGCCACCGCCCGCGACGGCACCCGCATCCCGGTGTCGCTGGTCTACCGCAAGGGCTTCGAAAAGGACGGCACCGCGGCGCTGCTGCAGTACGCCTACGGCAGCTACGGCATGTCGATGGACCCGGGTTACAGCCTGACCACGACCAGCCTGCTGGACCGCGGCATGGTCTACGCCATCGCCCACATCCGCGGCGGCCAGGAGATGGGCCGGAAGTGGTACGACGACGGCAAGCTGCAGAACAAGATCAATACCTTCACCGACTTCATCGACGTCACCGACCATCTGGTGGCCGAAGGCTGGGCGTCGAAGAACCGCGTGGCCGCCTACGGCGGCAGTGCCGGCGGCCTGCTGATGGGCGCGATCTCGAACATGGCGCCGGAAAAATACCGGCTGATCCTGTCGCAGGTGCCCTTCGTCGACGTGGTCACCACGATGCTCGATCGCAGCATTCCGCTGACCACCAACGAGTACGACGAGTGGGGCAATCCCGAGCGCAAGGCCGACTACGACTACATGGTCACGTACTCGCCCTACGACAATCTGGAGGCCAGGGCCTATCCGGCGATGTTCATCGGCACCGGCCTGTGGGATTCGCAGGTGCAGTACTGGGAGCCGGCGAAGTACGTTGCCCGCCTGCGCGACCTCAACACCTCGGGCGCGCCGGTGCTGTTCCGCACCAACATGGACGCCGGTCATGGCGGCAAGTCGGGCCGCTTCCGCCGCTACCGCGAGCTGGCGGAGATGTATGCCTTCATGCTCGACCAGCTTGGCGTCGCCGCCGACGCACCCGCGGCTCCGGCTCCGGCGCCCCCCGCGAACCCCGCCCCGGCACTGTAGGAGCAGCTACAGCTGCGACCGCCCACACGTGCTTTCGTGTGGCATGCCGCGGCGACGCCATCCCTGCTTTTTTGTGGGGCATGGCCGCGGCGACGCCATCCCTGCTTTTTGTGGGAGCGGCTATAGCCGCGAAATGGGCTGGCGGCCAAAGGGCGTCGCGGCTATAGCCGCTCCCACAAAAGCCGCTCCCACAAAAGCAGCTCCTGCAACGGCCGCTCCTGCAACAGCGGGCGCCCCGGCGCTGCCAAAGGCATGATGGCGGGATGGATGAGCATTCCCGCACGCCAAAGCCGCCCCGGGCCGCGCCGCCCGACGCACGGCCCGTGCGCTTCCGCTGGGCGTGGTGGCTGCTGGCCTACGCCGCGCTCGGCCTCGGGCTGCTCGGCGTACTACTGCCCGGGCTGCCCACGGTGCCATTCATCCTGCTCTCCGCCTGGGCGGCGGCCCAGGGCTCCGAGCGGCTGCATCGCTGGCTGCTGGCGCACCCGGGTTTCGGGCCGATGATCCGGGACTGGCACGAGCATGGCGCCGTTACCCGGCGCTCCAAGTGGATGGCCACGGGGGCCATGGCGGCCTCGGCGCTGATCCTGCTCGCCGTGGCCTGGATGACCGGCTACGCGCGCTGGTGGGCCATCGCGCTGCCGATCGCCTGCATGGTCGCGGTGTGTGCGTGGCTGTGGATGCGGCCGGAGCCGCCGCGCTAGACTGCGGCCATGAATATCCGCGCCTTGCTGCCACTCGCCCTGCTGTCGTCCGTGCTCGCGCTGTCCGCCTGCGGCAACAAGGGCCCGCTGCTGCCGCCACCGGCGCCGGACGACGAGGATTGGCCGGCCGGATCCGCTGACGAAGCCGACGATGATGCCGATGCAGGCCTCGACGGCGTGCCGGTGGACGACGATGCGGACGCCGACGTGGACACCGATATCGACACCGATATCGACACCGATATCGACACCGATATCGACACCGATATCGACACCGATATCGACGCCGATATCGACGCCGATATCGACGCCGATATCGACGCCGATACGGACGTCGATCCCGAAGCCGGCGTCGACGGCGAGGGCGACGACCCGGCCGCGGCTGCTGCGGGCGACGAGGGTGATGGCGTCGCCTGATCCCGCGATGGCCGCGGCCGCTCCGGCCGCACTGCGCTTCAGCAAGATGCACGGGGCCGGCAACGACTTCGTGGTCCTGGACCTGCGCGACGGCCGGCCGTCGCCCGATGCCGCGCTGTGCCGGCTGCTCGCCGACCGCCACCGCGGCGCGGGCTGCGACCAGATCCTGACCATCGCCGCGCCGCGCAGCGCGGACGCGCTGGCGTCCTACGCCATCTGGAACGCCGACGGCTCGCCTTCGCAGCAGTGCGGCAACGGCGCGCGCTGCGTGGCCGCCTGGCTGGTGCGCGACGGCGCCGCGGCCGCCGACTTCATCCTCGACAGCCCGGTGGCCAGCCATCGCGCGCGTGCGCTGGGCGAGGGCATGTTCGACATCGCGATGGGCGCGCCGGTGTTCGCGCCCCAGGCGATCCCCCTGGCCGGCTTCGCCGCCGCGGCTGATGCGTACGCGATCGAGGTCGACGGCCTCGCGCTGCGCGTCGGCGCGGTCTCGATGGGCAACCCGCACGCCGTGCTCGAGGTCGACGACGTTGACGCCGCGCCGGTGGCGGAGCTGGGCCCGGCGCTGCAGCGGCACGCGGCGTTCCCGGAGTCGTGCAACGTCGGCTTCGCCGAGGTCATCGACCGCAACCGCATCCGCCTGCGCGTGTTCGAACGCGGCGTCGGCGAAACGCTGGCCTGCGGCAGCGGCGCCTGCGCCGCGGTGGCGGTGCTGGCGCGCCGCGGCCGCGTGGACGCGGCGGCGGGGGTGGATGTCGTGCTGCCCGGCGGCACGCTTCGCATTTACCATGGTGCCGACGGCGGCCTGCGCATGGCCGGACCGGCGGCATTCGTCTACGAAGGGGTATTCAACGCATGAACGACACCGTCGAGAAGCTCGGCGCCCACGAGGTCGCGGCCTGGCTGCGCCGGCATCCCAGGTTCCTGCAGCAGTTCCCGGACCTTGCGATCAGCATGGTGGTCCCGCGCGAGGACGGGCCCGCCGCCTCGCTGGCCAGCTACCAGCTGGAAGTGCTGCGCGACAAGAACCGCGAACTCTCGCGCCGCCTGCAGGACCTGTACGCGGTATCGCAGGAGAACGAGCGGCTGGCGGTGCGCACCCATCAGCTGACCCTGGCGCTGATGCGCCCCCGCAGCGCCGCCGGCGTGGTCCGGGCCATGGTTGCGACGCTTGCCGAGGACTTCAACGGCGACCTGGTGCGCGTGGTGCTGTTCGAGCCGCTGCCCGGCCTGCAGGACGAGGAATGGCTGCAGGTCATCGCCCGCGACGACCGCAGCCTGCAGCCCTTCGCCGACTGCCTCCGCGACGGCGAACCGCTGTGCGGCCGGCTGCACCCGGACAAGCAGGCGCTGCTGTACGCCGCACGCGTCGACGAGGTCGCGTCCACGGCGCTGCTGCCGATCGACGGCGTGGGCGTGGTGGCGGTCGGCAGCAGCGACCCCAACCGCTTCTATCCGGGCATGGGCACGCTGTTCCTGCGCATGATGGCCGAGGCCTTCGCGGTGGCGCTGTTGCGGCATCGGGATTGAGCCCTGCGAAAGCGCGAAGACGCGAGGGAGGTCGGCTTGTGGGCGCGAAGAACGCGGGAGGCACGGCGGTCGCTGGCACGCATCCGGCGGTCGTCGACTTCCTCGCCCACATCGAGTTCGAGCGCCGGATGTCGGCGCACACCCTGGACGCCTACCGCCGCGACCTGGCCGCGCTGGCGGGGTGGTCTGCAGGCGCGGGCCATGACGACCTGCTGGCGCTCGACAGCGCCGCGCTGCGCGCCTTTGTCGCCGCAGAGCATCGCCGCGGGCTGGCGCCCAAGAGCCTGCAGCGTCGGCTGTCGGGCTGTCGCAGCTTCTACCAGTGGCTGCTGAAGCACGGTCGCATCGCCGCCAATCCCGCCACCGGCGTGCGCGCCCCGCGCGCGCCGCGCAAGCTGCCGCAGGTGCTGGATGTCGACGAAGCCATGGCCCTGGTGGAGGTGCCGACCGACGCGCCGCTGGGCCTGCGCGACCGCGCTTTGCTGGAGCTGTTCTATTCCTCGGGCCTGCGCCTGACCGAGCTGCGCCTGCTGCGCTGGCGCGACCTGGACATGGACCAGGGCCTGGTGACGGTACTCGGCAAGGGCAGCCGCCAGCGCACCGTGCCGGTGGGCTCGCACGCCTGCAAGGCGCTTGCAAACTGGCGCGCGGAAGGTAGCGCGAGCGGGAGTGCGCGCGGCTCGGATGCGGGTTCGCTGCCGGGCCCTGACACGCCGGTCTTTCCCGGCCGCGGCGGTGCACCGATCAGTGCGCGTGCAGTGCAGCTCCGGCTGCGCGAGCTGGC
The DNA here is from genome assembly GCF_054052085.1 of Luteimonas sp. A501. The sequence continues at coordinate 351,183 of NZ_JBSVRI010000003.1, forward strand.
GCGGCGGCAGGGTCTGTTCAAGCGCGTGCATCCCCATCTGCTGCGGCATTCATTCGCCAGCCACATGCTGGAATCGTCCGGTGACCTGCGCGGCGTGCAGGAGCTGCTGGGACACGCGGACATCGCGACCACGCAGATCTACACGCACCTGGATTTCCAGCACCTGGCGAAGGTCTACGACGACGCGCATCCGCGGGCCAAGCGCCGCAAGGACTGACCCGGCCCGGGTCGCAGCTATAGCTGCTCCTACAGAGGCGCGGCGCGCCGACGGGACCCTTGCATCCCTCCGCGACCAACCCCATCCAGAGGATTCAGCCCACGGAGGCCGCATGGACCCCAGCCAGAATCCCCACGTATTCCACGCCACGACCATCGTGTCGGTGCGCCGCGAGGGCCGCGTCGCCATCGCCGGCGACGGCCAGGTGACCCTCGGCAACACGGTGATGAAGTCGAACGCGCGCAAGGTGCGCCGCCTCGGCAAGGACGGCCAGATCCTCGCGGGCTTCGCCGGCGCGGCCGCCGATGCCTTCACTCTGTTCGAACTCTTCGAATCCAAGCTCGAGAAGCACGGCCAGCTCACCCGCGCCGCGGTGGAGCTTGCGAAGGACTGGCGCACCGAGCGCCGCTTTGGGAAGCTCGAAGCGCTGCTCGCGGTGGCCGACAGGGACACCTCGCTGATCATCAGCGGCACCGGCGACGTGATCGAGCCCGAGGACGGGCTGATCGCGATCGGCTCCGGCGGCCCGTTCGCGCTGTCCGCGGCGCGCGCGCTGCTCGCGCACACGCAGATGGACGCGCGCATGGTCGCCACCGAGTCGCTCAACATCGCCGGCGACATCTGCATCTACACCAACCGCAACGTCGTGGTCGAGGAGCTCTGAGCATGGCCATGAAGATCGACACCTCCCACGCCACCATGACCCCGCGCGAGATCGTGCAGGAGCTTGACCGCCACATCGTCGGCCAGCAGGAGGCCAAGCGCGCGGTCGCGATCGCGCTGCGCAACCGCTGGCGCCGCGCCCAGCTCGGCGACGAGCTGCGCAACGAGGTCATGCCCAAGAACATCCTGATGATCGGCCCCACCGGCGTCGGCAAGACCGAGATCGCGCGCCGCCTGGCGACGCTGGCCAACGCGCCGTTCGTGAAGGTGGAGGCCACGCGCTTCACCGAGGTCGGCTACGTCGGCAAGGACGTCGAGCAGATCATCCGCGACCTCGCCGACACCGCGGTCAAGCTCTACCGCGAGCAGGCCAAGCAGAAGATGCGCACCCAGGCCGAGGAGCGCGCCGAGGACCGGATCCTCGACGCACTGCTGCCCAAGCGCGAGCAGTCCCAGTCGCCCGGCTTCGGCTTCGGCGCCGCGGCGCAGGGCAGCACCACCGTCGACATCGGTGCCGAGCCGTCGTCGCAGGAGTCGGAGACCCGCCAGAAGCTGCGCCGCCAGCTGCGCTCCGGCGAGCTCGACGGGCGCGAGATCGAACTCGACCTTGCCGCCGGCGGTGGCGTCGACATCATGACCCCGCCGGGCATGGAGGAAATGGGCCAGCAGCTGCGGCAGATGTTCGCCAACCTCGGCAGTGGCAAGACCAACAAGCGCAGCATGCCGATCCACGCCGCGCGTCCGCTGCTCATCGAGGAAGAGGCCGGCAAGCTGGTCAACGAGGACGAAGTGCGCGCGGCCGCGATCGAGGCCTGCGAACAGCACGGCATCGTCTTCATCGACGAGATCGACAAGGTCGCCAAGCGCAGCGAGGGCATGGGCGCCGACGTCAGCCGCGAGGGCGTGCAGCGCGACCTGCTGCCGCTGGTCGAAGGCAGCACCGTCAGCACCAAGTACGGCCCGGTGAAGACCGACCACATCCTGTTCATCGCATCCGGCGCCTTCCACCTGGCCAAGCCCAGCGACCTGATCCCGGAGATGCAGGGCCGGTTCCCGATCCGGGTCGAGCTCACGGCGCTGCTGAAGGACGACTTCGTGCGCATCCTGACCGAGCCCAAGGCCGCGTTGACCAAGCAGTACGTCGAGCTGATGAAGACCGAAGGCCTGGAGCTCGACTTCACCGACGACGCCATCGACCGCCTGGCCGAGATCGCCGCCGAGGTCAACGAGCGCCAGGAAAACATCGGCGCGCGCCGCCTGCACACCGTGCTCGAGCGGCTGCTGGACAGCCTGAGCTTCGAGGCGCCCGACCGCGGCGGCGTCGTCAGCATCGACCGCGCCTATGTCGATGCACAGCTGGGCGAGCTGGTGCAGGACCAGGACCTGAGCCGCTACATCCTGTAAGCGCGCCGGCAGGACGCATCCCGCTCCCGCTCCCGCGACCGCGCGGGGGCGGGGGAGGGCCGGCATTCAGCAGGCGGCGCGCATCCGGGCATGTCCGGCTGGCAGACTGGTCCCCCGGACCGCTTCCGCGAGGCCACCATGCACCGTCCCCTTTCGATCACCGGCGCCGCGCTCGTGCTGCTGCTGGCCGCCGCGCCCGCCGCCGCCGGCGACGTGTCCTGCCGCCTGGATTTCGACATGTCCGGCTGGTCCGTGTTCTACAAGACCGGCTCGGGCAGCGGCCGGGTCAGCTGCGACAACGGCCAGTCGCGCGCCGTGACCATCGAAGCCCGCGGCGGTGGCCTGACCGTCGGCAAGTCCGAGATCCGCGGCGGCCGCGGCCAGTTCTCCGGCGTGGACTCGATCAGCGAGGTGCTTGGCACCTACGTCTCGGGCGAAGCCCACGCCGGCGTGGTGAAGTCCAGCAAGGCCCAGGTGATGACCAAGGGCGAAGTCTCGCTCGCCCTGGCCGGCACCGGCGAGGGCGTGGATCTGGGCGTGGCATTCGGGGCGTTCACGATCGAGGGGCGGTGAGAAAGCCGCACCGCGGCCTCACTCCTCCCCGATATCCTCGTTCCAAAGCCCCGGATTGGCCTCGATCCACTCGCCCATCATCGTGACGCAGCGTTCGTCATCCAGCACCACCACCTCGGTGCCGCTCTCCCGCAGCCATTCAACCCCGCCGGCGAAGTTCACCGCCTCGCCCACCACCACCGTGCCGATGTTGAACTGCCGCACCAGCCCGCTGCAGTACCAGCAGGGCGCCAGCGTGGTGACCATGATCGTGTCGCGGTAGGAGCGCTGGCGGCCGGCCTTGCGGAAGGCGTCGGTCTCGCCGTGGATGGACGGGTCGTCCTCCTGCACGCGGCGGTTGTGGCCGCAGCCGAGCAGGCGGCCGTCGGCGTGGTACAGGGCGGCGCCGATCGGGATCCCGCCCTCGGCCAGGCCCTGGCGGGCCTCGTCGATGGCGGTGTCGAGCAGGGCGCGGTAGTCCGGGGTGGCGATCATGGCGGGCGCTCCAGGCGGGCGGGGGAGGGCCGGCATCGTGCCATGCCGCGGGGCCTGCGGTCCGCGATGCGCGCGCGCCGCTGCCGCCACGGTGCGATAATCGCCGCCATGACCGACCGCGACCCCCGCCCCGACACCACCCACTTCGGCTTCCGCGACGTGCCGGTGGGCGAGAAGCAGAAGCTGGTGGGCGAGGTGTTCTCGTCGGTGGCCGGCAGCTACGACCTGATGAACGACCTGATGTCGTTCGGCATCCACCGGCTGTGGAAGCGCTACTTCACCGCCACCGCGCAGGTCAGCCGCGGCGACCGCGTGCTCGATCTCGCCGGCGGCACCGGCGACGTGGCCGCGCTGCTGCGCCCGCGCGTGGGCGAGACCGGGGAACTGGTGCTGGGCGACATCAACGGCAACATGCTGCGCGTGGGCCGCGACCGCATGGTCGACCGCGGCCACGTGCGCGGCTTCAGCTATGTGCAGTGCAACGCGCAGTCGCTGCCGTTCCCGGACGCCAGCTTCGACCTGGTCACGATCGCCTTCGGGCTGCGCAACGTGACCGACAAGGACGCCGGCCTGCGCGAGATGCTGCGCGTGCTCAAGGTCGGCGGGCAGGCACGCGTGCTGGAGTTCTCCGAGGTGCCGGACTGGTTCAAGCCCGCGTACGACTTCCACTCCTTCAAGGTGTTGCCGCGCCTGGGCCGGCTGTTCGCCAGCGACGCCGACAGCTACCAGTATTTGGCCGAATCCATCCGCAAGCATCCGCCGCAGGAAGAGCTCAAGTCGATGATGGAGGCCGCGGGCTTCGCGCGCTGCCGTTACCGCAACCTGTCGGGCGGGATCGTCGCCATCCACGACGGCTACAAGGCCTGAGCGCGGCGCAAATCGCCGCACGAATCGCCGCGCGGGCGCATCCGGCGGCGACCACCGGCTAGAATCGGGGGCTGTTCCAATCACCGGACCCCCGTCCATGACCCTGAGCCGCACCCTTCGCCTGGCCGCCATCGCGGCGCTGGTCCTGTTCGCCGCTGTCGCCTGCAAGCGCGAGCCGACCCCCACCGATGCGCCGCCGGCGCCCAAGCCGCAGGCCGCCGCCAGCGGCGACGACTACGACGAGCACTCCTACGCAGACCCCGACAAGGTCGCCATCGACGACCTGGCGCTCGACCTGGCGCTTGATTTCGACGCCCGCACCATCAGCGGCACCGCCACCTACACCCTCGACTGGCGCGATGACGCGGCTACCGAGCTCGTGCTCGACACCCGCGACCTCAAGATCGAACGCGTGGAAGGCGAGGGCGAGGGCGGCGCCTGGCAACCGCTGGAATACGCGCTGGCCGGGCGCGACGACCTGCTCGGCAGCAAGCTCACCATCCAGGCGCCGGAGCGCAACGCGCACATCCGCGTGGCCTACCGCACGGTGCCCGAGGCCTCGGGCCTGCAGTGGCTCGATGCTGCGATGACCGAGGGCAAGGCCACGCCCTTCATGTTCAGCCAGTCGCAGGCGATCCACGCGCGCTCGTGGGTGCCGCTGCAGGACACGCCGCGCGTGCGCTACACCTACAGCGCGCACGTGACCGCGCCGGCTGACGTGATGGTGCTGATGAGCGCCGACAATGATCCGGCGGCCGCACGCGATGGCGACTACAGCTTCAGCATGCCGCAGCGCATTCCCTCGTACCTGATGGCGATCGCCGCCGGCGACCTGGTGTTCAAGCCGATCTCGGCGCGCTCCGGCGTCTGGGCGGAGCCGGCCGCGGTTGATCGCGCGGTGGCCGAGTTCGAAGACACCGAGAAGATGATCGCCACCGCCGAGTCGCTCTACGGCCCCTACCGCTGGGAGCGCTACGACATCCTGGTGCTGCCGCCGTCGTTCCCCTATGGCGGCATGGAAAACCCGCGCCTGACCTTCGCCACGCCCACCGTGATCGTCGGCGACAAGTCGCTGGTGGCGCTGATCGCGCACGAGCTGGCGCACAGCTGGTCGGGCAACCTGGTGACCAACTCCAGCGCCAAGGACGGCTGGCTCAACGAAGGCTTCACCAGCTACGTCGAGAACCGCATCATCGAGGCGCTGTTCGGCAAGGAACGCGCCGACATGGAATACGTGATCTCGCGCAACGGCCTGAAGGCCGAGATCGCGAACATGAGTCCGGAGGAGCAGGCGCTGGCGGTGCGCCCGGGCGTGGTCAAGGATCCGGACGACTCGCTCAGCGCCGTGTCCTACGACAAGGGCGCGTGGTTCCTGCAGTTCCTTGAAGAGCGCTTCGGCCGTGCCGAGTTCGACGCCTTCCTGCGCGGCTATTTCGATCATTTCGCGTTCCAGTCGATCCCCACGTCGCGCTTCGTCGAGTACGCCAACGAGCACCTGCTGGGCAAGTACCCCGGCAAGGTGAGCCGCGAAGAGTTCGACGCCTGGCTGTACGAGCCCGGGATTCCGGCCACCGCGCCGCAGGTGCTGTCGCGCAACTTCGGCGTGGTCGACAGCGCGCGCCTGGGCTGGCTGGGCAGCGGCACGGTGCCGCCGGCGGTGATCACCGACGAGTGGAGCACGCAGGAATGGGTGCATTTCCTCGAAGGCATGCCGGAGACGCTTTCGGCCGAGCAGCTGTCGCAGCTCGACACCGCCTACGCCTTCACCGGCACGCCCAACGGCGAGATCGCGCAGCGCTGGTACCCACTGGCGGTGCGCAGCGGCTACGTGCAGGCCTACCCGGCGATCGCCGACTTCCTGCGCACCATCGGCCGCCGCAAGCTGATCATGCCGACCTACCAGGCGCTGGTCGCCACCGAGGCCGGCCTGGCGTTCGCCAAGGAGCAGCTGGCCGCCGCGCGCCCGGGCTACCACCCGATCACCACCGGTTCGGTGGAGAAGGTCATCGCCGAAGCGAAGCCGGCGCCGGGCACCGGCACGCCGGTGGCGCCGGCGGCGGTCGAGCCCGCCGAGCCCGTGCCGCCGCCGGCCGCGACGGAACCGGCGATGCCGGCCGCGGACGGCGACCCCACGCGCCCGGCGCCCACCGGTCGCTGACCAGGCCGCGGGCGCTGGCGATCACCCGCGCACGGTCGTTTCCGGCACCGTTGGTCAAAACGTTCACCGCAAGACGAGGTTCCGCATGAACACGCCACGCTCTGACAGCGCACGACGCCCCACCATGGTCGCGGTAGCTCTTTCCGCCGCGCTGCTGGCGCTGGCCGCCTGCCAGGACCCGGCCGCGCAGGCCGAAGCCCAGGCCGCTTCGCAGGCGCAGGCCAACGAAGCCGCGGCCGAGCAGGCCGCAGCCGACTTCGACACCGCCTACGCCGCGGAAAACTGGGTGCTGGCCGGCGCCCAGGGCGACGTGCTGCTGGCGCGCTACCCGGACACGGCCGCGGCCGAACGCATCCGCCCGCTGCACGAAGAGGCGCGGGCCAAGGGCAACCAGGTCCGCGAGGAGGCCCGCGTGGAAGCGCTCTGGGCCTACAACAGCGAGCCGGTGAAGGGCGGCAACCAGCTTTCAGCGGCGATTTTTTCACGCCAGGGCGTCGACAGCGACGGCAGCGGCGAAAAGCCCGTGCGCCTGATCTTCCGCGACCATCCGGACTGGGGCCGCAGCAGCTACCTGGTGATGCAGGCCGGCGACTTCGACTGCTACGGGGCCTGCCGGGTCACGGTCACGGTGGACGATGCGACGCCGAAGAAGATGGCCGCCAACCGTCCCGACACCGACGAAGCCATCGCCATGTTCATCGATGATGAAAAGGCGCTGTGGCGGATGATCGACGGCGCGAAGCGGCTGGTGGTGGAGTATCCGGTCAAGGCCGGCGGCACGCGTACCGTCGAGTTCGAAGTCGCTGGCCTGGACCGCAAGCAGTTGCCGGCCTGGAACTGAGTCAAGCGCAGGGACCGCCCGCGCACGCGGCGGATTACAGCGCGTAGCCGAACTGCTGCCTGAACTGCGCCGCGAACTCGTCGTAGTCGAATCGCTGGTTCTGCGTGCCCGGGTGCTCGACCTTCAGTGCGCCCATCAGGTTGCCGATGCGGCCGATGGTTTCCCAGTCGTACCCTTTCTCGATGCCGAACAGCAGGCCGGCGCGGAACGCGTCGCCGCAGCCGGTCGGGTCGGTGACGCGGGTCTCGTGCGCAGGCGGCACGTCGTAGGTCTTGCCGTCGGCGTAGATCACCACGCCCCTGGGACCGCGCGTGGTGATGTAGGCCTTGACCTTGCCGGCGATGGTGGCTTCGTCCCAGCCGGTGCGCTCCTGCAGCAGGTTCGACTCGTAGTCGTTGACTGTGACGTAGTCGGCCTGCTCGATGAAGGCGCGCAGCTCCGCGCCGTTGAACAGCGGCATCGCCTGGCCCGGGTCGAAGATGAAGGGAATGCCGGCCTCGGCGAACTCCTTCGAATTCTGGATCATGCCTTCGTAGCCGTCCGGGCTGACGATGCCGATGCTCACGCCGGGCACGTCGCGCACGTGGTTTTCGTACGAGCGCATCATCGCGCCGGGGTGGAAGGCGGTGATCTGGTTGTTGTCGAGGTCGGTGGTGATGAACGCCTGCGGCGTGAACAGCTCCGGGATTTCCTTGACGTGGGCGAGCGGGATCCCGAGCTCGGCGAAGTAGTCGCGATAGGGTCCGAAGTCCTGGCCGACGGTCGCCATCGGGATCGGGTCGCCACCCAGCAGCTTCAGGTTGTAGGCGATGTTGCCGGCGCAGCCGCCGAATTCGCGGCGCATCCGCGGCACCAGGAACGACACGTTCAGGATGTGCACCTTGTCCGGCAGGATGTGGTTCTTGAACTGGTCGGGGAACACCATGATGGTGTCGTAGGCCAGGGAACCGCAGATCAGTGCAGGCATCGGGAAAGTGCTCCGGGGGCTGGTGCCGGCCCGGTGGGACGGCGTTTTTCGGGGATATCGTGCAATGCCGCGGACCGGCGGCGATGTTGGCGCGGCCCCTTCGGGGCCAGACCGCCGCACAGGTTAGCCCCGCCGTCGCGCCGGGCCAAGCCGCACGGCGTGCGCCGGGGCGTTTTTCCTTGCCGGGGCAGGGGGTGGTTGCTACGCTTGATGATCCGGTTTTCTCCGGGAATTCCCCCGTTCCCGCCCCCCTCCTGACGGACGCGCGCCCCCGATGTTCAAGAAGTTCCGCGGCATGTTCTCCAATGACCTGTCCATCGACCTGGGCACGGCCAACACCCTTATTTTCGTCCGCGGCCAGGGCATCGTGCTCAACGAGCCGTCGGTGGTGGCCATCCGCCAGGACCGCAACGGCGGCCCAAGGGCGGTCGCCGCGGTGGGCAGCGAGGCCAAGCAGATGCTCGGCCGCACGCCAGGCCACCTCACCACCCACCGGCCGATGAAGGACGGCGTGATCGCCGACTTCACCTATACCGAGGAAATGCTCAAGTACTTCATCCGCAAGGTGCACAAGGGCCGCTTCCTGCGGCCCAGCCCGCGGGTGCTGATCTGCGTCCCGGCCGGGTCCACCCAGGTGGAGAAGCGCGCCATCAAGGACTCGGCGATGGAGGCCGGTGCCCGCGATGTCTCCCTGATCGAAGAGCCCATGGCCGCCGCGATCGGTGCCGGCATGCCGGTCACCGAGGCGCGCGGCTCGATGGTGGTCGACATCGGCGGCGGCACCACGGAAGTCGCGGTGATCGCGCTCAACGGCATCGTCTATTCGCAGTCCGCGCGCATCGGCGGCGACCGCTTCGACGAGTCGATCATCAACTACGTGCGCCGCAACCACGGCATGCTGATCGGCGAGGCCACGGCCGAGCGGGTCAAGATCGAACTCGGCTGCGCCTACCCGCAGGAAAAGGTCCTGGAAACCGAGATCTCCGGCCGTCACCTGGCCGAGGGCGTGCCGAAGATGGTCAAGATCAACTCGAACGAGGTGCTCGATGCGCTGCGCGAACCGCTGATGGGCATCGTGGCCGCGGTGCGCCAGGCGCTGGAACAGACCCCGCCGGAGCTCAGCGCCGACGTCGCCGAGCGCGGCATCGTGCTCACCGGCGGCGGCGCCCTCTTGCGCGACATCGACCGCCTGCTGAGCGAGGAGACCGGCCTGCATGTACAGGTGGCCGAGGACCCGTTGACCTGCGTGGCCCGCGGCGGTGGCCGTGCGCTGGAGCTGCTGGACATGCACGGCAACGAGTTCTTCGCCTCGGAGTGACCTGACCGACCCCCGCCAACACCGTGCCCAACTACGCCGGTCCCGCCGCACCCCGATCCAGTGACGTCACCGGCACGCTGAAGCTGCTGGCCTACCTCGCGCTGTCGGTGACGCTGCTTGTGCTTGATCACCGCGGTGACTGGCTGGCCCAGGCGCGCGGCCACGCCAGCGTGGCCATGCAGCCGGTGTGGTGGCTGGCCGGATTGCCCGCGCGCCTGGGCGAGAGCGTCCGCGACGACGCCGCCAGCCGGACCCGGCTGTCCGAAGAGAACCGCCACCTGCGCAACGAGCTCCTGCTCGGTGCCGCCCGGCAGGCGCGGCTGCAGGTCGAAGCCGAGGAGAGCGCGCGCCTGCGCGGCCTGCTTGGTGCCGCCGAACGCGGCAGCCAGGACGTGCAGCTGGCGCCGATCCTCGATGTCGACCTCGACCCCACCCGCCAGCGCTTGATGCTCAACGCCGGCACCCGCACCGGGGTGCGTCGCGGGCAGGCGGTGATCGATGCCGGCGGCCTGGTCGGGCAGGTGATCGAGGCCACGCCGACCACGGCCGTGGTGCTGCTGCTGACCGACCCCGACCACGCCGTGCCGGTGGCGGTGGCGCGCACCGGCGTGCGCCTGATCGTATACGGCACCGGCCGCAGCGACGTGCTGGAACTGCGCAACGTGCCGCTGTCAAGCGACGTGCGCGCCGGCGACGTGCTGATCACCTCCGGGCTTGGTGGCCGCTTCCCGCCGGGCTTTCCGGTGGGCACGATCGCGGCCCTGCGCCCCGATGACAGTCGCGCGTTCCTGCTCGGCGACGTCAACGCCGCGGCCCAGCTCGACCGCGGTCGCGACGTGCTGCTGCTGCGCGAGCAACCGATGGCGCGGGACGAGGCGCCGCCGGCCGCGGCAGCCGATGCCGTGCCCGGTGCCGGGCAAGCGGCTGCGGACGTGGTGGATGCGGCGACGCCAGCGCCAGGAGTCGTGCCATGAGCGCCCGCGACCGCGGCTGGTTGCTGCCGGTCAGCGTACTGCTGGCCCTGCTGCTCGGCCTGCTGCCCATGCCCGCCCTGCTGCAGCCGCTGCGCCCGTACTGGCTGGCCCTGGTGCTGGCCTACTGGGTGATCGAGGACAGCGAACGCGTCGGCCTGGGCTTCGCCTTCGGCGCGGGCCTGGTGGCCGACCTCGCCTTCGGCGGCCTGCTCGGCGAACAGGCGCTGCGGCTGGTGGTGATGACCTTCATCCTGCAGCGCTTCCGCACCCAGCTGCGCTTTTTCCCGATGCCGCAGCAGGCGCTGGCGATCGGTGGCCTGCTGCTCAACGACCGCGTGATCAGCACTGTGATCCATTTCGGCCTGGGCGAGCCGGTGCTGCCGCTGGCGTACTGGTGGGCGCCGCTGCCAGGCATGCTGCTGTGGGCACCGCTGTTCGTGCTGCTTGACGCGCTGCGGATCCGCCGCGGCGCGCACCGGTGATGTCGGGTCCGCGGGGCCGTCGGCTTCGCAACGCCGAGGCCGAGGCGCGCCTGTTCCGCGGGCGTGCCCTGATCGGCTTTGCCGTGGTCGTGCTGGCGCTGGGGGGCTTGGCCGGCTGGTATTTCAAGCTGCAGGTGCTCGATCACGACGACTACGCCAAGCGTTCGCACGCCAACCGCATCAAGCCGCGGCCGGTGGTGCCGGGGCGCGGCCTGATCCTGGACCGCGAAGGCCGGATCCTGGCCGACAACGTGCCCGCCTACCGCCTCGACGTGACCCCCGAGGAGGCCGGCGACATCCCCGCGCTGGTGGATGCGCTGTCGGAGCTGGTGGAGCTCGCGCCCGAGGACATCGAGCGTTTCGAGGTCGCGCGCAAGTCCACTCGTTCCTTCCGTGCGATTCCGCTGAAGCTGCGCATCAGCGACGAGGAGGCCGCGCGCTTCGCGGTCGAACGCTGGCGCTTCCCGGGCGTCGAGCTGGTGCCCTACCTCAACCGCCGCTACCCCTATGGCGATCTGCTGGCGCACGTGGTCGGCTACGTCGGGCGCACCGATGACAGCGACATCGAGCGCTTCGGTGAAGCCCATGCGGTGTTCACCCATACCGGGCGCGCCGGCCTGGAGCGGTATTACGACGAAGCCCTGCGCGGCGTGGTCGGCTATGAGCAGGTCGAAACCAACGTCGAGGGCCGGGCACTGCGCAGGGTCGGCCTGATGCCGGCCACCGCGGGCGCCGACCTGAAGCTGTCGCTGGACGTCGAGCTGCAGCGAGCGATGGTGGTGGCCTTCGGCGAGATGCAGGGCTCGGCGGTGGCGGTGGACCCGGCCACGGGCCAGGTGCTGGCGATGGTCAGCCTGCCCAGCTACGACCCCAACCTGTTCGTCAACGGAATTTCCACCACCGATTACCGCGGGCTGATGGACGACCCGGCGCGGCCGCTGTTCAACCGCAACGTGCTGGGCGGCGGGCCGCTGGGCTCGATCGTGAAGCCCTTCATGGCCCTGGCCGGCCTCGACAGCGGCCTGCGCACGCCGGAAAGCCGGGTGTTCTCCACCGGCGAGTTCTTCATCCCCGGGCAGAGCCGCGGCTACCGCGACGCCGGGCGTGGCGCCGGCTGGGTCGACCTGCGCGACTCGATCTCGCGTTCGATCAATTATTACTACTACAAGCTCGCCTACGACATGGGCATCGACCGCCTGGCGGAGTACATGCACCGCTACGGCTTCGGCGAACCCACCGGCATCGACCTGACCGGGGAGACGTCGGGGATCGTGCCTTCGCGCGAATGGAAACTGGGCAACAGCCGCGAGCCCTGGTATCCGGGCGAGACGGTGATCGCCGGCATCGGCCAGGGCTACTGGGTCGCCACGGCGCTGCAGATGGCGCGCGGCACCGCGGCCATCGCCAACGGCGGCATGCTGCATCCGCTGCGCCTGGCGGCCGAGCGGCGCAGCGGCTACGACCTGCCCTGGGCGCCGCTGGCGGCCGCGCCCGCGGCGCGCATCAGCGATAGCCCGGCGCACGTGCGCGCGGTGCAGGAGGGCATGGAGGCGACCATCCACGGCCGCGGCACGGCGACGGCCATGGCCCGCGGCGCGCCGTACCGGATGGCCGGCAAGACCGGCACCGCGCAGCGCGTCAGTCGTCGCGGCAGCGTCAGCCTGGACCCCCGCAGCTTGCCCTACCACCTCCGCCACCAGGCGCTGTTCGCGGGCTACGCGCCGGCTGAGCAGCCGACCATCGCGCTGGTGGTGGTGGTCGAGCACGGCGGCTACGGCGGCGCCACCGCGGCGCCGATCGCGCGGAAGATCTTCGATGCCTGGCTGCTGGGCGAGGTGCCGGAGCCCACCGCCGTGGCCGATGGCGTGGCCGTGCCGCCGGTCGACTTGTTTGAAGACGTGGTCGGTGCCGTGTTCCCGGGCCCGGGGGCGCAGCTGCTGGAACCGGCGGCAGTCGATCCCCCGGCAGTCCACGACGCACGCCCGGGCGTGCCCGTGGAGCCGCAGCCATGAACGAGATCCTCCGCTTCCTGCTGGACCTGGTGCTGCGCTTCGTGCGCACCCTGGACTGGATGCTGCTGGGCGCCCTGCTGGCGCTGATGGGCATCGGCCTGGCGGTGCTGCACAGCGCCGGGGGCCAGAACCCCGCCCTGGTGACGTCGCAGGGTGCGCGCTACGGCGTCGGGTTGGGGGTGCTGTGGCTGCTGTCGCGGGTGCCGCCGCTGCGCCTGCGCGATGCATCGCCGGCCGTGTACCTGCTGTCGCTGCTGCCGCTGGTGGCGGTGCTGTTCCTCGGCACCGGGCGCAGCGGCGCGCACTGGCTCGACCTCGGCGTGTTCTATTTCCAGCCGGCGGAGCTGCTCAAGCTCAGCCTGCCGATGATGGTGGCCTGGTACCTCAACGCGCGCCCGCAGCCGGCCGGTTTCGCGGTCACGGTGGTGGCGATGCTGCTGGTGGCACTGCCCACGGGGCTGATCCTGCTGCAGCCGGACTTCGGCACCGCGATGCTGGTGGCCGCCAGCGGCGTGTTCGCGCTCTACCTGGCCGGCATGTCGTGGTGGTGGTTCGTGGCCGCGGGCGCGGCGGCGGCGGCGGCGGCGCCGGCGGCCTGGTTCTGGATGCTGCGGCCCTACCAGAAGGACCGCATCCTCACCTTCCTCGACCCCGAGTCGGATCCCCTGGGCGCGGGCTGGAACATCATCCAGTCGAAGATCGCCATCGGTTCCGGCGGCCTGCGCGGCCAGGGCTGGGGCGAGGGTTCGCAGTCGCACCTGAACTATGTGCCCGAGCACACCACCGACTTCATCTTCGCGGTGCTGTCGGAGGAATTCGGCTGGGTCGGCGTGGTTACCGTCCTCTCGCTGTACATGGTGGTGGTGGGCCGCTGCCTGTGGATCGCGGCGGAGTCGCGCGACGGCTTCGGGCGCCTGCTGGTCGGCGCGCTCGGCCTGTCGCTGTTCGTCTACGTGCTGGTCAACGGCGGCATGATTTCCGGGCTGCTGCCGGTGGTCGGCGTGCCGATGCCGCTGCTGAGCTTCGGCGGCACCGCCGCGGTGTCGCTGCTGGCCGGCATGGGCGTGGTGATGGCGGTGGGTGCGCACCGCCCGGTGCGCAAGCGCTGAGGCCACCGCAGCGGCCGGCGCGGTCGGCTGGCGCGGTGGCGTCGGCGCTCTCGGGACTCAGTCCGCCTGCGTCGTAGCGGCAGGTACGGAGTCCGGAGTCAGGCTGCCCACGACCGTGCCCTGGTCATCCAGGAAATCGATCGAGGCACCGCCATCAGCTGCAACTTTCAGCTGCATACGCGGGTTGCCCTTGGCGTCGCTCATGACCAGGGTCGCGTCGCCGCCGCCGTTGCGGCCCACGAACAGGCGATCCGCGCCGTAGTGGTTCCCGGCACGGCGGCCTGCCATCAGCGCCTTGCGCTCACCCTCGGGCATCGCTTCGATCTCCGCGTTCTCCTCGAAGTCGATCGCGATAGAGCGTGACGGGCGGTCGGAGACCTGCATGCCGGCCAGGGTCCGGTCGCCGCCCTGGTCGAGGCCCATGATCTGCACGATCTGGTCCTGCTCGTATCGGTCGAACGTCAGGCTGCCACCTGAGCGGATCTTGCCGTTGGCGTCGCGGCTGCCTGCGAAGATCAGCCCACCGACCTCCGAGCCTTCATCGTTGTAGAACAACATGCCCGCCTGGGGCCGCGGGTGCGCGTATTCCCTGTCCTTGATGATCGCGCCCGGGAAACGGGCGGAGCTCGACAGTACGTAGCGCAGCGTACCGTCGGGTTCACGAAGGTTGAGCCGCTGCACGTCGATTTCCTCGAACGAGGTCTTGTTGCCCGAAGTGGCGCCGGTCAGCAGTGCCGTGGCGACGGCGAGCGTCAGCACGCCGGAGTACAGGGTGAGCAAGCGTTCCGCACGGGTCATGGTCAGTCCTTCCTTTGCTGGTGGGTATCCTTTCCGGCAGGGTGGATGCCGCGTGATCCCCGCGGATGTGCGGATCGTCATGCGGACGCCAGGCAGGCCTTCCAGATGGCGTGCGCTCCGTCACGGATTGTCGTGCCCACTGCCGTTCACCTGGCGCCAGGCCATGCCCGTCGTGTCGCGTGATAACCTCGCGACCGATGGTCAAACGCCCCCTAGCACTCGTATCCGCCTCCCTGGTGTCGCTCGCGCTGTTCGCCTGCGCGACTCCGGCCGAGACCGCCCACAACGCCACGTCCGTGGACGCGGCATCGCCGCCCGCAGCAGCCGGACCTGCGCCGCTGCCCGCGGTGCCGCAGCCGCCGGAACGCCCGGTGGCGCCGCCGTCGGTGACCGACCCGGCGATCCCCGAAGCGCAGCGCATCGCCGCCTTCGTCGACTACACCGCGGACACGTATGGCGTCGATCGCCAGCGCATCCGCGACGTGCTTGCCGGCGCCGCGCACAAGCAGTCGATCATCGATGCGATGTCGCGTCCGGCCGAGGCCGTGCGCCCCTGGAGCGACTACCGCCCGATCTTCATCAACGATGCCCGCATCAGCGGCGGCAAGGCCTTCTACGCCGAGAACCGGGCCGCGCTCGACCGGGTTGCCGCGGAGACCGGCGTCCCGGCCGAGTACATCGTCGCGATCATCGGCGTCGAGACCAGCTATGGCCGCATCACCGGCAACCATCGCGTGGTCGATGCGCTGTACACGCTGGCCTTCGGCTTCCCCAAGCGCGCGCCGTTTTTCGCCGGCGAGCTGGCGCAGCTGTTCGCGCTCAACGCCGAAGAGCCGCAGCTCGACATCGCCGCGCTCAAGGGCAGCTATGCCGGCGCCATGGGCATGGGCCAGTTCATGCCCTCCAGCTATCGCCTGTGGGCGAAGGACGGTGACGGCGATGGCCGCCGCGACCTGCTCACGCACAAGCCCGACGTGTTCGCCTCCATCGCCAACTACTTCGTGATCCACGGTTGGGAGCGCGATGCGCCGGTGGTGGCGCGCGCCGGTCGCGATGCCGGTGCGGCCGACTTCAAGCCCGAGGGCCTGGACCCGGCGCATCGCCTGTCCGAGCTCGCCGAACGCGGCTATCGCCCGCTGCCCGGGCAGCCCGTGGCCGAGGGTGCCACGCTGCTTTCGTTCGATGGCGCCAACGGCCGCGAATACTGGCTCGGCTATCGCAACTTCTACGTCATCAGCCGATACAACCGTTCACCGATGTATTCGCTGGCCGTGCACCAGCTGGCGCAGGCGATCGCGGGGCGCGAACCGCAATGAGCAACCGGCGGGCCAGGCTCGCGTGCTGGTGGACCGCCGCCGCGGCTGCTGCACTGCTGGCCGGCTGCGCGGGTTCGCCCAGCAAGGACGCGCCTCCCGAAGACCAGGTTCCGCGCACGGTTGATGGCAAGGGCCCCCGGGTCTCGCCCTATGCCCCGGCGCAGGAAGACCCGTCGACGCGCGGCGACTACGTGGCCGGCGGCCTGTACAAGCCCGGCGTCGCGGACACGACGCCGGACTACGTCCCCGACGTGGATGCGATCCCGGAGCCGGACATCGTGGCCCTGGAGCGCTCGCGCTACGGCAACCGCTCTCCGTACAAGGTGCAGGGCAGGTCCTACCGGGTGCTTGACGATGCCAAGGGCTTCGTCGAGACCGGGCAGGCGTCCTATTACGGCCAGAAGTTCCACGGCCGCCGGACCTCCAACCAGGAGGTCTACGACATGTACGCGTTCACCGCGGCCCACAAGTCGCTGCCGCTGCCCAGCTTCGCGCGGGTGACCAACCTCGACAACGGCCAGTCGGTGGTAGTGCGCGTGAACGACCGCGGCCCCTTCCACGAAGGCCGCGTGGTCGACCTGAGCTACGCCGCCGCGGTCAAGATCGGCGTGCATCCGCGCGGCACCGCGAGGGTCGAGGTGCGCGCGCTGAGTGCCGGCGAGAACGCACGCCACGAACCCGATGCCCGCCTCGCCGCGATCGACCCGGCCACCGGGCTGCCGCCCGGGGTGCGCGTGGCCACCGGCCGCCCGCAGCCCGCACCGCCGAGCGGGCTGGATGGGCTGGTCGCCGCGCTGCCGGCACCGCAGGCGGCGGCCCCCGGGCCGGCCGCCGCGGATGCGCAGGCAGTGACGCCTGCAGCCGCGGTGGCCGCGCCAGTCGCTGCGCCCGGTTCAGCAAATGGCGACTGGCGTTTCGACATGCACCAGGACGGCCGCGCGATGACCGCCGACGAGTTCGACGCCTGGATGAAGTCCCGCCGCGCGCGCGTCGCGACCGGACGGCCGGGAAAGCCCGATCCCTATGGCTCGGCCGCCGTCGGTGCGGCCGTGGCGGCGTCCTCCACGGCGGACGCCGGCACCGGCACTGTGGCCCCGGCCGCCAGCGCACCGGTGAAGGTCGCCGCGGCTGCTGTCGCGGCGGGCGATCCTTCGCCGGCCACATCGGTTGCCGGCGTCCTGCTCCAGGTCGCAGCCTTCGGTTCCCGCGACAACGCCGAGCGTGCGCTCGCCCTGCTGCGCGGTGCCGGGATCGGCGACGCACGGCTGCATGACGGCACTGCCGCGGGCAAGCCGGTGTGGCGCCTGCGCGTGGGCCCGGTGGCGCCCGCGGGCGTCGCCGAGCTCGGCGCGCGCGTCGCCAGCCTGGGCTTCGGTGCGCCGCATCCCGTGCGCGAGTGATGCAGAACGTTAACGCGCATGGCTGACGCGCACGGTTAAAATGAGCGTCTGTCCCCGCCGTCCGCCCGCGGATGGCCCGAAATTCCCGGAGTCCCACGCCTGATGAAAGCCCACGCCGTCCGCGTCGCGCTGCTCGCCGCTGTTTCCGTCGCCACGCTCGGCCTCGCCTTTGCCCAGGACCCCGCGCCCGCTGCACCCGCTCCCGCAGCGCCCGCCGCGCTGAGCGAGGAACTGCCGGTGCCCGACGCGCCTGCCATCACCGGCACGGCGTGGGCGCTGATGGATTTCGCGACCGGGCAGGTCCTCGCCGGCGACAAGGTCGATGAGCGCGTCGAGCCGGCCAGCATCACCAAGGTGATGACCAGCTATGTGATCGCGGCCGAGATGGCCGCGGGCAAGGTTGGCGCCGACGACGACGTGATGATGAGCGTCAATGCCTGGCGCACCGGCGGCGCCGGCACCGACGGCAGCTACAGCGGCTTCGAGGTCAACAAGACCGCCAAGCTGCTCGACATGGAAAAGGGCATGACGGTGCAGTCGGGCAACGACGCCGCGATCGCCCTGGCCGAGCACATCGCCGGTTCCGAGGACGCCTTCGCCTCGCTGATGAACGCCTATGCCGCGCGCATCGGCATGAAGAACTCGCACTTCGTCAATTCCCATGGCCTGTCGGCGCCGGAGCACTATTCGACCGCGCGCGACCTGGCGCTGCTGGGCCGTGCGCTGGCGCGTGATTTCCCCGAGCACTACGCGTTCAACGCGATCAAGGAATTCACGGTCGGGCCGATCACCCAGCGCAACCGCAACATCCTGCTGTGGCGCGACCAGAGCGTGGACGGGATCAAGACCGGCCATCACTCCGGGGCAGGCTACTGCCTGATGGCCTCGGCCAAGCGCGGTGACCAGCGCCTGATCTCGGTGGTGATGGGTTCCACCAGCGAAGCCCAGCGCGCCACCGATTCGCAGGCGCTGCTGAACTGGGGCTTCCGTTTCTTCGAGACCCACGAGCTCTATCCCGCCGGTGAGCCGGTGGCGACGCAGAAGGTCTGGAAGGGCGAGGCCAGGGAGCTCGACCTGGGCGTGGCCGAGCCGCTGCTGGTCAGCATGCAGCGCGGCCAGTACGCGAAGCTGCAGCCGAGCATGGACGTGCCGCGCACGCTGGTGGCGCCGATCGAGCTTGGCCAGGCCGTGGGCAAGGTGCGGGTGATGCTTGATGGCAAGCTGGTGGCCGAGGCGCCGCTGGTGGCTTTGCAAGAGGTTCCGGAAGCCGGGTTCTTCAAGCGCCTGTGGCACGAGCTGCTGATGTGGTGGCAGTCGCTCTGAGCGCAGGCGGACGCCGCGGGTTCCGGAAGCGGGCCACGGCGTTGCAGTGATGGCGTTGGGATCCCCGGGTCCCGGCCCCATAATCGGGTGCATGGAAATCAAGTCCGACAACCCTGAGCACGGCTTCCAGTTCCCGGGTGATTTCGAGATCACCGCCATGGGCCCGGCCTCCGCCGGACTGGAAGTCGAAGTCCCCAACCTGCTGCGCGCCGCCGGCCTGACCGTGGTCCACGAGACGCTTACGGCCCGGCCGTCCAGCGGCGGCCGCTTCGTCTCGG
The DNA here is from genome assembly GCF_054052085.1 of Luteimonas sp. A501. Next base: position 370,357 of record NZ_JBSVRI010000003.1, read on the forward strand.
TGCGGATCAGCTTCCGCGCCAACTCGCGAGAGGAGTACGACAGCGCGCACGCCGCGCTGCGCGAGCATCCCGAGGTGAAGTGGACGCTGTAGCCGCCACGCGCGCGCTGCTGGTCCACGACCTCGGCCGGCGCGCCTACGAGCCGGTCTGGCGCGCGATGCAGGCCTTCACCGATGCCCGCGACGACGACACGCCCGACGAGCTGTGGCTGGTCGAGCACGAGCCGGTGTTCACCCTCGGCCAGGCCGGCAAGCCCGAACATGTGCTGGCGGCGGGCGATATTCCGGTACTCAAGGTCGACCGCGGTGGTCAGGTGACCTACCACGGGCCCGGCCAGCTGGTCGCGTATCCGCTGCTCGACCTCCGGCGCCTGGGCATCGGCGTGCGCGATTACGTCTGCCGCATCGAACAGGCACTCATCGATACCTTGGCCGGTTGGGGCATCCATGCGCAGCGCCGCGAGGGCGCGCCGGGCGTGTACGTGGACAGCGGCGCCAAGATCGCCGCGCTCGGCATCCGCGTCCGCCGCGGCTGCACCTTCCACGGCCTGGCCTTCAACATCGCGATGGATCCCGAGCCGTTCCACCGCATCAACCCCTGCGGCTACGCCGGGCTGGAAACGACCTCGGTGGTAGAATGCGGCGGTCCCGCAAGCCTCGACGCCGCCCGGCCCGCGCTGGTCGCGGCGCTTGCCGCGCAATTTGGTTTGGCGGCTGTGGAGGCGGCGGAAGAAAGAGCTTTTGCCACGGATTTACGCGGATAAGAGCGGATTTACGCGGATGAAGCGAAGAGCTTTTTCAGTGGTTTTGCTCTATCCGCGTAAATCCGCGCAGATCCGTGGCCAAAGCTCCTGCCCCTGCTTTTTCTGCCTTTCTGCTCTACCTGTGTAAATCCGCTCTTATCCGCGCAAATCCGTGGCAAAAAACATGACCAACACCTCCGCCGCCAAGTCCATCCCGCTCGCAGTCGTCAGCAGCGACGCGCCGCCGTCGCTGGTGCCGGGGGTGAAGCAGGTGGCGGGGGACAAGATCGGGCGTTCGCCGGTGGAGTTCGTGGACGCGCCGGTGTTGCGCAAGCCGTCGTGGATCCGGGTGCGGATCCCGTCCAACGGCGCGGTCGCGGCGCTGAAGTCGAAGCTGCGCAAGAACCGCCTGGTCACGGTGTGCGAGGACGCGAGCTGCCCGAACATCCATGAATGCTTCGGGCACGGCACCGCGACCTTCATGATCCTGGGCGAGGTCTGCACCCGCCGCTGCAGCTTCTGCGACGTCGCCCACGGCCGGCCAAAGCCGCCGGACGCCGACGAGCCGCGTCGCCTGGCCGAGACCGTCGCCGACATGGGGCTGAAGTACGTCGTGGTGACCTCGGTCGACCGCGACGACCTGCGCGACGGTGGGGCCCAGCACTTCGTCGACTGCATCGCAGCCATCCGTGCCGCCACGCCCGGCACGAAAATCGAGATCCTGACCCCGGACTTCCGTGGCAAGGGCCGCATGGACCGCGCGCTGGAGATCCTTGCTGTCAATCCGCCGGACGTCTTCAACCACAACGTTGAAACCGTCCCGGACCTGTACCGCAACGTGCGCCCGGGCGCCGACTACCAGTGGTCGCTGACCCTGCTGCAGCGCTTCAAGGCCCAGCACCCGGAGGTCGCCTCCAAGTCCGGGATCATGCTCGGCCTCGGCGAGACCCGGGAGCAGGTCGAAGCCACGCTCCGCGACCTGCGTGCGCACGACGTCGAGATGATCACCATCGGCCAGTACCTGCAGCCCAGCGCGCACCACCACCCGGTGCTGCGCTACTGGACGCCGGAGGAATTCAAGGCCTTCGAGGACTACGGCATGGCGCTGGGCTTCACCCACGTCGCGTCGGGCCCGCTGGTGCGTTCGTCGTATCACGCCGACCGCCAGGCAGCGGACGCGGGCTTCGCCACCTGAGCGGCCGCGTCATTCCGCCTGGTGCCGCGTGGCGAATTGTTCACACCCAGCCCCGCGGCCGCGGTTAGAGTGGTTTCGGGCGTCAATACGCGACTTCCAGCACTGTACGGCCTATGTTCGGGCCGGCACGGTGCAGGGTAGCGACGCACCTCCCCACGTGAGCATCGAGCCGACCGCATGAAAGCACGCCAAGCCCTGTCCGCAACCGTCGTCGCCCTTGCGCTGGCCATGCCCCTGGCGTTGATGGCGCGCGCCGACGGCGACGCGATCGCGGCGCCGACCACGGATCACGAGACCACCTCCAAACTGGTCTACGGGCTGCTGTCCGACAGTCGCTACGCCTATCGCCCGCGCGGTCTCGACGCCACCCTGTCGCAGGACATCTTCAAGCGTTACCTCGAGGCGCTGGACGGCAACAAGCTGTTCCTCGATGCGGACGACGTTGCGCGCTTCCAGCGCTACGAGGCGCAGATGGGCGACGCCGTCCGCCAGGGCGACACCGGCCCGGCGATGGAGATGTACGCGATCTACAAGCAGCGCGTGGCCGAGCGGGTGGAGTACGCGCGCGGGCTGCTGGAGCAGGACATCTTCGATTTCGAGGGCGAGGAACGCTGGTATTACGATCGCGAGGACGCGCCCTGGGCTGCCGACCGCGCCGAGCTCGACGCACTGTGGAAGAAATCGGTGCGCAACGACTGGCTGCGGCTGAAGCTTGCCGGCAAGGAGCCCGCCGAGATGCGAGCGACGCTGGACAAGCGCTACGCCAACATCGCGACCAGCATCGAACAGCTGAACAGCGAGGACGCGTTCCAGACCTTCCTCAACGCCTACACCGCGTCCATCGATCCGCATACCGACTATTTCAATCCGCGCACCGCCGGCCTGTTCAACCAGAGCATGTCGCTGTCGCTGGAAGGCATCGGCGCGCAGCTGCAGAAGCAGGACGACGTGGTGGTGATCCGCGAACTGATCCCCGGCGGTCCGGCGGCGGCCAGCGACAAGTTCACCCCCGGCGATCGCATCGTCGGCGTGGGGCAGGGCACGAGCGGGCCGATGGACGACGTGATCGGCTGGCGCATCGACGACGTGGTCGAGAAGATCAAGGGCAGTGCGGGCACCCAGGTGCGCCTTGACGTAGTGCCGGTGGAGGCGCTGCTCGACAGCGCGCCGGTGCGCATCACCCTGACCCGCGCCAAGATCCGCCTGGAGGAACAGGCCGCCAAGTCCAAGCTGATCGAGATCCCCGCAGGTCCGACCGGCGACGCCAAGCGCATCGGCGTGATCGAGCTGCCGGCGTTCTACCAGGACTTCGAGGGCCGGCGCAGCCGCAATGGCGACTACGCCTCGGCCACGCGCGACGTGGCCCGGATCCTAGGCGAGTTCCGCGAGCAGGGCATCGACGGCATCGTGCTCGACCTGCGCAACAACGGCGGCGGCTCGCTCAACGAGGCGGTCGAGCTCACCGGCCTCTTCATCGATACCGGCCCGGTGGTGCAGGTGCGCGAATCCGGCGGACGGGTTGCGGTGGAATCCGACCGCAAGGCCGGCGTCTCCTGGGACGGACCGCTGGCGGTGCTGGTCAACCGCGCATCCGCCTCGGCGTCGGAGATCGTCGCCGGTGCCATCCAGGACTACGGCCGCGGCCTGGTGATCGGCGAGACCACCTTCGGCAAGGGCACGGTGCAGAACCTGTTCGACCTCGACCGCTGGCCGGCCAACGAGGGCAAGCGCCATGGCCAGGTCAAGATGACCATCGCGCAGTTCTTCCTGCCCGGCGGCAGCAGCACCCAGAACAAGGGCGTGGTGCCCGACATCCGCTTCCCGGCGACGATCAACGCCACCGAGTTCGGCGAAAGCACCTACGACAACGCACTGCCCTGGACCCGGATTTCCGCCGTGCCGCACACCCGCTACGGCAACTTCGCGCCGCTGCTGCCGCGCCTGGATGAACTCCATGCGGGGCGCGTGTCCAGCGATCGCGAGTTCCAGTGGTGGAAGGAAGACGTGGCCGAGTTCCGCGCCGAGGCCGACAAGGACTACATCTCGCTCAACGAGGCCGAACGCCGCACCGAGCGCGACCGCCAGGCCGCCAAGCGCAAGGACCGCCAGGAAGAGCGCAAGCGCCTGGGCCTGGACCTGGACCCGCTGGCCGAGCTCTCCGCCGACGACGGCCTGACCGCGAACGAGCGCGACATCGCCGCCGACACCGCGCGCGAGGAGGCCGCCGAGAAGCGCCCGGACCCGCTGCTGCGCGAGTCCGCCGCGATCCTCGCCGACGCCGTGCGCCTGCTCGATGCCGACCGCCAGCTTTCGTCGGCGGTGCTGCCCGAGTCCACCGGCCCGGGACGCTGGGCGCGCTGAGGGGAGCAGCGGCCCGTAACCGTCGTACTGCGCGCTGGCGGACCGCATCCGTCGAATCGCACCCCTGTAGGAGCGGCTACAGCCGCGATCCGCGAGGCGTTCGCGCGGCGTAGAATCTCTGCCTCGGCGGATTGATCGAAACCGCCGCTCTTCCACTCCGCAACTTTTCCGCCCGGACGCCGCAATGGGTGCTGCTTCGCCGTTTTCCGTTCCCGCCCGCACGCCGCCCGGCGCGATGGCGGTCGTCATGGCCCTGGGCGCGGTGTACCTCGTCTGGGGGTCGACCTATCTCGGCATCCGCTTCGCGCTCGAGGGCGGCTATCCGCCGCTGCTGATGGCGGGGATGCGTTTCGTGGCCGCGGGCGCGCTGCTGTACGCCGTGCTGCGCCTGCGCGGCCTGCCGGCGCCCACCCGCGCGCAGTGGCGCGACCTCGCGATCATGGGCACGTTGCTGCTCGGCCTGGGCAACGGCATGGTCTGCATCGCGCAGCAGACGGTGTCGTCGGGGCTTGCGGCGGTGGCGGTGGCCTCGTGTCCGCTGTGGATGGGCCTGTTCGCGGCGCTGCGCGGCGAGCGGCCCACGCGGATCGAGCTCGCCGGCCTCGCGGTCGGCTTCGCCGGCGTGCTCTGGCTCAACGCCGGCAGCTCGCTCACCGCTTCGCCCCAGGGTTTGATCTCACTAATGGTGGCGCCACTGGCCTGGGCCTTCGGCTCGGTCTGGAGCCGCAGCCGCGCGCTGCCCTCGCCGTTCATGACCGCGGCCGGGCAGATGCTCTGCGGCGGGGTGCTTATGGTCGCCGCGGGCTGGCTGCTGGGTGAGCGCTTTGCCGAAGCGCCGACCCTTCGTGGCACGCTGGCGGTGGCCTATCTGACGGTGTTCGGCTCGATCCTCGCCTTCTCCGCCTACGCCTGGCTGCTGCAGAACGTGCGTGCGAGCCTCGCCAGCAGTTATGCCTACGTCAATCCGCTGATCGCGGTGGCGCTTGGTGCGTGGCTTGCCGGTGAACGCTTCAGCGCGCACGACCTTGGCGCGATGGCGGTGATCCTGGCCGGCGTGGTGGCGATCACCCTGGCCAGCGCCGGCAGGCGCAGGCGCAGCGCGCGCCAGGCCGTGGCGACAGTGCCCGTGGTGGCTGCAGCGCTGGCGCTCGCCGCCGAACCGCCGCTGCCGGATGCGCCGATGCCTGGCGTCGCCGCTCCGGTGGCGTCGCATGCAGCGCCGGATACGCATCCGTGAGCGGCAGCGCGCACACCCGCGGCCTGTGGATGGCGGTCGGAGCCTTCGTGATCTGGGGCCTGATGCCGCTGTACTGGCACCTGCTCAAATCCGTGCCGTCGATGCACGTGGTGCTGCACCGCGCGCTGTGGTCGGCGGTGCTGGTGGCGGCGTTCCTCACGCTCACCCGCGGTCGCGGCTGGCTGCGCGCGGTGCTGTCGCAGCCGCGCCTGGCGGGCATGCTGCTCGCCTCGGGGCTGCTGATCGGCTTCAACTGGAGCCTGTACGTGTGGGCGGTCAACGCCGGGCATGTGGTCGAAGCCAGCCTCGGCTACTTCATCAATCCGCTGCTCAACGTGGTGATTGGCGTCCTGTTCCTGCGCGAGCGCCTGGCGCCGGCGCAGTGGGTGGCGGTGGCGCTGGCGGCCTGCGGCGTGCTCTGGTTGACGTTCAACTACGGCAGTTTCCCTTGGATCGCACTGCTGCTGGCTGGTTCGTTCGCGATCTATGGCCTGATCCGCCGCTATGCCGCGGTCGACGCGGTGGCAGGGCTTGGCGTGGAGAACCTGTACCTGCTGGTGCCCGCGGCGCTGGCCTTGGCGTGGCTTGAAACGCAGGGCAGCGGAGGCTTCGTGTCCCTGGACTGGGGCCTTGGCAGCAACCTGCTGCTGGTGCTTGGCGGTGCGCTGACCGCGCTGCCGCTGATCGGCTTCGCCTACGCGGTGCGGCAGGTGTCGCTGACCACGGTGGGCGTGCTGCAGTACCTGGCGCCGACGCTGCAGCTGCTGTGCGGCGTGCTGGTGCTGGGCGAGCCGTTCGGCCGCGACCGCGCGATCGGCTTTTCCGTCATCTGGCTGGGCCTGGCGGTATTCGCGGTCGACGGCTTCATCCGCGCGCGGCGGCGGATCGTGGCCCAGCAGGCCTGATCCGCGCACCGCGCGCCTGCTCAGGCCGCGCGCAGGGCGTCGGTTACAGGCATCGTCGCCGCACGCAGGGCGGGGAACAAGCCGCCGATGAAGCCGATCGCGAGCGCCCACTTCAAGCCCTGCCACAGCAGTTCCGGTGACACCTTGAACTCGAAGGTGAGCTGGGACATGCCACCGGCCATGGTCGACGCTGTGTAGCCGTTGAACACCAGCCACGCCAGCAGCCCGCCGAGGGCGCCGCCGAGCGCGGCCAGCAGCATGGTCTCAAGCATCACCGCCACCACCACCGGCATGCCGCGGAAGCCGATCGCGCGCAGGGTCGCGATCTCGCTCGCGCGCGAGGCGACGCTGGCGAACATGGTGTTGAGCGCGCCGAACACCGCGCCGATGGCCATGATCGAGCCGACCACGATGCCGATGATGCGCAGCACTTTCGAAATGCCTTCCGACTGTGCCTGGAAGTACTTCAGCGTGGTCTGGGCTTCGACCTGCAGGCGCGGGTCAGCTGCCAGCGTGGCCTTGAAGGCGTTGAACGCCGAGGCATCGGTGAGGCGCGCGAATACCGAGGCCCGGCTGCTGCCGCGACGATAGGTGGTGGCGACGACTTCGGCGTCGGCCCACATCTCGGATGCCATCGAGTCACCGGATTCGAACACGCCGACCACCGTCCAGGATTGGTTGCCCAGGCGGATCTCGCTGCCCGGGTCGAGGCCGAGGAACTGGCGGCGCGCGCCGCTCCCGACCACCAGCTCGCGCTTGCCGGTCTCGAAGCGGCGGCCTTCGACCAGCTGCACGTTGGGACGCACGGCCCAGGCCATGTCGCCGACGCCGCGCAGCTGCACGCTGCCGTCGACATCGGCTTCGCCGCCGCGGATCGGCAGGTTGGCCGCGACCACGAGCTCCGGCGATGCCAGCGGCCGGCCCTCGGCGTCGCGGGCGATTTCCGGCGCGCGCTCGATGGTGGTGATCGCATCGCGCGTGAGCACCGACATCAGTTCGGCGGCCGAGCCGCCGCGCAGCACGATCGCGGTCTCTTCGTCGCCGCTGCTCGACACCGTGTGCTGGTAGCCCTCGGCCATCGCCAGCAGCGCCACCAGCACGCCGACCACGCCGGCGATGCCGATGATCACCACCGACGACGAGCCCAGGCGCTGCGACAGGGTGCTGATCCCGACCCCGGTCACCGATGCCGCCTGGCGACCGCTGTGCGTGAACAGCATCCACAGCGCGAATGCCACGGCGATCGCGAGCAGCGCGGGCCATGGCAGGAAGATCCAGGCCGCGAGGAATGGGACCAGCAGCAGCACCAGGCCGGTGCCGCGCAGGAGGGACTTGAGCTTCTTCATGGCGTGCTCCTAGCGGCCCGCGAGGGCGTCGACGATGTTCAGGCGCATGGCGCGGATCGCCGGCAGCGCGCCGACCAGCAGGCCGATGGCCAGCATCAGTCCCAGCCCCAGGATCCAGCTCTCGGCGCCCACGGGCGGGAGGTTGATCATGCCGCCGCTGCCGGCGGTCGCCACCTTGCCGACCACCGCGGCCAGGCCCAGGCCGAGCGTGCCGCCGATCACCACCATCAGCATCGACTCGGCAAGTACCATCGCCAGCACGCTGGTGCTGGAAAACCCGATCGTCTTCAGCACCGCGAGTTCGGAGGTCCGCTCGCGCACCGCCTGCGCCATCGTGTTGCCGGTGAGCAGCAGCAGGGTGAAGAACACCGCGCCCATGATCGAACCCACTATCAGGCCGATGTCGGCCATCTGCTTGAGCTGCGAGGCCATCGCCGCCTGTTCGCTCATGGACTTGGTTTCGTGCGGGGAGTTGGCCGACAGCGCGTCGATGGCCTTCGCCGCGGCGTCGCTGCGGCGCACGTCGGAGACGCGGCTGATGTACCAGCCGACGTCGCCGTCGACGTAGGGCGTGGATTCCTCGAAGTAGTCGTAGTGCATCAGCATCATCGCCCCGGTGAAGCCGGCGCTTTCGCCTTCCTTCGCGCGCAGCACGCCGACGATGTCGAACGCCCAGTCGAGCGTGCCGTCGCTGTTGGGGTAGATCGCCGACTGCAGCGGGATGCGCTGCCCGACCTTCCAGTCGAAGCGCTTCATCATGGTCTCGCCGACCAGCATGCCGGTACGGTTGCGCTTCCAGGCCTCAAGCTGGGCCGGATCGACCTCGACTTCGGGATAGAGCTCGAGGTAGTTCTGCGCCACGGCGAGCGTGAACAGCTGGTTGCGCGGCCCCTGGTAGGTGCCGCCGAACCAGTTGGCGTGGGTCACCGCCTCGATGTTGTCGATGGCGGTGATCCGCGGTTGCAGCGACAGCGGCAGTGTCTCGATGAACGACAGCTTGGAGGCCGTCTGCAGGCGCTGCGCACCATCCGCGTTCTGTCCGAGCTGGGCGAAGCTGGAGCGGATGCCGTCGAGCAGACCGAACAGCAGGAACGCGGCCATGATCGAGGCCAGCGTCAGAAAGGTGCGGGTCTTGCGCCGGAACAGCGCCGCCCAGACCAGGTGGAAGTACTTCATGTCGACCTCCTCCGGTTGCGCGGCATCAGGCTGCGTGGGACTGCTGTTCGACCAGCACGCCCTTGTCCAGGTGCAGGGTGTGGCTGGCGTACTCCGCCGCCTTCGGGTCGTGCGTCACCATGACGATGGTCTTGCCGTGCTCGCGGTTGAGCTCCTGCAGCAGGCCCAGGATCTCCTCGGCCGACTGGCGGTCGAGGTCGCCGGTGGGCTCGTCGCAGATCAAGAGCGTCGGGTCGGAGACGATGGCGCGCGCGATCGCCACGCGCTGTTGCTGGCCGCCGGACAGCTCCGCCGGCTTGTGCGACACGCGGTCGGACAGGCCGACCAGTTCAAGCGCGATCTGCGCGTTGCGCTTGCGCTGCGCGCCGTTGAGCTTCGTCAGCAGCAGCGGCAGCTCCACGTTTTTCTGGGCGCTGAGCGCCGGCATCAGGTTGTAGAACTGGAACACGTAGCCGACGTTCCGGCTGCGCCAGGTGGCAAGTTGCCCGGCGCCCATGCTGTCGATGCGCTGGCCGGCGATTTCGATCTCGCCGCCCGTGGGCGCGTCCAGCCCGCCGATGAGGTTGAGCAGGGTGGTCTTGCCGGAGCCGGACGGCCCCATCAGCGCGACGAAGTCGCCGGACGCGATGTCCAGGTCCAGGCCGTGCAGCACTTCGACCTTTTCGGGGCCGCGCTGGTAGGACTTGCCGAGGTTGCGGATCGATACCAGGGTGGTCATGGCTTGCCTCCGGTGGAATGCGGGATTCTGGAACGTTGATGCGTTGATGCGGTCAAGCGGGTGCGCGTGACGGGGACCTATTCGGCGATGACGATCCTGTCGCCGTCGCCGAGTCCGGCCGGCGGATCAAGCACGACGGTTTCCCCGGGCGCGAGCCCGGAAAGCACGGTGCGCTGGGCACCGCTGCCGCCACCGGTGCTGACCTTGCGCAATTCGGCAAGGTCGTCCGCGGCGACCACGAAGACGGTGTCATCGCCGTCGCGCGTCACGACTGCCGCCGCCGGCACGCGTACGCCGCGCGGCTCGTCGGTGCCCGGCTCCGGCGCGGACTCCAGGAAGCTCACGGTCACGCCCATGTCGGGGACGATCCGCGGATCCTTCTCCTTCAGCGCCACGCGCACCTTGACCGTGGCCTTGCCGCGGTCCGCGGTGGGGATGATCGCGATCACTTCCGCCGGGATTTTCCAGTCCTGGTAGGCGTTGAGCGTGGCCTCGACCGGCATCTTCGCCTGCACCCGGCCGATGTAGGCCTCGCCGACGTCGACCTCGACCTCGAGCGAGTCCATGTCGACGATGGTGCCGATGCCGGTGCGGGTGAAGCCGCCGCCGGCCGAGAGCGGCGACACGATCTCGCCCGGCTGCGCGGCCTTGGCGATGACCACGCCGGCAAACGGCGCGCGCACGATGGTGTTGTCGACGCCGATGTCGCTGATCCGCAGCTGCTCGCCGGCAACCTGGGTGTTGCGCTGCGCGGTGGCGAGCTGTGCGCGCAGGGTGTCGCGTTGTGCCACCGCCTGGTCGTGCTGTGCGCGCGAAACCAGCTGCTGTTCCACCAGCGACGACAGCCGCCCGGCCTGGGCCTCGGCTTCGACCAGTTGCGCCCGGACGCCTTCCACCTGGCTGCGCGCGGCGACAAGTTGCGCTCGTGCGAGGTCGTTCTGCGCATCGGCGTCGATCGGGTCCAGGGTGGCCATGACCTGGCCTTCCTCGACCGCCATGCCTTCCTCGATCAGCACTTCGCGCACGCGGCCGGTGATCTTCGACGACACCGTGGCCATGCGCCGCGCGACGACGTAGCCGCTGGCGTCGAGCACCGAGTTGGCGCCGCTGCCGCCGCCGGTGGCGACCGCGGTGGCCGTCTCCACCTCGACGCCGCGCTCGCCGCCGAGCAGCGCCCAGGCCAGGCCCGTGGCAAGCAGCACGGCCGCGGCCACGGCGAGTCCGATCCACAACCCGCGGCGCGAGGGCGGCGGCGTGGGCTGGCGGTCGATGCGGAGCTCGCGCAGCAGGTCTGCTTTCGTGTTCATGGATTCCCCGACGGTGGCAGGGGGTCGAGTGTGACGGCATCGGGCCGGCGCCGTCACCTGACGCCTGTCATGTGCGATGGATGATCGCGGGGACTGCAGCCGGCGGCGGCCAGCGCCCAGTCTGGGCACATCCAGAAGGAGACGTGCCATGGACCACCGCTTCGAGATACCGCTGGCCAGCCTTGAAGGCGCCCGCAAGTGCTACGGCAAGGTCGCCGCGCTGGACGGCGTCGACCTGCAATTGCATGCCGGCCAGGTGCTGGCCCTGCTGGGCGCGAACGGCGCCGGCAAGACCACCGCGATCTCGCTGCTGCTGGGCCTGCTGGAGCCCGACGCCGGCCAGGTGCGCCTGTTCGGCCATGCGCCGCAGGCGCTGCAGGCGCGGCAGGGCATCGGCGTGATGCTGCAGTCCGGCGCACTCGCCGACACGCTGCGGGTCGACGAACTCCTGGACCTGGTCCGCAGCTACTACCCGGATCCGCGCAGCGTCGCCGACTGCGTCGCGATTGCCGGCCTGGATGGCCTGCTCAAGCGCCGCTACGGCAGGCTCTCCGGCGGCCAGCAGCGGCGCGTGCAGTTCGCGCTCGCGGTCTGCGGCCGGCCGCGGCTGCTGTTCCTCGACGAACCCACGACGGGCCTCGACATCGAAGCGCGCCAGGGACTCTGGCGCGGTCTGCGCGAACTGGTCGCCGAGGGCACCGCGGTGCTGTTGACCACGCATTACCTGGAGGAAGCCGAGGCGCTGGCCGATCGCGTCGTGATGCTGGCCGACGGCCGCGTGGTGGCCAGCGGCAGCCTCGACGAAGTGCGTGCGCGGGTCGACCAGCGCCGCATCCGCTGCGTGACCACGGTCGATGCCGCCGACGTCGTGCGCTGGCCGCGCGTGCGTTCGGCAGTGCGCGACGGCGATCGCCTGGAGGTGGTGGCCGACGCCGCCGAGGACGTGGTCCGCCGCCTGCTCGCCGTGGACCCGGCTCTGTCCGGGCTTGATGTCAGCCGCGCAGGCCTCGCCGAGGCCTTCCTCGAAATCACCCGTGGCACCGCGCTCAAGGAGGCTGCGTGATGAACGCCATCGCCCATGTTCCGTCCCCCGCCCATCGCCACCCGCTGTTGCGCGCCTATGCGCAGGAAGCGAAGTACGAGTTCCTGCGCCTGCTGCGCACTCCGATGTTCGCGCTGCCCACGCTGCTGTTCCCGGCGATGTTCTACCTGCTGTTCGGCGTGGCCATGAACCGCGGCGGCGGCGATGCCGCGCAGTACCTGCTCGCCACCTACGGCGTGTTCGGGGTGATGGGCGCGGCCCTGTTCGGTTTCGGCGTCACCGTGGCGATGGATCGCTCCGAGGGCCTGCTCGCCCTCAAGCGCGCGCTGCCGATGCCGCCAGGCGCCTACCTGCTGGCGAAGATCGCGATGGCGCTGCTGTTCTCGGCCATCGTCTCGTTGCTGCTGGCCGTGATCGCGGCCACGCTGGCAGGAGTGTCACTGGCGCCTTCGCAATGGCTGCTGCTGTGGGCCGTGCACGTGGCCGGCGCGCTGCCGTTCTGTGCCATCGGACTTTATATCGGCGTGCTCGTGGGCGGTTCCGCCGCGCCGGTCGTGGTCAACCTGCTGTACCTGCCGATGGCCTTCCTGTCCGGCCTGTGGCTGCCGCTGTCGATGCTGCCCGCTGCGCTTGCCCGGTTGGCGCCCGCGTGGCCGTCCTACCACCACGCGCAGCTCGCCCTGAAGGTGGTGGGCATGGATGCCGGCCAACCGCTCGCGCTGCACCTGGGCGTGCTCGCGGCGGTCACGGTCGGCTTCTTCGTCCTGGCCCGCGCGCGCCTGGCGCGTCGCGGCTGAGTGCCGTCGGACCGCGACCATCCATTGCGACCATCCCGCGTCTCCACCCCGCTGTGTCCGAACGTTCCCCATCTGCAAGGAGTGATGCCATGAAACGCTGGCCCGAAATCCTCGCCGCAAGCGCCATTGCCGCCGCCATCGCCGGCGCCGTCCTCGCCCAGGGGCCATCCGCCGAGTCGCGGGCCGCCGCAGACGGTCCGGCTGCCGATGCCGCGGCCAGCGCCGCGCTGCCGTCCGGAGGCTCGGGTGAGGCCTTCGCCATCTCCGGCGTGCGCATCTTCGACGGCGAACGCGTGCTGCCCGCCGCCAATGTCATCGTCCGCGACGGTCGCATCGAGGCCGTGGGTGCCGATGTCGCGATCCCCGCAGGCATCGAGGTGGTCGACGGCGGCGGCAGGACCCTGCTGCCGGGCCTCATCGACGCGCATACCCACAGCTGGGGCGACGCGCAGCGCGATGCCCTGCGCTTTGGGGTCACTACCGAGCTGGACATGTTCGGCGACTGGAACCGCATCCCGCTGCTGCGCGCGCAGCGCGAATCGCTGGATGCCGTCGACGGGGCCGACCTGTGGACCGCCGGCGCCACCGTCACCGCCGAGGGCGGCCACGGCACGCAGTTCGGCATCCCGGTGCCGACGCTCGCCGCCGATGGCGACGCCGCGGCCTTCGTCGCCGCGCGAGTGGCCGAGGGATCGGACTACATCAAGCTGATCGTCGAGGACTTCAGCACCCATTCCGACGAACGCCGCCTGCCGACGATCACGCCGGTGCAGGTGACGGAGGCGATCGCGGCCGCGCAGGCGCACGGGCGCCTGGCCGTGGTCCACGCCGCCACGCAGGCCGATGCGCTGCACGCGGTGGCGTCGGGCGCCGACGGCCTGGTGCATGTCTTCCACGACGTGGCCGCGTCGCCGGACTTCGTCGCCGCCGCGAAGGATGCCGGCAGCTTCGTCGTGCCGACGCTGTCGGTGATCGCGGGCTTCGCCCAGGACGGCAGCGGCGCCGCGCTCGCGGACGACGCGCGGCTGTCGCCATGGACGGGCGCGGAGCAGCGCGCCACGCTCGCGGCCGCCTTCCCCGGTCCGCCGCGCCCTCAGAAGCTCGACGCGGCGCTGCGCAGCGTGGCTGCGCTGCACGCCGCCGGTGTCGACATCCTCGCCGGCACCGACGCCGGCAATCCCGGCACTTCGCACGGCATCAGCATGCACGGCGAACTGGCGCTGCTGGTGCGCGCCGGCCTGTCGCCGGCCGCGGCGCTGGCCGCCGCGACCTCCCTGCCCGCGCGCCGCTTCGGACTCGACGACCGCGGCCGCATCGCGCCCGGCCTGCGCGCCGACCTGCTGCTGGTCGAGGGCGATCCGACCGCCGACATCGAAGCCACGCGCGCCATCGTCGGCATCTGGAAGAACGGCCACGCCGTCGCCCGTCAGCGCATCGACCAGGCGTCGGCGGCGCCCGTGATCGCCGAGGGCGCCCTGGTCGCCGACTTCGAGGATGGCGGTACCGGCGTGCGCTTCGGCCACGGCTGGCAGATCACCACCGACGCCATGGCCGGCGGCACGTCGGTCGCGGAGCAGGCCTGGATTGCGGGCGGCGCCGACGGTTCCAGCGGCGCGCTGCGGGTTACCGGCGAGATCCGTCCCGGCTTCGCCTTCCCCTGGGCCGGCACCATGTTCCATCCCGGCGCGCAGCCGATGCAGCCGGTCGACGCCTCGGCGCGCAGCGAGCTGGTGTTCCAGGCGCGCGGCGACGGCCGCAGCTACCAGGCGATGCTGTTCTCCGGCCCGTCGATGCAGGCGATGCCGAGCATGCAGTCCTTCGTCGCCGGGCCGGACTGGCAGGAGGTGCGGATGCCGCTGTCCTCGTTCGCGGGCGCGGACGCGGCCACGCTGCGCGCGATCGCGATCACCGCCGGCCAGCCGGACGGTGCGTTCGAGCTGTACATCGACCGGGTCGAGCTGCGCTGACATGGGGCATCATCGCCGCATGCGGCAAGCGGTCATTCCATCTCCGGCGTTGAAGGGCTGGCGCGCCTGGCTGTCGCCGGCGCCGGACTCGTTGATGGCGGCGACGCTGCGCCAGGGCCGGCCGCCGTGGATCGAGTGGGTGCACCTGATGTGGACGGTGTGGGTGTTCATCACCCCGCTGTTCGCTCCCGGCGGCTACGACCTGCGCTGGGCGGCGCTGACCCTGCTGTCGTATCCGCTGTTCTTGCTGCTGTACGCGGCGGTGCTGCTGCGTCCCGGGCGTGAAGCGCTGCGCTACGCGCTCGGGATGGTCGCGCTGAGCCTGGTGCTGCTGCCCTGGTATCCCTCGGGCATGAGCTACTTCGTGTTCGGCTGCGTGATGCTCCGTGGCTGGCGCGCCGGTTCGCTGCGCCGCTACCTGCTGCTGCTCGCGGTGCTCAATGCCGCGTTCGTCGGCCTTGCGCTGGCGGTCGGCTATCCCTGGCAGGCCCTGGTCTGGCTGCCGCTGGTCACGGTGATCGTCGGCCTGCTGATCCATGCCGAACACGTCGGCCAGCGCAAGGACGCCGCGCTGAGGCTCTCGCACGACGAGGTCCGCCGCCTGGCCGCGCTCGCCGAGCGCGAGCGCATCGGCCGCGACCTGCACGACCTGCTGGGGCACACGCTGTCGCTGGTGGCGCTGAAGTCCGACCTCGCCGCGCGCCTGGTCGAGCGCGATCCCGCCGCGGCGCGCACCGAGATCGATGCCGTGAGCCGCGTCGCGCGCGATGCGTTGGCGCAGGTGCGCTCGGCGGTGAGCGGCATCCGTTCGGCGGGCATGGCCGCCGAACTGGCCTCGGCGAAGCTGCTGCTCGAATGCGATGGCGTCGCTCTGCACCACGACTGGGACGAACGCAGCCTGGCCGGTGGCGCGCTGCCGGCGCGCATGGAGAACGCACTGGCGCTGGTGGTGCGCGAGGCGGTGACCAACATCCAGCGCCATGCCCATGCGCGCAGCGCCGAGGTCGCGCTGCGCGCCGCGTCCGGCGACGGCGTGGTGCTGCGGATCAGCGATGACGGCCGCGGCGGCGCGATCACGCCGGGCAACGGCCTGGGCGGCATGCGCGAACGGATCGAGGCATTGGGAGGGCGCCTGCAGGTGGATTCGGAGCGCGGACGCGGCACGGTGGTCGAGGCGTGGTTGCCGCTGGCGGCGAACGACCGGTGATCCGCATCGTGCTCGCCGAGGACCAGGCCATGCTGCGCGGTGCGCTGGCCGCGTTGCTGGCGATGGAGGTGGACATCGAGGTTGTCGGCACCGCAGCCGACGGCGAGGCGGCATGGCGCGAACTGCAGCGCATGGCTCCCGACATGCTGGTGACCGATATCGAGATGCCCGGACTCACCGGCCTGGAGCTGGCCCAGCGCATCCAGCGCCACGGGCTGGCGACGAAGGTGGTCATCGTCACCACCTTCGCGCGCGGCGGCTACCTGCGCCGCGCGCTCGACGCCGGCGTGCAGGGCTACCTGCTCAAAGACGCGCCCGTGGAGGAGCTGGCAGCGGCGCTGCGCAAGGTGCACGACGGCGGCCGCGCGATCGATCCGCAGCTGGCGCTCGAGGCCTGGTCCGAAGCCGATCCCCTCAACGAACGCGAGCGCCAGGTGCTGCGGCTTGCCGGCGAGGGACAGTCGGCGGGCGAGATCGCCGCCGTGTTGAACCTCTCGCAGGGCACGGTGCGCAACTATCTTTCGGAGGCCATCGGCAAGCTGGGTGTCGGCAACCGCATCGAGGCGTATCGGCTGGCTCGCCAGAAGGGCTGGCTGTAGCCGCTCCCACAAGGGCGCTCCCAAGGACTCGAAGATCGATGTTGCGCGGCTAGCCTGCGCGGGTCTTCAGCATTTCGAACGCCGCCCGCAGGCCCAGCGCTTCGCCGCCGGCGGGGCGGCCGGGTCGGTCGCTGTCGTTCCAGGCGTAGGTGTCCAGGTGGGCCCAAGGCATGCCCTTGGGCACGAAGCGCTCCAGGTACAGCGCCGCGGTCACGCTGCCGGCCATCTTCGAACCGGCATTGGCCATGTCGGCGACCTTGCTGGCCAGGTAGCGCAGGTAGGGGCGCCACAGCGGCATGCGCCACAGCGGATCACGCACCTGCATGCCCGCGTCCAGCCAGGCCTGGGCCAGTGCGTCGTCGTTGCTGAAGAGCGCCGGCAGGTCCGGACCCAGCGCGATGCGCGCGGCGCCGGTGAGGGTGGCGAAGTCGAGCAGCAGGTCCGGCTTCTGCTCGCCGGCATAGGCCAGCGCGTCGCCCAGGATCACCCGCCCTTCGGCATCGGTGTTGTCGATCTCGACGCTGACGCCGGTGCGCGTGGCGATGACCTCGCCCGGGCGGAATGCGTCGGGACCGATCGCGTTTTCCACCGCCGGCACCAGCAGCGTGATGCGCAGCGGCAGCCTGCGCGCCATCACCAGCTCGGCCAGGGCGATCGCGTGCGCGGCGCCGCCCATGTCCTTCTTCATGTTGCGCATGCCGTCGGCGGGCTTGATGTCGAGGCCGCCGGTGTCGAAGCACACGCCCTTGCCGACGATGGCCACGTGCGGATGCGAGGCCTCGCCCCAGCGCAGCGCCAGCAGCCGTGGCGCGCGATGCGAGGCGCGGCCGACGGCGTGGATGGCGGGGAAGTTCTGTTCCAGCAGGGCGTTGCCGGTGATCGCGCTGAAGTCCGCGCCGTGCGCCAGGGCGATGTCGCGGGCCACGCCTTCCAGCTGCTCCGGGCCCATGTCCTGCGTCGGCGTGTTGACCAGGTCGCGCACGCGCGTGGTCGCGGCGAGCAGGTCCAGTGCTTCGGCATCGCTTGCGTCCAGCGCCAGCCGCGCGCGCACCGGCCTCGGCTTGCGGTAGCGGTCGAAGGCGTAGCTGCCCAGTCCCCAACCCAGCTGCAGCGCGTGCAGGGCGTCCGCGCCGATGTCTCCGGCAGGCGCCCAGTCGCCGGCGGGCAGTGCGCGTGGCGCGTGGGCGTAGGCGCAGGGGTCGAGCCTGTCGCCGACGCCGATCACCGCGGCGGCCGGCGTGCCGTCGGCCGCCGGAAGGACCAGGCAGCTGCATGCGGAGCCGTCGAAGGCGTGCGCGTCCAGCCAGGCGCCGACCGCGGCCGGCTGCGTCGCGCGCCAGGTGGCGAGTCCGTCGCGGTGGACGATATGCAGCGGCCGCGCCTGCGCGGCGTCGGCGGCGGGGGCGTAGCAGGCGGGGAGGTTCATGCGTGGGTACTCCGTATGCGGTCGCCCGGCGCGGGCAGGGCCGCGTCGAGCCAGTCGGCCAGTCCGGCCAGGGAATCGAAATGGAGGTCGGGCTCGATCTCGTCGTGGCGCCATTGCAGGCGCCGGCCGTGGTCGTCGGCGCGGTTGATCCAGCAGCTGCGCAGCCCGGCGCGCGCGGCGCCGGCGACGTCGGCCTCGGGGTGGTCGCCGACGTGCAGCACCTCGGCCGGCGGCACGCCCAGCTGCTTGCAGGCGGCGAGGAAGATGGCGGGATCCGGCTTGGCTTGGCCGAACGAGCAGGCGCTCAGCTGCACGCTGAAGAGGTGGTCCAGGCCGATGCGCGCCAGGTCGGCATTGCCGTTGCTGAGCGCCGCGATCGGCAGCCTGGCGCTGATGCGTTCCAGCGCGTGGATCGCGTCCGGATAGCACTCGACCCGGTTGCGCTCGGCGAAGAAGGCGTCGTATGCGGCATCGGCCATGGCCACGTCGCCGCCGCTTTCGCGCAGCGCAGCCTCCAGCGTCATCCGCCGCAGCGCCGACATGTCGTGGGCCAGCGACGGGTTCTCCGCACCCACGCGCTCGCGCAGCGTGCGCATCGCCTCCGCCGGGAACATCTCCGCGGTGGCCGGGCTGTGTCGCCGCATCCATTCGTCAAGCACGCGTTCGATGCGCACGCCGATGGGCGCGAACGGCCACACGGTGTCGTCAAGGTCGAGGCTGATGGCGCGGACAGTGAAGGCCATGGCGCCATTGTACGGCGGCCTACCCCAACAGCCGCGCCCACCCCTCCAGCCCATCGATGCGCGCCAGCACGCGCTTCACGCAGACCAGCAGCGGCACCGCCAGCAGCAGGCCGACGATGCCCCACAGCCAGCCGAACAACAGCAGCGCCAGCATCAGGACGAGTGGCGACAGCTGCATGCGCTGGCCAAGCACCAGCGGCGTCACCAGCTGCCCTTCCAACGTGTGCAGGCCAAGGTAGATCGCCGCCGGCAGCAGCGAGGCCCCGACGTCGTCCCAGGTCACGAAGCCCATCAGCAGCATCGCCACCAAACCGATCGCCGGCCCCACGTAGGGCGCGAAGTTGAGCAACATGGCGATCGTGCCCCAGAGCAGCGCCTCCTGCATGTCTACGCCCAGGCCCCAGTGCAGCACGGCTGCAAGCAGCACGCCCACGCCGGCGTTGATCAGGGTGATGGTGAAGACGTAGCGCGACACGTCGCGCTCGATCGATTGCATGATCTCCACAGTGACCCGCTGCCGCTGGCGCGTGGGCAGCAGGGCGATCGCGCGGCGCTGCAGGTCTTCGCCGAAGACCATGAAAAAGAAAGTCAGCAGCACCACCGCAAGCACGCTGCCCGCCATCCGCGGCGCCCTGGCCAGCGCGGAGTAGGGGTCGTCGACCTGGGTGCGCACCACCTCGACCTTGCGCCCGTCGCCGCTGGCCTGGCGGGCGATGTCCTCGGCGACGCGGTTGGCCTCCCGCACGGGCTCGGCCAGCTCGCCGAGCTCCTTGCCGAGCTGGCGCATCTGCCGCGGGGCTTCCTGCATCCAGTCGATCGCCGGTGCCAGCAGCTGCTGGCCGAGGAGGGCGGTGCCCGCGATGCCTCCGCACAGCACCAGCAGCGCGGCGAGGAAGCGCGGCAGGCAGATCCTGCGAAGGGCGCGTATGACCGGGTTGCCGATCAGGGCAAGGAACATGGCCAGCAGCACCGGCAGGATCACGCCCTGGGCCGCCCAGAGCGTGTACCCGATGGCAAGCAGGGCAAGGACCAGGACCGGCGTGGACGCGCGCGGGCGCGGCGCCGGCCCCTGGGCCGCAGCTTCGCCGGTGGCGACAGGGATTGCGTTCGCGGCGGCGGGCGCTTCGCTTGAAGCGGGGGTGTCACGCGTCGCCATGGGAGTGCGCCTCAGCGCGATTCGGAGAGTTCGGTCGCGGCCTCGGCCGGGCGGGGCGGGGTCTCCCACGCGGGATCGGGCCTTCTTGCACGCTCTGCGGGATTTTCCGCAACGGTGACGCCGCCGTCCGGCGGTGCGTCTGCGCCCCGCGCAGCGGCCCCCGCGTCCTCGGCAGCCTCTTCCGCCGCGCCGGCGGCGAAGGCCGCCTGGACCGATCCGATCAGCCCGGCCACGCTGCCGAGCATCTGCAGCCAGCGCGCCGGCTGCGCCCCGGCGATGGCCTGGCCGGGCCGCACCCAGCCGGCAAGCAGGCCACTGGCGAGGCCGGCGACGATGATGCGCGGCGGCGTCCATCCCGAGCGCCAGATCCCGCCGAACACGCGGAAATCCGCGGCCGTCTGGCGCTCGCGCGCCTCGAGCGCGGCTTCCGCGCGCTCCACCTTCGCTTGCAGTTCTTCGAAGCTCATGCCGGGCTCCTCATGGCGGGGTGACTCCCGCGGCCGTGGAATCGCCCGGCACGCCGCCGCTGCGCGGGCGGGCCCGGTCCTCGGCATCGTGGGCACATTCCGCCGAGCCCGGGTCTGGCATGAACTCCGCCAGCTCGCCGATGCCCAGCCGCGCCAGCTGGCGGCGGGTGGCCTTCATCCGGGTATGTTCGAAATAGGCCATGGCCTTGCGCAGCGCCAGCCATGCCGCCAGGCTGCTGGCGGTTCCGCAGCAGGCCAGGGACAGCCACCAGGGCAGCCCGACCTGGTTGCTCAGTGCCACCACCAGCGCGGTCATCAGCAGCATCCAGGCCGAGACGGCGAACACTACCGCCACGCCGGCAAAGACCGCGCTGCGCCCTGCGGCGCTGCGTGCCAGCGAGACGTCGGCGGTGACCAGGGTACGCAGCGCACCGGCCGCCTCGCGCGCGGCGCCCATGCCGGCCACGCCGCTGTCGCGCAGCTCCCGGACCGCCTCGGCGATGCCGGGTGGCGACGCGCCGTCACCCTTGCCCGGCGCTTGGCCGGGCGAGGGTCCCGAAGCGGGTGGTGGCTGCTGCTCCATGCTTACCTGCCGCTGCCGCGGGCCAGCTTGGCGATGATCCAGCCGGCGGCGAACGCGGCGCCGAAGGACGCGATCGGACGCTCGCGGATCAGGTCGGCGGCGCTGTCGATCAGGTCGCGGCCCTTGTCGAGCAGCACGTCGACCTGCTCGCTGCCGGCGCCGGCGACATCCTCGAGCGCGGACAGGCCGGCAAACGCGCCGTCGGCGAGGTCGGACTTCAGGTTGGCCTTGCCCAGGCGCACTTCCTCGCCCGCGGCGGCTGCGGCACCGCGCACAGCGTCGGCGGTGTCGGTGGCGGCCTGCTTCAAGTGGCCGCCGGCCTGGGACAGGTTGGTTTTCAGGTTGTCAGTGTGGGTGGGGCTCATCACGATCTCCTTCGGGGGTGTTTTGGGGGTGTTTTGGGTGTCACTCCATCGCGAGGCTGCCCAAGGCGCGACCGCGCTGGATGCCCAGCACGAGCTGCGCCGGGGCATTCGACAGCGCCGCGCGCAGCGCGGACAGGTCGCTGGCTTCGGCGCCGGCGGCGGCAACCACCACGTCGCCGGTGCGCAGCCCGCTGCGTGCAGCGCGGCTGCCGCGTTCGACCTCCTCGACCAGCACGCCGGACACGCCGCCGCGGCGCAGGGCCTCGGGCAGCTCGGTGAAGCTGGCGCCGGAGAGGCGCGGGTCGAGCTGCTGCCCGGACAGCGCGCGCGGCTGCTCGCGCAGTGTGGCCTGCAGCTGCATGGCCTTGCCATCGCGGCGCAGCTCCAGGGTGACGCGGGCATCGGCAGCCTGCAGGCCCTGGAAGTTGCGCAAGGTCTCGCCATCGCCGATGCGCTCGCCATTGGCGGCCACGATCACGTCGCCCGCACGCAGTCCCGCGGCCGCGCCGGCGGAGTCGGCGTGGACGCGGGTCACCACCGCGCCGCGGCTGCCGGCGGGCAGCCCGAGGCTTGCCGCCAGGCGGTCGTCGAGGTCCTGGGTGTCGATGCCGAGCGTGCCGCGGCGGACCTCGCCGGTGGCAGCGAGCTGCTGCATCACGCCCCGCGCCAGGTTGGCGGGGATGGCGAAGCCCAGCCCGATGTTGCCGGCCATGCTGCCACGGGGGTTGAAGCTGGCGGTGTTGATACCGACCAGCTCCCCGCGCAGGTTGACCAGCGCGCCGCCGGAGTTGCCCGGGTTGATGCTGGCGTCGGTCTGGATGAAGTTCTGGTAGCCCACGCCGGGCACGTTGCTGCGGCCGACCGCGGACACGATGCCCGAGGTCACCGTCTGGCCGACGCCGAAAGGATTGCCGACCGCGACCACGAAGTCCCCCACCTGCAGCGCGCTGCTGTCGGCGAGGGCGATCGCCTGCAGCGCGCCTTCGTTCCCCGACACGGGGATTTTCATCAGCGCCACGTCGGTGTCGACATCGGAGCCGATGAACTCGGCGGCCAGGGTGCGGCCATCGGCAAGGGTCACCGAGACTTCGTCTGCGCCTTCGATCACGTGGTGGTTCGTGAGCACATAGCCGTGGGTGGCGTCCACGATCACGCCCGAGCCCAGCGATTCGTTGATCCGCTCCTCGGGGATGCCCGGGAACATCCGCCGGAAGAAGGGGTCGTTGGCAAACGGGTTGTTGATGCGCACGCGCTGCTTGGTGTGCACGCTGACCACGGCCGGGGTGACCCGGCGCAGCATCGGCGCCAGCGACGGCAGGGCCTGGCCCTCAACGGTGGCCGGCAGGCCCATGGCCATCGGCACGGCGGCGGCCGGGGACACCGGCGACACCGGCGACACCGGCGACACCGGCGACACCGGCGACAGGGACTCTGCGCGAGCCGGCGCCTGAAGGTCATCGAGGATCAGGGTCGCGGCGGCGCCACCGAAGGCGGCGGCGACGAGGGCGAGGAGCGTGGTGCGGGTGGATGCTTGCATCGGTCTGTCGTTATGCGGGTTCGGGGGTCTTTGGACCGTGAAGTGTGGCGCGGCGGACCGCGTGGGTCGAGGCTGAACGGATGTGCGGTGCGTCTCAGCTTGGACTGCGAACCGCGACACTGCTGGGCTGCCGCCGCAAGCGTCAAAGAGCGATTGACTTCGCCCCCCGGCAGCCCTTACGGTCAATGCCCTGCCGCCACAACATGTTGGGGTCAGGCAGGCAGGTTTGGCCCAGTTCTAGTTGTTTGCGATCAAGGCGGTCGCAGGAACCAGGGGGTGGTTTGCATGCGCGGACTCGAGACCAGCCAACGAAAACAATGACGACGCAAGGCGCGCAGTGCGCGCCTGCGGATTCGCCGTCGGCGCGTCCCGCACACCGGGCCCGCGATTGACGCCATGGAACGACTACACCCGGTTCGCGCGCGGCCGGGCAGGATGAAGGAGACAGAAGCAGCATGAGTACGGTTCGCCTGGAGGCTGTGAGGAACACGATGGCTGGCACCGACCAGGACATCCCGATGCAGCCGGCGTCGGTCGATATCTGGGACAAGAAGTACCGGCTGAAGACCAAGCAGGGCGATGCCCTGGACGCCGATATCGACGGCACCTGCCAGCGCGTCGCCCGCGCCCTGGCCGAGGCCGAGACGACCGCGGAGAAGCGCAAGCACTGGAACGAGCGCTTCCTGTGGGCGCTGCGCCGCGGGGCGATCCCCGCCGGCCGCATCACCTCGAATGCCGGGGCACTCGAGCACAAGCCCGCCACCAGCACCATCAACTGCACGGTGTCCGGCACCATCGTCGATTCGATGGACGGCATCCTGGAGAAGGTCCACGAGGCCGGGCTGACGCTCAAGGCCGGCTGTGGCATCGGCTACGAGTTCTCGACCCTGCGCCCGCGCGGTGCGTTCGTCGCCGGCGCCGGCGCCTATACCTCGGGCCCGATGTCCTTCATGGATATCTACGACAAGATGTGTTTCACGGTGTCGTCGGCCGGTGGCCGTCGCGGCGCGCAGATGGGCACCTTCGACGTGTCGCATCCCGACGTGCGCGACTTCATCCGCGCCAAGCGCGAGGACGGCCGTCTGCGCCAGTTCAACCTGTCGCTGCTGGTCACGGACGATTTCATCGAAGCGGTGAAGTCCGATGCCGACTGGCCGCTGGTGTTCCCGATCAACGCCAAGGAGGCCGGGGACATCGACGTCGATGACGCCGGCCAGGTGGTCTGGCGCGACTGGCCGCAGCACGACGGCTACATCACCCGTGACGATGGCCTGGTCGCCTGCAAGATCTACGGCAAGGTGCGTGCCCGCCACCTGTGGGACATGATCATGGTCTCGACGTATGACTACGCCGAGCCGGGGTTCATCCTGATCGACCGCGTCAACGAAATGAACAACAACTGGTGGTGCGAGACCATCCGCGCGACCAATCCCTGCGGCGAGCAGCCGCTGCCGCCGTATGGCGCCTGTCTGCTGGGCTCGGTCAACCTGACCCGGTTCGTGCGCAAGCCCTTCACCGACCAGGCCGAGTTCGACTGGGAGGAATACAAGGAGGTCGTGCGCGTGTTCACCCGCATGCTCGACAACGTGGTCGAGGTCAACGGCCTGCCGCTGAAGCAGCAGCGCGACGAGATCATGCGCAAGCGCCGCCACGGCATGGGCTTCCTCGGCCTGGGTTCGACCGTGACCATGTTGCAGATGAAGTACGGCTCGAAGGAGAGCTGCGAGTTCACCGAGCGCATTGCCCGCGACATGGCCGTGGCCGGCTGGGAAACCGGCCTGGCGCTGGCGCAGGAAAAGGGCCCGGCGCCGATCATGGAGGAGCGCTTCGAGGTCACCGCGGAAATGCTGCGCAAGCGCCCGGAGATGGTCGCCGACGGCTGGAAGCCCGGCCAGCGGGTTCCCGGCAAGGTGCTGCACGCGCGCTACTCGCGCTACATGCAGCGGGTCGCGGAAGTGGCGCCGGAGCTTGTCGAGCAACTGGCCGAGAGCGGCGCGCGCTTCACCCACCACAGCTCGATCGCGCCCACCGGCACCATCAGCCTGTCGCTGGCCAACAACGCCTCCAACGGCATCGAGCCCTCGTTCGCGCACCACTACAGCCGCAACGTGATCCGCGAAGGCAAGAAGTCGAAGGAGAAGGTGGACGTGTTCTCTTTCGAGCTGCTGGCCTATCGCCACCTGGTCAACGCCGACGCGATGCCTTTCAGCGAGGATCCCGCCACGCAGCTGCCGGACTACTTCATCTCCGCCGACGACATCAGCCCGAAGGCGCACGTCGACGTCCAGGCCGCGGCGCAGAAGTGGGTCGACTCGTCGATCTCCAAGACCGCCAACGTCCCGACCGACTTCCCCTACGAGGACTTCAAGGACATCTACCTGTACGCCCACGCGCAGGGCCTGAAGGGCTGCACGACCTTCCGCTTCAACCCGGCCGCCTTCCAGGGCGTGCTGGTCAAGGAGTCCGATCTTGCCGGCACCACCTACCGCTTCGAGCTCGAGGACGGCAGCACGGTGGAGGTGAAGGGCAACGAGGAGATCGAGTACGACGGCGAGACCCACACCGCGGCCAACCTGTTCGACGCCCTGAAAGAGGGCTACTACGGCAAATTCTGATGAAGGCTCACGGCAGGTTCCGGGCGCGCTACATTCCGTCCTGCGGGCGCCCGCCCGCGACCATGACGACGAGGGAGCAACGATGAGCAACGGCAATGGGGTCGCGACGACGATCGGTACGGCCGCCGAGGTCGTCGCCGACAAGGCGAAGACGGTGCGCAGTGCGGTCTCCAAGCGCGCATCGACGGCGGTGACGAAGGCGAAGCAGGCCGCGGGCAAGGCCGAGAAGGCCGTGGCAAGGACTGCCGGCAAGGCCAGGACCGCGGTGGCGAAGACGGCGGGCACGGCGAAAAAGGCCGTGGCCAGGCGCGTCGCGGGGGCCAAGCAGTCGCTGGCCGCCACCAGTGCCGGTGCAAAGGCCGAAGCCGCCGCCCTCAAGCGCAAGCGCTCGGTCAAGAAGGCGGCGAAGAAGGCGGTGAAGAAGGCCGCCGCGAAGAAGGCGGTGGCGAAGAAGGCCGGGACCAGGACCTCGGTGGCCAAGAAGACGGTTTCGAAGAAGGCCGTCGTCAGCAAGGCGGCCACGAAGAAGGCCGCCGTCAAGAAGGTCGCTGTCAAGAAGGTCGCCGTGAGGAAGGCCGCTGCCCGCAAGGCGGCGCCGCGGAAGGCCACCAGCAAGTAACCCGCCGGGCCTCCCCGCAGCAGCAGGGAGGCGGGCACCAACGAATACCAGGGAACAGCGTCATGGCAGTCAGGATCGAGAAGAAAATCACCGGATACTCCGTCGCCACCGCCGATGACGGGCGCAAGGCCGCAGCCGCGCTGCCCGCCGCAGCCGGGCCGGAGGCCGCCGCGGCGCGCCCGTCGGCGGAAGTCATCCAGATGCACGAGCGCATCGAGCGCCCGGAAGTGCTGATCGGCAGCACCTACAAGATCAAGTCGCCGCTGGTCGAGCACGCCATGTACGTGACCATCAACGACATCGTGCTCAACGCCGGCAGCGAGCACGAGCAGCGCCGTCCGTTCGAGATCTTCGTGAACTCGAAGTCGATGGAGCACTTCCAGTGGATCGTCGCGCTCACCCGCATCATGTCGGCGGTGTTCCGCAAGGGCGGCGACGTGACCTTCCTGGTGGAGGAGATGAAGGCCGTGTTCGATCCGCGCGGCGGCTACTTCAAGGCCGGCGGCGTGTACATGCCTTCGCTGGTGGCCGAGCTCGGCGCGATCGTCGAGGACCACCTGAAGTCGATCGGCATGATCCATGACCCCGATATGAGCCCGGAGCAGCGCGCGCTGATCGAAGAGAAGCGCCGCCAGTACGAGGCCCGCTCAAAAAAAAACGCTGACGCCGATGTAGCCGCCGCCGAGGCCGGCCCGGTTGGCGAGCTCCTGGCCGACCAGGGCCGCGACCGCAGCGGCGAAGACGTGGCGGTCACCGGTGACGGCACCAGCTTCCCGCCGTCGGCCACCATGTGCCACAAGTGCAGCACCAAGGCCGTGGTGGTCATGGACGGCTGCGCCACCTGCCTGAACTGCGGCTACTCCAAGTGCGGCTGAGGCCGGGGCGGGCCGCTTGAACGCGGTCCGGACGCTGGCGGTGGTGGTCGCCGCCGCCGGCGCCTTCGTGCTCTGGGATGCGTTCAAGCCGGAGGGCGGCCTGGGCTCGGTGGTCGACCCGGTGGCGTCGCGAGGTGCCTCCGACGGGACCGCCAGCGCGCGGGGCTTCGTCGAGATCCCGATGCCCGATGGCCTGCCGGCGCGCGGCGTGGTGGTCTTCGCGCCGGCCAACTGCCCTCAGGATGCCGGCCAGCGGGCCGATGCCATCGTCAGCCACCTGCAGGCGCAGGGCATCCCGCACCGCCGCTCCAGCAGCGCCAACTACAGCAGCCTGGCCAGCGCCGACGAGGCGCGACGGGTGACGGCGGTGATGAACGGACCGATTCCGGTGGTCTACGTCAATGGCCGCGCGCGCGCGAACCCGTCGGCGCAGGACGTGGTGGCCGAGTACCGCAACGTGAGCCGATGACCATGCCGCTGCCGACCCCAGCCCCGTCGCCCGCGGGGCCCGCGGCGCCCGCCGCGCTCGATGCCGCAGCCCTGTCCGAACTGCGGCAGGCCCGGGTGCTGCTTGAAAACCCGGGGCTGGCGGCACAGCTCGCCAACCTGGTCGGCGCTCCACTCGAGTACGTGATGGAAAAGCGCCTGCCCGCGTCGGTGACGCGGCTGGTGAACGCGCTGGTGCGCACGGCGTTGCGGCAATCACTGCGCATGGCGGTGGCGACACTGGGCAAGGACGCGACGTCGTCCGCACGCAGTCACACCATTGCGGCGGCAACCAGCGGCGCAGTTGGCGGTGCCTTCGGCTTCGCCGGGCTCGCGGTCGAACTGCCGCTGACCACCACCCTGATCCTGCGTTCGATCGCCGGGATCGCGCGTGCCGAGGGCGAGCCGCTGGATGATCCGGCCACCATGCTTGCCTGTTTCGAAGTGCTGACCATGGGTGGTCGTGCCAGCGCCGACGACGGCGCGGAGTCGGGCTACTTCGCCGCGCGCGCGGTGCTGGCGCAGCAGGTGGCGGCGGCGGCCGAGTACGTGGCGGTGCACGGCCTGGTCGGCAAGGGCGGGCCGCTGATCGTGCAGCTGCTGTCGGCCATCGCCTCGCGGTTCTCGGTCAACCTCAGCCAGAAAATCGCGCTGCAGGCGGTGCCCGTGGTCGGCGCGGCGAGCGGTGCCGCGCTCAACACGCTGTTCATGCGCCACTTCCAGGCCGTGGCGCGCGGCCACTTCACCATCCGCCGCCTGGAGCGGCTGCACGGAGCGGTGGCGGTGCGCCGGGCCTATGACGCGCTTCGCGCGCCGGATGGCTCCGGACACGCGCGCGTCGAGCCCCGTTCAGGCTAGGATTCGGCACCATCCAAGAGGAAGCACGATGAAGGGACTATTGGGAGCGGGCCTGCTGGCACCGCTGCTGGCACTGGCCGCCGCGCCGGCGCTGGCCGATGCCGGTCGCGGTATCACCGGCGAAGAAGCCATGGCGACGCTGCAGGGCATGGAGCTGGAGCTGGAGCCGGAACTGCGGACCGACGAAGCCGGCGATCCGATGATCAAGTTCCAGATCAACGATCTCACCGCCTATCTCAATTTCTACGACTGCGACGACGGGCGTTGCGGTTCGCTGCAGCTCCAGGTCGGCCTTGATCTGGAGAACGGCACCACGCTGCAGGTCGCCAACGTCTACAACAACCGCTACCGCTATGGGCGGATGTCGCTGGATGACGAGATGGATCCGTTCCTGCGTTACGACTTCGAGGTGTTGCACGGCAAGCACGCCGCGCAGATCCAGAGCCAGGTCGAGATCTTCGGCCAGCTGCTGGTCGACTTCGTGCAGGCGGTCGATTTCTGAGCGTTGCGCCCGGCGCCGCGCGGGCCGTCCGGATCAGGCCTCGCGCAGTGCCGGGAACTGCGCGGTCATGCGCACGCCGTCGGCCAGTCCCCAGCGGATGGCGATGCGACGCAGGCGCGCACTGGTTTGGTCATGCAGGTGCGGCGGTGCCAGCTGCATGACCGCATCGTGGCGCTCCGCCCAGGCGTTGGCGTAGGCGAACAGATCGCGGTGGCGGAGCTGGAGATCGGCCATTTCGTCCTCGAGCCCGACGATCGCCTGCTCGAGGTCGGTATCGATATCGGTACGGTCGGCGGACGGAGTGACAGTCATTCGGTATCGGATCAAGCGGGGGCACCGTACTATGGCAGCTATGCGTGCAGGTGCAATGAACATGGCGGGTGGCTGCGGGACTGTCGATGCGGCACGGCCGGGGGCGTTCTTGCGTCTTGTCCCGATGCTGCTGTTGCCGCTTGCACTCGCCGCCTGCGGTGACGCGACGCAGGTGCCTGCCGTCGCCACTCCGGCGCCGCCGCCCCTCGACTACCAGGCCAAGCGCCCGATCCCGGTCCGGCTGGACATGCGCGCCACCGCCGATGGCGGCCGTGCCGTCGCGATCTCGGGAGCGTGGCGCGGCGAAGTGGATTTCGATGGCGGCGACCCGGCCGCGCATTGCGGCATCAAACGCGATGGCATCGCCGCCATCGAGCCGGGCAGCAGCAACGAAGTGCACATGCTGTGTGCACGGACCGTGCGGCTGCCGGACGATGGCAGCCGCGGTTTCCGCGTGCTGGAAGACGGCCGCGAAATCGCCTCCGGCGTCGTCCTTCCCTGATCAGCCGCCGGCGGCGGGGAGCAGCTTCAGCAGGCGACCCTGTGCGCCGTCTTCAAGCAGCCACAGGCCGCCTTCCGGGCCCTGTTCGACCTCGCGGATGCGCTGCCCCATGTCGAAGCGCTCGGCCTCGCGTGCCCGGGTGCCTTCGACCTCTACCCGCACCAGTGACTGCGACGACAGGCCGCCGATGAAGGCGCTGCCCTGCCAGTCCGGGAATACCTCTCCGCTGTAGAACACCAGGCTCGATGGCGAGATCACCGGCGTCCAGCTGATCGCAGGCGCATTGAAGTCGGGCCGGGTGGCGTGGTCGGGAATCGGCCTGCCGTCGTAGTGGTCGCCGTCGGAGACAGTCGGGTAACCATAGTTGCCGCCGCGTTCGACGAGGTTGAGCTCATCGCCGCCGGCGGGACCCATCTCCACGTCCCACAGTTGGCCGCCAGCGTCGAATGCGATTCCAAGCACGTTGCGATGGCCCAGCGACCATACCTCCGCGGCCACGCCGCCGGCATCGGCGAATGGATTGCCGGCGGCCGGCTTGCCGTCTTCCCCGAGGCGCAGGATCTTGCCCATGTTGGAAGCCATGTCCTGGGCGGGATCGAACTTCTGCCGCTCGCTCGAACTCAGCCACAGCGTGCCCTCGCCGTCGATCGCGATGCGATGGCCGTAGTGGCCCTCGCCGGACACCTTGGGGACCTGGCGCCAGATCACTTCAAGGCCTTCAAGCCGCCCGCCACCGGCGTCGTCGGGGATGAGCTTCGCTCGCGCCAGCGCCGCGCCGCGCGTGTCGCCGCGGCCGGCCTCGGCATAGCTGAGATAGACGATGCCGTTGTCTGCGAAGTCGGGATGCGGCAGCACGTCGCCGAAGCCGCCCTGGCCGCCATAGGCGACCTCGGGTACGCCCGTGACCTCGTGCGTGGCACCGCTCTCGACATCGACCAGCTGCAGGCGCCCCTGCTTCTCGGTGACCAGCAGGCGCCCGTCGGGCAGGAACGACATTGCCCAGGGCTCGTCGAACACGGCGATGACGTCGACTTCGAAAGGGCGCTCGGCGGTGGCGGCAGCGGAGTCCGCGACGCGTGCAGCCAGGTCCGCGGGACCGGCGGCCTGCCGTGCCTCGCCGTTGCAGGCAGTGACGGCCAGGGCAAGCACGGCGGCGCCGGCAAGGGGGTGCAGTTTCATCGCATTGATCTCCGGTCGGGGCGGATTGCCAGTATCGGACAGGCGATGTCCGCGTGCACGCCGCGCAATAGCCGCTGCCGCGCCCGAAGTGGTTAAGAACGTGTCCACGCGGGAATCGCGGGGGGCGCGGGGTTAATGGTGGCCGCGCCAGGATGTCGCCGTGGTCCCGGGTATCCGGTCGCCACGTACCCAACAGACATATGGATGCCCCCGCATCCGCAAGGAGAGTCCCCCTGATGAACAATGCACGCACGCAGCTCACCGCCATCCTCGCCCTGGGCGCCGCGCTGGCCATGCCGATGGCCCTTGCCCAGAGCGCAGTGACCCCCGAGGTCCGCGATGCCCAGAAGGCTGCCACTGAAGCGGCGGATGCCGAGCAGGCGGCCGTTGCCCAGGAAGCAGCCGTTGCCCAGGATGCACAGGCCACCGGCGCGCAGGACGCGCAGCCGGCGGCTCGCCAGCTTGGCTGGGCCGACGTCGACGCGGATGGCAACGGCACGATCTCGCGCGAGGAATCCGCTGCGTTGCCGGCCCTGGCCGCGGTGTTTGCCGAAGCCGATGCCGACGCCGACGGCGAGCTGACCGCCGACGAATACCGCGAACATGCCGCCAAGGCTGGCGGCGAGTAAGCGGCGTGCGGCGCGGCACGTCCTGCCGGGGCGTGCCGTAGCCGGTGCGTGGCGGCGGAGATGCCCGCCGCCACGCCTTTCCCGGATAATCGGCCCATGGCCAACATCAAGATGGTCGGCTTCGACGCCGACGACACCCTCTGGCGCAGCCAGGACTATTTCGACCGCGCGCAGGACGACTTCGAAACCATCATCGCCGGCTACGTCAACGGCGACGCGCGCACCAGCGAGCGCCTGTACGCGGTCGAGAAGGCCAATCTCGCGGTGTTCGGCTACGGCGTGAAGGGCATGGCCCTGTCCATGATCGAGGCCGCGATCGACATTACCGAAGGCCGCATCAGCGCTGCCGACCTGCACCGCATCGTCGCGCTGGCCAAGGCGCTGCTGCGCCACCCGGTGGAGCTGCTGCCCGGCGTGCGCGACGCGGTCGAAGCGGTGGCATCCGACCTCCCGGTCGTACTGATCACCAAGGGCGACCTGTTCCACCAGGAGGCCAAGGTGCGCGATTCGGGGATGTCGAGCCTGTTCCGGCGCATCGAGATCGTCAGCGAGAAGGACGTGTCGACCTATCGCCGGCTGCTTGAAGAATTCGCGATTGCGCCGGAGGAGTTCGTGATGGTGGGCAATTCGCTGCGCTCCGACATCGCACCGGTGCTCGAACTCGGCGGCTGGGGCGTGCATGTGCCCTATCACCTGACCTGGGTCCACGAGCGCGAGGCCGAGGTGTCGACGGCCCACGCGGCACGCCTGCGAACGCTTGGATCCGCCGCCGCACTGCCGGCCGCCCTGCGCCTGATCGTGGCCGCCTGACGCTGCCGCCTGGGCCGCGCGCCGCAGCGTGCGCAGCCGGGCTGCTGCACAATCAGCGCATGCCACGCGCCCACGCTTCCGCTCTCGCGCTACTGCTTGCCGGCCTGCTGTCCGCCTGCATGCGCGAGGATGATGCCGCCAGCCACGCCAGCCTGCCCGGCCTGGGTGCGGGACAGGACGCGGTCGAGTGGCGCGGCAGCCTGCCCTGTGCGGACTGCGAAGCCATCGATACCCGGCTGGTGCTGGAGCGCCGCGGCGGCCAGCAGCTGTACGAACTGGTCGAGGTGTACGTGGCCCTGGATGGCAGCGTCAGCTTCGAGGAAACCGGCGAATGGCAACTTGAGCGATCGATGCTCAGTCTCGAGCCGGGCACAGGCGGCCTGCGTCGCTATGCGCTGGTGCACGGCGGCGTTCTGCAGGTGCGCGACCTCCGCGGCCGCGTGTTCCCGGGGCGCGAACACGACATCCTGTTGCCCGCCCGCCGCGATCCCTGACAGAGGACCACATCGTGAACAATCGACTGCCGTTATTGTTTTCCTGCCTCCTTTGCCTGCTGCTGGCGGGTGCGGCCCAGGCGCAGGACGCTGCTGCGGCCGATGCCGCCGACCTGGCAGCCGATGCCGATGCCGATACCGATGCCGCTTGGGCGCCGCGTACCGGCGATGCCGTGGTCGACGCGCGCCTTGCGGACATCAACGTCTATGCAGCGCGCTACCCCGGGGCTTTCGTCGACGAGCTGGAGCGTTATTTCGACGCGCCGCGGCCGCTGCTGGAAAAGCTTCTCGGTGAGGAGCGCGCGCCCGGCGACCTCTATTACGCCTGCGCCCTGGCCCGCGTGTCGGGGCGTCCGTGCCGCGGCGTGATCGAAGCCTGGCAGGGCCGTGGCGATGGCGGCTGGGAAGCGATCGCGCGCGGGTTCGGGGTCGAGCCCGGCGACGAGCGCGCGAAGCGCCTGCGCCAGGGCATCGAACAAAGCTACGCGCATTGGGGCCGGCCACTGCCAGGCGGCGATTGATGCCGGCGCCGCGCGGGCCTGTATCGCCCATGGCCCTGTAATCTGTACTGCTTCTCCACCGCTGCCGCGGCGAAAGCCGCCTGGCCCGACCACGACCATGACCGCAACCGGGCACGCCGGAACCCAGGATCCAGCCGCGGAATCGCGCGGAAATCCGCGCTACGACGCCTCCATCCGCCTGTCCGTCGCGCCGATGATGGACTGGACCGACAGCCATTGCCGCGTCTTCCATCGCCTGCTGGCGCCGCATGCGCGGCTGTACTCCGAGATGGTGCACGCCAACGCCGTGATCCACGGCGACCGGGCCAAACTCCTGGCCATGGACCCGGCCGAACATCCCGTCGCGCTGCAGCTCGGCGGCAGCGAGCCGGCGCTGCTGGCGCAGGCCGCGCGCATCGGCGCCGAGCACGGCTTCGACGAGGTCAACCTCAACTGCGGCTGTCCGTCGGACCGGGTTCAGGCCGGGCGCTTCGGCGCCTGCCTGATGCGCGAGCCGGCGCTGGTTGCCGACGGCGTCGCCGCGATGATCGCCGCCTGCGACGTGCCGGTGACCGTGAAGTGCCGGCTGGGCGTGGATGACGACCACGACTACGCGCGCTTCCTCGCCTTCATCGACACCGTCGCCGCCGCCGGCTGCCGCACCTTCGTGGTCCACGCGCGCAACGCGTGGCTCAAGGGGCTGTCGCCGAAGGAGAACCGCGAAGTGCCGCCGCTGCGCTATGACTGGGCGTATGCGCTCAAGCGCGAGCGGCCGGCGCTGTCCGTCATCGTCAATGGCGGCATTGCCGACGAAGGCGAGGCGACCTCCCACCTCGAGCACGCGGACGGCGCCATGCTCGGCCGCGCCGCCTACCACGATCCGTGGCTGCTGCACCGGCTGGACGTCGCCTGGTACGGCGGTACGCTGTCGACGCGCGCCGACGTGCTGCGCTCGATGCGACCCTACGTCGAAGCGCAGCTCGCGCGTGGCGCGCAGCTCAAGCACATCACCCGCCACGTGCTCGGCCTGTTCCACGGCCAGCGCGGCGGGCGTGCGTTCCGCCAGGTGCTGAGCGAAGGGGCGCACCGCCCCGGCGCCGACTGGTCGCTGGTGGAGGAGGCGATCGCGGTCACCGTCGACGATGGCCGGTCCGGGGCCTGAAACTCCGCTCCGCGTCCCCTCCCCGATTCCCGAGAGCACGTCCATGCCGACCCGCGACATCGCCCGCTTCCTCGCCTTCGCCCGCGACTGCGCCCCGGACTTCGGCCCGGCCACCGCGCGCGCCGCCTTCCTGGTCGCACCCGACGGCTTCGGCCATGCCGCCGAGTCCGCCACCGACAATCGCTACATGGCCACGGCCGAAGGCTTCGACGCGGTGCGTGCCTCGGCGCAGCACCGCGACCTGCAGCGCGCGCTGTCGTCGGTGCTGCCGACGCTGTGCTTCCCGGGCGACCCAGGGGCTCCGGATGCGCTGTTCCCCAACAATGTCTTCGCCACCGTGCCCGGTGCGCTGGTGGTTGGCCGCATGCGCCACGCGGTGCGACGGCGCGAGGCGGGTCGCGCCGACATCCGCGGCTTCTTCCGCGATGTCCTCGGCTACGCGGTGCGGGACCTGTCCACGCAGCCGCATCCCGGCGAACTGACCGGCGCGATGGTCATCGACCGCGCCCGCGGAATCGGCCTGTGCGGCCTCTCCGAGCGCTGCGACGAAGAGGGCGCGCGCCTGATGCACGAGGCCCTGGGGCTGCGCGCCACGCTGCTGTTCGACCTCGCGCCCGGCGAATACCACACCAACGTCGTGCTCGCGGTGCTGGCCGGGCGCGCGGCGATCATCTGCCCTGCCGGATTCGCCGACCCGGGCGTGGTCGACGCCATCGCCACGCTGTATGCACCGCACGCCATCCTGCTTCCACCAGCCGCGCAGGCGGCGTTCGCCGGCAATGCCATCAGCCTGACCGATGACGTCGTGTGGATGAGCCGGCGGGCCTGCGATGCCCTGGACCCGGCCAGCCGCCGCGCGCTCGCGGACGCCGGCTTCGAGGTCCGCGCGGTTCCACTTGATGCGATCGAGGCCGCCGGCGGCTCGCTGCGCTGCTGCGTGGCGGAGATCTACTGAGGCGCGGGGGCAGGAACAGGCCCGATATGAACGGGGCCTGCGGGCCATGGGAAAAGTTAAGTGGCAATTCACCGCCCGACTCCGAGAATCATCTGAACGCTCCTGCCGTGGCTCGCTGTGTGCGTGCGTAACTTTCTGTATTCTCTGGAAAATGGTTTCCATGACCGCTCGTTATCTGTCGCCGACGCTGTGCCTTGCCGCCGCATTCATGCTGGCCGGCGCGGTGCATGCCGATGACGGCCGTCGACAGGCGCGCGGCTCTCGCGCTGCGCCACCGCGCGCCGTTGAACAGCCCGCCCGGCCGGCGCCGTCTGCGCGATCGTCGCGAGGCCGCCCGGACGCGCTGGCCGACTCGGTTCGCCGCGTGCGCGCGCGGACCGGTGGCCAGGTGCTGAGCGCCGAGCCGATTTCGTTCGACGGCCGCAGCCTGAACCGGGTGAAGGTGGTGGATGAGGGCGGACGGGTCCGGGTCTACATGGACGATCCATCCGCCCGCCCACGCCGCATGCCGCGGCCCGCGCCTACACGTGGCGACGACGACTGAATTCGCACCCTAGCCTGCAACTCTCCCCGCGACGACAACCCGGCGCCGGGACATACCGGAGAAACCGATGCGCATCCTTCTGGTCGAAGACGAAGCTCCCCTGCGGGAGACCCTGGCCGCGCGCCTGAAACGCGAGGGCTATGCCGTGGATGCCGCGCAGGACGGCGAAGAGGGCCTGTACATGGGACGCGAAGTCCCGTTCGACGTCGGCATCATCGACCTCGGCCTGCCGAAGATGTCGGGCATGGAGCTGATCAAGGCCCTGCGCGACGAGGGCAAGCAGTTCCCGGTGCTGATCCTGACCGCGCGCTCGAGCTGGCAGGACAAGGTCGACGGCCTGAAGCAGGGCGCCGACGACTACCTGGTCAAGCCCTTCCACGTCGAGGAGCTGCTGGCGCGCATCAACGCACTGGTGCGCCGCGCCGCGGGCTGGAGCAAGCCGACGCTGGAATGCGGCGCGGTGGTGCTGGACCTGGCCGCGCAGACGGTCAGCGTCGACGGCGCCAACGTCGACCTCACCAGCTACGAGTACAAGGTGCTGGAATACCTGATGATGCACGCCGGTGAGCTGGTCTCGAAGGCCGACCTGACCGAGCACATCTACCAGCAGGACTTCGACCGCGACTCCAACGTGCTTGAGGTCTTCATCGGCCGCCTGCGCAAGAAGCTGGACCCGGACGGCACGCTGAAGCCGATCGAGACCGTGCGCGGCCGCGGCTACCGCTTCGCGATCCCGCGCAGCAACGAAGGCTGAGCCCGGCGGGCGCGCGCTGCGCGCCCGGCGTGCAGGGGAGGGCGGCGTGGCGCAGGCGCGCAAGGATCGGAGATTGGCCTGGCGCCCGCGTTCGCTGCAGGCACGCCAGCTGCTGGCCGCAAGCCTTGGCCTGCTCGCCTTCCTGGCCGCCGCGGGCTACGCGCTCGACCGCGCCTTCGTCGACGTCGCCGGCCAGCTGCAGCGTGACCGGCTGCGCAACTACGCGACCTCCTACGCCCGCGACATCGAGTTCGACCGCGGCGGCAACCTGATCCCGCCTTACACCCAGGCCGACCCGCGCTTCGAGCGGCCCGACAGCGGCCTGTATGCCGAGGTCGTGCTGCCGCAGGGCAGCTGGGGCTCGGAATCGACGCGTGGCCCGCAGCTGCCGGACGCGGAGCTGCTTGAAGGCGGGGTCGAGAAGTTCGAGGGCCCGCTGCCGATGACCGGCGCCGATGGCAGCCCGCGCGAAGTGCTGCGCTACGGCAAGGGCTTCATCTGGGACATGGAGCAGCGCGCCGAGGCCGAATTCCCGTACACCATCTACATCATGGAAGACGCCGGCACCCTGCCGCAGCAGGTGCGCGTGTTCCGCGCCGCGCTGTGGGGGTACCTCGGCATCGCCGGCCTGGTCCTGCTGCTGCTGCAGGCGCTGGTGCTGCGCTGGAGCCTGCTGCCGCTGCGGCGCGTGGAGGCCGAGCTCAAGCGCGTGCAGCTGGGCCAGGCCAACCGCATGAGCGAGCTGCATCCGCGCGAGCTCGAGCCGCTCACCGAGAGCATCAACGCGCTGGTGGAAAGCGAACGCCAGAACCTGGAGCACCAGCGCAATACCATGGCCGACCTTGCGCACAGCCTGAAGACGCCGCTGGCGGTGCTGCGCACGCGCCTGGACAGCGATGCCAGCGAAGACGAGCTCCGCGACGAGGTCGCAACCCAGGTGCGGCGCATGAACGAGCTGGTGGGCTACCAGCTCGGCCGCGCGGCCTCGGCAGGCCACGCGCTGTTCGCCGCTCCGGTGGAAGTCGAGCCCTGCGCCGAGGAGATCGTGCGCGGGCTGGAGAAGATCTACGCCGGCAAGGGCACCGTGTGCGAGTTCGAGATCGACCCGGCGGCCCGCTTCCACGGCGAGTCCGGCGACCTGCAGGAGCTGCTCGGCAACCTGCTGGAAAACGCGTTCAAGTGGTCGAAGTCGCGGGTGCTGCTGACCGTCGAGGTGGGCGCCTGCGCGCCGCGGCGACGCCCCGGCCTGGTGCTGGCGGTCGACGACGATGGCCCGGGCATCCCGGCCGAGCGCATCGCACACGTGCTGCAGCGCGGCGTGCGCGGCGACGAGCGCGTGCAGGGCCATGGCATCGGGCTGTCGATCGTGCAGGACATCGTTCGTGGCTATCGGGGCGAGCTCGAGGTCACGGCGTCCCGGGAGCTTGGCGGCGCGCGCTTCCTGGTGCGGCTGCCGCCGGGGCTGTAGCGCTCAGCCGGCGGCGAACGGCGAGGGGCCGTACAGCCTGCGCAGGTGCGTCGCCACGGCCGGCTGCTCGCGTTCGAGCAGCGCCGGATCGCTGAAGTGGTACTCGCTGCAGACCGCGAAGAACTCCTCCGGCGCCTCGGCCGCGTAGGGATCGAGCGCAGTGTGCAGGCCGCGATCCACGCGCGCCGCGAACGCGTCGTACGCCTGCTGGAAGTCCCGCGCCCACTCGCGCTGCCAGGCGCGCGGCAGCGGCGGGGTGCCGTCGAGCAGGCCGTCGAGCGCGTCGAGCTTGTGCACCATCTCGTGCACCGCCACGCAGCAGCCGTCGCGCGGACTGTCGAGGTCGGCCAGGATGTCGGCCCATGAGAGCACCAGCGGGCCGTATTCCCAGGCTTCGCCCGCGAGTTCGTCCTCGCCTTCGTGCATCACCCCGGCGGCATCGACGTGGCTGCGGTCGACCCGGAACGCATCGGGGTACACCAGCAGCTGCGACCAGCCGTGCAGGCCTTCGGCACCGAACTCCATCAGCGGCAGGCAGGACAGCGCGGCCAGCGTGGTACGGGCGACCTGGTCGAGCTCAAGCCCGTCGAGCGGGGTGATGGTCTTGTCGTGCAGGAAGCGCGCCGCCAGGGTGCGCAGGCGTTCGCTGCGGGGATCGTCGAGCGCGGCCACCCATGGCACGCGTTCGCGCACGTCCTGCCAGGTGCGTGGATCGACGTCGGCGGGCTGGCGCCGGAACAGGCGCCTGATCACGCCATGCCTAGCGGAACATCCCCGGCAGGAAGCTGTGCCAGCGCGGCGGCCGCGCCGCGTCGGGGTCGGCGCCCCGGGGAGTGACCGGCTTTTCAGCCTCGGGGCGCCTGATTGCACGCGCCGGATCGACATCCGGGGTGCCGCTGGTCGGGTAGTCGGCGCTGCAGCCCGAGCCGTCGACTCCGGCCCCGGCCATGCGTGCTTCACGGGCCTCGGCCTGGCAGGCCAGGGACAGCAGGGAAATGGCAAGGATGGCGCGGACGGACATGGCGGGTGCCTGTTCGGTGACCAGTAGCATCCTCGTGATCATACAACGCCCGCGTACGGGCACGCGGGTGTCGATGAGGTCGGGCGTTCAGGGGTGATAATCCGGGGATGTCCGCCCATGTCCCTGCCACCGCGCCGAGTGAAACCGACGCCGTCGAAAAGGCGCTGCTGCTACGCCTGGCCGCGGGGCCGGTCCCCGGTGACGACCTTGCGCGCGAATACGGCCTGACCCGGGCCGCAGTGTGGAAGCGGGTCGAGGCACTGCGCGCGGCGGGCATCGCGATCAGCGCGCGTCGCGGCCATGGTTATGCGCTGGACGCGCCGCTGGAACTCCTCGATGCCGAAGCAATCGCCGCCGCGTTGCCCGCAGGCTTGCGCGCGGGAATGCAGGGGCCGGAAGTCGCCTGGACCATCGACTCCACCAACAGCGAACTCCTGCGCCGGCGCACGCCGGACAGCGGCGTGGCCGTGCTGCTGGCGGAGCGGCAGCTCGGCGGGCGCGGCCGGCTTGGCCGCGACTGGACCTCGCCGT
Organism: Luteimonas sp. A501; assembly: GCF_054052085.1. Next base: position 410,049 of record NZ_JBSVRI010000003.1, read on the forward strand.
TGGCGGCAAACCTCTACCTGTCGCTGGCGCGCGCGTTCGACGGCGGGCTTGCGCGGCTTGGCGGGCTGGGCCTTGTCGCCGGCGTTGCCAGCGCCGAGGCCCTGCACGCGGCTGGATACGGCATGGTGCGACTCAAGTGGCCGAACGACCTGGTGGTCGTCGATCCGGCGGGCGCTGCCCTGCGCAAGCTCGGTGGCCTGTTGGTGGAAGGCGGCGGCGAGCACGCCGGACCGGTGCGGGCGGTGCTTGGCCTGGGGCTCAACGTGGGCATGCCCGCTGCGGCGGCGGCCGCGATCGACCAGCCCTGGTGCGACCTTGCGACCCTTGCACACTCTGGCCGGCCTTCGCGAAGCGCGCTTGCGGCAACGCTGATTGCGCACCTGGTGCCGGCGCTGGACCAGTTCGACCGCGAAGGCCTGGCGCCGTTCCTGCCGCGACACGCGGCGCTGGATGCGCTGGCCGGGCGCGAAATCGAAGTGCGCGTGGGCAGCGGCCTGCAGGCGGGTCACGCGCTGGGGCTTGCGGCCGACGGCGCGCTTCGCGTGGACGTCGGCGGCACCGAACGTCATTTCCATGCCGGCGAGGCCGGCCTGCGCACGCGGCTGGCCACGTCGTGAGCGACTGGCTGTTCGACCTCGGCAACACCAGGCTCAAGCTCGCGCCGCTGGACCCGGGTGGCGCCGGCCCGGTGGCGGCCTTCGGCCACGGCGGCGAGGAGCTTGATCCTGCATGGTCATCGACACTGCCATCCAGGATCGACGTCGCATGGCTGGCCAGCGTGGGTCCGGCGGCGCTGCGGGCGTCGCTGCTTCAGGTGCTGGTGCCGCGGGCCGCGCGCGTGGTCGAAGTGCGCGTGGAGCGTGAGATGGCCGGGGTGCGGATCGGCTACGCCGAACCTGCGCGGCTTGGCGTGGACCGCGCGCTGGCCCTGGTGGGTGCCCGTGCCCGGGAGCCTGGCTGGGTGCTCGTGATCGGCGTCGGTACCGCGCTCACCGTCGACCTGCTGGCGGCCGACGGGCAACACCATGGCGGCAGCATCGCGCCCTCGCCGACGCTGATGCGCGAAACCCTGCATGCGCGCGCACCGCAGCTTCCGGCGACCGGCGGCGACGCCATGGTCTTCGCCAGCGACACCACCGATGCGCTCGCCGCAGGCTGCCTGGGTGCTGCACTCGGGCTGGTGGAGCGCAGCCGTCGCGAGGCCTGTGCGCGTGCTGGCGTGCCGGTTGGCGTGCTCCTTCACGGCGGCGGCGCCGGCGACCTGCTTCCGCACGTGCCGGGTGCGCTGCTTGCCCCGTCCCTGGTCGTCGACGGCCTGGCGCGGCTGGCGCGGCAGCCCGCAGGCACAGGCTAGAATCCGCGCATGTCACTGCGCGCGCTGCTGGTCCTGCTGGTCATGCTCAACTTCGGTGTCGCCACCTGGTGGCTGCTGCGTCCCGGGCCGTCGGCGCCGGCGCCGTGGGTGCAGCCTGATGCCGTGTCGCGCCTTCTGCTGCTGGGTGAGCCGGCACAGGCGCAGGCCGGGGACTCATCGCGCGTGGACGGGCCTGCGACCGTGGAAATCGAGCCGCGTGGCGAAGCGGAGCAGTCCGCGATGGCCGGAACGCCGGACGCGGTGCAGGACGACGGCCAGGGCAGCGGATTGCACGAATCGCCGGAACCCGCGCAATCGCCGACCGACACTGCTCCCGTGTCCCCGCCAGTGTCCCCGCCAGTGTCCACGGCGCTTCGCTGCATGAGCTTCGGCCCATATGCCGATGCCGCCCAGGTCGCGGCCGCACGGGCCGCACTGCAGCCGCTCGGTGCTGCGCGGACCCGCGTGCGCGACGTGGTCGAAGCACCTCGAGGTTGGAGCGTGGCGATGGCACCGCAATCCGACCGCGACACGGCCAACGCACTGGCCGTGAAGATCAGGGAGGCCGGCTTCGACGACCTCCTGGTCGTGCCCTCGGGCGCCGACGCCAACGGGATTGCACTCGGGCGTTACGCCAGCGAGCCGGCCGCCCGCCGCCGCGAGGCCGCGCTGCGTGCCGCGGGCTTCCCGGCGTCGGCACAGCCCTTGGGCGACGCCAATGTCAGCCACTGGCTGGACGTCGCCGCCGGTCCCGGCTTTGATGCCGCAGCGGCCCGGCGTGTCGCGAAGGCACCGCGGCTGCAGGACATCGACTGCGCCCCCGTCGTCGCCGCGGGCGTCGCGCGCTAGAATGCGCGCGCCCCACCGGGCGCATCGTGCCGGCATAGCTCAGCTGGTAGAGCAACCGCCTTGTAAGCGGTAGGTCGTCCGTTCGATTCGGACTGCCGGCACCACGATGCACGTCCATGCATCGTGGATTTTCAGCCCGATGCCACAGCGCACATTCTGGACCTGCCGCCTTCGCTGCAGGATCATGGAAAGTCCCGTTCCGCCCGCTGGAGGCACCCATGTCCTTGAAACTGCTGCCCGTATCCGTGTTCGGCGTCCCCACCGACGTCGGTGCGGGGCGACGCGGGGCGTCCATGGGGCCCGAGGCGCTGCGCGTCGCCGGCCTGGTCGAAGCGCTGGTCGCGCGCGGCATCGACGCGGTCGATCGCGGCGACGTCCAGGGGCCGCGCAATCCCTGGCAGGCGCCCGTGGACGGCTATCGCCACCTCGACGAGGTGGTGGCATGGAACCGCGCGGTGATGGAGATGTCCGGCGCCGAACTGGCGGCCGGCCGGATGCCGGTGATGCTGGGCGGCGACCACTGCCTGGCGATGGGCTCGATCACCGCCGTTGCGCGCCATTGCCGTGCGCAGGGGAAGCGCCTGCGCGTGCTGTGGCTCGACGCCCATGCGGACTTCAACACCTCGGCGATCACGCCGTCGGGCAACGTCCACGGCATGCCCGTCGCCTGCCTGTGCGGGCTCGGCCCGGACGCGCTCGTCAACCTCGGCGGGCAGGGGCCGATGATCTCGCCGGCCGACGTGCGCCAGATCGGCATCCGCTCGGTGGACCTGGAGGAAAAACGCCTGGTCCGAGAGCACGGCCTGGACATCTACGACATGCGCTACGTCGACGAAGTGGGCATGAAGCAGGTGATGGAGGAGGCGCTGGCGGGCATGGGCGACGACACCCACCTCCACGTCAGCTTCGACGTCGACGTGCTCGATCCCACCATCGCGCCCGGCACCGGCACCCGCGTGCCGGGAGGCCTCGACTACCGCGAGGCGCAGCTGATGATGGAAATGATCGCCGATGCCGGCGGTGCCGATTCGCTGGACGTGGTCGAGGTGAACCCGGCGCTGGACGTCCGCAACCGGACTGCGCGCCTGGCGGTGGACCTGGTGGAAAGCCTGTTCGGAAAATCCACGCTGATGCGCGACTGAGCCCCCGAATATGAATGGGAGACGATCACGCTGACGCGCGACGTGGCGGCCTCAACGCGGATTTCACCCGCACCTGCGTTTGATGGCGGCAACGGGGCACCGCCGCCCCGTGATCGTCCATCAACGGAGAGTTCCCATGAAGCGCATTGCAATCCTCGTTTTTGTCTCGCTGTTTTCCGCCGGCATGCTTTCCGCTTGCAACACCATGGCCGGTGCTGGCAAGGACGTGCAGAAGGTCGGCGAGCAGGTCGAAGAAGCGGCCGATGACACCGGCGCCACCGATCCCCGCTGAATCCGCAGTCATCCAAGTGAAGGCCAGGCAACAAAATCTTGACCTTGCCGACATGTGGAGGCCCGCATGATGGATCCAGATCCACCGCAGCAGCGGTGATCTTTCCCCCATCAATCGAGGTGACGCATATGAACAAGGACATCATTTCCGGCAAGTGGACCCAGCTCAAGGGCCAGGCGCAGGCGCGGTGGGGCGATCTCACCGACGATGTGTTCGATGTCGCCGAAGGTAATGGCGAATACCTGGCGGGCAAGCTGCAGGAGCAGTACGGCTGGGAGCGTGACCGCGCCGAGCGCGAGGTCCGCGACTTCGAGAAGGGCCTGGGCTGACCGAACAGGTGAGTAGCATCGACGGGCCGGTTCGCCGGCCCGTCTTTTTTTGCCCGGGGATCCGGCGGCTGCGGCGGGACGACCTCGCTTCCGAACGGCGGGCCGCGGCGGGCCACTGGACTAGAATGGCGTTTTCCCGTTCCTGGTCCCCGAATGAGCCTGCGCGTCCTCACCGGCATCAAGCCCACCGGCATCCCGCACCTGGGCAACTACGTCGGTGCCATCCGCCCCGCGGTGGTCGCCAGCGTGGCACCCGATGTCGAAAGCTTTTTCTTCCTTGCCGACTACCACGCCCTGATCAGCACCCAGGATCCGCTGCGGGTGCAGCGTTCGACGCTGGAGATCGCGGCCAGCTGGATTGCCTGCGGACTGGATCCGGAGCGCGTGGCGTTCTATCGCCAGTCGGACATCCCCGAGACTACCGAGCTGACCTGGCTGCTCACCTGCGTGGCGGGCAAGGGGCTGCTCAACCGCGCCCATGCCTACAAGGCCGCGGTTGACCGCAACCGCGCCGAAGGCAGCGACGACGATGCCGGCGTGACCGCGGGGCTCTACATGTACCCGGTGCTGATGGCCGCCGACATCCTGCTGTTCAACGCGCACAAGGTGCCGGTGGGCCGCGACCAGGTGCAGCACATCGAAATGGCGCGCGACTTCGCGCAGCGCTTCAACCATCTGTATGGCGCGCACTTCACCCTGCCCGAGGCGGTGGTGGAGGAGCAGGTCGCGACCCTGCCGGGCCTGGACGGCCGCAAGATGTCGAAGAGCTACGACAACGTCATCCCGCTGTTCGCGCCGCGCGAGACGCTGCGCAAGCTGGTGCTCTCGATCGTGACCGACTCGCGTGCGCCGGGCGAGCCGAAGGACACCGCGGGCTCGGCCGTGTTCCAGCTCTACCAGGCTTTCGCCGGGGCCGACGACACCGGGGCGATGCGCCGTGCGTTCGCCGATGGCATTTCCTGGGGTGAGGCCAAGGAGCGGCTGGTCGAGCGCATCGATACCGAGCTTGCGCCGATGCGCGAGCGCTACGAGGCACTGGTGGCCGACCCGGCCGGCATCGAACGCATGCTGCGCCTGGGCGGCGAACGCCTGCGCGACGAGCGCGCGCGGCCGCTGCTGGCGCGGCTGCGCGATGCGGTCGGGCTGCGCGACCTGGGCACGTCTGGCGGTGGTGGAATCGCGATGCCTTCGCCTGCAGGCGAAGGCGCCGCCAAGCCGGCGCCGCCGGTGTTCAAGCAGTACCGCGATGCCGATGGCCGCTTCCACTTCAAGCTCGTCGACGGCGAGCGCCTGCTGCTGCAGGGCGCCGGCTTCGAGTCGCCGCGCGACTGCGGCCGCGTGGTGGCGGCGCTGAAGGCGGGAACCGCGCCCCCCCGCATCGACGACGCCGGCCAGGTCCTGCTCGACGGCGCGACCGTGGGCGCGCTGGGCGAGGGCGTGGACGCAGCCGCGCTGGTGCTGGCGCTTGAGCGCTTCGGGGAAGACGAGGGATGAACCCGCTGGTCGAAGTGAACCTCACCCTGATCCTGTTCCTGCCCTGGTTCCTGATCCTGGCCACGCTGTTCTGGATCTATCCGCGCCAGCCGCGGGGCGTCATGCGGCGGCTGTACGACGTGGTCGCGCTCCTGGCGGCGCTGGCGGTGTTCGTGGCCAGCCTGTACTGGTCGCATCAGATCGCAGACCCGGCCCACGGCCGCATGTGGCGGCAGATCCTCGCCACCGCGCTCGGCTACGGGGTGTTCCTGGCGGCCATGCTGTTCGCGGTGGTGCTGCGGATGCTGCTGTTCCGCCGGCGCTGAGGAGGGCAGGGCGTGGATCCGGGCGACGGCATCACCATCATCGACACCGGCTTCGGCGAGCGACCGGACTTCTGCGCCGCCTACCTGGTGGCGGAGGCCGGGCGCGCGGCGCTGATCGACTGCGGCACCCTGCACAGCGTGCCGCGCATGCTTGCCGCGCTGGACGCCGCCGGGGTGGCGCGCGATGCCGTCGACTACCTCATCGCCACCCACGTCCACCTCGACCATGCGGGTGGTGCCGGCGCGCTGCTGCGCGAACTGCCCGCCGCGCGCCTGGTGGTGCATCCGCGCGGTGCGCCGCACCTGGTCGATCCGGCCAGGCTGATCGCGAGCGCGCGGCAGGTGTACGGCGATGCGCTGTTCGAGCGTGCCTACGGCGGGCTGGTGCCGGCGCCGGCGGAACGCGTGCTGGAGGCCGCGGACGGCCAGGTGCTGGACCTGGCGGGCCGCCCGCTGCTGCTGGCGCACACGCCCGGGCATGCGCTGCACCACCTGTCGGTGTGGGACGCGCGCACGCGCGCCTGGTTCACCGGCGACGTCTTCGGCATTTCCTATCGGGAGTTCGACGTCGGCGGTCGGCCGTTCGCGATCCCGACCACGTCACCGGTGCAGTTTGATCCGGTGCAGATGAAGGACTCCGTGCGACGCCTGCTGGCGGCGGAGCCGGAGGTCTGCTACGTCACCCACTTCGGCGCCGTGCGCGACGTCCGGCGCGTGGGCCTGCGCCTGGTCGAGCAGGTTGACGCGATGGTCGCGCTGGCACAGTTCCTGGCCGATGCGCCGGACGCGCATGCCGCGCTGAAGCAGGCGTTGACGACGCTCTACGTGGACCGCGCGCGCATCCACGGCGTCGACGCCCCAGAACAGCTGGTGCCCGCGCTGCTGGAGATGGACATCGAACTCAACGCGCAGGGCTTGGCCGCGTGGCTGGAGCGCGGGCGCAGGCAGGCCGCGCGGGGCGGCTGAACGCCGCGGGCCACTCCCTCGCGGGAGTGGCGATGTCACGGCGCGGCAGGTGGAGTCAGTTCGCCAGCGCCATGTCGTCCAGCAGCGCCTTGAGGAAGCGCGCGGCCTCGCCGCCGGTCGCGGCGCGGTGGTCGAAGGTCAGCGAGATCGGCATCCGGCGGTGCACCTCGATGCCGCCAATCACCGCCACCACGTCCTGACTCAGCTTGCCGGCGCCGATGATGGCCACGCACGGCGGCACCACCACCGGAGTGGCGTAGCGGCCGGCGAACATGCCGAAGTTCGACAGGCTGATGGTGTAGCCCGAAAGCTCGCTGGCCGGGATGCTGCGGTCCTCGACCTGGGCGCGCAGGCGCTGGATTCCGGCACGCACGCCGGCGGCGTCGAGCACGTCGGCGTTGCGCAGCGCCGGCACGAACAGGCCGTCGTCGGTGTCCACGGCGATGCCGATATCCACCTGCGGGTGCATGGTGCGGGTGAGGTTGTCACCGTCGAACCAGGCGTTGAGCGCGGGCACGGCCTTGGCCGCGGTGCAGATCGCGCGGATCAGGCGCGCGGTGATGTCCTGCTTGCCGGCCCAGGCGTGCAGGTCGGCATCGTCCACCAGGGTGGTCGGCACGACCTGCGCGTGCGCGGCGGCCATGACGCGCGCCATGTTGCGGCGCACGCCCTTGAGCTGCTCCGGCTGGCCGCTGGCGACCACGCCCGGCGGCTGGGTGCGCATGGGCTTGCCGGAGGCGGAGAGGCGGGTACGGTCGGCGGCGTCGCGGCCGGCGGCGGCCCCTCCTGCTGCACCTGTGGGAGCGGCCATGGCCGCGATCGGCGCTGCGGTAGTCGCGGCTGTAGCCGCTCCCACAGGAGCGCGACCGGCCGCGCCCATGGGCGCGCTGCCGTCGGCTGCGGCGCGCTTCACGTCGGCCATGGTCACGGTGCCGTCGGTACCGGTGCCGTTGACGCGGCTGATGTCGACCTTGAGCTTGCGCGCCTGCGCGCGCACGGCGGGCATGGCGCGCACGCCGCCCACGGCCACGGCCTGTTCGCTGCGCACCGCGTCCGACGACTGCATGGCACCGACCACGGTGCCGCTGTCGCTGCGCTCGCCGCCGGCCTCGCCCGTGGGCGCGGACTCGCCGGCGTCGCTGATCGCGCCGCCCTCGTCGGAGGCCACGACCTTGTCGTCGGGCGCCGGGTCCTGGCTGCCCACGCCGTGCCCGCCACCACCGCCGTGGTGGTGGCCGGTGTCCTGGCCCTCCGCGCGCTGCGGCAGGCCGGGATCGATCTCGAATTCGGCCAGCATCGCGCCGGTGATCACCACGTCGCCGGCGGCGCCGGCGAGCCTGAGTACCTTGCCCGAGACCGGCGAAGGCACGTCGACCACGGCCTTGGCGGTTTCCATCGACACCAGGTTCTCGTCCAGGCGGATGATGTCGCCCTCCTTGATGAACCACTCGACGATGGTGGCGTCGGGCAGGCCTTCGCCGAGGTCGGGGAGGTAAAAGGTCTTTTTGTCGGCCATGGTGTCCTCGGGAAATCTGGTGCTCCAGCGGGAGCGGTTGCGTTCGGTTCGCCGACCCGGTGCCAGGGACTGCGGTGTGCTCGTGTCGCCTGCTGCGTCGCGCAGCGGTCCGGCAGGGCGGGGCGGTCAGCCGGCGGCCATCGCCCGCTTCGCCGCGGCGACGATCTTCTCGACGCTCGGCAGGTACTTCATTTCAAGCCGGAACAGCGGGATGTGCGTGTCGTAGCCGGTGACGCGCTCGACCGGTGCCAGCAGGTCGTACATGCACTCCTCGGCCAGGCGCGCGGCGATCTCGCCGCCGAAGCCCGCGGTCTTGGGGGCCTCGTGCACGATCACGCAGCGGCCGGTCTTGGCCACGGATTCGGCGATGGTGTCGAAGTCCAGCGGCGTGAGCGTGGCAACGTCGATGACCTCGGCGCTGATGCCGTCCTTCGCCAGCGCATCGGCGGCCTCGAGCGTCTCCTTCACCTGCGCGCCCCAGGTCACCAGGGTCACGTCGGTGCCGTCGCGCAGCACGAAGCACACGTCCAGCGGCAGCGCTTCGCCGTCGTCGGGCACGATCTCCTTGTACTGGCGGTAGATGCGCTTGGGTTCGAAGAAGATCACCGGATCCGGCTCGCGGATCGCGGCCAGCAGCAGGCCGTAGGCACGTGCGGGCGACGAGGGCAGGACCACGCGCAGGCCGGGAACGTTGGTGAACAGCGCCTCGTTGGCCTCGGAGTGGTGCTCAGGCGCGCGGATGCCGCCGCCCCACGGCACGCGCAGCACCATCGGGCAGGTCAGCCGGCCGCGGGTGCGGTAACGGAAGCGCGCGGCGTGGCAGATCACGTGGTCGAGCATCGGATAGACGAAGCCGTCGAACTGGGCCTCGGCCACCGGCTTCATGCCCTGCGCGGCCATGCCGACGGTCAGGCCGGCGATGGTGGTCTCGTCCAACGGGGTGTCGATCACGCGCAGGTCGCCGAACTCGGCGTGCAGGCCGGCGGTGGCGCGGAACACGCCACCGTTGACGCCCACGTCCTCGCCCAGCACCACGACCGAGTCGTCGTGGCGCATCTCATAGGCCAGGGCCTGGGTCACTGCTTCGATCAGGGTGATGGCGGCGGGTGCCGCGTCCTTCGCCACGGCGCTCACGAGCGCTTCTCCAGGGCGATGGCGGCCGCGCGCTGCTCGAGCAGGTCGGCGGGCGGATCGGCATACAGATAGTCGAACATCGCTTCCACGGGCTGCACCTTGCACTCCAGGTAGGCGTTGATTTCCACGTCGACCATGCGGCCGCACTCTTCGATCCAGGCCTTTTCCTGGGCCTCGTCCCACACGCCCTGGGCGCTGAGCCAGGTGCGCAGGCGGGTCATCGGCTCGCGGGTCCAGCCGTCCTTGACCTCGGCCTCGTCGCGGTAGCGGCGGGCGTCGTCGGCGGTGGTGTGGTCGTGCAGGCGGTAGGTCATGAATTCGATCACGCTGCCGCCGCCGCCCGAGCGCGCGCGCTCCATGGCGCGGCGCATGCCCTCGAGCACGGCGAACAGGTCGTTGCCGTCCACCTGCAGGCAGTGCAGGCCGCCGGCCAGGCCCTTCTGCGCCAACGTTTTGGCGCCGGTCTGCGACTTGCGCGGCACCGAGATCGCCCAGCCGTTGTTGATGATGCACTGGATGAAGGGCAGGGCGTAGGCGCCGGCCGAGTTGATCGCGGCGTAGGTGTCGGTCTTCGACGAGCCGCCGTCGCCACAACAGGTCACGGCCACGCGGTCTTCGCCGCGGAGCTTGAATGACAGCGCCGCGCCGGCGGCGTGCAGGCACTGGGTGGCGATCGGCACGCACCACGGGAAATCGTGCTTCGGGCCGGAGAAATCGTTGCCGCGCTCGTCGCCGCCCCAGTACATCAGGACGTCGCGGGGCTTCACGCCGCGCATGAACTGCGCGCCGTATTCACGGTAGCTGGGGGCGAACACGTCTTCGGGACGCATCGCGGCGCCGATGCCGATGTGCGTGGCCTCGTGGCCCAGGCAGGCGGCGTAGGTGCCGAGCTTGCCGGTGCGCTGCAGCGCGATGGCCTTGGTGTCGAAGGTGCGCACCATCAGCATCTGCTTGAACAGCGGCAGGATTTCCGCCGCCGGAAGGGCCTCCGGGGGCAGGTCGGCCACCAGGGTGCCGTCCGGGCCAAGGTACTGGAGGTATTCGATTTCAAAGGTCGCGGCAACGCTCATGCGGGCACGTGCTCGGTCATCCACGGGAGCCGGACATGATACCCGCAGGGCGTTTCGGGTTCGTTGCGCGCTGCGGCAACGCCGTCCGTGGCGTGGCCGGAGGCGGAGCGGCGTGCGGGGCACGCCGCTTCCGGTGGCGCGTCAGTCGCCGCGGACGGTCTGGATCCGCGCGCGGGCCTCGTTGTTGCCGGTGTCGGGATCGTGGACGTCCGATTCCACCTGGACCGTGACGTCGTACCTGGGCGGGGTGAGGCGACCGCCGGTCCCGGTCATGAACTGCAGGTTGTGGGTCTGGCCGGGCGCGAACAGGCCCTCCAGGACGCAAAGCGCGCGGAAGGGATTGGCCGACTCGGTGACGCATTCGAGGCGGCTATCGACCCAGACGAGGGATTCACTCACCCCCGCCGAAAGACGGACCACCACGTCGCTGGCGGCCACCGGGCCATCGTTGCGGAGCTGGATCGAATGGTGCCCCCAGGCGCCCCTCACGATCCGCTCGGCCGCCGCCATCGTCACCGCCAGGTCGGCCTGTGCATCGACGGCGACCGTGGCGCTGTCGCTGTCGTTGCCCGCCTCGGGGTCGTCGGTCAGCGAAGTGGCCGCAGCGCTCAGGGTGATGCCGGTCCCCGACGCCGCTTCCGGTGCCGTGGCGGTCACGGTGAATGCGGCATCGCCGCCGTTGGCAAGTGCGTCCGTGGTGCAGGTGGCGGTGGTTTCGCCGCCCGCGAGCGCGGGGTCTTCGCAGATCCAGCCAGCCGGGGCGGCGATGGCGAAATCGCCCAGATGGGCATCCACGGCCAGGCCCAGTCCGGGGAACGTGGCCGCGTCCGGGCCCTCGTTGGCCGCGGTGACCTGCCAGGTCATCGTGCCACCAACGGCCACCGCCGCCTGCGGTGCCGCGACCACCGTGGCCATGTCGGCGAACTGCACCGCCTGCAGCCGCAGCATCAGCACCGAGGGGTCATGGTCGGACAGGCGCGCGGCGCTGTCGGGGTCGTTGCGCGCGGTTTCCGGGAAGTCGGCGTTGAGGCGGGCGTGGCTGATCGTCCACGAGTTGATCATCGAGCCCAGTGCTGCCTGATTGACCAGGATGTGGTCGAGCGACTGCGCGTTGCTCTCGAACACGAACGAATAGCGCTCGGATGGCTCCAGCATGTGGGTCGCGTTGACCAGGTCCGGTTCGACCAGGTCGGCGCCGTCGCCGTTGACCGCCGTGGCGTCGTCGGCCGAGGGCATGCCGACCACGGTGCCCATGATGTCGGCATAGCCGTCGTTGAACTCGAAGGCGTTGAAGTCGCCCAGCACCACCAGGCTGCGCCCGGGATCGTCGGCCTGCAGGTCCTGCAGCAGGCCGGCGAGGAACTCCGCCTGCAGCTGGCGCTTCTGGCGCACGCGGTCGCCGAGGGTGCCGGTACCGGCCGGTTCCTCGCTGTCGACGCCGTTGAGCGAGCGTTGGTGCACGGTGACCACGGTGACCGGCAGCGCGCGGCCGTCGGCGAAGTTCACCACCGCGTCGAGCACCAGCGGCGGACGGTCGTTGAGCAGGCTGGCGGCGCCGGTGCCGGCATAGGTCCAGCTGACGTCGGCGCCGACCTGCTCCACCGAGAGCACGTCCACGCGCGGCAGCGCGGCGGCGATGTCGCCGGCCTTGACCAGGAAGCCGACGTCGATGCCGCCGACGTCGTTGCCTTCCTCGAGGTAGGCGACGTAGCCCGGGTCGGGCCCGCCCAGCACCACCGCGTCGGCGTTGATCTTGTCGGCGAGTGCCTGCAGCGCGGAGAGGTTCTCGACCTCGCTGACGCCGATGACGTCGGGCGAATGCATGTAGGCGCGGATGCCGAGCGAGGCCTTGTTGAGCCGGGCCGCGAACGCGTCGGCGGTGAGCACCGGCTCGCTGGTGGCGGGGTCGTTCACCGTGTCGAAGAAGCGCTGCAGGTTGTAGGTGGCGAAGGTGGCGTGGTCCTCGCTGGGCACCACCGCGCCGCGCGGCTGGTCGAGGCCGTCACAGGCCGTCGCCAGCGGGCCTTCCGGATAGATCGTGTAGCGGCGGAAGGTGTAGTCCAGCGGACCGGTCAGGGTGCCGTCGACGATCCGGCAGCCGGCGGCCAGGTCGGCCTGCGGCGCGCCGATGGTGTCGCTGTCGACCGCGATGACTTCGGGGTTGAAGTCCCAGCGCGGGATGGCGGTGGCGGTGGTGCCGCTCGGATCGGGGTCGGGCACCTGGATGCCGGCCTCGCGCAGCGGGCGCGGCACGCCGGTCACCACCACCGCGAACTGGCCGTTGCCGGTCGACGTGGCGTTGGCTTCGCTGGTGTTGCCGCGGGTGGGCGCGACCACCGTGGCGCTGGGGATGCTGACGCGCATGCCCTCGAAGGCCTCGAGCTGGTCAAGGTCGCCGTCGGGCAGCACGCTGTCGGCCGCCAGCACCACCGGCGCCGGCAGCGCATGGCCGGTGCCGAGCTGGGTGACGGTGGCGAAGGTGAGCTCGGTCATCGGCAGCTGGTACGGATCGGCGGCGGGGATGTATTCCTCCACCATGGCCTGCACGCGCACGCGGTGGCCGATCGAGGCCGCCGCCGGCGGCGCGCCCGCGGTGAACACGAAGATGCCCTCGGAGGTGGCGGCGTCGCCATCGTCCTCGCCGTCGGCGCTCTGCATGAAGAAGCCATTGTTCTTGCGCGCCGTGACGATGCCCTCGGTCACGACCGACTGGCCGGCGAGCGGCGAGGTCGCGCCCGGGCCCTGGATGGCGGCGATCGGCACGATCGTGAAATCGTCGTTGACGATGGTCCCGGTGCCAACGAGGGTGCCGTCCTCCGCGCCGGAGATGTTCGACAACGCAAGGCCGAAGGCCTCGTCGGGCTCGGCCACGGTGTCGCCGATCACGCTGACCGAGAGCGAGACCGAGGTGTCGCCTTCGTCGATGGACGCGGTGCCGCTCTTGGCGACGTAGTCCTGGCCGGCCAGCGCCGTGCCGTCGACGGTCGCATAGTCGAAGCTGACGCCGCCGGGGCCGGCGGGCCGGGTCAGGCTGACCTGGAAGAACATCTCGCTGGTGCCCGAGTCGCCCTCGGCCGCGCTGCCGTTGCCGACGTTGATCACCGTGACGGATCCGCCGCCAGCGGCGACCACGCTGATGTCGTCGATGCCGATCCATTCGTCGTTGCCGGCGGCGTTCGTGGTCATGATCCGCAGTTCGACCAGCGCCTGGTTGTCGGCGTCGGCGGGCAGGGTCACCGACACCGGCGTGTCGCGCGTGCCGCCGGGACTGCTGGCGTCGGCCACGTAGGCTTCGGGCACGTTGGTGAAGTCGCCGATGCCGCCCACGCGGTAGTGCAGCGCGACCTGCTGGGCGGCGTCGTCCGCCGAAGCGTCGACGTCGCGCAGGAGGTAGGACACCTGGATGCCGCTCGCGCCGCGGGTGTCGAGGTGGATCCTGAGATAGGGCGCATCCGCCGACCCGCTGCCCTGCAGCCCCACCACCGGATTGCCGATGTGGAACTCGGCCACGCCGCCGTTGGTGATGCTGGTATTGGTCTGGTTGGCGATCACGTCGACGACGCCGGCGGCATCGGCGCCGAGCACCGTGCGCGGGTCGACCCCGTTGGCCGAGGTCAGGTCGCCGCCGAGGTAGCCGACGATGCCGGGCACGTTCGACCAGTCGTCGTTGCTGGTGATCAGCCCGGTATCGGTCCAGTCCTGCGCGAACGGCAGGCCCTGGGGCGTGGAATCGGCCTGGGCGGCGCCGATGGCCGCGGACAGGGCAAGAGCGAGCGCCAGGCGGCGCGGAGTCGGTTGCATGGTGTGGTTCCCCCGGAAGATGTCTGGTGCGGCCCCCGCCGCAGCCCCGTGATTCTGCACCAGTCATGCGGCAGCGGTGTGACCTGCCGGATCCCGGTCCCGCCACGGGGCGGGCCTGCGCTACCCTTTCACGCATGAGCATCGAGAAGAACGAACGGGCCCTCGAGGCCGGCATCCACACCGAACTGTCCGGGCGCATGACCTACGGCGGCTACCTGCACCTGGACCGGCTGCTGTCGGCGCAGCAGCCGGTGACTGATCCGCCGCACCACGACGAGATGCTGTTCATCATCCAGCATCAGGTCTCGGAACTGTGGCTGAAGCTGCTGGTCCACGAGCTGCAGGCGGCGGTCGGCCACCTGCGCGCGGGCCGGCTCGATCCGTGCCAGAAGATCTTCGCGCGCTGCAAGAGCGTGCTGCGCCAGCTGACCGCGATGTGGTCGGTGCTGGAAACGCTCACGCCCTCGGAATACGCCGAGTTCCGCGACCTGCTGGGGCCGTCCTCGGGCTTCCAGTCCGCGCAGTACCGCACCGTGGAGTTCCTGCTCGGCAACAAGAACGCCGGCATGCTCAAGGTCTTCGCCCATGACCCGGCGGCCGAGGCCATGCTGCGCGGCGCGCTCGAGGCGCCCAGCCTGTACGACGAGGCCCTGCGCCACCTGGCGCGCAGCGGGCACGCCGTCCCCGCGCGCCACCTGGAGCGCGACTGGACCCGGCCGCACGTGATGGACGAAGCGCTGATGCCGGTCTTCGAGGGCATCTACCGCGATACCGCCTCGCACTGGGAGGCCTACCACCTTTGCGAGGACCTGGTGGACCTGGAAACCGAGTTCCAGCTGTGGCGCTTCCGCCACATGCGCACGGTGATGCGGATCATCGGCTTCAAGCGCGGCACCGGCGGCTCCAGCGGCGTGGGCTTCCTGAAGCAGGCGCTGGACCTGACCTTCTTCCCGGAGCTGTTCGAGGTGCGCACGCGCATCGGCGGCGCGCCGGACAGCACCTACTGAGCGGGTGATGGAGGCCGGCGCCGGGCCCCGCACTTCCCCTTGGCGGCGCCATCACGCTAAGTTAACCGGTCGGCCAGCGCGGCCGGACCCAACCAGCCAGGAGTAGCGAGTGACCCCGAATCCCTACGCAGCCGAGGAAAAGAAGACCATCCTCGGCCATCCGCGCGGCCTGTTCGTGCTGTTCTTCGCCGAGATGTGGGAGCGCTTCTCCTACTACGGCATGCGCGCGCTGCTGATCTTCTACCTCGTCCAGCACTGGATGTTCTCCGACGGCGAGGCCTCGGTGATCTACGGTGCCTATACCGCGCTGGTGTACATCGCGCCGGTGGTGGGCGGTTATCTCGCCGACCGCTACCTGGGGCAACGCAAGGCGGTGCTGTTCGGTGCGGTGCTGCTGACCTTCGGCCATTTCCTGATGGCGTTCGAAGGCACCGGTGGCCAGGGCGCGGCCGAGATCAACATCTTCTGGCTGGCGCTGTCGTTCATCATCGTCGGCTCGGGCTTCCTCAAGGCCAACATCTCGGTGATGGTCGGCCAGCTGTACCCGCGCACCGACATCCGGCGCGACCCGGCGTACACGATCTTCTACATGGGCATCAACCTGGGCGCGATGCTCGGTTCGCTGATCGCCGGCTACCTGGGCCAGACCTACGGCTGGAAGTACGGCTTCGGCGCCGCCGGCGTCGGCATGCTGCTGGGCCTGGTGGTGTTCATCATCGGCAAGCCGATGCTGATGGGGCGCGGCGAGCCGCGTGATCCGCAGCGGCTTGCGGCGCCGCTGTTCGGCATCCGCTTCGAGTGGCTGCTGTACGTCCTCAGCTTCCTGACCGTGGGCCTGGTGTGGTGGATGATCCAGCACCAGAAGCTGGTCGGCTTCCTGCTGGGTGGCGCGGGCCTGATCCTGGTCGGCTACGTGCTCTACAAGGCGGTGTTCTCGATGCAGCGCGAAGAGCGCAACCGGATCTTCGCCGCGATGTACCTGATCATCGGCTCGATCCTGTTCTGGGCGCTGTTCGAGCAGGCCGGCGCGTCGCTGAACCTGTTCACCGACCGCTCGGTCGACCGCAACATCCTCGGCTGGGAAGTGCCGGCGTCGATGTTCCAGTCGCTGAACTCGATCTACATCGTCTGCCTCGCGCCGCTGTTCGCGATGCTGTGGCTGTGGCTGGCCAAGCGCGGCTGGGAGCCTTCGACCCCGGCCAAGTTCGCCATCGGCGTGGTGCTGGTGGGCGCGGGCTTCCTGGCCCTGGTCGCCGGCGCCAACGCGTCGACCGTGGGCGCGACCCCGGTGATCTTCATCTTCGTGATCTACCTGATCCACACCCTCGGCGAGCTGTGCCTGTCGCCGGTCGGGCTGTCGGCGATGAACCGGCTGACGCCGGCGCACATGGCCAGCCTGATCATGGGCACCTGGTTCTTCGCCTCGGCCACCGGCAACTTCGCCGCGGGCCTGATCTCGGCCGCCACCGGCGGCGAGGGCGCGGGCCCGGAGAAGGTGCTGGAGGTCTACTCCAACGTCGGCTGGCTGGCGGTGGGCGTGGGCGTGGTGATGCTGGTGATCGCACCGCTGGTGAAGAAGCTGATGCACCTCGACACCCTGCGCGACGACGACCTCGCTGGCCAGGACGAGCTGGCCGAGCCGGCCGCTGCCGGGATCGACGTCACCGAAGAGCGCCGCTGAGCGACGCCCACGCGTACTCCCGGCATGAGTGACACGCCGCGCCCTCCGGGGCGCGGCTTTTTTTTGCGCGGAGTTCAGTCCAGCGTGACCCCGAGGCCCGCCGCTAGCGGGCCGAGGTGCTCGCGGTAGGGCAGCCAGTCGGGCGCGCGCGGCGCCCGCAGGCCTGAGCGCACCTGCGCTGCGCTGGCGGTCGCCACGGCGCCACCGCTGCGTTCGGGCTTCAGCACCGAGGGATCGAAGGCCAAGCCGAGATGGCCGAGTACGCGACGCATCGTGGCGTCGGGGTCGCGCAGCAGGTCGTCGTGGCGGACATCGAGCAGCCTCGGGCCCAGTACCCCGCGCCAGTGCGACATCAATGCCGCGTGCGCTTGGTGCCACGCGGCAAGCTCGCGCTGGTCGTAGGACCAGCGCGCCGAGCCGCCATAGAGCATGCGCAGGTTGGAGAAGCACACGTCCATCGGCGCGCGCTCGGTATGGATGAACCGCGCCCGCGGCAGTGCGCGTGCGATGCAGCCCAGCAGCAGGGAGTTGGTGGGCAGCTTCTCCGTCCACAGGCCGCGGCCGCGCGCGCGCCATGCGTTGGCCTCGAGGAAGGCCCGGCCCAGCGCCGGCCAGTCGATCGTTTCCAGGCGCTCGAGCAGGCCGGCGTCGACCAGGCCCTGTCCGCGATGGTCCGCGGCCAGCCGCAGCGCCGCGGCAAAGCCCATGCTTTCGCCGCCCTCGGCCACCGCGGGATGGCCGCCGAGCATGCGTTCGAGCACGGTGGAACCCGAGCGGAACAGGCCGACGATGAACACGGGCTGCTGCGCGCCAGTGCCCGGGTCATGGCCCGGACCGGCCAGGAATCCCGCGTCGCAGCGGTCGCGGATAGCCTCGAGCAGGCGCAGGTCGTCGGCGACGTCGTAGCGCATGGCGGCGCGCTTGGCGCGCATGCCGCGCTCGAGTTCGGGCCAGGCGGCCTCGTGTTCGCCGAGGTCGTGCAGCTCGTCGAACAGGGAGTGGCTGAAATGGATGTCGTGCTCGCTGCCGGGCGTGACGCGTGCGCGCTCGTCGCGCAGGCGGGCGATGCGCGCCCGGGTGCCGGCCACGTCGTGCGCGCGCAGCTGCGACAGCCGGCGGTGGGCATGGGCGAAGTGCGGCGTCACCGCGATCGCCCGGTCCAGGTCCTCGCGGGCGCCGGCCATGTCGCCCAGGAACAGGCGCGTGCTGCCGCGCACGTAGCGCGCGGGAGCGTGGCCGGGGTCGCGGTCCACCGCGCGGTCCAGCCAGGCCAGTCCGGCGTCGTGCAGGTCCTCGGCGCCGAGCAGGTCCGCCAGCGCGACCATGTCGTCGACGCTGGCCTGGCCGGCCCGTTCGGCCAGCGCAAGCGACAGCTCGGTCAGCGCGTGCGGCTCGTGCAGGTCGCGCAGCAGTCGCGCGAGCGCCAGCGCGTGCGGCCAGGAGCGCGGACCCGCAGCGTGCGCCCGCATCGTGGCCGCGTGCATGTCGCGGTAGTGGCCGGCGCGCGCCTGGGCCTTGGCCAGGCCGAGCCATGGCGCCGCATCGCCGGGTGCCGCTTCGGCCAGTCGCGCATAGGCAGCGGCGGCGCCGGCCCAGTCGCAGGCCGCGGCGAGGGCGTTGGCTTCCAGCCAGGCCCGGGCGTCTGGCAGGCTGGCAGCGTCCGGACGGGTGTCTGCTTGCATCGTGGTCAATCTACTAGAGCCCGTAGCGTTCGCCGAGTCTGTCCAGCATGCGCGAAAACTGCACGCGCTCGTCCCCGCTCAGCGGCGCCAGCAGCTCGCGCTCGTAGGCCAGCGCCAGCGGTGCGACCTGCGAATACACCTCGCGCCCGCCCTCGCTGAGTTCCAGCACCGAGCGCCGGCGGTCGTCGTCGTGCATTTCCCGGTGCAGCAGGCCGCGTTCGAGCAAGCGGGCCACGGCGCGGCTCACCGCCACCTTGTCCATGGCGCTGCGTTCGGCCACGCCCGCGGCTGACAGCCCGGGGAACCTGCCGAGCACGGCGATGATCCGCCACTCGGTGACCGCCAGGCCGAAGCGTTCGCCGTAGGCCTGGGCGATTTCCTGGCTGACCACGTTGGACAGCAGGCTGAGCTGGTAGGGCACGAAGCGCTCGAGGTCGAGGACCGCGTCGTGGGCGGCGTCGATTGCGGCGCCGGTGTGGACTTTCCTGTCTGGAGGCTGGGACATTGCTGCGCTGCGCCTTGCAACTGGTTTCATATGAAACTATAACACCGCATCCCTCCCGTCCACTGCAGGAGCCGCCATGAGCGCCCAGACCCAGACCCGGCCGAACCTCGGCATGCAGGTCACCACCTTTGAAAACCCGATGGGCATCAACGGCTTCGAGTTCGTCGAATTCGCAGCCCCCGCCGGCCGCGCGGACGCGATGCGCACCTACCTGCAGCAGCTCGGCTTCACCGCGGTCGCGAAGCACCGCAGCCGCGCGATCACGCTGTTCCGCCAGGGCACGATCAACTTCCTGCTCAACGAGGAGCCGGACTCCTTCGCATCGGACTTCGCCGCCAGCCACGGCCCCTCGGCCTGCGGCTTCGCGATCCGCTTCAAGCGTCCGGCGGGCGAGGTGCTCGAGCACGTGCTCGCCAACGGCGGCGAGAAGGCCGACCACAAGGCCGCCACCGGCGCCGTCGACTTCCCGGCGATCAAGGGCATCGGCGACTGCATGCTGTACCTCGTCGACGACGGCGCCGACGTCTACGCCGACTACGAGCCGCTGCCGGGCGTCGACCAGCACCCCAAGGGCTTCGGCCTGACCTTCATCGACCACCTGACGCACAACCTGTTCCTGGGCAACATGCAGAAGTGGTCGGACTACTACGAGAAGCTGTTCAACTTCCGCGAGATCCGCTACTTCGACATCAAGGGCTCGAAGACCGGCCTGCTGTCGAAGGCGATGACCGCGCCCGACGGCGTGGTGCGCATCCCGCTCAACGAGTCCTCCGACGAGAAGAGCCAGATCAACGAATACCTGCGCGACTACAAGGGCGAGGGCATCCAGCACATCGCGCTGTTCACCGATGACATCTACGAGTCGGTGGAGAAGATGCGCGAGGCGGGGATCGCCTTCCTCGACACGCCGGCGGCGTATTTCGACGTCATCGACCAGCGCGTGCCGGATCATGGCGAGGACGTCGAGCGGCTGCGTCGCAACGCGATCCTCATCGATGCCGATCCGGAGACCAAGCAGCGCAAGCTGCTGCAGATCTTCGGCAAGAACGCGTTCGGGCCGATCTTCTTCGAGATCATCCAGCGCAAGGGCAACGAGGGTTTTGGCGAGGGCAATTTCCAGGCCCTGTTCGAGTCGATCGAGCGCGACCAGATGGAGCGCGGCGTCCTCTAGAAAACCTTGCTACGGATCGACGCTGAGAAGGCGCGGATTTACACGGATAGAGCGGGAAGGGCGTAAAGAGCGAAGAGCGTTTGGCCACGGATTTGCGCGGATTACGCGGATCAGGGCGAGGCCAGCGTAAACATCACGCCCGTACCAGCTTTTTCTTCCGATGGGCCTTCGGCAACAATCTTGCCTCCGGCCAGATCCGCGTAATCCGCGTAAATCCGTGGCTGAAAGGGCTTTCTGCTCTATCCGTGTAAATCCGCGCCTTCTCAGCGTAAATCCGTGGCAAAAAGTTCTTGATCTTCCGGGAGACAACCGTGGTCGGATACATGTCCGGGTTTGGCAACGAGTTCGCCACCGAGGCGGTGGCCGGGGCGCTGCCGGTGGGGCGGAACTCGCCGCAGAGGGTGGCGCACGGGCTATACGCCGAGCAGCTAACCGGCACGGCGTTCACCGCGCCGCGCCATGCCAACCGCCGCAGCTGGCTGTACCGGATCCGTCCGGCGGCGATGCACGGCAGCTTCGAGCCGTACGCGCAGCCGCGGCTGCACGAGGATTTCGGCGATGGGCCGGTGACGCCGGACCAGCTGCGCTGGGATCCGCTGCCGATGCCGGCGGACGGGACCCGCGTCGACTTCGTCGATGGCCTGTTCACCATGGCCGGCAACGGCGGATCGCGTGCCGGCACCGGCGTCGGCATCCACATGTACGCCGCCAACGCCTCGATGCGCGACCGCTTCTTCTACAGCGCCGACGGCGAGCTGCTGGTCGTCCCCCAGCAGGGGCGCCTGCGCATCGCCACCGAGCTCGGCGTGCTTGAAGTCGAGCCGCAGGAGATCGCGGTCATCCCGCGCGGCGTGCGCTTCCGGGTCGAACTTCCGGACGCCGACCGCGATGGCGGCACGGTGCGCGGCTACGTCTGCGAGAACTACGGCGCGCTGCTGCAGCTGCCCGACCTCGGGCCGATCGGCTCCAACGGCCTGGCCAACCCGCGGGACTTCCTCGCGCCGGTCGCGGCCTACGAGGACGGGGAGGGCGCGTTCGAGCTCATCGCGAAGTTCCAGGGCCACCTGTGGCGCGCCGACATCGGCCATTCGCCGCTGGACGTGGTCGCCTGGCACGGCAACTACGCGCCGTACAAGTACGACCTGCGCCGCTTCAACGCCATCGGCTCGATCAGCTTCGACCATCCGGACCCGTCGATCTTCCTGGTGCTGCATTCGCCCAGCGACACGCCCGGCACCAGCAACATGGACTTCGCGATCTTCCCGCCGCGCTGGCTGGTGCAGCAGGACACGTTCCGTCCGCCATGGTTCCACCGCAACATCGCCAGCGAGTTCATGGGCCTGGTGCACGGCGCCTACGACGCCAAGGCCGAAGGCTTCGCGCCCGGCGGCTGCAGCCTGCACAACTGCATGACCGGCCACGGACCCGACGCCGCGACCTTCGAGAAGGCCTCGGCCGCCGACCTGTCGCAGCCCGACGTGATCACCGACACCATGGCCTTCATGTTCGAAACCCGCGCGGTGATCCGGCCGACCCGGCAGGCGCTCGATGCCGCGCACCGCCAGCGCGGCTACCAGGCCTGCTGGGCGGGGCTGCGCAGGCACTTCCAGGCCGGCGGCTGAGCGACGGGCGGCGCGCCGCTCAGCCGCGCTGCCGCCGCGTCGCGGAGTCTCCACGCCGTCCGCGCACGGTTTTGTCGTAGCCTTGGACTTCCGCCATCCGGAGCAAGCGCATGCGTCGTGCCCCCAACGTTGTCCTGCTGTCCCTGTCCCTGTCCCTGTCCCTGACCCTGGCGCTCGCCGCCTGCAACGCCGAGCGCAGCGCCGAGAACGGCGTGGACGCGGCCGCCAACGCCATCGAGGCGATCGAACCCGTGACCGAACCTGCCGCGGCAGCCGCGGCGATCCCGGCCGCGGGCGATTCGCGCATGGACGGTTACGCGGACCTGGAGTTCGGCATGACCGCGGACGAGGCGCGCACGGGCTGGAGCGGCAACCCGCTCGAATCCCTTGGCGAGCCGGCCGACGGCTCCACCTGCCACCACCTGGTCCCGGCAGGCCAGGCGACGCCGTCCGACCTGGCCTTCATGTTCGAGAACGACCTGTTCGTGCGCTACAGCGTCGAGTCGGCCGAGGTCACCGCACCCGGCGGCGGCCGCGTCGGCATGGACGAGGCCACCCTGCAGGGCCTCTACGGCGAGCGGCTGCAATCGGCCCCGCACAAGTACGTCGAAGGTGGCAGGGTGCTGATGAGCCCCGAGGACGGCGGCGCGCTGCCGTCGCGGCTGTTCTTCGAGCTCGGTGCCGACGGCGTCGTGACCAGCTGGCGCGTCGGCATGGTGCCGCAGGTCGGCTACGTCGAAGGCTGCAGCTGACGCTGGACACGGGAGCGGCCAACGGCCGCGACCTGCTGTGAAGTCGCGGCCATGGCCGCCCCCCCAACGGGAATGAGCGGCTCGGAGACAAGGCGATGTTCGAGGCAATAGGCTTCACGGTCCTGGGCCTGGTGCTCCTGGCCCTGGGTGGCGACTCGCTGGTCAAGGGTGCGGCGGGTCTGGGCGAGCGCCTGGGCATCCCCCGCTTCGCGGTCGGGCTGGGGCTGGTGGCTGTGGCGACCTCGCTGCCGGAGCTGGCGGTCAACGCCCGCGCGGTGGCCGCGGGCGACAGTGCACTGGCCCTGGGCAACGCGGTTGGCAGCAACATCGCCAACATCGGCCTGACCCTGGGCGCGGCCGCGCTGGCGGCGCCGCTGGTGCTGCGCTGGCGCGCGCTTTCACCGCTCCTTGCGGTGCTGCTGCTGTCCACGCTGGTGGTCGCCGGGTTGGGCCTGGACGGCGGGATTTCGCGCCTCGAGGGCGTGGCCCTGCTGCTGGTGTTCGTGGGCGTGGTGGCGTTCGTGGCGATGCGCGGCGATGACGAGTCGCCCGACGTGCGCGCGCAGATCGATGCGTTCGCCGCCACCCGCGGCGGCCTGGGCCTGCACCTGGTGCGGATCGTGCTGGCCGTCGTGCTGCTGTGGTTCGGCGCGGGCTGGATCGTGGCCCACGTGCCGGTGATCGGCCACGCGCTGGGCATGGATTCGTTGGTGGCCGGCCTGGTCCTGGTCGCGGTCGGCACCGCCCTGCCCGAGGCGGCCGCGGCGATCGCCGCGGCGCGTCGGGGCCAGGGCGACATCGTCGCCGGCCACGTGATCGGCTCCAGCCTGTTCAACCTGCTGGTGGTGCTGGGCGGCATGGCGGCGATCGGCGGCAGCGTCCCGGTGCCGGCCTCGTTCGTGCGCCTCGAGCTGCCGGTGGCCTTCCTGTTCGCGCTGCTGCTGGTGCCGCTGCTGCGCGGCAACACCACGGTCAGCCGGGGCGAAGGCGGGCTGCTGCTGGCCGCGCTGGCCGCCTGGCTCGTATTGGAGGCAGCGCTGCTCGGCTGAGTCGACCCGGCCGGCGTCGCTCCGCCGGGACGGGACTCAGAAGCCTTCGTCGTCGCTGCCGTCCGGGCGCGGCGGCACGTGGGTGTCCTCGTCGGACTTGCCGGGCAGCTGCGGCCATTCGTCCATGCGCAGGGAGAGCGCGGCCTTGGACATCAGGTGCGCGCTGATCGGCGCGGTGATCAGCAGGAAGGCGATGATCAGCAGTTCGCGCGGCTGCGGGTCGCTGCCCACGAACATGTGGTAGCCGACCGAGGCGCTCAGCACGCAGCCGACGCCCAGGGTGCTGGCCTTGGTCGGCGCGTGCAGGCGGCGGAAGAATTCGGACAGCTTCACCAGGCCGATGCCGCCCATCAGGATGAAGAAGCTGCCCACGAGCAGCAGCACCACCAGCAGCAGCTCCCAGAACACGTTCATTCGACGATGTCCCTCCGCATCACGTACTTGCTCAGCACCACCGTGCTGACGAAGCCGAGCATGGCGATGATCAGCGCCGCCTCGAAGTAGACCGCGGTCTTCAGGTGCATGCCCAGTAGCATCAGCTCGGCGATGGCGGTGACGTTGAGGGTGTCCAGGGCAAGGATGCGGTCGGGCACGGTGGGGCCGCGCAGCAGCCGCCACAGGGCGAGCAGCATGGCGGCGCCGACCACGTACATCGACACGCCGATGGCGACGTCGATCAGGCCGTGGCCGTAGACCTGGATGCCGGCGAGCTCGGGGGGATTCACGGGAAGATCTCCATCAACGGGCACTCGTAGCGGCGCTTGATGTCGGCCACCAGCGTGGCCTCGTCGGCGAGGTCGAGCACGTGCACCAGCAGGTAGCGGCGGTCGTCCGACAGTGCGGCGGTGACCGTGCCCGGGGTCAGGGTGATGCAGCACGCCAGCGCGGTGATGCCGTGGATGTTGCCGATGTCCAGCGGGTACCAGATGAAGCCGGAATGGATCCGCGACTCCCGGCCCAGCACCTGCCGCGCCACGCGCAGGTTGCACATCAGGATGTCCCAGAGCAGCACCACCACCAGCTTGGGCAGCGGGCGCAGGCTGCCGAAATTCGCGAACTCGCGGTCGATGCGGGTGGCGTACAGCGGGATCACCAGGCCCAGCACCAGCGCCAGGGTGAACTGCGCGGCGTTGACCTCGGACACCATCAGCAGCCAGAACGCGGTGATGGACAGGGTCAGCGGCAGCGAGGGCAGCCAGCGGCGGCGGTTCATGGCAGCCTCCTCTGCGGCAGGGCGGCGCGCACCTGGTCGACGTAGGTCGCCGGTGCCAGCAGCTGCTCGGCGGCCGCGCGCGTGTACGCCGTCACCGGCCCCGGGGCGACGGCCATCGCCACGCCGTAGGACAGCAGCAGCATGGTGGCCATGGTCTCCGGCAGGCGCAGCCGCCCGCGCGCGTTGCGGGGCGCGTCGCCGGGCGGCGATGCCTGGATCGCCGCCGGCTTCCAGAAGATGCGCGTGCCGGCGCGGGTCAGCCCCACGATCACCAGCATGCTGCTGCCGAGGATCGCCGGCCACGCCCAGCGGACGTCGGCATCCGGCACCGCCTGCAGCAGCAGGGTCTTGCCGATGAAGCCGGACAGCGGCGGCAGGCCCGCGACGGAAATCGCGCCGACCATGAACATGGCGCCCGCCATGATCCGCACGCCGGGCGCGGGGGCGAAGGCGCGCAGCGCGTCGCCGGCGTCACCGCGCCCGCGGCGGACCAGGTCGGCCACCAGGAACAGCGCTGCGGCGACGAAGGTGCTGTGCACCAGGTAGTAGAGGCCGGCGCCGATGGTGCCGGCGGTGCGCAGGCCGAAGGCGATGAACAGCGTGGTCGCCGAAACCAGGACCACGTAGGCCACCAGCACGCGCAGGCGCGAGGCCGCGAGCACGCCGAGCGTGGCCAGCGCGAGCCCGCCGACCGCGGCGGGAAGCATCCAGTCCCAGCCGTAGCCGGCCATCGGCCCGGCGCCTTCGCCCAGCATCAGCGAGCCCACGCGCAGCACGGCGTAGATGCCGACCTTGGTCATGATCGCAAACAGCGCCGCGACCGCGGCCGGGGCGCGGGTATAGGCCTCGGGCAGCCACAGGTACAGCGGCATCAGCGCGGCCTTGGAGCAGAACACGACCAGCAGCAGGCCGATGGTGGCCTTGGCCAGCTTCAGGTCGCCGGGCGGGACCGTGGCTACGCGCGCGGCGAGTTCGGCCATGTTGAGCGTGCCGAACACGCCGTAGACCAGGCCCAGCGCCACCAGGAACAGGGTCGAGGCGGCGATGTTGAAGGCCACGTAGTGCAGGCCCGCGCTCATGCGCACGCCGCGGCCGCCGGACAGCAGCAGGCCGTAGGACGCGATCAGCATGACCTCGAAGAACACGAACAGGTTGAAGATGTCGCCGGTCAGGAAGGCGCCGTTGATGCCCATCAGCTGCAGCTGGAACAGGGCGTGGAAGTGCGGCGCGCGCCGGTCCCAGCCCGAGCAGGCGTGCAGCAGGCAGGCCACGCCCAGCAGCGACGTGGTGAGCACCATCAGTGCCGAGAGCCGGTCGACCATCAGCGCGATGCCGATGCGCGCCGGCCAGTCGCCCAGCAGGTACACCACCACCGTGCCCTCGTGGGCCCGGGCCACGAGCAGGACCGAGACCAGCACCGTGGCCAGCATGAAGGTCCATGCCACCGAGCGCTGCACGATCGTGCCCACGCGCCGGTGCTCGACGAACAGCGACAGCGCGCCGCCCAGCAGCGGCAGCAGGATCGGGAGGATGGGAAGCTGGCTCATCCGCGGTTGTCCCGGTCGTCGCGCACGTCGCCCGCGTCGACATGGTCGCTGTCGTTGTCGGCGCGGCTGCGCATGGCCAGCACGATGAGGACCGCCGTCATCGCGAACGAGATCACGATCGCGGTCAGCACCAGCGCCTGCGGCAGCGGGTCGGTGTGGTTGGCGAGCGTCGCCTCCAGCCCCTCCCGCAGCACCGGCGGCTTGCCGATGGTGAGCCGGCCGCTGGAGAAGATCAGCAGGTTGGTGCCGTAGGACAGCAGGGTGAGGCCCAGGATCACGTCGAAGCTGCGCGCGCGCAAGACCAGGTACACGCCGGCGAACACCAGCACGGCGATACCGCTGGCAATGGCCAGTTCCATCAGACGGCCTCCCCGGTGGTGGCGGAGCGTGTGGCCGGATCAATCGTGCCGCGGTGGGCGATCATTTTCTTGGAGGACTCGACGGTGCCCATCATCGACAGGATCAGCATGGTGCTTCCGAATACGACCAGGTAGACGCCGAGGTCGAAGACGGCGGCGCTGGCCAGCGGGATCGTGCCCAGCAGCGGCAGCTCGAGGTCGTAGTGGCCGCTGGACAGGAAGGGCAGGTCGAGCACCATCGAAGCGGCGCCGCCGAAGAGTGCGATCAGCAGGCCGAGGCCGATGGCGCGGATGTAGTCGAAGCCGAAGCGCGATTCCACCGACGCCGCGCCCTGGATCACGTACTGGATCAGCAAGGGCACCGCCAAGGTCAGGCCGGCGATGAAGCCGCCGCCAGGCGAGTTGTGGCCGCGCAGGAACAGGAAGATCGACACCACGAGCGTCAGCGGGAACATCATCTGCGCAAGGTCGGCGGGTACCGGCAGCTTGACCGGTGGCCCCGGCATCACCTTTTCCGGCGCCATGCGTGCGCGGCGCAGCATGGCGTGCACCACCAGGCCGGCGATGCCGAACACGGTGATCTCGCCCAGGGTGTCGAAGCCGCGGAAGTCGACCAGGATCACGTTGACGATGTTGCTGCCCCAGGCTTCGGGGAGCGAGCGGGCGGTGATCTCCGCGGCGACGCCGTTCGACGGCGGGCGGGTCATCATCGCCCAGGCCAGGCCGCCGGTGCCGACGCCCGCGACCAGGGCCACCGCGCCATCGCGCAGGCGGCGCGGCAGTGAGCGCAGGGGTGGTGAATCCTTGGGCAGGTAGTGCAGGCCCAGCAGCATCAGCGCCACCGTCACCAGCTCCACCAGCAGTTGGGTGAGCGCGAGGTCCGGCGCCGACAGCGCCACGAAGGTCATGCTCACCGCCAGGCCGCAGCCGCCCATCACCAGCACCGCCAGCAGGCGGTGGCGATACAGCGCCAGGGTGCCGAACGCGCAGCACACCAGCAGAAGCCACAGTACCCAGGCCAGGCGCACCATCGGCTGGCCGACGAACACCGTGGGTACGCCGGGCTCGCCCCAGGCGGCAACGAACGGCGCCGCGCCCGCGGCGATGGCCACCAGCACCAGCCACAGCAGGCTGCGCTGCATGCTGCCGTTGGCGATGGTGTGGGTGAAGCGGCGCCCGAGCCGGAACAGCGCCTCGATGTTGAGGTGGAACAGCTTGCGCCCCTGCGACTGGCGCACGATCGCGTGCAGGTCCAGCAGCCGGCGCAGGCCCAGGTACAGCAGCACGCCGCAGACCACGCCGCCCAGGCTCATCAGCAGCGGCGTGTTGATGCCATGCCAGACGGCCAGGCTGTATTCGGGCAGTGCGTCACCGAGCACGCCGCGCGCGGCGGTCTGCAGGAAGGGCCCGATCGTCCACTGCGGGGCGATGCCCACCGCGACGCAGGCCACCACCAGGATCGCCACCGGCACCTGCATGAAGCGCGGCGGCTCGTGGACTTCGTTCTCGACCGCGCGCGGACCGCGTCCGAGGAAAATGTCATAGACGAAGCGCAGGCTGTAGGCGACGCCGAAGGTCGCGAACAGGAAGGCGGCCACGGTGATGAAGATCCGCATCTCCTCGTGGCCCTCGATCTCCAGCGCCTGGGCGAAGAACATTTCCTTGGACAGGAAGCCGTTGAGCAGCGGGATGCCGGCCATCGCCAGCGAGGCGATGATCGCCAAGGCGCTGGTATAGGGCATCAGCCGGCGCAGCCCGCCCAGGCGGCGCATGTCGCGGGTCCCGGTCTCGTGGTCGATGATGCCCGCGGCCATGAACAGCGAGGCCTTGAAGGTGGCGTGATTGAGGATATGGAACATCGCCGCCACCACCGCCATCGGCGTCGACAGCCCGAGTAGCAGGGTGATCAGGCCGAGGTGGGAGATCGTGGAGTACGCCAGCACGCCCTTCATGTCGTGCTGGAAGATCGCGTTCCAGGCGCCGATGAGCAGCGTCAGCCCGCCGACGATGCTGACCGTGTAGAAGAACAGGTCGGTGCCCGCCAGCGACGGATGCAGCCGCGCCAGCAGGAACACGCCGGCCTTCACCATGGTCGCCGAGTGCAGGTAGGCCGAGACCGGGGTCGGCGCCGCCATCGCGTGCGGCAGCCAGAAATGGAACGGGAACTGCGCGCTCTTGGTGAACACGCCGGCCAGCACCAGGCCCAGGATCCACGGGTACAGCTCGTGGGCCCGGATCGCGTCGCCGGCGGCCAGCACGGCGTCGAGTTCGTAGCTGCCGACCACGCGGCCGATCAGCACCACGCCGCCGAGCAGCGCCAAGCCGCCGGCGGCGGTGATGGTCAGCGCCATGCGCGCGCCCTCGCGGGCGTCGTCGCGGTGGAACCAGAAGCCGATCAGCAGGAAGGAGCTGATCGAGGTGAGTTCCCAGAACACCACGGTCAGCAGCAGGTTGCCCGACAGCACCATGCCGAGCATGGAGCCCATGAACAGCAGCAGGAAGCAGAAGAAGCGCCGGGTCTTTTCCTGCGGGCCGAGATAGTAGTGCGCGTACAGCACCACCAGCGCGCCGATGCCCAGCACCATGGCCGAGAACATCCAGCCCAGGCCGTCCAGGCGCAGGCTGAAGGCGAGGCCGGCCTGCGGCAGCCACTCGTGCATGGCGCGCGGGATGTCGCCGGCCATCACCCCCGGGGTCAGCCAGGCCAGCACCGCCAGCGCGAGCAGCGGAGCCAGGCCTGCCAGCCACGCGACCGCGCGCGCCGGTGCATCGCGCAGGATCGCGAGCACCAGCGCCAGCACGAAGGGCAGGGCCAGCATGAGTTCGAGCATCGGTGTCCTTGGTCTTGCATGGGGGAGACCGCGCTCCGCACGGTCATCCGGGGATTCTAACAGCGCCGGATATTGCTCCCTGCCATGCGTCGCCTATCCTGAGCCGATGCACTTTCCATCACCCAGCCGCGGCCACGCCGCCATGGATTCCACGCGCATGAGCACCGGGAACGGGCGTGCGCTGCTGCTCGGTGGCAGCGGCCAGGTCGGCGCCGCGGTGCTCGCGCGACTGCTGCATGCGGGGTGGACGGTCGATGCGCTCTCGCGCGCCCCGCGCGAACCGATGCCGGGGCTGCGCTGGCTGCGCGGCGGCTTCGAGGCCATGCCGGCGCTGGAACCCGGCTACGACGCGATCCTGAGCTGCGGGCCGCTGGACCGGTTCGCGCGCTGGTACGCGGCGGGCGGCCCGGCGTCGCCGCGGGTGGTCGCGTTCGGCTCGACCAGCCTGGCGGTGAAGCGCGCGTCGCTCGACGCCGCCGAACGCGACCTTGCCGCGCGCCTTGCCGGCGCCGAGGACGTGCTGTTCGCGGCGGCCGCCACGCGCGATGGCGATGCCATCGTGCTGCGCCCGACCCTGGTCTACGGCGCCGGGCGCGACCAGACGCTGAGCCGCATCGCCACGATGGCCAGGCGGCGCGGACTGTTCGTGCTGCCGCGCGGGGCCACGGGCCTGCGCCAGCCGGTGCACGTCGACGACCTTGCCGCGACCGCGATGGCCGCGCTGGATGCGCGCGGAGCGGGCGGGCGCGGTTATGAGCTGCCCGGTGGCGAAACCCTGGCCTATCGCGAGATGGTGGCGCGCGTGCTGGCCGCGCTGCGGCCGCCGGCGCGGCTGGTGGAGCTGCCTGCGCCGCTGTTCGCGTTGCTGGCCGCGGCGCTGCGCGCGGGCGGGGGGCTGCAGGGCTTCGGCGCGCAGGCACAGGCCCGCCTGCGCGAAGACCTGGTGTTCGACATCGCCCCGGCCGCGGCCGCCCTGAGCCATGCGCCGCGGCCGTTCCGGCCGGATGCGGCGATGCTCGGCGCGGAGTGATCCTGGCGTCGCGTCGGTTCAGGCGCGTCGATTCAGATCTCGCGCGCGGGCGGCAGCGGCCGCGCCTTGGCCAGCGCGCGCAGCGCGATCGCCACCACCCCGCCCAGCACCAGCGCACCGCCGATCCACAGCTGTGGCCCGGGCCGGTCGCCCCAGACCAGGATGCCGAGCAGCACCGCCAGCAGCGGGGTCAGCATCAGCCACGGCGTGAGCTGCGCCACCGGATGGCGCTGCAGCAGCAGGAAATAGACGCCGTGGCCGAGCAGCGAGGCCACCAGCGCCGAGTAGGACACGCCGATCCACGCCCGCGGGCTGGCGGTCGCCAGGGCCGCGATGCCCTCGGGTTCGAACACCAGGCTGAGCGCCATGAGCGGCAGCACCGCGATCAGCGCGCTCCAGCCCTGCTGGGTGAGCATGCCGATGCCGCCCAGGCGGCGCATCAGCACCGTGCCCAGCGCCAGGAAGCCGGCCGAAACCAGCATCGCCGCGATCGCCGCCGGCTTCTCCACGATCGAGGGATCGAAGCCGATCACCAGCACGCCGATGAAGCTGGCCGCGATCGCGGTGCCGGTGCGCCAGGCGAAGCGCTCGCCCAGCACCACCCAGGCCAGCAGCGCCGACATCGGCACGTAGCTCTGCATCACGATCGCCACCGCCGAAAGCTCGCCGGCCAGGCGCAGCGCCCAGAAGCTCAGCCCGAAGTGGAACACGTTCATGCACAGCGCCACGGCGAGGAAGCGCGGCCACTGCTCGCGCCGCACGGGCTTCAGGAACGGCAGCAGCACCAGGGCCACGATTCCCATCCGCAGCGCGGTGTACAGGAAGGCGGGCATCTCGAGCAGCGCATAGGCCGAGAACAGGAAATTGCCCGCCCAGGCCGCGCAGATGGTGAGGATCAGCAGGAGGTCACGGGGAGACATGCGCCATTGTCTCCCGCCGGCGGGGGCCGCGGGGTGCCGCGCGCGCCGCCTTCACGGCACGCAGCGTTGCGCCGGCTGCTACCAGTGCCAGCCGAGGCGGCGATAGGCCTTGGACAGCACCCAGGCCGGGCCGATCAGCAGGTAGACCAGGTCGGTGAGGAAGCTCGGCTTGCGACCCTCGATCCGGTGGCCGACGAACTGCGCGATCCAGGCCACCACGAACACCGCGATCGCGAGCGTGAGCAGCCCGCGGGTCCCCAGCGCCCCGTGCAGCCACCAGGTCAGCGACGCCATCGCCAGCAGCACCAGCGCCATGCCGGCGCCCAGCGGCCGCGAGCTGCGCTGGTAGAACAGCCAGGCCGCGAACATCGGCAGCGCCGCCCAGATCCCCGGCTTGAACAGCGTGCCTGGCGCCGGGATGCACCACAGCAGCGCGATCACGCTCCACAGGATCGCCGGCACCGCGAAGTAATGGATGGCCTGGTTGGTGTCGTTGCGATGGTCGCCGGAGTAACTGGCGAACCAGCGGTCGATCGGACGGTCTGCTTGGCTGCTGCCTGCCATGGTGGAACCCCCTGGACGCGTGTCCGCCGAGGATAGGGCAATCGGCCGGGGATCGGCCGCGCGATCGACGCTCAGGGCAGGCCGAGGCGGGCGCGCACTTCGGCGGCCACCCGCGGGGTCTCGCGCAGCGGGTCGGCATCGAACGGCATCGCCATGGCGTCGAGCGGACGCACCCGGCCGCGCGCCAGCAGTTCGTCGACGAAGCGCCGCGGTCGGCCGCGCACGGCCGCCGGCCGGTGCACGAACACCGGGGCCGCGGTGGCACAGGCTTCCGACAGCATGTTCACCGAATCCGCGCTGCAGGCGATGCGGTCGGCCCAGGCCAGCATGCCGGCGTAGGGGTTGGCGCCGTCCGCGGCATCGACCCAGGCCACGGTCGGCACCCGTCCTGGGCGGGCGCGCAGGGCGGCGCGCACATCCGGTGGCGTGCGCCGTGACGCGGTGACCAGCAGGCTGCCGCCGGCGCGATCGGCCATGGCTTCGGCCGCGGCCATCAGGGCATCGAGATCGCCGGGGTCGAAGCCGGCGTGGGCGCTGGGCCCGCCGACCAGCACCGCGATCCGCGGTGCGGGGAGCGCCGCGAAAGCGGCGAAGGCGTCGCGGCCGTGGGCCAACCAGGCATCGTCCACCGCATGCAGGCTGCCAAGCAGGGTCACGACGTTGTCGCCGCGCAGCCCGTCGTGCAGCGGCGCGACCACCACGTCCCAATGCCGTGGCGGCAGGCGTGGGTCGAGGACCTGGACCACGCGCGTGCCGCGGGCGCGGAGGATGCGCGTGGCCAGCGCCGCCTGGCGCCCGCAGCCGACGGCCAAGGGAGGCGGTGCCGCCAGCGCCCGTGCGAACGCATCCCCGAGCGCGCGCGCATCGGCCGGCAGCCGGCGCGGCGCCAGCCAGCGCCAGGGTGCGCGCGGGTCGAGCACCAGTTCCCGCGGCGCGGCCGGTGCTGCAAGCGCCGAGGCAAGGGCCTGCGCCTGGCGCGCATTGCCCGCGCGCCCGTCGCTCAGCGCGACCACGCCGGTAGGGCGTGCGTCGATCGTGCTCATGACCATGCGTTGCGGCCGTGGGACGGTGGAGTCATCGCCGAAACTCTACACTGCGACCTCCACCTGCCGACCACGAGGGAACCCGATGTCCGATGTGCTGCCCGATGCCACGCTTGCCCGCCTGTTCCGCGAGGGCCGCACCCACAACGCCATCGGCGGCGAAGTCGATGACGCCACCCTGCGTACGCTCTACGACCTGGTGAAATTCGGACCCACCGAGGCCAACTCCTGTCCGGCGCGCTTCGTGTTCGTGCGTTCCCCCGAGGCCAAGGCCAGGCTGGCGCCGGCGCTGAGCGACGGCAACCGCGACAAGACCCTGGCGGCGCCGGTGACGGTGATCGTCGGCCACGACATGGCCTTCTACGACAAGCTGCCGGTGCTGTTCCCGCACACGGATGCGCGCTCGTGGTTCGCCGGCTCCGACGAGGCGCGGCTGGAGCGGGTGGGCCTGCGCGGCTCGAGCATGCAGGGCGCCTACCTGATCATGGCCGCGCGCGCGCTCGGCCTGGACTGCGGGCCGATGAGCGGTTTCGACAACGCCATGGTCGACGAAGCATTCTTCAAGGGCACCGCGGTCCGCTCCAACATCCTGGTCAACCTGGGCAAGGGCGACCCGGCGCAGCTCTTCCCGCGCTCGCCGCGGCTGCCCTTCGAAGAGGCCGCGCGCATCGAATGAGCGCGGCTGGCAGCCACGCTGCGGCAGCGTCGCGACCGAGGCCTTCTCCCGCGGCGATGCGATAGACCGCGACTGGATGGGATGGGGCGCGCTCCGCGTGCTCTCCCGGCAGGACTGGAGTCCTGGCGCCTCGCGCGACAATGGCCGCGTAGCCAACATGGAGCGGCTGCTGCTGGTGATCGAGGGCGCCCTGGAGGTCGACTGCGGCAGCCTTGGCCAGCATCGGCTGGAGGCCGGCGACCTGCTGTGGATGGGCACCGGGCACGGCCTGCAGTCACGACTCGGGAATGGATCGGCCACCGCGCCGCTGCGCCTGGTCGAGTGCTGGCTGCAGCCCGGTCGCGTCAACGCTGACCCGGCGGTCGCCCGGCGCGCTGCGGATCACGGCGATGCCGGCCAGGGTGCCGGTGCCGGTGCCGGTGCGGACGGGTGCTGGGTCACGCTCGCGGCCGATGATCGTGGCCACGGCAGTGATGGCCATACCGGTGCCCGGGAGCATGAGCCGCCGTTGCCACTGCGGCAGCGGGCGCGTTTGATGGCGGTGCGCGTCGCCGCGGGCAAAGCCGTCGACCTGCCCGCCTGCGACGGCGGCAGGTGCTGGCTCGAGGTGCTCGACGGCGGCGTGATGGCTGCCGACGCTGGCGGCACCTGCACGCGGCTCGCTTCCGGCGACGGCATCGGCTGGACCGGCGGCACCACCTGTGCGCCGTCCGCGCTGACCGCCACCGGAACGGGTCCGGCCTGGCTGCTGCTGTTCGTGCTTCCCGCCTGATCCGGGCCACGCGGGCGCCGGCGCGGTAAACTGTGCGGGTCCCCGCAGCCCCCGGTCACGTCACGATGTCCACCGCCACGTCGCAGCCCGTCCAGGCCAACGCCGAAAAGCAGTACGAGGTGCGTCGCGCCGACCTTCCGCTGAGCTGCCCGCTGCCGTCCATGGCGCTGTGGAACTCGCACCCGCGCGTGTACCTGCCGATCGAGACCGAAGGCGGGCAGTCCGACTGCCCCTACTGCGGCGCCCACTTCGTCCTGGTCGACTGAGTCCGGCACGCGGCGCCGCCGGCGCATGCCCCGGCCGCTGACCGTCCTGCAGCTGCTTCCGGCCCTGGAGGCGGGGGGCGTCGAGCGTTCCACCCTCGAAGTGTCGGCGGCCCTGGTTGCCGCGGGACATCGCGCGCTCGTGGCATCGGCCGGTGGCCGGCTGCTGCCAGCGCTGCTCGCGTGCGGAGCGGAGCACGTCGCCCTCGATATCGGCCGCAAATCGCTTGCCACCCTGCGCCTGGTGCGTCCGCTGCGGCAGCTGATGGTCGAGCAGGGCGTGGATATCGTGCACGCGCGTTCGCGGCTGCCGGCCTGGATCGGCTGGCGCGCGCTGGCAGGGCTGTCCGCGGAGGCGCGGCCGCGCTTCGCCACCACGGTCCACGGCCTCAATTCGCCGTCGCGCTACAGCCAGGTGATGGCCCGCGGCCAACGCATCATCTGCGTCTCGGCCACCGTGCGCGAACACGTGCTGCGGCACTATCCGGGGACCGATCCCGGTCGGCTGCGCGTGATCCCCCGCGGCATCGATCCTGCGGCCTTCCCGCGCGCAGCGCTGCCGGATCCGGCAGCGCGGGCCGCGGCGGCCACGGAGCACCCGCAGCTGGATGGCGACGGCCCGCTGCTGTTGATGCCGGGTCGCGGCACCCGGCTGAAGGGCCATGTCGACGCGCTCGAACTGCTTGCCGGCCTGCGCGCCGGTGGCCTCGACGCCAAGCTGTGGATGCCCGGCGCACGCGATCCCGCGCGCGCGGCCTACGTCTCCGAACTTGAAGCGCAAGCGCAGGCCCTTGGCGTCGCCGCTGCCGTGGCGATCACGCCACCGACCGCGGCGATCGCCGAAGCCTATGCCGCCTGCGACCTGGTGCTGCAACTTTCGCGCAAGCCCGAAGCCTTTGGCCGCACCGTGATCGAAGCCCTGTCCGTGGGCCGGCCCGTGCTTGGCTGGGACCACGGCGGCGTCGGTGAACTGCTGCGCGAACTGCAGCCGGATGGCGCGGTACCGGTTTTCGACTCAGCTGCGCTGGGCGAGGGCGCACGCGGGATGCTTGCGCGCGACACGCGGCTTCCAGCTACGATTCCACCGGCTCCAGCCAGGTATTCGCTCCGGTCCATGCAGGACGCCACCCTCTCGGTTTATGACGAACTCCGCTGACACCATCCCCGCAACGCCGCATGCGACCGCCGCCGGGTGGCGCTGGGCGCCGCACTGGGTGTTGGTCTTCGTCGCGCTGTGGCCCGCGCCCGGTTATGCCGAAGCCATCGTGGCCCTGGGTACGCTGGTGGTCATCATCAAGCTCGCGGCCACGCGCTTCCGCGGTGGCGCGACGCTGCTCAGCGGCCCGGCCTGGGCCCTGACCAGCGTGCTGTTCTTCGCCTACTGGCTGCCCGAGCTGCTGTCGGCGGTCGGCTCGGTCGACCCGGCGCGTGCGCTGCGCGAGG
Source organism: Luteimonas sp. A501 (assembly GCF_054052085.1). The sequence goes on from NZ_JBSVRI010000003.1 coordinate 446,431, forward strand.
CGGCGGTCGACCTGCGCTACCTGCCCTTCCTGTGGCTGGTGGCGATCGCGGTTGCCGACGACCGCGGCAGGCGGCTGACGTTCGGCGGCCTGGCCGTGATCATCGCGGTGTGGACCATGGACGCGCTGGTGGAGGTGGCGTTCGACACCAGCCCGTTGTTCTGGGGCATCGATATCGCCAAGCAGCTGATCAGCGGTGGGCCGATGTGCGACCTCGAGCAAATCGCGCGCGCCGATCGCCTGGGCGGCGTGCTGGGTCCATGCAACCTCAAGCTCGGCCTGGTGCTGGCCAGCCTGTCGCCATTCCTGCTCTACGCCGCGGGACGGCGCTGGAAGACCGCGGGCTGGGTGCTTGCGGCGGCGGCAGTGGGCATCGCCATCGTGTTCGCAGGTTCGCGCGCCTCCTGGCTGACCTACGGCCTGGTGCTGCTGCTCTCCGGCTGGCGCCTGCTGGGCTGGAAGCAACTGCTGCTGGTGTTCGCCGCCGGCGCCGTGGTGACGGTCGCCGTGGGCCTGGCATCGCCGGAGGTGCGCCTGCGCCTGGAGCGGACCTCGCACGCCTTCCAGGCCGGCGAGCATGGCGTCGATACCGCGCTTTCGGGCCGCACCCGGATCTGGGGCGCCGCGCTGTGCATGGTGCGCGAACACCCGTTCAACGGCGTCGGTGCCCGCGGCTTCCGCGAAGCGTTCCCGGACTGCGATCCGGACGCAGGGACGGTGGCCGCCTGGGGTGAGGGACCGGCCCTGCATGCGCACCAGATCGTGCTCGAGATACTCAGCGAAACCGGCCTCATCGGACTGCTGCTGTGGCTGTCGGGCGTGGCGCTGGCGGTGCGCGCCTGGCGCTATGCGGGCACGGCGGCGCGCGAACGCGCACGGCCGGCGATGCTTGCGCTGCTGGTGACGGTGTTCCCGCTCAACACCCACCTGGCGTTCTATTCGACCTTCTGGGGCGCGCTGACCCTGATGCTGGCCGCGCTGTATGCCGGCAGTCTGCTGGCCCGCGCCAACGCGGGCGCGAAGGGTACGAACGCGACGCTCCCGCCTCCAGCCGCCGCACCCGCGTCTCAGTAGGCCGAGCTGCCGTCAGGCTGCCGCTTGAAGCGGCGGTGGATCCACAGGTACTGCTCCGGCGCCGCGCGCGCCATGGTTTCGATCGCGGCCATCACCTCGGCGGTGTCCGCGGTCGCATCGCGCGAGGGATAGCCTTCGCTGGCCGGGAACAGGCGCAGGGTATAGCCGCCGTCATCGCGCCGGGCGTGCTGGTAGAACAGCACCGCCGCGCCGGACATGCGCGCCAGCTGGTGGGTCGAGGTCAGGCTGTGCGCCGGCTGGCCGAAGAAGGGCACGTACACGCTGTCGCCGCGGCTCGGGTCCTGGTCGGGCGCGTACCAGAGCAGGCCGCCGCGCTTGAGGTGGCGCACGGTGCCGCGCAGGTCCTGCTTGGGGAACATCGCCGCGGCGTAGCGCAAGCGGCCCCGGCGCACCGCCCATTCCATCGCCGGCTGCGCGTGCGGGCGGTACATGCCGGCCAACGGCACGTAGTCGCACATCAGCCGGCCGCAGACCTCCAGCGTGGTGAAGTGGCCGCTGACCACGATCACCCCGCGGCCACCGGCGCGCGCCGCCTCCATGTGCTCCAGGCCCTCGACCACGAGCCCGCGGCGCAGCGGCTCCACCGAGCCCCACCAGGCACGGGCGAATTCGAACAGGCCGATGCCGATGGCGGCGAAGTGCCGGCGCAGCAGTGCCTCGCGGGCGACGGCGTCGAGCTCCGGGAGGCACAGTTCGAGGTTGCGCGCGGCTACGCGGCGGCGCGCGGGCAGCGCGCGCCGCAGCAGCCCGCCAATGGCGCGGCCGAGTGCGCGCTGCAACGGCCACGGCAGACGCGCCAGCAGCGCCATCGCGCCGATTCCCATCCATGTGGGCCAGTGGCGTGGTCCCAGCGGCGGTCTGTCCCGGTGTGTGGCCATGCGTTGATTCTAAGGGCTGCGCCGCGGCATGCGCCCGCGCACGCCGCGGCTTCGCTATCCTTGGCGCATGGAGGCCGCCCCCCGTGATCGCGCTGTCGAACGCCTGCTGCGCGGCCTGTATTCGGCCGCGCTGTACCTGCTCGTGCCGGTCACGGTCTACCACCTGATCTGGCGCGGTTTCCGCCAGCCCGAGTACCTGGAGCGCTGGGGCGAACGCTACGCTGCCTACCGCACGCCGCCGCTGGAGGGCTGCGTGTGGGTGCACGCGGTCTCGGTGGGCGAGGTCACCGCCGCCGCGCCGCTGGTCAACGCCCTGCTCGAGCGCCGTCCCGACCTGCGCCTGCTGGTCACCACCATCACCCCGACCGGTTCGGCGCGCGTGCGCGCGCTGTGGGGCGATCGCGTCGAGCATGTCTACCTGCCCTACGACCTGTCCGGCGCGGTGCGCCGCTTCCTCGGGCATTTCCGCCCGCGGCTGGCGCTGGTGCTGGAAACCGAACTCTGGCCGAACCTGCTGTTCTGCTGCCGCGACCACGGCATTCCCGCCTACCTGGTCAACGCGCGCCTGTCCGAGCGCTCGCTGCGCGGCTACCGCGCGCTGCGTCCACTGATCGGCCGCGCGCTGCGCACCCTGGCCTGCGTGGCCGCGCAGTCCGACGCCGACGGCGCGCGCTTCGTGCGCCTGGGCGCGGAGCCGGCGGCGGTCTCGGTGCTCGGCAACCTGAAGTTCGACGTCAAGGTGGACGACGCCGCGCGCCGGGTCGCGGCCGCGTTCGACGGACACAGCGGTGGCCGCGCGGCGTGGATCGCCGCCAGCACGCACCCGGACGAAGAGGCCGCGGTGATCGCCATCCACCGTCGGCTGCGCGAGCGCTGGCCGGACCTGGTTCTGCTGTGGGCGCCGCGCCATCCCGAACGCTTCCGCCCGGTGGCCCAGGCCTGCGTCGAGGCCGGCTGGCGGGTGGCCACGCGCAAGCTCACGCAATGGCCCGATCACGACGACGATGTCTTCGTGATCGATACCCTGGGCGAGCTGGTGAATTTCTATGCCTGCGCGAAGGTGGCCTTCGTCGGCGGCAGCCTGCAGCCGGTGGGCGGGCACAACCTGCTGGAGCCTGCGGCGCTTGGCGTGGCCGTGGTCACCGGGCCGCACCTGCACAATTTCGCCGACATCGCGCGGCAGATGGACGCTGCCGGCGCCGTGCGCATCGGCGCGGACGCCGAGGCCGTGGGTGATGCGGTGGAAGCGCTGCTGGCCGACGCCGATGCGCGCGCGGCGATGTCGGCGCAGGGGCTGCGGCTGGTGATGGAGGGCCGCGGCGCGCTGGCGCGGACGATCGCGATGATCACGCCTGAGCTGCCCCCGGCGTGATCATCGTGGCGTTGCTCAGCCCCCGGCGCTGGTGTCCGGGGTGGCCGCGTCGACCGTGAGCAGGCGGTTGATTTCCTGCACGTTGCCGATATCCAGCGTGCCCGCGGCCTGGGCCAGGAGCAGCCGGTTCTGCAGGTAGTTGTAGCGCGCCAGCGCGTACTGCTGTTCGGCGTTGAACAGGTTCTGCTGGTTGATCAGCACGTCGACCACGGTGCGGGTGCCCACTTCCAGGCCAACCTGGGAGGCCTCGTACGCACTGCGCGCCGAGATCAGCGCCTGGCGGCGGGCCTCGATCTCGCTGACGCCGGCGACCACCGTCTGGTACGCGTTGCGGGTGTTGCGGTCGAGCGCGCGGCGGGCCTGTTCGAGCTGCTGCCCGGAGATATCGCGGCGCGACAGCGCCTGGCGGACCTGCGACTGGGTGGCACCACCGCTGAAGATCGGCACGCTCAGGGTCAGGCCGATGCTGTGTCCTTCGCCAGTGGACGTGCCGGTGCCGCCGCCGGTGCCGAGATCGCCCCAGGCCGCGCCGTTGTCATAGCCGGCGCCAAGGGTGAGCCGCGGCAGGTGGCCCGAACGGGCGGTGTTGACGTTGTGCTCGGCGGCGCTGACGTTGTACTCGGCGGCGCGCAGCGAGGGGTTGTTCTCCAGCGCGCTTGCGAGCCAGCGGTCGAGGCCGTTGCCTTCCGGCGCTTGGGGCTGGAAGTCCTCGGGCAGCGCGCGCAGGGTGCGCACCGGCCGGCCGGTGATCTCGGCCAGTGCCTGGTATGCGTCCTCGAGGGCATTGCGCGCGAGGATGGTGTTGGCGCGCGCGGCGTCGTACTGGGCGCGCGCTTCGTGCACGTCGGTGATCGGTGCCAGGCCCACTTCAAGGCGCTTGTCGGCGAAGTCGAACTGCTTCTGCAGCGCTTCTTCCGCGGCCTCGGCGGCGGCCAGGGTCTCGATCGCCACCAGCACGTTGAAATAGTTGGCCGAGGTGCGCGTGATCAACTCGTCGTTGGCGGCCTCGAGGTCAAGCCCGGCGGCTGCGTCCAGGTCGCGCTGCGCGCGCAGGTTGGAGATCGCGCCGAGGTCGAACACCGTCTGGCTGAGGTCCACGCCGACGCTGCGACGACGCGCATCGCCGTCGACGCCGGCGGCGTAGCTGCGGTTGATCGATGCGCTGCCGTTGATCTGCGGCAGCAGGCTGGCGCGGGCCTGGACGCGGCCCTCGCGGCTGATGTCGCGGTTGGCTTCGGAAATCGCCAGCTGCGGATCGCTGCCGCGCGCCAGCTCGTAGGTCTGCAGCAGGTCTTCGGCCGATGCCGCGGCGGGCAGCATGGCGAGGAGGAGCGCAAGGGCGAGGGGGCGACGGATCATCAGGGGAAGTCCTTGGTCGGGCCGGCCGTCAGGCCGGCGGTCAGAACGTGAATGCAGGCACCGGCGCGGCGCCGGCGAGATAGGCGATTTCGGTTTCAAACAACGATTCAATGCGGTTGCCGTTGACGTCGGGGTGCACGAGCACCGCCTCCATGGCCGGCGCGCGGCCACGCACGATGAACATGCGGCCGCCGGGGCGCAGCCAGCCGATGAAGCGCTCCGGCACGATGTCGGCCGCGGCGCTGACGCAGATCGCGTCGAACTGGCGGCCCGGCTCCCAGGCGAACGCGTCGGCATGGACCACCGAGACGTTGCTGGCGCCCTGCGCCAGCAGCGCGGCCTGCGCGCCCCGGGCAAGGTCGGCGTGGCGTTCGATCGTGGTCACTGCGCGTGCAAGCCGGCCCAAGCACGCGGCCATGAAGCCGCTGCCAGTGCCGATCTCGAGCACGTCCTCGGAACCTTCCAGCGCCAGCGCCTGCAGCGCGCGGCCTTCGACCACAGGCTTCATCATCGATTCGCCGTGGGCCAGGGGCAGGGCGATGTCGGCATAGGCCAGTGCACGATGCGCGGCCGGCACGAAGGCGTCGCGCGGCAGGCGCAGCAGCACGTCCAGCACGCCGGGTTCAAGCACGTCCCATGGGCGGATCTGCTGCTCGACCATGGCTTCACGTGCTTTGGCGAAATCGAGGGTCATGGTGTCGGGGCCTGGCGGGTCTGGGTGACCGGCCATTTTACGGTGTATTTGCGGGGGGTGCCGACAGCATCGCCGCGACAGGGTGCCCTGCCTGAGTGCCGGAAGTCACCGGGCCGCTCGGCGGGGGCTCACGGCGCCGGGCGGCGGGCGTAGGCGCGCAGGAAGAGCTCCACCGTGGCCTCCAGGTGCGCATCGACGTCGAAACCGGGCGTGTCGCCGCAGCCCATCATCAGCCGGGGATGGAGTTCGCCCCTGAGCAGGGCGAAGAACTGGCTCGCCGCGCGCCCGGTGTCGGCCACGTCCAGTTCGCCGGTGGCGGTGCGGCGCGCCAGGAGCGCCGCGAACCCGGCCTGCAGGTGGCCGGCGCCTGCGTCCCAGAACATGCGCGACAGCCTGGGATCCACGCGCGCGGGCATGCATACCAGGCGGAAGCCGGCGAGCGCTTCGGGCGAGGTCATCAGCGCGTGCACCGCGCGCGCGATGCCGACCAGGCGCGGCCGCAGCGCCGTGCCCGGCGATGGCGTGAACAGGGATGGCGGCACCTGCTGCTCGCAGTAGTGCTCGACCGCGGCGGCGAACAGCGTGTCCTTGTCGCCGAAGTGGCTGTAGACGGTGAGCTTGGACACGCCGGCCCCGGCCGCGATCTGGTCCATGCTCACGCCCTCGAAGCCATGCTCGAGGAACATGCGCTGGGCCGCGTCGAGGATTGCCGCGCGCTTGGCAAGGTCCTTGGGGCGGCCCGGTGCGGGACGCGGCGCCACCGGCTGGTCGCTGGGCGTGGACATCGGCAAATACTAGACCGTGGAGTTTTGTAAATATAGCATCGCGCCTTGAAGCCCGGGTCCCGGGTCCGTGACAGGAGCGGCGCCATGGTTGGCATGCGCGGGATCCGATGGCTGGGCGGCGCCGCGCTTGGGCTGGCGCTGGCCGCGTGCGGTGGCGCGGAGCCGGAGCAGGCAGCGTCGCGCCCGGTGCTGGTGGCCCGGCCGCAGGCGGCGGCCGGCGTCGCGCGCAGCTATTCCGGCGAGGTCCGCGCGCGCGAGGAAAGCCCGCTGGCCTTCCGCGTGGGCGGCAAGCTGCTCCGGCGCGAGGTCGATGTCGGAGACCGGGTGGCCCGGGGCGACCTGCTGGCGGTGATCGACGCCGGTGATTTCGAGGCCCAGGCCCGCGCGGCCGAGGCCCGGCTATCCGCCGCCGAGGCCCAGCGCAAGCGCGCCGCCGCCGATCGCGCCCGCTACGCCACGCTTGCCGCGGAGCAACTGGTCAGCCGCTCCGCGCTTGACGCCCAGGATGCCGCCTGGCGCGCCGCCGAGGGCGAGGCCCGCGCCGCGCGTGCCCAGGTCGACGTCGCGCGCAACCAGGCCGGCTATGCGGAGCTCCGCGCCCCCGCCGACGGCGTGATCGCCAGCCGCCAGGCCGAGGCCGGGCAGGTGGTGGCGGCCGGGCAGGCGGTGTTCACCCTGGCCGGCGACGACGGTCGCGAGGTCGCGATCGCGCTGCCGGAGTCCGCGATTGGCGATTACGCCGTGGGCCAGCCGGTCGAGGTCGAACTCTGGACCGCGCCCGGCGAGCGCCTGCCGGGGCATTTCCGCGAGATTTCCCCGGCGGCCGACGCCACCGCGCGCACCTACGCGGCCCGCGTGGCGCTGGACGGCGAGGCCGCCGCGCGCGTGGCGCTGGGACAGAGCGCGAGGGTGCGCGTGGCCAATGGCGGTTCTTCGCTTTCGGTGCCATTGGCAGCGGTGCAGGCCGGGGGCTCCGGCAAGGCTGGTGACGGCAAGGCTGGCAGCAGCACGGCTTCGGTGTGGGTATTCAAGGACGGCCGCGTCCACGCCGTCGCCGTGGGGACCGGCGATTTCGGCGCCGAGCGGGTCCCGGTGACCGCGGGCCTGGATGCCGATGACTGGGTGGTGGTCGCCGGCGGCCATCTGCTCCGCGATGGCCAGGAAGTGACCGCGGTCGATCTGCACAATCGTCCGGTCGACGCACATGCCCCGGTGGAGCCGTCGGAGTGACTGCCGGAACCGCGGCGCGATGAGCGGCCCGCGCTTCAACCTGTCCGCATGGGCGCTGCGCAACCGTGCCCTGGTGGTGTACGTGATGCTGGTGGCGGCCCTGGTGGGCGCCTGGTCGTACAAGCAGCTCGGGCAGTCCGAAGACCCGCCCTTCACCTTCAAGGCCATGGTGGTGCGCACCGTGTGGCCGGGCGCCACCGCCGACCAGGTCGCGCGCCAGGTCACCGACCGCGTCGAGCGCGCGCTGATGGAGACCGGGCGCTACGAGATGATCCGTTCGTACTCGCGGCCCGGCGAGTCGCAGGTCATCTTCATGGCCTCCGATTCGCTGCCGCAGCGCGACGTCCCGGAGCTCTGGTACCAGGTGCGCAAGAAGGTCGGTGACATCCGGCCGATGCTGCCTGCGGAAGTGATCGGCCCGTTCTTCAACGACGAATTCGGCGACACCTTCGGCAACATCTATGCGCTGACCGGCGAGGGCTTCGACTACGCCGTGCTCGAGGACTACGCCGAGCGCATCGAACTGGAACTCCAACGCCTGCCCGACGTCGGCAAGGTGGAGCTGATCGGCCTCCAGGACGAGAAGGTCTTCGTCGAGGCCAGCAACACGCGCCTGGCCACGCTGGGCGTGCCGATGGAGGCGCTGCAGCAGGCGCTGGCGCAGCAGAACGCGGTGGCGCCGGCGGGCTTTGTCGAAACCGCGACCGACCGCGTGCAGCTGCGCGTGGACGGCGCCTTCCGTTCGGTGGACGAGATCCGCGCGCTGCCGGTGCGCGCCGGTGATCGCACCCTGCGCCTGGGCGACGTGGCCGAGGTGCGGCGCGGGTACGCCGACCCGGCCGCGCCGCGGATGCGCTTCATGGGCGAGGACGCGATCGGCATCGGCGTGGCCCTGCGCGACGGTGGCGACATCCTGGCCTTGGGCGACACGCTGGCCGCGGAGGCCGCGCGCCTGCGCGACACGCTGCCGGTCGGGATGGAGCTGCGCAAGGTGTCCGACCAGCCGGCGGCGGTGCGCGAATCGGTGGGCGAGTTCGTGAAGGTGCTGGCCGAGGCGGTGGTGATCGTGCTGCTGGTCTGCTTCTTCTCGCTCGGCCTGCGCACGGGCCTGGTGGTGGCGGTGTCGATACCGCTGGTGCTGGCGATGACCTTCGCGCTGATGCACTGGTTCGGCATCGGCCTGCACAAGGTGTCGCTGGGCGCGCTGGTGCTGGCGCTGGGCCTGCTGGTGGACGACGCGATCATCGCGGTCGAGATGATGGCCATCCGCATGGAGCAGGGCGACGACCGGCTCACCGCCGCAAGCTACGCCTGGTCGCATACCGCGTTCCCGATGCTGACCGGCACCCTGGTGACGGCGGCCGGCTTCCTGCCGATCGCGACCGCGGCCTCGTCGGTGGGCGAGTACACGCGCTCGCTGTTCCAGGTGGTCGGCATCGCCCTGGTGGTGTCGTGGATCGCGGCGGTGTTGTTCATCCCGCTGCTGGGCGAGAAGATGCTGCCGGACTTCGCGACGCAGGCGCACGACCACGATCCCTACCAGCGCCCGTTCTATCGGCGCCTGCGCAGGATGCTGGACTGGTGCCTGGTGCACCGCTGGCTGGTGATCGCGGCGACGGTGGCGCTGCTGGTGATGTCGCTGATCGGCTTCCGCTTCGTGCCGCAGCAGTTCTTCCCGGACTCGCAGCGGCTGGAGCTGATGGTCGACCTGGAGCTGGCCGAGGGCGCTTCGCTGCGCGCGACCGGCGACGCCGCCACGCGGCTTGAAGCGCTGCTCGCGGACCATCCCGGCATCGAGAACCACGTCGCCTATATCGGCAGCGGTTCGCCGCGCTTCTACCTGCCGCTGGACCAGCAGCTGCCGCAGACCAACTTCGCCCAGTTCGTGGTCCTGGCGCGTGACGTCGACGCCCGCGAGACGCTGCGCGACTGGCTGATCGACGAGGTCACGCCGCTGTTCCCGGAGCTGCAGCTGCGCGTGACCCGGCTCGAGAACGGGCCGCCGGTCGGCTATCCGGTGCAGTTCCGGGTCTCGGGCGAGCATGCCGACGAGGCGCGCGCGATCGCGCGCGAGGTCGCCGACAAGGTGCGCGCCAATCCGCACGTGGCCAATGTCAACCTCGACTGGGACGAGCCGAGCAAGGTCGTGCGCCTGGTGATCGACCAGGAGCGCGCGCGCGTGCTGGGCGTCGACTCGCAGCAGCTGGCGCGGTTCCTGTCGGCCTCGCTGTCGGGCCAGGCGGTGGGCGTGTACCGCGAGGGCAACGAGCTGATCGAAGTGGTGATGCGCGGACCCGTCGACGAGCGCACCGCGCTCGACCAGCTTGGCAGCCTCACCGTGCACGGCGCCGACGACAAGCCGATCCCGATGTCGCAGGTGGCGCGGCTGGAATACGCCTTCGAGGACGGCATCATCTGGCACCGCGACCGCCTGCCGACGGTGACCGTGCGTGCCGACGTGCGCGGCGATGCGATGCCGGCGACGGTGGTGTCGGAGCTGCTGCCCGGGCTGGAAGGCATCCGCGACGCGCTGCCGCCCGGCTACCTGCTGGAGACCGGGGGCACGATGGAGGATTCCGCGCGCGGCCAGGACTCGATCGCCGCGGGCATGCCGCTGTTCCTGTTCGCGGTGGCGACGCTGTTGATGCTGCAGCTGCGCAGCTTCTCGCGCAGCGCGATGGTCTTCGCCACCGCCCCACTGGGGCTGGTGGGCGCGGTGCTGTTCCTGCTGGTGTTTCGCGTGCCCTTCGGCTTCGTGGCCCTGCTCGGCACGATCGCGCTGGCGGGCATGGTGATGCGCAACTCGATCATCCTGGTCGACCAGATCCAGCAGGACATCGACGCCGGGCACGCGCGCTGGGACGCGGTGATCGATGCCACCGTGCGCCGCTTCCGCCCGATCGTGCTGACCGCGCTGGCCGCGATCCTGGCGATGATCCCGCTGTCACGCAGCGTGTTCTTCGGGCCGATGGCGGTGGCGATCATGGGCGGACTGACAGTGGCCACCGTGCTGACCCTGGTGTTCGTGCCGGCGCTGTACGCGGCGTGGTTCCGGGTGCGCCGCGAAGAACCTGCGCAGCCCTCATCCGATCCATCGCTTCTGTAGCCGCTCCTACAGGAAGCGCGGGTCGGAGTGGGCGCAGGGGCCGGTGCGGATGAGCAGCTCCGCGCGCGGCCCTGCCACGGGCGACACATGCGCCTGCGCGGCCACGCCGGCGCCTGCGAAACCCGCCACCATCGCGGGCGCCGCCGCTTCCGCCGCCGCCCGCGATGCGAACCACGCGAAGCACGCGGGACCGCCGCCGGAGATGCTGGCACCGAGTGCGCCGTGGTCGAGCGCGGCCTGCTTGACCGCGGCGAAGCCCGGGATCAGCGGCGCGCGCCGGGGCTCCACCAGCACGTCGCGCAGGCCTTCGCCGATCAGGGTGGCATCGCCCCGCGCCAGTCCGGTCAGGAACAGCGCCAGGTGCGTGGAGTGCGCGACCACCTGTGGCAGCGGATAGGGCTCGGCCAGGACCGCGCGCGCGCGCCGCGTTTCCAGCACCAGATCCGGCTGCACGACTACGCAGTGCAGCCAATCCGGAACCTCCAGGCGCAGCAGCCGCGTGGGGGTGGCCAGCGCCACGCCGCCGAGCAGCATCGGGCCGACGTTGTCACCCTGGCGGCTGTGGGTCGACGCCCACTCGCCTTCCAGCGCGAACGGGTAGAGCGCTTCGCGCGAGAGCGGCTGCCCAAGCAGGGTGTTCGCCGCGACCAGGGCGGCCACGCAGGACGCCGCCGAGCCGCCGAGTCCCGAGCCCAGCGGGATGCCCTTGTCGAGTTCGATCGCGAAGCCGTGGCCAAGTCCCAGCGCCTCGCGCAGCGCCATCAGCGCACGCCCGGCGGTGTTGGCCGCGGCGTCCAGCGGAATCCCCTCGATACCGCGCACGGCATCCACGCGAACCAGGGGCTCTTCAATGACGCGCACGGTGGCGACGTCGCGCGGCCCTTCGATGACGTGCCCGAGCAGGTCGAAGCCGACGCCAATGTTGCCGACGCTTGCGGGGGCGAACGCGCGAGCCTGCCGATGGTCGAGGGTCATGCCCGGGATTGTCCCATCCCGCGGCCTGGGCCGCAGGCCGATGCCTTGCTGCGGCGCGGCAAGACCTGCGCGCGCTTGCGCCTAGACTGTCCGCGCGAGCGACGACCGGCGCGTCCGGCCAGCCAGCAGCGAGGGTCGCAGTGAAGCCGACCGATATCCGCAATCCCGACACCTTCCACAAGGTCGTCGACTGCCAGTGGGCATGTCCCGCGCACACCCCGGTTCCCGAATACATCCGCCTGATCGCCGCCGGCCGCCACGCCGACGCGTATATGGTCAACTGGGTGAGCAACGTGTTTCCGGGCATCCTTGGCCGCACCTGCGACCGCCCTTGCGAGCCGGCCTGCCGCCGCGGCCGGGTCGAGGAGAACAACGGTCCGCCGTCGATGCGCGACAAGCCCGAGCCGGTGGCGATCTGCCGGCTCAAGCGCGTCGCCGCCGACCACAAGGGCGATGTCCGCGGGCGCATGCCCAAGGTGCCGGCGGAGGGCAACGGCCGGCGCATCGCCTGCGTCGGCGCGGGGCCGTCGTCGCTGACCGTGGCCCGCGACCTGGCGCCGCTGGGCTACGACATCACGATATTTGAAGCCGATCCGAAGGCCGGCGGCTTCATGCGCACCCAGGTGCCGCGCTTCCGCCTGCCGGAAGAGGTGATCGACGAGGAGACCGGCTACATCCTCGACCTGGGGGTGAAATTTGTCGGCGACACGCGCATCGAATCGATGAAGTCGCTGCTGGCGCAGGGCTTTGATGCGGTCTTCGTCGGCAGCGGCGCGCCGCGCGGGCGCGACCTTGACCTGCCCGGCCGGCAGGAATGCGCGGACAACATCCATGTCGGCCTCGACTGGCTGGCGAACGTCTATTTCGGTCACGTCACCCGCGTCGGCCGCCGGGTGCTGGTGCTGGGCGGCGGCAATACCGCGATGGACTGCTGCCGCTCGGCGCGCCGGATGGGCGGCGAAGACGTGACGGTCGTGGTGCGCTCGGGCTTCGACGAAATGAAGGCCAGCCCGTGGGAGAAAGAGGACGCGATGCATGAGGGCATCCCGATCCTCGACTGCCGCGTGCCCAAGGCCTTCGAGCACGCCAGCGGCCGGCTCACCGGCATGCGCTTCGAGCGCGTGCGCGCCGAGTACGACGGGCGCGGCCGCCGCAGGCTGGTGCCGACCGGCGAGCCCGATGACGTGATCCCCTGCGACGAAGTGCTGGTCGCGGTCGGCCAGGAGAATGCCTTCCCGTGGATCGAACGTGACCTCGGCATCGACTTCGACGAGTGGGGCATGCCGGTGGTCGACAAGGTGACCCACCAGTCGACGCTGCCGCAGCTGTTCATCGGCGGCGACGCCGCGTTCGGGCCCAAGAACATCATCTGGGCGGTGGCGCACGGCCATGCCGCGGCGATCTCGATCGACCGCCTGCTCAACGGAGATGACGTTCGCATCCGTCCGGCACCCGGCACCTGGCTGGAATCGCAGAAGATGGGCATCCACGAGTGGCAGTACGACAACGCGGTCTCGCCCGACGAGCGCTTCGCGGTGCCGTGGTCGGAGGCGGCGAAGAAGCTCGACAGCATGCACGTCGAGGTCGAGCTCGGCTTCGACGCGGCGACCGCGTGGAAGGAAACCCAGCGTTGCCTCAACTGCGACGTGCAGACGGTGTTCACCGCCGAAAAATGCATCGAATGCGATGCCTGCGTCGACATCTGCCCGACCGACTGCATCACCTTCACCGCCAACGGCGAGGAAGAAGAGCTGCGTACGCGGCTGACCGCACCGGCCTTGAACCTCGAACAGGATCTGTATGTGTCCGGGCCGCTGAAGACGCAGCGGGTGATGGTCAAGGACGAGGACGTCTGCCTGCACTGCAGCCTGTGCGCCGAACGCTGCCCCACCGGCGCCTGGGACATGCAGAAGTTCCTGCTGCTGGAGACCCATGCCGGCGGCGACCGCCGCGGCGCCAGGAAGAAGGAGGCGGCATGACCCCCGGGTATTCGCCGCTGCAGTCGGTCAATGATTTCGTGGTCAAGTTCGCCAACGTCAACGGCTCCGGCTCGGCTTCGGCCAACGAGCTCTTCGCCAAGGCGATCCTGCGCATGGGCGTGCCGGTCAGCCCGCGCAACATCTTCCCGTCCAACATCCAGGGGCTGCCGACCTGGTACGAGGTGCGGGTGTGCGAGCGCGGCTGGCTGGGGCGCCGCGGCGGCGTCGACATGATGGTGGCGATGAACCCGCAGACCTGGGATGTCGATGTCGCCGAGATCGAGCCTGGGGGCTACCTGTTCTACGACAGCAGCAGGCCGCTGTCGCGCTCGCGCCTGCGCGACGACATCAACGTCATCGGCGTGCCGCTGACCGAAATGTGCAACGCCGCCTGGGACGATCCGCGCCAGCGCCAGCTGTTCAAGAACATCATGTACGTGGGCGCGCTGTCGGCGCTGCTGGACATCGACCCGGCGATGGTGGAGGCCCTGATCGGCGAGCAGTACAAGAGCAAACCGAAGCTCCAAGCGCCCAATATCCAGGCGCTGGACCTGGGGCGCGACTGGGTACGCGAGCACCTGCCGCACCCCATCGGCCTGCGCGTGCAGCAGGCGGACGCGGTTGGCGACCGGATCTTCGTCGAGGGCAACGACGCCGCGGCCCTGGGCTGCGTCTATGGCGGCGCCACGGTCTGTGCCTGGTACCCGATCACACCGTCGTCGTCGCTGGCCGAGGGCTTCCAGAAGTACTGCCAGAAATTCCGCGTCGACGACGAGGGCGGGGCGCGCTACGCGATGATCCAGGCCGAGGACGAGATCGCTTCGATCGGCATGGTGGTCGGCGCCGGCTGGAACGGCGCGCGCGCGTTCACCACCACTTCGGGGCCCGGCGTGTCGCTGATGAACGAGTTCATCGGCCTGGCCTACTTCGCCGAGATCCCGGTGACGATCATCAACGTGCAGCGCGGCGGCCCGTCCACCGGCATGCCCACCCGCACCCAGCAGTCCGACGTGCTGGCCTGCGCGCACGCCTCGCATGGCGACACCAAGCACGTACTGTTGTTTCCGGAGGATCCGCGTGAGTGCTTCGACTTCGCCGCTGCTTCGTTCGATCTCGCCGACCGGCTGCAGACGCCGGTGTTCGTGATGAGCGATCTCGACATCGGCATGAACCAGAGGTTGTGCGCACCCTTTGAATGGGACGACGCGCGCGTCTACGACCGCGGCAAGGTGATGACCGCCGAAATGCTCGACTCCGGGCGCGAGTTCGCGCGCTACAAGGACGTCGACGGCGACGGCATTCCCTGGCGCACCTGGCCCGGAACGCATCCCGGCAAGGGCGCGTATTTCACCCGCGGCACCTCGCGCAACCCGCACGCGCAGTATTCGGAGCGCGGCGCTGACTATGTCTACAACATGCAGCGCCTGCTGCAGAAGTTCGACACCGCCAAGGCCCTGTTGCCGCAGCCGGTGGTCGGGCAGGCGGCGCTGCCTGCGCGCTTCGGCGTGATCTTCTACGGGTCCACCAGCCCGGCGATGGCCGAGGCGATCGAACAGCTGCGCGACGCCGGCATCGCGCTCGATACGTTGCGGGTGCGTGCATACCCGTTCCCGGATTCCGTACGCGGGTTCATCGACGCCCATGAACAGGTGTTCGTGGTCGAACAGAACCGCGACGCCCAACTGCGCCTGCTGCTGATCGACGCCTTCGACATCGATCCGGCGCGGCTGCCCGCGGTGCTGCACTACGACGGCACGCCGATCACCGCGCGCTTCATTTCCGGCGCGATCCAGGCGCATATGCAGCTCGAAGCCAGACAGGAAAACGTGGCATGACCTATCTTGCCAAGCCCGCGCTCCACCATCCGACGTTGCGCTGCAACGCCATCGGCTTCACCCGCCGCGACTACGAGGGCAAGATCAGCACCCTGTGCGCCGGCTGCGGCCACGACTCGATCTCGGCGGCGATCATCCAGGCCTGCTGGGAACTCGACATCGAGCCGCACCGCATCGCCAAGCTGTCGGGCATCGGCTGCAGTTCCAAGACTCCGGACTATTTCCTCGGCCAGTCGCACGGCTTCAACACCGTGCACGGACGCATGCCTTCGGTGCTGACCGGCGCCAACCTCGCCAACCGCACGCTTACCTACCTCGGCGTCTCCGGCGATGGCGACTCGGCCTCGATCGGCATCGGCCAGTTCGTGCATGCCATCCGCCGCGGCGTGAACATGACCTACATCGTCGAGAACAACGGTGTCTACGGCCTGACCAAGGGCCAGTTTTCGGCCACTGCCGACCAGGGCTCGGTGTCCAAGCGCGGCGTGGCCAACGCCGACAGCCCGCTGGACTTGGTGACCATGGCGCTGCAGCTTGGCGCAAGCTACGTCGGGCGCAGCTTCTCCGGCGACAAGCAGCAGCTGGTGCCGCTGATCAAGGGTGCGCTGTCGCATCGCGGCGCGGCGTTCATCGACGTGATCAGCCCCTGCGTCGCGTTCAACAACCACGCCGGAAGCACCAAGAGTTACGACTACGTGCGCGAGCACAACGATGCCGTCAACCGGCTCGACGTGATGCCGCCGCGCGCGGCGATCGAAGTCGAACAGGCCGCCGGCAGCACGATCGATGTGGCCCAGCACGACGGCAGCGTGTTGCGCCTGCACAAGCTCGACGCCGGCTACGACCCGCGCGACCGGATCGGTGCGCTGAACCTGATTCACCAGCGCCAGGCACGCGGCGAGGTTGCCACCGGCCTGCTCTACGTCGATCCCGAAGCCGGCGACCTGCACAGCCACCTGGGCACGGTCGCAACGCCGCTCAACGCGCTCGGCCCCGGGGAACTCGGGCCGGGGAGCGCCGCGCTTGCCAGGCTCAACGCCACCCTGCGCTGAAGGTCCGCTATCCCGGTTGGCGGCACCCCGTGGCTCGTGGTCGCGGGCAATCTGTGGGAGCGGCTATAGCCACGATCCGGGCTGGGAAAAGATCGTTCGCGGCTATAGCCGCTCCCACAGACATCGCCCGAGGGCTGCTGGACATTGGCGGACAGCGTACGCCGTGCTCAAATGGCAGCCGAAGCGGGGGTACCGCGGCCGGCACGGCGTGGTTGAGACAGACCCTTCGAACCTGATGCGGTTTATACCGCCGTAGGGAAGCTTCGCGACAGCGCCACCGGTCCCGGTGGGGCTGCTGCGCCTTCGCTTCGTCCAGCACGCGGGAGCCTCCCGCGGCACCCACAGGACGATGCCGATGAACGCAGTGCCTTCGCCCCTGCTGCAGCAGGCGCAACAGCTTTCCGAATCCGTCACCCGCCCGATCTCCGGATCGCGCAAGGTCTTCGTCGAGGGTTCGCGCCCCGACCTGCAGGTGGCCATGCGCGAGATCGTGCAGACCGCGACCCCGACCCTGTTCGGTGGCGAGGACAACCCGCCGATCCCCGTATACGACACCTCCGGGCCGTATACCGATCCGGGAGCCGACATCGACCTTTCCGCCGGTCTGCCGACGCGGCGCGCAGCCTGGATTGCCGAGCGCGGCGACACCGAACGCCTGGATGCGCTGAGTTCGGCCTTCGGCCGCGGACGCGAGACCGACGCGCGCCTGGAGGCGGTGCGGTTCCCGGCGCGCGCGCTGCCGCTGCGGGCCAGGGCCGGTGCCAATGTCACCCAGATGCACTACGCGCGGCGCGGCATCGTCACGCCGGAGATGGAGTACGTCGCGATCCGCGAGAACCAGCGGCTGGACAAGTTGTTGGAGGAGATGCAGCTGCGAGCCGGAGGAGAGATCGCAGCCATAGCTGCTCCTACAGATGCGGAGGTCGCAGCTATAGTCGCCCCTACGGGTGGGGTGGTTGGCAAGGGAGGGGGTCCGCTGCTGGCGCAGCACCCGGGGCAGTCGTTCGGGGCGTCGATCCCGGCGCGGATCACGCCGGAATTCGTGCGCGACGAGATCGCGCGTGGTCGCGCCATCCTGCCCTGCAACATCAACCACCCCGAAAGCGAGCCGATGATCATCGGCCGCAACTTCCTCACCAAGATCAACGCCAACATCGGCAACAGCGCCGTGAGCTCCGGTATCGCGGAAGAGGTTGAAAAGCTGGTCTGGGCGATCCGCTGGGGCGCGGACAACGTCATGGACCTCAGCACCGGCAAGCACATCCACGAGACCCGCGAGTGGATCATCCGCAACTCGCCGGTGCCCATTGGCACGGTGCCGATCTACCAGGCGTTGGAGAAGGTCGACGGCCGCGCCGAGGAGCTGAGCTGGGAGATCTTCCGCGACACGCTGGTCGAACAGGCCGAGCAGGGCGTGGACTACTTCACCATCCACGCCGGCGTCCTGCTGCGCCATGTACCGCTGACCGCGAAGCGTGTCACCGGCATTGTCAGCCGCGGCGGCTCGATCATGGCCAAGTGGTGCCTGTCGCACCACAGGGAAAGCTTCCTCTACGAACACTTCGAGGACATCTGCGAAATCATGAAGGCCTACGACGTGGCCTTTTCGCTGGGTGACGGTCTGCGCCCGGGTTGCATCGCCGATGCCAACGACGCCGCCCAGTTCGCGGAGCTCGAAACACTGGGCGAGCTCACGAAGATCGCCTGGAAGCACGACGTCCAATGCATGGTCGAAGGCCCGGGGCACGTGCCGATGCAGCTGATCAAGGAGAACATGGACAAGCAGCTGGCCGAATGCGGCGAGGCGCCGTTCTACACCTTGGGCCCGCTGACCACCGACATCGCCCCGGGCTACGACCACATCACCAGCGCGATCGGTGCGGCCATGATCGGCTGGTTCGGCACCGCCATGCTCTGCTACGTGACGCCCAAGGAGCACCTGGGCCTGCCCAACCGCCAGGACGTGCGCGACGGGATCATGGCCTATCGGATCGCGGCGCACGCCGCCGACCTGGCCAAGGGTCATCCCGGTGCCCAGGTGCGCGACAACGCCCTGAGCAAGGCGCGCTTCGAGTTCCGCTGGGAAGACCAGTTCAACCTCGGCCTGGATCCGGAGAAGGCAAAAGAGTTCCACGACGAGACCCTGCCCAAGGATGCACACAAGCTGGCCCACTTCTGTTCCATGTGCGGTCCGCACTTCTGCAGCATGAAGATCACCCAGGACGTGCGGGACTACGCCGCCGGACGGGAGATCGACGAGGCCGCCGCGTTGGAGGCGGGCATGGCCGACAAGGCCGCCGAGTTCAGGGCGGCGGGGGCCGAGGTCTACCGCCGCGACTGAACGAAGGGAAACCAACCGGACGGCGGGGCGCCTCCAGGCGCCCCGCATCACATGCGCGCGGCCCGCCGCATGCTAGCGTCCAAGCACCCGCGAAAGGAGGTTCGCCATGGCACGCATCCGACCGTCATTCCGCTGGCTGCTGGCCGCGATTCTTCTGGGCCTGCTCACCGCCTGCGCCACGGGTCCACGCATCAGTTCGGATTCCGATCCGCGTGCGGACTTCTCCACCTACCGGACCTTCGCCTTCTATTCGCCGCTGGCGATCGAGCGCGAGGGCTACGCCAGTCTGGTCAGCGGCCGGATGAAGGCCGCGGCGCGCGCGCAGATGGAATCACGCGGCTACCGCTACAGCGAACAGGATCCCGACCTGTGGCTCAACATCAACGCCTACATGCAGCAGCGCACCGACGTCAGCACCATTCCCGACGTCGACTACGCCTACTACTACAGCTACCGGCACCGTGGCTACGTGGCCATGCCGTACTGGAACGAGCGCACCACCGTCAGCCGCTACACCGAGGGCACGATGAACATCGACTTGGTGGATGCGGGCCGCAATGCCCTGGTCTGGGAAGGCATCGCCGTGGGTCGGGTCACGCGCAACCAGGATCCCCTCCAGCGCGATGCGGCCATCGACAGCACGATCGCCGAGATCTTTGCGGCGTATCCGCACCGCGCGGGAGCGCGCTGAGCCGGCTGTTGCCCGGGCGCAGCCCTGCCCGGGAGCAGGAGTCCGCCGCCGCCGCGAGACGGCCGGCGTTTCGCCGATCAGCGCGTAAAGGCGGCTTGCAGGGACGCCAGCCAGCCCTGCCAGTTGCCGCCGTCGCGGCTCGGGTCGTATTCGCTGCCCAAGGACTGCATGCGCGCGCCAAGCGCGGCTTCGTCAAGGCCTTCACTCGCCAGTTTTGAAAGATCGTCGCGCACGGCAATGATCTCCGCGTCGGCTTCGCTGCCCAGATAGGCATCGACCACGCCGGTGGCCGTGTCGTGTTCCATCGCCCAGTCCTGGTGGAAATAGGCGGACAGGAAGTTCTCAAGCGCGGGGGTGTCGCTCATGCAGGGGCCTCGGGATCGTGATCAGGGCGTCGAAGGATAGCCGGTGACGATGCGATACCCGGTATCGAGCCGGTCCGAGCGCTCCAGCACCAGGCGCACCGAGAACACGTCCTCGGCGCTGCTGTCGCCGCGCTTGACCGAGATGCCGGTGGTGGCGTCGAAGCTGGCGTCGATCACCAGACGGTTGCCACCCTTGCCGTCGACCCAGGCGTCGATGCGGTCCTGGTGCTCGGACAGGGTGGCGGCCACGAAGTGCTCTGCTTCCTCGATGTCGCGGAAGCTGGAGGCGGCGCTGATGTTGTCGTTGCGCACGCGATCGACCAGCCACTCCTCGCTCTTGCCGACGTGGCGCTCGATCAGGTGGCCGCCGGCGTCCTCGTGGGCCTGGAGGCCGCCGCCGGGAACTTGGCCGGGCGCGTCGGGACCATCCGGGACATCCGGACCATCGACATCATCGACGCCCAAGTGGGCGTCGAGTTCGTTGACCGTGGCCTCGACCGCGTTGCGCTCGGCGCGCGGAAGCTGGCTCGTGTCGAGTTCGCCCAGCGCATCGCGGATGCGGCCCAGCAGCGGGTCGAGATGCTCGCCGAAGGTCTGGTCGCCGCCGGCGAGGGAGATCGCGTCCCGCACCTGCCCCAGGAAACCTTCGATGTCGCCGCCGTCGGCGAGGTCCTGGATGTGGGATACGAGATCGGCATCGGGATCCGCTGCCGCGGCCATGGCCGTGCGGCTGGACGGCTGCTGCAGCGACGCCAACGACCATTGGCTTGCCGGTGAAAGGGCTTGGGTGACATCCATCACGTGCGGCGCCTCGTGTTCGGGGGAGCCATGAAGCCTAGGGAGCGCATGCCGGCGCGGACAGCTGGTGCCTGCCCGAGGGTGGGCGCCGCGCGCCATGCGTGCGCACGCGGCCCCGGCGCGGCACACTCCGCCGATGGTCAACATCCTCCGCAATCCGATGCGCTGGTCCGCGGCCGCGGCGAGGCATCCTTCGGCGCTGCTCCTGGCTGTGCAGTTGGTCAGCCTGCTGCTCTATCCGCTGATGGACGGCAGCGAAAGCCGCGTGCTGTTCAGCGCGTTCACCCTGGTGGCGGTGCCGCTGGCAGTCTGGGTGGTCTCGCGCAGCCACGCCGCGAACGGATTCGCATGGGCGCTGGCGGTGCCCGCGATGCTGCTGGCCGGCGCCGCGATCGGGTTCGACCTGCCGCTGCTCGCGGTGGCTTCGGCCGCGCTGGAGTCAGTGCTTTACTTCTACGCCGCCGGCGCGCTGATCGTGTACATGCTCGAAGACCACACGGTCACCGTCGACGAGCTGTTCGCGGCCGCCGCGGCGTTCACCCTGCTGGCCTGGGGCTTCGCCTATGCCTTCCTGGTCTGCCAGGCGATCCTGCCGGCCAGCTTCACCGGCCTGGTCGAGCCGGAGCGGCCGCGGCGCTGGATCGAGCTGCTGTTCCTGAGCTTCTCGACGCTGTCGGGCACCGGCAACGGCGACATCATGCCGCTGACGCCATATGCGCGGGTGCTGGTGATGCTGGAGCAGTTCGCGGGCGTGGGCTATATCGCAGCCGTGGTGTCACGGCTGATCGCGCTGAGTATCGTGCGCCAGCGCGGGCGCAGCCGGGACTGAGCGCCGGCAATCCGGGAAACCCGGCTTGCCGGCGACTTTTCGGGGTTCCGGAGCCTGGCGCCTGCCGGGCGCGTGTTACGGGGCGCGGTAGCGCTCGATCGCCTCGAGCAGCAGGCCCTTGGCCTCGGCGGCGTTGCCCCAGCCCTCGATCTTGACCCACTTGCCCTTCTCGAGGTCCTTGTAGTGCTCGAAGAAGTGGCCGATGCGCTCCAGCCAGTGCCCGGATACCTGGTCGATGTCGTGGATGTGCGCGTAGCCGGCGAACACCTTCGGCTCCGGCACCGCCAGCAGCTTCTCGTCGCTGCCGGCCTCGTCGGTCATCTTCAGCACGCCCACCGGGCGGCAGCGGATCACCGAGCCCGGCACCAGCGGCAGCGGCAGGATCACCATCACGTCGGCCGGGTCGCCGTCGCCGCAGACGGTGTTGGGCACGTAGCCGTAATTGCAGGGGTAGCGCATGGGGGTCGACAGCACGCGGTCGACGAAGATCGCCCCGGACTCCTTGTCGACCTCGTACTTGACGGGCTCGGCGTCCTTGGGGATCTCGATGATGACGTTGATTTCGTCCGGCGGACTCTTGCCGGTGGTCACATGATCCAGGCCCATGGGTGCTCCAGTGGTGCGGGCGAACCGGAATGGGCCGCTGCCGCGTAAGGGAAGGCGTCCATTCTACGCGTCGCTGTTGCGACGCAGCAAAGGGCGTCGCAGGTGACGCGTGGGGGATGAACAGGAGGCGGGCAAACCCGAGGTGGGGTACGCCCCAGCTTGGTGTCGGTGACGGTCCGGTTACACAGTACGGCACCGTATCCACAAGCAGAGATCTCCGTATGAGCATCCAGTCCGCCAGTTTCGACCCCGGCGTCAGCGCCATGGCCCAGTTCGAGCGCGCGGGCTATTGGAACAACCCCGACGCCCCGCACCAGCACGACCACGGTGCCGAAGCCCTGGGCAGCGATGCCCCGGCGCCGCGGCCGGTCGACGTGGGCGGCAGCGACGTCGTGGACGCCGACCTGGACTCGCCCCAGGCTGAAGGCCAGAAAATCGACGGCGGTTCCGACAATCCCGCCGAGCGCAGCCAGCGCAGCACCGTGGACGGCAAGCCGATCGTGGTGGATCCGCTGCATTCGGACAAGGGCGTGGAGGTGGCGCGCGAGCGCACCATCGACGCATGGAACCAGGTCAGCAGCGACCAGCTGGTGTTCACCACCGGCGCCGGCGATGACAGCTTCGGCGTCAAGCAGCGCGACGACGGCACGCTCGACGTGAACATCAACGGCGAAAGCTACGAGGTCCGCCTGGACCGCGGGCAGGAGCTGACCATCCGCGCCGGCGCCGGCGACGACGTCATCGAGGTGGCGCCCAACGTCAAGGTCAACATCGTGGTTGAAGGCGGCGATGGCGACGACACCATCACCACCGGTGCCGGCGACGACCGTATCGACGGCGGGCGCGGCAATGACACGATCTTCTCCGGTGCCGGTCGCGACGACATCTTCGGCGGCAGCGGCGACGATGTCCTGGTCGGCGGTGATGGCGTCAACATCATCCACGGCGCCGACGGCAACGACGAGATCACCGCCGGCTCGGGCACCAACTTCATCGAGGGCGGCGCCGGCGACGACATGATCCAGGGCGCCGGCAAGAGCGACATCCTGTCCGGTGGCACGGGCAACGACCGCATCGCCGTGGGCGAGGGCAAGAGCACCGTCTACACCGGTGCCGGCGACGATACCGTCGACGCTGCGGGCGCCAACGCCACCGTCTATGCCGAGGTCGGCGACCTGATCAATTCCGCGACCGGCAGCAAGCCGACGGTACTCAACGTCGCCATCGACGCCAATGCCGGCCACACCATCAAGGTCGAGGGTTCGGAAGGCTTCGTGCAGCGCATCCAGGCCGAGCTCGACTTCCTGCGCGCCTCCCCGGTGGGCCAGCAGATGCTGGCCGAGTTCGACAAGGCCGCCGACGTGAAGGGCAACATGGTCACGATCAAGGAGCTGGCCAACGAGCAGAACGGCTATGCCCAGACCTTCAGCCGCGACGCCGACATCGTGAACGGTCGCGCCGGCGCCGGCGGCAACGTCGACATCGTCTACAACCCCTCCTTCCACATGGACGCCTTCCCGGCCCCCGTGGTCGTGCTTTACCACGAGATGTCGCATGCCTATAACGGCGTGAACGGCACCTTCCAGCCTGGTGAGTACACCGGCCCGGGCCCTGACAACGGCACCGCCAACGCCGAGCGCCAGGCCGTGGGCCTGGAGACCAGCGCCCCCGCCTTTGATTTCGATGGCGATCGCTCCACCGCGCCGACCACCGCCAACCCGGACCACCTGACCGAGAACGGCATCCGCGAGGAGCTGGGCATGCCGGACCGCCCGAGCTACGCGATCGAGTTCTGATCATCCCCGGATTGACGATCGTTTCCGCGCAGCCTGCGTTCACCGCAGGCTGCGCGCTTTCGGTCATCCTGAGTGGAACCAACGAGGACACAGGTGAGGCATGGCCCTGAACATGATCCAGCGCGCGGGCGGCATCCTGGCCGCCGTCCTGTCGACGGCCGCAGTGATCCCGCATCCCGCCGCCGCCCAGCCACAAATGGAGTCCGAAGCCGTGAATGAAGAAGAGCGGGTGGCGCGCACAAGCGTCAGTGGAGAGGGCGCCATGCTCGAGGCCGCTTTCGATCCCGATGGCCAGCGCCTGGCGGTGCGCTACCGCATCAGCAATACCGGCGACGCGCCGCTTGCCGTGTTCGACCGCGGTGACAGCCACTCGGTGCTGACCAAGCGCCTGGTCGCCGGCGATGTGCCGGCGCCGAGGGTGGAAGACGGCGAGGACGGCCTGACGCTTTCGCATGCGGCGCAGCCGCTGCCGCACCCCGCGCCGACGTCGCCGCCGACGCCGCTGGCCACGAAGCTCGGCCCCGGTGAAAGCCTGGATGCCGGCTTCGACATCGACCTGTCGCTGGTCGCCACCGTCGCCCGGGTGCGCTGGTGCCTGGGCGTGCTGCCCTTCGACGAGGCGGGGTTCAGGTCGGCAACGTCGGCAGGCGACGTGGCGGTGTGGTCGGCGCCCTTCAGCGTCGTCGAGCACCAGCAGCTGCTTTGCACACCGTGGTTCGACATGGCGGCGGGGACGTTCGAGGACGCGTGACGTTCGGGGCGATGCCGTGCGGTTGGTGTGTTGGCGCAGCGTCGCGTCTTTCGTTGGGGTTTGCGCTGCCCGCCGCGGACCCGACCTGTTTGGCGATCTGGCGGAGGGCAAAGTCGCAGCGTTGAGGTGGAACCGGTCGGTTCGTAACGACCAGGAGCGTCCCAGCCGCGACGCTCTTGATCTCCGTCCCGAAGCCGAAGAAGGACCGGAGCCCGTCCCGCGCACAGGGGGTGTGCGGAGAGCCGGCCATGGATGGCCGGCGCCCGGCGCTGGTAGCAGGACGCGGAGACGCCGGCGCAGCACACCCCCTGTGCGC
>NZ_JBSVRI010000004.1:0-218961 GCF_054052085.1 Luteimonas sp. A501
GTGGTCGGATGCCCGGCAATGAGACGTATCCCGTCGTCGTTCACTGCTTATCTTATGGCAGCAATGCCTAACAATTCATTCAAGCCGACACCGCTTCGCGGCGCGGCTTA
This sequence comes from Luteimonas sp. A501, assembly GCF_054052085.1. The sequence continues at coordinate 111 of NZ_JBSVRI010000004.1, forward strand.
ATTCTGGCGTTAGGCCTCATCCAAAATTTTGTGCGGCCCGCAGCCAAACCACAGGACCTGTCATAACAGCATGAATCATGCTTTGAGAGCTAAGATTATCCAAGTCTGCGATAGCAAGATCTTCGCAAAAGGGCCCAACGTTGGCCTGTCTTTCTACGCGTTTTTCTCAAACAAGAATGATGACCCCACCGCACTAATGGATGCTGCCAAGTGGTGGATACTTGAGAACAAGCTTGATCACTTTGAAAAAGCGGTCAAAATCCGGGCGCTGGCTATGGGCGACCAGCCACCATGCACTGAGGCCTAACAGTTCGTTCAAGCCGAAACCGCTTCGTTACGGCAAAGGCATGGCAGAAAAAGATTGCCATGCCTTTGCCTCCACTACGCAGTTCGGCTTAACTCGGGCGTTAGCGCCCATGGCATCTGCGGACTACATCGTGTTTCTTGGTCTCGTTGCAGGAGGGCTCTTCTTGATGCTCCTTCCGTGCTTCGTGGCACTGCTATTCGCCTGCCTCGGCCCTTTGCCAAGGAAGTTCCTGTTTGCTCTTGCTTGTGCCGTAGTGACATACGGCCTCACTGTAGTAGTTCTTGTCGTCCAAGCTCCGCTACTTGCGGCATCGACGCACTTGGCTCCGACCTGGGCACACTTGGGGCACCATCGCCTAGCCAACGCTGTTGGGGACTCTGCGCAGTATCTTGGCTACGCAACCACACTTGTTCCGGTCGTGCTTACAGTGCTGGTCCCCCTATGGCTCAGGAAGCATTGGGTGGCATTGCTCTCGGCGGTGGGCGCTAACAATTCATTCAAGCCGACACCGCTTCGCGGCGCGGCTTAATTCAGGCGTTAGGCCTCAAACACATATGAGCGCGTACTTGTGGGTAGGACTCGGCGGTTTCATCGGATCGGTGGCCCGTTACGCTGTGGCCGTCGGGTTAGGTGCTGCGCCGGCGGGGCGCTTTCCGTGGGCCACTTTCGCTGTCAATTGTTTGGGCTGTCTGCTGATCGGCCTGCTCGCAGGCATTCTTTCCAAGACATCCGTCTCTGAGCCGGTTCGCCTGTTCCTGGTCACCGGTATCCTCGGTGGCTTCACTACCTTCTCGGCGTTCGGGCTAGAGTCGCTCACCCTCCTGCGGCGCGGAGAAACCAGCCTTGCCCTGCTGTACATTCTTGGCAGCGTACTCGTGGGCATTGCTGCGGTCTGGCTAGGTCTTCGTTTCACCAGCGGAGCTGAGGCCTAACAATGCGTTCAAGCCGAAGCCGCTTCGTTCCACCAACCACATGGCAGGTAAAGCTTGCCATGTGGTTGGCTCCACTACGCGTCTCGGCTTAACTTAGGTGTTAGCTGCCTCGAGAGTTCCCTGTGACTTCATTTGAACTTCTAGACAAAGTGGCTGATTCATACACACCGTTGCTCGGTGTCGTCTGGCTCGCGCTCGTTAGCCAGTCGGCATTTTTTCGGCAATGGCGTCAGGCGTTCTGGCGACTTGCCCTCGGCTTGTTCGCGCTTGTTATCGCCTATTCCTTCATGTGGGCTGACAACGCGCTCTTGTGGTGGCCCTCCGTCGGACTCGATTACAGCACTCACTCCGCGGTTGCACTCGCTCTAGCAGCGGCTATTGGCACCAGCTCTCCTAGACTGCGGCTTCCTGTGGCTGCGACTTTAGTGGCGTACTTGCTTCTCATGCTCTATCAGCAGTACCACACAGTTGCAGACATCGCCTCCACATCGGCAGCGGTGGCTGTACCCCTTGCGGCTCTTGTGTATGTCCTGCAGGGTCGCGTTGAGGCAGCTAACAATTCATTCAAGCCGAAGCCGCTTCGCGGCTCGGCTTAATTCAGGTGTTAGCTGCTCAAACATATGCGCACTTTCCTAATCTTATTGCTCTTGTTCCTTCTCGCCGGAACGGCGTGTAGCCCTAGAGCACCTGATAAGGAAGCGGAGAGGGTGCTCTTTGTAGGCAACAGCTTGACCTACGTAGGAAATTCGCCTGCCGTCTATTCTGCACTCGCAACTGCGAACGGCCATCCAACTGAAAGCGACATGATCGTCCGCGGTGGAGCGACGCTTACTCAACGCGTGTCTGACGGTTCAGTAGAAAAGGCTCTGTCGCAACGGGCCTATGCCGTGCTGGTGCTTCAAGAGCGAGGAGGCGACTTTACGTGCTCGTTCGGTCCGGACTCATGTGTGGAGTCCCGCTCAGCGTTGGAAGAGCTAGTGAGCTTGGCGGAAAAAAAGGGGCTGAAGGTTGTTCTGCTTGGCACCTATCAACCTCATCCTAATTCATCAAAGAAAATTGTAGAAAAGGAGTCGGCGGCTGCGAATGAAGCCGGGATCGCCTACGCCGAGGTTTCTGAGAGGCTGCAGAGGCTGCGCGAGGCTGAGCCGGATCTCGGCTGGTTCGCTGAGGATGGGATGCACCCCGGAAGGGAGCTCGCGCTACTGAATGCAATGCTGATATATCAGGCATTACATGGCACCTGGCCAGCTGCCCAGCCACTGCAAGTTAAGAGTCCAATTTACGGGACCACAAGCGGGCTGGATGAGCGGCTGAGGCGAGCTGGAGATCCGGCTCCGCTGCCGGAGACACCCAGCGAGGTGACCTACTCATCTGATACGTTAAAGCGGTTGCTTCGCGTGATCAGTAGCGCAGGCAGCTAACAATTCATTCAAGCCGATGCTGCTTCGCGGCACGGCTTAATTCAGGCGTTAGGCCTCATGTTCAAGAAAATCGCACTCATAGTCATTGTGCTACTACTGGCATTGGCCCAGAGCTACTTCATTTACGCCGTTCAACACGGTGCTGGGGGCGCCTTCACTAGTGCGTGGAGTAGCTTCAATCTCACTCAATCAGGCTACTCGCAGCTTGTATTTCTTACCATCAAGTGGTGGTGGGCCTTGCCCGTGTTTTGCCTGGTTCTGGTCGGCATTGCCGTCTGGAGGCCCAAGATACGGCACGTCACTCTTGCGCTCACCTTCAGCTTTATTGGCACCATAGCTTTGTACTGGTCTGCATATGCCCCCTCTTTGCTCATCCGCGTATGAGGCCTAACAATTCATTCAAGCCGAACGCCACAAGTCGCGTCGGCTTAACTTAGGTGTTAGGCCGCTGAGGAACTACATGGCCAGTCCAACCAACAAGCTTCTGGTAGTCGGCGCCGCCCTTAGCGGGATCGCGGCGCTGATGCATCTGGCGTGCCTTGCAGTAGGCGCTCCGCTGTTTCGGCTGTTGGGCGCTGGAGAGCAAATGGCACAGCTGCACTTGGCCGGCCACTGGTATCCCACCGTCGTTACCCTGGTCATTGCTGCCGTCCTTGCTGGGTGGAGTGCTTACGCTCTCTCCGGTGCCGGTGTAATTCGCCAGCTGCCGTTGCGGCGTGCCATTCTCTCCGCAATCACGACCATCTACATTGTTCGGGGCGTCGCATTCGTGCCGGTCATGGCGCACTTCCCCGGAAACAGCATGACGTTCTGGGTTGTGAGTTCTTCCATCTGCCTACTGATCGGCCTCGTCCATCTTGTGGGCCTTCGGCAGTCTTGGGGCAGGCCTTCTGGCGGTGCGGCCTAACAATGCGTTCAAGCCGAAGCCGCTTCGTTCCGCAAAGCACATGGCAGATACAGCTTGCCATGTGCTTTGCTCCACTACGCGTCTCGGCTTAACTTAGGCGTTAGGCCTGACACCGAGCATCTTCGCAGCTTGACAGTACGTATCCGAAGGGATACGGTGCGCCATGAGCATATTCCTTCGCACGTCGGAGTTCGACGCGTGGCTGAAAGGGCTACGGGATCCGATGGCAACAGCTCGCATCGCGGCGCGCATCCGCTCCGCAGAAGGGGGCAATTTCGGTGACTGCGCCCCGGTTGGAGACGGCATCTCCGAGATGCGGATTCACGTTGGTCCTGGATACCGTTTGTACTACTGCCGGCGCGGCGATGTTACCTATCTGCTCCTCTGCGCAGGGGACAAATCGTCCCAGCCGAAGGACATCCTGAAAGCCAAGACTCTCCTCAAGAGTCTGGAGAACTGACCATGAAGAACATCGCCGCTTTTGATGCCGCCGACTATCTCGACAGCGACATTGTCATTGCTGAGTACCTAAATGCCGCGTTGGAAGATGAGAATCCCAACGTGTTTCTTCAGGCAATCGCTGACGTTGCAAAGGCTCGAGGTATGAGCAAGCTGGCCAAGGACACTGGGCTTGGTCGTGAGAGCCTGTACAAGGCTTTGGCTCCGGGCGCAAAGCCACGGTACGACACCGTACTCAAGCTGATTCGCGCGCTTGGTGTCGAGCTGCATACAACGCCGGCTCATGCAAGTCAGGCCTAAAAATGCGTTCAAGCCGAAGCCGCTTCGTTCCGCAAAGTACATGGCAGGTACAGCTTGCCACGTGCTTCGCTCCACTACGCGTCTCGGCTTAACTTATGCGTTAGGCCGGAGGCGTTGCGCGCCCTTCGAAGCAGGCTTAGTCTTCAAACATGGCTTACGATCAGTCCCGAATTGATGAGGCGATCTTGGCGCTTCTTGCAGCCCACCTCTTCGACACGAACAGTTCCTGGAAGGGTTATGACTTCAGCGTCATGGACCGCCTCCACGAGGCTGGCTACCTGTTCAATCCGGTGGGCAAGCAGAAGTCGGTGCAGCTCACGGAAGAAGGAATGGAGCGCGGGCTAGAGCTTGCCAAGAAGCTCTTCGGAACCGCTGAAGGTCAGAGCACTGGTCAGCACCCCGGTGCCTAACAATGCGTTCAAGCCGACGCCGCTTCGCGACGCGGCTTAATTCAGGCGTTAGCGCTCATGAGACAGTTCGCGATCCTTATATTGCTCTTCACAGCATCAGGCGTCGTACTTTCAGCTGAACGCTGTTCGGTCACAGAGCGGGAATTGATGGGCGCTTGGAGTAGGAGCAGCGATTCAGGCTTCTTCGAGGATTTTCTACTGGAGTCGGACGCTAGCGGACGCACCTTCAGTTCATGGCTTCACCAAAGACCAGAACTCTCTGGAGCCACATGGGGCCTAGAGGACTGCCGGTTAGTCGTCACTCCTCAACGCGGCGAGTTGGCCCCATTTCGGCTGAAAGTCCTTGCGCTCCAACGAGGCAAGTTGCGGTTGTATGATGAGTCAGATCACGTGGGGTCCATCTATGTACGTATCCCGGATGAGCCCTAACAATTCGTTCAAGCCGAAACCGCTTCGTTACACCAAAGGCATGGCGGGTCCAGCCAGATCCAGGCTGGCCTTACACACATCGATTCCTGCTGCCGTCATCCCGATTCTCCGCTACAGTCGAGTGGTCGAGAGCATCGCGCCCGAGGCCCACGCTTATCGGTTCGAGGGCAACCTCGAGCAACTGTTCGGGCGCAGGGCGCGAGATCCGGGTGCGGCCCCTGCTAAGTTACGGTGGTGCTACACCGAGGCGTTATCGGGCGCACACGCCGGGCTCTCGGCTCTTAGGCTAGGGGAAACTCAAGACATAAGGTGTTAGGCCCCACACCACACTTTCATTGGAAGCTCTACCAAAATGAAACTCAAGAGTTGCTTTACTGTGGTCGCTGTACTGATAGCTGGATGTTCTGTACTTCAAAACGGCGGGCCAACGGAGGGCCACGAGACTCATGGTGCTGGGCAAGGACATGAGAATTGTGAGCTGGCCAGAGAGCGATCCAACCAAATGGCTATCGACCTCTGGTGCAAGTAGATCGCTATTCGATCCGGCGGGCCCTCACAATTCATTCAATCCGAACCCGCTTCGCAGGTCGGCTTAATTCAGGCGTTAGGCCGTATATGACACGTCATGGCTGATCTAATCGTTACGCGCGCCATAGCTGCGAGAGCTCGTATCAAACGAGATCACTTGGGCGAAGCTCAGGCGACCGACGTGCCGCTTGGCAATTGGTACGTTACGTTCCTGCCAATGGCAGAGCGGAACGCCTTTGTGTATATGAGTAGTCGCACTCAGCTGAGCTTCCTCATGCTGGAGGGAGAGCGCCTCACGGCCGAGAAGCTGTTCATAAGCTTAGTTCGGGGCATTTCCCTAGTGCTTGAGCTCGCTGGTTATCCGGAGCATGTGCGGGAGCGAGTGATGAACGGGTATCGCTCTGTTGCTTTTGCGAGAGCGTCTGATCTTTCCAAGCTCGGCGTACTGACCAACTGCGCACTCGATTATGAGGGCTTCATTGAGCAGGATGGCGGCTTGAACCGCTGCAGTCTTGACCAGCTGGTAATTGACATGAACTCCCGCCCGGCCAAGAAGCTAGGGTTCAGTACGCCGCTTGAAGAGACCGCCAAGGCGCTTGGCGTGCGGCCTAGCAAATCATTCAAGCCGATGCCGCTTCGCGGCACGATTTAATTCTGGTGTTAGGCGCGCTCGAGGCCATGGAGGCTTACTTGAAGAACTCTTGTTTCAGAACAATTGCCACGGCTGCTCTGATAGTCGTTCTTGTTGCAGGCTGTAAGACTCGGCCTACGGTTGGAATGCAAATGGTTCTTCCTCCCATGGCGGAGGTCATGGATGTTCCGAAGGACAAGACCTTTCTTATGGCGTCCGCGGTGACACAGCCCTTGCCAGAATATCCTTCCGGGGTGCAGCGCGGCGCCAGTGCGAACGTATGCATAGAGTTCGTGATTGACGAGAACGGTGCCGTCGCCTCCGCAACCCCTCTCTATGATCTTCCCGAGTGTCCCGTACCACAGGAAGAACTAGACCCACATTTTATTGGCTCTGCCGTAGAGGCAGCAGGTCGCTGGCGGTTCCTGGCGGCAGCGATATGTACGTTCCCGGAAGGGGTTGAGGCGACGGATGATTGCTCTGGCGACCAGGTTGTAGTGACTACTGTTGCAATAAAGATTGCTTATGTATTTGCGTTCCAGAGTGGTGGGCGCGTCACTGTGGTCGCAAGGCGCGCCTAACAATGCGTTCAAACCGACGCCGCATCGGGGCGCAAACCACATGGCAGGTAGAGCGTGCCATGTGCTTCACGCCGCGCTGCGGCGCGGCCTAATTCAGGCGTTAGGCCTTTGCTCTCGGCTCTTGCGCAGCTCGAAGTGATACTATAGTGTCACTTTATGCGTACGGAACTCGTCACCACCCTCAAGCGCCAGGCGACCGAGCTCCTCTCTGATATCGAGCGGGACAAGAAGCCCATTCTCATCACGCAGCATGGCTTGCCGAGTGCATACCTCGTGGACGTTGAGAGCTTTCAGCTCATGCAGCAACGCATGACCGTGCTCGAGGGAATTGCTCGCGGCGAGCAGGCGATTGCAGAAGGCCGTGTTGCAACTCACGCACAAGCCAAGAAGCGCCTGGCCCGATGGCTGAAATAGTCTGGTCGGAGCCTGCGCTGAGCGACCTGGATGCTGTTGCCGACTACATTGCGCTGGAGGACCCAGTCGCTGCCTCGGAGCTGGTCAAACGCGTCTTCGCTCATGTCGAGCAACTTGCTGATCATCCAGAGAGCGGCAGCCGCCCCCCAGAGCTTGGGCGGTCACGGTATCGTCAGGTTGTGGAGCCGCTCTGTCGCGTCTTCTATCGCTACGATGGCCACAAGGTATTCATCCTGTACGTCATGCGTGCGGAACGATTGCTTCGTAAGGGGAAGCTGGCATCTCGTACTCGGCAGGCAAAGGCCTAACAATGCGTTCAAGCCGACACCGCATCGGGGCGCAAATCACGTGGCAGGTCCAGCTAGCCATGTGCTTCACGGCCCGCTGCGGCGCGGCTTAACTCTGGCGTCAGCGCTCAATGATTCGACTTGCTTGGCCTGCAACATTTGTTCTTGCCGCCGCCTTTCTCTTTGGGTGCGCGTCTGGTCCTGGAAGCCAAAGCGATGTACTTGCTACGCTACAACCCGGCGCGCCGTTCAGTCAGATAGCGGACACCCTTGAGAAATCCGGATGGAGTACGGACGGCTCGGAGATCACTTGTGGTCAAGGCTACGACGCAATCTGCTTCAAGTCCTTCGCGACAGAGAGTTCGGCTGTTTGCATAGTATTGAATCCCACACCAACCGAGCCGGAATTCGCCAGCTATTCGGCGGGTGAGTGCTAACAATTTCCTAGGGAAGGCCTCAAAAATTCCCTGTGTTCCTGGCGGAGATGGAAGAGGTGGTGCCCTGGAAGGGGCTCGTGAGGCTGATTGAGCCCTTCTACTGCGCTGCAGAACGGGGTCGCCGGCCGTATCCGCTGAAGACGCGGCGCGCTGCGGTAGCGATTGCCTCGGCATTGTTGCGGTCGTTCCTGGCCGAACGGTACTTTGCTCGTTCAAGCCGATGCCGCCTCGCAGTCCTGACGAGAGCGTGCTTCAGGCGCGGGTCGAGAGGGTTACCCGCTTCAAGCGGTCCTGCGGGCGCGGTGAGGCCATATTGGTCATGGCGATCGTCGTGTTGGTTGCGTGGCTGATCCATGCTCCGTCAAGTACTCTCGCGGATTCATTCTGGTGTCAGGCCGCCATGGAGGGCTGCGCGACTGTCTCGATTCGCATCGACTACTGAGTGCCCGGATCGAGCCATTTCCGCGATTTCCGCCGTGGCAGTCGTGTGTGGCGTTGTCTTGCTCCTCATCTTCGCCGACCAGGCTGAAAGAGCAAAAATTGGCACCGAGAGCGCATCATTGCAAGTCGTATGGATTGAGAGAGACGACGCTCCAGACAAAGCAAGCGAAATTCCTGCTTCTTCCGGAGCTGCGGATCGGGAAACAAGGCCTGAAGTGACGGGTCTGAAGGCGCAAGTATCGGCTGAACAAGGCTACGCAGGGATCGACGAGGTTGGTGAGTCAGTGGAGCAGAGCCAGCTCGATCTTTCCCTGCCAACGGCCACGATGGAGTTTCGCCACGGAGTGCTCGAGCGACCGGAGAGAATGGAAAGGGAGTCTGTGATCCAGGTTGTTTTCCAAGACCGCTCGCTCGGTGGCACACTGCAGAGAATGACGCATCGCGGGATATGCGGGGAGCTGAGCCGCGCTTTGATGAGTCAACCGGAGAGCTATGAGGCAATTGAGCGCTCGATGGTGCGACACAATTGCAAAGTTCAGAATTGACCAGCCTGTCAGGCAGCGGCCAAACGATGCATTCATGCCGGAGTTGCATCGCTACGCCGGCAATTCGGCAGGAAAGGCTTGCCATGTCGCCGGCTACGCGCTGCAGTTCGGCTTAACTCAGGTGTCAGGTTTCATGAAGAAAATCCGGCCATTTGTAGCAGTAGCACTTGTTCCGGGAGTCGTCTTGTTCCTGGCATTCGTGGGGTATACGGCGGGCGATGTCTACATGCGTGGCAATTGTGACCAACAGAAATTCGGGTGCCTTGGAAACATCCAGTTCGCTGCGTTCGCTGCTGGGGTCATGCTGATCTGTTCGTTTTCAGGTCATCTGCTCGTTTGTTCAATCTTGCGCAAGGCGGTGCGCGAGCTGCGGGGGCGGCGCCTCGTTTGGGTGGTGGCAACGCTAAGTCTTGGCCAAGGCGCGCTGATCGCTTCGGTCGATCGCTTCCCCGGCGGATCGGTCCCAGGCATGATGGCGGCTTGGGCGGCTATCTCCGCGTTCATGGCGCTCATTGCTCTTTCCGCAGCCCGTACATGGCCGCCTGCCGATTGATCCAGGCCGGCACCCGTTTCGCGGCGCAGCCGGCCCGGGTGACTGTCTGGCCGATGCCTGACAATGCGTCCAACCGGTCCAAAATGGGAAATTTCATGCACTTCGCAAAATCAGCTTCAATAGCCGCGCTTCTGCTGGCGAGCAACCTGGCGATTGCCGGTGAGTATTCCGAGCGTCTGTCAGGGTGTCTTGTGGCGTCCGTCACTGCCGAGGACAAGACCGCTCTTGTCCGCTGGATATTCGGCGCGGTCGCCAGTCATCCAGAGGTGGTGGATATCTCGGGATTGACGCCTGAGTCCTGGGATGAAATATCCAGAAGCAGCGCATCGGTATTCGAGAAGTTGATTGCCGACAAGTGCGCGAGTGAATCCCGCGACGCAATTCTCAATGAGGGAATGGCCGGGTACAAGAGTGCGTTCGAGACCCTTGGAGCAACGGCGGTAGGCGGGCTGATGACCGATCCTGCCGTTACAAAGGCAATGGCGGACCTGGACAGTCATCTGAGCGAAGAGAAACTGATGAAGGCGCTGATGACCGGGATACCACAGGGCGAGTGACGTGGTCCGCCCTGGGGCCGGGTGAGTTCCGTCGGGGTGAGCAGGAAGGCCCTATTGACCGGCGCGCTCGCCGGTCTTTTGCGCCGGGGTCCCGTGGGCCGCGTCGCGATGGCCGAAGAAATCGCCTTCGTTCCATGACGGTCGCTCATCGGCGGCCGCGATATGCCAGGCGGTGCGTGCCGACACGCGCGCCAGGCGGGCGGCGTCGTCGTAGTGGATCGGCAGGTCGGCCTGGTCGCAGGGGCGGTGGTAGCAGTTGCGCATGAACCAGGTGGCGGAGACCTTGGGATCGCGCTCGGGGTCGGCGGCTTCGATGCCGGCGTCGAGATAGACGGCGGGAATGCCTTCGCGCACGAAGGAGAACTGGTCGCTGCGCACGAACACGGCTTCTTCGGGGAAGGGGTCGGGTGAGACCTTCACGCCGATCTCGCGGGCGGCAAGGTCGACCACGGCCTTGAGCGACGAGTGCTCGACGCCGATCGGCACCACGTCGCGGCTGGGCGCGGTGAGCACGGGCATGTCGATGTTGATGTTGGCGACCAATGCATCGCGCGGGACGGTCGGGCGGCTGGCGAACCACTGCGAACCGAGCAGGCCCTGCTCTTCGGCGGTAACGGCGACGAACAGCTGCGAGCGGCGCGGTCGTGTGTCGCCGGCGGCGAGTTCGCGGGCGGCCTCGGTCATGATCGCGATGCCGAGGGCGTTGTCGATGGCGCCGTTGTAGATCGCATCGCCGTCGACTTCGATGCCAAGGCCGACGTGGTCGAGGTGGGCGGTATGCACCACGTATTCGTCGGCGAGGACGGGGTCGCTGCCGCGAAGCATGCCGACGACGTTGCGCGAGTCCAGGCGTTCGACCCGGGTTTGTACGGCGAGCGACAGCCGCACGGGGAGGTCGAAGCCTCCTGGCGTGCCGGTGCGGGCAGCGTTGGCGAGCTGGGCAGCGCTGCGCTCGCCGCCGGCGAACAGGGCGTCGGCGGCGGCGGCGCTGACGCGCGTCACCACGTCGAGGCCGGGCCAGGTGTCGATACCGTGGCCGTCGGCGTCGCGCAGGCGCATGGAGGGCCGCTCCCAGCCAGCGGCGCCGCGGGTCCAGGGCGATCGCACTTCGTCGGCGGCGGTGCCGACCAGGACCACGCCCACGGCGCCACGTTCGGCCACGCTGCGCAGCTTCTCGTGGAGGGAGCTGTTGAATGCGCGGCGGGTGTTGTCGAAGCGCTCCGGCGCGCCGCCGAAGACCACCGCGATCTTGCCGCGCAGGTCGAGCCCGGCGAAGTCGTCGTGGCCAAGCTCCGGCGCGTGGATGGCCTGGCCGACGAACACCGCCGGGGCCTCGATCGCGGCATCGGGGCGGTCGAAGTTCGCCATCGGCAGGAATTCGTCCTGGAAGGCCAGCGAGCGCGACTGGCCCTCGAGGTGGATCTCGAGCCGTGCGCCCTGGGAGGCGATGGTGGCGCGCAGCAGCGGCACGCGCTGGAACCAGCCGCCGTCTTCGCCGCCGGGGACAAGGCCGGCTTCCGCGAAGCGCGCGGCGACGTATTCCGCGGCAAGGTCGTGGCCCGGGGTGCCGGTCTCGCGGCCCTGCATGTGGTCGTCGGCAAGGGCGCGGACGTCGGCTTCGATGCGGTTGGCGGCGGGATCCCGCGAACGTTCGGCGGACGTTGTTGGCGCCGCGCCGGCATCAGGCGCCGGGTCGCGGTTGCAGGCCGGCAGCGCCAGCAGCAGGGTGAGGACGAGGGCGGCCGGCATCATGCGGCGGGCGTCGAAGGACATGGCGTGGCCTGTTGTTGCCGGGGGCGCAAGCCTAGCGCGTGGTGGCGGACCCGCGCAGCCAGGCGTCGCCGATCGCGCGGGCGGCGGCGTAGGGTTCGGGGCCGTTGCGGTTGGTCAGCATGAGCACGGTCAGGCGCTGCGCCGGCCAGCGCAGGATGACGTTGCGGGAGCCGATGGTCTCGCCGGAATGCCACATCAGGTCGCCGTCCAGGCGCCAGCCGTAGCCGTAGGCGGCGACGTTTTCCTCATCGGTGGGCGTGGTGGTCTGCGCGGAGAACGCCAGCGCGCGCGAGGTGTCGGACAGCAGGCGGTCGTCGTACAGGGCGGCGTCCCACTTGGCCAGGTCGTCGATGGAGGAATAGATGCCGCCGTCGCCGAGCACGGCGCTGGTGGTGGACTGGTCGGTGCGGGCCCAGCCGTCGCCGCTGGCGCTGTGGCCGTAGGCGCGGTTGGCGGGTGCGTTGACGCCGTTGACGAAGGCCAGGCTGCTATCCATGCCCAGCGGCGTGAAGATGCGCTCGCGGAGGAAATCGGGGTAGGACAGGCCGGAGGCCTTTTCGACCACGAGGGCGAGCAGGGCGTAGGCGCTGTTGCTGTAGCGGTAGGCAGTGCCCGCAGGGAAGTAGGGCGGGGCGGGGGTGACTGCAGCTGCGACCCGGGCTGCGCAGGGCGCGCCGGTGGCCAGCAGGCACGGCACGTCGGCATCGCGGACCTGGCCTTCGAAATCGGCGGCCATGATGTCTTCGTAGTCGTGCAGGCCGGAGGTGTGGCTGAGCAGGTGGTGCAGGGTCACGCCGTCGGCATTGGCGGGAAGCTCCGGCAGCCAGCGGCGCACGGGGTCGTCCAGGCGCAGGCGGCCGTCTTCGGCCAGCAGCAGCACGGCGGCGGCGGTGAACTGCTTGCTCAGCGAGGCCAGGCGGAAGTTGGTGGCGGGGGTGACCGGGGCGCCGGCGGCGAGGTCGCTCAGGCCGACGCCGCGGCGGACCACGGGCTCGCCGTCGCGCAGCACCAGCAGGGCGGCGCCGGGGACGTCGCCGGTGTAGGGCCGCAGCCGGGCGTCGACTTCGGCCATGGTCGTGTTCTCCGTGGCGTCGTTCGCGGCGGTGGCGGCCGTGGCGGTGGCGGTGGCGGTGGCGAAGGGCAGGATCGCCAGCAGGAAAAGAGTCGTGGGGCGGATGTCCATGCCCGGAGTCTATCGTCGATCGCGCGGCGGGAACTGCAGGATGGTGCCCTGCTCCGCTTCGGGCGACTCGGGACGATTCCACAGGACCGGTACGTCTTCGGGGGTGTCGGGCTCGAACTGTCCACGCTCGGCGGCGGCGCGTTCGGCGTCGGCGGCGGCCTGTTCTTCCTCAAGCTCCCAGCTGTAGCGCTTGCGCGGTGCGGCGGGATCGAGGCGACGGAACAGCCAGGCCGCGACGATGCCGCCGATGGCGCCGCCCAGGTGCGACTGCCAGGACACGCCGGGCTCGCGCGGGAGCACGGTCAACAGCATGCCGCCGTAGAACATGAAGCCGATCATGGTGGCGGCGATGGCGGCGCGGTCGCGGCGCAGCACGGCCAGCGTCATCACCAGGAACATCAGGCCGTGGGTCACGCCGCTGGCGCCCAGGTGGTACGAACCCGGCGCGCCCAGCAGCCAGGCGCCGAGGCCGGAGCCGAGCCACATCAGCGGCAGGCCGCGCAGGGTGGCGCGCGGGTAGACCCAGCCGGCCAGGGTGCCGAGGAACAGCACCGCGACGCCGTTGGCGACCAGGTGTTCCAGCGAGCCGTGCAGCAGGGGGGCGGTCAGCAGCCCGAACAGGCCGGCGGCGCTGCCGGGGGCGACTGCGAACGCGCGCGCACTGAAGCCGGCCTGGGCGGCGTAGACGATGGCCAGCACGGCGACGAAGAGTGCCGATGCTCCGGCGGCGCGGCGGAAGCGGCGCCAGTCGGCGACGCGCTGGGCAGCGGAATCGGGCGGATGGTCGTCGTGGGGCAGGTGCATGATCCGAAGCATGGCGGCGGATGGCGGCAACGCAAGGGCTGCGGGGAGCGTGGAGAGTGGAGACCCTTGTCCGCACATCGCCCGGCGGCGGTCCGGCAGCGGCGCGCCGGGGCGTCGCCATCGGAGCGACCCGGTAGAATCGCGCCATGAACGAAGCCCTCCCCGTAGTCCGCCTGCGCAACGCCTGGCGCTCAAGCCACCCGTGGATTTTCCAGAAGCTGGTGGAGAAGCCGACCCCGCGGCCCAAGCCCGGCACCATCGTCGACGTGGTCGGCATCGACGGCGAGTGGATCGGCCGCGGTTTCTACAATGGCCATTCGCGGATCGCGGTGCGGATCCTGGAGACGCAGCTGGAGGTGGCGGTCGACGCCAGCTGGTTCGCGCGGAAGATCGCCGAGGCGGTGGCGCTGCGGCGCGAGGTGCTTCGCCTGGACGAGGTGAGTGACGCCTGGCGCGTGGTGCACAGCGAGGGTGATGGGCTGAGCGGCCTGGTGGTGGATCGCTACGCCGACCTGCTGGTGCTGGAGTACTTCTCGGCCGGGATGTTCCGCCATCGCGAGTGGATCATGGCGGCGCTGCGCGAACAGTTCCCGGGCTGCCGCTTCCACGCGTTTGCGGACGAGCACGTGCAGAAGCAGGAAAGCTTCGACTTCCACGGCACGCCGGGCACGGAGCCCGCGATCATCAGCGAGCACGGCATCCGCTTCCGCGCCGATCCGGCGGGGGCGCACAAGACCGGCTTCTTCGCCGACCAGCGCGAGAACCGCGAGTGGCTGAGCCGGCAGGTCGCCGGCAAGCGCGTGCTCGACCTGTGCTGCAACACCGGCGGCTTCGCGGTGTATTCGGCCGTGCGCGGCGCCAGCGAAGTGACGGGCGTGGACATCGACGCCGACGTGATCGAACTCGCCAAGGGCAACGCGAAGTTGAACGGCGTGCGCCCGCGCTTCGTGCAGGCCGACATCTTCCCGTGGCTGCGCGACGCGTCCAACGCCGGCGAGCAGTACGACGTGGTGATCCTGGATCCGGCGAAGATGACCCGCGACCGCGAGCAGGTGATCCCGGCGCTGAAGAAGTATCTGGACATGAACAAGCTGGCGCTGTCGGTGGTCAAGCCCGGCGGGCTGCTGGCGACGTTCTCGTGCACGGGGCTGGTGGCCGAGGACCAGTTCCTGGACATGCTGCGGCGGGCGGCGTTCTTCTCCAACCGCACGGTGCAGGTGCTGAAGGTGTCCGGCGCCGGGCCGGACCATCCGTTCATGGCGAACGCGCAGGAGTCGCGATATCTGAAGGCGGTGTTCTGCCGGGTGCTGTAGGGCGCGACCACCCGGAAGCGCGTCCTGCAGGAGCAGCCATAGCTGCGGTCGCAGCTGTAGCTGCTCCTACGGGGATTTGCCGAGGTATTCGGCGAGGGCGACGGCGTTGTTGTGGGCTTCGTCCTTCGCGGCGTAAAGCAGGGTGGCGTTCTTCCCGTGGCCAAGGGCCTTGCGCAATTCGGCCAGTCCGTCGGGGTTGTCGTCGAGCTCGGCGAAGTAGCGGCGCTTGAACCCGGTCCATTTCGCCGGGTCGTGGTCGAACCAGTCGCGCAGCGCATCGCTCGGGGCGACCGATTTCACCCAGGGCACGCCGTCGAGGTCGGCCTTCGATTTGCCGCGCGGCCACAGGCGGTCGATGAGCACGCGGTGGCCTTCGTGGCTGCTGGAGTCGGCGTAGACGCGGCGGACGTGGATCTGCATGTGGCCTCCGTCGCA
Organism: Luteimonas sp. A501; assembly: GCF_054052085.1. The sequence goes on from NZ_JBSVRI010000004.1 coordinate 15,758, forward strand.
GGGGATGCGACCTGGCCCGGCTACACTGCTCCGATGGATGTTCAGACCTTGTTGATGCTGGTATTGGCGGCGGTGGCGGTGGCCATCGTGTTGCTTGTGGTGCTGTTGCTGCGGCGCCCGGAAGCGGCGCTGGTGGCGCTGCGCCAGGAGCTGGAAGAGGTGCTGCGGGCTGAGCAGCGCGACGGGCGCGGGGAGCTGCGGCTGCAGCTCGACAGCCTGGGCATGGCGCAGGGCCAGCGCATCGATGGCTTTGGCGCCCGGCTGACCGAGTTCAGCGCCCGCACCGACCAGCGCCTGGACGTGCTGCGCGAGGCGCTGGGCGAGGACGCGCGCAAGGCGCGCAGCGAGGGCGCGGAGGCGCAGCAGCGCTTCGCCGACCAGCTTGGCCAGCGGGTGACCGAGCTCACCCAGCGCAACGAGCAGCGCATCGGCGAGATGCGCGCCACGCTGGAGTCGCAGCTGAAGTCGTTGCAGGCCGACAACGCGCAGAAGCTCGAGCAGATGCGCGAGACCGTCGATGAAAAGCTGCAGACCACGCTCGAGGCGCGCCTGGGCGCGTCGTTCAAGCTGGTGTCCGAGCGCCTGGAACAGGTGCAGCGCGGCCTGGGCGAGATGCAGGAGCTGGCCGCCGGCGTCGGCGACCTCAAGCGCGTGCTGGGCAACGTCAAGACCCGCGGCATCTTCGGCGAGGTGCAGCTGGCGGGGTTGCTGGAGCAGGTGCTGACCATCGAGCAGTACGAAACCAACTGCGCCACCGTGCCCGGCAGCGGCGAGCGCGTGGAGTTCGCGATCCGCCTGCCCGGCTCGCAGCCGGGCCAGCCGGTGCTGCTGCCGATCGACGCCAAGTTCCCGCGCGATGACTACGAGCGCCTGCTCGACGCGCAGGACCGTGCCGATGCCGATGCCGCCAAGCAGGCCGCGACCGCGCTGGAGCGCCAGGTGCGCCTGGAGGCCAAGCGCATCCGCGACAAGTATCTGGCGCCGCCGCACACCACCGACTTCGCGCTGCTGTTCCTGCCCACCGAAGGCCTGTACGCCGAAGTGCTGCGCCGCCCTGGGCTGTTCGAAGCGCTGCAGCGCGACTTCCGCGTGACCATGGTTGGACCGACCACGCTGCTGGCGCTGCTCAACAGCCTGCAGATGGGCTTCCGCACGCTGGCCATCGAGCAGCGTTCAAGCGAGGTCTGGCAGGTGCTGGGCGCGGTGAAGAGCGAGTTCGGCAAGTTCGCCACGGTGCTGGAGCGCGCGCACGGGCAGCTGGACACGGTGCAGAACAGCATCAAGCAGGCCGGCGTGCGCACGCGCGCGATCGAGCGCCAGCTCAAGGGCGTGGAGTCGCTGCCGGGGGCGGCGGCGCAGGAGTTGTTGGGGGAGGAGATTGGCGCGAACGGGGACGATCCGGTGGCGTGAATCGCCGCTATAGCGGCTCCTACAAAAGCCGGGCCGGTCAACAGCCGGGCGAGTCAAAAGCCGGGTCAGTTCGGGGACGAGCCGGGAATGATGGGCATCACGTCCACGGGGACGGTGGGGTTGGCTTCGTCGTCGAGCAGGTAGTCGGGGAGGTCGTCCTGGCCCTCGCGGATGCGGTCGCCGTGGATCTGGTAGTTGCGGCGCTGCATCCAGGCGTCGCGCACCAGGGCGTACTCGTCCTCCGCGCCTTCGCGCAGGCGGTCGACGGCGAACAGCTGGGTGCGCAGGTCGACCAGCTGCAGGCCCTGCAGGCCGATGCGCACGGCGTCGTCGTCGACCTGGCGCAGCGGCGAGACCTGGCCATCGCCCACCAGGCCGAAGACGTCGCGCACGGTGCGCGGGCCGAACAGCGGCAGCTCCACGAAGCGCGAAGACTCCCAGCCCCAGACGCCCAGGGTCTGGCCGAAGTCCTCGCTGCGGTTGGGGATGTTCATGCGCGAAGCGGGGTCGAACAGGCCGGCGACGCCGAGGGTGGCGTTGACCAGGAAGCGGCCCAGCGACTGCCCGGCTTGCTTGGGCTTGCCCTGCAGCAGCGCGTTGAGAGCGCTGACCGGCTGGCCGAGGTTGTTGAAGAAGTTGCCGACGCCCAGGCGCACCGGACGCGGCGCCACCTTCATGTAGGCGCGCGCCAGCGGCTCGGCGACGGTGCGATCGATCGCCATGTTGAAGCCGTGCACGCGGCGGTTCCAGCCTTCCCAGGGGTCGTAGCTCGCGCCCGGAAGCTGCGCGGGCGTGGGCAGGGTCGGGTCGGCGATCGGATCGTAGACCTGGGTGCCGTACAGGGCGGCGTAGTCGAGTTCGGCCTGGGTGGGTGCGTTCGGAGTGGGGCCGTCGGCTTCGAAGCCGTCCCGGGCCGCGTTGACCGCGCCGGAATCGACATCGGAATTGGCACCCGGGGATGCGGCGGCGGCGTCGCGCGCGGCACCGTGGACGGCCGGCAGCCCGTCGCCTGCGGCCGGATCGGGCACGATTGCGGATTCCACCGGCGCTGCCGGTTCGACACCCGCCGCCGGCGAACCAGCGGCCCCGACGGCCTCGATTGGCGCGTCGGCGCGCGACGCCGTCCCGGCGCAGGCGGCCAGCATCGAGACGGCGAGTGCGAGCGCGATGGCGCGCAGTCGGTGATTGGATTGGCTGTCCGTGCGCATATGTGCTCGTCCTTTATTCAGGAGGCGAAGCCGAGCGACGCGTCCAGCCGATAGGCTGCGCGCAGGTCGGCCAGACCGGGCGGCGCGCCGGACACGTCGATGGCGCCGCCGTGTCCGGTGGCATGGCCCAGCGCGGACAGCAGGGCCAGCCCGGCGCTGTCGAGCCGGGTGACCGCTGTGATGTCCAGACTGCGCGCGCCCGCGACCTGCGCGGCCGCGGCGCGCCACAGGGCGGGCACGGCTTCGCGCACGACGGCGCCGCTGACGCGCAGCGCGTCGCCATCGCGTCGCACGCTGGCCTCAGTTGCTGCCGGCATCGGCCTGCACCCGGCCGGCGCTCAGGTCGGCCGCCACCGCGCGGATCGACTTGCGCGACAGCGGGGTGTCGAACTGCTGGCGGAAGGTCTGCACGAAGGACACGCCTTCGACCATCACGTCGAACACGCGCCAGCCGTCGGCCGTCTGGCGCATCAGGTAGTCGACTGGAATCGGCTCGCCGCCGGAGCGCAACATCTCGCTGGAGACCTTCACGCCCAAGCCGCGCGGCAGCGGCGTTTCCGACTTCAGCCGCACCCGGAGCTGGGTGTTGAAGTCGAGCAGCGAACTGCCGTAGCGGCGCATCAGGCTTTCGGCCAGCGCGTCGGCGAACACCTTGACGTCGGCGTCGCTGGCGCCGCGGCCGTGGCGGCCCAGCACCTGGCGCGCGGAGTAGTCGCGGTCGAACATCTGGTCGAATTCGCTGGTGATGAAGGCCTGCAGCTTGCCGCGGTCGGCGGTGAACTCGGCGCGGCGCGACTCAAGCGTCGACAGCACGCGCTGGCTGTTGTCGAGCACCAGCTTGCTGGGCGATTCGCCCTGGGTGGCGGCGGCTGCGGGCTTGGCGGCCGGGGCCTGGGCCAGCGCGGAAAACGGCGCCGTGGCGAGGATGGCCGAGGCCAGCACGAGGGGAAGCAGGGGGCGGACGGTCATGGGGTGGTCTCCGTGGGGGACGGGGTGTCGTCGGCGGCGGGTGCCGCGCCGGTGTCGCCACCGGCAGCGCCATCATTGCCACCGCCGCTGAACATGTACTTGCCGACCATCTGCATCAGGTCGACGGCGGGCTGGGTGTAGACCAGTTCTTCGCCGGGCAGGAACACTTCCATGTCGCCGCCGGGCTGCAGGCCAACGTAGCTCTCGCCAAGCAGGCCGCCTGTGAGGATCTGCGCCGAGGTGTCGATCGGGATCTCGTTGAAGCGGTTGTCGATCGCCAGGGTCACGATGGTGTCGAACTTCACCGGATCAAGGTCGATCGCCGAGACGCTGCCGATCGTCACGCCGCCGACCTTGACCGGTGCGTTGGGGCGCAGCTGGCCGAGATTGGTGAAGCGCGCGGTCAGCTCGTAGGTATCGCGTGCGAAGCCGAACTTGCCGTTGGTCGATGCGACCGCCAGCACCAGCACGGAGGCGAGCGCCAGCAGCAGGAAGGCGCCGACGGCGAACTCGAGTCTTGGGCCACGGGATGTGTTCATTGGGACACCTTTAAGAGCTTTTTTTTGCCACGGATTTACGCGGATGAACGCGGATTAAAAACAGAATCTCTGCATGGGCTTTTGCCTTATCCGCGTTCATCCGCGTAAATCCGTGGCAAATATGCTTTTCACGCGGCTCATCGGAACAGCAGCGCGGAGAGGACGAAGTTGAACATCAGGACCAGCAAGGAGGCGTTGACGACGGCGCGGGTGGTGGCGACCGAGGTGCCTTCGATGGTCGGTTCGGCGTGGAAGCCGACGTAGGCCGCGACCAGGGCCGCGGTGCCGCCGAAGACGGCCGACTTCATGAACGCGACCAGGAAGTCGGAGCGGAAATCGACCACGTCGCGCATGGTCTGCCAGAAGGTGCCGTTGTCGACGCCGAGGATCTGCACGGCTTCGAACCAGCTCGCGGTCAAGGCCAGGCTGACGAAGAACGCGGTCAGCAGCGGCACGCAGATCACCGCCGCCCAGAAGCGCGGGGCGACGGCTTTGGCGATCGGGTCGATGGCCATCAGGCCCAGGGCCTGGATCTGGTCGGTGGCGCGCATCAACGCCAGTTCCGCCGCGATCGACGAGCCCGCGCGGCCGATGAACAGGAGCGCGGTCAGCACCGGCGCGAGCTCGCGGTACAGGCCCAGGCCGATCAGCACGCTGACCTGGTTGGAGGCGCCGTAGGTTTCCAGCGCGCGGTAGCCGAGCAGCGTCAGCGACAGGCCGACGAAGGCGCCGCCGACGGCGATGATCGGCAGCGAGCGCGCGCCGATCTTGTAGATCTCGCGGACGAGTTCGGTGAAGAAGTCGCGGGTGGGCTTCGATGCCGCGATCACCGACAGCGAGAACAGGCCGGCGCGGCCCAGCGAGCGGGTGCTGGAGATGATGGGCATCAGCGGGCCTCGGCGTCGGGACGGGGCGTGGCGGGTGTCGCCGGCGAGGCCGACCCGGCGTGCGTGGCGGCCGGGTACGCGCTCGCCCTGTCCCTGCGTGCGGACGCTTGGTCGGACGTGGTCGAGGCCGGGTCGAAGGCGATCGGGCCGTCGGGCTCGCCGCGCAGGAACTGGCGCAGCAGGGGATCGTCGCTGGCCTCGAGTTCGGCCGGCGTGCCGGTGAAGACGATGCCGCGGTTGGCGGTCACCAGCACCTGGTCGGCGATCGGCAGGGTCTCGCGCACGTGGTGGCTGACGATGATGCTGGTCAGGCCGAGCGTGGCGTTGAGGCGCGCGATCAGGCTCATGATCACGCCCGAGGCGATCGGGTCGAGCCCGGTCAGCGGCTCGTCGTAGAGCATCAGCGGCGGGTCCAGCGCGATCGCCCGGGCCAGCGCCACGCGGCGCGCCATGCCGCCGGAAAGCTCGCGCGGATAGAGATTGGCGGCGGTGCGCAGGCCCACGGCGTGCAGCTTCATCAGTACCAGCTGCTCGATGACCGGTGGCGGCAGCTTGGTATGCGCGCGCAGCGGCAACGCGACGTTCTCGCCGGCGGTGAGGTCGGTCAGCAGGCCGTTGCCCTGCAGCAGCACGCCGATGCCCTTGCGCAGCTCGAGCAGTTCGCGCTGGCGGCGGGGCACCGGCTGGCCGAACACTTCCACGGCGCCTGCGGCCGGCACCAGTTCGCCGGTGAGTGCGGCGAGCAGGGTGGACTTGCCGCTGCCCGAGGGCCCGAGGATCGCAGTGATGCTGCCGCGCGGGACCACCAGGTCGATGCCGTCGAGGATCGTGCGCGCACCGCGGTCCAGGCGCACGCCGGAGAGGCGGACGGCGGGGACGGGCGATGGCGTGGGCGATGCTGGAGGCATGGGCTCGGGGCGGGGGACCGGGGACGGGTAAAACCCGTGAAGCTTCGCGTGCTGTGGCTGAACAGGGGCAGCACCGGGGCGGTCGGACATTATCGCCGATGCGGTCCGGGGGCGCGCGTGGACTCGGGCGCCCTCCGAGGCTCGCTCGCTTTTGTAGGAGCCTGCGACCAGGCTCCGGCATCATGGCCGCCTGGAGCAGGGGAGCTGGAATGGGCGAGCAGAGCCTGGTGGCACACCTGCGCAAGGAGTTCCGCCTCGACTGGGACGGCGTGCACGGCGCGGCGCACTGGGCGCGCGTGCGCTTCCACGGCGGATCGAACGGGCGTGGCGGTGGTCGACACGTGGGAGCAGGTATTGAGCCGGTACGCGCGAAGGGTTCCGCGCGCTGCGCTGCGGTGCCGTCAGGATCTCGCGCGATGCGACGCCATTGCGGCAGGATGGTCGGCCAATGACCGACACGCCCGACTTCCGCCTCTATCACTCCAATGCGCTGGATGTGCTGGCGGGGCTGCTGGCGGCCGAGCTGCGCACGCCGGCGCCCGGGCAGGGCCTGCTCGAGCCCGACGTCATCCTGATCCCGCAGCCGGCCATGCGCCGCTGGCTGCAGGCGACGCTCGCCCAGGCGCACGGCGTCGCCGCGAACCTGGAATTCCTGACCCCGGGCGAGTTCGTGCAGCGCGCGCTGGATGCCAACGTGCCGGGGCGCGGCGACGATCTTGATGCGGCCGCGCTGCGCTGGCGCATCCACGCTGCGCTGGCGGATCCGGCGCTGCTGCGTGAGCGCGCGCTGCAGCCGATGCGCGCCTACCTTGAAGCGTCGCCCGATCCGCTGAAGGCCTGGTCGCTGGCCGGCGAGCTCGCGCAGGCCTTCGAGAAGTACAAGGCCTGGCGCCGCGAATGGCTGCTGGCCTGGGAGGCAGGCGAGGCGCCGCGCGATCCGCAGGCCGCGCTGTGGCGGCGGGTGGCGGGCGGCACGGAACACCGCGCGCGGCGCATCGATGCCTATCTGCGCGGCTTTGCCGACGTCGATGCGCCGCCGCCGTCCGGACTGCCCAAGCGCCTGTTCGCCTTCGCCATCCTCAACGTCTCGCCCGACGTGCTGCGCGTGATCGCGACCGTGGCGCGCACCGGCACGCTGCATCTCTATGTGCCATCGCCGAGCCGCGACTACTGGGGCGACCTGCAGCGCGTGCGCGGCGGCGACCCGGATGCGGCCGCCGGCGAGAACCCGCTGCTGCGCGCCTGGGGCGCGGCCGGGCGCGACTTCATGGCGGTGCTGGGCAACTACGAAGTGGTGCATCCGGACGTCGAATTCCGCGGCGATGCCGATCCCGGCGAGGGCGGCGGCGCGCTGCAGGGCAGCCTGCTGCGGCAGCTGCAGTCGGACCTGTTCCACCGCCGCCCGTCGCCGCCGTTGGTGCCGACCGCGGACGATGCCCGCGCCCGGTTGCCGGCGCTGCGCCACGACGATCCCAGCCTGCAGGTGCACGCCTGCCACACCCGCCTGCGCGAGCTGCAGGTGCTGCACGACCAGCTGCGCGCGCTGTTCGAGGATCCACGCTTCGACCCGCCGCTGGAGCCGCGCGAGGTCGCGGTGCTGGCGCCGGACATCGATCCCTACCTGCCGTATCTGGATGCGGTGTTCGGCGGCCGCGGCCGCGCCGATTCCATTCCCTATGCCGTTGCTGACGCCAGCCCGCTGGCCGGCGAGCCGCTGGCCGAGGTGTTCCTGCGCCTGCTGGCGCTGCCGGTAGCGCGCTTCGGCCTGGTCGAAACGCTCGACCTGCTGGCCAGCCCGCCGCTGGCCGAAGCCGCCGCGCTCGATGCCGCCGCGTTCGCCCGCCTGCACGCCTGGCTGCACGCCGCCGGCGCGCGCTGGGGCCTGGACGCCGCACACCGCGCGCGCCTGGATGCGCCGGCCGACGATGCCTACACATGGGCCTTCGCGCTCGACCGCCTGCTGCTCGGGCACGCCACCGGCAGCGATGCCCCGATCATGAGCCCCGATGGCCAGGTGATCGCGCCGATGCCGGAGCTGGAAGGCAGCGCGCTGGACGCCCTCGACACCCTGGTGCGGCTGCTGCGCGTGCTCGCGCGCCATGCCCGCGTGCTCGATGAAACGCTGACCCCCGACGGCTGGCGCGAGCGCCTTCTGGGCCTGCTCGATGCGCTGCTGCCGCAGCCGCCGTCCTCGCCCGCGACGCGGCGCGCGCTGGACCGCCTGCGCAGCCTGGTCGACGACTTCGCCGCCGATGCGCGCCACGCCGGCGTCGACACCCCCGTGCAGGCCGAGGTGGTGCGCGCGCACTTCAGCGCCGCGCTGTCCGAAGCCGACACCCGCGCGCCGCTGCTCACCGGCGGCGTCAGCATCGGCCGCATGGTGCCGATGCGCCTGCTGCCCTTCCGGGTGATCTGCCTGCTGGGCATGGACGACGGCGCCTTCCCGCGCCGCGATCCCGCCGGCGGCCTGGACCGGCTCACCGCGGACCTCGCCAGCGGCCAGCGCCGCCAGGGCGATCGCTCAACGCGCGATGACGACCGCTTCCTGTTCCTGCAGCTGTTCGCCGCCGCGCAGGACGTGTTCTACGTGAGCTACCAGGGGGCGGACCCGCGCGATGGCAGTGCGCGCGAGCCATCGGTGCTGGTGGCGGATCTGCTGGCGGCCGCGGATGCGCAGCACGCGCCGGAGGCGAAGGCGGGTGAGGCGCTGGTGCTGCGGCATCCGCTGCAGCCGTTCTCGCCCGCCGCGTTTGGCAGCGATGAAGAGCCGCGGCGCTTCTCGTACCACGCGCAGTGGTGGCCGGCGGCGGCGCAGCCTTCGCAGAAGCGGGTAGCGCTGCCGGCGTGGTTTGGCGATCAGGCGCTGGCGGCGCCGGGTGCGGGCGACGACAGCGAGGACAGCAGCACGCTGGCGCTCGACCAACTGCGCCGCTTCCTGCAGGCGCCGGCCGAGGTCTTCCTGAAGCAGCGCCTCGGCCTGCGGCTGGCCGAGGTCGAACAGGTCGATGAGGACGTGGAGCCGCTGCTGGCGCCGGGCCGTGGCTTCACACGCCAGCTGCTGCAGAAGGCCGTGTTCGACGCCGTGCTGCGCGGCGATGACGATGCCACCACGCATGCGCTGCTGCGCGCGCGCGGGCTGCTGCCGTCCGGACCGCTGGGCCGCCGCACCCTGGAAGGTGTGCGCGGCCAGGTGGATGCGTATGCGGCGGCGTTCGGGGAGTGGCGCGGCGCCGCACAGCCCGATGCCCCGCGGCTCGAGGTCGCGATCGATGGCGTGACGCTGCAGGGCGGCGGTGTCGCTGCCGGCAGCCTGACTCTGCACGGTCGCATCGCCGATGCGTATCCGCAGGGCCTGGCGCGGGTGCGCTTCGACCCGCCCGCCGGACAGTCCGCGATCCGCAATGGCCTCGACTGGCTGCTGGCCAGCGCGGCGGGGCAATCCATGCCGCTGATCGAATTCCACGACGGCGGCGAATCCGGCGTCGGCCCGCACGTCCGTGCGCCGCTGGACCCCGAACAGGCACGCGACGTCCTGCGCATGCTGATCAACCTGCGCAGCAAAGGCCTGCGCCGACCGCTGCCGTTCGCGCCCTACAGCGGCTGGGAGCTGTTCCGCGCCGACCGCCTCGAACGCGGCCTGGATCTCGCCGCCAAGCGCTGGCACGGCAGCGACCGCAGCTGGGGCGAAGGCACTGGCGAGGCGCTGCGGCTCGCCCTGCGCGGCCGCGATCCGTTCACCGACGAGGCCACCCAGGTCGCGTTCGTGGACCTGGCGATGGCGATCTATTCCGCGGTGGTGACAGGCAACGTCTACGGCGGCACCGACGTCGGCGCGCTGCGCGACATCGCCGCCGCGCTCGACCTGGAGGACGCGGAATGAGCGCGGCGCGCGATCCCTACCTCGACCTCGCGCTCGACGGTGTCCACGCCATCGAGGCCTCCGCCGGCACCGGCAAGACCTTCACCCTGGCCACGCTGGTGGTGCGCCTGGTGGTGGAGCGCGGCCTGCGCGTGGGCCAGGTGCTGGCCGTCACCTTCACCGAAGCCGCCACGCAGGAGCTGCGCAGCCGCATCCGCGCGCGCCTGCTGCTGGCCGAGCAGTTGGTCGGCGCCACGCTGGCGGCGGATGCCTCGCCCGAAGCAAAGCTGACCCACGCCGTGCTCGAAGCGCACCTGGCGCACGGCAGCGAATCCGCCGACGCCCTGCGCCGCCGCCTGCACGCCGCCGCCAACGACATCGACCTCGCGGCCATCTTCACCATCCACGGCTTCTGCGCCCGCGTGCTGCGCGACCACGCGCTGGAAGTCGGCCAGGCCTTCGATGCGCCGGAGCTGCTCACCAGCGATACCGCCCTGTACGAGGCCATCGCCGCCGACCTCTGGCGCTCGCACGGCAGCGCCGCCGACGCCGCCGACGACCTGCTGGCGCTGTGGCCGGGCGGCCCGCAGGCGCTGGCCGTCGATCTCGCCCCGCTGGTGCGCGAACCCGTGCTGCGCCCGGCTTTGGCCGAACTGCCCGATGATCCGGCGCCGCGGCTGCACGCCAGCGGCGAAGCTCTGGCCACTGCATTCCGCGCGCACGGCGATGATTTCCGCGCGTCGCTGGTCGACGCCGTGGAAGGCAAGATCCTGCACGGCGGCAGCTACAAGACCGCCTGGATCGCCGAGCTGTTCGATGCCCTGCAGCAGTGGTGCAGCGCCGACCAGCGCGGCACGGCGTTCGAACACTCCAAGCTCCCGCAGCTGACCCGCGACACCCTGCTGCTGCGCACCAGCAAGGCCGGTGCCGGCCGCACCCCGGATTCGCCGATCTGCGATGCCGTGCCGGATTACCTTGAAGCGCTCACCGCGATGGCCGAGTGGAAGGACGCCCGCTGCGTCGAACTGCTGCACCGCCTGCGTGACGACGCCCGCCAGCGCGTGGCCCGCGCCAAGCAGCAGCAGCGCGTGCAGACCTATGACGACCTGATCGACCGCGTCGCCGACGCCATCGACGGCCCGCAGGCCGCGGAGCTCGTCGAACGCCTGCGTGCGCAGTACGCCGTGGCGCTCGTCGACGAGTTCCAGGACACCGATGCCCGCCAGTGGCGCATTTTCGACCGCGTGTTCGGCGCCGCCAGCGCCGCGCTGCACGGCCAGGCACCGGCGCTGTACGTCATCGGCGATCCCAAGCAGGCGATCTACGGCTTCCGCGGCGGCGACGTCGAGACCTACCTCGCTGCGCGCGCGACAGCCGAGGATGCGCCGCCGCTGTCGCAGAACTTCCGCTCGCGGCCTTCGGTGCTGCGTGCGGTGTCGGCGCTGTACGCGCAGGCGCAGGCGGCCGCCGATGGCGACACACAGACCGATCAAGCCAAGCGCATCCCGCCGCCCTTCATCGATAGTCGCATCGGCTTCCGCGAGGTCACGCCGGGCGGCGTGCGCAGCGACGACGATTTCCTGCGCCACGGCGCGCCGGCGCCGGCGCTCACCGTGTGGCAGGCGCCGCTGCCGCAGGACACGGACAGCAAGGGCAAGCTCAAACCCTTCAACGCCGGCCCTTCGCGCGAACTCGCCACCCGCGCCTGCGTCGCCGCCATCCACCGCGTGCTCACCGATGCGCGCGACGGCCACGCCAGCATCGAAGGCCGCCCCGTGCAGCCCGGCGACATCGCCGTGCTGGTGCGCTCGCACAACGAGGCCACGCGCATCCGTCATGCGCTGGCGATGGCCGGCATCCCCGCGGTCGCCGCCGGTAAGCAGAGCCTGTTCGCCACGCCCGAGGCGCGCGACCTGCACGCGCTGCTGCTCGCCCTGCTGCACGGCGCCGACGACGGCCGCCTTCGCATGGCGCTGTCCACGGTGCTGGTGGGCCTGGACGCCAACGCGATCGCCGCGCTGGATGACGATGGCGAAGCGCTGCGCGCCTGGCAGCTCACCGCGCTCGCCTGGCGCGACCGCCTGCAGCGCGGCGGCCCGCTCGCGCTCATCAATGAGCTGTGCGCCGAACACGCCGGCCGCCTGCTCGGCCTGCTCGACGGCGAGCGCCGCCTCACCAACACCCTGCAGTTGGCCGAGCTGCTGCAGGACGCGCAGGCGCGCGCGCTCGGCCTGCACGGCCTGGTCGACTGGCTGGCGAACGCCATCGCCGACGCCAATGCCAACGACGAGAGCCAGCTGCTGCGGCTGGAGTCCGACGCCAAGCGCGTGCAGGTGGTCACCCTGCACAAGAGCAAGGGTCTGGAATACCCGCTGGTGTTCATGCCGTTCGCGGCCATCGGCGCGCCCACGCGCAGCCCCGGGCAGCGCGCCGTGGTGAACGGCGAGGGCGGCCGCGCGCTGCACTGGAAGCTGCTGCCGTCGCGCTCCGGCTGGGAAGCCGCGAAAGATGCGTGGACCCTCGCGCAGCGCGCCGAGGACGCGCGCCTGCTGTACGTCGGCCTCACCCGCGCGCGCCACGCGCTGTGGCTGGCCAGCGGGCTCTTCAGCAACCACGACAAGTCGCCGTTGCTGCACATGGTGGCCAAGCCCGACGCGCTGGCCGCGGCGCTCGGCACCGCGGTCGCCATCGACGACAGCACGCCGCCGGCCACGCTGCCGTGGCTCGCGCCGCAATCCACCGACGCCGTGCCGCCCGCGCGCATCGCCACGCGCGCGCTCGCCAGCGACTGGTGGGTCTACAGCTTCACCCAGCTCGCCAACGCCGAAGGCCAGAGCGATGCCTCGGCCAGCGCCACCCAGCCCGCACCCGGCGGCCAGGACGAGCCTGCGGTGGATGCCGATGCCGAGCTTGCGTCGGGCGCCGACCCGGCCGCCGATGCCGACGTCTTCGACCCGCGCTTCGCCGGCACCCGCTTCGGCGTGGTGCTGCACGACGTGCTGGAACACACCGACTTCGCGCGCTGGTCCGCATGGACGCCCGGCGCGCCCGCGCCCGGCCCCGACGACGCCAAGCTGATCGCCGACCGCCTGCGCGCCGGCGGTTACCCGGCCGAGGACATCGACGACGGCATCGGCGTGCTCACCCCGCTCATCGGCCACACGCTCACCGTGGCCCTGCCCGAAGGCGTGCGCCTCGCAGACGTGCCCGCGGACCGGCGCCGCCCGGAGATCGAGTTCCAGTTCGCGCTCGCGCCCACGCGCGTCGACGCGCTGCTCGCGCTGCTGCACCGCCACGGCCTGCTCACCGCGCGCCAGGGCTTCGGCGCCCGGCGCCGGCTGGAGGGCCTGATGACCGGCCTGATCGACCTCACCTACGTGCACGACGGCCGCTGGTACGTGCTCGACTACAAGTCCAACCGCCTGCCCGGCTACGGCCCCGCGCAGCTGGAGGAGGCCATGGCACACAGCGAGTACGACCTGCAGGCGCTGATCTACACGCTGGCGCTGCACCGCTGGCTGCGGTTCCGGCTGGGTGACGGGTATGACTACGCGCGGGACTTTGGCGGGGCGCGGTACGTGTTCTGTCGGGGGCTGGATTCCTCTCGCGAAGACGAAAAGGGGGTGCAGGCGTGGCGGTTCACGCCGGAGCTGGTTGATGAACTTGATGCGTTATTTGCTGGCCAGGCCACGGAGGCTGCGGCATGAGTACGCTTCCGCTCTTTCCGGAGGGGCAGGCCGGCGACGCGACAGCCACCGCCCCTGACGGGCGCGATGCGCCGCCGCCGGAGCAGGCGCACGACACCCGTCGCTTGGGCCTGCTGCAACAACTCGCCAAAGCCGGCGCGCTGCGCACGCTTGACCACGCACTGGCACAGAGCCTGCGCCGCTTGGATCCGGACACGCAGGACAGCGTGCTCGCAGCGGCGGCGCTGGCCTCGCTCGCGGTCGCATCCGGCCACGCCGGCTTCGACCCCGCGAAGCCGCAGCGCCTGGTCGATGCCGCGATCGACTGGCCCACGCCCGAGGCCTGGACGGCGGCGCTCGAAGCCTCGCGCTGGGTCGCCCGCCCTGACGCTGGCGATGCCGAATCCGCCGCCGACGCCCCGCTCGTGTACGAACACGGCCTCGTCTACCTGCGCCGCTACCGCGAGTACGAGCGCCGCCTGGCCGACGGCCTGCGTCGCATCGGCCGCGCCGTGCCGCATGCAGGCGCGGCCGGCGATGGCGACGACGTGCAGGTCCCCACGCAGCTCGCGCCCCTCTTCGCCCAGCTCTTCCCCGAAGCCGCCACCAGCGACGACCCCCAGTCCCGCGCCGCCGCCGCCGCGCTCCGGCACAGCCTGCTGCTGGTCACCGGCGGCCCCGGCACCGGCAAGACCACCACCATCACCCGCATGCTGGTGCTGCTGGCAGCGCAAGCGCTCGAAGCCGGCGCCGCGCCGCCGCGCATCGCCCTGGCCGCGCCCACCGGCCGCGCCGCCGAACGCATGGCCGAAAGCGTCCGCAACGCCGTGCAGGCGCTGCCCGCGCTCGGCGTCGACCCCGCGCTGTGCGCGCAGCTGCCCACCACCGGCACCACGCTGCACCGCCTGCTCGGCACCATCCCCGACTCCCCGCGCTTCCGGCACCACACCGACAACCCGCTGCCGTTCGACGTGGTGGTGGTGGACGAAGCCTCGATGATCGACCTGCCGCTGATGGCCAAGCTGGTCGAAGCCGTGCCCGACGGCGCGCGCCTGGTCCTGCTCGGCGACCCCGACCAGCTGCCCTCGGTGGAAGCGGGCGACGTGCTCGCCGGCATTCTGCGCGCCGCCCAAGCCACTGCCCCCGGCGCTACCTTCCCGGCCCGGCACGTCCACCTCACCCGCGGCTACCGCCAGAGCGCGGCGCTCGACCTCGCGCCGCTGGCTGCTGCTGTGCGCGAAGGCGACACCGCCACTGCGCTGTCACTGCTGCGCGGCGATGAGCTTGCCGGCGTGCATTTCCACGAAGGCAACGCCGACCCGCTGCAGTCGCATCGCGAGCATCTGCTCGCGCACTGGGCCTCGCTCGCCGATGCCAGCGACCCCGCCGACGCCCTCGCACGTGCCGGCCGCCTGCGCATCCTCACCGCCGTGCGCGAAGGGCCGCAGGGCGCACGTGGGCTCAATGCGCGCATCGAGGAGATGCTGGCCGGCACGCGACGCGGCGCCGGCCCTGCGTCCGCCGCAAGCCGCTACTTCCACGGTCGATTGCTGCTGGTGACCGAGAACAGCTACCGGCATCGCCTGTTCAATGGCGACATCGGCATCTGCCTGCGCGACGGCAGCGGCACGCTGATGGCGTGGTTCCCGGGCGACGATCCGCAGAACCCACGACCGTTCCATCCGGCTGCACTACCCGCGCATGACAGCGCGTTCGCAATGACGGTGCACAAGGCCCAGGGGAGCGAGTTCGACGAGGTGTGGCTGGTGCTGCCGGAGCGCTTCAACCGCGTGCTCTCGCGGGAGCTGGTGTACACCGGTATGACCCGCGCACGTCGCCAGCTGCATGTGGCAGGGCGGGCGGACGTCATCACCGACGCGCTGGCGCAGCACGCGGGGCGGTGGTCAGGGTTGGGGTGGCGCTTGCAACATTAGTCCGTAGCGCGGCGCCACCGGTCGGGCCCGCTACGCGCGATATCACGTCTGCACAGGATCATCCGCCCGGGCTTGTCCGCTAGAATTCCAGCGTGCTCGCCAGACGGGGCCGGTGCTGCATCTTCAACGGGAAGCGGGGGATACATGCGCGTCAGGGAAAGCACTATCGAGCAGGAGCTGATCGAAAAGCTCGGCGAGCTCAAGTACACGCTGCGGCCGGATATCCGTGACCGCGCGGCGCTGGAACGCAATTTCCGCGAGAAGTTCGAGGCACTCAACCCCGTCGATCCGGTGCATTACTCTTCGATAGACCGAGGATGTCCAGCGATGGTTGCGCGAGATCAGGTTCTCTGATTCCCATGTCTGCATCGGTGACCCTCGACGGCAACCGCATCCACGACATCCCGTCGTTCTACGCCGAGATCAACCGTGTCTTCATGACCGGCGTCGACTGGCAACTCGGTCCCAGCCTCGACGCTCTGCACGATATGCTCCATGGCGGCTACGGCGTGCTCGAAGGCGAGGCGCCGGTGACGCTGGTCTGGACACACTTCGAGGCAAGCCGCGTTGCGCTCGGCATCGACACCACTCGCCAGTACCTGCTCGCAAAGCTCGAGCAACCGGGGCGCTTCGACTTCGACCGCATCCGTCGCCAGCTCGACGCGCTCGAGGCCGGGGAGGGCCAAACCTATTTCGAGATCGTGCTGGAGATCATCGGGGCGCATCCGAACATCACTCTGGTCACCGCTTGATGCCGTGCGCCGGCTGCCTCGCGTCGAGCGACTTCGCCGTGTGTCGGCTCAGGCGATGGTCCCACCCGACCGGTGGCTCACTTGGCTCGCACCACTTCACGACCGTGCTCGGCGCTGCCGCGGATCATGCGCATCCTCGGCACCTGCTTCACCTCTAGCTGGTCTTCCAACCCGCGCGAATCGTCAAGAAACGCCTGCAGCGAATCATCCATCGCCTCCATCCACCGCGTGTGGTGCCGCGGCGCCAGCGTGCCGGTGATCGTGGAGCGGTAGCTCTTGTCGCGGTAGTCGAGGATGCCGGCCTGCTTGTCGCGCTGCCACTCTTTGAGCATGTCGGCCATCTTCTCGATCGCGAACTCGGGGTAGTCGGTGCGGTCCACGAGATCGCGCACGTAGGCCGCCTGGAAATCGATGTCGTCGTCGGCGCCGGCGCATGCGTTCTCGCGCGCGAACCAGGCGTCGCTGTCGGCGCGCATGGCCTCGGTGTCGGGCAGCGCGGTGCGGCCCAGGATCGCATCGCGCGCAAGCCAAGCCTGAGCGTCGAACATGTTGAACGTGTAGTACTGGTCCTGCATGCCCAGGTAGACCAGCTTGGGGTTGTCGATCCAGAACACGCCCTTGAACAGCTCCCGCGGGTACAGGCGGTTGCTGGTGCGCAGGGTCAGGTCGTCGGGCAGGAAGGGGAAGTGGTGCTGGTAGCCGGTGCACAGGATGATCGCGTCCACGTCCTGGCTGCTGCCGTCGACGAAGTGAGCGGTATTGCCTTCCATCCGCGTCAGCAGCGGGCGCTCGCTGAAGGCCTCCGGCCAGTCGTGGCCCATCGGCGCGCTGCGGTAGCTGAAGGTCACCGACTTGGCGCCGTACTTGTAGCACTGGGTGCCGATGTCCTCGGCCGAATAGCTGCTGCCAACCAGCAGCAGGTCCTTGCCGGTGAACTCGCAGGCGTCGCGGAAGTCGTGGGCGTGCAGCACGCGGCCGGGGAACTGCGACAGGCCCTCGAACGCGGGCGCGTTGGGCGTGGAGAAATGCCCGGTGGCCACCACCACCCAGTCGAACTCCTCGCTCACCATGCGGTCGTCCTTGAGCTCGCGCACGGTGACGGTGAACTTGCCGGTCTCTTCGCTGTATTCGACCGCGTGCACGGCGGTGTTGAAGCGGATCTGGTCGCGCAGGCCGCTGCGCTCGATCCGCCCCATGATGTAGTCGCGCAGCACGGGCCGCGGCGGATACGAGGCGATCGGGCGGCCGAAGTGCTCCTCGAAGCTGTAGTCGGCGAACTCCAGGCACTCCTTGGGCCCGTTCGACCACAGGTAGCGGTACATGCTGGCGTGCACCGGTTCGCCATGCTGGTCCAGGCCGGTGCGCCAGGTGTAGTTCCACATCCCGCCAAGGTCGGACTGCTTCTCGAAACAGACGATCTCGGGGACGTCGGCACCCGCGCGGCGGGCGGCATCGAAGGCGCGAAGCTGGGCCAGGCCGCTGGGGCCGGCGCCGAGAACGGCGATTCGCTGGGTCATGCTTGGTGTCACTCCTTGGTGTGTCGCGCCGGCAGACAGGCACGCGGACGCCCGGTTGCAGCGGGCTGCACCCGATGGACCGCTGGAAGAAGTACGTCGGAGCTCCGACCGGAGCCTGGCTCCGTTCCTGCCGATACCGGGCATGGCGTTCGCGCGGGGGACATCGCCAATGGCGGCCCAAGTGGGCCGAACTTCGTCGAATACGAAGCTAATTGACGGCAAAATGCGCGAAACTGCGGCGATTCTAGCACAGCGCAGGGGCCACTCCCCGGCGCGAGTTGAAGCGCCTCGCCCGACGCGGCGTGGCGCAACGCGCATCACCTGGTCGATGCCATGGCGTTGTCGCCCCGAATTGCGCCGACCCCACCGGGTCCGGCTATTGTTGCGGCCAGCGCCACCCCGGAGGGCGCGGTCAACCGACCGCGCGGGGTAGGCAAGGGGATCGCATGCGGTACTTCGCGCTGTTCGTGGCCGTGCTCTCCGGGCTTTGCATCGGGTCATCGCCCGTGCAGGAACCCGTCCGTCGCATCGCGCCCATGGCCATGCAGGCCGACCATGCCGAGGTCCCGGTCCGGCTTGCGTCGGCGGCGATCGCGGTGGATGCCGCGGCCGGCATGGCGCAGACGACCATCGACATGACCTTCCACAATCCCAACGCGCGGGTGCTGGAGGGTTGGCTGGAGTTCCCGCTGCAGCCGGGCCAGAGCGTGGTCGGGTTCGCCTTGGACATCGACGGCCGGATGCGCGATGCCGTGCCGGTCGAGAAGGAGCGCGCCCGCCAGGTGTTCGAATCCATCGAGCGCCGCCAGGTCGATCCGGGCCTGCTGGAGCAGACGCAGGGCGAGTTCTTCCGGGTGCGGGTCTATCCGCTTCCGCCGCGTGGGGAGCGCCGCGTGCGGGTCATCGTGTCCGAAGCCCTCCGGCGCGACAGCGCGGGGTGGTCGACAACCGTGCCGCTGCAGTTCGCGCGCGAACTGCCGGAGGTGCAGGTCACCGTGCGGTCCGCTGAAGCGCCGGTTGTCACCGGCACCGTGCGCCCGGCGCGTGTCGCGAGCAGTG
Organism: Luteimonas sp. A501; assembly: GCF_054052085.1. Next base: position 34,486 of record NZ_JBSVRI010000004.1, read on the forward strand.
CCGGCGAGCACCGCATCGCGGTCGCGCGCGGCAACACGCGTCCCGGCCAGGGCATCACGCTGCAGTTCCCGGGCGCGGCCGCGCCGCGCTTCCACAGCCAGCGGCATGGCGACGGCACGTACTTCGTGGCCGAGGTCCCCGCCGGTGGCGCCGCGGTGGAACGCCGGCTGCCCGGCTCGGTCGGCCTGCTCTGGGATGCCTCGATGTCCGGGGCGCGGCGCGCGCATGATCTCGAGTTCGCGCTGCTGGATGCCTACTTCCGCAAGGCGGGCACGGTCGACGTGCAGTTGGTCCGGCTGCGCGATGTCGCGGATCCGGTCGAGCGCTTCCAGGTCCGCAACGGCGACTGGTCGGCATTGCGTCGTGCGCTGGAAGGCACGGTGTACGACGGCGCGACGCGTCCCGATGGCTGGCGACCGGATCCGGGCGTCGGCGAGTACCTGCTGTTCGGCGACGGCCTGTTCAACTACGGCGCGTCCGGATTCCCCAGCCTCGGTGCCACGCAGCGCCTGTTTGCCGTGCACGCGGGCGGCGGCGGCGACAGCGCACGGCTGCAGGCATTGGCCGAGGCCAGCGGCGGCGCCTTCATCGGCATCCGCGACAGCGCCGCACTGGCGGCGGCCGAACGCGAACTCCTTCATGACGCGCCCCGGCTGACGACCCTGGAGGGCCTTGGCGTGACCGACCTGGTCGCCGCGTCCATCCACGCGCGCGACGGGGTGTTCCGCATCGCAGGGCGCCTGGCCGACGCCCAGTCCGCGCTGCGACTGCAGGTCACCGACGCCGCGGGCCACCACCGGTCTGTGGACGTTCCGCTCGATACCCTCGTCGAGGGCCATCTCGCGGCGCGCGTCTGGGCGAGCTACAGGCTCGCCGCGCTCCAGTCCGACCCGCGCCGGCACCGTGCCGCCATTGCCGGACTGGGCAAGGACTTCGGCATGGTGACGCCGCAGACCTCGCTGCTGGTGCTCGACGACGTGGAGGACTACGCCCGTTACGACATCCAGCCTCCCGCGGAACTTCGCGAGGCGTTCGCGCGGCTGCAGGGCGAGCGGCAACGCACGCGTTCGGCGGGACGGCAGCAGCGGCTCGACGCCATCGCCGAGGACTGGAATGCACGCGTGGAGTGGTGGGAAGCCCCGTTCCCGAAGGACGGCCGGGGTCCGTCCAGCGCGTCGGCGGAGTCTGAAGAGCCGCCCGTGGTGTTCGACGACCCCTCGCCGGTCGACACGCCCGCGCCGCCGCCGGCCCCGTCCGCATCGGCCGCATCGTCGGTCCTCGATCGGATCGAAGTCACGGGCTCGCGGCTCGAAGAGGGCGACGAGGCCGCGTACGGCGCATCCATCACGCTGGCGCCCTGGCGCTCCGACGCGCCCGCGGCGCGACGCCTGCGCCAGCTCCCCGCCGACCAGGTGTATCCGCACTACCTCGACGAGCGCGCGCGCAACGCGTCGGGGACGGCGTTTTACCTCGACGTCGCCGATGTCCTGTTCGAGAAGAAGCAACCGGCGCTGGCACTGCGCGTGCTGTCCAACCTGGCCGAGATGGACCTCGAGAACCGCCACGTGCTGCGCGTACTGGCCTATCGCCTGATGCAGGCCGGGCAACCGAGCCTCGCCGTCGACGTGCTTGAGCGCGTGCAGGAGATGGGTGGCGAGGAGCCGCAGACGTACCGCGACCTCGGGCTTGCGTACGCGGCGGCAGGCCGACCGCAGGAGGCGATCGAGCGCCTGTACGAGGTCGTCGAGGGCGAGTGGGATCCGCGCTTCAGCGGAGTGTCGGAAATCGCGCTCGCGGAGCTCAACGGCATCGTCGCTACTTCCCGGTCGCCGCTCGACACGTCGTTCGTCGACCGCCGCCTGCTTCGCAACCTGCCGCTCGCACTCAGGACGGTGCTGAGCTGGGACAGCGACAACAGCGACATGGACCTGTGGGTGACCGATCCCGATGGAGAGAGGGCGTACTACGGCAACCGCCTGACCTACCAGGGCGGACGCATGTCGCAGGACTTCACCGGCGGGTACGGGCCCGAGGAATTCGCCCTTCGCAAGGCCAGGCGGGGCTCGTACAAGGTCGAGGCGAACTTCTTCGGTGACAGCCAGCAGCTCGTGACCGGCGCCACCACGCTGCAACTGTGGCTGTCCACCAACTTCGGACAGGCGAACCAGCACGACCGCACCGTGACGCTCCGGCTGACGGACGTGCGCGAGACCGTGCTGGTCGGGGAATTCGAAGTGGAATAAATTTTCGGCCAGAGAGAGGAAGGCGTGCTTGGCGCGAGCGCCAAGCTCCCGACCCGCAGCCAGGTAACGGTGGAGGGCACCTTCGCCTCGGCGCCGTTCCAGGCTACCTTGGAGCCGGATGGCCAGGACAGCCACTGGCTGAAGTCGACAAGGCACTGATCGAAGCCGCCGGGGTGCAGCCCGGCGACTCCGGCTCGCTCCACTAGGCGTCGTCGGCCATCGTCGCCAGCTTGCGGCCGATCACGGCGCAGTAGTGCAGCGGGTTGCCCTCGATCGAGATTCGGTTTGATGTTGAACGCGATCCAGCCGCCGTCGGCGATCAGGTTGAAGGCGCGGTGGAACGCTGCCACCAGGCGCCGACACACGCTTCGCCGACAACGGCGCCGAGCGCATGCAGGGGTTGGTCACCGAACCTTATGCCGCGTTCGCGAACCTGGTCTTCGAGGGCCTGTCGCAGGTCGAGGCGGGGACGCGTCCGGAGGACGTTGCGGACGCGGTGTGGCAGGCCGCGAACGATACGTCGGCGCGCCTGCATTTCCCGGCGGGTACCGATGCGGTGCGGGCACTGCTGGGCTGAGAGCCGCCAGAACGGCTCCGCCACCCGCCGCGTCGCCACTTCCGCGCATGCCTCACAATGCACCGTCCCACGCACGATCAGGAATGTCATGGACGTTGAAGCTCTCCTCCGCGCGGCCCTCTGCGAAGCCGGCTATGGCCCCGATGCCATCGGTTCCGCGATGCCGCAGATCATGCGGATCCTGCATGCAGAGGACGTACGCATCGAAGCCGGCCGCACTCTGTCGCGCAAGGAGCGCGATTACGTGCGCGTGCAGCTCGAGCTGGGCCTCGATGTGTCGGAGATCGTGGCCGGCCTCAAGCGCTGATTTGCGCGACCCCCCTACACACCATGTCCCAACCTTGCCCCTGCAACCCCTCGACGACCTACGCCGCCTGCTGCCAGCCCTCGCACGACGGCGCTCCCGCCGCCACCGCCGAGGCGCTGATGCGCTCCCGCTACAGCGCCTACGTGCTTGGCCTGCGTGATTACCTCGCGGCCACCTGGCATCCCGCCACGCGGCCGGATCCGTTCGAGCTGGACGACACGCCGGGCCTGCGCTGGCTGGGACTCGAGGTCAGGCGCCACGCCGCGCTCGGCGACGACACCGCCGTGGTCGAATTCGTCGCCCGCTACAAGACCGGTGGCGCACCCGCGCTGCGTCTGCACGAGGTGAGCCGGTTCGAACGGGTGGACGGGCGGTGGCTGTACGTCGACGGCGAGTTTCCGCAGTAGTCATTGGCCCAATCCGCGCATGCTGGTCGCGGTGGTCACCATGCCCGACGGGGAATGGCGGAGGGTCATGGTGGACGACACGTTGGTGCCACGCGCGGAGATCCCGGCAATGGATGATGTCCTCTGCACGGACGGGGTCTGCGGAGTGGAATTCCGCCCGAACCGGACATGGCAGGTATCCCTGGGCAGCTGGTGGAGCGCGGGGTCCTGGCGCATGCGGACCGTGACTTTTACGTTCCGGTTTGAAGGCGACTGCATGCGGCTGGTCGGCTATGACGAGAGGGATCTGCACCGGGGGGCCGGCGAGATCATGGAGACCAGCGTGAACTACCTCAGCGGTCGCGCGTGGATGCAGCCCGACCACATCGGTGGCGAGGAACCGGGTCCGAAGCAGTGGACCCGGCTCGCTTCCAGGGAGCGTGTCTGCATCGCCGACGTGGGCCATGGCCTGTCGTTCACGCCGGGCCTGCTGGAACCGGCGCGGATGCCGCAGTAAGACGCTGCCGGCTTCGGTCTAATGGTGTCTGAGCGTCGCGCCGCGTGGCTTCACCCACGGCCTGAAATACCTCATGGCGACAGAGTGATTCCAGCGGAGCCGGTACAGCACGCCGGTGATGTACCGGCTTCGTTGATCGCGGCTGTAGCCGCTCCCACAAAAGAAAAGGCCCCGGCCGGATGTTGCCGGGGCCGTGGGTGGCTCAGTTCAGGCCGCGGTGCTCGAGGAGGGGCTCCACGCTCGGCTCCTTGCCGCGGAACTCGCGGTAGGCCTCGGCCAGATCCCGCGAATGCCCGATCGACAGGATCTTCTCGCGGAACACCTGGCCGTTCTCGCGCGTCAGCCCGCCGTTCTCGCGGAACCACTGGAACGCGTCGTGATCCAGCACCTCGGCGCCGAAGTAGGCGTAATAGCCGGCCGCATAGCCGCCGCCCCAAATGTGGCTGAAGTAGTTGGTGCGGTAGCGCGGCGGCACCGCCGCCAGGTCCACCTTGTACTTCGCCAGCGCTTCCTTCTCGAACGCGTCGACGTCCTTCTTCGCGTCACTCGCCGGCAGCGTGTGCCATGCCATGTCCAGCAGCGCCGCCGACAGGTACTCGGTGGTCGCGTAGCCCTGGTTGAAAGTGCGCGCGCGCACCATCTTCTCCACCAGCGCCTGGGGCATCGGCTCGCCGGTCTGGTAGTGCTTGGCGTAGTTGGCGAACACCTTCGGATCCAGCGCCCAGTGCTCGTTGAACTGCGAGGGGAACTCGACGAAGTCGCGCGGCACGTTGGTGCCGGCCACGCTCGGGTACGTGGTCTTGGAGAAGATGCCGTGCAGGGCGTGGCCGAACTCGTGGAACAGCGTGGTGGTGTCGTCGAAGCTCAGCAGGGCCGGCTGGCCTTCGGCCGGTTTGGTGTAGTTCTCGACGTTGTAGATCACCGGGATGTCGCCGGTCAGGCCGTTCTGCTCGACGAAGTTGCCCATCCACGCGCCGCCCTGCTTGCTCTCGCGCTGGAACGGATCGAGGTAGAACAGCGCCAGCTGGGTGCCGTCGGCGTCGAAGATGTCGAACACGCGCACGTCGGGGTGGTAGACCGGGAGGTCCGTGCGCTCCTTCGCGGTGATGCCGTAGAGCTGCTCGGCGGCGAAGAACACGCCGTCCTTCAGCACGCGGTCGAGCTCGAAGTAGGGCTTGATGGCTTCGGCATCGAGGTCGAACTCGGCCTTGCGCACCTGTTCGGCGTAGAAGTCCCAGTCCGCCGCGCCGGCGGTGAAGCCGCCGCCCTGGGCGTCGACCAGGGCCTGGATCTTCGCAAGCTCGGCGTTGGCGCGCGCGGTGGCCGCGGGCACGGTGTCGGTCAGGAGCTTCAGCGCAACCTCGGGGGTGCCCGCCATCTGGTCGGCGATGCCGTAGGCGGCGTAGCTGGGATAGCCCAGCAGCTCGGCCTTGCGCGCGCGCAGTTCGGCCAGGCGCTGGATGGTGGCGCGGGTGTCGTTGGCGTCGCCCTTTTGCGCGCGCGCAAGGGAAGCGGCCATGACCTGCTCACGCACGCCGCGGTCGGTCAGCGATGCCAGCACCGGCTGCTGGGTGGTGTTCTGCAGCACCAGCAACCACTGGCCGTCCTTGCCGTCGGCCTTCGCGGCCTCGGCGGCGGCGGCGATCGTGGCCTCGTCCAGGCCGTCGAGCTTGGCGACGTCGTCCACCAGCACGCCGCCGGCCTTGGTCGCGGCCAGCAGCTTGTTGGAGAAGGCAGTGGTCAGCGAGGACTCTTCGCTGTTGAGCTTGCGCAGCTCGGCCTGCTTGTCGGCATCAAGCTCGGCGCCGGCGCGAACGAAGCTGTCGTAGGTGTGCTCAAGCAGGGTCAGCTGCTCGGTGGTGAGGCCGAGCTCCGCGCGCTGGTCATGCAGGGTCTTCACCCGCGCGAACAGCGCGGGATCGAGGTGGATGGCGTCGCCGTGCTCGGCGAGCTTCGGCGCCAGGGCTTCCTCGGCCGACTGCAGCGCCGGGTTGGTGTTGGCCGAGGTCATGGCGAAGAACACCGACGCGGCGCGCGTCAGCAGGGTGCCGCTGCGCTCCAGCGCCTCAATGGTGTTGGCGAAGTCCGGCGCCGCGGTGTTGTCGGCGATCCCGCGCACCTCGGCCAGGTGCTGGCGCATGCCTTCTTCGATCGCAGGCTGGTAGTGCGCGTCCTCGATGCGGTCGAACACCGGTGCCTGGAACGGCAGGGTGCTGGCGGCGAAAAGCGGATTCTCGCCCTGGGCGGGGGCGGCGGGCGTGGCGGCGGTAGTCGGCATCGGCGGCTCGGTGGCGGTGCGGTCGCAGGCGCTCAGGGCGAGGGCGATCGCGGAGGACAGCAGCAGTGTACGCAGCATGGAATGGTGCTCCGGAGGGGGCGGGACAAGGGTTTGCCCGCAAGAGTGTGCCTGCAGCGCCCGCAGGGGACGTGCCGTTCGGCATGGTTCACCGGTATGGGCCCGGCCCGCTCCAGAGCAGTTCGCCCTGCCGGTACACCCGATCCATGGTGATGACCTTGCGCGCATCGCCGATCTCCGCCAGCCCGGGATCGTCCGGTTCGACCAGGCGGCAGGGGCCGGATTCGCGCCGGAGCGCGGTTTCCAGCGGGCAGACCATGAGCCGGCGCGTGCCCGGCAGCGGCAGGTAGAGCTCGGTCATGCCGGCGTCGCGCCATTCGCGCAGCCTGGCTTCGCCCAGCAGGTCGTAAATCACCTGGAAGCCACCGGCTTCCATGTTGGTTTCGGCGGCGGACGCGTTGTACCTGCGGCCGCGGTCGGTGGCGGGGCTGCGCGCGGGGCCGGCGTTCACCGGCGCGTGGTGTTCGGGGAGCATCCCCGGCGGCTGGCCGCGGACGTGGCGGCGGGGACGCGGCGGCGCCGCGGCGCTGGCGGGAGGTTCCGCGGTCTCCCGCGTGGCCTGCGCATCCGGCGGCAGGGATTCGTCGGCCTGGACGACCCGGGTGACCTGGAGCGGCGAGGTGGCCGGGGGTCGGATCGCTTCGCGCGGCGGCACGGGCTCCAGCGGCGTCTCGGGCGGCGAGGGTGGCTGCTCGGGGGGCGACGGGATGGGGTCGGCCACGTCGATGAAGGTGACGTCGATCCGGCTGCCGCCCGCGCTGCCTTCGGGATTGGACATCGTGACCGGGGCGGCCGACATCGCAAGCAGGGCCAGCAACAGGTGCAGCAGCGCGCTCAGCAGCGCGGCGATCCAGGGCTGCAGGCGCTCGATGCGGGGCTCGGTCCCGGCGGCGGCCCGGCGTGACGTGTTGCTCATGCGGCCGGCTGTGCGACGGAGGTGCGGGCCTTCATGGGGAATCTGCAGGGCAGGGCGGGAAGGGCGGCATCGTAACGCGTCCGGCCGCGATGCCGCGGTCCGGTACGCAATGACGCCCCGACCGGGGCCGAGGCGTCATCGATGCCGGGCGGGCGCGCCGCGACGTGTCCGCCGCGGCGCGCCAGGTGGCTCAGTCCTTCAGCGAATCCGGAACCTTGCCGCCGTTCTCGGCCAGCTTGCGCATCACCGCCTTGTGCAGGGCCAGGTTCTGCTCGGCGCTGCCGTGTGCGCCGGCGTTGACGTCGAGTTCGGCGGCCAGCTCCTTGCGCGCATCCAGGTTGGAATCCAGGTCGAGCAGCTTCAGCAGGTCGACGATGGAATGGCGCCAATCGCTCTTGCCGCCCTTGCTCTCGGCCATGCCGGAGAGCACCGCCTCCACGTCGACCGGTGCGGCGGCCGGCGGGGCCGCGGCGGGGGTGGGTGCAGGCGGCGAGACCTTCGGGTCCTGCGTGCTGCCGCTGAAGATGACCGGTGCCGGCTTGTTGCCGGCGGCCGGAGCGGGGGTGGATTCCGGCGCGCTCTTGCGGCCGAAGATGCGTTCGGAAATCTTGGAAAACAGGCCCATTTCAACACTCCGCGGAAAAGAATGGTCGATTGTGCAGGCGGCAGGGGTAAGAGCGTATGAAGGCGCCGTCCGGACGGCAGAAGGCCCCGGCGCGTGCCGGGGCCCGGTCTGCGGCGCGCTGTTCCGCTCAGTCGACGAGCAGGCGGTTCATGCGCTGCACGAAGGCGGCGGGGTCGGGTAGCGGGGCGCCGGCGGCAAGCTCGGCCTGCTCAAGCAGCAGGGTGGCCAGGTCGGTGGCGCGGGCGTCGTCGGTTTCGCCCTGCAGCTTGCGCACCAGCGCGTGCTGCGGGTTGATCTCGAGCGTGGGCTTCTGCTCGGGCACGTCCTGGCCGGCTTCGCGCAGGAGGTGCGCGAGGTGCGGTGCCATCTCCCATTCCGACAGGGCAAGGCACGAGGGTGAGTCGGTCAGGCGTGCCGACACGCGCACGTCTTCGACGCGTTCGCCAAGCAGGCCCTTGATCCGCTCAAGCAGCGGCGCGGCGGCACCGGTGGCGTCTTCAAGCTTCTGCTTCTCCGCTTCGTCCAGCGGCAGCTCGCCCTTGGCCACGTGCTTCAGCGGCTTGCCGGCGTACTCGCGCAGCTGGCCCAGCATCCATTCGTCGATGCGGTCGGACATCAGCAGCACTTCGATGTCCTTCGCGCGGAAGGCTTCCAGCTGCGGGCTGCCGGTGGCGGCCTTGTAGCCGTCGGCGGTGACGTACCAGATGGCGTCCTGGCCCGGCGACATGCGGGCGATGTAGTCATCGAGCGCAACGGTCCGCGCGGCGCCCTCGCCCTTGGTGGAGGCGAAGCGCAGCAGCTTGGCGATGCGCTCGCGGTTGGTGGCGTCCTCGACGATGCCTTCCTTCAGCGTGTTGCCGAAGGCCTTGAGGAAGGCGGCGAACTTCTCCGGCTCGTCCCGCGAGAGGCGCTCGATCAGGTCGAGCACGCGCTTCACACAGGCGCCCTTGATGCGCTCGAGCTGGCGGTTGTGCTGCAGGATCTCGCGGCTGACGTTGAGCGGAAGGTCGTCGGCATCCACCACGCCGCGCACGAAGCGCAGGTAGTTCGGCAGCAGCTCTTCGGCGGCGTCCATGATGAAGACGCGCTTGATGTAGAGCTTCAGGCCCTTGCGCTCGTCGCGGCCGCCCATCATCAGGTCGAACGGCGGCTGCGCCGGCAGATACAGCAGCGTGGTGAAGCTCTGGCTGCCCTCGACGCGGTTGTGCGACCAGGCCGCGGCATCGTTGAAGTCGTGGCCGAGCGACTTGTAGAAGTTCTGGTACTCCTCGTCGCTGATCTCGGCCTTGGGGCGGGTCCACAGGGCGGAGGCGTCGTTGACGGTTTCCCATGTGGCCGCCGGCTTCGCCGAATCTTCCTTGCCTTCGTCGAGCTTGTCAGCGTCCGCCACGGCATCATCGCCGGTGCCGCTTGCGCCGTCGTCGCTATCCGCGCCCGCCGCCGCGTCCTTCGGCATCCGGATCGGGAACGCGACGTGGTCGGAGTACTTGTGCACCAGAGATCGCAGCTGCCAGGCGTCGAGGAATTCGTCTTCGTCCGCCTTCAAGTGCAGCACCACGGTGGTTCCGCGCCCGGGCAGTGTCACGTCTTCCAGCGTGTACTCGCCGCGGCCGTCGCTTTCCCACTTCACACCGGTTTCGGGCGCGGCGCCGGCGCGGCGGGTGAACACGGTCACGCGGTCGGCGACCACGAAGGCGGAGTAGAAGCCCACGCCGAACTGCCCGATCAGGCGCGCGTCGGCCTTCTGCTCGCTGCCCATGGCCTCGAGGAAGCGGCGGGTGCCGGAGCTGGCGATGCTGCCGATGTTGGCCACCACCTCGTCGCGGTCCATGCCGATGCCGGTGTCGCGCAGGGTGATCGTGCGCGCGTCCTTGTCCCAGCTGACGTCAATGCGCAGCTCGGGCTCGCCGGCCAGGAGCTCCGGGTTGGCGATCGACTCGAAGCGCAGCTTGTCGCAGGCATCCGATGCGTTGGAGATCAGCTCGCGCAGGAAGATTTCCTTGTGCGAGTAGAGCGAATGCGTGACCAGGTGCAGCACCTGGGCGACTTCGGCTTCGAACTTGCGGGTCTCGGTGGTCGTGGTCATGGAGCGTGTCCTTTGCAAAACGGCAGGCAGGCTGCGGATATGCGTGCCGCGGCGCCGAATTCAAGCTCAATGCGGAGAACGCCGGGCTTGACTCGGCCGGAGCGCGGCAGATCCCGCAGCGTCCGGGGGCACTGATCGCCAAAGGAAAGCCGGGCCGGACCGGGACTTTCGAGCGATGCCCCGCGCGGGCGCGGCGATTATCGTGGGTGGTTTGGCCCAGACGGATATCGCTGCATGACACGCAACGCCCTTGCCCTCGCCCTTGCCGGCGTACTCGCCACCTTCCCCGCGCTGGCCCAGAACCCGCCGCCGGCGCCGCCGGCCCCGGAGCGCACGCAGCAGCAGGACGACCGCACCGACACGCAGGACAGCGACCGCAGCGACAACGTCGAACTCGAGCAAGAGTCGCTTGACGCCGCCGGCGCCAACCAGGCTGAGGCGCCGCTGGACAGCGCCCGCGGCCTGCGCAAGGACGCCAACGGTGACGAAGAAGCGGCCAAATGGAACGTCGAGTCCACCCAGGGCACGCCGAAGACCGTCCGCTTCGAGACCAGCGAAGGCACCTGGATGGACGTCGACGTCTCGCCCGACGGCCGCCAGCTGGTGTTCGCGCTGCTCGGCGACCTCTACCGCATGCCGATCACCGGCGGCGCCGCCACCCGCGTCACCACCGGCCGCGCCTGGGACGTGCAGCCGCGCTGGTCGCCGGACGGCCGCCGCATCGCCTTCACCTCCGACCGCAGCGGTGGCAACAACATCTGGACCATCGCCGCCGACGGCAGCGATCCGCGCCAGGTCACCGAGGAGGACTTCCGCCTGCTCAACAACCCCACGTGGACGCCGGACGGCCAGTACATCGTGGCCCGCAAGCACTTCACCTCGACGCGCTCGCTGGGCGCCGGCGAGCTGTGGCTTTACCACGCCGCCGGCACCAGCGGCGGCATCCAGCTGGTGGAGAAGGCCAACGAGCAGCAGGACATCGGCGAGCCGACGGTCTCGCCCGACGGCCGCTACGTCTACTTCTCGCAGGACGTGAGCTCCGGCGGCGCTTTTGACTACAACCGTGACCCGCACGGGGTGATCTACGCGATCAAGCGCTTCGACCGCCAGACCGGCAAGACCGAGACCGTGGTCGCGACGCCCGGCGGCGCGGTCCGGCCGCAGGTGTCGCCCGACGGCAAGACCCTGGCCTTCGTGAAGCGCGTGCGCGACGCCAGCGTGCTGCACCGGATGGACATCGCCAGCGGCGAAGTGCGTCCGGTGTGGGACGGGCTGAGCCACGACCAGCAGGAAGCGTGGGCGATCTTCGGGCCGTACAGCGGCTTCGGCTGGACGCCGGACTCGAAGTCGGTGGTGGCCTGGGCGCAGGGCGGGCTGTGGCGCGTCGAGATGGCCAGCGGTGCCGCGTCGAAGATCCCGTTCACCGCCCAGGTGGAGCAGGTGGTGTCGCAGCCGCTGCGCTTCGAGACGACGCTGCCCGAGGGCCGCTTCAACCCGCGCATGATCCGCGACGTGGCGACTTCGGCCGACGGCGGCACCCTGGTCTTCCACGCGCTGGGCCAGCTGTGGCGCAAACCGCTTCCGGGCGGCACGCCGTCGCGCCTGACCGCCAACCGCGACGTCTACGAATACCAGCCCAGCTTCAGCGCCGACGGCCGCCAGCTGCTTTACACCACCTGGTCGGACGACGGCCTGGGCGCGATCCATGTGCGCGGCGCCGGCGGCACCGCCGAGGGCCGCAAGCTCACCGCGGAGCCGGGCTTCTACTACCACCCGCGCTTCTCGCCGGACGGGAAGCACGTGGTCTACAGCCGCAGCAGCGGCGGCGGCCTGACCGGCAGCCTGTGGGCGGGCGAGCGCGGCATCCACGTGGTGCCGGTGGGCGGCGGCAAACCGGTGCGCGTGGCCGAAAGCGGGCAGTCGCCGCAGTTCAGCCACGACGGCGCGCGCGTGCTCTACCTGGCCGGCAACGGCATGGAGAAGAAGCTGATGTCGGTGGGCCTGCACGGTGAGGACCCGCGCGCGCTGTTCGACCTGAAGTACGTCGACTCGGTTCAGATCAGCCCCGACGGCAAGTGGGTCGCTTTCACCGAACTCTTCAACGCCTACGTGGCGCCGATGCCCGAGGCCGGCCGCACCATCACCCTCGACCGCAAGACCAAGGCGCTGCCGGTGCGCCCGGTGAGCGCGGACATCGGCAGCTACCTGCACTGGGCGGCGGACTCGAAGTCGCTGCACTGGATGGTCGGCGACCGCTACCACTCGCGCCGCCTGGACCAGACCTTCGACTTCCTGCCCGGCGCGCCGGCGGAGATCGCGAAGCCGACGCCTGGCGGCGGCATCGCCGTGGGCCTGGACGCGCCCGTATACGCGCCGCGCGACGTGGTGGCCTTCACCAATGCGCGCATCGTCACCATGCGCGACGCGGAGAACGCCGAGGAGGTGATCGAGGGTGGCACGATCGTGGTCGACGGCAACACCATCACCGCGATCGGTAGCGCGGGCACGGTGCAGGTGCCGTCGGGCGCGCGCGTGGTCGACGTGGCCGGCAAGACCGTCATCCCCGGCATCATCGACGTGCACGCGCATGCCTCGAACTTCGGCCAGGGCGTGGTGCCGCAGCAGAACTGGGCGTACTACGCCAACCTCGCCTTCGGCATCACCACGCTGCACGACCCGTCGGCGACCACCGAGTTCGTGTTCTCGCAGTCGGAGCTGCTGCAGGCCGGGCGCATGGTCGGCCCGCGCATGTTCTCCACCGGCACGATCCTGTACGGCGCCGATGGCGGCTTCAAGGCCGAGATCGACTCGCTCGACGACGCCCGCAGCCACTTGCGCCGGATGCAGGCGAACGGTGCGTTCTCGGTGAAGAGCTACAACCAGCCGCGGCGCGCGCAGCGCCAGCAGGTCGACCAGGCCGCGCGCGAGCTCGGCATGCTGGTGGTCGAGGAAGGCGGCTCGACCTTCCACCACAACATGACCATGATCCTGGACGGCGTCACCGGCATCGAGCACAACCTGCCGATCGCGCCGCTGTACGCGGACGTGGTGAACCTGTGGAAGGAAACCGACGTGCGCAACACGCCGACGCTGGTGGTGAGCTACGGCGGCTTGTCGGGCGAGTACTGGTGGTACGCGCGCGACAACGTCTGGGAGGACGCCAAGCTCAACCGCTTCTTCCCGCGCGAGACGCTGGACGCGCGTTCGATCCGCCGCGAGACCGCGCCGGACTGGGACTACCACCACATCGAGGTGGCGAAGTCGCTGAAGACGCTGCGCGACGCCGGGGTCAAGGTGCAGGTGGGCGGGCATGGCCAGCTGCAGGGCATGGCCACGCACTGGGAGACCTGGATGCTGACCCAGGGCGGCTTCAGCAACTTCGAGGCGCTGCGTGCGGCGACCATCGACGGCGCGGACTACCTCGGCATGGCCTCGCAGCTGGGCTCACTGGAGGTCGGCAAGCGCGCCGACCTGGTGGTGCTGGACGGAAATCCGCTGGACAACATCCGCCATACCGCGGACACGCGCTATGTGATGGTGGACGGGCGGCTGTTCGATGTCGCGGCCGACATGGCGGAGATCGGCAACCAGGCGGTGCCGGCGCCGACCTTCTACTGGCAGCACCATGGGCACGGCCAGGCGTTCGGCGAATCCTTCGGACCGACGTCGGTGTGCCACGGCGTGCACTAGGTATCGCGGGAAACTGTAGGGGCGGCTATAGCCGCTCCTACAAAAGCTGCAGCCCCCGCAAGGGCTGTAGTGTCCAAAAAAGATGCTGCAGCCCCATAGGGCTGCAGCACTTCCGGGAGGCCGCTCAGCCGGCCTTCTTCAAGGCGATCCAGCGGTCCACGCGCTGCTCCAGCAGGTCCAGCGGCATGGCGCCGCCGCCGAGGATGGTGTCGTGGAAGCCGCGGATGTCGAAGGCGTCGCCGAGTTCGGCTTCGGCCTTCTTCCTCAGCTCCTGCATGCGGATCATGCCGATCTTGTAGGCGGTGGCCTGGCCCGGGAACACGAGGTAGCGCTGGATCTCGGAGCGGATCGCGGCGTCGGGCACCGAGCTGTTCTCGCGGAAGTAGGCGACCGCCTGCTCCTCGGTCCAGCCTTTGGCGTGCATGCCGGTGTCGACCACCAGGCGGATCGCGCGCCACATCTCCGACATCAGGCGGCCGTACTCCGAGTACGGGTCCTGGTAGGTGTCGGGCATCTCCTTGGCCAGCCACTCCGAGTACAGGCCCCAGCCCTCGTTGTAGGCGGTGTCGAAGACCTGCGTGCGGAAGGTCGGCACGCCGGTCAGCTCCTGCGCGATCGAGATCTGCATGTGATGCCCCGGCAGGCCCTCGTGGTACGCGATCACCTCAAGCTCGGTCTTCGGCATCGCGTTCATGTCGGAGAGGTGCGCGTAGTACACGCCCGGGCGCTTGCCGTCCGGTGACGCCGGGTTGTAGTGCTGGGCGGCGCCGTCCTGTTCGCGGAAGGCTTCCACGCGCTTCACTACCAGGTCGGCCTTGGGCAGCAGCCCGAAGTACTGCGGCAGGTGCTGCTTGATGTTGTCGATCGCCTTCGTGGCGTCGTCGATGTAGGCCTGGCGGCCGGCGTCGGTGTCCGGATACAGGCGCGCCGGGTCGGACTGCACGTGCTTGAAGAAGTCCTGCAGGTCGCCCTCGAAGCCGATCTGCGCCTGCACCGCCTCCAGCTCGCCGCGCAGGCGCGCGACCTCGGACAGGCCGAGCGCGTGGATCTGGTCGGCGGTCATGTCGGTGGAGGTATTCTCGCGCAGCTGGTAGGCGTAGTAGGCGGCGCCGTTGGGGTGCGTCTGGCCGACGCCGGTGGGGTTCTCGGCGGCCTTCGGCAACTCTTCGGCGGCGAGCGCGAGGATGCGTTCATAGGCCGGCTTCACGTCGTCCACCAGGGCCTTGCGCGCCTCTTCCTTCAGTTCGGCGGCCCGCTCGGCGGTGACCTTGCCGGACTCCGCCAGCGCGTCGGCCTTGGCCTGGGCATCGGCCCAGAACGCGCTGTCGGGGCCGTCGTCGAAGGGCGCCCCGGCGATGATCTTGCGCGACTGGTCGGCCACGCCTTCCCAGGCGAACCTGGGCGGGCGGATGCCCTGCGCCGCCGACGCGCGCGTGCGTTCAAGCAGGATGTCGAAGGTCGCCGGCAGCGCGCGCAGGCGCGCCACATAGGCCTGGAAATCCGACTCGTCGTCGACCTTGTGGAAATTGATCATGAAGGTCGGCGCCATGCTGTGCATGCCGTTCATCTGGTCGAACGAGTAGCCGTCGAGCAGGAACGGCATGCCGTCGCGCGCGCTTTCGTACTGCTTCTTCCACAGGTTCCAGGACAGCTGCGCCTCGGGCTCCAGGCGGTCGTAGTCGAACTGCGCCTCCATGTCCTTCACCGAGGCCTCCATCCAGTCCAGCTGCCTGCGGATCCCGGCCTCGGAGACATCGTCGATCCGGTCGTAGAGCTCCTTGCGGCCGAGGAAGGTCAGCTGGACCGGGCTGAACTGCAGCTGCTCCTCGTACTTCTCCTCGAACCAGGCATTGAGGCGCGCCGTCTCGGCTCCGGGATCGGCCACCGTCGCGTTCGTGGCGGCCGTCGTCGCCTGGTTGCCGGCGGCCGCGGCGGTGCCGGGGTCGTTGCAGGCGGCCAGGCCGAGGGGAAGGACCAGCGCGAGGGCGATGGCGAGGGGCGAGCGGGCGGAAGCGGTTCGCATCTGGGGCTCTCCGGAGGGAGGGAGGGTTGGGGTGCCGAGGCAGGATCGTGGCCCGACTTTCCCATGAATGCGGGTGCCGGGTCAGGGCCATTGGTCCGGGGCCTGCGTCCTGGCCCGCCGCCGCGGCGCGGTACCATGGCGGTTTTCAGGCGACAGGAAGCAGGGCGATGGCCAATCCGGACGATCAGCGCAACGGCGTGGGCCGCGACGAGGCCGAGGCCGCTGTCCGCACCCTGCTGCGCTGGGCCGGCGACGACCCGGCGCGCGAAGGCCTGCTGGACACCCCCAAGCGCGTGGCCAAGGCCTACGGCGACTGGTTCAGCGGCTATGCCGACGATCCACGCGAGTACCTCGAGCGCACCTTCGAAGAAGTCGCCGGCTACGACGAGATGATCGTGCTGCGCGATATCGAGTTCGAGAGCCACTGCGAGCACCACATGGCGCCGATCATCGGTCGCGCCCACGTCGGCTACCTGCCCGACGGCAAGGTGGTGGGCATCAGCAAGCTCGCGCGCGTGGTCGACGCCTATGCGCGCCGCTTCCAGGTGCAGGAGAAGATGACCGCGCAGATCGCCGCGGTCATCCAGGACGTGCTGAAGCCGCGCGGCGTGGGCGTGGTGGTCGAGGCCAGCCACGAGTGCATGACCACCCGCGGCGTGCACAAGCGCGGCGTGAGCATGGTGACCTCGAAGATGCTGGGCGGCTTCCGCGACGACGCGCGCACGCGCTCGGAGTTCCTCCGCTTCATCGGCGACCCGCGGGCCTGATCGACGGAGCGTCGCGGGCCCGGCACGGCGGCGGGTTGCAGGCGCGAGCGTCTTGCGGACCGCGGGGATCCTCGTGCAGGCTGGACTGCCGATACGCCCGAGGAGAGTCCCATGCGCGCGATGTGCTTCGCCTTTGCCGCCGGTGCCGCGGCGCTGCTGCTCGGCGCCTGCGCCGCCACGCCCGAGTACTACGACACCAACGCGGCGGTAGACGCCAACCCACTGTGCGCCAGCAGCAGCGATCGCCCCGGCGAGCCGGTCTCGCGCGACTGCGTTCGCGACAGCGGCGCCACGATCAGCAGCGACCGCCCAAGCCAGCCGATCGACTTCCGCAAGGGCGGCGACGACTGAAGACCGCGGCTCAGTCCGTCGGTGGCTCGTTGGCCATCGGCGAATCGACCGGCGGTGGCGGCTGCTGGGTCTCGTCGATCGGCGGCACGGTGGGGTTCATCGGCGGCGTGGCGGGATCCACCGGCGGCAGGCTGGGATCCACCGGGGGCGGAAGTGCCGGGTCGACGACGGGTGCCGGGGCAGGCATGGCATCGTCGGCCGGCAGCGCGCCGGGTTCCGTGCGCTCCGCGGCCGGGGTCTGCGCCGAAGGCAGCTCATCCACGGGGGTGTAGGCCTGGCTCGGGTCGCTGCAGGCCGCGAGTGACAGCGCCAGTGCGGCGCCGGTGATCGGGAGGAGTCGCTTCATTGCAGTTGTCCACGGTCAGGGGCTCGCGGCCCAGTGTCCGCGTGTGGACGTATGCGCGGTGTCCTTTTTTCGCTAAGACCGTGTGTACGGCGTATGCACGCCGGTCACGGCGCCGACACCGGCAGCAGCGCCCAGAACGGCACGCCCGCGCGGGCGTGGTGGCGTGCGGCTTCGTCGAGGATGTCCAGCAGGGTGGCGAAGTCATCGCCGGCGCCCTCGCGCAGGCCGCCGCAATGATCCAGCAGCAGCAGGTAGCCCGGTGCCGGCAGCCAGGACAGGTCGCCCAGGCTGTCTGCCAGCGCGTCCCAGTTGCCGCCGAAGGTCGACGGGAAGTCGAGCGCCGCGGCGAGTCCGTCGAGCAGGGCGGCCTTGTCGTCGGCGAACTCCAGGTCCACGGCGCGCACCGCGAAGTCCAGCGAGGTGGCTGATTCCACCAGCGCGGCACGATCGTGGATATCGACGAAGTAGGCCGCCGCCTGGCTGGCATCGGCCAGCATCGCGCCAAGCTCCAAGCCGTTCATGGCCGGTCCCCGCGTTCGAAGGCGCGGAAGCTCCGGTAGTGATCCTCGGTGTAGTACCACTCCGCGGGCGGGTCGCCGCCGGTGACGATGCGGCGCGCGCCGCGGTCGCGCGAGCCCGGGGTATCGACGGTGAATTCGCGGTAATGGCCGCGCGGTCGCTGCGGCAGCAGGCGTTCCCGGTTCTGGAACACGCCGCCGTCCTGGCGATGCGGATACGGCCCGCCGCGGTCGATCAGGGCCAGGGTCGCCTGGGCTTCGGCAGGCAGGAAGGCGAGCGCCGGACCGTCCTGGCGTTCCAGCACCTGCCACATGCCGACCAGCAACAGTGCCGCGACCAGCCAGATCCAGCTGCGCGGTGCCCGCTTCCCCCGGTTGCGGCGTGCCATGGGCCTAGCCGCAGCTGACCTTGATGATGCGGCGGTCGTCGTCGATCTCGATGTTCAGGCGCCCGGCGCGGTAGTCCATGGTCACCGCCATGCCCGGGCGGATGACGCGGACGCCGCGCGCGCCGGCGGCGGCCTTTGCGCGTTCGCCCACGGCTTCGTCCAGCAGCTGGCCGACGAACTGCTCAGCCGCCTTGGCGTCGCAGCTGCCGCCAAGTCCGCCATCGACGATTTTCGGGGGTGCACCGTTCACTGGCGTGGGCTCGCGTGCGGGCGAGCAGGCGACGACGGCGAAGGCCAGCGGCGCGGCCAGCAGCACGGCAAGATGGCGAGCGGAGTGGAAGCGGGACATGGGCGGTTCCTCATGGTCATGGCGGGATCATGCCGCATGCGCGGCGGGGGTGTTGCGGACGGGCGTGCTGTGACGGGCGTGGGATGGCCGGACGTGCGGTTGGCGGATATTCCGGCGCAGGTATGCGGTCATGACTTTTCGGGCTTCGGTTCATCGGTGCCAAGCCGTGACTCGAGCCGCCGGAACACGGCCAGTACCACCACGCACAGCAGCGAAGCACCCAGCGCGAGCAGGTAGCTGCCGAGCCCGGCGGCGATGCCGATCGCGGCTGCCATCAGCAGCGAGCTGGCGGTGGTCAGCCCACGCACCTGCTGGTCGCCGCGGGCGCGGAGGATGGCACCGGCGCCGACGAAGCCGACCGCGGCCACCACCGATTCGATCAGGCGACCGGGGTCGATGCGCAGCAGGTCGCGATACTGCTCCTGGGTGAAGTGTTCGGCCACGACATCGCCCAGGCCGACGATCAGCGCCGCGGCGCCGGCGATCATCATGTGCGTGCGCAGGCCGGCGGCGTGGCGGCCGAGCTCGCGCTCGATGCCGAGCACGCCACCAAGCGCCATCGCCGCGGCCACCCGCGCGAGGATCCAGAGTTCGGTGTTCTGCAGTACGTCCATCGTGTGTCCCTGTCGTGCGGCCCCGCCGATGACAGCGCAGCGGCGGTCTGCCGGCCGTGAAGTCGCCTGTTCATCGCGCGTGGCGCATGCCGAAGCGGCGCGTGCCTACAATCCGGCGAGTCGAACACGGAGTTTCCGGATGCGCCTGATTCCCCCGCTTGCCACGCTGGTCCTGGTCCTGGTCCTGGCCCTGCCGGCCGCCGTTGCAATGGCGCAGCCGCAGGGACCGCTGCAAACGACACAGGCAGCGCCCCAGCTACCCGCGCAGACCTTGCCGGCTCCGCCCGCCCAGCCCGGGCCAACGGCTGCCGAGCTCGCCACGTTCAAGGGCTGCATGGTCAAACTGCGCGGCGCCGCTGCGGGCAAGGGCGTCGCGGCCGGCAGCTTCGACCGCCTGACCGCCGACCTGGTGCCGGACATGAGCGTGCTGCCGCTGCTCAGCCAGCAGCCCGAGTTCAGCACGCCGATCTGGGACTATCTGGCCGCGCTGGTCGACCAGCAGCGCATTGACGACGGCCGCGCCATGCTCGCCGCGCACGCCGCGACGCTTGCGCGCGCGCAGGCGGAGTACGGCGTGGACCCGGCCACGGTGGTGGCGGTGTGGGGCGTGGAGAGCGACTACGGCCGGAGTTTCGGCAAGCGCCCGCTGCTGGTCTCGCTGTCCACGCTGTCCTGCTTCGGGCGGCGGCAGCCGTTCTTCCAGGGCGAGCTGGTCGCCACGCTGCAGCTGCTGGCGGGCGGGGACCTGGTCGATCCAGGCATCACCGGATCCTGGGCAGGTGCCTTCGGGCACACGCAGTTCATGCCCAGCACCTACCAGCGCATCGCGGTGGATTTCGACGGTGACGGCCGCCGCGACCTGGTGGGCAGCATCCCGGATGCGTTGGGATCCACCGCCAATTACCTGAAACGATCCGGCTGGCGCACGGGCGAGCCCTGGGGTTACGAGGTGCAGCTGCCGCAAGGCTTCAACGCCGCGCAGGCAGGTCGGACAAATCGCAAGCCGCTGTCGGAATGGGTGAAGCAGGGCGTCAGGCGCGTGGATGGAAGCGCCGTCGGTGGAGTGGCCGCGGACGCGCGTGCCGCGGTGATCCTGCCTGCCGGCGCCAAGGGCCCGGCGTTGCTGGTGTTCAAGAACTTCGACGCGATCTATTCCTACAACGCGGCGGAGAGCTATGCCCTTGCCATTGCGCACCTGGCCGATCGACTGCGCGGAGGCGCTGCCTTTGCCACTGCCTGGCCCACGGACGACCCCGGCATCGGGCGCGCGGAGCGGCGGGAGCTGCAGGAACTGCTGCTGGCGCGCGGGCACGCGATCGGCGAGGCGGACGGCATGGTCGGCACGCTGACGCGGCGGGCGATTGCCGCCGAGCAGGCGCGACTGGGCTTCACGCCCGCCGATGGGCGCGCGGGGTTGCGCATCCTGACGGCGCTGCGGGATGAACAGGCCCCTGCAGCGCAGTGAGGCCGAGGCTCAGGGCGTCTTCCAGCGGAACACGTCCTCCACGCCCACGCCGAACGCGCGCGCCAGCCGGAACGCCAGTTCCAGCGACGGTGCATAGCGCCCCGCCTCCAGCGCGATGATGGTCTGCCGGGTCACCTGGCAGGCATCGGCCAGCTGCTGCTGGGTCATTCCGGCGCGCTCCAGGCGCAGGCGCCGGATGTCGTTTTCCAGCGGAGTGCCGGTCATCGCGTCAGCACCCCGCCAATGACGGCAGCGGCATCAGCGGCGGTCCCGCCAGTAGGTGAGCGCGATCGCCGCAGCCTCGACCAGCCAGCCGATCATCAGCACGAAAACCAGGATGTTGCCGATCGCGAAGTGCGTGGCCCACTGCAGCTTGTGCTCCGGCGACAGGCCCAGCGTTACCGCGAGGAAGATCACCCCGACCACGAGCGCGCCGCGACCCCAGGCGGCGCCGCGTGTTTCGATCTCGCGGTCGCGCTCGTCCTGCTGCACGCGGTCCTTCCAGCGCGAGGCCATGAGCCGCGACAGCACGGTCCACGCCACCAGCAGCAGCACGAGATTGGTCGCCACGCGCCGCGCCGCCGCGCGATCATCACCGCTGAACGCCTCGGCGTGCAGGACGAAGTAGAGGGTGGCCGCCAGCATGAAGGCGAAGCCGATCCAGGCCTTCCACTCGCCGGGTGAGGCGCCTTGCTCGAACTCGCCGCGCGGCATCGAGGACACCGCGTACAGCGCCACCCACGTACAGCCGATCAGCAGGGTCATGCCCAGACCGCCGATGTCGTGACCGAACACACGTCCGCTGCCCAGCAACAACCACAGGCCGGTGCCCGCCACGGCCAGCAGTCCGATCCAACCCCAGCGCCCGATCGTCACGACAGTTCTCCCTCAGCTTGATGTAAACAAGTTTTTACATTGCGATGGGGTCGTGTCAAGTATTTTTTACATGTTGCCGGTCGGGGCGAGGGCGCGAGTTCCGCGAGGTGCGCGCGGCCCGCGCATTGCAACGCGCGCGTTTTCGCCGCGGAGCCGGGCCCTCAGGCCGCGGCCGCGCGGGCAAGCCCGGTGACCACGCCCAACGACGCATCGCCGCGCACGATCTCGACGCCCGGAAACACTTCGCCGACCAGCGCCGGCACGTACGGCGAACGCGACATGCCGCCGGTGAGATAGACCACGTCCGGCGCCTCGCCGGCGCCGGCGCCGGCTTCGCGCATCAGCGCGCGCAGCTGCATCAGGAACGGGCGGTCGGCGGCGGCTTCGAGGTGCGCGTGGTCGATGTCGCAGCCGAGGCCGTGTTCGATATAGCCGAGATCCAGCGCCACGCGCTCACTGCCGCTGAGTTCGATCTTCGCGCGCTCGACGGCGCGGTTCAGGCGCACCGTGTGGCCGGCCTGCTGCAGCGCCACCAGGCGCTGGCGATAGGGCGCCTCGACGTCGTCGAAGCTGGCGCTGCGGAAGTTGCCCTGCCGCTGCAGGTCCTGCACGTGCGAGGCCTCGTAGAAGCGATGCACGGGCGTCCTGGTCACGTTCTTCCCGAACAGCGGCATGACCGCGCGCATGCTCAGCTCCAGGTCGACGTCGGTGCCGCCGACGGGCTCGCCCCACGCGCCATGAACGACGGGCGCCGGCGCATCGCCCCCCACCAGCGCCAGCGCCATGTCGGTGGTACCGCCGCCGATGTCGAGGATCATCGTTCGACGGACTTCGCGGCTGCGACGGTGGTAGTCGTAGGCGGCCGCGGCCGGCTCTTCAAGGAATTCGATGGTTTCGAAGCCCGCGGCGGACGCAGCGTCGGTGAGGATCTCCAGCGCCTGCTCGCCGCCGGCCTCCTGCATCGAGCTGCGGAAGCGCACCGGCCTGCCCATGACCGCCGAACGCACGTCCGCGCCGAGCTGCGACGAGGCGGTGGTGCGGATGTGGCGCAAGACATGGGTGGCGATGCCCAGCAGCACGTCGCGTGCATGTGCGTCGAGCCTGTAGCCGAGCATCGACTTGGGTGAAACCACCAGATGCCCTTCACCCGCGGACAGAAATGCATCCACCGCCTCGTCGCCGTAAAGCGCGTCGTCCAGATCGGCCTTGGCGTCCATTGCGTCGCGCACTTCCGCTGCCGCCCAGTTGCGGCGCACGGCGGCGATCGCCGCGCGGCGGAGTTCATCGTCACTGCGCCGGCGCATGGTCGGGACCTGGGCCAGCGCGTCCGCGCGCTGCTGCACAGGTAGCGCCATGGCCGCCTGCCGAAGGCCTTCCAGGCGCGCAAGTTCGCGGGTCTGCTCGCCCTTGGCACTGCTCATCCAACGCGCCACGTCGCCCTGCAGTGCATCGGTCAGCTCGAACTTGTGGAGGTCCGGCAGTCGCTGCGGAAAAAATGCCGTGGTACGGAACTGCTCCTGGTCGCCGAAGCGGATCAGTTGCACCTGGCCATCCACCACGGCGCCCGCGGCCGAATAGCTGGTGCCGAAATCAACTCCGATCCGCATGTCCAACGCCCTGCACGAAATGTCGCGGCCGCCATTGTGCCGATGCCGCGCCATCCATGCCGGGCGTGGGTCGCGGTCGACAACGCCGCCGCCATCGCCTCGGCCATCGAGATCGCGCGCCTGCTGCAGGCGTTCAGCGCCTCGGGGTCATGGGCGGGAGCGCGTGAAGCCGGCGGATCTGGCCGGATATCCAGTTGAGGGCGATGCAGATCCCGGCGGCCGCGAGCCACGGCATCGCGTCGGTGGCCAGCGCCTGGCGGAGCGCGTACCACGCCGCGTCGGCGTAGAGCGCCGCCGCCATGATCGATGCGGTGGCAAGGATCAGAAGCAGGCTGCGAGCCAGGATCGGCTCGAACCTCGGGTCGCGGATGCCGACCCTGGCCGCGACCGCCGCGGCGAAACCGGGCGGCGGCTGGCTGCGTGGGGCGGTTGTTACTGCCGTGGCCACGAGACGGTAGCAGTGGGCCACGGCGTCGGCGTCGGCCGGCCCGTGTCCATTGCCGCGTGCGACTCGCAGCCCCTGTTCCTGGGCCTCCCATTCGCTGGCGTCGACCTTGGGGGGCGTATCTTTCGTGGTCATGGCGGAACTCCCATGCGTGATTCCAGAAGGCTGCGCAGCCGCTTGCGTGCGCGGAACAGATGGCTCTTGATGGTGCCTTCGGCGAGGCCCGTGACCTCCGCGATCCCGGCGATTGGCATCTCTTCCAGATGGTAGAGCGCAAGCAGGCTGCGCTGCAGCGGCGGCAGCATTTCGATGGCGCGGTGCAGCCGCCTGACGGCCTCCGCGTCCGATGCCGCGGCCTCCAGGTCGAAGCCGTCGCCGATCCGCTCTTCCAGGGGCGGGTCGTCGTCATCGGGATCGGCGATCGGGATGCGCTTGCGCTCGAGATGGCGTGCGGCCACCGACCAGGCGACCTGTGCGATCCACGATTTCAGCGCGCTCTCGCCGCGGTACTGGTGCAGCGTGCGGTGGATGCGCAGGAAAACCTCCTGGCAGAGCTCGCGGGTATCGTCCGGATGGCGGACCAAGCGGTCGACGACGTGCCAGCACAGGCCCTGATAGTCGCGGACCAGGCGCTCGAAGGCACCCGGGGCGTCGGACAGCACGGCCTGCACCAGCGCGTGGTCGGCGTCGGCGGCATCGTCGGAAGATGGACTGGCTTGAAGCATCGAGGACAGGGATACGGGAATCGGCGCGCCGGTTGCAATCGGCGTAGTGCAACCGCCGTGTCGCCGGGCGTATCTCCTTGGTCAACCAACCGATGCAGGCACGCCATGAACTTCGACATCCTGATTCCCATCTCCCTTTTCGCCGCCGTCGCCTACTCGATCAAGGTGACGGTGGAAGCCTATGCGCGCCGCCGGATCTTCGAGGCCCGAGGCTCGGAAGAACTGGTGCGCGCGCTGCTCGAAGGCGAGGCGAGCCGTCGCCGCCAGTCTTCCCTGCAGTGGGGCGCGGTCCTGGTAGCGCTGGCCATCGGCTTCGGCCTGGTGGAACTGATCGGGGCGCGCGAGGTCACGCCGGGCGTGGCAGCGCTGCTGCTTGGTGCGACGGGCCTGGGCCACCTGGCCTACTACCTGCTTGACGGCCGGAAGCGGTGAGGGCGCCCGTCTTCAATCGTGCACCGGGATCCGGATGATGCTCCTTGCAGTGATGCTCATGGCGGCCCTCGGCGACGCCGGCAACGTGGATGCCGGGGCGCGGTCCGATGCCTGTGCCATCGGGGAAGCGGCGCGCAGCGACTTCGACGCGCAGGTGCCCTTCGAAGTTGTCGATGGACGCATCTATGTCCAGGCCCGGGTCAATGGGCGGGGACCGTTCCGCTTTGCTGTCGATACGGGAGCGAGCGGCAACGGCCGCGCCGACGCCGCCCTGGTTGCCGTGCTCGGGCTGGAGGTCCATGGACGCGCAAGCACCTCCGACGGCCTGGAAACCGCGGCCGTGGACACCACGCGCCTGGACTCGCTGAGCCTGGGCGGCCTGTCGCGACACGACCTGGACGTGATCACCCGCGACTACAGCCGCCTGATGTCGCCGGAGGCGCCATTCCTGGGGATCCTTGGCCGCGGGTTCTTCGAAGACGGCCTGCTGGTCATCGACTATCCGCGGAGGATGCTGTCCTTCAGCCGCAGCCTTGCCCTGCCGGCCGGCGGGGATTCGATCCTGGAGTACGAGCGGCCTTTTCGCGTCTCCGTGTCGATCGGCGATGTCCGGACGGAGGGCAACATCGATACCGGCGCGAACGTGGCATTCGTCATGCCGCAGGCGCTGTATGGCCAGCTCGAGGGCACCCCGCTGGAACCCGCCGGTGCGGGAGGGCTGACCAACGGACGGATCGAAACCATGCGCGGCGTGGTCCGCGGGCCCGTCAGGATCGGTGCGGCGAGCATCGAGGATGCCGAAGTGCGGGTGTCGGATCGCTATCCGGAACTCCTGGTCGGCGCGCATGCGCTCCAAGGCTTCGTGATCCTTGTCGACCAGCGATCGAAGCGGGTCGCACTGTGTCCGTCCGCCAGCCCCGGAAAAGCCTGACGGCTGCCTGGCGCAACAGCCGCTGCGGGATCGGTCAGACTGGCCCGATGAAACCACACGCCTCCGCCTGCGATCGCAACCGCGATCCGATCCTCGCGGTCCTGCGCGAGCGCCTCGCCGGCCATCACCGGGTGCTCGAGATCGGCAGCGGCACGGGCCAGCACGCGGTCCATTTCGGCGCGGCCATGCCTTGGCTCAGCTGGCAGTGCTCCGAGGTCGCGGACAAGCTCGCCGGCATCCGTTCCTGGCTCGACGAAGCCGCGCTGCCCAACACGCCGGCGCCGATCGCGCTCGACGTGGCGCAGGGCCCCTGGCCTGCCGCAGGCGGCTTCGATGCGGTGTTCACGTCCAACACCCTGCACATCATGGGCTGGCCCGAGGTCGAAGCCTTCTTCGCCGGCGTCGGCGAGGTGCTGCGCGATGCGCCGCGCGGCACGCTGGTCGTCTACGGCCCGTTCAACTACGGCGGTGCGTACACGAGCGCCAGCAACCGCGACTTCGACGCCTGGCTGAAAGCCCGCGAGCCGCGCTCGGCCATCCGCGACTTCGAAGCGGTGGCGGCACTGGCATCCGCAGTCGGCCTGGATATCGCGGCTGATGTCACGATGCCCGCCAACAACCGCTGCCTGGTGTTCTCGCGCAGGGCGCCCGGCCACTCGACACCGTGATCATCGACGCTTGAACCGGCTGTCCATCGCGCGGCGGCGCGTTCGCAGACCTGGCGCCCGAGCGCTTCGGCGGCTACTACGCCGGCTGGTGGGAAGCGTGCACGACGGCGCGGAATCCGACTGAAGCGCCGGAGGCACTGTCCGGTGGGTGCATCGGGTGGCGTATATCTCCGGGACCCGCTCGGCTGGCTTCGCCACGCGAACGGAACTTCTCTTCATGCCCAGGAAAGGATGCCGCCGATGATGCCCATGCGCCCACTGTTGTTCGCCTGCCTGCTGAGCACGGGTTCCCTGTCCTTCGCAGCGTCGGAGCCGGCGCCGCCTGCCTGGGCCAGCGCTGCGGGCTTCAGCGCCGTCGATGTCGAAGCCGTTGAAAACTCCGGGTATTACAGCGCGGAGCGCTTCCCGGGGCAGGGCGCGTCGGCCTTCAATCCCGATGCCGACCTGGCGCCGCCGGTGCGGGCGCTGCTGCTGGTCGAACACCGGGAAGGACTGCTGCCGCATGCGCGTTACCGGGTCACCTGGCACGTTGCGCCCGATGCGCAGGCGCCGGACCGGAACCTGGACTACGTCGAAGTGCAGCGCTTCAATCTCGGGCCGGCACGGCACCAGGACCTGCGCGGATCGGTGCCGGAAGAGCACCTGGCCGATGTCTCCGAATTCGGGGTCGGGCCGGACGTGGCCTGGCGATTCGTGATGGCACCGCGGCAGGGGATGCGCGCCGGGGTGGAAGAGGCGGCGCGCAGGGAATTGTCCGCTGATGAATCGATCGCGGTGGACTGCCTCGGGTCTCCCTGCGCTGCGCTGGCAGGTCCTGCCGAACCCGAAGGCGAATGGTTCGCGCGTGATGTTTCCGCGCCGTCGGATCGCTATGCGACCAGAGCCGGGGACGGAAGCCCGCATCCGGCGCGCGTCGCCGAGGACCTGGTCGCGGCGATGGGCGAGGAGGCCGATCGCGCAGCGCCGTTCAACCCCGCTACGCCGCGCTTCGTGTTCGTGATCTCCGCCAACGCGGATGGCCAGGACCTTGCGACCACGGCGCTTGCGCGCGACGCGATGGTGTTCGATGACGACATCGGCACCATCTGGACCCGCT
Source organism: Luteimonas sp. A501 (assembly GCF_054052085.1). The sequence continues at coordinate 61,791 of NZ_JBSVRI010000004.1, forward strand.
GGCACCAGGTGTCCGATGCGACCGCTGAATCGGCGCTGCTGCACCAGTCGCGCAATCGCTGATCCATCCCCGATCCATGACGAACCCGCGAGTGATCGCGGCAGGAGATCCGTGCCATGCACAAGCCTTTCCATCGGTACCGCCAGCGGTCTGTCCGCCCCTCCCTTGTTCCGGTCGCGTCCGCGGCCACGCTTGCGTTGTTGCTGGCCGGCTGCGGCGGGGATGGCCCGACCGTGGCCGGGAGCCCGGGTGCCGGTGGGACGCAGGCGTCGACCGCGGCCTCGGCGAGGTTCGATCCTTCATTGCGGGACTCACCGTGCAGCGTGGTCACGGTCGACACCGTGGCGACCGTCTTCGGCCTGCCGGCGGGCGAAATCGAGCAGCACGAATCCTCGGGCATGTGCCTGTACAACTGGAAGGGAGAAGGCATGGTCATGGACGCCACCATCCATGTGACCCGGGTTGCGGACGATGCCAGGGCCGCGGCGGAACACTTCGCCAACGTCACCCGTGGAATAAGCGGTGCCGAACTCGACAAGGCGATGGACGGCGTCCGCGAGCAGGCGCGTGAAAACGCGGGGCCGGACAGCGCGGCGGCCGACGCGCTGCTTGGAGGGGTCGCTGACGCCACGCGCAGTGCTTCGCGCGGAATCGAGTTCAGCGACGTCGACGGGGTCGGCGACCAGGCCCGCATGCTGGTCGGGCGCGGTGAACTGAGCGTGCTGGTCGACAACCTGCATTTCAGCGTCACCGCCCATCACGGCAAGCGGATGACGGCGCCGCCCGACCTCAAGCAACTGGTGGCGGCCAGCAGGGCCTGGCACCAGACGACCCTGGCCGAGCGCGAAGAACAGTCGATCGCGGTCGCGCGGGCTGCAGTCGCGGCGCTTTAGCCACTGCGCGGGAGCCCGGTTCCCGTTCTGCGCGCGGTTTGACCTGGATCATCGCGGGCGCGCCGCAGGCGGCGCAGCATGGGGCCATCGGCGCCGTGCGCGCCGCCACAGCAGGAGTCGACGATGGAGTTCCATGTCCGCGCGTCGCGGCCGCTGCCGCCGCTGGTGGTGATCGAGGACGCGCTGCTGGCCTTCGATCCCGCCGCGGTGGTCGATATCGACCCGGCGCACGGCCTGCGCGTGAACGCGGCGATCGACGCCGCCCGGCTGGCGGCCCTGATCAACGAGGTCGGCGGCGACGTGCAGCCGGCCGAAGTCGAGCAGCAGCCCTCGGTGTGCTGCGGCGGCTGCAGCGGCTGACGCCGGCACCGATCCGCCCCACGGACCTGTAGGAGCAGCTGTAGCTGCTCCTACAGCAGCGGCCCTGCGGCTTGGGGCTTCGTGGCGTCAGGCCGCCTGCACGATGCGCAGCGGATTGGCCCACTCGCGCAGCAGGTCGGCTTCGCGTGCCTTGGCCTTCTCCAGGTGCGCGTGCTTGACGTGGCCGTAGCCGCGGATGTGCTCGGGGATCGATGCGATTTCCGCCGCCAGCGCGACGTTGCCGGAGTCCAGCGCGTCCAGCAGGCCGCCGACCGTGAGCTCGTAGCCGTCGATCAGCGCGCGCTCGGTGCGCCGCTCCGCGGTGTAGCCGAACACGTCCAGCGGCGTGCCGCGCAGGCCCCTGAGCTTCGCCAGCACCTTGAACGCGCTGAACACCCACGGGCCGAAAGCCTTCTTGCGCAGCCGGCCCTCGGCGTCGCGCCTGGCCAGCAGCGGCGGCGCGAGGTGGAACTCGAGACGGTAGTCGCCCTCGAACTGCTGCTCCAGCTGGCGCTTGAACTCGCCGCTGGTGTACAGGCGCGCGACTTCGTACTCGTCCTTGTAGGCCATGAGCTTGAAGAAATAGCGGGCCACGGCCTCGCTGAGATCGGTGGCGCCGGGCGCACGGGCTTCTTCGGCGGCGCGCACGCGGGCCACGAGCTCGGTGTAGCGCCGCGCGTACTTCGCGTCCTGGTAGTCGGTAAGGAAGGCGCTGCGGCGGGCGACCAGTTCGTCGAGGCTGCGTGAAAGGCGGGCGTCGTCCAGCGGCAGGAACGCGATGCTGTCCGCCCCTTCGGGCAGGTGGCGCAGCTGGTCTTCGGTGCGCTGCGGCTTGGGCGCGCTGGTGGCGCCCCATTCGTTGCCTTCCCAGTCGCCCGGGGGCAGCGCGTCGAGCAGCGACGGCGTGTCCTCGGCGGCGGTGCGCGTGTTGCGCACGATGCCGGCGGCTTCGTACACCGCTTCGATATCGACCGCGGCCAGGCGGCCCCAGGCGAAGGCGGTCTTGTTCATTTCGATTGCGGCGCCGTTGAGCTCCACCGCGCGCATCAGCGCGTCCAGCGACAGCGGCACCAGGCCGCGCTGCCAGGCGTAGCCGAGCATGAACAGGTTCGCGGCGATGGCGTTGCCGAGAAGCGCCGTGGCCAGCTGGGTGGCATCGACCACGTTCAGCGCGCGCGCGGCGCGGGCCGCGGCGTCGGCCACGTCGTCGCCGGCCAGCGCCGTGCGCACCGCGCTGATGATGTCGGTCGCCGGGAACTGCATGTCCGGCCGGGTGGTGAACGTGCCCGGCATCGCTTCGTAGCTGTTGATCACCACCTGTGAACGGCCGGCGCGCAGCTTGGAGAGCGTCCAGTAGTCGTTGACCACCACCATGTCGCAGCCCAGCACCAGGTCGGCCTCGCCGGCGGCGATGCGCACGGCGTGGATGTCCGACGGTGCGCCGGCAATGCGGATGTGGGTGGTGACCGCGCCGCCCTTCTGCGCCAGGCCGGTCTGGTCGAGCACGCTTGCACCGCGGCCTTCCAGGTGCCCGGCCATGCCCAGCAGGGCGCCGATGGTGACCACGCCGGTTCCGCCCACGCCGGTGATCAGGATGTTCCAGGGCCGCGAGCCGTCGCTGGCGAACACCGGATCCGGCAGGTTCGCCAGGCGCGACAGCCCGGTGGCCGCCTTGCCCTTGCGCGGCGCACCGCCGTGCACGGTGACAAAGCTCGGACAGAAGCCCTCGACGCAGCTGAAGTCCTTGTTGCAGGCGGACTGGTCGATCTCGCGCTTGCGCCCGAACTCGGTTTCCTTTGGCAGCACGGAGACGCAGAACGACTTCACGCCGCAGTCGCCGCAGCCTTCGCAGACCAGCGAATTGATGGCCACGCGCTTGGCGGGGTCGGCGATCTTGCCGCGCTTGCGGCGGCGGCGCTTCTCGGTGGCGCAGGTCTGGTCGTAGATGAGGATGCTCGTCCCCTTCACTTCGCGCAGGCGCTTCTGCACGGCGTCGAGCTCGCGGCGGTCGTGGAACTCGACGCCCGACGGGAAGATCGAACGATCGGACCACTTCTCGATCTCGTCGCTCAGCACGACGATCGCCTGCACGCCCTCGCTCCTCACCTGGTGCGCGATCTGCGGCACCGACAGCGTGCCGTCCACCGGCTGGCCGCCGGTCATCGCCACCGCGTCGTTGTAGAGGATCTTGTAGGTGATGTTGACGCCGGTCGCGACCGACTGGCGGATGGCCAGCGTGCCCGAGTGGAAGTAGGTGCCGTCGCCGAGGTTCTGGAACACGTGCTGCGTTTCGGTGAACAGCGCCTGCCCCGACCAGGTCACGCCTTCGCCGCCCATGTGGGTGAAGGTCTCGGTGCTGCGGTCCATCCACGTGACCATGTAGTGGCAGCCGATGCCCGCCATCGCGCGCGAGCCCTCGGGCACCTGCGTCGAGGTGTTGTGCGGGCAGCCGGCGCAGTAGTGCGGCACGCGCGGGAACTGCGCGCGCGGCAGCGCCAGCGCGCCTTCCTTCTCCTCCATCCAGCGCAGCACCTCACCAATGTGCGCCGAGTCGCGGGCGTCCATCCGGATGCCGCGCTGGTGGGTGCCGCCGTGGAGCCGGCGCCCGATCACGCCGGCGATGGTGGCGGGCGTCAGCTCGCCGGTGGACGGCAGGATCCACTCGCCGGCCTCGTCATACTTGCCGACGATCGACGGGCGGCGGCCGCCGTCCAGGCCGAAGTCGAAGTTGTAGAACAGCTCCTTCATCTGGCTTTCGATGAAGGCGTGCTTCTCCTCCACCACCAGGATGTCCTCGAGCCCGCGCGCGAACGCGCGGATGCCCATCGGCTCGAGCGGCCAGGTCATGCCGACCTTGTAGACGCGGATGCCGATCCGGGCGCAGGCGTCGGCATCGAGGCCGAGGTACTCCAGCGCCTGCAGCACGTCGAGGTAGCTCTTGCCGGTGGTCACGATGCCCAGGCGGGCCTGCGGCGAATCGATCACCACGCGGTCGATGCGGTTGGCGCGCGCGAAGGCTTGCGCGGCCTTGACCGCGTAGCGATGCAGGCGCATCTCCTGGTCCATCGGCGGGTCGGGCCAGCGGATGCCGAGGCCGCCGGGCGGCATGTCGAAATCGTCCGGGGTCACGATCTCGATCGCGAACGGATCGACGTCCACCGACGCGGACGACTCGACCGTTTCGGCGATGGTCTTGAAGCCGATCCAGCGCCCGGTGTAGCGGCTCATCGCCCAGCCCACCAGGCCCATGTCGAGGATGTCCTGGACGCCGGCCGGGTTGAGGATCGGCATCAGCGCGCTGGTGAACTCGCCTTCCGAGCCGTGCGGCAGGGTCGACGAGCGACAGGCGTGGTCGTCGGCGGCCAGCGCCAGCACGCCGCCATGCGGCGAGGTGCCGGCCGCATTGGCGTGCTTGAACACGTCGCCGGAGCGGTCCAGGCCCGGGCCCTTGCCGTACCACATGCCGAACACGCCATCGACCTTGGCGCCCGGGAACAGGTTGGTCTGCTGCGTGCCCCAGACCATGGTCGCGCCGAGGTCCTCGTTGAGGCCCGGCTTGAAGTGCACGTTCGCGCCTTCCAGGTGCTTGCGCGCGCGCCACAGCTCCAGGTCGAAGCCGCCCAGCGGCGAACCGCGGTAGCCGGACACGAAGCCGCCCGTATCCAGCCCCGCCGCCTGGTCGCGCAGGCGCTGCATCATCGGCAGCCGCACCAGCGCCTGCACGCCGGACAGGTAGATGCGGCCCTGCGTGCGGGTGTACCTGTCGTCCAGCGTGTAGTCGTGGTCGGTCACGCCACGGGTCAGGCCGATGCGGGCGGAGGCGGGAGAGGAGAGTTCGGCGGTGCTGGTCATGGCGGGGCCCTGTGGCGTGCGTGGACGCTGGCGGAGGGGCGCGCCGGCCGTCGCACGGCTGCGCGAGAGCGCGGAAGCGCGGAAGTGCGGAAGCGGCGCGGATTCTAGCAGCGGGCGCGCCCCGCAAGCGCCCGCCGGGGCGCCGGTGCGGCGACGGAGGCTGAATCCACGCGGTGCAGCCGGTACCATGCGCCCCGGAGTACAGGGGCTCCGCCAATCCAAGTGACGCCATGAACCGCTTTGCCACGCGCCTGATCGGCGCCCTCGTGCTTATCGTCCTGCCGCTCGGCCTCTGGGCCCAGGGCATCCCCAGGCCAAAGGAATTCTATTTCGAGGCCGACACCGAGGTGACCCGGCGGCTTGAGCTGTATCCGGCGGCGGATGGTGAAGACGTCGTCCCGCGCCTGCTCCAGGTACGCGACCGCGGTCGCCGCGACGCGGCGCTGGCCGCGGCGCAGCTGGCGCACATTTCCTATGCCACCGGTCGCGCCGACACCGGCGCCGCGCTCTACGCCGAGGCCTTGCAGCGCGCCGAAGGCGCACGCCAGCGCGACGCGATGCACTGGAACCATGGCTGGGACCTGTACCGCCACGGTGATTTCGCCGGCGCGCTCGAGCAGTGGCGCATGGCCGGCGCCGAGCGGCTCAAGGGGCCGGCCTGGCTGCCGCCGACCCTTGCCCTGGGGCTGTGGCGGCTGGACCGCCGTGACGAAGCCGTGCGCTGGTACGCCGCCGCCGTTCGCACCGAACCGCAGCTGTGGCAGTCGCCCGACCTGGCGCGGCTGCTGCCGGACTGGACCGCGGCCGATCGCGCGCTGCTGGCCGAGGTGGCCGCGGCCTGGCGCGTGGCGCCGCCGAGCTGGCCCTGATCGCGGCGGATCGACGCCGGCGGCTACTCGCCGACGCCGGCCTCGAGCGGCACATCGTGCGCCCGCAGCCAGTCGATGACCGCCTGGCGCTCGCCACGCGCGCGCTCATTGAGCAGTGATTCGCTGAGCTGGAAGTAATACGGCTGGAAGGTGTCGCCGGCGGAGTTGGTGGCGTGCGCGGGCGCGCCGGACGCCAGGAGCAGCATCACCACCGCACCGGCGTTGATCGAGCCGGCCGCGTGCAGCGGCGTGGCGCCGTTGTCGTCGGCGGCGCCGGGGTCGGCGCCGGCATCCAGCAGCATCTTCACCTGGGCGTCGCTGCGGCCGAGGATGGCGCGCACCAGCGGGGTTTCACCGGTCGCGCTGTTGCGCAGGTCGGGGTCGCCGCCGTGGTCGAGCAGGGCGCGCAGCAGGGTCGGGTCGTCGCCGAAGGCGGCCGCGTGCATCGGGCCGCCGCCGCCCGGCGACTGCCGGTTGGGGTCGGCGCCGGCATCGAGCAGCGCAGCGACGGTCGCGGGCTGTCCGGCGGCCACGGCCAGCTGCAGCAGGCTGGTGCCGTCCTTGCCGGGCGTGTCCGGGTTGACCCCGGCCAGGCCTGCACGCAGCGTGTCGGCGTCGCCGCGCAGCGCCGCGTCGGCGAGTGGGGCGAGCTGCGGGTCAGTGAAAGGATGGTCCATGGTCGGCGGTCCGCTGCATGCGGCCGCGCTTGCCGCCAGGAGGAGGATCAGGGCACTGGTGCGCATCCCCGGGGATGGTGCCATAGCGGCGCGCGGTCAGCGGAACCAGTTGCGCACGGTCTGTGCCGCACCGCCGAGCAGGTCGGCGGCCTTCTCGACCACGTTGCCGCCGAAGTCGGCCACCGCCTCGACCGCGCGGCCGCCGCTGGCGACCACGTCCGCGGCGACGTCGCTGACCGGACCGTCGAAGCGGTCGTCGATGCGCTGGGCCAGCGATTCGGCGCCGTGGCGCAGGGTGTCGCCGGTGGAGTTGAAGACGCCTTCGGCGACATCGCCGGCAATGCGGAAGCCGCCCTGCACGCCGTTGCCGTGGGCGAAGTCGGTCTCGACCACGTCGATGATGTCGCCGGCGAGGTCGTGGGTGTTGCGCGCGAAGTCGTCCTGCAGCGCATCCGGGACCAGGTCGACAAGCGTTCCGGTGGTGCCCTGCGGCGGGTTCTCATAGCCGGGCTGCCAGGGCTGCTGCTGGATCATGGCGTCGGTGAGCAGTTCCGGGCTGTGGCTGACCGCGCCGCGCACCAGGCTGGCGACATCGCCCAGCACCGGGACGTTCAGGCGGTCCAGCGCTTCCAGGCCGGCGCCCAGGCCGATGGCGACCGGCGTCGGCAGGCCGGTCTCGAGGGCCAGGCCGCGCGGCACCAGGGTCAGGTCCTGCACACCCTCGGGTTTGACCACGATCTGCGTGCCCAGGGCATCGGGTGCGGCAAGGGCCAGCGGACTCGACTCCTGGGCATTGGTCAGCAGGTCGTCGGCCAGGGAATAGCGCCGGATCAGGCCGCCCTCGGCCATGTCGCGCGCGGCCTGCGGGTCGATGCCCATGCGGTCCAGGGTGTTGGGATGGATACCGGACGCGTCGAACGTGACCGCGGCTACGCCCGAGGCCAGCGAAGCCACCGATGCCAGGCCGCCGCCCTGCGAGTGGCCGGTGATGGCCAGGTTGGTGGCGTTGCCATCGGCATCCGGGGTGCCGAAGCGGCGCTCGAACTCGACCGCGGTGCGGGTGGCCAGGCCGCTGAACTTGTCGATTTCGTCGTTGGTGGTGAAGCCGGTGCCCTGGCGGAAGTTGTTCATCCAGTCCGCGCCGCTGCCGTCGGTGCCGCGGTAGGCGAGCACGAAGTTGCCGTCGCAGTCCTGGTAGATCTCGGCCTTGAAGTGCTGGGCGACGAGCTGGTCGCCGCCCTCGAGGTACTGCGTGCGCCAAGCGGCAGGATCGTCGATGCCGCGGGCGGTGAGGTCGGCGTCGGTCACGGCCGACCAGCCGGCTGGCGGTGCGGGACGGCCCTCATAGACTGCCGTGGCCAACTGGGACAGCACCACGTCGAATTCCTGCGCCTGCTGGCCGCCGGCCACCGCGGAGAGTTCCCCCGGGCCCACGCCGCCGGGGGCGCATTGCGGGGCGGCGTTGGGCGCCAGCGCGGACATCTGGGGGTGGTATGCGGGTTCGTGGCGGCCCTGCAGTGGCTGTGCGGCCGGAGCGTTCGCGGCGTCCGCTGCGGGCGGCGGCGCCTGCCGCAGCTTGTGCAGGTGGACCGCAGAGGCGGAATCGTTGTCCAGGCGCATCAGCTGCATGACGGCGGTCCGGCGGGAGTCTGCACCCAGTGGACCGTCGGTCGCGGCCGCGTTCAATCGGGGGCGCACCCTAGGTCGGGTTCGCCAGGCTTGGCGCGTGACGCCCCGGACCGCATTCACCAACGCGCGGATATGCTGCGCCGATCGACCACGCTGATGGAGCCGCACATGCGCATCCGCTTCCTGTTGCCCCTCCTGCTGCTGCCGGCGCTGGCCGCGCCCGCCCTTGCACAGATGCCTTCGGAGCCCGCGCCCACGGAAGCCGAGCTGCAGCGTGCGCAGCAGCGCGCCGAGGCCTGGCAGGCCTATGGTCTGCGCGTGGCGACGGCGTTGGGGCGTTCGGACGGCGCCCGCGACCTGGCGCTGGCCACCCTGCTGGAAGCAATGGCGCAGCCGTATGACGAAGGCGGACGCGTCGCCGCCGGCGTGGACGCCTCCCGCTGGCGCTCGGGCGCGGAGGCCAAGGGCGCCGGCGACACCATCACCCAACAGCTGCTGCTGGCCGCGGGCACGGTGGCTGGCGAGCAGGCCGCGGCCACCGCCGCCGCGCGCCGCTGGCAGGCGCTCTCGCCCGGCAACCTGGCGCCGCTGCTGCACCAGGGTCTCGGACCCGAGGCACTGCTTTCCGCCGCCGCACAATCCTCCCGCAACGCGCCCGATCCGTACCCGATGCTGCGCTGGGTCGCCGACGCGCTGGCCAGGCATTCGCCCACGCGGGCGGAATGGGCGACGTTCGGGGAGGGTACGCAGCCATCGGCGGCAGCGCATGCCGCGGTCTGGGCGTCGTCGCTCCACGGGGTGCTGTTGCCGGACTACCGCGAGGTGCTGGCTGCTTGCACGGGGCGCCAGCTGCGCGCGACGGGCCGCCCGGATGCGTGCCGTCACATGGCCGATGTGCTGCTGGCCCGACCGCAGACGGTGCTCGACGAACGCATCGGCCTGTCGATGGCGCGCGCGCTGACCCGCAGCGCTGCCGAGCGCGCGCCGCTGGATGCACGCCGCCGCGGGGTGGACTGGCGCCAGGAGCAGCTGGCGGAGCTGTCAGGGCGGGAGGAGGCCGGTACGGGCGATGCGGAGCTGCTCGCCCGCCTGCTCGCCGATCCCGCGATCGATACCGAAGACGCGCTGGTCAGGCGCACCTTGGCCGAGGCCCGTCTTGCGCAGGAGCCACCGGCAGGGTGGCGGGCGCCGTGGCAGCAGCCGCGACGCTGACGGCGGTCAGCTGGGCCCGTGGCCGTAACCGCGCCCTTGTGGGAGCGGCTATAGCCGCTCCCACAGGGTCGGAGCGAGGCCAGCAGGGTCGGTGCGAGGCCCAGGCAGCTCCCTCGCCGCGGCTTCAGCTGCGCGGCGTGACCGCGACGCCGTTGGCTTCGAGCCAGGCGTCGATCTTTTCGAGGTCGCGGCGGGTGGCGACGTTGAGCAGCTTGGGGTCGCCGCGGAACAGGTAGTCCTGGAACGTGGCGCCGGTGCGGTCGGTGGCACGCGGGTCGGCGCCGCCTTCGAGGAAGCGCAGGACGGCGCCCGAGTCCTTGACCAGGGCCGCCTGGTGCAGCGGCGTGGTGCCGTTGCGATCGGCCACGTCCAGGCGGGCGCCGGCACCCAGCAGCAGCGCGATGTTGTCGTCGCTGCCGGCGCGCAGCGCGTCGAACAGCGGCGTGGCGCCGGTGGTGGTGTTCGGGGTATCCGGCGACATGCCGTGTTCGAGCAGCACCTCCAGCCAGCCCTGGGTCTTGCCCATCGCCGCCAGGTGCAATGCGGTGCGGCCGTCGGCGTTGCCGAGCGCCGGGTCCGCGCCAAGCGCGAGCAGCAGGCGGAACGCGCCGCGGTCGCCCTGCTTCATCACCCATTGCAGCAGCGGCTGGCCCTGGTCGTCGACGCTGTTCGGATTGGCGCCCGCGGCGAGCAGCTCGCGCGCGAGCGCTTCGTCGCCGCCGGTCACGGCGTCGGCAAGCTGGGCGTTGCCGGGATTGTCGAAGCCCTTTCCTGGAGTCACGTCTGTCCCTTGCCGGGCGCAGCCGGCGGTGGAGGCGAGCATCAGCGACGCGGCCAGCAATGCGCGAACGCAGCGCGGCGCCATCCTGCGGGAGGGCGCCGCGAGCGGGAGCACGGGGGCTGCGTCGGTCATGCGGGTCACGTTACTACGTCACGGCTGCAGCTTGCGTGGCGCCGGTCCGATGGCTCAGAACCAGTTGGTCGGGTTGAGCTTCTCGCCCAGCCATTCCACGCCGTCCGAAGTGGCCTGGCCAACGTCGCCGACGAAGTCGGACACCACCTCGACGCCGTCGCCGATCACGTCGGTGACGGTGTCGATGACGTCGCCCGCGCCGTCGGCGATGTCGCTGACAACCTTGCCGGTGCCCTCGACGAACCCGGCCACGGCGTCGAGCGGAGCGTCGAGGCCGGTGGCGTCGCCGATGTCACGCAGCAGGCCACCGCCGGCATTGGCGAGGTTCTGGGTGGTGTCGCCAACCAGGCCCAGCGCGCCGTCGGCGATGTCGCCGACGCTGTCGATGGCGAAGTCGAGCACGTCGCCGACCACCTGCGCGGTGCCGTCGACGTGGTCGCCGTTGGCGAAGGCCTCGCGCCCGGCCTCGCCGATGCCGTCGATCATCTCGGCGCCGTTGTCCCAGAGGTCGCCGACCACGTCCTGGCCCTGGCGGATCACGCTGCCAAGCTGGTTGAGGTTGTACTCGCCCACGCGCTCGAGGCCGTCGCGGCCGATGTTGCCGACCACGCCGATGGTGCCGCCGGCGATGTCACCACCGACGTCAAGCGCCTGGTCGATGGCCCAGCCGAGGATGGGCCGGCCGCCTGCGGACAGGGCGTCGTTGGCGAAGTCGCCAAGCCGGTCGAGGCCGCCGTCGACGGCGCTTCCGGCGCGCTCGGACAGACTGGGACGGGTAGAGGGATCGTAGGCGGTGTTCTGCTGCAGGGCGTCGACGTAGGAGGCGTTGTCGCCACCGCCGCCATGCAGGGCGGCAAGGTCGCCGATGCCGCCCATGCCGGCGGGCGGATCGATGCGCAGCTCATGCCCGACCGCGTTGGGCGGCGACATGCCGAGGATCGGGATGATCGGCAGGTCCTGCTGCGCGCCGTTCAGCGGATCGCCGTTGACGATGTAGCGGCGCAGCTGGCCGCTGTCGGCGGCGTCCTCGCGCACGGCGTTCGGATTGAATCCGAGCGATTCGAGGGTCTGGTCGCTCAGGCCCGACGCGTTGAAGGTCACGCCCGGCACGCCGGTGGCCAGCGACGCGGCGGAGGCAAGGCCGCCACCCAGCGAGTGTCCGGTGAATGCCACGTTGCCGTCGCCGAAGACGCGGTTGGCGGCCTCGGCCAGGGCCACGGCGTCCTTGTACTGGCCGCTCTCGAAGCCGAGGCCCTGCTGCGCGTTGTCGTCGGCATCGCCGGACGGCGCCAGGCCCCAGTCGTCGGTGCCGCGGTAGGCGACCACGTACTGGCCCTGGTCGTTCTGGTAGATCGAGGCGTCGAAGCCTTCGGACGTGCTGAGCAGCGCCGGATCGATCGGGATCTCGTTGCCCTGCGCGTCGACCAGCGAACTGCCGTCGGCGCTGGGCTCGAGCGCGGTCCAGCCGGCGTCGGTCAGGGCCTGCTCGGTCTGCGGGTTGTCGGCCGCGTAGACATCGTTGGCCATCATCGCCATCTGCAGGTCCAGGTCCGGCTGCGGCTGGGTGCCCGCGACCTGGCCGGCGAAGCTGCCATCGCCCTGGGGATACTGGTTGGCGACCTGCTGCAGCTGCGGCGGCGGCTGCAGGGCGACTGCAAAGCGGTTGTCCAGGCGCATCTGCTGCGCGATGGACATCTGGCTGGATACCTGGAAGCTCATGGCTGACTCCACGGATCGATGCCATGAAGCCTAGCCAGCCCGGCCGGCGGCGCCAGCTGGGAGTGACCCTAGTGAATGCGGCCCCAGGCGCTCAGTCGGCCGGCACCGTCCGCCCCAGCGCCCAGCCGCGCAGTGCATCCACCTGCTCGGCCATCACCACCGACAGCGGCCGCGTGCGCTTGAGCTCGGCGCGCAGCAGGAAGTCGTTGAGCGGCGTGCCGGCTGCGTGCGCGGCATACAGGCCGGAGACGATGGCCTGCTCGATCTCGGCGCCCGAGAACCCTTCGGCGGCCGTGGCCAGGCCATCCAGGTCGAAGCCCGCCGGATCCAGCCCGCGCTTGCCCAGGTGCAGCGCGAACAGTTCGCGCCGCGTCTCCACGCCCGGCAGGTCGACGAAGAAGATCTCGTCGAAGCGCCCCTTGCGCAGCAGCTCCGCCGGCAGCTCGTGCACCTGGTTGGCGGTGGCGACCAGAAAGACGTGCGACTTGCGTTCCGCCATCCAGGTCAGCAGGTAGCCGAGCACGCGCCGTGAAACCCCGCCGTCGCCGTCACCGGTGGATGAGGCCAGGCCCTTCTCGATCTCGTCGATCCAGAGCACGCAGGGCGCCAGCTGTTCGGTCGATTCAAGCGCGGCGCGCAGGTTCTTCTCGGTCTCGCCGTGGAATTTGTCGTAGAGCGTGCCGAAGTCCAGCCGCACCAGCGGTACGCCGAAGCCGCCGGCGATCGACTTGGCCAGGAGCGATTTGCCGCAGCCCTGCACGCCCAGCAGCAGCACGCCCTTGGGCGGATCCAGCCCGGGCGGCGCGTTGCCGGAGGTGAACACCCCGCGCCGCTGGTCGATCCAGCGCTTCAGCGCACGCGCGCCGGCGACGTCGGCGAATCCCGCGGTGTCGTATTCGTAATGCAGGTGCCCGCTGCGGTTGAGCAGCTCGAACTTGAGCTTCGCCAGCTGCGGCAGGTCGTCGTGGCCGAGCGCGCCGTCGTTGAAGATCAGCTGGCGGGCGATCCGCCGGGCGTCGCCCAGGGCCAGGCCCTGCAGGTTGCGCACGATCAGCTTCACCGCGTCGGCGTCGGCCTCGACCCGGCGGCCGCCGTGCTCGGCCTGGTAGCGCAGGGCCTCCTCGCGGACCAGCTTGAGCAGGGCGTTGGCGTCCGGCAGGCGGATGCCGAAGCGCACCGCCTTGGCTTCGAGCTCCGCCGGAAGCTCCACCTTGTGGCCGACCAGAACCAGCACGTGCGGCTGGCAGCCGCGGCGCTGGACCAGGTCGCGGAGCATGCGCTGGGTGCCGGCGTAGCCCAGGTAGGGGTGGAAATCGAGCAGCAGGTAGACGCCGCGTTGCTCCGCGCCATGGATCGCGCGCAGGGTGCTGGTGGCGTCGGGGGCGTCGTCGGTGGGGTCCTCGCCGTCGAGGTCCAGGCGGCGCAAGCCTTCGGTGATGGTCCAACGGTACAGCGCGCGCCAGACGTGCAGCAGCGACTGCCGGAACAGTTCGACCACCCGCGGCTCGTCCGGGGTTTCGACGATGATCAACGGTGTATCGGCGCGGATCAGCGCAGCCAGGTCCTGCAGGTCGCTCATCGGGTGCGTGGTGCCAGTGCTCGGGAGTCGGTGCATTCTAGGTGCGCGATGTCGTGTCGGGCGGTGTACCCTCGACTGCCGTACGTTGGCGGACGTGACCGGAGAGCGCATGAAGACGGTGCTGGTGGCCAGTTCCAAGGGCGGTGCAGGCAAGACCACGATCGCAACCCACCTCGCCGCGCATGCGGCCGTCGACGGCCTGCGAACGGTGATCATCGACGCCGATCCACAGCAGTCGTCCACCCGCTGGGCCGAGCGCCGCGCCGGGCTGGAAAGCGCGGTCCTGCCGATCGCCGGTGCCAGGCGCGCCGGGACTGCCTGGAAGTCGCTGCCGGAAGACACCCAGCGGGTCGTGGTGGATGCGCCGGCCGGCGCCATGGCGGACGACCTGGGGACCTGGCTGGAACATGCCGACGCCGTAGTGGTGCCAGTGCTGCCCTCGGCGCTCGACCTCGACGCCACCGTGCTCTTCCTCAACTCGCTGGCACAGCACGCAAGGGTCCGCCGCGGCGACCTGCGCGTGGGCCTGGTCGCCAACCGCATGAAGCCGTGGACCAACGCGTCGCAGGCCACGCTCGACCTGCTGGGGCAGTGGCCCTACCCGGTGGTGGCCTCGTTGCGCGACAGCCAGGCCTATGTGCTGCTGGTGGGCCTGGGGCGCAGCTTGTTCGACTACCGTTCCGCCCAGGTACGCAACCATCAGGCGGACTGGGCGCCGCTGCTTAAATGGCTGCGCAAGGCCTGAGCCGTTCGCGGCGGACAAATGGAGAATCGACCGATGGCAACCGACGTGAGGGACATCCTGCTGCTGCGCCACGCCCATGCCGAGGCGGCGGGGCCGGGACAGGCCGACCTCGATCGCCCGCTTTCGCCGGAGGGCCAGGCCGAGGCCGAGGCCGCCGGGCGCTGGCTGCTGGAGCACAGGCTGCTGCCCGACCAGGTGCTGTGCTCGCCGGCGCGGCGCACGCGCGAGACGCTTGAAGCCGTGTTCGGCGTGGTCGGCTACGTCGAGCAGCGCCTGGAACCCTCCATCTATGACGCCACCGCCGGCACGCTGGCGGCGCTGGCCGACCAGCATCGCGATGTCGGCCGGCTGATGCTGGTCGGCCACAATCCGGGGTTGGAGCGCCTGGTGGCGCTGCTGCACAGCGGCCAGTCGGGGGAATACCGCGGCATGCCGCCGGGCTCGATCGCGATGCTGCAGCTGCCGGTGGGCGCCGAGGTCGAGCCTGGTGCGGCGCGCCTCATCGACTTCTGGTGGCCGTGAGGCGTGTCCCGGTCGCTGCCTGCGCGTTCCTGGTCGCCCTCGTCGCCGCCATCCTGCCGGCGGCCGTTCCGGTCCGCGCCGCGGACGTCGACACCGCGACCTCGGAAGTCGGCTTCAGCCTGGCCACCCGCTGGGGCGACGTGGTCGAGGGTCGCTTTCCGGTCTTCGAAGGCCGCCTGACGCACCTGGCCGATGGCCGCCAGCAGGTGCGCCTGTCGCTGTCGACGACCGACGTGGAGATCCTCGGCAGTCGGCGCCATACCTATCTCACCCGCGGCAGGGGCTTCTTCGACGCCGAGCGCTATCCCTGGCTCAGCTTCGTGTCCGACCCCTTCGATCCGCGACTGCTGGTGGACGGCGGCGCGCTGCCTGGCGTGCTCAGCATCCGTGACGTGCAGCACCGCGAGGCGTTCACGGTGCTGCCCTCGACATGTGCGCGGCCGGCGCTGGACTGTCCGGTGCTGGCGGCGGGCCTGATCGATCGCAGCCACTACGGAATGACCCGTTGGAGCGTTGTGATCGGGCGCAAGGTCCGCTTCCAGCTGCGTATCCGGGCGATGGGGGACAACAGTGGGAATGCGGAACCGCCCGGGGCGGGGGGCGTGGGATGAAGGTGCTGTTGCGCTTGTTGTTGCTGGCCGCCGCGCTGGCTGCCGGCGGCTGCGCCACGCTGACGCCGGAACAGGCCGCGGCCGCGGCACGCGTGGCCGGGCAGGCGCGTCCGGTGCTGGTCGACTGCCTGCGCGACGATGCCTGCGCCACGCCTTCGGCGCTGCGCAGGCTGGGGCTCGACGCCATGGCCGACAGCGCCCCCGGCGCGCCGCGCCACCACGCGCTGATCCTCGACTACGGGCAGGATGCGCTGCTCGCGCGCTTGAGCATGGTGCGCTCGGCGCAGCGCACCATCGACGTGCAGACCTACATCTTCGACGAGGACGACGCCGGCCATCTGTTCCTTGACGAGCTGCTGGCCGCGGCGCGGCGCGGC
This sequence comes from Luteimonas sp. A501, assembly GCF_054052085.1. The sequence goes on from NZ_JBSVRI010000004.1 coordinate 77,749, forward strand.
GTGCGGGTGCGGGTGCTGGTGGACCAGCTGTCGGCGCTGCGCGAGGTCGAGACCCTGGCCGCGCTGGCCGGGGCCCACGCCAACTTCGAGATGCGCATCTACAACCCGGTGTTGGGACGCGCGCGCATCAGCTATCCGCAGTACGTGCTCGCCGCGGCCTGCTGCTGGCGGCGGCTCAACCAGCGCATGCACAACAAGCTGCTGCTGATCGACGGCGTGGCCGGGGTCACCGGCGGGCGCAACTACCAGAACAGCTATTACGACTGGGACCCGGAGTACAACTTCCGCGACCGCGACCTGTTCGTGGCCGGCCCGGTGGTGGCGGAGATGGCGGCAAGCTTCGAGGACTACTGGGGCGCGCGCCTGACCCGCGCGCTGCCGGGCCTGGCCGATGTCGGCCGCCTGCTGCTGCGCGATGGCGTGCCGCGGCTCCCGCACGCGCCCTTCCAGCTGCCGGCGCGGGTGGAGCGGATCTCGCGCGACGCCGACGACGCTGGTCTGGTGGATGCGCTGGCGGCGCACGCGCTGCCGGTTGGGGCCGTGGAGTTCATTTCCGACCCGCCGCAGAAGCATCGCCGCGACTACGAGGGCGTGGCGCCTTCCACTCGCGGCCTGCGCGAGCTGATCGAGGGCGCGCGCGAGGAGGTGCTGTTGCAGACGCCCTACCTGGTGCTGTCGCCGGTGGCGCAGGACCTGTTCCGCGAACTGCACGGGCGCGAGGATCCGCCGCGGGTGCTGGTGTCGACCAACAGCCTGGCCGCGACCGACGCCTTCATCACTTATGCGCTGTCGTACAAGTACAAGCGCCGGCACCTGCGTGAATTCGGCTTCGAGATCCACGAGTTCAAGCCCTTCCCGCAGGACGCGCCGATCGACGTCGAGGCCACCGGCACGGTGGAGCTGGATGGGGACGGCGTCGCCGGCACGTCCGCCGGCGGCGACGGGGAGCGTGCGCGTATCCGGCCGCTCGAGCGCGAGTACTCGGCGCTGCGCTGGTCGGGCTTCTCGGCGCACGAGCGCGTGCCGCTGCATCGCGGCGGCGTGCGCTTCGGCCTGCACGCCAAGTCGCTGGTGGTCGACGAACGCATCGGCGTGATCGGCACCCACAACTTCGATCCGCGCGGTGACAACTACAACACTGAAAGCGCGGTGGTGATCGAAGACGAGGCGTTCGCGCTCGCACTCGCCGCCAGCGTCCGCCGCGACATGGCGCCGGCCAATTCCTGGACCATCGCGCGCCGCGACCGCCCGTGGCTGCTGCCGGGCCTGGACTACTCGCTGGGCAAGGTCTCCGAATCGCTGCCGGTGTTCGATCTGTGGCCGACGCGCTACGCCACCAGCTACGAGTTCCAGCCGGGGCCGGGCTGCGTGGAGCCGCCGCCGCCGGGCGACCCGCGGTTCCGCGCCTGCCACGAGCCGGTGGGCGACTTCCCCGAAGTGCGGGTCGGCCTGCGCGGCCTGTTGACCCGCATCTTCACCGCCTTCGGTGCCGGGCTGGCCCCGATTCTCTGAGTGTTCCTCTGGACGACCGTTTGTCGGCAAGAACGCCGAAACGGGCTGCCGTGACTTTTTACCTATTGCAGTAGGATTGTGGTGTGGTACTTTACCAGCACACCGAGTCACAACCCCCAGAGGACACCGCCATGTATCGCACCGACGCCAACGTTTCCTTCGCCGCCCACCACGCCGCCGCGAGCGCCAACGGCGCCGCGAAGTCGGGCAGCGCCGCGGGCCAGGTGCCGCGCTACCGCTCACGCGACTTCGGCACCGGCTACGGCAGCAGCAGCGGCTACGCCGCCGCCCGTCGCTACGCCCCCGGCAGCCAGCCGACCTCCCGCTTCCGCCTGGTCTGATTCTCGATTGACCCCGGGGGAACCCGGTCCTAGGCTGGCGCGCCGCGGCGTCAGCCCGGGACCACTGGAGCCTCCATGACCGTCCCAACGTCGATATTCCGCCGCGGCCTTGACCTGGCCGCGCTCAATGCCATGTCCAAGGGCACTGCGATCGAGGCCCTGGGCATCGAATTCGTCGACATCGGCGATGACCACCTGGTCGCGACCATGCCCGTGGACGCCCGCACCCGACAGCCCTACGGCTTGCTCCACGGCGGCGCCTCGGTGCTGCTGGCCGAAACCCTGGGCAGCAGCGCCGGCAACATGTGCGTGGCCGAGGGCGAAGTCTGCGTTGGCCTGGAGATCAACGCCAACCACGTGCGCGCCGCCCGCGAGGGGGTGGTCAGGGGCACCGCGCGCGCGCTGCACATCGGCCGCAGCACCCAGGTCTGGGAGATCCGCGTCGAAGACGCCCGCGGCCGCCTGGTCTGCATTTCGCGCCTGACGCTGGCAGTGGTCCCCGCAGCCTGATCGGCGGCAAGCTACCCGGGCCGGAAGCCATCCGGTATCGTTTCGCGATGCGTTCCCCCACCGTTCCCACCGCGCCCGCCAGTGGCTCCCTGGCGCGCGCGGGCCGTTATGTCCTGCGCGTGCCGATGCTGCTCTGGCACGCGCTCGTCCACCTGCCACTGGTGATGATCGGCCTCGCGCTGCCCACCGACCGGATCGGCTTCGGCGGCGAAAGCCTGCGCCACCGCCTGGCCAGGGCCTGGCAGGGCGGGCTGCTGCGGGTGTTCGGCCTGCGCATGCGCCGCGTCGGCACGCCGCTGCCGGGCGGCACCCTGTTCGTGGCCAACCACGTCAGCTGGATGGACATCTCGGCCCTGCACAGCCAGCGGATGATGGGCTTCGTCGCCAAGCGCGAGATCGACGGCTGGCCGCTGGTCGGGCGCATGGCGCGGCGCGGCGAGACCATCTTCCACCAGCGCGGCAGCCAGGAATCGCTGGGCGGTGTGCTCGACGTGATGGTCGAGCGCCTGCGCAGCGGCCGTTCGGTGGGCGTGTTCCCGGAGGGGCGCACCCGCGACGGCGTCGAGGTCGGACCGTTCCATGCCCGCATCTTCACCGCCGCGGTCGAGGCCGGGGTGGCGGTGCAGCCGGTCGCGCTGCGCTACGGCGCCCGCGCCGAGGGCCAGAGCGTGGTCGCGTTCCATCCTCGCGAAAATTTCGTGCAGAACTTCCTGCGCCTCCTCGGCGAGCCTTCGCGCGTGGTCGACGTGGTGTTCCTCGACCCGGTGCTGCCGGGCCAGGCCGAGGGCCGCGCCGCTATCGCGAAGATCACCCGCGAGCGCATCGTCGGCGCCCTGCGGGAGCCGTGAGCCCGGTCACGACCAGTCCCTACCGGCCGCCGCGCTGGTTGCGCAGCGCGCACCTGCAATCGGTGCTTGCCGGCAGCCCCCTGCGCCGTCGCCGCGGGCTGGCCGCGCTCGCCGCCAGCGGCGCGGTGACCCGGGAGGTCGTGGTCGATGGCGGCGGGGATGTGCGCCTGCTCGGCCTGCACAGCGCGCTTCCCGGCGTGGAGCCGCGCGGCATGGCGCTGCTCCTGCACGGCTGGGAGGGCAGCGCGGAGTCGGCCTATGTCTGCCTGGTCGCGGCCGGGTTCCTGGCGCGTGGTTACGACGTGTTCCGGCTCAACTTCCGCGACCACGGTGGCAGCCACCACCTCAACCCCGACATCTTCCATTCCGCGCGCATCGACGAAGTCGTGCGCGCCGCGCGTGACGTCGCCGGACGCATGCCGCGGCCGCGCCTGGTGGTCGCGGGGCATTCGCTGGGCGGCAACTTCGCGTTGCGCCTGGCGCTGCGTGCGCCCGCCGCTGGGCTGTCGCTGGACGGGGTGGCCGCGGTCTGCCCGGTGTTGGACCCGGCGCGGACCATGGACGCGATGGAGCGGGGATTCCCCCTGTACATGCACCACTTCGAGCGCAGCTGGCGGCGCTCGCTGGTGCGCAAGCGCGCGCTGTTCCCCGATCGCGTGGGCTTTGACGACGCGGTGCTGCGCCTGCGCATGCGCGCGCTCACCGAATGGCTGGTGCTGCGGCACACCGACTTCGGCAGCCTCGAGGCGTATTTCGACGGCTATTCGATCGCCGGCGATCGCCTGGCTGGGCTCGCGGTGCCGGCCTCGATCCTGACCAGTGCCGACGATCCGGTGATCCCGGTGGATGACTTCCATCGCCTGGTCCTGCCTGCACCGGCGCGGTTGGAAGTGGCCGGTTGGGGAGGCCATTGCGGCTTCATCGAGGGACCGCGGCTGGATGGCTACGCCGAGCGCTGGGTGGTCGGACGCCTGGCCGGCGAAGGCTGAGCGAGACGGGCGGCTACAATCGGGGTTTTCGGCGCGCCGCGCCGGCAGGACGGCCTTCCCATGCAAGAAAAGATTCTCGACGCGCTGCGCCGCGGAGACACCCGGACCGCGCTGGATGCGGCGCGCACCCATGCAGCGCAAGCGCCCGGCGACGTGGACGCCCAGCGCCTGCTGGCGCTGGCGCTTCGTAGCAGCGGCGACCTCGACGGCGCGCGCGACGTGATCCTGGCGGCGATCGAACTGGCTCCCGATGCCGCCGAGCTGCACATGGAACATGCCACCCTGCAGCTCGGCATGCGTGACCTGGAGGCGGCGCGGCAGGCGATGGGCGCGGCGGCAGGCGTCGACCCGAACCACTTTGCCGCCTACGCCATGCGAGCACACCTGGCGCTGGCGGGAGGGGACATCGCCGAAGCCGAGCGCCAGCTGCGCCTGGCCGAGCGGGTCGAGCAGGATCATCCCGAACTGCAGGCGCTCGGCGGCATGATCGCGCTGCGCAAGGGCAACAGCGGCGCCGCCATCGCGCAGCTGTCGGCCGCGCTGCAGCGGGTACCCGACGATCCGCTGACCATGCAGGCGCTGGCGTTCGCGTACTTCAAGGAGGAGCACTTCGCCTTCGCCGAACAGGCCTTCCGCAAGCTGCTCGATTTTCCGCCGCTGGCCAATGACGCGCGCCTCATGCTCGCGCTCACGCTGGCCCGCCAGCGGCGCCCGGTCGATGCCATCGACGAACTTGCCCCGCTGCTGGCCGACCAGGCCACGGCCACGCTGCAGGTGCGGCGTTTCGTCGGCGAGCTCGAACTTTCGGCGGGCCGCCCGGCGCGTGCGCTGCAGCACCTGCGCGAGGTGTTCGCGGTGCAGCCGGGCGAACTCCGGGTCACCACGGCGATCGCCGAGGCCTGGCGCCGGCTTGGCGCGACCGACGAAGCGCGGAACATGCTTGATGCGGCGCTGGCTACTTCGCCAGGAATCGATCTCCTGTGGTACGTGCGCCTGGTCTTCGATCCGCTTGGCGACGTTGCCGCCGGGCTGATCGAGCGCTGGCGCCAGCACAGCCCGGAATCGATCGATGCCCTGGAAGCGGAGATGAAGCTCCACGCCATCGAAAACCGCCCTGCCGGGACCGAAGCCGCGGCGCGGGCGCTGCTTGAACTCGAGGCGGACCACTTCGACGCCGGAATGAAGCTGGTGGACGCGCTGCTGGTGACCGACCCTGCCGAGGCGCTGCGGCGCATCGAGTCGTTGCTGGCGCGGGAAGACCTGCACCCGGACGCCAGGGCGACCCTGGAAATGGGGCTGGGCCTGGCACGGCACCGCGCAGGTGACTTTGCCGGCGCGCTGGATCACTGGACCCGGCGCATCGCGGCGGGACCGGGCAATCGCCTGGCATTGCCCAGGGCCACCCCGGCACCGGCCGAGTGGCCCGAAGCCGCGGCGCCGGTCGCCGACGCGCCTCCGGCGGTATTCCTGCTCGGCCTGCCGGGTGCGCTGGCCGAGCGCGGCGCGCGGCTGCTGAAGGTCGTGCCGGCGTTCCGCGACGACCGCGTCGGTGCCAAGCCGCCGGCCGACATCTTCCAGGACATCGGGTCGTGGGCGAACGTCGCTTCGGGCAAGTTCGATGCGCCTGCGGTGATCGCCACCTGGCGCAAGGCCCTTCCGGGGCGCGGCATCCATGACGCGGTGATCGACTGGATGCCGTGGTGGGACAACAGCTACACCGCCGCGGTGCGCGCGGCGCTGCCCGAAGCGCAGCTGTTGGTCATGCTGCGCGACCCGCGCGACATGCTGATGGACTGGATCGCATTCGCCGCGGGTACGCCGTTCGCGGCGGAATCGCCACGGGTCGCGGCCGGCTGGCTTGCCGCCGCGCTCGACCAGATCGCCACCCTGCACGAGCAGAACCTGGTGCCGCACCGCCTGCTTCGTGTCGATGACGTCGCCGACGACCCTGCCGGAATGGCCGCCCTGATCGGCAGCGCGCTGGGCAGCAACCTGCCGCCGCCGCCAGCCGGCCTGTTCGGTACCCCGCGCTTTGCCGCCGGTGACTGGCGCCGCTATGCCGACCAGCTTGCCGGCCCGTTCGCGGCGCTGGCGCCGGTCGCGCGCCGCCTCGGCTATCCCGAAGCCTGACCACGAGGACATCACCATGACCGCCACCGCCATGCACATCGCCAGCGAAAGCTTCGACCACGGCCAGCCGATTCCCGCCGGGTTCGCCTTCGGCACGCCCGACGGCCTCGGCGGCAACCGCAACCCGCAGCTGTCCTGGGGCGGTGCGCCGGCAGGCACGCGCGCGTTCGCGCTGCTTTGCATAGATGCGGACGCGCCGACCGATCCGGCGCTGGTCGCCAATGACAAGGTCGACATCCCGGTCGAACATCCGCGCGGCGATTTCATGCACTGGGCGATGGTCGACATCCCGCCACAGGTCACCTCGATCGAGGCCGGCAGCTGCAGCGACGGCGTCACCAAGGGCGGCAAGCGGACGCCACCGGGGCCGTCGGGCACGCGCCAGGGCCTCAACGACTACACCGGCTGGTTCGCCGGCGACCCGGACATGGGCGGCGACTGGTCCGGCTACGACGGCCCGTATCCGCCGGCACACGACCTGCGCCTGCACCGTTACTTCTTCCGCGTGTTCGCCCTGGACGTCGAGCGCCTGGAGCTGCCCGGGCGCTTCACCGCCGGCGACGTGCTGCGCGCGATGCAGGGCCACGTGCTGGCCGAAGCCGCCACCTGGGGCAGCTACGGCCTGCATCCTTCGCACACCGCGTAAAGGCGACATGGCCGCGATCCGCGGCCCACGAACCCGCCGCCCACGAACCCGCCGCCCACGAACCTGTAGGAGCAGCTATAGCTGCGACCAGCAACCGGTGAATGCCGTGTCGCGGTCGTGGGCTTGGCGTGTCGCGGTTATAGCCGCTCCTACTGGGGTTTTGCCTGCTCGGTGCGGGCGACTTGCTCGCTCTCCACCACCATGTCCAGCACGTTCACGATGGAAGAAGCGTCCGCGGGCACGTCCTGGCGCCGGAAACGGTCCACGCGCAGCACGTTGCGGACGCCGGGCTGGTGTTCGTAGCCCTCGATCTCCTCGTACAGCGGGCCCCATTCGCCGGTGCCGCGCTTGAGGCCATCCGCGTCGTACTCCAACTCGCGGACCTCGAGGCAGCGGTGGTCGGGCATCAGCGGGTGGTGGCAGTCGATGCGCTCGGCGGCGACCTCCAGGAACACGCGCTCCGGTTCGCCACCGTGGCGGGTGCGCGCGTTTGGCGCGCCGCTGAAGGCCAGCGTATCGCCCAGGGCATTGACCAGCCGCAGCCGCGGCGCCTCGCCGGCTTCGATGGCGAGCGCATGGCTGCCGGCCAGGCGGGTATGGGTTTCGCGTTCCATCGCCATCAGCGGCTCGGCGCAGGCCATCTGCGTGCTGATCATCGGCCCCAGCGTGAGTTCGCCGGCGGCGAGGTTGAAGTCCGCGCCCATGCCGTTGCATGCGTTGGTCACCGAGACCCGGCCCTCGGCGAAGTCGAGCTGCAGCGGGGCCTCGGCATTGCCGAACAGCGCGTCGATGCGGGCGCCGTCGGCGGCGGTGGCCGAGTCCAGTTGCCAGTGGTAGCCACCGAGGGTGGTCGCGACGTCGGGGGCAGGTGCGTGGCCTGCCGGTGCCGGAGCCGTTTCCGATGCCGGCGCGACGGCCGGCGTGGAGGCGGACGGGTCGTCGCCCGTGCCGGGCGAACAGGCCGCGAGCGCGAGTGCCAGTGGCAGGGCGAACAGGGACGGGTGCTTCATCGGTGACCTCCAGGGGCAGGGATCCGGGCGAACGCGCGACGGGGCCGGACGGGGTCGGGCGCCGGCGTCATTCGCCCATCGGCAACCACAGCAGCAGTGCCGCGCCCAGCAGGATGCGATACACGGCGAAACCGGTGAACCGGTGGTGTTCGATATACCCCAGCAGCCATTTGACCACCATGAAGCCGGTGATCGTGGCCGCGGCGAAGGCGATGCCGACGTCGGCCCAGGCTTCGCCGCCCAGACCGCCGTCCATCGCCAGCTCCATGAAGGTGTATGCGCTGGCCGCGAACATGGTCGGGATGCCGACCAGGAACACGAACTCGGCCGCGGCCGTGCGCCGGCTGAGGCCGAACAGCATGGCGATGAAGATCGCCGCCGCCGAGCGCGAGGTGCCGGGGAACACGCCGGCCACCACCTGCGCCAGTCCGACCAGTACCGCGATCGTCCACGTGACCTCGGTGCCGTCGGGGCTGCGGCGCTCGGCCACGCGCTCGGCGACGATCATCCACACGCCGCCGATGATCAGCGCCCAGGCGATCGGGCTCACGGTTTCCGGCAGCTCCCAGCCCAGCAGGCGCACGGGCAGTCCGACGAGTGCGGTGACCAGGAAGGCGACGGCCAGCTTCATCGCGTAGTCGCGGTTGCGGGCCTCGCCCAGGCCGGTGACCAGGCCGGTGATGCGCTCGCGGAACACGAGGGAGATGGCGAGGATCGCGCCGGCCTGGATGACGATGTTGAAGAAGTCCGAGCGCGCACCCAGCCAGTGCTGCGCGATCAGCAGGTGGCCGGTGCTGGAGATCGGGAGGAACTCGGTCAGGCCTTCGAGGATGCCAAGAAGCAGGGCGGCCAGCGGGTCGGTCATCGGCGGGGATCCAGCGGTGGGTGCGGATGGATGATGCGGGAGCGGGGCGAAGAGGACAGGAGCCACGCAGCGCGCATGAACGAGCGCGGCAGCATAGCGGATTGCCATCTGCACCAGATTGGCGCGCCAGGCTGTAGAGATGCACCATGAAGGTGCGTGTCGCGCCATCTACCGCGGTGAATTCACGCCAGATCAGGGGCTTGTGTGGTGGCATGGCACTTGCTCAAGCATAACGACGCCCGGTTCCCCGGGCCCCTGACCAATCCGGAGCGAGCATGTCCATCGAAACCGTCGAAAAGCTCATCAGCGACCATCGGGTCGAATTCATCGACCTGCGCTTTTCCGACATGCGCGGCGTGCAGCACCACGTCACCTATCCGGCCTCGATCATCGAGCCGGCGCTGTTCGAGGACGGCAAGATGTTCGACGGCTCCTCGATCGGCGGCTGGCGCGGCATCCACCAGTCCGACATGGTGCTGCTACCCGACCCCGAGACCGGCTTCCTCGATCCGTTCACCGCCGATCCGACCCTGGTGCTGACCTGCGACGTGCTCGACCCGACCACGATGCAGGCCTACAACCGCGACCCGCGCGGGATCGCGCGCCGCGCCGAGGCCTACCTGAAGTCCAGCGGCATCGCCGACCAGGCCTTCTTCGGCCCCGAGCCCGAATTCTTCATCTTCGACTCGGTGCGCTACGCCAATGACATGGGGCACACCTTCTTCCACGTCGACTCGGAAGAGGCCGCGTGGAACTCCGGCCGCGAATACGAAGGTGGCAATACCGGCTACCGCCCGGGCGTGAAGGGCGGCTACTTCCCGGTGGCACCGCTGGACTCGCTGCACGACATCCGCGCCGAGATGTGCAAGACCCTCGACGCCATGGGTATCGAGACCGAGGTCCATCACCACGAGGTCGCCAACGCCGGCCAGTGCGAGATCGGCACCCGGTTCAACTCGCTCACGCGCAAGGCCGATGAACTGCTGACCACCAAGTACGTGGTCAAGAACGTCGCCCACCGCAACGGCAAGACCGCCACCTTCATGCCCAAGCCGCTGGTCGGCGACAACGGCAGCGGCATGCACGTGCACCAGTCGCTGGCCAAGGCCGGGGTGAACCTGTTCGCCGGCGACGGCTACGGCGGCGTGAGCCAGACCGCGCTGTGGTACATCGGCGGCGTGTTCAAGCACGCGCGCGCGATCAACGCCTTCTCCAATGCCAGCACCAACAGCTACAAGCGCCTGGTGCCGGGCTTCGAGGCGCCAGTGATGCTGGCCTACTCGGCGTCCAACCGCTCCGCCTCCTGCCGCATCCCGTACGTGAGCAATCCGAAGGCGCGCCGCATCGAGTTCCGCTTCCCGGACGCGATGAGCTCCGGCTACCTGCTGTTCACCGCGCTGATGATGGCCGGGCTTGACGGCATCAGGAACCAGATCGATCCGGGTGGCCCCAGCGACAAGGACCTCTACGACCTGCCGCCGGAAGAGGCCAAGGGCATCCCGACCGTCTGCCATTCGCTGGACCAGGCGCTGGAGGCGCTCGACGCCGACCGCGAGTTCCTCAAGGCCGGCGGCGTGATGAGCGACGACTTCATCGATGCCTACATCGCGCTGAAGATGAAGGAAGTCACCGCGTTCCGCTCGGCAACCCATCCGCTCGAATACCAGATGTACTACGCGATCTGACAGCGAGCACTTGCGGGAGCCGCCATCGCCGAACACTTGTGGGAGCAGCTATAGCTGCTCCTACTGTTGCGGTTGCAAATCTGGCGGGTGGCGGGTGGAATGGGGCATGCGCACCAGAACGATTTTCGCAGCCATCTGCCTTGCCCTGCTTGTCGGCTGCGTGCACCAGCCGGCGCGCAACCCGATCGCGCAGTGGGTGCCGTCGCCCAACCACGACGAACGCCGCCCCGTCATCATCGTGTTGCACTACACCGAGCAGGACTCGGTCGAACAGAGCCTGCGCACGCTGAGCACCCGCAACAGCGGCGGGCCGGTGAGTTCGCATTACCTGGTCGGCGACGACGGCGCGATCTACCAGCTGGTCGCCGACTCGCGGCGCGCATGGCATGCCGGAGGCGGACGCTGGGGCACGATCACCGACCTCAACTCGGCGTCGATCGGCATCGAGATCGACAACGACGGTCGTGAACCCTTTACCGAGCCGCAGGTGCAGGCCCTCCTGCGCCTGCTCGAAGACCTGACCGCGCGCCTGCGGATTCCGCGCAGCCAGGTGATCGGCCATTCCGACCTCGCGCCCTCGCGCAAGATCGATCCCGGTGCGCTGTTCCCCTGGAAGCGGCTGGCCGCGGCCGGCTTCGGCATCTGGCCCGCCGATGATGCGCCGCCGGCGCCGGAAGGCTTCGATGCCATGCGCGCGCTGCGGCTGGTCGGCTATGCCGTGGACGATCCCGCGGCGGCGATCCGGGCCTTCCGCCTGCGCTTCCGCGGTGATGCGCTGACCACGCTGGACGAGGAAGACCTGCGGATCCTGCACGCGCTGACGCTGCCCGGCGGTGCCGGCCTGCTGGACCCGGCCGGCTGAGCTGCCTACGCGGGCGCTGGAGCGCCCGCGAAGCCGCCGCCGCTACGGAGTGGACCCGCCCATGAACCAGTTGCCGGGCCAGGTGGGACCCTCGGGATCGGGCGCGCGCGTGGTCCATTCGCCGTTGGCCGGATCGATGTACAGGGATCCGACGTCCGGGTCGATCTCGGGCACGCCGTCAGGGAAGCGCTTGGCGAACCCCTCCTGCAGCGCGGCGGTGCCGTGCCCGAAGGGGAAGTTGGCCGGCAGCCCCTCGCGATGCCCCAGCGCACTGGGCATGCCCGGGACGCGGTCCTGGAGCAGGGTGAGTTCGTCGTTCCTGACGATGTAGGCCCGCACCAGGCCGCCTTCGCCTGCGTAGTACGGCGCCAGCTCGCGACCGTTCGCGAAGCTGCCGCCCTCGGCCGCATGCTGGACGCCACCGCCGTCCTGGAACAGCGGGTTCTCGCGCGCGAGGTTGCGCGGATGCACCGCGGCCGGGTTGAACACGATCGCCGGCAGGTGCCCGGCGCCAGCGGCCATCGCGGCCTGCGAGGCCAGTCCACCGCCCAGTGAGTGCCCGGTCAGCACGAGGTTGTCGCCATAGGCGGCATGGGCCTGGCGCGTGAGCTCGACCGCATGCGTGTACTGCCCGCTCGGGAAGCCCAGGCCCTGCACGACGTCGGCCTTGATGTCACGCAGCGACGTGGGCGAAGTGCCCTTGAACGCAAGCACGAACTGGCCATCGCCATTGCTGTAGATCGCGGCACGCAGTCCGGATGGATGGTCGAGGTCGGCCGCGCTGATGCCGGGTGGCAGGTCGGCCTCGGCGAGCTGGCGGAAGCCGCCTTCAAGCGGAGTGCCGTCGGCCTTGTACACGTGTTTGGCGATCTGCAGGAAGTCGCCGTCCAGGCGGTGTGGCTGGGTGCCAAGCACGTCGTCCGCGAAGGTCCGGCCGGACGGCACGGCGTACGCGGGGGCCGCGCCTGATGGTGGCGCCGCCACCGGCGGCTCCATCGCCTTGAAGACGTGGCCGTCGCCGGTGTAGATCTGCAGCCGGCCACCTTCGGTCGGGATGGACGTCATCGAGCGGTCGGGGATGGCCCAGGTGTCGTCGACCTGGCGCGCGGTCGATACCAGCACATCGGTGTCGCGCGTCACCACGTAGGCGACGCGCGTCTTGTCGACGATCCCGCCGGGCGTGACCTCGATGGCATGGCCGGGGTCCATGCCGCTGTAGGTGCCGTCGGCGTTGCGGGCCGGGGTCGGGGCCTGTGGATCGATGTTGCGGAGCACCTCGGACACCTTGCCGTACACCTCGGGCCGCACGCCCACGCTCGAGATGCCGATGTCGGTCGGACGCGCGCTGGGCGAGGGCGAGAAGTAGCTGCCCTTGGGCGCGCCCGGCGCCTGCCACTGGTAGACCACCGTGCCTTCGCGCAGCGTCTGCACTTCCACCGGGCGGCTGAAGTCGATGCCGCCGAGGTGCGCGGGGTCGGCCGGGCGCCCGGTCGCGCGCTCGTAGAACGCGGCCGCGGTGGCCTGGCGCTGGGCGAGGAGCTCGGGCGTCGGCGCGGCTTCGATCGCCAGGCGCGGCGGCGGAGCCTCGATGCCCTGGCGTGCCGCGGTGCCGCCCGGGGGCGCCGCGTCGGTGATCGTGTACGCGCCGTCCGGACCCGCCGTGGCGAGCCGCGGCTCGGTCGCCGGCGCGTTGACCGGTCGCCCCTGCTGGTCCACGTAGCGCGCCGTGGCCAGGTTGTCGGCGGCGCCGGCGATGTTGTCGGCCGCGCCCGCGCCTCCGGGCAGCCTGATCTTGGGGATCTTGACCGGGATCAGCATCGACGCGACGTCGAAGGTGATGTTGCCCAGGGCCTCGCCGTAGCGGCCGTCGCCCCAGGCCGCGCCGATGTGCGAGAACATGTGCGGAAGGCCTTCGATCATCGCCTTGCCGGTTTCCTGTCCACGCTGCGCACTGGGCAGGAAAGCGGGACCGTCGCCGCCGGTGACCATGTCGCTGATGACGCCGGCGCCGGACAGGTCGTAGGACGTCCGGGCCAGTACGCCCAGCCCGACCACGAAGCCCACGCCGGCGTCCTTGACGCCGCCGCCGAAGCCCTGCAGCTGGCCCATGAAGCTGGTCTCGCCGTTGCCGCGTATGCCGGTGATCACGTCCCGCATTTCGGGAGTGAATGCCTGGTTGCCCTCGGTGGCGCGGTCGATGATGCCGTCGCGCAGCCAGTTCAGGCGCGCATCGGGATCGGTCTCGACGACCTGGCGCATCAGCGCCGCCTGGCCTTCGGGGTCGAGCTTGGCCATTTCGGTCACCAGCGCCTGCACGCGCTCTTCCTGGTTGTCGACCATGAAGCGGCGCACGCCGGCGTCCATCACCCGGTCGCGCGCCGACAGCACGTCGTCGCGGGAATCGGCCGCGGTCTCCAGGCGGTTGCCCATCAGCACGTCATGGGCCGCGGTGTCGATCCCGACCACGCCGGCATCCTTGTAGAGCGACAGTCCGGTGTCCTTCGCCTCGGCCAGGGTCTCGTCGCTCAGGAAGCCCTCGACGAAGGCATCGCCGTGCATGCGCTCGTACAGCGCGACAAACCGGGCCTGTGCCTGGGGGTCACCGGCGCGCGCGTCGTATTCGGTCATGAAGGCCTGCAGCTGGCCGGCCTGCTGCTCGTCGCCGGTGGCCGCGTACTCGCCGTATTCGCCGGTGTATTCGCCGGCGTCCACGTCCAGCTCGTGGATGGTCCTGATCGCCTCCAGGTCGTCGGCGGTGGTGCCGGGCACGCCGGTCATGATGTCGAGGCCGCCGCCGTCAAGCAGCGCCAGTTCGTCGGTCTTCAGGTTTTCCAGGATGCCCGTGCGGAACCAGGACTGGCCCATGCCCGGGTCCTGTTCCTGCAGGGCGCCCAGCACCATCTGCTGCGAGACCGGGTCGAGGTCCTGCAGGGTTTCGAGGGCATAGAGCAGGCGCTTCTCGTAGTCGTCGCTCCACAGGCGGCGGACGCCGACGTCGAGGATCTCGCTGGCAACCTCGTCGGCGCGGGCGGCGTCGATGCGCTCGCCCTTGAGCGAGCCGACTTCCTGGACGGTGGCGCCATTGGTGTCGATCTCGCGGATGCCCAGGGGTTCACCGTCGGCGTTGTACTCGGTCACCACCTGGCTGCCATCGGCGGCGGTGACGGTTTCGCGGCTGGCGACTTCCGGCAGGCCGTCCAGCGACTCGCGGGTGACGGTCTGCAGCAGGGCGCCGTCGGCGCCGTAGGCGCGGGTGCTTGCCAGTTGGCCGTCGGTGCCCAGGTTGTAGACGGTGCGGCTGCCGTCGGCCGCGGTGTCGGTGACCTGCAGGTCGCCCTGCGGGCCGGTGGCTTCGGTCCGGGTCACGCCGGTGGCCTCGAAGACGACGCTGCCGTCTTCGGTGGTCAGCGTCTGCGAGAGCATCGCGTCCGGCACGCCTTCGCTGCCGGCAGGCGCCGCATGGATGGCGTATTCCATGCGCATGCCGCTGTCGTAGGCGTGGGTCACGGTCGATACGCCGGACTGCCCGGGCACGGGCGTGGACGACACATGGCTGACTTCGCCGGTATCGAAGGCCACCGTGCCGTCCGCGGCGATCTCGCGGATGCGCAGCGCGGGCGGGACGTCGGCGTCCGCGCCACCCTCGAGCAGCGTCACCGACTGGACCTGCTGGCCACCGTCGGCGGCCGGCAGGACGACGTGGCGCACCACGCGCTCGGGCGCACCGGGCGTATCGCCCCAGGTGTCGGTGATTACCGTGCCCTGGCCGTCGGCGGCCTGCTCGACGCTGCGTTCCGGCAGCCCGCTGGTGGTCGACGTGCCGTTGGCGACCACGGTGCGGCTTTCCAGCGGCACCTGGCCCGCGGCGCCGGTCGCGCCGGCGTCGAACACCTGCGTGGTGGCCACGGCATTGCCGCGCGCGTCCATGCCTTCGGCCTGCACGATCCGGGTGCCATCGGCGTGCGTCGAGGTCCGGATGCTGCTTCCGTCCGCCGCCTGGCCGGTGCTGGTGTCGACCGCCTGGCCGGACTGGTGCTGGTAGGCGATGTCACCGGCGTCGAGGCGTGCCAGGGCGTGGTCGAAGGCGGTGTTGATCGTGCTGATGTCGCCGCCGCGGCCTTCCTGCATGGCCTGGTCGATCGCCGCCTGGCGGCTCTCGGCGAGGTTGGCCTGGGTGTCCGCATGCGTGGCGCCGTGCACGCTGCCACCGTGGTCGTGCCCGGCCTGCGCGAGGGCGTCCTCGGCCTTTTCGATCTTTGGCGGCGGGGGCGGCGGCGGCGGCGGGGGCGGCGGGGCGACGCAGGTGTATCGATCAGAGACGGGGTTGTTCATGGTGGCTCTCCAGGCCCTGCGCCGGCGTAGCGGAGCGGGCGAAATTCGGGCGGCACCGTCCGCCGGGCCGATGCCATGCGGGTGCGCGGGTACGAGGGTTGCATTGCCGGCCCGACGGCTCAATACGGGATAACCCCATGCGCCGCTGTCGCGATGCCCGCCTCTTGCACTAGATTGGTGCAATGTCGCTGCCCGCCCACGACTTCGAATGCCTCGGCACGCCGGTCCTTGTGGCTGCCGGCGATGGGACCGTGATTGCCGCCAATGCCGCCTGCGCGCAGTGGCTGGTGGTCAGTGCGCGGCGCCTGGCGGGCGTGCCGTTGGCCTCGCTGGAGTTCGAGGGGGATGCCCTGGCGCGCGCGCTGGAGGCCGCGGAGCCGCGCGAATCCAGGCGCCTTCAGCGGCTGGCGCTGGCGGTGCCCGGCGCCGCGCCGCGCTTCGCGGACGCGTGGCTGGGCCCCCACGGCAGCGGCTGGCTGCTGGAACTGCACCCGGTGGACGAATTCCCCGGTGGCGATCCGGTCGCGGCCCTGCCGCTGGCGCTGTCGGCGGCGTTCAGGGGCCTGGCGCATGAGCTGCGCAACCCGCTGGCGGGCCTGAAGGGCGCCGCGCAGCTGCTGGCGCGCCGCATCCCCGGTGACGACGCCCCGGCGCGGGAGCTGCTGGAGCTGGTCGATTCCGAGGTCGCGCGCCTGGCGCAGCTGGTCGACCGCATGCTCGACCCGGCGCCGCCGGTGCCGCACGCCCCGCTCAACGTGCACATGGTGCTGGAGCGCGTGCTGCGCCTGGCCGAGGCCGACGCCGGCTGGGCGGTGAAGCTGGTGCGTGACTACGACCCCAGCCTTCCGGAGTTCGACGGCGGCCATGACCGCCTGGTGCAGGCGGTGTGGAACCTGGTGCGCAACGCGATCGAGGCCGGCGCCGGCGAAGTGGCGCTGCGCACGCGCGCCGAACACGGCGTGCGCATCGGCAGCGGGCTGCATGCGCTGGCGCTGCGCCTGGACGTTGTTGACGACGGCCGCGGCGTGCCCGACGAGCTGGCCGAGCAGGTGTTCGTACCGCTGGTCTCCGGCCGCGCCGAGGGCAGCGGCCTGGGCTTGGCGCTGGCGCAACAGGTGGCGCGCGAGCACCGCGGCAGCCTTGCCTACCGCTCGCGCCCGGGACATACGGTGTTCACGCTGTTGCTGCCGTATCCACCGGCCTCCGCCGCGCCGGCCGGGGTCGCCGCGAACAACGCTGCCGCCGTGGGCGGTGGGGACGCGCCATGACACGCAGCGAGGGCCCGCGCATCTGGGTGGTGGACGACGACCGCAGCGTGCGCTTCGTGCTGGCCACGGCGCTGCGCGATGCCGGCTACGAAGTCACCGGCTTCGAATCGGCCGCCGACGTGCTGTCCACGCTCGAACGGGGCGCCGCGCCGCCGCGGCTGCTGTTCACCGACGTGCGCATGCCCGGTGACGACGGCCTGCGCCTGCTCGATGCGCTCAGGCAGCGGCTGCCGGCACTGCCGGTGGTGGTGATGAGCGCCTACACCGATGTCGCCAGCACCGCCGGTGCGTTTCGCGGCGGTGCCAAAGATTTCCTGCCCAAGCCCTTCGACCTCGACGACGCCGTGGCGCTGGCCGCGCGCGCGCTGGGCAGCGCCGGCGCCGGCGTCGCGCCTGGCGATGGCGTCGGGCCCGAAGCGGGCGCCGGCGCCGCGCCCGACGACGACGCGCTGGTGGGCGACGCGCCCGCGATGCAGCAGCTGTTCCGCGCCATCGGCCGGCTGGCGCAGGCGCCGCTGTCGGTGCTGGTCACCGGCGAGACCGGCACCGGCAAGGAGCTGGTGGCGCGCGCGCTGCATCGCGAATCGCCGCGTGCGCGCATGCCCTTCGTCGCGCTCAACACCGCGGCGATCCCGTCGGAGCTGCTGGAGAGCGAACTGTTCGGCCACGAGGCCGGCGCCTTCACCGGCGCGAGCCGGCGCCACGTCGGCCGCTTCGAACAGGCCGACGGCGGCACGCTCTTCCTCGACGAGATCGGCGACATGCCGCTGCCGCTGCAGACCCGGCTGCTGCGGGTGCTGGCCGAGGGCGAGTTCTTCCGCGTCGGCGGCCGCGAGCTGATCCGGGTCGACGTGCGCGTGGTGGCCGCCACCCACCAGGACCTGGAGGCGAAGGTGCGCGACGGCGGCTTCCGCGCCGACCTGCTGCATCGCCTGGACGTGGTGCGCCTGCGCCTGCCGCCGCTGCGCGAGCGGCGCGAGGACATACCGCGGCTGGCCGAGCGCTTCCTGCAGCGCGCGGCCCGGCGCTTCGCGGCGCCGGTGAAGCGCCTGTCGCGCCTGGCGCTGGAGCGCCTGCAGGCGCATCCCTGGCCCGGCAACGTGCGCGAACTCGAGAACCTCTGCTGGCGGATGGCCGCGCTGGCGTCGGGCGACGTGGTGGATGTCGCCGACCTCGACGAGGCATGGGGACCGCGGGGCGCGCAAGGCGACGTGGCGCCGGGAGACGAAGGCGGTTGGGAGGCCGCGCTGCGCGGCTGGACGCTGGCACGGCTGGCCGCCGGCGCCCGGGGCATCCACGCCGAGGCCCGCGAACGCCTGGACCGGGTGCTGCTGGAAACCGCGCTCGACCAGGCCGGCGGCCGCCGCAGCGAGGCCGCCGCATCGCTCGGCGTCGGCCGCAACACGCTCACGCGCAAGCTCGGCGCGCGCCGTCCCGCGTCCTGAACGCCGGACTCACGCACCCGATACCGGACGGACGCTACGCTATGGCGCTTGCCCATCCAGTCGTGAGCCGCATGCGTCGCCTGACCGCCCTGATCTTCGCCACGGGAGTGCTCGCCGGCTGCGCCGGCATGCCACCGGCGACGCGCGAACCGCCACCGCCCCCACCGCGGGCAGACGCCGGGACGGCGGCCACCGCGCACGCCAACCTGACCGCGGCCTCGGCCACGCTGGCCAGCGGCCGCGTCGTGCTGCGCGCCGAGCCGGGCGGGGTCCGCCTGTCCGGCGACGTCGGCGGTCTGACCCGCAACGGCGCCCACGTCCTGCAGGTGCACGCGCGCGGCGACTGCAGCGCGATCGACGCCTCCAGCGCCGGGCCCTATTTCGATGCCAGCGGCAGCGGCGCGCTCGATGGCGGCAGCGACCGCATCATCGCCAACGAGCGCGGCGTGGCCCACGTCGACCAGCTTGTCCGCGGTGCCGTGCTCGGCGGCGCCGCGGCCAACGACATCGCCGGCCGCTCGCTGGTCGTCCTCGGCTCCACCGCCGGTGCGACCGGCGCGCGGATCGCCTGCGGCGTCATCACCATCGCGCCCGTGGGCGCGCCCTAGGAAGGAGTACTACCCATGCGCACGATCCCCATGACCCTGCTCGCCGCCTCGCTTGTGCTCGGACTTGCCGCCTGCGGCGACAACCGCCAGGACGCATATGACGATGCCGCGACCCCGCCGGCGGCACCGGCCACCCCGGCCGACCAGGTCGACCAGGCCGGAGCCGCCGACATGACCACCGCGCCTGCCGCCGGCACGATGGCGATCCTCGCCGCGACCGAGGGCAATTCGGTCACCGGTGAAATCACCTTCGCGGCCGTCGACGGCGGCGTCGCCATCACCGGCCAGGTCAACGGCCTGCCGCCCAATACCGAGCACGGCTTCCACGTGCACGAGACCGGCGACTGCAGCGCGCCGGACGGCACCAGCGCCGGCGGCCATTTCAATCCGACCGACAGTGCCCACGGCCGCGTCAGCGCGGGCGAGCACCATGTCGGCGACACCGACAACATCAGGGCCGACGACACCGGCGTGGCCCGGGTCGACACCCGCCTTGACGGCGCCACGCTGGCCGATGGCGCGCCGACCGACGTCCTCGGCCGCGCGGTGATCGTGCATGCCGATCCCGACGACTACGCCACCCAGCCCACCGGCAATGCCGGCGCACGCCTGGCCTGCGGCGTGATCACCCAGGCGATGTGATTCAGCGCGCGGGCGGGGCCTCGAGCTCCGTCCGCGCGTCGCCCTGGCAGTGGATGAACTCCACGGCCACGCCGTGCGCGCGCAGCAGGCTGGTGAACTGGCGCTGGCGCGCTTCGAAATGGGCGTACAGGCGCGCGAGGCCATTGCGCGCCTGGTCGTCGGCGTCGTCTTCCGTCGCCGGGGCGTGCGCTGCGTAACGCTCACGCCATGCGGCGGGGGTGAACATCGCCATCCGCGCGGTGCCGTCGGCGTAGTGCAGCAGGGGTTCCGGCGGCGCATCCAGCCAGGCTTCGCGTGCGGGCGACAGCAACGCGGCTTCAAGAAGCGGCCACAGCGGCGCAAGGCCGGCGTGCTCGTACTGCATCGCGGTCAGCGCGCACAGGTCGTGCACGGTGAGATGGCGCGCGTGCTCCACGCGCATGCCGAACGCGTCCTGCATCGCCAGCGCGGTGCCGGCGCCGGCCATGCCTTCTTCCATCAGGTCGGCTTCGCAGCGGGCCGCGACGCGCGCGACCGTGGCCGGGTCGCCATCCAGTACGTAAGGCAGCAGCCGCAGCGGGCCGCCGGAATACTCCGGCGCGGGCGACAGCGCGCCGGGCAGCCGGCCTTCGTGGCTGCCGAAAGCGAGGATGCGAGGACCGCCGCCGGGCGCGCGCGGCGCCTTGGCCGCGAGCTGCCACAGCTCCTGGTGCAGGGGCCAGCCCGGGCGCAGCAGCTCCACCGGGTCGAAGTGCGCGGCGACCAGGCTGCAGTCCAGGCTGGCGGCTTCGGGTGCGAACTTCGCCAGGTCGGCGGCGACCAGCGCGGCGATTTCGCCGGCATCGGCCTGCGCCACCGCGTCGCGCGCGGCGCTGCTGCCCGGCACGAGTTCAATTGCCAGCGCGCCAAGCACGCGGTTGGTCCGGGGATTGTTCTCTGCGGTCTTGTTCATTGGCCCTGCGCATGGGCGGCGCTAAACTCGTTGCATTATGCCTGCCACGGTCGGTGGGCAGCCTGCGAGGTCCCCAGATGCTGCATGGTCGCCCGGTCGCCGTCCTCGGCGGTGTTCGCATTCCCTTTTGCCGCCAGAACACGGCCTATGCCGATGTCGGCAACCTCGGCATGTCCGTGCGCACCCTGGGTGCGCTGGTGGAGAAGTTCGGCCTGCACGGCCAGCGCCTGGGCGAGGTCGCGATGGGTGCGGTGATCAAGCACTCCAGCGACTGGAACCTCGGGCGCGAGGCGGCGTTGTCGTCTGGGCTGTCCCCGCTGACGCCAGGCATCACCCTGCAGCGCGCCTGCGGCACCTCGCTCGATTCGATCATCACCATCGGCAACAAGATCGCCGCCGGGCAGATCGACAGCGGCATCGGCGGCGGCAGCGACACCACGTCCGACGTGCCGATCGTGTACGGCAAGTCGCTGCGCAGGCGCCTGCTGGCTGCCAACGCGGCGAAGACCACCAAGGACAAACTGGCGCAGTTCAGGGGCTTCCGCCTGGGCGAACTCAAGCCCGACTTCCCGGGGGTGGCCGAGCCGCGCACCGGCAAGTCGATGGGCGACCATTGCGAGGACATGGCCAAGGAATGGAGCATCTCGCGCGATTCGCAGGACGAACTCGCCGTGGCCTCGCACCACAAGCTCGCCGCGGCCTACGAACGCGGCTTCTTCGATGACCTGGTCGTGGCCTTCCGCGGCGTCTCGCGCGACAACGTGCTGCGTGCCGAGACGTCGCTGGAAAAGCTGTCGACGCTCAAGCCGGCTTTCGATCGCAGTTCCGGGCTTGGCACGCTGACCGCCGGCAACTCGACGCCGCTTACCGACGGTGCCGCCGCCTGCCTGCTGTCCACCGACGAGTGGGCGGCCGCGCATGGCCACGAAGTGCTGTGCCACGTCCGCGACGCGCACGTGGCCGCGGTCGACTTCGTGCATGGCGAAGGCCTGCTGATGGCACCCACGGTTGCGGTCGCCGAGATGCTCGCGCGCAATGGCCTCACGCTGCAGGACTTCGACATCTACGAGATCCACGAAGCCTTTGCCGCGCAGGTGCTGTGCACGCTGCGCGCCTGGGAAAGCGAGGACTACTGCCGCACGCGCCTGGGCCTGGACGCGCCGCTGGGCCGCATCGATCCGGCGAAGATCAATCCCGTCGGCTCGTCGCTGGCCACCGGGCATCCGTTCGCCGCCACCGGCGCGCGCGTGGTCGCGACCGCCGCGCGCCAGCTGCAGGAACGCGGCGGCGGCCGCGCCCTGATCTCGATCTGCACCGCCGGCGGCATGGGCGTGGTGGCGATTCTGGAGCGCTGATGCTGGTGGCGATGTGGCTTCAGTCGCGGATGCGGGGGAACCCGTGCTCGTCGCGGTCCTCGATCCCTGCGCCGCCCTCGATCACACCACTGTTCGGGATGTCCTGGATGTCCTGGCGCGAGTCACGGTCTGGCAGCGGCTCCGTGGCTTCACCGCGCAGCGCGCGCAGCGAATTGGCATAGGCGATCCGGGCGCGGGCGTCATCGCCCATCGCGGCGTGGCCGTCGCCCAGCTCTTCCCAGGCTTCCGCGCCCGCGCCCTGGGCCAGTGCCCGGTGCAGGTGGTCTTCGGCCTGCGGCCACTGGTCGCGCGCCCGCGCCAGTCGCGCCAGGGTAAGCAGCAGGGCAGGGCTGCCCGGATGCTGCTGCAGCCAACGGGTCGCGTGGGCCTCGCGGTGTTCGACGCGGTCGATGGGCAGGCGGCCGTAGCACGCAGCAAGGCCTTCGTCCCAGCGCGTGTCCAGGGCGTGTTCGATGCTGGAGGTGGCGGCGTCTTCCCAGCGCAGGGCGGCGGCGCGTTCGGCGTAGGCCGACACCACCGCGGGCTCGCTGCGCAGTGTCTTGGGCACGCTCTCCCAGCGATCGGCCAGGGCGTTGGCGTCGGGCGCCTCGTCGAGGGCTTGCGCGGCCCAGCTGCGTTCACGCTCGGCCAGTGCCGCTTCCGGCAGCGCCTGCTGCTGGCGCAGGGCGCCGAGCAGGGCATAGGCATCGCCGGCCTGGCGCGAGGCGGCCAGGGCGTCGGCGCGCAGGGCGAGCCCGCGCGGTGACAGCGGCTGCGCGGCGGGGTCGTCAAGTGCGACCAGGGCGTCGGTTGGGCGATGTTCGGCGAGCGCCAGTTCGGCGCGGCCGATGGCCCGGGTCAGGGCGTGGCCGGCGTCGATCGAATCAAGATGGCTGCGCGCGGCGGCGTGGTCGCCCCGGGCCATGGCGGAGCGTGCGGCGGCGAGGCGCGCGATCGCGGCATCGCTTTCGTCGCCGGCCTGCGGCAACAGCTTCTCGGCGCGCGCGTAGTGGCCCTGGTGCAGCGCTTCGAGGCCCGAACCAAGGCGGGCGCGCGACTGCTGGTCGCGGCGGCGGCGGAAGGCGCGCAGCGGCAGCGCCACCAGCGACCACAGCAACCAGAGCGCGAACAGTCCTGCGACCACGGTCACCGAGACCCAGAGCAGGTTGGTGGTGTAGTCCCAGCCGCGGTAGCGCACCAGTACGTAGCCGGGGTCCTGGGCCAGGAGGTGCCAGGCCAGGGCGCCGATGATCGCCAGCAGGATCCAGACAAGCAGGGTGCGGAACAGGTTCATGGCAGGTCTCCAGATGCTCGCACCACCGTAGCCGCGCGCGTGTCGCGGCCGTGTTCATGTCGCTTCGCGTGCGGCACCCGGTTCAGTTGGACGCGTCCAGGGCGGCGTCGGGAAATGCGTCCGCAGCCGCGTCCGGAGCCGCGGCTGCGTCATTGCCGCGGAGCCTCCGCAGCTGTTCCAGCGAAGTGCCGAGCTCGGGCAGGGCGAGGGCGAGCGGCAGCGCGGCAATCGCTTCGAGCTCGCGCGCCAACGCCTCGCGCGCCGGCGAAACAGGTCGAAGCCGCGGCAGCCACGCCGATGCGCGTGCCAGCGCCGCGGCGTGGCCGTCCGCGTCCCGACGCTCGGCGGCGGCGCGCGCAAGCGTGAGTTCCAGGCGCAGCGCGGCATGGCCCGCAGCCTGTTCGCCTGAATCCACGGCCAGGCGATCATCGCTGGGGCGTACCTCGACGATGCGCCGTGCCAGGCGTCGCCACCAGGCCACGCCGGTGCCCTGCGCGGCCTCCGCCTCCGTCTCGAAGACCCCTGTCGGGCCGGCCTCGAAACCTGCTTCGAAGGCATCGATGCGCTTGATGGCGCGGACCCGCGGATCCTCGCCCAGGGCATCGAGCACGGCCCGCTCCTGGCCCAGTGCCTGGCGCAGGTCGATGTCGTCGGGGGCCGTCAGCGAATCGGCCAGGCGCGCGGCCAGGGCGTAGGCACGGCGTGCGCCACCGAGATCACCCGCCACCAGCAGGCGCTGCTGGCCCTGGGCAAGCAGCAGCTCGATTTCATCGATGCGCAGCGCCCGGGCGACATCGTGCGCCGGGTCCGCCAGCCGCTGCACGCTGTCTTCAAGCAGGGCTGCGCGCTGGCCCATGGCCAGCAGCTCGTCGCGCAGCAGGCGATTGGTGGCCTCGGACTGCTGCATGCGCTTGCCTTGGGCCTGCTGGTTGTCGCGCATGACGGCGACTCGCTGCGTGAGGGCGTCCAGGCGCTGGGTTTCCTCGGCGTCGGCGCTGCGGCGGGCGTCGACTTCGGCCTGCCAGGCGCGCCAGCCCAGGGCGCCGGCGATCGGCACCATGACGAGCAGCAGCAGCCAGGCGAAACCGGAGGTGCGGCGCCGCGGTGCGGGCGCAGGGGGCTGGGGCGGGTTCACGGTGCGCAAGGACGGTGTCGGAGCGCCCATGTTAGGGCTTTGCCGCCGCTCCGACGCAGGCTGCGAGCATCGCTGAAGGCCGTGCGCTGGTAGCGACCGCGGCCACCCGCAGGCCTTGTTCCCGGGCAAGGTCGCCCAGGCGCTCGCTGGCTGCGATCACCGGCGTGTCGCGCAGCCTCGCCAGCGCGTCTCCGGCCACTGCGGAAAGCACGTGTTCCAGGGCCTCGCCGCTGCTCAGCAGCAGCCATGCCGGCGCCGCCAGCGCGCGCAGCGCGGCCAACGATTGCGGCGAAGGCCTGACCGGCACGCGCTCGTAGACGTTCGCGCGCAGCACGCGCGCACCGCGTCCGGCAAGGGTGGCGGCGATCACGCCGCGGCCGCCCGGTGCGGTCACCAGGCCGATGTCCAGCCCGTGCACCTCGCGCAGTGCGGGCATCGCCAACAGGCCTTCGCTGTCCATGCGCTCCGGGGATGGGATGTCGCCGGCGCCTGCCTGGGCAAGCGCCAGCGCCGAGCCCGCGCCGACCGCGACCCAGGCCTGTCCGGGCTTTGGCCGCAGTGGTTCAAGCGCCGCCGCGGCGGTGACCGCGGCAGGGCTGGTGAACACCACGCGCGGTGCCGCAAGCGCGCGACGCAGGCCGGTGCGTGCGTGGTCATCATCGAGCCCAGCGATGCGCCACGGCGAAAGCGCGAGCGTGCGCGCACCCAGCGCGGCCGCAGCGCGGCGCACCGGGCCGTGGCCGCCGACCGGACGCAGCGAGATGACGTAGCATCCGGACAGTGGCCCGGTGGAGGCGTGCGCAGGCATCGCGCAAGCTTGGTGCCTCGCGCCGGCGCCGGCAAGGCGCCGGTCCCGCAACCCGTATGGAATGGCTGCATGCAACTGGACGACGACCTTCGCGCGCTGGATGCGCACTACCGCTCGATGCCGCCGGTCGCGGCCATGGACATCACCATCGCCGGCCGCGAGGGCGACACGCTCGGCCTGCGCGCGCCGCTGGCGCTCAACGTCAACGACAAGGGCTGCGCCTTCGGCGGCAGCCTGGTGTCGCTGATGACCCTCGCCGGCTGGGGCCTGGTGACGCTGCGCTGCCGGCAGCTGGGCATCGACGCCGACGTCTACGTGGCCGACAGCGAGATCCGCTACCTGGCGCCGCTGTACACCGACCTGCAGGCCACCGCCGCGCTTGCCGACGGCAGCGGCTGGGCACCGTTCGATGCGGCCCTGCGCAGCCGCGGCCGTGCCCGGGTGCGCATCGCCGCCAGCGTGCCGCTTCCCGACGGCGGCATCGCCACCACCCTGCGCGCGGGTTACGCCGCCATCGCCAAGGGTTAGCATGGCCGCCGACGTTCCGCGGACACTGCCCATGCGACTGACGCGCCACCGCACCGCCCTCACTTTCATCCTGCTGATTGCCTGCGCGCTGCTGTTGCCCGCCTGCGCCAGCGGTGCCGGCAAGGGCGAGGCCCTGCATCGCGCCCAGTACGCCTGGTCGGCGGCCATCCGCTGGGGCGACTTCGAAGGTGCATGGAACCTGGTCGATCCCGGCTTCCGCGAAAAACACCCGCTGAGCGAGGTCGAGTTCGAGCGCTACAAGCAGGTCCAGGTCTCGCACTACCGCGAACTGGGCGCGGCGCAGGTGGCGGGCGATACCGCGCTGCGCGACGTCGACATCGGCGTGATCAACCGCCACACCATGGCCGAGCGCGGCATGCGCTACCAGGAGGCCTGGCGCTACGACGAAGAAGCCCGCACCTGGTGGATCACCGGCGGCCTGCCGGACTTCTGGCGCGGGGAATAGCACGGCGCCGCGCGCGGCCCGCCGATGCGGCTTTGCGCCACCGCCGGCGCTGGGCCACAATCGCTGCCCGCCGCCAAGCAGCCAAGCACCGTGAATCCTGAAGAACTGTGGGCCTTCCTGGGCCGCAACCCCATGCTTTCGCTGGCCTTCGCCGGCATCCTGGTGGCCCTGGTATATACCGAAGTCGCGCGCCTGTTCCGCGGCTTCAAGAGCCTGCGCCCGGCCGAGCTGACCGCATTGATCAATCGTGAAAACGCGCTGGTGGTCGACCTGCGCCCGGCGGCGGAATTCGAGAAGGGGCATATCCCGGGCTCGAAGAACGTGCAGATGGCCCAGTTCGACCCCGAGAACAAGGCACTCGCCGGCGCGAAGGCGCTGCCGGTGGTGGCTGTGTGCAAGGCCGGGATGACCGCGATGGATGCCGCCAAGCGCCTGCGCAAGGCCGGCTTCGAGCGGGTCCATGTGCTCGACGGCGGCATCGGCGCCTGGCAGCAGGCGGACCTTCCGCTGGCCAAGGGGCGCGGCAAGTAGCCACGACCGACGTGCGATAATCCCCTCTTAACCGAATTCCGCTGGAGTTGACCCAGATGTCCGAGCAAGAAGCCACGAACGCGAACGGCGCCGCCGGTGCCGCCCCCGAGCAGCCCGCGGGCGCGCAGTTCACCGTCGAGAAGATCTACGTCAAGGACGTCTCGTTCGAATCGCCGAAGTCGCCGCAGACGTTTTCCGAGCAGGGCCAGCCCCAGCTGCAGATGAACCTCAACCAGCGCGTCAACCGCATCGCGGACTCGGCCTTCGAAGTGGTGCTGGGCATCAACCTGACCTGCAAGCTGGGCGAAGACCAGGTCATCTACCTGGTCGAAGTGCAGCAGGCCGGCCTGTTCAACATGGCGGGCTTCGACGAGCAGTCGCTTGACGCGATGCTCGGCACGCACTGCCCGGCCATCCTGTATCCGTATGCGCGCCAGCTCGTCGGCAGCCTGATCCAGGCCGGCGGCTTCGCTCCCTTCGTGCTGCAGCCGATCAACTTCGACGCGCTGTATGCCGAAGGCCTGCGCCAGCGCTCGGCCCAGGGCCAGCAGCCCGGCGGCACCGACCTGGCCAGCAGCGAGACCGGCGGCAACGCCTGACCCGTGGTGACGCAGCCTTACATCGCACCGCCGGGCAAACCGGCGGTCGCGGTGCTCGGCGCCGGCTCCTGGGGCACGGCGCTCGCGGCGCTGATCGCGCGCCACGGCCACGCGACCCTGCTCTGGGGGCGTGACGCCGACGTCGCGGCGGCGGTCGATTCCCGACACGAAAACCCGCGCTACCTCCCGGGCATCGCGCTGCCGGAGTCGCTGCGCGCAACCACCGACCTCGCCACGGCGCTGGCCGGCGCCGACCTGGTGCTGGTGGTGGTGCCGTCGCACGCCTTTGCCGACACCCTGCGCGCGCTGGCGCCGCTGCGTCCTGCCCACGCCGGCGTGGCCTGGGCGACCAAGGGCTTCGAACCCGGTTCCGGGCGCTTCCTGCACGAAGTGGCCGGCGAGGTGCTGGGCGCCGACGTGCCCCTGGCCGTGGTCACCGGCCCTTCGTTCGCGAAGGAAGTCGCCGCCGGCCAGCCCACCGCGGTCACCGTGCACGGCGATGACGAGGCTTTTGCGCAGGCGGTTGCCGACATCCTGCATGGCCCCGCGTTCCGCGCCTACACCGGCAACGACATGCGCGGCGCCGAACTCGGCGGCGCGATGAAGAACGTGCTGGCGGTCGCCACCGGCGTCGCCGACGGCATGGGCCTGGGCCTCAACGCCCGCGCCGGCCTGATCACCCGCGGCTTGAACGAAATGCTGCGCCTGAACATCGCCATCGGCGGCCGGCCTGAAACCCTGATGGGCCTGGCCGGGCTTGGCGACCTGGTGCTGACCTGCACCGGCGACCTGTCCCGCAATCGTCGTCTGGGCCTGGCCCTGGGCCGTGGCCAGAGCCTGGACGATGCCGTGCGCGAGATCGGCCAGGTGGTGGAATCACTGCAAACCGCCGACGAGGTGATGCGCCAGGCCGACGCCCACGGCGTCGAGCTGCCGATCTCCAGCAACGTCCGCGACGTGCTCCATGGGGGCATCACTCCGGCGGAGGGCCTGGCCCGCTTGCTCGCCCGTGAGCAGAAGGCCGAGTACGCCGGCAAGCTGATCGGCTGACCAGCCCGTCGGCTGGCACCGTGTTCGGCAACAGGCTGCTGCTCGAAGCGGGCAGCGACAACACCTTCGCCCAGAACGACTTCGGCGTGGCGGTGGCGATGAACGAGGCCTTCGCGCTGAAGGCCGGCGCGGCTGGAAAAGGCTATCTGAACTGGGTTGGAGCGTCGAAGACGCCGAGAATCTTACTGGCAGGCCCGCCGAAATACTGGTTCGGCTCTACCGCGCCGAGCTGCAGCATCCCATCCCCGGTCACGCCTTCCAGGCGAATGACGGTTCCGGGCGGCGGCTGTTCCGTCCGTAAGTGATAGACAGTGATGGGATCTTCGTAGGGTTGATACAGAAAAAGAAGCGTGGCCTCCGGAAGAACGTCACCATCCGGGTACTGTGGCCGTTCAACTGGAGGCGAGAGCTCGGTCACTCCAACCAGGGTGCCGGCGTCTTTCCATCGCCAGCTAACCACGCTCGCGTCCTTGATGATGCTGTGTATAAGGGGCACTTCGGCCACCAGCGCTCCATCAGGCGCATAGATCCCGTAGTGTCCGGAGCCGAAATAGACAAGCAGGTCGTCTGCTTCGGGGGCGCGACGTACGCTTTGGAGCGGGCGATCATGCGTTCCTTCAAGGATGATCCTACCGTCCTCTCGCGACAGGCCGCCATTTGCGCCTCGACTCAGACGCCATCCTTCAGGCGGAAGATCCTCGATGAGAGTCGGTGAGCTAACCGGGATCTCTACCAGATTCAGGGTGGGAATGGCACTCGGAAGGTGGTCGGCTTGAGACGTTCGGATTGCGGCTGAATGTGTTTCCGTTGGGCTGCAAGAGGAAGTGAGAATCGTGAAAACAATGCTCAGCAGGGATGTTTTCAAGTCCATGGTCATGGCTGCCGCAACAAATCACCAAGCAAAGCACTTGCAAGCGCGATCGCTATGGCATCCTGGTTCGCTTCTGCACTCTCCCCGGAAATCAAGTCTCGCTCCACGTCAGGATTCGTGATGAATTCAATTTCTGCCAGACACGCGCGCGAGTTTGGGCGAGCACTTGGTCTTCGGCGTAGTTCACATTCCAATCCGCTGTAGTCTCGATCAGCGTTTCCAAAGCTGGTCGCGTTGTTGGGACTGGAGGCCCCTACGCTCGTTGCTCCTCCATGCCCCGGATCAATCACGATGATGCCCGGCACTTCCAGATCAATCAGCTCCTCGCGGGCGATCGTTGCGCGGTGATGTGGCGGGTGTCAAACCAGCCCGCGCCGGCGCAACACCGCTCCAGCTGTCACGTCAGCATCCCGGATGCCTCGAGAAGAGCCAGCCACAACGCCGGGCCGGCCATACGCCTCTCCCTCAGTCGGGAGATGATCAAAAAAAAACCCCGGCTTTTCAGCCGGGGTCAGCATCGCGGATCGGGGAGAGAGTCGGCCGCGGTGTGTCTGTCGTGCGGGGCGCGCGCTTACCAGCGGAAGCGCGGACCCACGAACCACTCGGTCACGTCGCCGTTGAACTTGACGTCACCGTTGATGCCCCAGTTGGCGTTGAAGCTCACGTTGGCGCCCAGGCGGCCGTAGAAATCGCCGTCGATGCCGCCGTCGTAGTCTTCGTAGCCGACCAGCGCGTAGCCGTCGAAGTTGTTGGCGAGCAGGCCGCGCACGCCGACCTCGGTGCTCCAGCCGTCGAAGTCGAGGTCGTTGCCGAGCACGGTGCCGGCGTCGAGCTTCTGGTAGGCGACGCGGGCCAGCAGGTCGGCGCGCGGCGAGATCTCGAGGTTGTAGCCGAGGCCGATGTTGTACTGGTCGACGTCGAAGCGCGTGTTGTCGATCTCCTGGCTGCCGAAACCGCCGAAGACGTGGAAATTGTCGTGGAACGCGAACGAACCGCGCGCCGCGTAGCCGTCGGCGTCCAGGTCGCCGTTCGAAGCCGCATAGCCGGCTTCAAGGTAGTTGTAGGAGACGCCTTCGGCCGCATTGGCGGCGAACGGCGCCGTTGCCGCCAAAGCAATGGCGATCAGGGTGCGCTTCATCAGGGGGAATCCTCTGTTTCTTCTGGTTCTGGGAAGAGGACCGGCCACGGGAAGCAGGGGAGGGAGAGAACCGATCGGGGAAATCGGATACCGCCCGTGGCCGGTAGACGCATTCTCACCCCGCGAGAGCAACCTCACCTGAATAGTGAACCCGGGAGTGCAGGAACTTTTCCGGGAATCGCCTTTACAGGGGCCGTCGCTTCATGCCGATCCCGCGAAACCCAGCTGCCGCCAGGCCTCGTAAGCCACCACCGCCACCGCGTTGGAGAGGTTGAGGCTGCGGTTGTCCGGACGCATGGGCAGTTGCAGCCGATGGTCGGCGGCGACGGCATCCAGTACGTCGCCGGGCAGGCCGCGGGTTTCGCAACCGAACAGGAAGGCGTCGCCGGTGGCGTAGCGGGGCGCGTCGTAGCGCACCTGGCCGCGTGCGCTGAGCGCGAACAGCCGCGGCGGCGCGATCGCTGCCAGGGCGCCATCCAGGTTGTCGTGTACCGCCACCCGCGCGTACTCGTGGTAATCCAGCCCGGCGCGCCGCAGCTGCCGGTCGTCCATGTCGAAGCCCAGCGGCCGCACCAGGTGCAGGCGGGCACCGGTGTTGGCGCACAGGCGGATCACGTTGCCGGTATTGGGCGGGATTTCCGGCTGGTAAAGGATGATGTCGATCATCGCGGGCTGGGGGTCGGGTCTGGCGGCGTGCAGGATATCCGGCCGTGCCGGCTACCAGGCGATCGTCTTGCCGTCGGTGCCGAGGAACCGCCCGCTGTCGCCTTCGCCCAACGCGTCGACCTGGCGCAGCATGCCGGCCACGGCGTCTTCGGGCGCGACGTCGGCGTCGCTGCCGCCCATCTCCGTGCGCACCCAGCCGGGGCTGAGCGCGATCACCACGATCCCGCGTTGGGCCAGCGCCTGTGCCGACAGCACCGTCGCCATGTTCAGCGCCGCCTTGCTGATGTTGTAGCTCGGCGTGCCGAAGCGTTCGGTCAGGCCGATCGACCCCAGGCGCGAGGACACGTTTACCACCCGGGCGCCTTCGGCCAGCAGCGGCGCCAGCGCCTGGGTGAGCAGCAGAGGGCCCATGGCGTTGACCCGGAAGCTGTGCTCCAGGTGGGCCTCGCCCAGCGTGCCGAAGCGCTCGCCGGAGTGCAGCACGCCGGCGTTGTTGAGCAACAGGTCGATGCGCCCGCCATCGCCCAGGACCAGCGGCAGCTCGGCGGCGAAGGCCGCGCGCGAGCGGGCGTCGGCGACGTCCAGCGGCAGCACGTGCAGGCGGCCCGGATGCTCCCCGGCCAGGGAATTGAGCGCGGTGGCGCGCCCGGGCTCGCGGCAGGCGGCGACGACGTGGTCGCCGCGGGCCAGCAGCTGGCGGGCGAATTCGAGGCCCAGGCCGCGGTTCGCGCCGGTGACCAGGGTGGTGCGGGAGGGGCTGTCCATGCCGGCAGCATGCACCAGGCAAGGTCACGCGGGCGTTTCGACCGGGACCAATGGCCCGCTCCCGCCCGCCGCGCGGCACCGTACCATCGGGGGCTGACCCGCTAAGGAAGAGCCCATGTCGACGTCCAAGACCCTGCCGCGCCGCGGCACCCTGCTTGCCCTGGCGCTTGCCGCCGCGCTTGGCACCGCCGCCCCGCTGGCCTGGGCCGAGGCACCGCCCGCGGCCGCGCAGGCCGGCGTCGACATCGCCTACGAAGAATTCACCCTCCCCAACGGCCTGCGCGTGGTGGTGCACACCGACCGCAAGGCGCCGATCGTGGCGGTCAACATCTGGTACCACGTCGGCAGCAAGGACGAGCCCTCCGGGCGCAGCGGCTTCGCGCACCTGTTCGAGCACCTGATGTTCCAGTCGTCGGAAAACCACGCGGGCGAGTACTTCGCGCCCTTCACCCAGGTGGGCGTGACCGACCAGAACGGCACCACCAACACCGACCGCACCAACTATTTCCAGAACGTGCCCACCACCGCGCTCGACACCGCGCTGTGGATGGAATCCGACCGCATGGGCCACCTGCTGGGCGCGGTCGACCAGGCGGCGCTGGACGAGCAGCGCGGCGTGGTCCAGAACGAGAAGCGCCAGAGCGAGAACCAGCCCTATGGCCAGGCCTGGGAAAAGCTGATGAAGGCGCTGTATCCGGCCAGCCACCCGTATCACCACTCGGTGATCGGCTCGATGAACGATCTCGACGCGGCCTCGATCGAGGACGTGCACGCCTGGTTCCGCGCCTGGTACGGCCCCAACAACGCGGTGCTGGTACTGGCCGGCGACATCGACCTGGCCACGGCGAAGGACAAGGTCGCGAAGTACTTCGGCCACATCCCCGCCGGGCCGGACATGGCGCCGCCAAAGGTCGACGTCGCGCGCCGCCCCGAAGCGACCCGCGAAACCATGCATGACAAGGTGCCGCAGGCCCGCATCTACCGGGTCTGGAACGTGGCCGAGGTCGGCAATGACGACCTTGAGCGACTGCAGCTCTTGGCGCAGGTGCTGGGCGGCAGCCGGTCGTCGCGCCTGGATGCGCGCCTGCTGCACGGCGACCAACTGGTCGACAGCATCAGCGCGGGCACCTATGCCAAGCAGCTGGGCTCGAACTTCATCCTCATGGCCAACGTGAAGCAGGGCGTGGATCCGGCGAAGGTGGAGGCGGTGATCGACGAAGAGATCGACCGCCTGCTGGCCGAAGGCCCGACCGCGGACGAGATGGAGCGCGCGCGCACCGTGTTCCGCGCCGGCTTCATCCGCGGCATCGAGCGCATCGGCGGCTTCGGCGGCAAGGCCGACGCACTTGCCGAATGCGCGGTCTATGCAGACGACCCGGGCTGCTTCCGCGAGTCGCTGCGCATCATCGACACCAGCACCGCCGACCAGGTGCAGGCCGCCGGCCGCGAATGGCTGGCCGGCGGCGACCACACGCTGCTGATCCTGCCTGGCGAGCGCACCCCGCTGGCCGAGGATCCGGCCGGGACCCCGCAGCCCTGGAACCTGCCGGTCGTTGACCCTGCCTATTCGGTCACGCCGGCGACGGTCGACCGCAGCGCGGGCGTGCCGATGCCCGACGCCTTCCCGGAGCTGAAGTTCCCCGACGTCGAGCGCGCCACGCTCGGCAACGGCACCACCGTGGTCCTGGCGCGCCGCACCGGCGTGCCGGTGGTGCAGCTGCGCTACCAGTTCCCGGGCGCGGGCTACAGCGCCGATGCCGGCCGCAAGATCGGGACCGCGAGCTTCGCCATGGGCATGCTGGACGAGGGCGCCGCGGGCCTCAAGCCGCTTGAATTCGCCGACCGCGCCGAGGCGCTGGGCGCGCAGCTGGGTGCAGGGTCCGGCCTGGATGCCGGCACGGCGTGGCTGTCGGCCCTGAAGGGCCAGCTGGATCCGTCGCTGGCGCTGTTCGCGGACATGCTGCGGCGGCCGGACTTCGACGCGGCCGAGATCGAGCGCGTGCGCGCGACCTGGATCGCCAACATCGCCCAGGAGAAGGCGCGTCCGCAGACCGCGGCGCTGCGCGTGCTGCCGCCGCTGCTCTACGGCGAAGGCCATCCGTATGCGATGCCGTTCACCGGCAGCGGTACGGAAGAGTCGATCGCATCGCTGACACGCGACGACCTGGTGGCCTTCCATCGCGCACAGATGCGGCCGGAAGGCGCGACCCTGGTCGTGGTCGGCGACACCACGCTGGCCGAGATCGTGCCCCTGCTGGAAGCGCACCTGGGCGACTGGTCCGGCAGCGGCGCGGCGCCCGACGCCGCGGCGGCGATCCCGGCCGTGCCCCGCCCCGCGGCGGCGCGCGTGTTCCTGATCGACCAGCCCGGCGCGGTGCAGGCCAACATCTACGCCGGCCTGCTGGTGCCTGCGACGACCGACGACGGCGCGGTGCGCTTCGACATGGCCAACGGCGTGATCGGCGGCGACTTCACAGCGCGCCTGAACATGAACCTGCGCGAGGACAAGCACTGGTCCTACGGTGCGCGCAGCGGCGCCTCCGGGGCCCTGGGCCAGCGCCCGTGGCTGGCCTCGGCGCCGGTGCAGATCGACAAGACCGCCGAAGCGATGGCGGAGATGAAGCGCGAGATCGCGGGCTTCGCCAGCGGCGAGGCGCCGCCGACGGTGGAGGAAGTCGAACGCATCCGTGCGATCAACACGCTCAGCCTGCCGGGCGCGTACGAAACCGCCTCCTCGGTGGCGTCGACCATCGCCGGCAACGTGATGTACGGGCGACCGGACGACTACGTGCAGCGCCGCAAGGCGGAGATCGAAGCCATGACCCCGGCGCAGGTGGCGGAGGCCGCGAAGACCATCGACGCCAATGCGCTGACCTGGGTGGTCGTGGGCGATCTCTCGCAGATCGAAGCCCCGGTGCGCGCGCTGGAGCTGGGCGAGGTCACCGTGCTCGACGCCGACGGCCAGCCCGTGACCCCCTGACCCCCGCGCTCCCGCCAAACAAATGCAGGGCACAATCGACCGGGTCCAACACGGAGCTCCTCCATGCGCCAACTACTGCTGGTTCCCCTCCTGATGGTCTTGTCCGCCTGCACCTGGGTGCATATGGCGCCCGGCGCGTCCGCGGTGCGCATCGCCGCCTCGCCGCCGGCGGGTTGTGAAAAGCGCGGCGAGGTCGAGGTGTCGGTGAAACACAGCATCGCGTTCATCGACCGAAATTCGCTGCGGGTCCGCGAGGAGCTCGAGACCCTGGCCCGCAACGAGGCCCCGGGACTGGGCGCGGACACCATCCATCCCCTGTCCGACCCCGTCCGCGGCGCCCAGCGCTGGGCCGCCTGGCGCTGCGGCAGCTGATCCCCCGCCCCAAGCCACCAGTAGGAGCAGCTATAGCTGCGACCGTACTAACCGGACAGCCGGGCAGCCGGATACCCCCGGGATCCGGGGTCGCAGCTATAGCTGCTCCTGCATAAAGGTGAACGGATTTGCGAGGCGGAAAGTGCGCTGGGGGCCGTAAGCCGCTACATTAGGCGATCTTTTTCCCAGCTTCACGGCGGCATAGCCCATGTTGTTCCATCACGTAGCCATCGCGGGTCTTGCCCACATCGACGCCCCGCGCCGGTTGACCTCCGACGAGATCAACGCCCGCCTGAAGCCGACGCTCGATCGCCTCAACATCCGTACCGATGTCCTCGGCGACGTTGCCGGCATCCATGCCCGGCGCCTCTGGGACGGCGACATGCTGGCCTCCGATGCCGCCACCCTGGCGGGCGTGAAAGCGCTTGCCGACGCCGGCATCGACCCTGCGCGCGTAGGGCTGCTGGTCAACACTTCGGTCAGCCGCGACTACCTCGAGCCGTCCACGGCCAGCATCGTCAGCGGCAACCTCGGTCTTGGCGAAGA
Organism: Luteimonas sp. A501; assembly: GCF_054052085.1. The sequence continues at coordinate 113,477 of NZ_JBSVRI010000004.1, forward strand.
GTGCCAGAACTTCGACGTCGCCAATGCCTGCCTGGCCTTCATCAACGGCATGGACATCGCCAGCCGCATGATCGAGCGCGGCGAGATCGAATACGCCCTGGTGGTGGACGGCGAAACCGCCGACCTCGCGTATGAAAAGACCATCGAGCGCCTGAGCCGCACCGAGACCACCGAAGAGAACTTCCGCAACGAGCTGGCCACGCTCACCCTCGGCTCCGGTGCCGCCGCCATGGTGCTGGCACGCGCCGAACTCGCCCCGGGCGCACCGCGCTACCGCGGCGGCGTGACCCGCGCGGCCACCGAGTGGAACAAGCTCTGCCGCGGCAACCTCGACGGCATGATCACCGACACCCGCACGCTGCTGATCGAAGGCGTGAAGCTGGCCACCAAGACCTTCGAGGTCGCCAAGCACAAGCTGGGCTGGGTGGTCGGCGAACTCGACGAGTTCGTGATCCACCAGGTCAGCAAGGTGCACACCGCCGCCTTCACCAAGGCCATGGGCATCGATCCGAAGAAGGTCATGACCATCTTCGGCGAGCACGGCAACATCGGCCCGGCCTCGGTGCCGATCGTGCTCAGCAAGCTGCGCGAAGAGGGCCGCCTGAAGAAGGGCAACCGCGTCGCGCTGCTGGGCATCGGCTCGGGGCTGAACTGCTCGATGGCCGAGGTGGTCTGGTAAGACCGGGCCACATCGCAAGCTGACCGGGGCCGGCCTGTCCGGCCCCGCGTCGTTTCAGGGGCACCCACCCGCATGGCGGGCGGTGCGGATGGTCACCGCGATGGAGGTCGTTCGATGGAGTTCGGTTTCGAGGTGTTGGCCCTGCTGGCGCTGGCGGCCTTCGTCGCCGGCACCATCGATGCGCTGGCCGGCGGCGGAGGGCTGATCACCATCCCCGCGCTGATGGCGGCCGGCATCCCGCCCGTGCAGGCGATCGCCACCAACAAGCTGCAGTCGAGCTTCGGCACCGCCGGCGCAGTGCTGGCCTTTGCGCGCCAGGGGCGGATCGATTTCCGGCGCTTCCTGTGGCCTGCCGTGGGTGCGTTCACCGGCTCGGTTGGCGGCGCGATCGCGATCCAGCTGGTGGATCCGTCCTTTCTCGCCGGCCTGGTGCCGGTGCTGCTGGTGGCGATGGCCGCCTACTTCCTGCTCGGACCGAAGGCCAGCGAAACCGAACGCCACGCGCGGCTGGGGCACGCGGCCCTGGTCACGATCATGTTCGCGATCGGCTTCTACGACGGCTTCTTCGGGCCCGGCACCGGATCGTTCATGGCCACCGCGCTGGTGGCGCTGTTCGGCATGGGGCTGGTCTCGGCCACGGCGCACACCAAGTTCCTCAACCTGGCGAGCAACGTCGCCGCGCTGGCGACGCTCATCGTCGGCGGACAGGTGCTGTGGCTGGTGGGCCTGGTGATGGCGGTGGCGAGCATCGCCGGTGGGCAGCTGGGCGCGCATCTCGCGCTGCGCGTGGGCGGAAAGGCGATCAGGCCGCTGCTGGTGGTGATGTCGCTGGCGTTGACGGTGAAGCTGCTGTTGGACCCGGACAATCCGCTGGTGGCGTTCGTCGTCGGCTGAACTGTCTGCGCAGCGACGCATCTCGGCCACAATGTGCACGGACGCAAGGGCACGGGACGCAGGTACGCATGAGCAAGAGAACGAAGGCCAAGCGGAAACGGACGCAGCCGGCACGGCATGACGCTGGCGTGGCGGCAACGTCGAAAGCGCTGAAAGCGCCACGATCAAGCACCGACATCGCATTGCGTGTGCTCACCGCGTTCGGCCTGCTGCTGACCGCCTACCTGACGTGGGTGGCGATGCGCGAGACCGGTGCGGCGTTCTGCACGGAAGGCTCGGGGTGTGACGTGGTGCAGAACAGCCAGTGGTCGCGCTTCCTCGGCTTGCCGATCGCGCTGTGGGGCGGCGCGCTGTATGCGTTGCTGGCGTGGGTGACATGGCGGCCGGCACCGAGGCTGACGCGCTGGCGGCGGCTATGGCGCCTGTCGTTCCTGGGCCTGGCGATCAGCGTGTACCTGACCCTGGCGGGCTGGATCGCGTTGGCTGCGTTCTGCGCCTGGTGCCTGCTGTCGCTGGCGACGTTGCTTGCGATCTTCGTGCTGGTGCACGTGGCCCGGCCCGACAGTGCGCCGGGAGCGCAGTGGTCGACGTGGTGCCTGGGCAATGGCCTGATCGCGCTTGCGGTGGTGGCGGCCTTGCACGTCTCCTCGTCCGGTCTGCTGGAGCGCCGCGGCGGTCCGCGCCTGCATGCACTTGCCGCGCATCTGGAAGAGTCCGGTGCGAAGTTCTACGGCGCCTATTGGTGCCCCACGTGCACCCAGCAGAAGCGCAAGTTCAGCGGCGCGGCAGCGCAGCTGCCGTACGTGGAGTGTTCGCCCAACGGCCCCAACGGCGGCGTGGCCTCCGAATGCGCCATTGCCGGCGTGACCGGCTACCCGACCTGGGTCATCGGTGGCCGCCAGTATGTTGAAGTGCTCGAGCCAGCGCAGTTGGCCGCGATGACCGGCTTCGACTGGGAGGGTGCACGCGGCGACTGACGGCGGGCAGGTGCCTGCTCGACCACCCGCCACCTCCGCATCCCGGATTTCAACGGCGTCCTGATCTTCGGCAGCCGCGCGTGTTGTGGGCCCCATTTTGCAAAGAATGTTTCTTTCCCAGGCACTTCTGGCGAATAACGAAAAAAAGTGGTATTTAATTTTCCTTGACCCCGCCGCGGGTGCCCACAAGGAAAGCTGACCATGGCCACCAGGGTCACAGGCCACTACGTCTCCGGCTCCTTGGCCGGCAGCCGTTATCAGGCCTTCATCCCCGATCCACTGCCGCCGGAGCCGCCGCTCGACTTTGCCGCAGGGGATCTGGTTGCGCGCAAGGAGCGCGCCGACCAGGCGCTTGGGCGTCTGGACGGCATCACCCTGATGCTGCCGGACCCGGAGCTGTTCCTGTACCAGTACGTGCGCAAGGAAGCGCTGCTGTCTTCGCAGATCGAGGGCACCCGGTCCTCCCTGTCCGACCTGCTGCTGTTCGAGGTTGACGCCGCGCCAGGCGTGCCCATCGACGACGTGGAGGAGGTCTCCAACTACGTGGCCGCGCTCAAGCACGGCCTGCGCCGCCTTCGCGAAGACGACTTCCCGCTCTCCCTGCGCCTGATCCGCGAGATGCATGCGCTGCTGCTGCGCGGCGGGCGTGGTGCCACCAGGCAACCCGGAGAGTTCCGCAAGGGACAGGTGTGGGTCGGTGGTCCGTCGCCGGCACTGGCCCATTTCGTGCCGCCGCCACCGGAGGCCCTGCCGGACGCACTGGCTGCGCTCGAGCGCTTCCTGCATGAGCCGTCAGGCCGGATCCCGCCGCTGGTGAAAGCCGCACTCGCGCACGTGCAGTTCGAGACCATCCATCCCTTCGGCGATGGCAACGGCCGCCTCGGTCGCCTGCTGATCGTGCTGATTCTTTGCAATGAAGGCGTGCTGCGTGATCCCAGCCTGTACCTCAGCCTGTACTTCAAGCGCCATCGCGCCGACTACTACGAGCGCCTCAACGGCGTGCGCGTGCGCGGCGACTGGGAGGGCTGGCTGGGCTTCTTCCTCGACGGCGTGGCCGAAACCGCGCAGCAGGCGGTCGACACCGCGCAGCGCCTGCTGGCGCTGCTGGCAAGCGATCGCGCCCGCATCGCAGCGCTTGGGAAGCGTGCCGGCAACATCGGCCTGGTGTTCGACCAGTTTGCCCGCCGCGTAATACTGACCGTGCCGCGCGTGGCCCCTGAGCTCCCGCTCAGCCCACCCACTATCCGCGCGGCGGTGCGCGCGCTGGAAGAACTCGAGATCGTGAACGAAGTGACCGGGCAGCAGCGGCATCGCGTGTTCGCCTACACCCGGTATCTCGACATCCTCAGCGAAGGAGCGCAGCCGCTGTGAGCAGCACCGGACTGCGGAAGATCAGGGCCGACAACAGGAGCACGTGCGCATGCCGCTGAGCCTCAACGAGATCCGCGACCGCGCGCGTGCCTTCGCCCGCGAGTGGGACGGCGAAACCTCCGAGCGCGCCGAGGCGCAGAGCTTCTGGAACGACTTCTTCCACGTGTTCGGCAAGAAGCGCCGCAGCGTGGCCGTGTACGAGCAGAAGGCGAAGCGCTTTACCGGCACCGCCCAGGGCCGCATCGACCTGTTCTGGCCCGGCGTGATGCTGGCCGAGCACAAGAGCGCGGGCGTGAACCTGAACGCCGCGTTCGACCAGGCCACCGACTACTTCGCGGGCTTGGAACTGGAGATCGGCGTGTCGCGGATGGAGCGACGCGATCCCCGGCAGGGTGCCGTGCTGCGGACATGGCTGGACGGGACGCTGGTCCCGGAATTCGAGGGGCGGGTGCTGCCCGTGGATGGGCAGGTGGCGCTGCGCTGCGCCCGTCTGCACGTGCCGGATCCGCAACCGGAGCGCGACGCGCTGCTGGCCGCCACGGCGCTGGCCCACGGTTTGACCGTGGTGACGCGCAACGAGGCCGACTTCGCGCCAACGGGGGTGGACGTGTTCAATCCGTGGCGTGCCTGGGCGGTGCAGGAAGGTACCGGCCGGTACGTCGCCGGGGACGACCGGGAGTGGACCTCGCCCTAGCTTTTTCCGGCCACTGCGGCCAGCAGCGATCCGGTCAGTCCCGCGCAGGCGCCTCGAACATTGCCTGTCAGGTTTTCTGCCGAGGGTTCGTCTTCAGTTGATACACGAACTTCGGGAGGGGCGGGCATGCAGATGACAGGCGGACAGGACCAGGCGATCGGTCGGGTGCACTCGGGGATGGAATGGGGCCGGGCAGGTGTGTGGTGCATGCGGGGCTGGCGGATATTCCGGCTGGCGCCGGTAAGGATTTCTCTTCTGGCGCTGGTACCCATCGTGGCCGAAGGACTGATCCAGTTGGCTCCCGGGATGGGCGTGGTCGTGTCAAAGATCCTGACTCCAATCGTTGGAGCCTGGGTCCTGCTGATGCTCGATCACAAGGTGCGTGATGCGTTGTTCGGGCCAGGCATGGCTGCCCGGGAAGTCGGGCTGCGCTGGAACAAAGTGGCCGTGATCGCATTGGTGAGCCTGGCTGTCTTCGGCTTTCAGGTTCTGGTGGCGGCCATCGTCGGCAATCAGGAGCAGGCCGTGGCATTTGCGACCGGGGACATTGCCGGCATTGCCTATTCCCGTGCAGAACTCGCCGGCATCCTGACGTCAGGCTTGCTCCCGATGCTTCTGCTGTTCTTTGTTTTTCCACGCATGCTTCTTGACGGTTTGAGCTTGCGGCCGGCATTCGTGGAGAATGCGCGCCTGCTCGTGCACTACTGGCGGCCGATCGCTCTCTACACGTTGGGATCGGCGGTGCTGATGGGCAGTCTGCTGTGGGTGCCGGTGATGCTGCTGGTGCTTCTTCCGGCAGGTTTGTGTGTCGGCTATGGCGCCTACCGTGATGTTTTCGACCTGAAACAGGAATCGTGAGCGTTGCCTCGATTGCCTGATATCGCCGCAGTCCTGCGCGAGCACGGGGGGATGCTGTTCCGCATCGCTTCGGGCTACACGCGCACCACGGCCGCCCGCGACGACCTCGCCCAGGAGATGTCGGTGGCGGTGTGGAAGGCGCTGCCGGCCTATCGCGGTGACGGTGCATTGAAGGCGTTCATCGCGCGCACCGCGCAGTTCGCCGCGCTGGATCACGTACGTAAACGATCCAACCGCTTCGACGGTGACGCTATCGACGAAAACTTCGAGAGTCACGACCTGCGCCCGGATGAACTTGCCGGGCAGTCGCAGCGCCGACAGCAGCTGTTGCAGGCGGTGCGGGGCTTGCCCGTCGGACAGCGCGAGTGCGTATTGCTGGTGCTGGAAGGATTCAACAACCGGGAGATCGCCGACATCCTCGGCATGCCCGCCAACACCGTGGATCAGCGCCTGTCACGAGCGCGGCAGCATCTGCGTACAACGCTGGAGGCAGACACATGAGCAACCAGGAATGGGATGTGCTAGCGGCCCAATGGGATGGAATGGAGGTGGGCGATCCGGCCCTGCTGCAACGGCGCCTGCGCCGTCATGTGCGCTGGAAGCGGGTTGGCCTGCTTGGCGAAGTGTTCGGCCTGCTGTCTGCGCTGGGTGTCATTGCCTTTGCGTGGACTCGCGCCATCGATCTGCGCGACTGGTTGGCCGCCATAGCCGCGGTGCTGGTGCTCAGCCAGGGCATCCATTTGATGCTGCGTCATCGCTACCGGCTTTTTGGCGCACCCGATGGTGGGCTGGTGGGATTGATCGATGCCGAAATCCGCCGGGCGCAGTTCGTGATTGCCGCCCACTGTGCCGGCGCCGGGATTGGAGTGCTGATTCTGTCCTTGGCGTGGGCGCTTATCCCGGCTGATGGTTACTCGCTGGCGGTCGATGGCTTGATCGGCGGCCTGGTCGCTGGCGGGCTGTCCTTGGCGTACATGGCCCTGCGCAGTTGGCAGATGCTGCGGCGGATCCGCCGGCTCCGCGAAGAGCGGACGAGCCTGGCGGAGTGAAGAATGTCGGGCTCAATGCACTCCGCAGCACTTCTTGTGCTTTTTCCCGCTGCCGCAGGGGCAGGGGTCGTTGCGACCAGGTCCTTCATCGCGGCGGATCGGCGTGCGCGGGGTCAGCGCTTCCACCCGGTGGTGGTTGAGGTCGGCCAGCATCCCGGGCAGGTTGATGACGATTCCCAGCCGCTCGCGGTAGTCGACCGGCATCGGCTCGGTGGTGGGATCTTCCGGATTGATGGCTTCGCCGCTGGCCAGCCGGTCGAGGGCGTCGAAAATGTCTTCGATCCACTCGTTGTCATCCAGCCACTGGTCCCACTCGGCCTCGCGCAGCATCACCGCGGAGAAGAAGCCCTGGGACCAGTCGGCGCCGACGTCGAGCTGATCCTCTTGCAGGGCGTCCTCGCCGGTCAGCTCCGGGTCCTCGGGTAGCCACATCAGCGGAGCGAGGTGGTCCGGCAGGTCGCCGTCGTCGTAGCGCACGCGGGCGGTGCACATGTTCAGGTGGCCGAGCAGCAGCTGCTGCACCTGGAGCGCTTCCTCGGCGCTGTCCCAGGTCGGCGGCTTGCCGCCCCAGACCACGGGCTGCCATTCCTCCAGCGGCACCGCCGAGGGCGACACCGCCAGCGCGCTCAGGAAGCCGTCCAGCGCCTCCAGGTTGAATCCCTTGAACGGGACGGCGCGCCGGTCCAGCAGGTCGGCGAGCTGTTCGATGCGTGCTTCGTCGAGGTAGGGCGGGGCGGAGATCGGGCTGGACATGGCGTTTAGGCGGAAGGAGGCGAGGCCTGCATGGTAATCGTGTCGCCGCGCGGCGGAGCGTTCCTGCCCGCGAGCCGGTGCCTTGGGCCGGCGCAGGCACCCGCGTCCTACAATGGCGGCTGTTGTCCGCCATGGCGCCACCATGCATCTTCCGGGTTATCCCACTACTCCCCATCGCTTCCAGGTTCGCCCCGGCATCGAGATGTCCTATCTCGACGAGGGCCCGCGCGACGGCGAGGTCGTGGTCATGGTCCACGGCAATCCGTCGTGGAGCTATTACTGGCGCACGCTGGTGGCGGGGTTGTCGGATCCCGCTTCCGGCAAGGGTTATCGCTGCATCGTGCCCGACCACGTCGGCATGGGGCTGTCCGACAAGCCCGACGACGCGCCGAATGCGATACCGCGCTACGACTACACCCTGCAATCGCGGGTCGAAGACCTGTCCACGCTGCTTGAACACCTCGGTATCGACGGCCCGGTGACGCTGGCGGTGCACGATTGGGGCGGGATGATCGGCTTCGGCTGGGCGCTGTCGCACCAGGCACAGGTGAAGCGGCTGGTGATCCTCAACACCGCCGCCTTCCCGATGCCGGATGCCAAGGCCATGCCCTGGCAGATCGCGCTGGGCCGCGACTATAACGTCGGCGAAATGGTGATCCGCGGGTTCAACGCGTTTTCTTCCGGTGCGTCCTGGCTGGGCGTGGAGCGGAAGATGCCCGCCGACGTGCGCCGCGCCTATGTCGCGCCCTACGACAGCTGGAAGAACCGCATTTCCACCATCCGCTTCATGCAGGACATCCCGCTGTCGCCGAAGGACCGGGCCTGGCCGCTGCTGGAGGAGTCGGGCCGGCGCCTGCACGAGTACGCCGGCCTGCCGGTCTTCATCGGCTGGGGGCTGAAGGACTTCGTGTTCGACCGCCATTTCCTCGAGCGCTTCCAGGCCGAGCTGCCGGGTGCCGAGACGATGGCCTTCGATGATGCCGGCCATTACGTGCTGGAAGACAAACACGAAGTGCTGGTGCCTGCGATCCGCGACTTCCTGGACCGCAACCCACACTGATCAGGCTGCGATCGGCGGGGGCAGTGCGGGCGGCGGGGTGCCGCGGTCGTTGGGGTGGTCGCTGCCGTCGGGATTGCCGTCGCGGTCGTTGGCCGCGGCTTCGCGCCAGATCCAGTCCGCCGGCGTCAGCGCGGCCAGGCCGTGCGCCGCGCGCGCGCTGTCGCACTGGCAACCGTGTTCACCGAACTCCCACGAGGCCGCCACGTCGCGGCAGGCCTGCGGGCGCAGCGGATGGATGCTGCAGCGCGAACGGCGGCCGATGTCCGCCTCCAGCGCCACGCAGCGCGGCGTCGAGCCGCCCGCGGTGCCGCGCATGGCGACTTCGTGGTTGCGCAGCGGAACCGTCAGCGCCGCCGGCACGCGCCCGCCCAGCGCCGGGTCGGCTTCGGACCAGTGCAGGCTCACGCGGAAATGGGCGCAGCAGGCGCCGCAGCTCAGGCAGGGATGGGGCACGCGGGCGGTTCGCGGAGTGGCGGGTGCAGGATTTTTCGGCAAGCGCGGGCGGCGCGCAAGGGGTTTCGGAGCGCGGGCTCGCCTATGCTGGTCCGGCACACATCCGCGCGATACGGCGTTGGGGTGAGGATTGCGGCGGGGTTGCTTTCGCAGCTATAGCTGCTCCCACAAGAGCTGCTCCAACTGGAGCTGATCCTGCAGGAACCATGGCGGCGCCCGGGATCAAGGTCCGGTGCCCGCCGCATCCAGCCCCTGCTGCCAGAATTCCGCTTCCAGGCGCGAGGCCTTGCGGAAGATGGCGACAAGTTCGTCGTAGCGGTTCTCGCTGGCATAGCGCCGTCCGAGGTCGTCCAGCCACGCGTGCGCGGCGGCGCCGGCCTGCTGAAAGGCGCTGCCGGAGTATTCGGCGATCCAGTCGCGGTAGGGATGGTCGGCGGCAATGGCGTCGATGCCTTCGGGCGTGAGCCGGCGGCCGATCTCGGCGTAGCCGAGCGTGCAGGGGATCAGCGCCACCTGCAGGTCGAGCAGGTCGCCGGACATGCCCACGTCGAGCACGAAGCGGGTGTAGGCCACGGTCGCCTGCTGCTCTTCGGTGGCTTCGACATCGGCGGCCGACAGGCCCCAGCGCTCGCACACGCGCAGGTGCAGGCCCATCTCGTCCAGGATCGCGGCCAGCCCGCCGCGGGCCGCCTGCATGTCGGCCAGGCTGCGGCTCTTGTACGCGGCCAGGGCGTGGGCGCGGGCGAACTGGATCAGGAACAGGTAGTCCTGCACCAGGTAGTTGCGGAATGCCGCCCGCGGCAGGCTGCCGTCGCCCAGGCCGCGCACGAAGGCGTGGTCGATGTAGGCGTTCCAGTCATCGGCAGCGGTGGCCTTGAGGCGTTCGAACAGCGACATGATCGGGTCTCGGGGACGCGCGGCCCGGCCGCGGGGCCGGCGATTGTCGACCATTGGTGCGCACGGGGCCAACGGGCTGCCAGGCCGCCCGGGCCGGAAGCGCGATGATCCCGCGATGGCGGAGCCTGCAGGATCGCCGACGCGCCGACGCGCCGACGTGCATGTGCCCCGCGCGGGTCCGGGCGATAATCGGGCCATGACTGGCTCCTGCAACATCGCCGCCGCGCTGCCGCGGCTGGCTCGCGAGCTGCCCGACCGGGTGGCGATGCGCGCCCCGGGCCGTGACGGCCGCTATGCCACCTCGCTGACCTACGCCCAGCTCGACGCGCGCAGTGACGCCATCGCCGCGGGCCTTGCCGCACGCGGCATCGGCCGCGGCACGCGCACGGTGGTGATGGTGCGGCCGACGCCGGAGTTCTTCCTGCTGATGTACGCCCTGTTCAAGGCCGGCGCGGTGCCGGTGCTGGTGGATCCGGGCATCGACAAGCGGGCGCTGAAGCAGTGCCTGGGCGAGGTCCAGGCCGAGGCCTTCGTCGGCGTTCCGCTGGCGATGTTCGCGCGCGTGCTGCTGGGCTGGGCGAAGTCGGCGCGGGTGCGGGTGACCACCGGCGCGCGGCCGCGGTTCGCGGACGTGACCCTGGCCGAGGTCGAGCGCAGCGGCGCCGACGCGGGCCCGCAGCTGGCCGACACCGCGCCCGATGACGTCGCGGCGATCCTGTTCACCAGCGGCTCCACCGGCGTGCCCAAGGGCGTGGTCTATCGCCACCGTCACTTCGTGGCCCAGATCGACATGCTGGGCGGAATGCTTGGCGTGTCGCCCGGTGGCGTGGACTTTCCGACCTTCCCGCCGTTCGCGCTGTTCGATCCGGCGCTGGGCCTGACTTCGATCATCCCGGACATGGACCCGACGCGGCCGGCGAAGGCCGATCCGCGCAAGCTGCATGCGGCCATCGAGCGCTTTGGCGTGACCCAGCTGTTCGGCTCGCCGGCGCTGATGCGGGTGCTGGCAGAACATGGCAAGCCGCTGCCCACGGTGACCCGCGTGACCTCGGCCGGCGCCCCCGTGCCCAGCGAGGTTGTGGCGAAGATGCGCGCGCTGTTGCCCGACGACGCCCAGTTCTGGACGCCCTATGGCGCCACCGAATGCCTGCCGGTGGCGGTGATCGAAGGTCGCGAACTGGTGACCCTGCGTGAGCGCACTGAAACCGGCGCTGGCACCTGCGTCGGCCGCCCGGTGGCGCCGAATGAGGTCCGCATCATCCGCGTCAGCGACGAGGCCATTCCCGAATGGTCCGACGCGCTGCTGGTGAAGCCTGGCCAGGTGGGTGAAATCACCGTTGCCGGACCCACGGCAACCGACACCTATTTCAACCGCGACGCGCAGACCGCGCTGGCGAAAATCCGCGAGGTCGGCAACTTTCCCGCGAACCCCGCGGAGACGTCCCGCATCGTCCACCGCATGGGCGACCTCGGCTATTTCGACGCCGAGGGCCGCCTCTGGTTCTGTGGCCGCAAGTCGCAGCGCGTGGTCACTGCGCAGCGCACCCTGTGCACCGAACAGATCGAACCGGTCTTCGACACGCACCCCGACGTCCGCCGCACGGCGCTGGTCGGGATCGGCGAACGCGGTGCCCAGCGGCCGCTGCTCTGCGTCGAGTTGCAGCCCGGTATCGACAAGGCCGGACGCGCACGCATCGCCGACGAGCTGCGCCACCTCGGCGAAGGTTTCGTGCACACCGCGCACGTGGATGCCTTCACCTTCCACCCTGCGTTTCCCGTCGACATCCGCCACAATGCGAAAATCGGCCGCGAAAAACTGGCCGTCTGGGCCGCGCGCGAGCTGCGCCGCGGCAGGGTCTTCGAAGCGGCGGTGACGCCTGATTGACGCGAGGGAGCACTGAAGTGCGGGTACTGGTGACTGGCGGCGGCGGATTCCTTGGCCAGGCGCTGTGCCGTGGCCTGGTCGAACGCGGACACGAAGTCACGAGCTTCAACCGCGGCCACTACCCGGAGCTCGACGCACTCGGCGTGCGCCAGCTGCGCGGCGACCTTGCCGACCGCGATGCGGTCATCGCCGCGTGCGCGGGCATGGACGCGGTGCTGCACAATGCCGCCAAGGCCGGTGCCTGGGGCAGCTTCGACAGCTACCACCGCGCCAACGTGATGGGCACCGGCCACGTGCTGGCCGGCTGCCGCGAGCACTTCGTGCCGAAGCTGGTCTACACCTCGTCGCCCAGCGTGACCCATCGCGCCACGCACCCGGTCGAGGGCGGCACCGCCGACACCGTGCCCTATGGCGACGACCTCAAGGCGCCGTACGCCGCGACCAAGCTGATCGCCGAGAAGGTGGTGCTTGCCGCCAACGACGAATCCCTGGCCACCGTCGCGCTGCGCCCGCGGTTGATCTGGGGGCCGGGTGACAACCAGCTGGTCCCGCGCCTGGCCGAACGCGCCCGCGCCGGCCGCCTGCGCCTGGTCGGTGGCGGCATGAATTGCATCGATACCACCTACATCGACAACGCCGCGCAGGCACACTTCGATGCGCTCGATCACCTGGGCCCGGGGGCGGCCTGCGCCGGCCGTGCCTACTTCATCAGCAACGGCGAACCGATGCCCATGCGCGAGATCGTCAACGCGCTGTTGCGCGCGGTCGGTGCGCCCGAAGTCGAGGGCACGCTCCCCTTCGGTGTCGCCTATGCGATCGGTGCCGCCTGCGAGACCGCGTGGCCGCTGCTGCGCCTGCGCTCGGAGCCGCCGATGACCCGTTTTCTGGCCGAACAGCTCAGCACCACGCACTGGTATGACATGGCGCCGGCCACCCGCGACTTCGGCTACGTGCCCCGGGTATCGATCGCCGAAGGCCTTGAGCGGCTGGCCATCTCGCAGCGCGGAGCCATCACCTCCTGACGACCCGTGGCCGGCAAGGATGTCGCCAGCCGTCGGCGCTCCGACGGACTGGAGAACCGCCATGCTGAGTTACGCCGTCATCTTCCTGGTCATCGCCCTGATCGCCGCCGTGCTGGGCTTCAGCGGTATCGCGGGTGCCGCCAGCAACATCGCCTGGATCCTGTTCGTCGTGTTCCTGGTGCTGGCCGCGATCTCGTTCTTCCGCGGCAAGCGGGTCTGACCCGCGCCACCGGTGCGCCGCGGCTGTGCGGCGCACCGGTGGGCCGCCTGCAGCGCAGCCTGCGCACCGGTGGCGTGGGCCCGGCCGCTACAATGCCGGCCATGGCCCGATCCCCTTTTTCGCTCCCCGGCTTCAAGCCGCTGGCCGGCCGCGCGCTGGAATCCGCGCTCAACCGCGCGCTCGCACTCGATGACGACACCCGCCAGGCGCTTGCCCGGCTGGACGGGCGCCACGTCGCCCTGCACCTGGCCTCGCCGCCGCTGGCGATGTCGGTGCGCGTGGATGGCGAAGCGCTGCGCGTGGGGCCGGTGGCGGGCGACGCCAGCCCCGACCTGTCGGTGCGCACCACGCTTGGCGGCCTGCTTGGCCAACTGCAGGGCATGCTTGGCGGGGGCGATGAGCACGCCACCCCCAGCGGCCGGCTGCGCATCGAAGGCGACGCCGAGCTGGCGCGCGCGCTGCAGCGGCTGGCCTCGCGCTTCGACCCCGACTGGCAGCGGCCCTTCGTCGCCGCCTTCGGCGAGGTGATCGGCGTGCAGGTGGCCAAGGGCTTGGCGGCGGCGCTGAAGGGTGCGCGCCGCGCCGGCGAAGGCCTCGCCGCCACCGCCGCCGAGTACGTGGTGGAAGAGTCGCGCGACGTCGTCGGCCGCCATGAGCTCGATGCCTTCCATGACGACGTCGACACGCTCCGTGACGACGTCGAGCGCATCGCGGCACGCGTGGCGCGCATGGCACCGGCCGCCGGGGCCGCGCGGTGAGTTCGGCCCTGCATGCGCTCAAGATCGGGCGCGTCCTGCTTCGCTATCGCCTGCACACGCTGTTCGAAGGCACGCCGGCGGAACGCTGGCTGTGGCTGCTGCGGCCATTCGTGCCGCGCGCCTCGCGCGAGATCACCGACCTGCCGCGCGGCGCCCGGGTGCGCCTGGCGCTGCAGGAGCTGGGACCGATCTTCGTCAAGTTCGGGCAGGTGCTGTCGACCCGCCGCGACCTGGTGCCGGCCGACGTCGCCGACGAGCTGGTGCTGCTGCAGGACCAGGTGGCGCCCTTCGACGGCGAACAGGCACGGACCATCGTCGAGCGCGAACTGGAGCGCCCGGTGGCCGAAGCCTTCGCCCGTTTCGACATCGTGCCGCTGGCGTCGGCCTCGGTGGCGCAGGTGCACGCCGCGCAGCTGCCGGCGGTGGACGGCGTGCCCGGCGCCGAGGTCGTGGTGAAGGTGCTGCGTCCCGGCATCGGTGCGCGCATCGCCGCCGACATCCGCCTGCTCGAGCGCATCGCCGGCTTCGTCGAGCGTACACATCCAAGCGCCGACAAGATCCGCCCGCGCGAAGTGGTGGCCGAAGTCGCGGGCACGCTTGCCGCCGAGCTCGACCTGCAGCGCGAAGGCGCCAATGCCTCGGTGCTGCGCCGCTTCTGGACGGGATCACCCGACCTGTACGTGCCCGCGCCGGTGTGGTCGCACAGCAGCGAAGGCGTGCTGACGCTGGAGCGCGTGCACGGCATCCCCAGCGACGACGTCGCCGCCATCGAAGCCGCGGGCATGGACCGGAAGCTGCTCGCCGCCAAGGCGGTGCGCGTGTTCTACACCCAGGTGTTCCGCGACAACTTCTTCCACGCCGATGCGCACGCCGGCAACATCTGGGTCGACAACGACCCGTCGCGGCGCCTTAATCCGCGCTTCATCGCGCTGGATTTCGGCATCGTCGGCCAGCTGTCCGGCGACGACCAGTACTACCTCGCCGAAAATTTCATGGCGATCTTCAACAAGGACTATCGCCGCATCGCCGAGCTGCACGTGCAGGCCGGGTGGATGCCGTCGCACCTGCGGCTGGACGAACTCGAAGCCGCGGTGCGCGGCGTGTGCGAGCCGTACTTCACGCGTCCGCTGTCGGAGTTCTCGCTGGGCGAAGTGCTGCTGAAGCTGTTCCGTACCGCGCAGCGCTACCAGCTGACCCTGCAGCCGCAGTTGATCCTGCTGCAGAAGACGCTGCTCAACGTCGAAGGCGTGAGCCGTCACCTGGATCCGGAAATCGACATCTGGGCGGTGGCGCGGCCGGTGCTGGAGCGGATCCTGGCCGAGCGCTACAGCCCGAAGCGGCTGGCGAGCGAGTTCCGCAAGCGGCTGCCGGAGCTGGTCACGCGCGCGCCGGAGATGCCGCGGCTGCTGCACGCCTGGCTGAGCCAGCAGGTGGAGGGCCGGCACCAGCTGGGCATGCACTCGACCGAGCTGGCCGAACTGGTGCAGGTGATGCGCGCGATGCAGCGGCGCACGGTGGCGGCGATCCTGGGCGTGGGCCTGCTGGTGGTGGCGGCGGTACTGTACGGCCTTGATGCCGGTGGCCCGCGTTTGTGGACGGTGCCGGTGGCTGCATGGATCGCCGGCATCGGCGGCCTGTGGGCGATCATCGCCGCCCGCCCGCGGCCATGAACTCCGGTGGTAACAGCAGCTCTTGTGGGAGCGGCCCGACGGCTGCTCCCACAGCGGCCGCCGCTCCCGCAGCGATGCCGGTGCTGCATCTGGAAGAGCGCTTCGCCGTGGTCGACAAGCCCGCGGGGCTCATGGTCCACGACAGCAAGCTCGCGCGGGGCGAGAGCGACTTCGCCGCCGACCGCCTGCGCGAGCAATTCGGCAGGCCGATCTTCCTCGTCCACCGCCTCGACCGCGCCACCAGCGGCTGCCTGCTGCTGGCCTTCGATCGCGAAACCGCCTCGGTGCTGGGCAAGTCGCTGATGGCCGGCGAGGTCGACAAGGGCTATCTCGCGGTCTGTCGCGGCTGGCCCGCGGAGGAGGCGTTCACCGTCGACCATCCGCTCGACGGCGGCCCCGGCAAGCCGCAGAAGAAGCCGGCCGTGACCCGCTTCCAGCGTCTCGCCACCGCCGAGCTTCCAATCCCGTCCGCCGGTTTCGAGACCTCGCGCTACGCGCTGCTGCGCGCCTGGCCGCAGACCGGGCGCTTCCGCCAGATCCGCCGCCACCTCAAACACCTTTCGCATCATCTGATCGGCGACACCAGCCACGGCGACGGCCGCCACAACCGCAGCTTCCGCATGCTCGGTATCCACCGCATGCTGCTGCACGCGGAGCAGCTGTCGTTCCCGCATCCACGGGATCCGGCGCGGCGCGTGCACGCCGTGGCGCCGCCTGACGCGGAGTTCGCGCGCGCGCTGGCATTCTTCGCGCAGCCGGCGGACGCCGCGCCGGTTGCCGAAGCGGGACCGCCCTGACCATCGCGCTGGCCATCGATTCCGGACGCCCATGACCACCACGCCATCCGCCATCGAAATCCCGGACGCCGAGATCGTCGAACGCTTCGTGCGCGCCTCGGGTCCCGGCGGACAGAACGTCAACAAGGTCGCGACCGCGGTCGAGCTGCGCTTCGACGTCGCCAACTCGCCGTCACTGCCCGAAGCCGTGCGCGAGCGCTTGCTGGCAAAGCGCGACCGCCGGCTGACCGACGACGGCGTGCTGGTGCTCAACGCGCAACGCTTCCGCACCCAGGACCGCAACCGCCAGGATGCGCGCGAGCGGCTGGCGGCGTTCATTGAATCGGGCCGCAAGGCGCCCAAGGCGCGCGTGCCCACCCGGCCCAGCCGCGCATCCAAGGTCCGTCGCCTGGACGCCAAGCGCGAGCGTAGTACGATCAAGCGCGGCCGCACGGGGAAGGGCTGGGACTGAGGGCACGGAGGCGCATGAGCGAAGCGGAACACGACATCCTGCCGTCCCTGCCACCGCAGGTGCCGCGGGTCGAACCCAACCGCTTCACCCGCTGGCTCGGCCGAAGCATCCTGCGCGCCGGCGGCTGGCGGGTGAGCGGCGAGTTCCCCGACGAGCCGCGCGTGGTGCTGATCGCCGCCCCGCATTCGTCCAACTGGGACGGTGTCTGGGGCTTTGCCGTGAAGCTCGGCCTGGGCCTGGACATCAAGCTCCTCGGCAAGCGCGAGCTGTTCTGGTGGCCACTGGCGCCGCTCTTGCGCAAGCTCGGCGTGATCGCGGTCGATCGCAATCGTTCGGCGGGCGTGGTGGAGCAGGTCGCGGCCATGTTCCGCGCGCACGACCGCTTCTGGTTCGGACTGGCGCCGGAGGGCACGCGCAAGCCGGTCGAGCACTGGCGGAGCGGCTTCCTCAAGATTGCCCGCGCCGCCGACGTGCCGGTGCTGCCGGTGTATTTCCATTATCCGGACAAGGTGATCGGCATCGGCACGCCGTTCCGCGTTGTCGACGACGACGCCACGGAAATGGCGCGCGTGCGCGCGTGGTACCGGCCTTGGCGGGGGCGCAACCGCGGTACGGTCTGAGCCCCCGGCACGGCGGCAGCGACGAGCTCGATGCCTCGGCTACGGCGTCCCGTAGCCGCCGAAGCTGCCCGCCGCGCCCGGGAATACCACCGGGCTTTCCGCGCCGTCTCTCGCGACCGCCGACACGCCGAAGAACCAGTTGTCGATCACCACGTTCTTCAACGTGTGCCGGTCCACGTCGCCGACGTACACGCTGTGCGTCCACTGCGGCTCGGTGGTCCGCCGCCAGTGCAGCCGGTAGCCGGCCAGGTCGGGCGCCAGCGCCGCCGGCGCGCGCGTCCACTGCAGCGTGGTGTCGGCGGTGACCGCGCCTTCGATGGTCACGTCCGCGGGCGGCGGCGGTGCCGAAGCCATGCCGGCCAGGCTCACGGCGTTGAGCGCGGTGAGCCTGGCGGCGTAGTCGAAGTCCACGCCTTCGATCACGTCGCCGTAGGCGATGCCGTCTTCGGTGCGCAGGTCCTGGTGCTGGCGGGTGTAGTCCTCGTTGGTCTCCATCACCCGCACCGCGGGGTAGCCGAGGTCGTTGAACGGACGGTGGTGCCCGCCGCGCCCGAAGCGGTCCAAGCGATAGACCACCATCACGTCGAGCCCCGGCACGTAGAGGTCGGCCATGCGGTCGATGTAGCGGGCCAGGTTGCGCGAGGGCGAATCGACCTCGCCGCCGGTGAAGCGGCGCTGCCGCGCCTCGGCCGGCGTTTCGGTCACGCGGGTGCCCTCGGCGAACACGCGCGCGGTGCCGTTGTCGATCACGCCGTTGATGCCGGCGATGTTGCCGATCATGTCGTTGTTGAGCACGGCCTCGATGCGCCAGCCTTCATCGCGTGCCTTTTCGGCGACGATCTTGCCGCCGAACAGGCCCTGCTCCTCGCCGGAGAGCGCGGCGTAGACGATGCTGCCGTGAAAGCGGTGCTTCGACAGGACCCGCGCCGCCTCCAGCGTGCCGGCGACGCCGGACGCGTTGTCGTTGGCGCCGGGCGAGTCGGACGTCGCGTCCATCACGTCGGACACGCGCGAGTCGATGTCGCCGCTCATGATTACGTAGCGGCCGGGATCGCTGGTGCCGCGCTGGATCGCAAGCACGCTCACCACCTCGGTGGCCTCGGGGATGCGGTCTTCGCCGGAGACCGTGCCCGCAACGTCGATCACTTCAAGGCACCCGCCGCACTGGGCGGAGATGCGCTCGAACTCGGCGTGGATCCAGCGCCTTGCCGCGCCGATGCCGCGGGTGTCCGACGTCGTGTCCGACAGCGTGTGGCGGGTGCCGAACGACACCAGCGTGCGGATGTCGGCCTCGATGCGCGCGGCCGACGGTGCGGTGCCGATGTCGTGCAGCAGGGCCTGGGTGGCTGGTGGTGCGGTGGGCGTTTCAGCGGCGGCGACCGGTGCGACCAGGCAGGCGGACAGGATGGCGAGGGGCAGGTGGCGCATGCGCGGGTTCCAACGTTCGGGCGTAGGCGCAACCGTACGCCATCGGTGCTGCCATGTGCCGCACCACACGGCATGCCGGGGCGCGCCGCGTCAACGCGGTTGCGGTGCCCTGTCCACGGCCAGCGCGAGCGGGTGCGGCCAGCCGCCGGCCAGCGCGCGATACAGGCCCACGGCGCCGGTGGCACTGCGCGTGCGCGCGGCCGCGAAGGCGTCTTCGGCCTGCAGGCGGGTGCGTTCGGCGTCCAGCACCTCGAGCAGGCCGATGGCACCGGCGTCGAAGCGGATGCGGGCGAGCTCGGCGGCGCGTGCGCTGTTGTGCGCGGCGCGCTCCAGGTGCGCGTCCTCCACGCGCGCGCGGTCCAGGCGCACCAGCGCGTTCTCGGTGTCCTCCAGCGCCAGCAGCACCGCCTGCTGGTAGCGCGCGAGTTCGCCGGCGGCATCGGCGTCGGCGGCGGCGATGCGCGCGCGCACCCGACTGACGTCGAGGAAGGACCAGTCGATGCCAAGCGCGACGAAGCGCGTGCCGCTGTCGCGTTCGAACAGCGCGCCCGCGTCCGCCGCCTGGCTGCCGAGCAGGCCGCCCAGGGTGAAGCGCGGGAACAGCTCGGCGGTGGCGACGCCGATGCGTGCGGTCGCCGCGTGCAGCCGGGCTTCGGCCGCGGCCACGTCGGGGCGGCGGCGCAGCAGCTCGCCGGGCGTGCCCGGGTCGATCACCGCGGGCAGCGCCGGCAGGGGCGCGGCTTCGCCAAGCACCTCCACCAGCGCATCGGGCGTGCGCCCGGTCAGCACGCCCAGGCGGTGGATGGCGAAGGCCACCTGCGCCTCGAGCGCGGGGATGCGGGCGCGCGTGGTCTCGAGCTGGGCCCGCGCGCGGGCGGTGTCGAACTCGCTGTCGCGGCCGCTGTCGAAGCGCGCCTCCACCAGCTCGAAGGTGTCGCGCTGGTTGCCGGCGTTGCCGCGGGCCACGCGCAGCCGCTCCTGCGCGCCGCGCAGTTCGAGGTAGGCGTGGGCCGTCTCGCCGGCGATCGCCACCTGGACGGCCTGCATGTCGGCGTAGCCGGCGAGCGCGTCGGCGCGCCCGGCCTCGATGCCACGGCGGATGCGTCCGAACAGGTCGATTTCCCAGGCCGCGGCGATGCCGGCGCTGTAGCTGTCGGCGTCGCGCGCGGATCGCGGCTGGCCGGGCGCCTGCGCGGCGCTTGCACGCGTCGTGGCGGCTTCGGCGTTGGCGGTCACCGTGGGCAGGTGGTCCAGCCTTGCGCCGCGCAGCAGCGCGTTGGCGCGGTCATAGCGGGCGAAGGCGATGCGCAGGTCGTGGTTGGCGGACAGCGCGTCTTCGACAAGCTGTACCAGCAGCGGGTCGCCGAAGTCGCGCCAGAAGCGCTCGTCGGCGGTGATTGGCGGCGTCGACGCTGGCGCCGGTGCCGGTGCCGGTGCCGGTGCATCCGCATCGGCCGCTGCCGCGCCCGAGGCATCCGTGGTCGCGCTGCCCGCGGCAACAGCGCCGTGGAATGCCTCGGGCGTCGGCAGCCGTGGACGCACGTAGTCCGGCCCCACGCTGCAGGCGGCCAGCGCAAGCGCGAGCAGGGTGGAGGCAAACGCCGGCCGCCCGGCGGTACGGAAGTCAGTCATCGTCGTTCTCCATGGGGTCGGCGGGCTTGGGCGCGGCACGGTCGGGCGCGGCCGGCGCCGGGCCGGCCGGGGTGTCGTTGCCGAGGATGCGGCGGATGTCTTCAAGCGAAGGAATCGCCAGGTTGCGCTCAGGCACGGGACACCTCCGCGTCCACGTTGCCGGCCGGACCGGCCTGCGTCGCTGTGCGCGTGACCAGCGTGCGCAGCGCGACATAGAACACCGGCGTCAGGAACAGTCCGAACACGGTCACGCCGACCATGCCCGCGAAGACGGTGATGCCGGTGGCCGAGCGCACTTCCGCGCCGGCGCCCGACGACAGCACCAGCGGGACGGTGCCGGCGATGAAGGCGATCGAGGTCATGACGATCGGGCGCAGGCGCAGGCGGCTGGCTTCCAGCGCGGATTCCACGATGCCCTTGCCCTGCAGCTCGAGCTCGCGCGCGAACTCCACGATCAGGATCGCGTTCTTGCACGCCAGGCCCATCAGCACCACCAGCCCGACCTGCACGAAGATGTTGTTGTCGCCGCCGGTCAGCCAGACGCCCAGGAGCGCCGACAGCATGCACATCGGCACGATCAGGATCACCGCCAGCGGCAGCGTCCAGCTCTCGTACAGCGCCGCCAGCACCAGGAACGCCAGCAGGATCGCCACCGGAAACACCACCATCGCCGCATTGCCCTGGGTGGCCTGCTGGAAGCTGAGATCGGTCCACTCGATGGCCATGCCGTTGGGCAGGATGTGGGCGGCCAGCTCGGCGACCTTGGCCATGCCTTCGGCCGACGACATCACCCGCGGGTCGACGTCGCCGGCGAGGTCGGCGGCGGGGTAGCCGTTGTAGCGCAGCACCGGGTCGGGGCCGTAGGTCTGGCTGACGTTGACCATGGAGCCGATCGGCACCATCTCGCCGCGGTCGTTGCGGGTGCGCAGGCTGGCGATGTCCTCGACGCTGTCGCGGAACGGCGCGTCGGCTTGGGCGATCACCTGCCAGGTCCGACCGAAGCGGTTGAAGTCGTTGACGTAGGCCGAGCCGAGATAGGTCTGCAGGGTGTCGAACAGCCCGGTCAGCGGCACGCCCTGCGCCTTGGCCTTGACCCGGTCCACCTCGGCGTCGAGCTGCGGCACGTTGGCCTGGTAGGTGGTGTTGGCGAAGCCCATGCCCGGCGCCTGCATCAGCGCGCCCTGCATGGCCGCGGTGGCGTCCTGCAGCGCGCCGTAGCCGAGATTGGCGCGGTCCTCGATGAAGAGCTGGTAGCCGGCGCCGTTGCCCAGGCCGAGGATCGGCGGCGGCATCACCGAGAAGGTGAGTCCTTCCTGCAGTGCGGCGATCCTTTCGTTGATTTCGGCATTGATCTCGAGCGCCGTGCGCGCCCGGTCCGCGAACGGATCCAGGGTCAGGAACACCACGCCGGTATTGGGCGTATTGGTGAACTGCACGGCGTTGAGGCCGGGGAACGCGATCGTGTGCGCCACGCCCTCGGTGTCCATCGCGATCTCGCCGACCTTGCGCAGCAGTTCGTCGGTGCGCGAGATCGACGCGCCCTCGGGCAGCTTCACGCCGGCGATCAGGTACTGCTTGTCCTGCACCGGGATGAAGCCCGCCGGCACCGCCTGGAACATCAGCCCGGTGCCAAGCAGCAGCACGGCATAGACCGCGAACACCATGCCGCGCCGGCCAAGCGCCCGCGACACCGCGCCCTGGTACTTCTCCGAGCTGGTGCCGAAGAAGCGGTTGAACGGACGGAACACCCATCCAAACAGGCGGTTGATGAGCCGCGTTGGCGCGTCCTTCGGGGCGCCGTGCGGCTTCAGCAGGCGCGCGGCCAGCGCCGGCGACAGGGTCAGCGAGTTGATCGCCGAGATGACCGTGGAGATCGCGATCGTGACCGCGAACTGCTTGTAGAACTGGCCGGTCACGCCCGACAGGAAGGCCATCGGCACGAACACCGCGCACAGCACCAGGGCGATCGCGACGATCGGTCCGGAGACTTCGCGCATGGCCTGGTGCGCGGCTTCGAGCGGCGTCAGGCCTTCCTCGATGTTTCGCTCGACGTTTTCCACCACCACGATCGCGTCGTCGACCACGATGCCGATCGACAGCACCAGCCCGAACAGGGTGAGCGTGTTGATCGAGAAGCCAAGCAGGTACAGCGCGGCGAAGGTGCCCACGATCGACACCGGCACCGCCAACAGCGGGATGATCGAGGCGCGCCAGGTCTGCAGGAACAGGATCACCACCAGCACCACCAGCAGCACCGCCTCGAGCAGGGTAGTGACCACGGCCTTGATCGAATCGCGGACGAAAACCGTGGTGTCGTACACGGCTTCGTACTCGACGCCTTCGGGGAAGCGCTGCGAGACCTCGTCCATGGTCGCGATGACCGAGTCGCGGATTTCCAGCGCGTTGGCGCCGGGCGCCTGGAAGATGCCGATGCCGACCGCGTTGTTGCCGTCGAGCTGCGCGCGCAGCGTGTAGTCGCCGGCGCCCAGTTCGACGCGCGCGACGTCGGACAGGCGGACGATCTCGCCGTCGCTGCCGGCCTTGAGCACGATGTCGCCGAACTCCTGCTCGGTCTCCAGCCGCCCGCGGGCGTTGATCAGGGTGAGGAAGTCGCTGTCGGGCATGGGCTCGGCGCCGATCTGGCCGGCGGACACCTGCACGTTCTGCTCGCGCATCGCCTGCAGCACGTCGCTCGCGGTCAGTCCGCGCGATGCGATCCGGTCGGGATCGAGCCAGGCGCGCATCGCGTAGTCGCCGCCGCCGAAGACCTGGGCGTCGCCGATGCCGGGCAGGCGCGCCAGCGCATCCTTGACGTGCAGGCGCGCGTAGTTGCGCAGGTACAGGGTGTCGTACTTGCCTTCGGGCGACGTCAAGTGCACCACCATCAGGAACACGGGTGATTGTTTCTGCGTGGTCACGCCCTGCCGGCGGACGTCTTCGGGAAGCCGCGCCAGTGCCTGGCTGACGCGGTTCTGCACGCGCACCGTGGCGTCGTCCGGGTCGGTGCCCGGCTTGAAGGTGACCGTCATCTGCAGCACGCCGTCGGAGCCGGCGACGGACTTGAGGTACATCATGTCCTCGACGCCGTTGATCGCCTCTTCGAGCGGCGTCGACACGGTTTCCGCGATCACCTTGGGGTTGGCGCCGGGATACACCGTGCGCACCACCACCGACGGCGGCACCACTTCGGGGTATTCGCCGATCGGCAGCAGCGGGATCGAGATCAGGCCGGCGGCGAAGATCACGATCGACAGCACCGCGGCGAAGATCGGGCGGTCGATGAAGAACCTGGAGAAGTCCATGGGTCGTCCTTCGCGGCGCAGGCCGCGTGGGTCGGGGCCCCGCATGGGCGGAGCGGTGGCGAACGAGGCCGGCGGCCGGCGGGGAATCAGGGCGTTGGCGCGGGCATCACGGCGGCGACGGCGTCAGCGGTGTCCGCAGGCGCCATCGCGACCGCGGTCGGCGCCACCGGCATGCCGGGGAAGAAGACCCGCTGCACGCCGTTCACGATCACCTGGTCGCCGGGCTCGAGTCCCGACTGCACCACGCGCAGGCCGTTGGCCATGCGGCCAAGCTCGATGTCGCGGCGCTCGGCCGTGTTGCCATCGCCCAGCACGTAGACGTACTTGCGGTCCTGGTCGGTGAGCACCGCCTTGTCGTCGACCAGCAGGGCGTCGAACTCGCCGCTGCCCTGCAGTTGCACGCGGGCGAACAGCCCCGGGGTGAACACGCGGTCGGGATTGGGCACGACGGCGCGCGCGCGCACGGTGCCGGTGCTGCTGTCGACCTGGTTGTCGATGAAGTCGACGATGCCGGCATGCGGGTGGCCGGCTTCATCGGCCAGGCCGATGCGCACCGGATTGCTGGTGGCGTCGCGCTCGCCGCTGCGTGCCAGCGCCTGGTAGCGCAGGAAGGCGCGTTCGTCGGCCTCGAAGTGGACGTGCACCGGATCCTGCGAGACCACCGTGGTCAGCAGCGTCGCGTCGGCCTGGGCCAGGTTGCCGGCGGTGACCAGGGCGCGGCCGGCGCGGCCGGCGACCGGTGCGCGCACCTCGGTGAACTGCAGGTCCAGGCGCGCCGCGGCCACCGCGGCTTCGGCGGCGTGCACGCCGGCCTGGCCTTCGGCGGTCGCGGCGCGCCGGGTCTCGAGCTCTTCGCGCGAGATCGCGCGGGCTTCGATCAGCGACTTCGCGCGCTGGTGCTGGCTGCGCGCCAGGCCGGCTTCGGCGCGGGCGCGCTCCAGCTGGGCCTGCGCCTGGTCCAGCGCGGCGCGGTAGGGGCGCTGGTCGATCACGAACAGCAGGTCGCCCTTGGCGACTTCGCTGCCTTCCCGGTAGGCGACGCGCTGCACGTAGCCGCTGACGCGCGGCCGGAGTTCGACCGACTCGATCGCGGCGACGCGACCGCTGAACTCGTCCCACTGGTGCATGGGCGTGGACACGACGGTGGCGACGCCGACTTCGGGCGCCTGCGGGGCTTCGGGATTGGCTGCGGCGTCGCTGCTGCAGCCCGGGGTGGCCAGCGCGATCGCCACGGCCAGGCCGATCGCGACCATGGACAGGCGGATGCCGGAATGGATGATGAGCTTGCGGGTGTTCATGGCGGGAGGTGTCCTTGAATGGGGGAGGCGGCGGCTTTCGGGACGATCAGGCGGACCAGCATTGTCCCGTTCGCGGGATTTGCTCTCCCGTATCCGGGATGCCGGCGTGGCGGTCGGCCATCACCAGCACGGCATCGGCCGCCGACCAGGACAGTGCGAATACAGGGAATGCAAGCGCCATTGCGATCCCCCAGGCCAGGCTCATTGAGGCTCCAAGCCATTGATATGCAATGAAAGATGTCGAGGCCACCAGGTCGAATGCGATCAGCGTGGCCAGCGCGTTGCGGAGCAGGCTGCGGCGTGCGGTGCGGGACATTGGAATCGGCCATCAGGAAGATGACGGATACGATAGGCGCCGGGGCGGCACTTGATTAGCCGGCAAATCGGGGAATAATTGTCCCCCAGTTGGTCCAATCCAGCGTCCAGCCCCGGAGGCGCCGCATGAGTCACGATCTCAACGACACGCTGATCTTCGTCAAGGTGGTCGAGCTCGGCAGCTTCATCGCCGCGGCCAAGGCCCTGCACCTGCCCAAGACCACGGTCAGTCGCAAGGTGCAGGAACTCGAGGCACGCCTGGGCGCGCAGCTGCTCCACCGGACCACGCGCAAGCTCGGCCTGTCCGAGGCCGGCAGCGTCTATTTCGAGCATTGCCAGCGCATCGCCCGCGGGCTCGAGGAAGCGGAAAGCGCGGTCGGCCAGCTGCAGGATGGCCCGCGCGGCTGGCTGCGCGTCAGCGCGCCGTATTCGTCGGGGATCGCATGGATCGCGCCGCTGCTGGGCCAGTTCCACGCGCAGTATCCCGAGGTGCGGGTGGAGCTGTCGCTGAGCAACGAACAGGTCGACCTGATCGAAGGCGAGGTCGACCTCGCGCTGCGCATCGGCAGCCTGCCCGACTCCAACCTGGTCGCGCGCCGGCTGGCGGTGTTCCGCACCCAGGTCTACGCAAGCCCGTCCTACATCGAGCGCCACGGCGAGCCGCTGCATCCCGACGACCTGCAGCACCACCGCACCCTGGGCATGCAGAAGTCGCGCCGCAACGGCCACTATTACTGGGCGCTCGGCGACGGCGCGAAGCGCACGGACTACCGCATCGACCCGATCCTGGTCGCCAGCGATCCGGCGGCGCTCAAGGGCGCGCTGCTCTGCGGCGAGGGCCTGATGCTGGCCAGCGACGTCACCGTGAAGGCCTATGCCGAGCAGGGCATGGTGCAGCGCGTGCTGGCCGGCTGGACCGGCCGGGACCTGGATTTCAACGCGGTGTTCCCGAGAGGGCACGTCACTTCGCCCAAGGTGCGTGCCTTCGTGGACTTCCTGGTCGAACGCCTGTGCTTCGACGCCGACTACATGCAGGCGCTGTGCCCGAGCACGCAGTGCCCCGACCGCCAGAAGGAGACGGTCGCCGCCGAACTCGACCGCGTGTCCCGGCAACCATCGGCCGTGGGCGCCGCGGGCAAGGTCGCGTCCATCGGGCGCAAGGTCGAAGAGGCAGCCTGAGCCCGCGGTCGCGCGGTGCGTGCCCTGCGCTCAGCGTTCGGAGTGCCCGCTGTCCTCGCGGCTGCGGCGCACGAACAGGTCGGGCCTGATCAGGTCCATGAAGGCGCGCGCCTGCGGCGACAGCACCTTGCCCTTGCGCACCAGCACGCCGTAGCTGCGCGCCGGGAACCAGGCGTCGAGCGGCCGGATGGCGAGGTGCCCGGCGTCGGCGTCGTCCAGGCAGATCGAGCTCACGATCGAGATGCCCAGGCCCATCGCCACGTACTGCTTGATCACTTCCCAGCCGCCGACCTCCAGCGACACCGTGTAGGGCACCCGCGCCTGCTGGAACACCAGGTCCACCAGGCGCCAGGTCACCTGGCGCTGCGGCGGCAGGATCAGGCCGTGCTTGGAGATGTCCTCGAGCGTCAGCCGCGGCGTGCGCGCCAGCGGGTGGTCGCGCGGGGTGATCAGCATCGGCTGGAATGAATACACCGGCACGTAGCTGAGGTCGGCGGGCACGTCGAGCATCGAACCGACCACAAGCTCCACCGTGTCCGCGCGCAGCAGGTCGGTGCCGTCGGCGCTGATGGTGTTGTGCAGGCGCAGGCGGACCTCGGGATGCTGCTCGCGGAAGGCGCCGACGATCCGCGGCAGCAGGTAGAGGATGGTCGAGCTGTTGGCGGCGATTTCCAGCTCGCCCGCATCCATGCCCGCCAGCGCGTGGCGAAAGGCCGCGGGCAGGGCGTCGATGCCTTCCACCAGCGGCCGCGCCAGTTCGTACAGCGCCTCGCCCGCCGGCGTCGGCAGCAGGCGGCGACCGTTGCGCTCCAGCAGCGGGGTGCCCATTTCGCGTTCGAGGGCCTGCAGCTGCTGGCTGACCGCGGGCTGGCTGACGTACAGGGCCTCGGCCGCGCGCGAGACCGAACCCAGCCGTGCGACCTGGCAGAAGGCCCGCAGCGGCTTCAGGCGGTCGCCCTTGTAGGCGAAACGGGGGGTGCGAACGGGTTCCAAGACCGCGCCAATCCTTTGGTATAAGCAGGACTTATCAATTGCATTGTCATATCTGTTTTGTCAAATAGTTCCCTTGCGGGGGATGGTGGCTGCCCGACCCCCTCGCCGGAGCCGACATGTCCGCAGCCCCCCATCTCACCGTCGCCGACGCCCGGCTCGCGCCCGGCGCGGCGGACGCGACCGACCTGCTCGACGACCGCGCCCTGGCCTTCCTGGCCGGCCTGCACCAGCGCTTCGAAGCACGTCGCCAGGCCTTGCTCGCGGCCCGCCGCGAGCGCCAGGCTTTCTTCGACGATGGCGGCCTGCCGGACTTCCGCGCCGACACCCGCGCCATCCGCGAGGGCGACTGGCGGGTGGCACCGCTGCCGGTGGCGCTGCTCGACCGCCGCGTCGAGATCACCGGCCCGGTGGATCCGAAGATGGTCATCAACGCGCTCAATTCCGGCGCCAGCTGCTACATGGCTGATTTCGAGGACTCGACCGCGCCGACCTGGGACGCCCTGTTGGCCGGGCAGCGTTCGCTGCGCGAGGCGGTGGCCGGGACGCTGGCCTTCGACGCCGCCAATGGCAAGTCCTACCGGATGAAGCCCGAGGCCGGGCGCGCCGTGCTGATCGTGCGCCCGCGCGGCTGGCACCTGACCGAGAAGCACCTGCTGGTGGATGGTGCGCGCATCAGCGCCAGCCTGTTCGACGCGGGGCTCTTTTGCCTCGACAACGGCGCCGCGCTGGTGGCGAAGGATCGCGGGCCGTACCTCTACCTGCCCAAGCTGCAGTCGATGGAAGAGGCCGCACTGTGGAGCGACGTGCTGGCGCACATCGAGCAGGTGCTGGGCCTGCCCGAGGGCTGCATCAAGGTCACCGTGCTGGTCGAGACGCTGCCGGCGGTGTTCGAGATGGACGAGATCCTGCACGCCCTGCGCGGCCGCATCGCCGGCCTCAACTGCGGACGCTGGGACTACATCTTTTCGTACATCAAGACCTTTCGCGCGCACCGTGACCGTGTGCTTCCCGAGCGTGGCCAGGTGGGCATGACCCAGCCTTTCCTGAAGGCGTATTCCGAGCTGCTGGTGCGCACCTGCCACCGCCGCGGCGCGCATGCGATGGGCGGCATGGCGGCGCAGATCCCGATTTCCGGCGACCCGGAGGCGAACGAGGCCGCGCTGGCGCGCGTGCGCGCGGACAAGGAGCGCGAAGCCGCCGCCGGCCATGACGGCACCTGGGTCGCGCACCCGGCGCTGGTGTCGATCGCGAAGGAGATCTTCGATGCGTCGATGCCGGGGCCGAACCAGCACGGCGTGGCGCGCGATGACGTGGTCGCCGATCGCGACGCACTGATCGAACCCTCGCGCGGCACCATCACCCGCGCCGGCTTCGAGGGCAACGTCGAAGTCTGCGTGCGCTACCTGGCCGCCTGGCTCGACGGCACCGGCTGCGTGCCGATCAACTGGCTGATGGAGGATGCCGCCACCGCCGAGATTGCCCGCGCCCAGCTCTGGCAGTGGCTGCATGCCACCGACCGCGGCGGCGAACCGCTGTGCCTGGACGACGGCGCCGAGATCGACGATTGCCTGTTCGAGCGCGCGCTGCTGAACCTGCCCTCGCGTCTGGCTGCACAGGGGCCGATGCCGGGTGCCGGCCGCGTTGTCGAGGCCATCGCGATGCTGGAAGCGCTGACGCGCAGCGCGGAGCTGGAGGAATTCCTGACCATCCCGGCGTACGAACGCCTCGCATGACGCCGGGTCGCAGCAAGAACCAATCACCACCCTGTGGGAGCGGCTATAGCCGCGATCAGATTCCCGACAAGGCCATCACCAGTCACCTCTGTAGGAGCGGCTATAGCCGCGACCGAGTTCCCGACAAGATCATTCGCGGCCATGGCCGCTCCCACAGGAAGCAACTCTCATAGGAAGCCGCTCCCACAGAAGGCTTTTTACCGCGGCTTCGGCCGCCCCTCACTGAAGACAGGTTCACCGGAGGACTCCCCACATGAGCACGACGCTGCAGACCGCCGAACAGATCAACCAGGAATGGACCACCAGCCCGCGCTGGGCCGGCATCACCCGCAACTACACCGCCGAGGACGTGGTGCGCCTGCGCGGCACCGTGCACGTCGAGCATTCGCTCGCCCGCCTCGGCGCCGGGAAGCTCTGGACTTCGCTGCACGAGCGCGACTATGTCAACGCGCTGGGCGCGCTCACCGGCAACCAGGCCATGCAGCAGGTCAAGGCCGGCCTGAAGGCGATCTACCTGTCCGGCTGGCAGGTCGCGGCCGACGCCAACCTCGCCGGCCAGATGTATCCCGACCAGTCGCTGTACCCCGCCGACTCCGTACCCTCGGTGGTCAAGCGGATCAACAACGCGCTGCTGCGCGCCGACCAGCTACACCACGCCGAGGGCGATGACTCCATCGACTTCCTGCAGCCGATCGTGGCCGATGCCGAGGCCGGTTTCGGCGGCGTGCTCAACGCCTTCGAGCTGATGAAGGCGATGATCGAGGCCGGCGCCGCCGGCGTGCATTTCGAAGACCAGCTGGCCAGCGCCAAGAAGTGCGGCCACATGGGTGGCAAGGTGCTGGTGCCAACGCGCGAAGCGGTGGAGAAGCTCAACGCCGCGCGTCTGGCCGCCGATGTCTGCGGCGTGCCGACCCTGATCGTCGCGCGCACCGATGCCGAGGCGGCCGACCTGCTGACCAGCGACGTCGACGACAACGATCGTCCGTTCACCACCGGCGAGCGCACCGTCGAAGGCTTCTACAAGACTCGCAACGGCCTCGACCAGGCGATCAGCCGCGGCCTGGCCTACGCGCCCTACGCGGACCTCGTGTGGTGCGAGACCGGCAAGCCCGACCTCGGCTTCGCCCGCGCGTTTGCCGAAGCGATCCACGAGAAGTATCCCGGCAAGATGCTGGCCTACAACTGCTCGCCAAGCTTCAACTGGAAGAAGAACCTGGACGACGCGACGATCGCGAAATTCCAGGACGAGATCGCGGGCTATGGCTACAGATTCCAGTTCATCACGCTCGCCGGCTTCCACGCGCTGAACTACTCGATGTTCAACCTGGCCCACGGGTATGCGCGCAAGCAGATGAGCGCGTTCGTGGAGCTGCAGGAGGCGGAGTTCGCGGCGGCCGACAAGGGCTTCACCGCGGTGAAGCACCAGCGCGAGGTGGGTACGGGTTACTTCGACGCGGTGACGCAGGCGATCCAGCAGGGGCAGTCCTCGACGACGGCGCTGACTGGGTCGACGGAGGAAGAGCAGTTCCAGGCGGCCGTCGCCTGACCCGGCCGCCATCCAGACCGGCCCCTGCCCCCGCAAGGCGGGGCAGGGGCCCGAACAAGCATCAGCAAGCTGTTCGCCGAATTCGCTGGCAAAACTCCTGGCAGCACCGACGGGCTAGGGTTCCATTTCCCGTTCCATGGATTGGCAGCCTTCTGGCGGGCGCTCCGGTCTTTCCCGGGCAAGAATGGCAACGAGGTTATACAGGTCGCTCGATTGCTGTCGGTCCAAGGCGACCGTCGGTTTCACCGGATCCGGCCCGCGCACTGGAAGGGTCACCACGTACTCGCGCTCCAAGGTCAGAGCGGCATCCTCGCCTGTCGCCAGCTGCAGGATGTCCTGCCTTTCCCCGGTCAGGTGGCGCACCTGGATCGCTCCGGACTGGCGTGGCACATGCAGGTTGTAATCGGTGACCTCCGGCCGGTTGCAGCAGCCGCCGTTCCTGACCCACCTCACCCGATCTATCCGCGCGCCACCGTCAAGGAAGAAGTAATAGTGGCGACCTGCTGAATCCTCGGCTTCGGCCACGCAGTGCGTCCATGGGGTCGCTGCCTGTACGGGACCAGCGGCCAGTCCGAGCACTGCAGCCGTGAGCAAGGGTCGGTACATGCCAGGCGCTCCCTGCCTGTTCTGAGAGCGCCGAGCGTATCAGGTGCTTCAAAGGGCTCGAGGAGAAGCAAGCGCGTTCTGGATGAAGAGATGTGTCAGAACGGGACCATTCTTGCTTCGGTGACGTGCGAAATCTTTGCGCCGTCCCAGTGGTACTGCAGGTGCGGTCCCTGCCGCACCGGCTTCAACATGTCCGGATAGAAGGCTGCCAGGCAGGTCCCGCCCGGGGCGCGCACGCTGTCATAGACGATGCCGTTGCTGCCGCCTTCCCGCAATTCCACGGCGAAGCGTTGGCTGGCCACGTAGCTGTCGGGGTCGTGCAGTTCCGGATGGCCGCGGCGGATGTCGTGGAAGCGGCCGTCGACGTCGCCCAGGTAGCAGCGCATGTCGAGCACGCAGGCGGGTTCGCGGGTGGCGGCGAGGAAGCGCGCCTTGTGGAACACGGTTTCGGCCACCGCGGTCTGCTGTTCGCGCGCGCAGTAGTAGACGCCGAACCAGCCCGGGGTGAAGCGCGAACCCTCCGGATTGAGGTGGGTAAACGAGGCCATGATCGGCGTGGTGCCGGGACCGGCGATGCGCCGCTTCGGCGGCACCAGTTCGATCGCGCCCAGTTCCTCGCGAATGCGCGGGTTGGTCATCGACTCCAGCTCGATCAGCGCGGGGATGTCGGCGGGCTCGGCGACGGCGTCGAACACGCCCACCGGTGGGAAGCGGCTGGACACCACCCGGTAGGCCGGCCGGATGCGTACCCGGGCGGTGGCCGGCACCTGCATCAGACCCAACCCCGTTGGGCGTCGAGGTACTGGCGCACGATGAACAGGTCCGCGACCTGGCCGCCGAGCATGCGCTCCAGCGCGGAGCGGCCGCCGAACAGCGGCGCAGTATTGCCGCGGCTGATCCACTCATCGGCCTGGCGGTCGCTGCTGAAGAGGATGTGCAGCGCTTTATAGATGCCCAGCACGTAGCTGATCCGCTCCAGCACGTCGTGCGGAAGCTGGCCGGAGAAGTCGCGCTTCCAGCGGTAGAACGTGGAGCGGCCGGGGCTGCCCAGGAGCAGGCGTTCCTGTTCGTTGCCCAGGCCCCAGCGGGCGGTGATGTTGAAGAAGGCGCGAAGCGCGGGCGCGGCCAGGTCGCGGCGGTCGAGGGCTTCGGCGATGCGGGGATGGTTCATGTCGCGTGTCCTCCAAGGGACTCGGCATGGATTATAGTCCCAATAGGGACTTACCGCAAACAGGTCCACCCCGTATCAGGCTGCCAGCGGCTGTCCCCGGGGATCGATGCCCCGATAACCCAGCGCTTCGGCAAGATGCGCGCTGCCGATGGGTTCGCTGCCCGCAAGATCCGCAATCGTGCGCGCCACCCGCAGGATCCGGTGCATGGCCCGGGCGGAGAGCTGCAGGCTGTCGATCGCGCGCTCGAGCAGGGCCTGGTCGCCGGTGGCCAGGCGACAGTGCGTAGCGGTACCAGACTGGTCCAGGTGGGCATTGAGTACGCCGGCGCGCTCGAGCTGCACGGTGCGGGCGGCGACTACGCGCTCGCGCACGGCGGCGCTGGATTCACCGGGCGGCGCGTCCGGCCGGAGCTCGGCGGACGATACGCGCGGCACGTCGACGTGCAGGTCGATGCGGTCGAGCAGCGGCCCCGATACCCGCATGCGATAGCGTTGCACCGCATCGACGCCGCATTGGCAGCGGCCGGAGGCATCGCCGGCCCAGCCGCAGGGACATGGGTTCATCGCGGCGACGAGCTGGAAGCGCGCGGGGAACTCGCTTTGCCGCGCTGCGCGGGAAACGGTGACCGTGCCGGATTCCAGCGGCTGGCGCAGCACTTCCAGCGCGTGGCGGCTCCACTCGGGGAGTTCGTCGAGGAACAGGATGCCGTTGTGGGCCAGCGAGATCTCCCCCGGGCGCGGCTCGCTGCCGCCGCCGGCCAGGGCGACCGCGCTTGCGGTGTGGTGCGGAGCGCGGAACGGACGCTGCAACCAGCGTGCCGGATCGATGCCGCGGCCGCTGACCGAGGCGATGGCCGCGGTCTCCAGCGCTTCGGCTTCGCTGGCTTCGGGAAGGATGCCGGCCAGCCGGGACGCGAGCAGGGTCTTGCCGCAGCCGGGGCTGCCGGCCAACAGCAGGTGGTGCCCGCCGGCCGCGGCGATCTCGAGCGCGCGGCGCGCGCGGAGCTGGCCGCGCACGTCGGCAAGGTCGGGGATGCCCGCAGCCGGCCCCGTGGCGGCCGGTCCAGCCTCGGCCTTTGGCAGCGACCGCTGTCCTGCCAGGTGCGCGCAGACCTCCGACAGCGTGCGCGCAACGCGTACGTCGACGCCGCGCGCGAGGGCGGCTTCGGCGCCGTTCGCAGCCGGCACCACCAGCACGCGGCCGGCCTCGCCGCAGGCCAGGGCGGCCGGCAGCACGCCGTCGACCGCGCGCAGCTCGCCGGTGAGACCCAGCTCGCCCAGGAACTCGTGGCCGGCCAGTGCGGTACGTGGCAGCTGTCCGCTGGCGGCGAGGATTCCGAGCGCGATCGGCAGGTCGAAGCGGCCGCCCCCCTTGGGCAGGTCGGCCGGGGCCAGGTTGACCGTCGTGACCCGCGGCGGGAACTCGAACTGCGCGCAGCGGATCGCGGCGCGCACGCGATCCTTGGACTCGCGCACCGCGGCTTCGGGCAGCCCGACCATCGACATCCGCGGCAGGCCGCCGCTCATGTAGACCTCGACCGTGACTTCCGGCGCGCGCACGCCGGCACGTGCACGGCCGTGCACGATCGCAAGCCCCGGCATGGCGGAGGCCCTAGTGCGGTTGTTGCGGCGCGGGCGGCATGGACTGCGCCGCACCGCCGGCGGCCAGCCGGGCCTCCAGCTGCGCCACCTGTACTTCCAGTGCTTCCAGCTTCTCGCGCGTGCGCAGCAGCACCGCGCGCTGGACGTCGAACTCCTCGCGGGTCACCAGGTCCAGGCGCGAAAGCCCGGCCTGGAGCACGGATTTGAAGTTCTCCTGCAGTTCCTCGCGGCCCTCGCGCAGGCCCGGGGGCACCAGGCTGCTGAGGCGGCGGGCAAGGTCGTCGATATGGCCGAGGTCGATCATGGGGGTGTCCTTCCGGAGTTGGCAGCAGTCTGGCCCGGGCGTGGGCCCGATGCCATCGGCCGGGCGCGTGCCGGCATGTGGGAAAAGCCCGTCCAGCGCCCGGGCCGCGGTATCCTGAGCGCTCTGCAAGCGGAGGCCGCGTGATGAAGATGATCATGGCGATCATCAAGCCGTTCAAGCTCGACGACGTGCGCGAAGCGCTGTCGGAAGCCGGCGTGGCCGGTATCACCGTGACCGAGGTGAAGGGTTTCGGCCGCCAGAAGGGTCACACCGAGCTCTATCGCGGCGCCGAGTACGTGATCGACTTCCTGCCCAAGATCAAGCTCGAGGTCGCGGTCACCGACGACCAGGCGGAGCTGGTCACCGAGGCCATCCTCAAGGCCGCCTCGACCGGCAAGATCGGCGACGGCAAGGTTTTCGTCTACAACCTCGAACGCGCGGTGCGCATCCGCACCGGCGAACTGGACGCGGACGCCCTTTGAGGTTCCTCGCAAAAGGAAAGCTGGGGGAGCGGGTATAGCCGCGATCGACCGCGAATCGCGGCTATAGCCGCTCCCACAAAAGCCGCTCCCACAGACAGGGTTTTCCGGTTCAGCCCAGTGCTTCCGCCACGAACGGCGGCAGCACCTGCGCCGCCTTGTGGATGTCGGCGCTGTAGTACTTCGTCGCGAATGACTTCGCGCGCGCATCGTCTCCGCGGAAGTCAAACCCGCGACCGCCCTTGCGCGCCAGCGTGCAGCTCCACCAGCCGGTGGGATAGCAGGGCTGCGGAAAGGGCAGGGTCTGGAAGCTGTCGAAGCCGGCCTTGCCCATTTCGGCGCGGATGTCCTTGATCAGGTCCAGCAGCACCAGCGGCGATTCCGACTGCTGCACCAGGATGCCGTCGTCCTTCAGCGCGCGGAAGCAGCTGTCGAAGAAAGCCTGGTTGAACAGGCCGGTGGCCGGGCCGACCGGATCGGTGGCGTCCACGATCACCACGTCCAGGCTGCCCGGCGCGCAGTTGGCCATGTACGCGATGCCGTCGTCGAACAGGATCTCGGCGCGCGGGTCGCCGTTGGACTCGCACAGCTCGGGGAAATACTTCTCCGCCATGCGCGTGACCTGCTCGTCGATGTCGCACTGCACCGCGCGCTCCACGCCCGGGTGACGCAGCACCTCGCGCAGGGTGCCGCAGTCGCCGCCGCCGATGACCACGACGTTCTTCGGGGCCGGATGGGTGAACAGCGCCGGGTGCGACATCATCTCGTGGTAGAGGAAGTTGTCGCGCGTGGTCACCATCATCGCGCCGTCGATCAGCATGACGTTGCCCCAGTCGGTCGACGCGAAGATCTCGATCTTCTGGAACGGCGACTGCACCTCGTCGAGCTTGCCGGTGATGCGGTAGCCGATGGCGGAGCCGGAAGGGTCGAAGTTCTCGTAGAGCCAGTTGGGGGCGGTCATCGGGGGGCGTCCATGTAGCAGGGGCGAAGGCCGCGGATTGTAGCGGACCGCCCGTGGCCGATCGTGCATGCAGGCGTGCCGGTCACGGGCCATGGCCGTGCGAAGGCTAGAATGCGCGCCTCACCCCACGGCTCCGGATTGCGCACATGACCGCATGGTCCATCGACCAGGCCCGCAAGACCTACTCGATCCCGCACTGGTCCTCGGGCTATTTCGACGTCGACGACGCCGGCCGCGTCGTGGTCCGCCCGCGCGGCGCCGGCGGGCCGGCGATCGCGCTGCCGGAGGTGGTCGATCGCGCGCTCGAGCAGGGCGCCAACCTGCCGATGCTGGTGCGCTTCCCCGACGTGCTCGGCGACCGCCTGGGCGCGCTGCAGGCGGCGTTCGCGCAGGCGCAGGCCGACTGGGACTACGAAGGCGGCTACACCGCGGTCTATCCGATCAAGGTCAACCAGCACCAGGGCGTTGCCGGCACCCTGGCATCGCATGCCGGTGAAGGCTTTGGCCTGGAAGCCGGCAGCAAGCCGGAGCTGATGGCGGTGCTGGCGCTGTCGCGGCCGGGTGGCCTGGTGGTCTGCAACGGATACAAGGACCGCGAATACATCCGCCTGGCGCTGATCGGGCGCAAGCTCGGCATGAACGTCTTCATCGTGGTCGAAAAGCCCTCCGAGCTGCGCCTGGTCATGGAGGAATCGAAGGCGCTGGGCGTGGCGCCGGTGCTCGGCGTGCGCATGCGCCTGGCGACGCTGGGTGCGGGCAAGTGGCAGAACTCCGGCGGCGACAAGGCCAAGTTCGGCCTCAGCCCGCGGCAGCTGCTGGACCTGTGGAAGTCGCTGCGCGACGCGGGCATGGGCGGCGCGCTGAAGCTGCTGCACTTCCACATGGGTTCGCAGATCTCCAACGTACGCGACATCGCGCGCGGCATGCGCGAGGCCACGCGCTACTTCGTCGAGCTGTCGCAGCTGGGCGCGGACATCGATTACGTCGACGTCGGCGGCGGCCTGGGCATCGACTACGAGGGCACGCGTTCGCGCAGCTACAACTCGGTCAACTACGGCATGGCGCAGTACGCGTCGAACATCGTGCAGCCGCTGGCCGACGCCTGCGTCGCCGCCGGCCTGCGCCAGCCGCGCATCGTGACCGAGTGCGGCCGCGCGATGACCGCGCACCACGCCGTGCTGGTGGCCAACGTGTCCGAAGTCGAGGCCGCGCCGGAGGGCCGCGTTCCGGATATGCACGATGACGAGCCTGCGGTGATCCGCCACCTGCGCGAGATCCACGCCGAGCTCGAGTCGCGCCCGGCGGTGGAGCTGTTCCACGAGGCCCAACACCACCACGCCGAAGGCCTGAGCCTGTACGCGCTCGGCCAGCTTGACCTCGTGCACCGCGCGCGCATCGACGACCTGTTCTACGCCATCGCGCACGCGGTCAAGGCGCGCCTGACCTATGACGAGAAGAGCCACCGACCGCTGCTCGACGAGCTCAACGAGCGCCTGGTCGACAAGTATTTCGTCAACTTCAGCGTGTTCGAATCGATGCCCGACGTCTGGGCCATCGACCAGGTGTTCCCGATCGTGCCCATCGAACGCCTGGACGAGGCGCCCACGCGCCGCGGCACCATCGCCGACCTGACCTGCGACTCCGACGGCAAGATCGACACCTACGTCCAGAACGAGGACCTCGACAGCTCGATGCCGCTGCATCCGCTGCGCCCGGGCGAGAACTACCGCCTCGGCTTTTTCCTGGTCGGCGCCTACCAGGAGATCCTGGGCGACATCCACAACCTGTTCGGCGACACCGACGTCATCGCGGTCAAGGCCGACGGCGAGGGCTATGCCATCGCCCGGCAGCGCCGCGGCGACACCACCGACGTGATGCTCGACTACGTGGGCTACGCTCTGGACGAGCTTCGCGCGGAGTACGACGCCAAGGTCGCTGCCGCGCAACTGCCGGCCGCCGAGTCGGCGAGCCTGCGCGAAGCGCTTGAGGCCGGCCTGACCGGCTACACCTATCTGGACGACGCCCCGCTGGAATGACGCGGACCCGGGTAAGCGGTCTCAGGCCGGCGCCTTCCACGGCGCCGCCACCAGCAGTACGCCCAGCAACACCAGCACGGCGCCGGCGATCCGCGGCCAGTCCGCCGGCCGTTGCGCCTGCAGCACGCCGAAGTGGTCCAGCAGCAGCGAGGCCACCACCTGGCCGAATACCGCCAGGCAGATCGCCGCCGCCGCGCCCACGCGCGGGATCAGCAGGGTGAACACCGCGACGTAGACCGCGCCGAGCACGCCGCCGATCCAGATCCATGCCGGGAAGCGCGCATCGGGCGCCGCGCCCCAGGGCGTGCGCGACGCCAGCAGCCAGCTGCCCAGCACCACGCTGCCGACCAGGAACGAGACGAAGGCCGCCATCACCGGCCCGTGCAGCGCCGTGGCCAGGCGCGCGTTGACCAGTCCCTGCAGCGGCAACACCGCGCCGATGGCGACGATCGCGAGCATCGCCAGCCACGCGTTCACGGCGTGCGCTCCGTGGTGCCCGCGCCGCGGCGGCGTTCCGCGTATCCCGGCCATGGCCGGCGCGGGCTCACGCGTGCGGATCCCGGTGGATCTGCAGCCCGGCCAGCGACTGGCTCACCGGCATCACTTCCAGGCGGTTGATGTTGAGGTGCGGCGGCAGGTTGGCGATCCACCAGGTGGACTCGGCGATGTCGGCTGCGGTGATCGGCGCGGTGCCGGCGTACAGCGCGTCGGATGCCGACTGGTCGCCGCCGGTGCGCACCAGGGTGAACTCGGTCTCCGCCAGCCCCGGTTCCAGCACGCTCACGCGCACGCCGGTGCCGTGCAGGTCCGAGCGCAGGTTGAGCGAGAACTGGTCGACGAAGGCCTTGGTCGCGCCGTAGACGTTGCCGCCCGGGTACGGATACACGCCCGCGATCGAGCCGATGTTGACGATGGCGCCGCGGCGCTCGATGAGCGTCGGCAGCAGCCGGTGGGTGATGGCGACCAGGGCGGTGACGTTGGTGTCGATCATCTGCCGCCACTGCGCCAGGTCGCTGGCCTGCGCGGGCGCGGTGCCGAGCGCGAGGCCGGCGTTGTTGACCAGCAGGTCGAGGTTGCGGAAGCCGTCGGGGATCGCATCCATCGCGGCGGCCATGGCGTCGGCGTCGCGGATGTCGAAGCAGGCGGTGTGGACGCGGTCGCGGCCGAGGCGTTCGGCCAGGGCGTCGAGGCGCTCCTGGCGACGGCCGGTGGCGACGGCGCGCCAGCCAGAGGACACGAAGCGCTCGACGATCGCGGCGCCGAAGCCGGCGGTGGCGCCGGTGACAAGCAGGGCCTTCATGGTCAGCGCGCGCGGATCGCCAAGGCCTCGAGGCCGCCGTTGCCGAGCTTCTGCTTGGCTTCGGCCAGCTCCGACGCGGTGCCATAAGGCCCCATGCGCACGCGGTGCATGGCGCGGCCGTCGATCTCGGCGGTCTCTACGCGGGCCACCAGCCCGAGCATCGCGATGCGCGCCTTGAGCGCCTCGGCGTCGCTGTTGCTGGCAAAGGAGCCGGCCTGGAGGATGTAGCGGGCGCCGTCGGCGGCCGGCGCGCCCGCCGCGGCAGGCGGGCGCGCCGTGGCCGCCGGAACCTGCGCTGCCGATGGCGCCGGACTGGGCGTGGCGGCATCGGCAAGGTCCGCGGCGTCCGCGCTGCGCTCCTGCTGCCGGGCCGCCCGCTCGCGGGCGAGCAGTTCGTCCTGGCGCGCCTGTTCCGCGCGCGCGCTGGCGGCGAGTTCGGCGTCGGTCATGGCCACTTCCTGGCCCGGAAGCAGGTCGTAGAACTCGTAGCGGGTCTCGGGCGCCGCGGACTCGTCGGCGGCGTCGGCAGCCGGTCGCGGCCGCGCGGGCGCATCCTCGGCGACGCTGTCGCCGGCCTCGGGACTGGCCACGGCGGGTCGCGCGTCCGGATTCGGGGTCGGGCGGAAGAAGCTCGATTCGCCGTCCGACTTCAGCAGCCGCGGCGCCACCAGCACCACGACCACCGTGAGCAGGATGCCGATGACCATCCACGCCCAGCCGGGCAGCGGTGCGCTGCTGCCGCTGTTGCGACGGGCCTGGGACTTGCCGCGCTTGACTGCCACTTACATCGCCTCCGGGGCCTGCACGCCCAATACGTCGAGTCCGTTCGCCAGCACTTGGCGGGTCGCGAGCGCGAGCGCCAGGCGGGCGTCGCGGACGTCCTTGTCATCCACCAGGAACTGGTGGTCGTTGTAATACGACTGGAACGCCTGTGCCAGCTCAAGCAGGTACTGCGCCACCAGGTGCGGCTCAAGCAGCTGCCCGGCCGCGGCCAGGAGCTCCGGCCAGCGGCTGATCGAGGTGACCAGCTCGAGCGTGGCGGGGCTGTCGAGATCCAGCGGCTGCGCCAGCCCGTTGTCGAGGTCGAAGGCCAGGCCGCGCTCGTCCACCTGCCGCATCAGGCCGCAGATGCGCGCGTGCGAGAGCTGCACGTAGTACACCGGGTTGTCGAGCGACTGGCTGCGCGCCAGGTCGATGTCGAACACCAGCTGCGAGTCGGGCTTGCGCGCCACCAGGAACCAGCGGGTGGCGTCGCGGCCGGCTTCGTCGATCAGGTCGCGCAGGGTCAGGTAGCTGCCGGCGCGCTTGGAGAGCTTCACTTCCTCGCCGCCGCGCATCACCGTGACCATCTGGTGCAGCACGTATTCGGGATAGCCCTGCGGGATGCCGGCGTCGAGCGCCTGCAGGCCGGCCTTCACCCGCGCCAGCGACCCATGGTGGTCGGCGCCGAGCTCGGTGATGGCGCGCTCATAGCCGCGCTGCCACTTGCCGAGGTGGTAGGCGACGTCGGGCACGAAGTAGGTGTAGCTGCCGTCGGACTTGCGCATCACGCGGTCCTTGTCGTCACCGAAGGTGGTGCTGCGCAGCCACAGTGCGCCGCCTTCCTCGTACGTGTGGCCGGCGGCGACCAGTGCGGCCACGGTCTCCTCGACCTTGCCGTCGGCGTACAGCGACGACTCGAGGAAGTACACGTCGAAGTCGACGCCGAACGCGGCCAGGTCGCCGTGCTGCTCCTTGCGCAGCCAGGCCACGGCGAAGCGGCGGATGGCGTCGAAGTCGTCGGCATCGCCGTTGCCGCTGACCACCTGGCCCTCGACGTCGACGCTGGCGCCGTCCAGGAACGCGCGCGCGACGTCGGCGATGTAGTCGCCGCGGTAACCGGCTTCGGGCCAGCCGGCGTCGTCGGGGCGGATGCCCCTGGCGCGGGCCTGCACGGAATGCGCCAGGTTCTCGATCTGCACGCCGGCGTCGTTGTAGTAGTACTCGCGCTTCACGCTCCAGCCGTTGGCATCGAGCACGCGTGCGATGCAGTCGCCGATCACCGCCGCGCGGCCATGGCCGACGTGCAGCGGGCCGGTGGGGTTGGCGGAGACGTACTCAACGCCCGCCACGCGGCCCGCGCCGCTGGCATTGCGACCGTAGGCGGCTCCCTGCACATGGACTTCGCGCAGCTGGCGCTGCCAGGCGCCGGGGGACAGCCGGAAGTTCAGGAAGCCGGGGCCGGCGATCTCGACCGCGGCGATGTCGCCGCCAGTGGGGATGGCTTCGGCCAGCGCCTGCGCGATCGCGCGCGGGTTGCTGCGCGCGGGCTTGGCCAGCAGCATCGCGGCGTTGCTGGAGAAGTCGCCGTGCGCGCGGTCCTTGGGCCGCTCGATCACGAAGTCGGGCGTGGCCAGGTCGGCGGGCAGGGTGCCCTGGTCGCGAAGGGTGGCGATGCCCTGTTCAACCAGGGCCTTGAGCGTGGATTTCACTGGGATTCGCAGCGGGAACGTACGGCCTTACATTGTACGCGAGGGGCCCGCGCCGGCAGGCCCGCGGCTGAAGCGCCTAGACCCAGCCCCGGGCCGCCAGCGAGACCGGCGCGCCGTCGCCGATCACGAAATGATCCAGCAGGCGCACGTCGACCAGGCGCAGGGCCTGCTTGAGCTGGGCGGTGACCGCGCGGTCGGCGGCGCTGGGTTCGCTGCTGCCGCTGGGGTGGTTGTGGCCGACGATGACCGCGGCCGCGTTGTGGCCCAGCGCCCGGCGCACCACTTCGCGCGGATGCACTTCGGCGCCGTCCACGGTGCCGCGGAACAGCTCTTCGAACGCCAGTGCGCGATGCCGGGTGTCGAGGAACAGGGCGGCGAAGACCTCGCTGGGATACCCGCGCAGGCGCCGGGCGAAGTAGCGGCCCGCGGCATGCGGATCGGTCAGCGCCTCGCCGCGCTCCAGCCCAGCGGCCATGTGGCGGCTGGCAAGCTCCAGCGCGGCGGCGAGCTGGCAGGCGCTGGCGGGGCCCAGGCCGGGCAGCTTGACCAGTTCCGGGCCCGGGAGGTCCAGCAGGCGCCGCAGTGGGCCGTGCCCGGCGAGCAGCCTGCGTGCAGTGGCGACGGCATCCAGGCCACGCACGCCGGACCCCAGGAACAGTGCCAGCAGCTCTGCGTCCGAAAGCACCGCGGCGCCGCGTGCAAGGAGCTTCTCGCGCGGGCGTTCGCCGCTGGGCCAGTCGCGGATGTGCATGGGCGTTGCTCCAGGGAGGGTGGTCGTCGGCCGCCGGCGCATCGCGACAGGGGTGGGCCGCATGGCTGGTGGAGCGGGGGGCCTGCACCGGCTGCCGACGTGGATCCATTGCACGCGATACGGCCTCGCGCCGCCGCCGGCGCGCCACGGGGGTTCGGGTAAGCTGTCCGACCGTTCCCGGGTCAGGACACTCCGAACGCCCATGGCCAAGGTCGACAGCCAGCTTGAAGGCGAGCGCATCCTGCTGTGCGTGTGCGGCGGCATCGCCGCGTACAAGTCCGCCGACCTGGTGCGCCGCCTGCAGGACGCAGGTGCGCAGGTGCGGGTGGCGATGACTGAAAGCGCTACGCACTTCGTTGGCGCCACCACCTTCCAGGCGCTTTCCGGCGAGGCCGTTCGCACGTCGCTGTGGGACCCGGCAGCCGAAGCCGCGATGGGCCATATCGAACTTGCGCGCTGGGCCACGCGCGTGCTGGTGGCGCCAGCCACGGCCAATACGCTGGCCAAGCTCGCGCACGGACTCGCCGACAACCTCGTCACCACTCTGTGCCTGGCCACCACCGCGCCGCTGGCCCTGGCGCCGGCGATGAACCACCGCATGTGGCTGCACCCGGCCACGGTGGCCAACATGGCCCTGCTGCGCGAGCGCGGCGCCATGGTAATGGACCCGGTCGATGGCCCGCTTGCCGAGGGCGAGTCCGGCCCCGGGCGTATGGCCGAACCGCTCGACATCGTCGCTGCGCTGGCGGCCGCGAAGGCATGAGTCGAAACCCGCTCGCCGGCCTGCGCGTGGTGGTCAGCGCGGGGCCGACCTACGAGGACATCGACCCGGTGCGCTTCATCGGCAACCGCAGCAGCGGCAAGACCGGCTTCGCGATCGCCGCCGCGGCAGCGCGCCGCGGCGCGGACGTGGTGCTGGTGGCCGGCCCGGTCGCGCTGGCCACGCCCGGAGGCGTGACGCGTATCGACGTGCGCTCGGCCGCGCAGATGCACGACGCCGTGCTCGCCGCGCTGCCGGCCGACATCTACATCGCCGCCGCCGCGGTCGCTGACTTCACTCCGGCCGCCGTGGCCGAAGGCAAGATCAAGAAGCAGCCCGGTGAAGACGGCCTGGTGCTGACGCTGGTGCGCACCGCCGACATCCTTGCCGACGTCGCGTCGCACGCGCTGCGCCCGCGGCT
The DNA here is from genome assembly GCF_054052085.1 of Luteimonas sp. A501. Next base: position 156,873 of record NZ_JBSVRI010000004.1, read on the forward strand.
GGTTGTCGGCTTCGCGGCCGAGACCGGCGACCTTGAAGACAATGCCCGCGGCAAGCTGCAACGAAAGCGCGTGGACCTGATCGCCGCCAACCGCGTCGGCGTCGCCGGCAGCGGCTTCGAGTCGGATGACAACACCCTCCACGTCTTCAGCGCCGACGGCGTGCAGGTGCTCGGCCCGGCGCCCAAGACCGGACTCGCCGACGCGCTGCTCGACATCGTCGCCGCGCGCCTGGCCTGAATCCGCACACTCCGCGCGCCACGGCGCTTACAAGGACGCATCACGCCATGCAGCACACCCTGGACCTGAAGATCCTCGACCCGCGCATCGGCGCTGAATGGCCGCTGCCGGCGCACGCCACCGAAGGCAGCGCGGGGATGGACCTGCGCGCGGCGATCGACGCGCCGCTCGAACTCGCCGGCGGCGACACCGCGCTGGTGCCCAGCGGCATCGCCATCCACATCGGCGATCCCGGCTTGTGCGCGATGGTGCTGCCGCGTTCGGGCCTCGGCCATCGCCATGGCCTGGTGCTGGGCAACGGCACCGGCCTGATCGACGCCGACTACCAGGGCCCGCTGATGGTCAGCCTCTGGAACCGCTCGCGCGAGGCCTATTTGGTGCAGCCCGGTGACCGCATCGCGCAGCTGGTGCTGGTGCCGGTGGTGCGCGCGGGGCTGCGGGTGGTGGATACTTTTGAACAGAGCGCGCGGGGCACGGGTGGATTTGGCCATACGGGCACGCGCTGAAAGGGGGCGACACAGGCATGGATCTCAAGGTTTCCAACAAGGCCCGGCAAGCCGTGGCGCAGGCGCGGCCCTTGCTGCTGCTATTGGCCGGGCTCGTGGTGGTGCTGGCGCTGTGGCTGGCGTGGACGGGCTGGCGACAGATGCAGGACCAGGCGCGCCGCGACTCGCTTGCCGTCAACCGCGACGCCGTGGCGCAGTCGGTCGCGCGCTCGCTGCAAACCGAACTCGAGCGCCTCGAGGAACGCCTGGCTTCGCTGCCCGTGCGCGATGCGCTGGCGGCCGGCGACTTCGCCGCGGCGGCCGAGGCCCTTGGCCGCGACTGGCCGAACCTCGACCACGCCGTGATCCAGGACATCACATTGGCCGATGCCTACGAGGCGATCGCCGATGCCGGCTACGGCCGGATCCTCGTGGCCGAAGCCGCGATCGCCGAGGGCAAGCCGGTGCTGTGGGTGGTGCGCGACGGTGGCGCGCCGATGCTGGCCCTGGCCGGGTCTGCGCGGGTGGACGGCGAGCCGGTGGGCGTGGCCTACGTGCGCCTGCCGCTGGTCCGCGCGAGCGCCAGCCTCGCCGCCGTGGACGTGCCGGGCTCGACCTACCTCGCGCTCCGCCAGGGCGGCTTCACGCTTGCCGAGCGCGGCGACGCCAAATACGCCGAATCCGCGGAACGCATGGCGGTGCCGGTCGCCGGCAGCGGGATCCGCGTCGCCGCCGGCCTGCCGGCGCGCCCGCAGGCGCTGTTCGGCCTGGCCGCGGCGCCGTCGTTCGTGGTCGCCGGCGTGCTGCTGCTGCTCGGCTACCTGCTCGCACGGCTGCCTTCGCTGCTTGGCAGGCCGGAGGATGAAGACGCGGGCGATGCACCCACGCTCGAACAGGCGCTCGAGCTGGGGCCGATTGCCGATGGCAGTGCCGTTCCGGCAGCGCCGGTGCGTGAAATGGCGTCGGCGGCGGTGGCGATCGACCCCGGCATCTTCCGCGCCTACGACATCCGAGGCATCGTCGGCCAGACGCTGGACGTCGGCGTCGCCGAACTGATCGGGCATGCCATCGGCTCGCTGATGCACGAGCAGGGGCTGAAGGACATCGTGATCGGCCGCGACGGCCGCCTGTCCGGTCCCGACATGGTCGCCGGGCTCACCGCGGGCCTGCGCAAGGCCGGCCGCGACGTCATCGACATCGGCATGGTGCCGACGCCGGTGGTGTACTTCGGCGCCTATCACCTGCGCACCGGCTGCTGCGTGTCGGTGACCGGCAGCCACAACCCGCCCGACTACAACGGCTTCAAGATCGTGGTCGGCGGCGAGACGCTGGCCGGTGACGCGGTCACCGACCTGTACGCGCGCATCGCCGAGGACCGGCTGCACACCGCGCCCGCGCCCGGCGGCGTCACCGAGCGCGATATCGCCGATGACTACGTCGAACGCATCGCCTCCGACGTCCAGATCGACCGCCCGCTGAAGGTGGTGGTGGACGCCGGCAACGGCGTCGCCGGCGAGATCGGCCCGCGCGTGCTCGAAGCCATCGGCGCCACGGTCGAACCCTTGTTCTGCGAGATCGACGGCACCTTCCCCAACCATCATCCGGACCCGAGCGACCCGGACAACCTGGTCGACCTGGTCAACATGGTGGAGCGCTTCGACGCCGACCTGGGCATCGCCTTCGACGGCGACGGCGATCGCCTGGGCGTGGTCACGAAGAACGGCGAGAACATCTTCGCCGACCGCCTGCTGATGCTGTTTTCCGCCGACGTGCTGGAGCGCAACCCGGGCGCGGTGATCGTGTACGACGTGAAGTGCACCGGCCGCCTGCAGGGCCACATCCTGCGCCACGGCGGCAGTCCCCTGATGTGGAAGACCGGGCACTCGCTGATCAAGGCGAAGATGCGCGAGACCGAAGCGGAGCTGGCCGGCGAGATGAGCGGACACTTCTTCTTCGGCGAGCGCTGGTATGGCTTCGACGACGGCATCTACGCTGCCGCGCGCCTGCTCGAGATCCTGGCCTCGCGCACGGAGTCGCCCGGCGAGGTGCTGTCGGCGCTGCCGGCCGGCATCGCCACCCCGGAGATCAAGGTCGATGCCCCCGGCGGCAACCCGCATGCCTTCGTCGAGCGCTTCGTGGCGCAGGCGAAGTTCGAGGGCGGCGCGCGTCCCTCGACCATCGACGGCCTGCGCGTGGATTTCCCCGATGGTTGGGGCCTGGTCCGCGCCTCCAACACCACGCCGGTGCTGGTGCTGCGCTTCGACGCCGACAGCGAAGAGGCGCTGGATCGGATCCGCGGCGAGTTCAGGGAGCAGCTGCTCGCGATCGACCCGGAGCTGCCGTTGCCCTTCTAGCCTGTCGTCAGTTGGGGCGCCGCCATGGCGGCGATCGCGGCCATGGCCGCTCCCACAGGTGCAGGGGCGGCGACACAGGTGCCAGGGGCAGCCTTGCTAGCCGCCCTTCATCGCGCGGTAGCGTTCGAGGGCACCGTCCAGGTCGCTCCCCAGCGATGCGCGATCGACCAGCTGCCGCTCCATGATCGCCTGTTGCCGCAGCAGGTCGCCGTGCTGTGACCGGACACCATCGGCCAGGGCCTTGCCCACCGGCTGTTCCAGCAGCTCGCGCTCCGCCGCCTGGCGCAGCAGCGACAGCAGGCTCTGGCGCAGGTTGGCGATGCTGAGCTCGGAGGTCTTCAGCGACTCATCCACCAGCAGGATGCGTTCGCTATAGGCGCGGCGCAGGTCGTTCTCGGTGGCATAGGACTCGACCATGGCCAGGTCGCGGCGGTGGCGTTCGGCTTCGGCCATCTCGGCCTCGGCGGCGGCGCGGGCGTCGGCGGCGGCGGCGGTGCGCTCATCGCCGGTCAGTGCACGCGGCACTTCCCCGGTGCGGTTGCCGCTTGCGGCGCTGATCTCGGTGCGGGCGCGATCCAGGGCGCTGGCCGGCACGGTGTCGCCGCAGACCTGGACCCCGCCTTCGTCCCAGCAGTAGAGCTTCTTGTTGGCGGGCGCCTTTTGCGCCACGGCCGCCAGCGGCAGCGTGGCCAGCGCGATGCCGGCTATCCAGTTCATGGTCTTCATGGTGTCCGTCCCCCCGGTCGGCCGCATCAGCCCGCCGCGCTGCCATAGCGCGTGCGGTAGGCGAACAGGCGCTCGCGCTCGTCCGACAGTGTCGCGTTTTCGCCGGTGAACGCAAGCAGGTCGCCGAGGCTGGCGATCGCCACCACCGGCACGCCCTCGTTCGCGGCTACCAGCGCCGCGGCCGAGCGGCGGTCGGCGGAATCGCCGTCCAGCACTTCCTCGCGGTCGAGCGCGATCGCAACGCCGGCGGGCGTGCCGCCGCCGTCGCGGATCAGCGCCAGCGCCTCGCGCACGGCCGTGCCCGCGGTGAGCACGTCATCGACCACCAGCACGCGGCGGCCGGCCAGCGGCGCGCCGACCAGGTTGCCGCCTTCGCCATGCGCCTTGGCTTCCTTGCGGTTGTAGGCCAGCGGCAGGTCGCGGCCGCGGCGTGCGTATTCGCAGGCCAGCGCGGTCGCCAGCGGAATGCCCTTGTAGGCGGGGCCGAACAACAGGTCGAAATCGAGGCCGGTGGCGTCGATGGCGTCGGCATAGCAGGCTGCGAGCGCCGCCAGCGTTGCACCGGAGGCGAAGCGGCCGGCGTTGAAAAAGTAGGGACTGGTGCGGCCGGACTTCAGCGTGAACTCGCCGAAGCGCAGCGCTTCGGCCGCCAGTGCCAGCTGCAGGAACCGGGAGCGGTGATCGGACATGGCGTGTGCAGGCGGCCGCGGCGGGGTGGCCATGTTAGCAACCCGCCGGGGTTGACCTCCGTCAACGCCCCTCCGCGGTCGTTGACCTATGGTTGACCGTGATGATGGCCTGGATGCGGAGACGCGTGATGCACGTTCGGACGAAGCTTGCAGTGTCGGTTGCCATGGCGCTGGTGGTGGCCACGGGATGCGGACAGACCGGTGGCGACGGGGTGGATGCGGGCGTGGCCGGAGCCGCCACGGCCGACGTGGCCGCCGCTGATGCCGCGGCCCCGGCCGGAACCGCGCCCGAACCTGCCGGCGCGGCGGCGGCAGGCGGCGTGCCGGGCACGGCCGAGACCGCGAACGCAGCGGAGCCGGCGGTGGCCGATGCCGATGGCGATCCGCTGCGGGCCATGGCCGCCGCCATGTTCGGCACTATCCCGGCCAGCGTCGACGAACTCCGCGGCAAGCCGCTGGTCGCCGGGCAGGTCGAGCTGGGCCGCATGCTGTGGTTCGAGCCGCGGCTTTCACAGAGCCACCTGATCACCTGCAATACCTGCCACAGCCTTGGCACCGGCGGCGCCGACAACGTGCCGGTCTCGATCGGGCACGGCTGGCAGAAGGGCCCGCGCAATTCGCCGACCATGCTCAACGCCGTGTTCAACGCCGCCCAGTTCTGGGACGGCCGCGCCGCGGACCTGGCCGAACAGGCCAAGGGGCCGGTGCAGGCGAGCGTGGAGATGAACAGCACGCCCGAGCTCGTGGTCCGGACCCTGCAGAGCATTCCCGAATACGTGGATCGGTTCGGCGAAGCCTTCCCCGGCGAGCGCCCGGTGAGCTTCGACAACATGGCGCTGGCGCTGGAGGCGTTCGAGGCCACCCTGGTGACGCCGGACGCACGCTTCGATCGCTGGGTCCTGGGCGACGACAGCGCGATCGACGCCACCGAGCGCCGTGGCCTGGAGCTGTTCGTCAACAGCGGCTGCGCGTCCTGCCACAACGGCCGCAACTTCGGCGGCCAGACCTACTTCCCCTTTGGCGTGATCGAGCGCCCGGGCGCGGAGATCCTGCCCGAGGGCGACAAGGGCCGGTTCACGGTCACCAATACCGCGACCGACGAATACGTGTTCCGCGCCTCGCCGCTGCGCAACGTCGAGCTGACCGCGCCCTATTTCCACAGCGGCCAGGTCTGGAACCTGGAGCAGGCGGTGGCGATCATGGGCACGGCGCAGCTGGGCCGCGAGCTCGACGAGGAGGAGTCCGGCGCCATCGCCGCCTTCCTGCGCACGCTGACCGGGCGCCAGCCGGTGGTGGAGTACCCGGTCCTGCCGCCGAGCACGCCGGATACGCCCAAGCCGGTCGCGATGTAACCGGTCGCGATGTAACGCGCGTGCCTGCGCGTTGCCGGCGGCCGTGCCGGCGGTGCGTTAACCTTCACGCCATGCGCATCATCAGCTTCAATGCCAACGGCATCCGCTCGGCCGCCAGCAAGGGGTTCTTCGACTGGTTTCGCGCCCAGGATGCGGACATCCTCTGCGTGCAGGAAACCAAGGCCCAGGAACACCAGCTTCTGGCCGCCGACGGCAACGGCCTCCACCCCGACTTCCTTCCCGACGGCTACAAGGCCTGGTTCAAGGACGCGAGCACGAAGAAGGGCTACAGCGGCGTGGCGATCTACAGCCGCCGCGAGCCCGACGAGGTGCGCACCGCGCTCGGCTGGGCGCCGTTCGATGATGAAGGCCGCTACATCGAGGCGCGCTTCGGCAACCTGAGCGTGGTGTCGTTCTACATCCCGTCGGGCTCGTCCGGAGAGCTGCGCCAGGGCTTCAAGTTCGAGGTCATGGACTGGCTGCGGCCGATCCTCGACCAGTGGCTGGCCAGCGGCCGCGACTACGTGCTGTGCGGCGACTGGAACATCGTGCGCTCGCGCAACGACATCCGGAACTGGACCGGAAACCAGAAGAATTCGGGCTGCCTGCCGCCGGAGCGCGCCTGGCTGAACACGATGATCGCCGACGGCTGCGGCGACGGGCTGGGCGAGGCGCCGGCGCATGGCTGGGGCGACGCCCTGCGCATGCTGCGGCCCGACGCGGCGGACGAATACACCTGGTGGAGCAACCGCGGCGCCGCACGCGCCAAGAACGTCGGCTGGCGCATCGACTACCAGTTCGCGACCCCGGCGCTGGCGAAGCGGGTCGAGGCCTGCGCGGTGCACGGCGAGCCGCGCTTCTCCGACCATGCGCCGCTGGTCGTGGACTACCGCGAGTGAGCACGGCCGCGGACGGAGCGACGCCGCCGACGCCGTCGGCCTGGCGCGCGTTCGCGCAGCCTTCGGCGCGGACCATGTTCTTCTTCGGCTTTGCGTCGGGGCTGCCCTTCCTGCTGGTCGCCGGCACGCTGGCCTACTGGCTCCGCGACGGCGGGCTGGAGCTGCGCGAGATCACCATGATCGCCAGCGCCGGCCTGGCGTATTCGTTCAAGTTCGTCTGGGCGCCGCTGGTCGATCGCTGGCGGCTGCCGCTGCTCGGCCGCTTCGGGCAGCGCCGCGGTTGGCTGCTGTTGGCGATGGCCTGCGTGATGGGCGGGCTGCTGGCGATGTCGATGCTGACGCCCGAGCGGCTGGCGGTGTTCGTGGCGCTGACGCTGTTCGTGGCCTTTTCCGGCGCCACGCTCGACATCGCGGTGGACGCCTATCGCGTCGAGATCGCACCCGCCTCCGAGCAGGGCGCGCTTGTGGCGACCTATTCGCTGGGCTACCGGATCGCGCTGATCGTGTCCGGTGCGCTGGCGCTGGTGCTCGCCGACCACGCCGCGTGGGCGAGCGTGTACCGGGTGATGGCGGCCTGCATGCTGGTGCCGATGGTGGCCTGCCTCCTGGCGGCCGAACCCGACGTGGTGCGCGTGCGCACCAAGGGCTGGGCGGCCGGCCTGCGCGAGGGCGTGGTCGAGCCCTTCGCCGACTTCTTCCGCCGCTTCGGCAGCGGCATCGGCCTGGTGGTGCTGTTGTTCATCCTGTCGATCAAGATCTCCGACCAGGCGATCGTCGGCGGCATCATCGGCCCGTTCTACCTCGACCAGGGCTTCAGCAAGACCGAGATCGCCGCGGTGACCAAGGTCTACGGCATCTGGGTCGGGATCGCCGGCGCCTTCCTCGGCGGCGTGGCCGTCGCGCGCTGGGGCATCCACTGGCCGCTGCTGGTGGCGATCATCCTCGGCGCCGCCAGCAACCTGCTGTACCTGGCGCTGATAGGTGCCAACGGCGACATCGGCCTGCTGACCCTGGTGATCTCGGGCGAGAACCTGGCCCAGGGCTTCCTTGGCACCGCCGCGGTCGCCTACCTGTCGGCGCTGGTGAACCAGCGCTACACCGCCACGCAATACGCGCTGTTCTCGTCGCTGATCATGCTGCCGGGCAAGGTGCTGGGCTTTTTCTCGGGCGCCATCGTCGAGACCAGCGCCGGCGGCTATGCCACCTATTTCCTGATCACCGCGGTGGTGGCGGTGCCGGCGGTGCTGCTGTTCTTCTGGCTGAAGCCGCGGCTGCGGCTGGGCGACGAGGCGGGCGGGGTCGCGGAGGACGCGGCGTGAACGCGGGCCGGGCCTTGCCCATCCGGCCGCGTCGTCGTATCTATGGCGCGTTGCCGTGACCGATGGCGACTACTGGACGCGGGCCATGACCGACATCGTGCTCAAGGACATCGACGAGGTGCTGCTGGAACGCATCAAGCGCGTCGCCGACCGCCGCGGCTGGGCGCTGTCGCACGCGCTGCTGCAGCTGCTGGAGCGCGGCCTGTACGCGGCCGAAGGCGACGGCAAGCTCAGCTTCGACAGCTCCGAGGCCGACGTGCTCCAGGCCGCGATCGCGGCCCTGGAAGGCGTGCCCGACGGCGATTTCTCGCTGATCGGCCAGCTCCCCCAGTAGGAGCAGCTACAGCTGCGACCGGGATCTCCGGCCGGAGCCCGATTGGAGCCCGATCAGACCGGGTGGATGGCGCCGAGGATGCGTGGGCCGGCGGCGCCGGTGACGCTGGCGAGGTTGCCCGGGCGTCCGGCCAGGGTCTCGCGCGCCAGCCAGGCGAAGGCCATGGCTTCGATCGCATCGGGATCCAGTCCGTGCGCGGCGCTGGATTCGACCGCGATGCCCGGCATCTCCGCTGCCAGCGCCTGGGTCAGGCGCGGATTGTGCACGCCGCCGCCGCAGGCGATCACGCGCGTGGTGGAGGGCTGGGTCGCGCGCAGGGCGTCGGCCACGGTGCGCGCGGTCAGGGCGAGCAGGGTGGCCTGGACGTCGGCCGGTGATTCCGTGCCCGCCAGCCGCGATTCCACCCAGCCGAGGTGGAACGTGTCGCGCCCGGTGGACTTCGGCGGCGGCAGGGCGAACCAGGGTTCGTCCAGGAGGCGTGCCAGCAGCGCGGCGTCGACCCGGCCCTCGGCGGCGAACGCGCCGCCGACGTCGAAGGCCTTGCCGCGGTGGCGCAGGCACCAGGCGTCCATCAGGCCGTTGGCCGGACCGGTGTCGAAGCCGCGCACCGGGCTTTCGCCGGGCAGCAGGGTGAAGTTGGCGATGCCGCCAAGGTTGAGCACCGCGCGCGATTCGGCGGGATCGTGCAGCAGCGCCGCGTGCAGCGCCGGGACCAGCGGCGCGCCGTGGCCACCCGCGGCCACGTCGCGACGGCGGAAGTCGGCCACGGTGGTGATGCCGGTGCGCTCGGCGATGGTCGCCGCGCAGCCGAGCTGCAGGCTGAAGGGCAGGGCGCCGTGCGGGCGATGGCGCAGCGTCTGTCCGTGCGAACCGATTGCGGTGACGGTCGCCGGTTGGGCGCCCGAGTCGGCCAGCGCGCGCAGTGCGGCGGCGGCGAAGGCGCGCCCAATGGCGACGTCGAGCTCGCCCACCGCGTCCAGCGACAGCAGCGCGTCTTCCTGGCCGAGCGCCACCAGCCGTTCGCGCAGGACGGGGTCCCAGGCGTAGGTGCGCGCGAAGCGCAGGGTCGGGCGCGTAGTGGCGGCGTCGTCTTCGAAGTCGACCAGCGCGGCGTCGATGCCGTCTGCGCTGGTGCCCGAGATCAGTCCGAGAAAGCCCTGCCGGCCTGCCATGCGTGAAGCCCCGTGTGACGCCGCGTAGGCGGCGCGGCGATCAGCCCTGTCCGCGGCCGGACGGCGCGTCGCGCCTCGCCTTGGCCACGCGGGTGCCATCGGCGGCATCCGGTACCTGGGCGTAGATGATGTCTTCGACGGTGCGGATGCGCGCCAGCGCCGGCCCGGTCTGGGCGTGGAAGGCGGCCAGCGCGACGCCCTTCAGCGGCTCGGGCTCGGGCATGGTGTGCTGCAGCGGGTTGCGGTGCACGCCGTTGATGCGGAACTCGTAGTGCAGGTGCGGGCCGGTGGACAGGCCGGTGGTGCCGACGCGACCGATCACCGTGCCCTGGCTGACGCGCTGCCCCTGGCGGATGTTGCCAAAGCCGGACATGTGCGCGTACAGCGTGGTGTAGCCGCGACCGTGGTCGAGGATCACGGTGTTGCCATAGCCGCCACGCCAGCCCTTGAACTGCACCCGCGCGTCGCCGGCGGCCATGATCGGCGTGCCGGTGCGCGCGGCGTAGTCCACGCCCTTGTGCTGGCGGACGTTGCCGCTCACCGGGTGCCTGCGCGAGCCGAAGCGCGAGCTCAGGCGCGCGTACTGGATCGGCATGCGGATGAAGCTCTTCTTCAGCGGCCGGCCTTCGGCGTTGTAGTACTCGGTCTTGCCGTCCTGCTCGAAGCGGAACGCGGTGAACGGCTTGTTCTTGGCGGTGAACACAGCGGCCAGGACCTTGCCCGTACGCAGCAGTTCGCCCTCGCGGTAGACCTGCTCGACGACCACGCTGAAGCGGTCGTTCTGGGTGACGTCGGTGTTGAAATCGATGTCGTACTGGAAGATCTCATCGGTCAGCATGTTGATGCTGGAACCCGACAGCCCGAGCTTGCGGGCGGAGTGGAACAGTGAGCGGCCGACCTTGCCGCTGACCACGGAGGTGCGGACCTCGATGGGGCGCTCGATGACGGTTTCGACGACCTTGCCGGCGTCCAGCGCGAGCTCGACGCGCTCGGCTTCGCCGCGGTCGTAGCGCAACGCGTGCAGGCTGCCGCGGCCACCATTCTCCGGGGCCGGGTTGAAGGCGAAGCCGAGCTGCACGCCGGGACGCAGCCGGGTCAGGGCATCGCGCGCGCCGGGCTGCTCGAGAAGCGCGTGCATGGTGCTGGCCGGGATGCCCAGTTCGTCGAAGATGGCGCCGAGGGTCTGGCCCTTTTCCACCGTCACCGGCATCCAGTTTGCGGCCGCCGCTTCCGGCTCCGGCTGCACGGGAAGCGCCGGCAGCGACAGCGACAGCGTGGTCAGGCGCGCGCTGTGGGGTACGTCGACGGCGGTATTGAAACCGGGCACGATGGCCAGCAGCAGGGCACCTGCGGTGGCGATCAGGCTGGCATGGGCCCACTGCCGCCGCGACCAGCGGCGGTTGCCGGTGGTTTCGGCGGAGGCTTCAGCCTGGTGGCTGCTGGTGGTGGCCTGGCGCTCGAGTTCGCGCAGGTTTTCGAGGCGGACGCGCTCGCTGCGCTGCGCGTCGGATTGATGCGATTCGGGCGTGGTCATATGTGGATCGGACCCCCGGGCCCGTGCGTGACGGGCGCGTCACCGGGCCACCATAATCACGCGAAGATCACGCGTCAAACGATTGACGCGGCTGGAGTTTCTTCTTGGTAATAATTTAACTTCCAGTTAACAACCACTTGAACCCGCGTCACATTTCCATGCCGGAACGACGCCCAGCCGGACCCGAGCCTTGTCACAGAACTCCCACGAACACGCCAGCCAGCCGCACGTCCCATCCGCGCACGCGGTCGACCCCGGCGCCATCGAATTGATCGCCCGCGGCACCGACGAGATCCTCAAGCGCGAGGAACTCGAGGCCCGACTCGCCTCCGGCCGCCCCCTGCGGGTCAAGGCCGGATTTGACCCGACCGCCCCCGACCTGCATATCGGCCACACCGTGTTGCTCAACAAGATGCGCCAGTTCCAGGACCTGGGGCATACGGTGGTGTTCCTGATCGGCGACTTCACCGGGATGATCGGCGACCCTTCCGGCAAGAGCGCCACCCGCAGGCCGCTGACCCGCGAGGACGTGCTGGCCAATGCGAAGACCTACGAGGACCAGGTGTTCAGGGTGCTCGACCACGAGCGCACCGAGGTCCGCTTCAACTCCGAATGGTTCGGCAAGATGGCTGCCGCCGACATGATCCGCCTGGCTGGCCAGCACACCGTGGCGCGCATGCTCGAGCGCGACGACTTCGCCAAGCGCTATGCCGCGCAGCAGTCGATCGCGATCCACGAATTCCTCTATCCGCTGGTGCAGGGCTACGACTCGGTGGCGCTCGAGGCCGACGTCGAGCTCGGTGGCACCGACCAGAAGTTCAACCTGCTGATGGGCCGCGGCCTGCAGGAGCATTACGGCCAGAAGCCGCAGGCGGTGCTGACGATGCCGCTGCTGGTGGGCCTGGACGGCGTCAACAAGATGTCCAAGTCGCTGGGCAACTACATCGGGGTCACCGATCCGGCGATCGACTTCATCAACAAGACCATGAAGATCGGCGACGACCTCATGTGGGACTGGATCGAATTGCTGAGCTTCGACATCGGCATCGACGAGGCGACGGCGCTGAAGGCGGGCGTGGCCTCCGGTGCGCTGAATCCGCGCGAGGTGAAGCTGCGCCTGGCGCGCGAGCTGGCCACGCGCTTCCACGATGCCGCAGCGGCGGAAACCGCGATCGCAGGCTGGCACGCGGCGGTGACGGGGCAGGGCGACACTTCGCTGCTTCCGCTGCAGGACGTGACGGTGCCGGCCGACGGCCTGCGCATCGCCGCACTGCTGACCGCGGCCGGGATCACGCCGTCGAATTCGGAGGCCAATCGCAAGTTGAAGGAGCGCGCGGTGAAGGTGGACGGCACGGTGGTCGATGATGCGGGCACCACGTTCGCGCCCGGCTTCGAAGGCGTGCTGCAGGTCGGCAAGCGGAACTTTGCGCGGGTGCGGCTCATCACCGGCTGATCGGGACTTGGCCGCTTTCGGATGGAAAAGCCGTTACTGCATTGTGCTCGTACGACGTCCGTCGTCGAATCCAGAGGAAGAACATGAAAGCCCCGCTCTCGATACTATCCATCGCAATGTTGGCCGCAGCGATCGCCACACCAAATGCGCACGCCGGCACGAGCGCGCGTATGAGCCAGGAGAGCGGTTCCCGGGCCTGCCAGGGCGCACTGCCCGCATTCGCCGGGACGCTGCGCGCCCGCCCCCTCGGAATCGGCAACGAAGGGGCCGCCCCTGCGTTCGTCACCTGCGCCTGGGAAGGCTGGGATGGTGGATACGGCCGCACCATGAGCCAGGCGTCGCTGTACATGGGCAACACCGGCGCAGAGGCGGTGACGGTTAACTGCACCTTCGTGCACGGCCATGCCATGGGGTCGAACAATACATACGCCCCGGTCTCGCACACGCTCAATCCCGGCGACGGGACCTTCGTCCATTTCCCGACCAGTCAAATGGGCTTAGACCAGCTCTATTGGCCACAGGTCAGCTGTGCGCTCCCGCGGGGCGCGGTCATTCACTACCTTTACCAGTATTACAACGAAGAAATCGGCAGCTGAGGGGCGCTTCCCGGATGCCGGAAATGGGACGGCGCCTTGCGGCGCCGTCCCATGCAGCCGTTCCCGGCCACGGGTCGTCAAGGCTTACTGCGCGCCGGTACGCATCGCCTCGCGCGCGGCCTTGAAGGCGTTGCCTTCGTACCAGTTCGGCCAGCTGCCGTCGTCAGCCAGGGTACGACCCACGCCGTACAGCACTTCCAGGTCCTGGATCACGCCGTCGAGGTTCCATGCCGGGTCGAACTCGTCGGCAGGCTTGTGGTACGCGACCTCGGTGTAGTGGCGCGCATGTTCCGCGCCCGCGTCCTTGCCGCCGTCGAGCAGGTCGTCGCCGCCCTTGGCGTACAGCGCCGGCACGCCGGCCTTGGCGTAGTTGAAGTGATCGGAGCGGAAGAAGAAGCCGCCGGCCGGGTTGCCTTCGGACACGATTTCACGGTCCTGGCCATCGGTGAAGGTCTTCAGTACGTCCTCGAGCTCGGAGTTGCCCTTGCCGACCACGACCATGTCACGCGACGGACCGGCGACGCTCATCGCGTCGAGGTTGACCACGGCCACGGTGTCCTGCAGCGGGAACACGGGGTGCGCGACCTGGTACTTGGAGCCGAGTAGGCCGGACTCCTCCAGGGTCACGGCCACGAATGCGATCGAGCGCTTCGGCTGGCCGTCGGCTTTGAACTTTTCGGCGATCTCGATGATGCCGGCGATGCCGGTCGCGTTGTCGATGGCGCCGTTGTAGATCGTGTCGCCCTCGCCCTCGTGCGTGCCCAGGTGGTCCCAGTGGCCCATGTAGACGATTGCCTCGTCGGGCGCTTCGCTGCCGCGAAGCACGCCAATGACGTTGCGCGACGAGCTCTCGCGGGTGGTGCTGGCGAGGTCGAAGGACACGCGCGCGTCCAGCGGGACCGCGCTGAAGCCGCGCTGGTTGGCCGCGGTGTACAGCGCCTCCAGGTCCTGGCCGACGTCGGCGAAGAGCTTCGTCGCGGCCTCGGCGCTCAGCCAGCCCTGGGCCGGCAGGCGCGGCTCCGGATCGTCGGATGCGCGCAGGTCGAACTGCGGGCCGGACCACGAATTCTTGACCACGTCCCAGCCGTAGGACGCGCCCGCGGTGTCGTGGATGATCAGCGCGGCGGCGGCGCCCTTGCGCGCGGCCTCTTCGAATTTGTAGGTCCAGCGGCCGTAATAGGTCATGCGCTCGCCTTCGAACAGCGAGTCGTCCTTGGCATGGAAGCCGGGGTCGTTGACCAGGATGACCACGGTCTTGCCGGTGACGTCGATGCCGGCATAGTCGTTCCAGCCGAGCTCCGGCGCGTCCACGCCGTAGCCGACGAACACCAGGTCGCTGTCGGCGACCTTGACCTCGGCCTCGCCGGTGCGGGTGCCGATCACCATGTCGGTGCCGAACGCGAGCTCGCGGGGCTCGCCGGCGACCTCCATGTGCAGCACGGTCGATTCGTCGGCGGTGGTCTCGACCATCGGCACGGTCTGGAAGAAGCTGCCGTCGTCGCCGCCGGGTTCCAGCCCGATGCGCTCGTACTGCGCCTTGATGTATTCGACGGTCATCTCGCCACCGGGCGAGCCGGGTGCGCGGCCCTGGAATTCATCGGAGGACAGCGTCTTCACCATCTCGGCGAAGTCGTCCTTGCTCAGGTCGGGGCTGAAGTCGTGCGTGGACGCTTCCGCGGCCGGCGCGTCGCCGGTGGGGGCGGCGGTGGCGGGTTCGCCGTTGCCGCACGCGGCCAGGGCCGTGGCCACGGCGAGGCTGAGCACAAGGTGGGTCGGTCGCATTCGTCGGGTCCTGCAGAAATGGAATCCCCGATTCTATGCGTTCGGCGCCATGCGGGGGCGCGGGCTTCAGTCGCTGGTGCGAGGCGGCGCGGTCGCCGTCGAGTAGGGCACCGGCGTGGCGCCGCTGATTTCGCCGACGCGGGCGCTGTCGTGCACGTACAGCGTGACCTCGCGTTCGAACTCCAGCGGGCCGTCGACCACGGCGCCGGGCCCGATGATGATCCGCTGGCGGCGGGTGCTGATGCGGATCGGCATCCAGTTGGCGCTGGGCTTGTCGACGTGCAGGCGTCCGCGCACGTGCGAACCGGTGCCGATGGTCACGTTGCCGCTGCTGGTGCCGACGTCGCCGGCCACGACCGTCGCGACCAGGCCGATGGCGCCGTTGACGGTCTCGACGTCGCCCTCGACCTCGCCGCCGCGGCCGATGAACACGCCGCCGTTGACGGTCTCCACGCTGCCGCCGATGCGCGCGCGTTCGCCCACGCGGATGCCGCCGTTGACCGTGGACAGTCCGCCGCTGGCGATGTCGTTGCCGGCGCGGATGGCGCCGTTCACCGTGTTGGCGTCGCCGGTGCGGGCGCCATCGTCCAGGGTGATGCTGCCGTTGACGGTTTCCAGCTGGCCGTGCCCGGTGCCGGCGCTGGCGGTGATCGCGCCGTTGACGCGGTTGATGTCTTCCGCGGCCAGCGCGGAGCCGGCCGCGAGCGCGGCGATGAAAACGAGGGCGAATCGGGGAGCTTGACGGATGTTCATGGCCCGAGTCTGCGCCGGCCGGCGCTACAATGCATGCGTCCAACGTCACAGGGTCGAACGTCGTGCCTGAGCCCGATTCCGTCCGCCGGCCGAAGCCGGTCGTGCTGCTGATCCTCGACGGCTGGGGCCATCGCGACGATCCCCGCGACAACGCGCTGGCGCTCGCCGACCTCCCCAACTGGCGGCGCCTGTTCGCCGCGCACCCGACCACACTGGTGCATACCGAAGGCACCCACGTCGGCCTGCCCGACGGGCAGATGGGCAATTCCGAGGTCGGGCACATGAACATCGGCGCCGGGCGCGTGGTCTACCAGGACCTGACCCGGGTCGATGCCGCGATCGCCGACGGCAGTTTCTTCGCCAATGACGGCCTGCGCGCGGCCTGCGCCGCGGTGAACGCGTCGGGCGGCACCCTGCACGTCATGGGCCTGCTCTCGCCCGGTGGCGTGCACAGCCACGAGGCGCACGTGCTGGCGATGCTCGCGCTGGCCAGGCGCGAGGGCGTGGCGCGCGTCGCCGTGCATGCGTTCACCGACGGCCGCGACATGCCGCCGCGCTCGGCCGCGCCCAGCCTGCGCGCGCTGGCCGATGCCTGCGCGCTGCACGGCAACGCGCGCATCGCCAGCGTCAGCGGGCGCTACTACGCCATGGACCGCGACCAGCGCTGGGAGCGCGTGCGCCTGGCCTGGGACGCCATCGTCGAGGCGCGGGCGGAGCACGTCGCGCCCGATGCCATGGCCGCGCTTGACGCCGCCTACGCCCGCGGCGAGAACGACGAATTCGTGCTGCCGACGGTGATCGCCGGCGCCGAACCGATGCGCGACGGCGACGCGATGGTGTTCATGAACTTCCGCGCCGATCGCGCGCGCCAGCTGGCCGCGGCGTTCGTGGCCCCGGCATTCGATGGATTCGCCGCGCGGCGGCCGGTGCTGGCCAGCTTCACCTGCCTGACCGAGTACGACGCCACCCTGCCGGTGGCGCTGGCGTTCGCGCCCGACGACCTGCGCAACACCCTGGGCGAAGTGCTGGGTGCCAATGGCCTGGCCCAGCTGCGCATCGCCGAGACCGAGAAGTACGCCCACGTCACCTTCTTCTTCAACGGTGGCCGCGAGACCCCGTTCGACGGCGAGGAGCGCATCCTGGTGCCGAGCCCGAAGGTTGCCACCTATGACCTGCAGCCGGAAATGAGCTGCCCCGAGGTAACGGAAAAGCTGGTGGCCGCGATCGCCTCCGGCCGCTTCGACGCCGTGGTCTGCAACTTCGCCAACCCCGACATGGTCGGCCACACCGGCGACCTGCAGGCCGCGATCAAGGCCGTGGAGGCCGTGGACCGGGCACTTGGCGAGGTCGCCGCGGCGGTCGCCGCGCAGGGCGGCGAGCTGCTGGTCACCGCCGACCATGGCAACGTCGAAATGATGCGCGACCCGGTGACAGGCGAGCCGCACACGTCGCACACCGTTGGTCCGGTGGATCTCATCTATGTCGGTGGGCGCGGCGATGCGACCCTGCGCACGGGTGGTGCGCTGCGCGACCTTGCGCCGACGATGCTCGACCTGCTGGGCGTCGCGAAGCCGGTGGAGATGACCGGTTGCAGCCTGCTGGCGTGAACCTCGCGCCGGCCACGCCGCCGCGCCGCGACTGCCTGCACCGGCGCGTTCCGGCGCGGCCGCTGCTGGCCGGATCCGTGCCGCTGCTGCTGATGCTGTCGGCGTTGCTGGTGTTGCTGGCATTTCCCGCCGGGCCGGCATCGGCCCAGGACAGCCGTGACGCGCAGCGCCGGCTGGACAAGGTCAAGCGCGAACTCAACGAAGTCGGACGCGAGCGCCGCCGCATCGAAGGCGACCGCGGCAAGGCCAGCCGTGAGCTTCGCGACGCCGATGAGCGGGTAGCCCGCAATGCCCGGGAACTTGCCGCCACCGGGGCGGCGCTGGCGCGGCAGCAGCAGGCGCTTGCGGATCTGGAGACGCAGCGTGACGCCCTCGCGGAAGGCCTTTCGACGCAGCGCAAGGAGCTTGCCGGGCTGCTGCGCGCGGCCTACACCGTGGGCGGGACCACGCCCCTGAAGCTGCTGTTGGCACAGGATGATGCCGCGGGCGCCAATCGCAGCCTGGCCTATCACGGCTATCTGCAGCGCGGCCGCAGCGCGCGGATCACCGAGCTGTCAGCCGAGCTCGCCGGGCTCGAGGAGATGGAGCAGGCGATCGCCGCCGAACGGGCGGCCCTGGTCGCCACCAGCGAGCGCCAGCGCGCGCAATCCGAGGCGCTGGAGCGCGAGCGTGCCGAGCGCGCCAAGGCGGTGGCCGGGCTCGATGCCAGCTACAGGGACCGCAGCGAGCGCGAGAAGGCCCTGGGCGCCGATGCGAAGTCGCTCGAACGCCTGCTCGCGCGCCTGCGCGAGGCGGCGCGCAAGGCCGAAGCCGAGCGCAAGGCCGAAGCCGCGCGCCGCGCCGCCGCAGCCACCGCGGCGCGCGATGGCGACAAGCCCGGCGCGGGCGCCGGGGCCGGACGCAATCCCGTGCCCGATGCGCCAAAGGTCGCGGTCGCCCGCACCGCCGCGGTCCAGGTCGGCGGCCTGTCCTGGCCCCTCAGCGGCAGCCTGCTGGCCGGCTATGGCGCGCGCATGCCCGACGGCCGCCGCAGCGATGGCGTGCTGGTCGCCGCCGCCGCCGGCACCCCGGTCACCGCGGTGGCCGAGGGCACCGTGGTGTTCGCGGAATGGATGACCGGCTACGGCCTGATCCTGATCGTCGATCACGGCAACGGCTACATGAGCCTGTACGCGCACAACGACAGCCTGCTCAAGAACCCCGGCGACCGCGTCCGCCGCGGCGATGCGGTGTCCACCGTCGGCACGTCCGGCGGCCAGGGCCGCGCGGCGCTGTATTTCGAGCTGCGCCGGGAGGGCAAGCCCGTCGATCCCCGCACCTGGCTGCAGAAGCGCTGACGGGGCCCGCGCCGCGCCGGCGGCATAATCGACTGAACCCGCGCGCGGATGCGCGGTCCAATTCCCGTTCCCTCCCGGAGTTCCGCATGCGCGCCAGCCTGTTGACGCTCGCCCTCGCCAGCCTGTTGGCGCTGCCCGCCATCGCCCAGGACGCGCCCGCCGTGCCCGCCGCGCCGCCCGCCGAATCTGGCGCCGTGCCGGAGGCGGTTGAGCCCGCGCAGCCCGCGCAGGCGGAACCGCAAGGGCAGGCCGGGCCGCAAAAGCAGGCGGGCCAGCCAGAGCAGGATGGAGACGCCGACGCCGACGCCGACGCCGACGCCGACGCCGACGCCGATGCCGATGCCGACGCCGATGCCGACGCCGATGCCGACGCCGATGCCGATGCCGACGCCGACATCGCCGCTGCAGAGCCACCCCTCGACGGGGATCCCGCCAGCGCGATCCCGCTGGAAGAGATCAGCCGCTTCGTGCTGGTGTTCAACGCCGTGCGCGCCGGCTATGTCGACGAGGTCGAGGACCGCGAGCTGATGCAGGCGGCGATCCGCGGCCTGCTGCTCGACCTCGACCCGCACAGCGCCTACCTCCAGCGCAGCGACGCCGAGGCCTTCGAGGAAGGCACCACTGGCGCCTACGAGGGCATCGGCGTGGAGGTCATGCAGCTGCCCGACGGCCGCATCCGCGTGATCTCGCCGATGGACGACAGTCCGGCACAGCGCGCGGGCATCCGCTCCGGCGACATGATCGTGGCCGTGGATGGCGAGGAGCTGACGCCCACCAGCCACGAAGGAAGCGGACCGTTGCGCGGGCCACCGGGCACCGAGGTCGGCGTCACCATCGTCCGCGAGGGCGAAGCCGAGCCGCTGGAGCTGCGCGTCGCGCGCGCGGTCATCCGCACGCCCAGCGTGCGCGGCAGCATGCGCGAGCCCGGCTTCGGTTATATCCGCATCGCCGGCTTCCAGGCCGATACCGCCAGCGACTTCGCCGATACCCTGGACGGACTCCAGGCCAAGGCCGGCGGTGACGGCCTTCGCGGGCTGCTGGTCGACCTGCGCAGCAACCCCGGTGGCCTGCTGACCTCGGCCGTGCAGATCGCCGACGACCTGCTGGAGAGCGGCGGCATCGTCAGCACCCGCGGCCGCATCCAGGTGGGCGACACGGCCTTCAGCGCGACCCCCGGCGAGCGCATGCGCGGGCGTCCGGTGGTCGTACTGGTGGACGCCGGTTCGGCCAGCGCCTCGGAGGTGCTGGCCGGTGCGCTGCGCGACAACAACCGCGCCTGCATCGTCGGCAGCCGCAGCTTCGGCAAGGGTTCGGTGCAGACGGTGATGCCGCTGGACAACGGCGATGCGGTCAAGCTGACCACGGCGCGCTACTTCACCCCCAACGGCACCTCCATTCAGGCCCGCGGCATCGAGCCCGACCTGGTGCTCGACGTCAAGGGCGCACCGGTTGCCGGTTTCGGCGAAATCACGCTGCCCGGGCACCTGGTCGCCGAAGGCGAGGAGGGCAGCCGCGCGGGCCAGGTGCTCGACGGCGACGAGCCGGTGGTGCAGGCGATGGCCGCGCTGCGCCGCCTGGCCGAGGGCGACGACTGCGTGCCGCCGCCGGTGGCTCAGTAACCCTTCTGCCGGCGCAGGCGGCGCGCGATGGCGCGCCGCGAGAACAGGGCGAAGACGACGCCGAACGCGAAGCCCGCGACGTGCGCCGACCAGGCCACGGCGCCGAACGCCGGACCGATGTAGGCGAACACCACCTGCAGCAGCGCCCAGATCCCGATCAGCAGCGGCGCCGGCGCGCGCACGAACTCGAGGAACAGGCCCAGCGGCAGCACCACGCCCAGGTGCGCGCGCGGGAACAGCGCCAGGTAGGTGCCGATCAGCGCCGACACCGCGCCGCTGGCCCCGATCACCAGGCGGTCGGGCGTGTCGATGACCAGCACGGTCGCGAGGTTGGCCAGCGCGCCGCCGACAAGGAACAGGGCCAGCAGCCGCCATGGCCCCATCACCCGTTCGGCAGGCAGCCCGAAGATCAGCAGGAACACCAGGTTGCCGAGCAGGTGGGCCCAGTCGGCGTGCACGAACAGCGCGGTCAGCAGCCGCACGCCGCGCTCGCCGTCGGCCCAGGACACCAGCAGGTCGCCCGGCCCCAGCGCGCCGGTCAGCGCGCCCCAGCGCACCATCAGCGCCTGTTCCACGGCTTCCGGGCGGGTGCTGGCCCACAGGTAGACCACCCACAACGTTGCACACAGCAAGGGGGTTGCCCAGCGCATCGCGGGGCGGGAACGCGTCGGGATCGAGACGAACATGCGTTGCGGGCCGGGCAGGGGCGGGTTCACAAAGATAACCGGCGGCAGGCGTGACGCGGGGCAGCTGTGCATGACCATCCGCCACGGTATAGTGCGCGCCACACCAATATCCGCAAGCCCTCTGTCAGGAGTTTTTCAATGCGTATCTCCCCCACTCTGCAGGCTTCGGCCCTCGCGCTCGGCATCCTCGGCGCACTGGCCCTCGCCCCCGTCCACGCGTCCGGTTTCCAGCTCAAGGAAAACAGCGTCAAGGGCCTCGGCGCCGCGTTCGCCGGCTCCGGCGTCAATGAAGGCGACGCATCGGTCGTGGTCAACAACCCGGCCACGATGACCCGCTTCGAGGGCACCACGGTCCAGGCCGATCTTTCGGTCATCGACCTGAGCTACCGCTTCGAAGGCAGCGGCACCGACGCGCTCGGCCGCCCGCTCAACGGCGGCGACGGCGGCGAAGCCGGTGACGTCACCCCGATCCCCGCGTTCTCGGTGATCCACAAGCTCGACAACGGCCTGGCGCTGGGCGCCATGGTCAGTGCCCCGTTCGGCCTGAAGACCGAGTACGACCCCGACTGGCAGGGCCGTTACTTCGCCGACACCTCCGACATGCAGATCGTGAACCTGACTCTGTCGGCGGCGCTGGATCTCAACGACCACCTGTCGGTCGGCGTGGGCGCGGTGTACTCCAAGGCCGACGTGACCCTGTCCAAGGCCGTCGACTTCGGCACCCTGCTGTTCTCCAACCCGGCCACCCGCCCGCTGCCGTTCGCGCTGCCCCAGGCCCGCGACGGCCACGCCGAGATCGAGGGCGACGACACCGGCTTCGGCTGGCTGGTCGGCTTCAACCTGCGCCCGACCGATCGCCTCGCGATCGGCGTCAGCTACCAGTCCGAGATCGACTACGAACTTCGCGGCACCGCGGAATGGGCCGTGCCCGGCGATGTGCGCGCAGTGTTCAACAGCAACCCGATGACCGCGCAGCTGTTCAACAACGGCGGCGTCGGTGCCAAGCTGACGACGCCGTCGACCTTCGCGGTCGTGGCGCGCTACGACTTCACCGACCGCTTCGCGATGATGGCCAACTGGACCGAAACCGGCTGGTCGTCGCTGCGCGAAGTGCGCGTCAACTTCGACAACGGCGATCCGGATTCGGTCGAGCCCTTCGGCTGGGAAGACACCGCGTTCATGTCGCTTGGCGCGGAATACAAGCTCAACGAGTCCTGGACCCTGCGCGGCGGCGTTGCGTATGACGAGACCCCGACCAGCCTCGAGCACCGCACCCCGCGCCTGCCCGACGACGATCGCCGCTGGTACTCGATCGGCGCCACCTGGAACGTCAGCGACGCGATGGACGTGAGCTTTGCCTTCACCCACCTGAAGCCGAAGGATCCCAAGATCGACTTCGCGAGCGGCGGCAGCACCATCACCGGTCCCTACGACGGCGACGCCAACCTGTTCGGCGTGTCGGCGCAGTACCGCTTCTGACGGCAGGCGCCAAGCCTGCAGTTGGACGACGAGGAAGCCCCGCGCAAGCGGGGCTTCTTTCGTTTCAGCTCATGAGCTGGTGAACGTACAGCGTGCGCACGCCCACGCCAGGCGCCAGCGTGCAGCTGGTGTTGAATGGGGTGCCGCTTCTGGGCGCATAGTCGGGCAAGTCGGCGGTCGACCAGGAAATCCCCGCGACGGTGCCGGCCGGCAAGGTGACCGATTTCGTCGAATATTCGGGCGGGTCGTTGCCGGCACCGCCGCCCATCACGCCCGTACAGCTGACGGTGACATCGACCGCGGAATCATTGGCCAGATAGACGCTCTGGCCAAAGGCATGCATGTCTCTGAACTGCACGCTTGTCGGCGAGCAGGTGACGAACGCCAGTGACGTGCCTTCGTTCTGGATAGCCAGCGGGCGCTTGCGGATCTGCCCCTCGTAATTGGGCAGCGCGGCCTGGCAGGCGCCGCTGCCGTTGACCTGCAGCGACTGGGTGAGGCTGCCGGCACTGGCCGGGAGGGCCAGCGCCAGCGCGCCAGTGAGGAGAATGCTGGTGAATGCAGTTCGCATGATGGATCGTCCTCCCGTTCCTGGATTCACTAGATGGACACCCCATAGGATTGGACGGTGCCGATTCCGGTCCCCGGCGGCAGGTTGCAGCTCGTCACCCACTTGCTGCTTCCGTCAGTGTCTTTCCAGTTGAGGATTCTCGTCGCACCGGACGGAACGCTGATCGCCTTGGATACGTATATCGTGGGGATCTGGCCGATGGACACGCCGGTGCAGCTCACGGTGGCCGCCGAGCTGCCGTTGTTGATGAACGTGACGTCCAGGCCGTAGTCGCCGTCGGCGAGGCCTGTGAACTGCGGCGGCGCGCAGGTCACGAAGGCGGACGCGGTGCCTTCGTTCTGCAGCGCCAGTGGCCGTTTGCGGACCTGGCCCTCGAAGGCGGGCAATGCCGCCTGGCAGGTTCCTGGACCCGTGGACATCTGGTCCAGGTACGCGGACTGTGCCGACGCTGGCGTGGCCGACAGCACCAGCAATGCAACGGCGGCAGTGGTGAGCAGGGGTCTGGCGATGTGCATAGGATCTGTCCTTCGATACCCGTGGATGAGCATGGGGTATACGAGCTGCCGGATGGCAGCCGGACATTCGCCGTGCTGGGCGCTCGTCGTCAGTCGCCAAGCGTCAGCAGCGAGGCATTGCCGCCAGCCGCAGTGGTGTTGATGGTGACGACCTTCTCGGTGGTGAAGCGCGGCAGGTAGTGGGGGCCGCCGGCCTTGGGCCCGGTGCCGGACAGGCGCTGGCCGCCGAAGGGCTGCACGCCGACCACCGCGCCGACCTGGTTGCGGTTGACGTAGACGTTGCCGACCCGCGCGCGCGCGGCGATCAGCTCCACGGTGTCGTCGATGCGCGAGTGGATGCCAAGCGTCAGGCCATAGCCGGTGGTGTTGATGGCATCGATCACCTGGTCGAGCTGGCCGGCCTTCCAGCGGATCACGTGCAGCGCGGGACCGAAGTTCTCGCGGTCCAGCTGCGACAGCGACTTGAGCTCCCAGGCGCGCGGGGCGAAGAAGGTACCGTGCGCGGTGTCGTCGCCCATCGCAGCGATCGCGATCAGCCGCGCCTCGTCCTGCATGCGCGCGGCGTGGCGGTCGAGCATGCCCAGCGCGTCGGCATCGATCACCGGACCGACGTCGGTCGACAGGTCGTCGGGATCGCCGACCTTGAGCTCGGCCATGGCGCCGGCGAGCATGGTGATGACCTTGTCGGCGATGTCGTCCTGCACGAACAGCACGCGCGCGGCCGAGCAGCGCTGGCCGGCGGAGGTGAAGGCCGAGGCCATCACGTCCTTGATCAGCTGCTCGGGCAGCGCCGAGGAGTCGGCGATCAGCGCGTTCTGGCCGCCGGTCTCGGCGATCAGGGTGCCGATCGCGCCGTCGCGCGCGGCCAGCGCGCGGTTGATCGCAAGCGCGGTGCCGTTGGAGCCGGTGAACACCACGCCGGCGATGCGCGCGTCGCCGGTGAGCGCCGCGCCGACGCTTGCGCCGTCGCCGGGCACGAACTGCAGCACGGCGTCCGGCACGCCGGCCTCGTGCAGCAGCTTCACCGCCTCGAAGCCGACCAGGCTGGTCTGCTCGGCGGGCTTGGCCAGCACGGTGTTGCCGGTCACCAGGGCCGCGGCGACCTGGCCGATGAAGATCGCCAGCGGGAAATTCCACGGCGAGATGCAGGCGAACACGCCGCGCCCGGCCAACTGCAGGGTGTTGGTCTCGCCGGTCGGGCCGGGCAGGATCTCCGGCGCGGACATGCTGCGCGCCTGGCCGGCGTAATAGCGCAGGAAGTCGACCGCCTCGCGCACTTCGGCCACGCCGTCGGGGATGGTCTTGCCGGCCTCCAGCGTGCACAGCGCCATGAAGCGCGGCATCCGCTGCTCCAGCAGGTCGGCGGCGTGCTCGAGCAGGGCGGCGCGGCTGGCCACCGGCGTCGCGTCCCAGGCAGGCTGCGCGGCGACCGCGTTGACCATCGCGCGCTCGACCGTGGCGGCGTCGGCGGGCTGCCAGCGGCCGACGGTGCGACGGCGGTCGGCGGGGCTGGTGACGTCGATCCAGTCGCCGGCGCTGGCGGCCCCCGGGACCAGCGGCGTGGCCTGCCAGTTGCCGGGTTCGGCGGCCATCGCCGCGGCCAGGCTGCGCAGGTCGTCGTCGTTGGCGAGGTTGATGCCCATGGAATTGGTCCTGTCGGTGCCCTGGCTGCGAAGCATGTCGGCCGGGAGCGGGATGCGCGGATGCGGGATGCTGTCGAATGCGGCCACGACGTCGACCGGGTCGCGGACCAGGTCGTCGATCGGCACGTCGGTGTCGGTGATGCGGTTGACGAAGCTGGAGTTGGCGCCGTTTTCGAGCAGGCGCCGCACCAGGTAGGGCAGCAGCTCTTCGTGGCTGCCCACCGGCGCGTACACGCGGCAGGGCACGCCCAGGCGGTCGGCCGGGATCACCTCGTCGTAGAGATCGTCGCCCATGCCGTGCAGCTTCTGGAACTCGAACGGCCGCCCGGCCGCCAGCCGGTGCACGGCGGCGATGGTCTGCGCGTTGTGGGTGGCGAACATCGGGTACACCGCCGCGCCGGCGTCGAGCAGGCGGCGGGCATTGGCGAGGTAGCTGACGTCGGTGTTGGGCTTGCGCGTGAATACGGGGTAGCCGGGGAAGCCCTCGACCTGGGCGCGCTTGACCTCGGCGTCCCAGTAGGCGCCCTTGACCAGGCGCACGGGGACCTGGCGCCCGCCGCGGCTGGCGAGGCCCGCGATCCAGTCGATCACGAACGGCGCGCGCTTCTGGTAGGCCTGGACGACGATGCCGAAGCCGTTCCAGCCCTCGAGCGAAGGATCCAGCCAGGCGGCCTCGATCACGTCCAGCGACAGCTCCAGGCGGTCGGCCTCCTCGGCGTCGACGGTCAGGCCGATGCCGTGCTGCTTTGCGCGCTGCGCCAGCTCCAGCAGGCGCGGCGCGAGTTCGGCCAGCACGCGCGCGCGCTTGGCGTGTTCATAGCGCGGATGCAGGGCCGACAGCTTGACCGAGATCGAGGGCGCTACGATGGCGTCGGCGGGGCGGCCGGCGTCGCGCCCGGCGTCGCGGCCGATGGCATCGATCGCGGCGCGGTAGGCCTCGAGGTAGCGGTCGGCGTCGTGCCGGGTCAGCGCGGCCTCGCCCAGCATGTCGAATGAATAGAGGTAGTGCGCGTTGCGGCCCTTGCGTGCGCGCGACAGCGCCTCGCCGATCGTCCGCCCCATCACGAACTGGTGGCCCATGATCTTCATCGCCTGGCGCACGGCCAGGCGGATCACCGGCTCGCCCGCGCGGCCGACCAGGCGCTTGAAGGCGCCGTGCACGTCGCGCCTGGTGCCGTCGGCCAGGTCGACCAGGTGGCCGGTCAGCATCAGGCCCCAGGTGGAGGCGTTGACCAGCACCGAATCCGATTGGCCGACGTGGCGCTTCCAGTCGGCGTCGCCCAGCTTGTCGCGGATCAGGCGGTCGGTGGTCTCGCCATCCGGGATGCGGAGCAGGGCTTCGGCCACGCACATCAGCAGCACGCCCTCCTCGCTGCCCAGGTCGTACTGGCGCATGAAGGACTCGACCACGCCCTGGTCGGGCGCGCGCAGGCGCACGCGGCGGACCAGGTCCGCCGCGGTGGCGGCGATCGCGGCCGCGTCCCCGGGCGGCTGGCGGGCCTCTTCGAGCAGGGCGCGGACCCGCGTCGCCTCGTCCGCCAGCCAGTGGCGGGTGATGTTGGCGCGCAGCGGATCGGACGGCGGAGGCGGGGCAACCGGGAGGAAATCGTTCACTGGGGTCATGCGCGGGGAGGGAACTCGAATTCTAGCCGTCGGGGCGGGCCAGAAGCGCGCCCGCAGGGCACCTGCGAAGCCGCCGCGCTTGCCGGTCAGGCAGCGCGGCGGCTAACATCACGACGATCAGGCGCCCCCACTGGGGTGTGGCCGGTCCACTTGCCGGAGCGTCATGCCGGCCGGGGGGCCTTCCGAACAACCGTTCCAACAGGCGGCCAGCCGGCCGCCACCGACGACATTGGGGTTGCACGCATGAGGCAGGCGCGATTCTTGCGGTGGATTCTGGCGGCCGTTGCCGCGGCACCGGCAGCGGCATTGGCGCAGGCGGCCGACCCGACGCGATGGCAGCTGAACATGGGGCGCGGGGTCACCTCCTCGTCGCAGAACGCCTACGACGCGCACATGCTGGTGCTGTGGATCTGCGTGGCGATCAGCGTGGTCGTGTTCGGCGCGATGGCGTACGCGATGTTCGCCTTCCGCAAGTCCAAGGGCGCGGTGGCCGCCAAGTGGAGTCACAACCTCAAGGCCGAAGTGGTCTGGACCGTGATTCCCGTGATCCTGCTGGTGATCATGGCCTGGCCGGCCACCGCCAAGCTGATCGCGATGTACGACACCCGCGACTCGGCGATGACCGTCAAGGTCACCGGCTACCAGTGGATGTGGAAGTACGACTACCTCGGCGAGGACGTCTCCATCACCAGCCGCCTCGACCGCGAGAGCGACCGCATCCGCCAGAGCGGCGAGCGCCCGGACCTTGCCGCCAATCCCCACTACCTGCTCGACGTCGACAACGAGCTGGTGCTGCCGGTGGACACCAAGGTCCGCTTCGTGATCACCGCCGACGACGTCATCCACTCCTGGTGGGTGCCGGCGCTGGGCTGGAAGCAGGACGCGGTGCCGGGCATCGTCAACGAGGCCTGGACCCAGATCCACGAGCCCGGCGTGTACCGCGGCCAGTGCGCCGAGCTCTGCGGCAAGGACCACGGCTTCATGCCGATCGTGGTCCGTGCGCTGCCGAAGGACGAGTACGCAAGCTGGCTCGCGTCGATGAAGCAGTCCGGCGCAGGCGTGCCGAGCGAGCCGTCGGCGGTGCCGCAGGGCGGTGAGGGCAATGCCCCGAGCTCGGTCGACCCCGATATGGTCGAAGACGTGCTGCAGGGCGAGGAGCCCACCGCCCCGCAGGCACCCGCCCCCGCCGACGCTTCCAGCGCCGGCTGACCGAACACGAAAGGCCGACAGTCATGTCCACGCATACCGCAACCGCCGAACACCACCACGACGAGGGCCACAAGCAGGGCTTCGTCCAGCGCTGGTTCTTCTCCACGAACCACAAGGACATCGGCACGCTGTACCTGCTCTTCAGCTTCATGATGTTCATCATCGGCGCGGCGATGAGCGTGGTCATCCGCCTCGAGCTGGCGGTGCCGGGGCTGCAGCACGTCGACCCGCACTTCTTCAACCAGATGACGTCGATGCACGCGCTGGTGATGATCTTCGGCGGCGTGATGCCGGCCTTCGTGGGCCTGGCCAACTGGCTGATCCCGCTGCAGATCGGCGCGCCCGACATGGCGCTGCCGCGCATGAACAACTGGTCGTTCTGGATCCTTCCGTTCGCCTTCACGATGCTGCTGATGACCCTGTTCCTGCCGGGCGGCGCACCGGCCGGCGGCTGGACCATGTACCCGCCGCTGTCGCTGCAGGGCGGCTCCAGCATGGCCTTCGCCATCTTCGCCATCCACATGATGGGCATCAGCTCGATCATGGGCGCGATCAACGTCATCGCCACCGTGCTCAACATGCGCGCGCCGGGCGTCGACCTGCTGAAGATGCCGATCTTCCCGTGGACCTGGCTGATCACCGCATTCCTGCTGATCGCAGTCATGCCGGTGCTCGCCGGTGCGGTGACGATGCTGCTGACCGACAAGTTCTTCGGCACCAGCTTCTTCAATGCCGCCGGCGGCGGCGACCCGGTGATGTACCAGCACATCTTCTGGTTCTTCGGGCACCCGGAGGTCTACATCATGATCCTGCCGGCCTTCGGCGTGGTCTCGGAGATCATCCCGACCTTCAGCCGCAAGCCGCTGTTCGGCTACCAGGCCATGGTGTACGCGACCGCCGCGATCGCTTTCCTGAGCTTCATCGTGTGGGCGCACCACATGTTCGCCTCCGGCATGCCGCTGGGCGGCGAGATCTACTTCATGTACGCGACCATGCTGATCTCGGTGCCCACGGGCGTGAAGATCTTCAACTGGGTCAGCACCATGTGGAAGGGTTCGCTTACCTTCGAGACACCGATGCTGTTCTCGATCGCCTTCGTGATCCTGTTCTCGATCGGCGGCTTCTCGGGCCTGATGCTCGCGATCGTCCCGGCGGACTTCCAGTACCACGATACGTATTTCGTAGTCGCCCACTTCCACTACGTGCTGGTCACGGGCTCCGTGCTGGCGCTGATCGGCGCGGTCTACTACTGGTGGCCGAAGTGGACCGGCCGCATGTACAACGAGGCTTGGGGCAAGTTCCACTTCTGGTGGACGATGGTGTTCGTCAACCTGCTGTTCTTCCCCCAGCACTTCCTGGGCTTGGCCGGCATGCCGCGCCGCATCCCGGACTACAACGTGGTGTTCGCCGACTGGAACCTGATCAGCTCGATCGGTGCGTTCGGCATGTTCGTCACGCCCTTCATGATGTTCGGCATCCTGTTCCACTCGCTGAAGAAGGGTGCCGTTGCGCCGCAGCGTCCGTGGGAAGGCGCACGTGGCCTGGAGTGGACCGTGCCGTCGCCGGCGCCGCACCACACCTTCACCACGCCGCCGGTGATCGGCCCGGGCGACCTCGCCCATGGCGACCTGGATCCGGAAGGCGGCGAGATCGAGCCCGTCAACGATGCCAGCCGCGCCTGACAACCGCGATCCCGCACGCGTCGCCGAACAGCGGCGGCGCGCGCTGCGCATGGCGCTCGTGCTGGGCGCGGTCGCGCTGGCGATCTACATCGCATTCATCCTTTCCGGAGTCCTGGCGTCATGACCGGCAAGCGCTCCAATACCGCCGGCATCGGCAAGATGGTGCTGGCCGCTGGCGTCGCGTTCGCGTTCACGTTCTCGCTGGTGCCGCTGTACCGGATCGCCTGCGAGAAGGTCTTCGGCATCCGCCTCGACAACACCGCGGCTGATGCCGGCACGGCGGCCGCCGCCGGTGCCGCGGCCGAGGCGCGCATGGTCACGGTGGAATTCGACGGCGGCGTGAACTCCTCGCTGCCGTGGTCGTTCCGGCCCAACCAGGCGCGCATGCAGGTGCAGGTGGGCCAGCAGTACGAGACCACCTATTTCGCGCACAACGACAGCGAGCGTTCGATCGTCGGCACGGCCACGCCTTCGGTGGCACCGGCGCGCGCGTCGGGCTATTTCGCCAAGACCGAGTGCTTCTGCTTCACCGCGCAGACGCTGACCGCGGGCGAGACGCGCGACATGCCGGTGCGTTTCATCATCGACCCCTCGCTGCCCGACGACGTCAAGACCATCACCCTGTCCTACACTTTCTACAAGAACGACGTCCTGACCGAACGCGAGCAGGCCACCGTCGCCGCCGCGGCAGCGACGACCGTGCCGCACGCGGCACCTTGACCCAGCAACAACGGATACCGACATGGCACAGGCCCAAGCCAACCACCAAGACCCGAACGTCTATTTCGTCCCGCACGACAGCAAGTGGCCGCTGTTCGCATCGGTGGCGCTGTTCGTCCTTTTCTTCGGGCTCGCGAGCTGGTTCAACGAGGTCTCCTGGGGCAGGACCGTGTTCTTCGTCGGCGCGGCCGGCCTGATCCTGATCCTGTTCAAGTGGTTCGCCGACGTGATCCTCGAGTCGGTCTCCGGTTACCACAACCGCCAGGTCGACGGCTCGTTCCGGATGGGCATGGTGTGGTTCATCTTCTCCGAGGTGATGTTCTTCGCCGCGTTCTTCGGCGCGCTGTTCTACGCGCGCGCGCTGTCGCTGCCGTGGCTTGGCGGCGCCGGCGATGGCGTGATGACCAATGCCCTGCTGTGGGAAGGCTACAGCGCGGCCTGGCCGTCGGCCGGCCCGGGCGCGATCGGCGGCACCTTCCAGACCATCCCGGCCTGGGGCCTGCCGCTGCTCAACACGCTCATCCTGTTGACGTCGGGCGTCACCCTGACCATCGCCCACCACGCGCTGAAGGCCGACAACCGCCGCCAGCTGCTGGTCTTCCTGGGACTGACGGTGCTGCTCGGCTGCACCTTCCTGTTCTTCCAGGTCGAGGAATACATCCACGCCTACCGCGACCTCAACCTGACCATGGGTTCGGGCATCTACGGCTCGACCTTCTTCATGCTCACCGGCTTCCACGGCGCGCACGTGACGCTCGGCACGATCATGCTGGCGATCATCTGGTTCCGCTGCCTCAAGGGCCATTTCACCAAGGACAACCACTTCGCCTTCGAGGCCGTGGCCTGGTACTGGCACTTCGTCGACGTGGTCTGGCTGGCGCTGTTCCTGTTCGTCTACGTGGTCTGAGGCGCGCGCCCGCCAGGGCGGCCGTCATGGAATGACGAAGGCCGGCGATTGCCGGCCTTCGTGTCTGCGCCGCCGGACCGGATCGACGCCGCGGGACGGCGCCACCCGGTCGGCCTGGCTCAGCCCTGGATGCCGTGGGGCGTGATCCACCCCATCCAGATCGACAGGAGCACGATCAGGATCAGCGCCACGGACAGCGCGATGCGCTTGGTGAGTGCGTTCACGGTGCGCTTGGTGGTGCCCTTGTCGACCAGCATGTAGTACAGGCCGGCGCCCAGGTTCCATACGATCAGGATCAGGAATCCGATGATGAGCAGGGTTTTCAGCGAATCACTCATGCGTGGCCTCCAGCGGGCCGGTGCGATCCCCGCAGTATCGCACCTGGGGTGGGCGACGCGATGAGCCGCAATGCGACTCTGTCCTTCGGCTGGGCGCTGGCGCTGCTGGCCATCGCGGGCTTCTGCGCACTGGGCCAGTGGCAACTCGGCCGCCAGCACCAGAAGCAGGCGATGCTGGACGCCGTGGCGGCGACCGTGGCCGCGCGCGCGCCGCTGGCGCTGTCGGCGGCTGCCGATCCCGCGCGCGTGCGCGGATACGACTGGGTCGCCGGCCCCGGCCATTTCGCCGAGGTGCCCGCGGTACTGCTCGACAACCAGCAGCGCGGCGGCCGCGCCGGCGTGCGCGCCTACCGCGTGTTCGTGCCGGAGGCGGGGAGCGATCCGCTGCTGGTGGAGCTGGGCTGGCTGCCGCTGCCCGGCGACCGCACGCTGCCGCAGGTGGCGCGCCCGGTCGGTGGCCAGATGCTGGCCGGGCTGCTGGCGCCGCCGCCCTCGCACGGCATCGGGCCCGCCGGCTTCGCCGCGCAGGCCGACGGCACCCTGCTCGCGATCGGGTTGGACCCGGCCGCGCTGGCGGCGCCGCTGCACCAGCCCGGGCTTGCGCCGCGGGTCCTGAAGCTCGATCCAGGGATCGAGCTTGGCTACGCCCGCGACCTCGACGTGCTGCCCAACACCTTGCCGCCCGAACGCCACCTCGGCTACGCCGTGCAGTGGTTCGCGCTTGCCATCGCGGTGCTCGCCACCGCCGTGGTCCTCACCTTCCGCAGGCCCCGCAAATGACCGACCCCACGCCCCGACCGCCGGTGACCCCGCGCCAGCGCAACCGCAACCGCACGCTGCTGCTGCTGATCGTGGCGGTATTCTTCGGCAGCGCGCTGGTGGCCGGCGCGCTGCGCTTCTCCGGCTGGCGCCCGGCAGGCATGAAGAACCACGGCGAGCTGCTGCAGCCGCCCGGCGACCTGCGCGAGGTGGTGCCGCGGCTGGTCGACGGCGGCGAATACCACTGGAACCCGGTCGAGCGCACCTGGCGGATCGTGGTCGCGCCGCCCGCGGACTGCACGACGGCCTGCGTGGCCCTGTCACAGGACCTGGACAAGGTCTGGCGCCTGTTCGGCCACAATGCCGACAATGTGCACATCCTCTGGGTCGGCGCGCCGCCCGAGGGCGCGCTGCAGAACCGGGTCTGGCACGTCATCGAGCCGGTGCCCGCGTTCAACGCGGAGCTCCCCGGACTTGATGCAGGCGGCGCGCAGGGCGTGCCGGTGTATGTTGTCGACCCCCACGGCTTCGTCATCCTGCGCTACGCGCCGGGCTCCGATCCCGGCCACCTGCGCACGGACCTGGCGCGCCTGCTCAAGCTGAAGTGATGACCAACGGCAACGCCCAGCAGTACGGATCCCGCTACATCCACCGCCACTTCCACCGGATCGCCTGGCTGGCGGTGGCGCTGGCGCTGGGCGTGATCGTGTTCGGCGCCTTCGTGCGGCTGTCGCACGCAGGCCTGAGCTGTCCCGACTGGCCGACCTGCTATGGCCGCGCCACCTGGCCGCAGGCGGCGCACCACGTCGCCGACCACGCCGCCAGCAGCATCCGCGCGTTCGAGGACCACAAGGCCTGGCGCGAGCAGGTGCACCGCCACGCCGCCGCGATCCTTGGCCTGCTGGTGCTGGCGATGGCGCTGCTGGCCGCGCGCCGACGCCCGCACGGCATCGCCCAGGTGCTGGTGGCCGCAGGCGTGGTGGCGGTGGCGATACCGGTGTACATGTCCGGCGCCCACGTCGCGGCCTCGGTGCTGGCGATAGCGGGCGAAGCCATCCTGCTCGCGGCCGCGCTGCGCTGGCGCGGCGGCGACCTCGCGCGCGAGGCCTCGCTGACGCTTGCGGTGATCATCTTCCAGGCCCTGCTTGGCATGTGGACGGTGACCTGGCTGCTGAAGCCGGTGGTTGTGATGGGTCACCTGCTGGGCGGCCTGCTGACCTTCTCACTGCTCACGTGGATGGCCTGGCGTGCCCTCAACCGGCCGATCGTGCTCGCCTATGCCGGGCGGCTGCGCTGCCTGCTGTGGGGCGCGCTGGCGGTGCTGGGCGTGCAGGTCGCGCTGGGTGGCTGGGTCAGCGCCAACTACGCGGCGCTGTCCTGCGGGGCCGGCGGCTGGTCGATCGCGAACTTCCCGCAGTGCGCCGGCATGTGGCTCCCGCCCACCGATTTCAGCGAAGGCTTCGTGCTCTGGCGCGGCATCGGCGTGGACTACGAGGGCGGCGTGCTCGATGGCGTCGCGCGGATCGCCATCCATGTCGCGCACCGCCTGGGCGCGGTGGTGGCCGCGGCCGTGCTGCTGTGGGCCGCGGTGCGCATGCTGCGAACGCCGGGCCTGCGCGGCTGGGGTACGCTGCTGGCGCTGCTGACCGTGGCCCAGGTCACCCTGGGCATCCTCAACGTCAAGCTGTCGCTGCCGCTGCCGGTGGCGGTGATGCACAACGGTGGCGCGGCGCTGCTGGTGTTCGTGCTGGTTTCGTTGCTGGCGCGCCTGCGCGGGGTGGACTGAGATGGCTGCGAAATTCGGCCAGTACTGGCAGTTGACCAAGCCGCGGGTAGTGGCGCTGATCGTGTTCACCGCGTTCGTGGGCATGTTCATGGCGGTGCCCGGGCTGCCGCCGCTGCGGGAGTCGCTGGCCGGCTTCATCGGCATCTGGCTGGCTGCCGCATCCGCCGCCGCGATCAACCACCTCATCGACCAGCGCATCGACAAGGTCATGGTGCGCACCGCCAACCGCCCCTTGGCCACCGGCAGCCTGGCGCCGGCGCAGGTGCTGGCGTTCGCGGTGTTCCTGGGCGCGGCGTCGATGACGATCCTGATCGCGCTGGTGAACGTGATCACCGCGTTTTTGACCTTCGCCTCGCTGATCGGCTACGCCATCGTCTACACCGGCTTCCTGAAGCGCGCCACGCCGCAGAACATCGTCATCGGCGGCATCGCCGGCGCCGCGCCGCCGCTGCTGGGCTGGTCGGCGGTCACCGGCATGCAGAACGAATGGGACTGGGCGCACGCGCTGCTGCTGGTGCTGATCATCTTCGTATGGACGCCGCCGCATTTCTGGGCGCTGGCGATCTTCCGCCGCGAGGACTACGCGCGCGCACTGGTGCCGATGCTGCCGGTGACCCACGGCGTGCAGTACACGCGCTGGCAGATCCTGCTGTACACGGTGCTGCTGGTGGCGGTGACCATGCTGCCCTGGGTGGCGGGCATGAGCGGCCTGTTCTACCTGGGCGGGGCGCTGGTCCTGGGCCTGGTATTCCTGTGGTACGCGTGGCGGCTGATGGACCCGCCGGACGAGTTCTTCGCCATGCGGGTGTTCAACTACTCGGTGGTTTACCTGATGGCGCTGTTCGCGTTCCTGCTCATCGACCACTGGCTGCTGCCGTTCCTGCAGCCGGGGCCGCTGCTTGAGCTGCGGCGGGTGGGGTAGGCCGGTGCTGCGTGACAGGGCGCGGGAAGAGCTTTTTTGCCACGGATTTGCGCGGATAAGCGCGGATAGGGCAAAAGCATTTTTGGCCGTGGATGCCCAGACGATGCAGCAGCCCTTGTAGGAGCAGCTATAGCTGCGACCTGATCTTCCCCGGGTCCAGGAAAAGGCGCCTTTCAGCCGCGGATTGCCGCGGATTACGCGGTCCCATCGCTGAAGATGCTCCTGGAGTCTGAGTTCCGGCGAATCGTCTTCGCAGCTATAGCTGCTCCTGCAAATACGAAGGCTTTTGCTCTATCCGCGCTTATCCGCGCAAATCCGTGGCAAAAAAGCTCTTTGCCTTCATTCGCCCGGCCGCGCCCGCGCCGCGACTTCGGCCAGCGTGGCCGGCGTGATGTCCCACTGTTCCGGCGTGTCGTAGTCAAACTCGACGGCCATGCGCCCGCTGTCGCGCCACAGGCGCAGGACGCAGGCATCCCAGGGTTCCTTGCCGGGCAGGCGGGTGGCTTGGCGAAGATCGTCGAGGGTCGGACCCAGCGTGTCGTCGTCCGGCGTGGCGGCGGCGTAACCACCGTCGGCGGCGTAGCGGAAGCCGGTCACGCGGCGGGCGAGGGCGCCGTCGCCATAGCGGACGATCAGCGCATAACCCTGCCATTCGCCATCGGACACGGCCGGGTCCGCCACCAGCAGCTTGCCGATGCGGGCGATCAGTTCATTGCGGTCCAGCGCGGGGCCTGCGTGCATGCGGGGCAGTTTGCCGTCAGGCGGCGGCCCTGTCGATCATGTCGGGCATGCGGTTGGAGGCAATGGCGTCGAAGGACTGGCCGTCGCTGTTGCCGAAGGCGAGCAGCGAGGGGTCGTAGACGACGCTGCCGGTCACCGGATCGATCACTTCGTAGTCGACATGCACTTCGTCGGGGCGGGCGGCGTCGTTGCGCACCAGGTCGATGTCGATCCGCACGTCCATGCCCGCGCCCAGCCAGTCGCTCCACTCCTGCTCCATCCTGGCGTAGGCGCCCTGGTTGAAGTTGCTGAACTGCGGGAACATGTTGACCTCGCCATGTCCCTGCGCGAAGCGATAGGCCATCAGGTGGCCAACGTCGTCGCCGCTGCCCTTCATGTCGTTGTCGGTGCGGAATCCGCTTTGTGCGTTGCCCTCGATGCGATCGGAGTCGCGGCCGCGGCTCGACGGCTCCCAGGTCAGCACCGCTTCGGCGCCGGTGGGGCGGCCTTCGGCGTCAAGCGTCCAGGTGATGTCGTTGACTTCGCCCGAGCCGGCTTCGGCTACGGTGCCGCGCACTTCGCCGGGCTCGACGTCTTCGCTCACGGTCACGGTGCCGTCGGGCACCTGGCCGGTCAGCAGCATGCGGGTGTACTGCGCAAGGTCGGCGCCGGCCGGGTCGGACAGCATGGTGGTGTGGCGGGTGAAGTCCTCGCGCTCCAGCGCGGGGGAGCCGGGGCCGCCGTCGCGCGGGGCGTCGAACAGCTGCTCCGAGCCGGTCATCACCCGCAGGCCCTTCTTTTCGGTCATTTCAAGCGACAGGCGCAGGTCGTCGATGGAGGCCAGGTCGTTGGCCGCGGCGAGCTCGCGGAAGGCGGGTTCCAGCGCGGTGCCTGCGTAGTCGGCGCCGTGCACCTCGATCCGGGTGCGCAGCGGGATGGTCGCGGGATCGAAGGGATTGACCGATGCCATCGCCGCCGGCGTCGCCTCTTCGTTTCGCAAAGTGACCTCGTAGCGCACCGGTACATTGGTGGCGGCGCCGTCGGGGCCGTGCACGGTCATCTGGCCGCTGGCCTCGTAGTGGGTATTCCACTGGTCGGAGCGTTCGTTGCCGGTCACCACGCTGCGCGGGTCGAGCTCGAAAGCGACCTCTTCGGGCCGTGCGTCCAGCAGCGCCGGATCCAGCGCCGGCTTGCCGGCGTCGGGGCGCAGCAGATTGCCGGGCCCGTCGCCCCAAGGCTGCGGTGGGGGCAGGGAAGCGAGCAGGCTGTGGGTTTCGAACGACATGCGTCAGGCACCGGTCGGCGGAAGCGTCTCCAAGACGATACGGGGCCGTACCCATGGCCACCATTGGGGGAAACCCCTGTCTTCCGCATGACACATCAGACCCCGACCGCCCTTGTAGGAGCCGCTATAGCGGCGATCGCGGTTGCGGGGTGGCCTGCAGGCCTCCGGCAGGCCCTGAGACTCTGCAGGCAGGGCCTCCGGGATTCAGGTGTTTCGGGCCTGCAGCAGTTCGCGCAGTTCGGCCTTGTCGGCCGCGTCCAGGCCCTCCTCGCGCTGCTTGGCGAGCAGTTCGTCCACGCGCTGGCCCAGGGTCTGGCGGTCGAGCTGGGCGATGGCGTCCAGGAACTCCAGGCGCCAGCCGGCCTCGTCGCCGGGCAGGTCGAGGCTGGCGAGCTTCTGCAGCGCGCCGGCCTCCTCGCGGCCCTCGAAGTGGCCGAGCAGGGTGCCGGTGCCGATGTCCGGGCGCGCGCTGACGATGGCCACCAGTTCGGTCAGCAGTTCGATGCCCGGCTGGCGCAGGGCCACGAAGCGATACGGTGACTGCAGCTCCAGCGCCAGCTGCGGACGCTGCAGCAGCAGGGTGATCGCGCCGCGCACCATGCTTCGGCGTGGTGCGTTGCCGGCGGGCGCCCGGCGTGCGCGTGCGGCCGGGACATGCACGTTCGATGCAGCCGCGCGGGCGCCGACGCCGGTGAGTTCGGTCAGCCGCTGCTGCATCAGGTCGGCGAAGGCGCCGTCGGGCAGCTGCGCCAGCATCGGCTTGGCGCGCTCGGCCAGGCGCGCCTTGCCGTCCAGCGTCGCCAGGTTGATGCCGTCCTCGGCGAGGCTGTCGAACAGGAACTGCGACAGCGGCGTGGCCTGGGCCAGGCGGGCGTCGAAACCGGGCGCGCCCTCGTTGCGGACGATGGTGTCGGGGTCTTCGCCGTCGGGCAGGAACAGGAAGAAGGCCTGGCGGCCGTCCTTCATTCGCGGCAGCACCGATTCCATCGCGCGCGTGGCGGCGCGTCGGCCGGCGGCGTCGCCGTCGAAGCAGAAGTAGACGTCCGGCGCGTTGCGGAACAGCAGCTCGGCGTGGTCGGGCGTGGTCGCCGTGCCAAGGGTGGCCACGGCCTGGGTGATGCCGTGCTGGAAAAGCGCCACCACGTCCATATAGCCTTCCACCACGATCAGCCGCTCGATCTTCTGGTTGGCCTGGCGTACCTGCCACAGGCCGTAGAGTTCGCGGCCCTTGTGGAACAGCGGGGTCTCGGGCGAATTGAGGTATTTTGGCGAATCCTCCGGCTTCAGCACGCGGCCGCCGAAGGCGATCGCACGGCCACGGCGGTCGTGGATCGGGAACATCACCCGGTCGCGGAACTTGTCGTAGACGTGGCCGCGGTCGTTCTTCGACAGCATGCCGGTGCGCTCGAGCAGCGACACCCGGCGCGGATCGGTGCCGAGCGCGTCCTTGAGCGCGGAGAAGCCGCCGGGCGCGTAGCCGATGCCGAACTGCTCGCGGATCGAGGCGTCCACACCGCGGGCGTCGAGGTAATCCAGGGCTTCGTTCCCTGACATCAGGGCGCCGCGATAGAAGCGGGCCGCTTCATCGAGCACCGTGTACATGTCGCGGGTGTCCGGGTTTTCATTGTGCTGCCGCGTCTCGCGCGGCACTTCGATGCCTGCGCGCTTCGCGAGTTCGTCGATCGCATCGAGGAACTCGAGCCGATCGAAGTTCATCAGGAACGAGATCGCGGTGCCGTGCGCCCCGCAACCGAAGCAGTGGTAGAACTGTTTGTTCGGCGACACCGTGAACGAGGGCGAGCGCTCGTCGTGGAACGGACAGCGGGCCGAATACTCGCGGCCCTGGCGTTTCAGCGGCACGCGAGCGGCGATCACCTCGACGATGTCCGTGCGGGCGAGAAGGTCGTCGATGAAAGCGTCGGAGAGGCGGGCCATGGCTGCGGCCATGATCGCATGCGTGCGCAGGCCCACACCGGCCCCTAACCCCCCGAACCCCAGCCTTTTTCCGACATCCCGGTAGGAGCAGCTATAGCGGCTCCTGCGGGGCCGGGGCGGTCCGCTGCCGCCGGGCGGTCCGCGCGTCCAAGCGCCGACGCACGTCCGACAGCCGCCAGCGTTCATCGATCACCGCCGTGATCATCGCGCCCACGAAAAACACCATCGCCGCGTAGTACAGCCACACCAGCAGCACCACCAGCGTGCCCATCGAGCCGTAAGCGCTGCCGGGCGCGGCCTGGGCGATGTACAGGCCGATGGCCCAGCGGCCGAGCACGAACAGCAGCGCGGTCAGCAGGCCGCCCATCAGTGCCTGGCGCCAGCGCACTCGGCGGTCGGGGAGGTAGTGGTACATCAGCGCGAACGCCAGCGCATACAGCACCAGCGCTGCCAGATTGCCGAGCACCGGCAGGGTCGGCGAGCCGCCGAACACCACCTCCAGCGCCGTGGTCAGGGCCGCCGAGACCAGCAGCAGGAAGCCCAGCGCCAGCACCACGCCGAAGGAG
The DNA here is from genome assembly GCF_054052085.1 of Luteimonas sp. A501. The sequence continues at coordinate 196,468 of NZ_JBSVRI010000004.1, forward strand.
AACACGCGCTTGCGCAGCCAGGCCCGCAGGCCTCCGCGGACCTTGTCGCCGGAGGTGTGGAAGATCAGGTTCAGCGTGCCCTGCAGGCGCGCGAACACGGCGGTGGCGCCGAAAAACAGCAGCCCCGTGCTCCACAGTCCGGCCAGCGAGCCGACGTCCGGCTCGGCGCGGGCGTTCCGCAGCACGGTGTTGGCGACCTCGCCCGCGCCCGTCCCGGCGATCGCCTGCACCTGCTCCAGCAGCGCGTCCTGGGCGGCGGGGTAGAGCGAGGCCGTCAGCCACAGCAGCAGCACCAGCAGCGGCGCCAGCGACAGCAGGGCGAAGAAGGTCAGCGAGGCGGCGTGGGTCAGGATGTCGACTTCGACGAAGCGCTGCGCAATCGCATATGGCAGCGACTGCTGCAGGCGTTCCAACCTTGCCTTCAGGCGCCCGGTGATGAGTTCAGCCATGGCGCGCAGGATGCGGCCGATCCTGTGCACGCACCGTGGCGGTGCGCTCGAACGTCTCTGTGGGAGCGGCTATAGCCGCTCCCACAAAAGTCGAGTGGCTGGGCCACCAGGGGCCAGTGGCAGGTCCTGCAAGAGGCCAGGGCAGGACCTGCAAGAAGCCCACGAATCAGCCGGCGAGGGACTTCTTGACCAGCGCGGACACCTGGCCCATGTCGGCCTGGCCGGCGAGCTTCGGCTTCAGCACGCCCATCAGCTTGCCCATGTCGGCCGGGCCGGCGGCGCCGGTCTCGGCGATCGCGGCGTCGATGGCGGCCTGGACTTCGGCTTCGCCCATCTTCTCGGGCAGGTAGCGCTGGATGACCTCGATCTCGGCGCGCTCGATGGCGGCAAGGTCCTCGCGGTCGGCGGCCTCGAACTGGCTCACGGAATCCTTGCGCTGCTTGACCATCTTTTCCATGGCGGCGAGCACCTGGGCGTCGTCGATCTCGACGCGCTCGTCGACCTCGCGCTGCTTGATCGCGGCGTTGACCAGGCGGATCACGCCCAGGCTGGCCTTGTCGCCGCTTTTCATGGCGGCCTTCATGTCTTCGGTGAGACGCTGTTTGAGGCTCATCGTTGGTTCTCCGTTTGCATCAACACAAGAAGCCGGCGACGCTTGCGCGTGCCGGCTTCAGGGATGGATCACGACCGCGGCGCAGGGCGCGCCGGCAGGCCGGATCAGTACATGCGCTGGCGCTTGGTGACGTCGCGCGAGGTGCGGCGGACCTGGCGCTTCACCGCGGCCGCAGCCTTGCGCTTGCGCTCCTGCGTCGGCTTTTCGTAGTACTCGCGTTTGCGGGTCTCGGCCAGCACGCCGGCCTTTTCGCAGGTGCGCTTGAAGCGGCGGAGGGCAAACTCGAAGGGCTCGTTTTCGCGGACTTTGACGCTGGGCATTGGGAATCTCTAGGTTCGGAGTGCGCCGGTTTCCCCCCGGCGAGCCGCGTATGATAGCCCCGTCTCCCGCGCCGCGCAAATGCGCCGGTCCGCCCAGGTCCACATGATCGTCCTCGGAATCGAAACCAGCTGCGACGAAACCGGCGTCGCGATCTACGACACCGCAGCCGGCGGTGCCGACGGGCTGCGCGCGCACGCCGTCTACAGCCAGATCGCCCTGCACGCCGAGTACGGCGGGGTGGTCCCCGAGCTTGCCAGCCGCGACCACGTGCGCAAGCTGCTGCCCCTGGTCCGCCAGACCCTGGCCGACGCCGGGCTCGGGGTCGGCGATCTCGACGGCGTGGCCTACACCGCCGGCCCCGGCCTGGTCGGAGCGCTGCTGGTCGGCGCCGGCGTGGCGCGCGCGCTGGCCTGGGCGCTGGAGCTGCCGGCGGTGGCCGTGCACCACATGGAAGGCCACCTGCTGGCCCCGCTGATGGAGGCCGATCCGCCGCAGCCGCCCTTCGTGGCCCTGCTGGTGTCGGGCGGCCATACCCAGCTGGTGGCCGTGGACGCGATCGGCCGCTATCGCCTGCTTGGCGAGACCCTGGACGACGCCGCCGGCGAGGCCTTCGACAAGACCGCCAAGCTCATGGGGCTGCCGTATCCGGGCGGGCCGCAGCTGGCGGCCCTGGCCGAGACCGGCACGCCCGGCCGCTACGCCTTCCCGCGGCCGATGACCAATCGCCCGGGCCTGGATTTCAGCTTCAGCGGCCTGAAGACCCAGGTGATGCTGGCCTGGCGCGCGAGCGACCAGTCCGACGCCACCCGCGCCGACATCGCCCGCGCCTTCGAGGACGCGGTGGTCGACACCCTGGCCATCAAGTGCGAACGCGCCCTGGACGCGGCCGGCTGCGACACCTTGGTTGTGGCCGGCGGCGTTGGTGCCAACCGGCGCCTGCGTGCGCGCCTGCAGGCGATGGCGGCCAAGCGCGGCGGCCGCGCCTGTTTCCCGCGGCCCGAGCTGTGCACCGACAACGGCGCGATGATCGCCTTCGCCGGCGCGCTGCGCCTGGAAGCCGGGCAGCGCGCGTCCGACGCGGTGCACGTCACGCCGCGCTGGGACATGGCCACGCTGCCCGAGGTCGCGTCGGTGCCGGCGACACTGTTCGCTCCGGGCGCATCCGGGGCGATCGCGCCACCGCGTTAAGCTGGCCCGCCGTCCGGACCGCGCGCCATGGATCATGTCTTCATCGAAGGCCTCGAGATCGAGGCGCTGATCGGCATCTACGACTGGGAGCGTCGCATCCGCCAGACGCTGGTGTTCGACCTCGAGATGCGCTTCGACAACCGCGTGCCCGCCGCCAGCGACGACATCGCCCACACGCTCAACTACAAGGCGGTCAGCAAGCGCCTGGTCGAGTACGTCTCGCAGTCGGATTTCGGCCTGGTGGAGACGCTGGCCGAGCGCTGCGCTGCGATCGTGTTGCAGGAGTTCAACGTCGAGTCGCTACGATTGAAGCTCAGCAAGCCCGGCGCCGTGCGCGGCGCGCGTGCGGTCGGCGTGGTCATCGAGCGCCACCGGGCCGGCTGATCCGTCCACTCCGGAGATCCCATGCAAGTCCGACTCGAAGCCCTGCGCGATGCGCTGGCGCCCTATCCCTGGGCCTATTCCCTGCTGGTACTGGCGGCGCTGCTGCTGGTGGCATGGCTGGCCAACTTCGTCACCAAGCGGATCCTGCTGCGCGGCCTGCGCCAGGTGCTGATGCGGGTGGCCACGCTCACCGGGCATACCGGCAGTTCCATCAGCCGCATGCGCGTGGTCTCGCGGCTGGCCAACGTGGTGCCGGCGCTGGTGATCGGCAGCGGCATCGCGCTGGTGCCGGACCTGTCGCCCGGGCTGGTGGCCTTCATCATCGGCCTGTGCCGGGTGTTCGTGATCTTCACCGTGGCGCTGGCCTTCGGTCACGCGCTCGACGTTGCCAACGAGGTCTACGAGCGCCGCCCGGACGCGCGCAACAAACCGATCAAGGGCTACCTGCAGGTCGCCAAGATCATCGCCCTGGTGATGGCGACGCTGGCCTCGGTCGCGCTGCTGGCCGGCGTGGACCTGGTGCACGTGCTGACCGGCCTTGGCGCGGCGAGCGCGGTGCTGATGTTGATCTTCCAGGACACCATCCTGTCGTTCGCGGCCAGCCTGCAGATCAGCGGCGACGGCCGCGTGCGCATCGGCGACTGGATCGAGATGCCCAGCCAGAACGCCGACGGCGACGTCATCGACATCGCCCTGCACACGGTCACCGTGCAGAACTGGGACAAGACCATCACCACGGTGCCCACGCGCAAGCTGATCAGCGACTCGTTCAAGAACTGGCGCGGCATGACCGAATCAGGTGGCCGCCGGATCAAGCGCGCGATCTACCTGGACCAGCACAGCACGCGCTTCCTCACCGCCGACGAGATCGTGGGGCTGCGCCGCTTCCGCCTGCTTGGCGATTATCTGGGCGGCAAGGAAGCCGAACTGCGCGAGTGGAACCAGGGCTTGGGCGAGTACGGCAGCGACGCCGTGAACCACCGCCGCGTGACCAACCTCGGCACCTTCCGCAGCTACGTGCAGCAGTACCTGTCCAGCCATCCCGGCGTGAACCAGGGCATGACCCTGATGGTGCGCCAGCTGGCACCCACCGAAGCCGGCCTGCCGCTGGAGATCTACTGCTTCACCGCCGACGTGCGCTGGACGGTGTACGAGGGCGTGCAGGCGGACATCTTCGACCATCTGCTGGCGATCCTCCCCGAGTTTGGGCTGCGCGTGTTCCAGGCGCACAGCGATGCGCCGGTCGAGGTGCGCCTGCTCCGCGAGGACGGGCCGCCCGCCACCGCCGGCTGAGGGGCTGCGGCCCCGCCGGGAGGCTCCGTGCGGGATCGCCGCGCGGGTGCGGCGACGCTCGCGCGCGGGCCGCCCGGTGCGCGATCATGGGCGCCCCCACGGAGCGCGGCCCATGCCCATCGCCTGCCTCAGCCTCGGCAGCAATGTCGATCCCGAACGCCACGTCGCGATCGCCTTCGCGGCGCTGCGGGAGCGCTTCGGCGACATCCTCGCGTCGGCCGCCTACCGCACGCCGGCGGTGGGGTTCGCGGGCGCGGACTTCGTCAACGCCGCCGCCGTCATCGACAGCGACCTCGACGTGCACGCGCTCAACGACTGGCTGCACGCGCTTGAAGACGCGCACGGCCGCGACCGCAGCGGTCCGCGCTACGGCGACCGCACCCTGGACATCGACATCGTGCTGTTCGACGACATGGTCTGCAGCGGTCCCGGCAACCTGCGCCTGCCGCGCGGCGAGCTGCGGCATGCGTTCGTGCTGCGGCCGCTGGCGGAGATTGCGCCAGGGCTCGTGGAGCCGACCAGCGGCCGGACGCTGGCCGAGCTGTGGGCCGGGTCGGACGAGCGCGGCGTAGCGATGCAGGAGGTTGCGCTGCCGGTGCCGGATGCTGCCCCGGGCGGCGGCTGACCACCGGTACTGACGCGGAGCGGGCCCGGTCGGTCACACTCCGCGCGCCGGCGCCGTCATGGGGACATGTGCTGGACGAGGCGGCCAATCGGCCGTGGCGGGGCGCAGGACGCAGACGGAGGGTGGGGCCATGTTCGAGAAGTTCTCGCGCAGCTGGGAGATGGTGAAGGCAAGCGCGGCGGTGCTGCGCTCGGATCGCGAGCTGATGCTGTTCCCGGTGCTGTCCGCGCTGGCCACGCTGCTGGTGCTGGCGAGCTTCGCGCTGCCGACGCTGGCGCTGCGCCTGTTCAGCAGCGGCCTCAGCGTCGGCGGCGTCCTGCTGGGCTTCGCCTTCTACTTCTGCACCTACAGCGTGATGATCTTCTTCAACTGCGCGCTGGTGGGCGCGGCGATGATCCGCCTGGACGGTGGTGACCCGACGCTGGCCGACGGCTTCGCCGCCGCGCGCTCGCGCCTGGGTGCGATCTTCGGCTATGCCGCGATCGCCGCCACCGTCGGCGTGCTGCTGCAGTCGATGAAGGCGAAGGACAACAATTTCATCGTGCGCCTGGTTGGCAGCGGCCTGGGGCTCGCCTGGACCCTGGCGACCTTCCTGGTGGTGCCGGTGCTGGTCAGCCGCGATGTCGGCCCGATCGATGCGCTGAAGCAGAGCGTCACCCTGCTCAAGCGCACCTGGGGCGAGAACGCCGTCGGCCAGGTCGGCATCGGCGCCGCGTTCGGCCTGCTGAGCGGTGGCGCCGTGCTGGTCTCGGTGCTGCTGGTGGTGCTGGCCGCGCAGGCGTCGATGGTGCTGGCGGTGGTGGTCGGCGTGGTGTGCCTGGCGGGCGTGCTCATGCTGGGCGTGTACCAGGCCGCGCTGACCGGCATCTACTCGGCGGTGCTGTACCGCTATGCGGTCTCGCATGAAGTGCCGGAAGCGTTCCGCGGCACCGGCATCGCCACGGCGTTCGCGCCGAAGCACTGAGGCGCAGCAGCGCTCGCCTACGGCCCGCGCCCGCCGTCCACCGCCAGCACGCTTCCAGTGGTGTAGCCGGCGTCGCGCAGCAGCCACAGCACCGCGCCGGCGATCTCCTCGGGGGTGCCGGTGCGGCCCAGCGGCGTCATCGCCAGCAGCCGCTGCTGCAGTTCGGGATCGATGCCTTCGTCCGGCCACAGGATCGCGCCCGGCGCCACCGCATTCACCCGCACCTCCGGCGCCAGCGCGACGGCCAGGGCGCGGGTGGCCGCCTCCAGCGCGCCCTTGCTGGCGACGTAGGCCGCGAGGTCGGCGCGCGGCGCGCGCGCATAGACGTCGGAGATGTTGACGATGGCGCCGCCGGCCGCGCGCAGGTGCGGCGCCGCCGCCTGGGCGAGGAAGAACGGTGCGCGCGCGTTGACCGCCATCATCGCGTCCCAGTGCCCCGGGTGGATGCTGCCGAACGGGGCGGGGGCGAACGCCGAGGCGTTGTTGACCAGGGCGTCCAACCGGCCGAAGCGGCCCACGCTGTGCGCCACCAGCTCCGGCAGCCGGTCGAACTCGGCAAGCTCCGCCCGCAGCGGCAGCACGCTGCCAGTGCGCGCGGACTCCAGCTGCGCCGCCAACGCCAAGGCCTCGTCGGCGGAGTCGCGGTAGTGCAGCACCAGGTCGTAACCCTCGGCGTGCAGGCGGCGCGCTATGGCGGCGCCCAGGCGGCGCGCGGCACCGGTGACAAGCGCAACGGGATGGCCTCCCGGCATGACTGGCTTCGTACTCATGACACGACACCATAACGTTCCGCGACGCCGGTTTCCGTATCCTGTCGCGCGTTACGCACCGGAATCCCCCATGCCCTTTCCCCCGCTTGATCCTGACGCGCAGGCGCACAGCGAGCGCCTGCGCGGCCTCATCCATGCCGTGATCGCCGATGCCGGCGGCGCGATCCCGTTCTCCCGCTTCATGGAGCTGGCGCTGTATGCGCCAGGCCTCGGCTACTACAGCGCGGGCAGCACCAAGTTCGGCCGCGCCGGCGATTTCGTCACCGCGCCGGAGCTCGGCAGCCTGTTCGCCGAATGCGTGGTTGAGGCGCTCGCACCCCCGCTGCGCCAGCTGGGCGCGGACAGCAGCTTCCTCGAGATCGGTGGCGGCAGCGGCGCCTTCGCCGAGGCCGCGCTCAGGCATCTCGCGACGCTTGACGCGCTGCCGGCGCGCTACGCCATCCTTGAACCCAGCGCCGACCTGCGCGAGCGCCAGCGCGAGCGCCTGCATGCGCGCCTGCCGGAAGCGCTCAGCGCCCGCGTGGAATGGCTCGACCGGCCCTTCGACGAGCCCTGGCAGGGCGTGCTGTTCGCCAACGAGGTGATCGATGCGCTGCCCACCCCGCGCTTCGTGATCCGCGGCGGCGAGGTGATGGAGGAAGGTGTCTCGGTGGCCGCCGACGGCAGCTTCGCCATCGTCGAAGTGCCCGCCGATGCGCTGATGGGCGCGGCCGTGCGCCACGTTGAGCGCCAGCGCGACGAAGGCGCTTTCCCGGATGGCTACCGCTCGGAATTGCTGCCGCAGCTGCCGTACTGGATCCAGGCGGTGATGGGCGGGATGCAGGCGGGCGCGATGCTGTTCATCGACTACGGCCATCCGCGCCGCGAGTATTACGCCGCCACCCGCGATCGCGGCACCCTGCGCGCCTTCCACCGCCACCACGTGGTCGACGATGTGTTCGCGCGCGTGGGCCTGCAGGACATCACCGCGTCGGTGGATTTCACCGCGCTGGCCGAGGCGGGCACCGGCGCCGGCTTCGACTTCGCCGGGTACAGCAGCCAGGCCATGTTCCTGATCGGCAACGGGCTGGAGCAGCGGCTGGCGGCGCAGGAAGAAGCCGCCGCGAGCGAGACCGCGCGCTACGCGCTGCGCCGCCAGGTGCAGCAGCTCACCCTGCCCACGGCGATGGGCGAGCGCTTCCAGGCCATGGGCTTCGAGCGTGGCGTGCCGTTCGAAGCCGCGTTCCTTGCCGGTGACCTGAGCTTCCGCCTGTGAACCGGCCGCGGGTGGGGCGCTCGCTCAAGCCGCTCCACCACCCGTGGGCATGGTGTGCACTGTGGTGCCTTGCGATCGCTGCGGTGGTGGTGTTTTCGCTGATGCCCGCGCCCGACCTGCCGGACGCGCCGGGCAGCGACAAGCTGCACCACTTCATCGCCTACTTCGCGCTGGCCGCAAGCGCGGTGCAGCTGTTCGCACGCTGGCCGGCGCTGCTGGGCGCGGGCCTGGGGCTGGTGCTGCTGGGCATCGGCCTGGAGCACGGGCAGGGTGCGCTGACCGGAACCCGCATGGCCGATCGCTGGGACGCGCTGGCCAATACCCTGGGCGTGATCGCCGGCCTGGCGACGCGGTTGACGCCGATGCGCGACCTGCTGCTCAGGCTGGAGGCGCGCCTGCTGTCCCGGGCCCGGGGCTGACGTCGCCCCTGCGCAGCGTGCGCGCAGCTGCGATCGCAGCGATGCGCGCCTCGCGCAGCGCGGCGCCAAAGGCGGGGCCTTCAAGTTCCCGGTCGGCGATGTCGGCGCCGGTCACCGCGGCGGCGGCGTCACGCAGCGAGACCAGTTCACGCGCCTGCGGATAGGGCGTATCGGCGAGGCCGGCGCGGCCGCGCTTGTCGGCCTCGCAGGCCGTGGCCAGGCGGCGGATGCGGTCCGGCTTGCGGAAGCCGTCGCAGCGCGCAAGCAGGTCATGCACGGTCTGGTCGCGCAGCTCGGCCAGGCGGTGCACGTTGAGGTGCTCGCGACAGGTGATCACGCCCAGGTCGCGGTGCGCCGCCGGCACCCGCAGCCGCTCGCACAGTGCGCGCACGGGGGCCACGCCGCGCTGCTCGTGCTGGATGTGCCTGGGCAGCTCGTCGGCTGGCGTCAGCGCCTTGCCGAGGTCGTGCACCAGGGCCGCGAAGCCGACCTCGTCGTCGCCCGGTGCCAGCTGCGCGGCCATGTCGCACACCAGTTCGATGTGCACGCCGGTGTCGATTTCGGGGTGGTACTCCGCGCGCTGTGGAACGCCGTAGAGCGCATCGACCTCGGGCAATACCGCTGCCAGCGCGCCGCAATCGCGCAGGGTGCGCAGGAAGGCCGAGGGCCTGGGCGAGCGCAGCGCGCGCACCAGCTCCTGCCAGACGCGTTCGGGCACCAGCTCGGCGAGCTCGCCGCCGGCGACCATGTCGCGCATCAGCGCCTGGGTCTCGTCGGCCACGCTGAAGCCCAGCGACGCGAAGCGCGCCATGAACCGCGCCGCGCGCAGCACGCGCAGCGGATCCTCGGCGAAGGCGGGGCCGACGTGGCGCAGCACGCGGATCTCGAGATCGTGCGCACCGTTGTATGGATCGGTCAGGCGGCCGTCTTCGCGCTCGGCGATGGCGTTGATGGTGAAGTCGCGGCGGCCGAGGTCCTCCTCCAGCGTCACCAATGGATGCGCATCCACCACGAAGCCGCGATGCCCGCGCGCCGACTTGCGCTCGGTGCGCGCCAAGGCGTGCTCTTCGCCGGTGTCGGGGTGCAGGAATACGGGGAAATCGCGGCCTACCGGCCTGAAGCCCGCTTCGAGCATCGCCTCCGGCGTGCTCCCGACGACCACGAAATCCCGGTCGCCCGCCGCCAGTCCCAGCAGCCGGTCCCGCACCGCCCCGCCAACAAGGAACGTCTCCACGCCGCCGCTCACCTTCCCGAAGCCGTTGTGGGAGCCGCAGCCGCTCCCACAACAGCCGCGGGACACGCGAACGCTTTGCGCACCGCGCCGCTGCGGCCGTGCATGCGATCGCTGACCGGCACCGCGCGATCGCCCAGGCGCCAGTCGTAGATCACGCTGAAGGCCAGCACGCGCGCCACGTAGTCGCGGGTTTCCTTGTAGGTGATGGTCTCGATCCAGAAGTCGGCGTCCATGCCCGGACGGTCGGCCTGCCAGCGTGCGGTCGGCGTGGGGCCGGCGTTGTAGGCGGCGATGGCGACGTAGGGCAGGGTGTATTTGTCCTTCATCTCGCGCAGGTAGGCGGTGCCGATGCGGACGTTGGTGGCGGGGTCGAACAGGGACTCCGCGCCCGCCCACGGCATGCCGAGCCGACGCGCTACGCCGGCGCCGGTCTCGGGCAGCACCTGCATCAGCCCGCGGGCGTTGGCCGGTGAGCGTGCGCGCGGGTTGAACACGCTTTCGGCGCGGATCTCGGCGGCCACCCAGGCAGGGTCGAGGTTGTTGCGCGCGCTCTCGCCGCGGATCAGCAGGTCGTGGTGCAACGGGAAGCGCAGCGTGTACAGCCGCAGTTCGTCGGGCTTGCGCTCGCCGCCGGCGTTGACCAGGCCAAACACGCCGCGGTCGAACCAGCCGTTGGCCTGTGCGATCTCCACCGCCATCTGTCGCTGCCGGTCGCTGAAGCGCGACAGCGCGTCGCGCCACTCCCGGGTCGCCCATGCGGCGCGATTGATGCGGAACAGGGCCATCGAACGCTGCATCGCCGGATCGGCGGCGACGGCGGCCTTCTCGGCCGCGCTGCCGCCGTGCTCGATCGGGCACAGCGCGTAGGGCTGGTCGATGCGGTCCGCTGCAAGGAAACCGTGGAAGTCGGGATCGCGCGCCGCGGCGGCGTACAGCGGCCGCGCGCCGGCGCGGTCGCCGGTGAGCTCGTGCAGGCGCGCGGCGAAGTACGTCCAGCGTGAATCGCCGCGCTGTGCGTCGCCCATGCGCCTGATCGCGGCCAGCGCCGCCGGCCAGTCGGAGCGCGCCATCGCTTCGCGCACGCGCCATTCGTGCAGGCGCGCGTCATAGGCGGCTTCAGGCACCGCCGCCAGGCGCCGTGCGCCGCCGTCGTGGTAGGACGCCACCGTCCACAGCGCGACCTGGTACAGCACGCGGTTGCGGTCGGCGTCGGTGAACTGCAGCGCCTGCGCGACCTGCGGCAGCAATGCCTCGGCGGCGTCGGGGTTGGAGCGTGCCAGCGTGGCGAGGCCGTGTGAAGCCGCCAGGCGACTGCGCGCGTTCTTCGACCAGGACACTGCGCTGGCATCGGCGTGGCCCAGGTATGCCGCGTAGGCCTCCGCCTGCTTGCGCGCGTCAGCGGGCAGGCCGCGCGCGGCGGCGCGCACCACACCAGGCTGACCCTCGGCGATCGCCGTTTCGATGCGCGCCCAGCGCAGGCCGTCGTCCATGCCGCCGCGTTCGGCCAGGGCATCGAACACCGGGTCGCAGGCATCGGGCTGCGAGCGCCCGGCACGGCGCCACAGCTGCTGCACTTCGGCCGTCCATGCGGCATCGGCTGCACCGGTTCGCAGCCGCGCTTCAAGTTCGCTGCACGCAAGCGCCGCCGAACCGGTGCCGGGCACCCACGCCGCGCGGAACGGACCCCAGGCCTTGCGCCGCGCCAGCTCGCCCAACCACGCCGCGCGGAAGGTGTCGGCCACGGCCTGGCCGCGGTGGCGATCCAGGAAATCAAGCGCCTGCGCCGGCGTCAGGTTGGTGAGGTCGCGGCGCAGCCGCGCGTAGCCGATCCACCCCTGCAGCGGATGATCGGCGCGCAGCGGCGGCAGCGGCTGGCCGATCTCGGCGGCGGCAAGCGCGCGCCGCGCAAGGTCGTCGTCGGGCAGCGCCTGCGCCTTGGCTGCGATGGGGGCCGACAGCGCGAACGCCGCGGACAGTAGGATGGCGAACTTTCCTTGCGGCATGCGGGGACTATATCGAATGGGCGGGGCGCCCATGTTGAAGGAGTCGACGTGATCGAAGGGTTCTGGATGTTCCCGCTGCTCGGCATCCTGGTCGGCGTGCTGGCCGGCCTGCTCGGCATCGGCGGCGGCCTGGTGCTGGTGGCGGCGCTGGCCTGGCTGCTGCCGCTGCAGGGCGTGCCGGTGGACACCGCGATGCACGCCGCGCTTGCGAGTTCGATGGCCAGCATCGTGTTCACCGCGCTGTCCTCGGCGTGGTCGCACCACCGCCGCGGCAGCGTGCTGTGGCCGACCGTGGCCTGGATGATGCCGGGGCTGGCAGTCGGCGGCGTGCTCGGCAGCCAGGTCGCGGTGGGCCTGGACGGCATCGTGCTGCGCTGGATCGTGGCCGGGTACTGCCTGCTTGCCGGCGCGCAGATGGCCTTCAGCGGCGCGCGCGCGGACAGCGGCCGCGACATCGTGCCCACCGGCCTGCCGATGACCGCGGCCGGCACCGGCATCGGCGCGCTGTCGGCGGTGGTCGGCATCGGTGGTGGCAGCATGACTGTGCCGCTGCTGGTCTGGCGCGGCGTGCGCCCGGTGCGCGCGGTCGGCACGTCGTCGGCCTGTGGCGTGGCCATCGCGATCGGAAGCGCGCTGGGCTACGCGCTCAACGCACCGCCGGGCGGGCTGCCCGAAGGCGCGGTCGGCTACGTCTACCTGCCGGCCGCGATCGGTGTCGCCCTGACCTCGGTGCTGGCCGCGCCCTTGGGCACGCGGCTGGCGCATGCCATCAGCGGTCCGACGCTGCGCCGGGTGTTCGCGCTGTTCCTGGTGGCGGTCGGCCTGAGCCTGGTCCTGCAGGGCCGGGCACCCTTGGGGTAAACCCGGGGCTTGCCGCTGTTTTACATTTTGTTTACAACTGGGCTGCCGACGGCACGGGGGCAACGGGACGGCGTACAGCCACCAGGAGAGCTCCATGGCCATGCCCCCGCGTCGCCTGCTCGCAGTCGCCGTCTGCGCTGCGCTGCCCTTTGCCTCGCCCTTCGCCGCTGTCGCGCAGGATGCGCCCGAGGCCACCACCCTTGATACGGTCACCGTCACCGGTTCGCGCATCAAGCAGTCCGCGCTGGAAACCCATGTCCCGGTACAGGTGCTCAGCCGCGAGGACATCGACCGCAGCGGCTTCAAATCGGTTGCCGATGTCGTCCAGAACCTGACCGCCAGCGGTGCGGCGCTCAACACCAAGTTCAACTCCAGCGGCAACTTCGGCTTCCCGCCCGATGGCGGCGGCGTCGGTGCCGGCGCGGCGACGGTCGACCTGCGCCACCTCGGCCCCAAGCGCGTGCTGGTGCTGGTGGACGGCATCCGCTGGGTCAATGAATCGTCCGGCTCCGGCGTGGGCTCGGCGGTCGACCTCAACACCATCCCGCTGGCGCTGGTCGACCGCATCGAAGTGCTGGAGGACGGCGCCTCGTCGATCTACGGCTCCGACGCCATCGCCGGCGTGGTCAACATCATCACCCGCAGGAACGTGCAGGGCGGTGACATCGAACTGCACTACGGCACGTATGACGACCTTGGTGGCGACACCTGGGGCGCCGACATGGGCTACGGCGGCGGCAACGACCGCGTGCAGTGGTTCGCCGGCGCGTCGTACTTCAAGCAGGAAGAGGTGTCGTCGCTGGAGTACGGCCCGGCCAGCATCCCGGTGCCCGGCACCGGCCTGTCCAACGGCAGCTCCGCCACGCCGCAGGGTCGCTTCGTCTTCATGGATCCGAACACCGGCCTGGTGCACGACATCACCCCCAACACCGGTGCCACCGATCCCGGCTTCACGCCCGGCGAGGACTGCGCGCGCAGCGATGATTTCCACTGTTTCGCCGCCGGCGACCGCTTCAACTTCGCGCCCTACAACATGCTGCTGACACCGTCGGAGCGCAAGACCGTGTTCGGCCAGGTGCGATTCGCCTTCAACGACAACGTCGGCGGCTACGTGCGCGCGCTGTACAACGAGCGCCAGTCGGCCAACCAGGCCGCGCCGGAGCCGTTCTTCCTCGGCACCGACGCCGGCATCTACAACCACTGGGGCGAAAGCAGCCTGGTGATCTCGGCGCTCAATCCCTACAACCCCTTCGGCTTCGACCTCAGCACCGTGGGCGACGACGCCAACCTGTTCCTGCTTGGCCGCCGCCCGGTGGAGGGCGGGCCGCGGCGCTACGAGCAGGACGTCGAGACCTGGTACGTGGCCGCCGGCCTGGACGGCAGCTTCAGCGTGCGCGAGCGCCCCTGGGACTGGGACATCAACGTGGTGCGCAGCGAGAGCAGCGCCGAGCAGACCAACTTCGGCAGCTACAACCTGCGCCGCATCAACGAGGCCCTGGGCGATCCCGCCGCCTGTGCCGGGATCGCCGGCTGCGTGCCGCTGAACGTGTTCGGCGGCGTGGGCACGATCACGCCGGAGATGCTCGGCTTCATCCAGCCGGTGGTGCGCGACGAGAGCGAGAACAGCCTCACCCTGGCCTCGGCGAACATCACCGGTGCGCTGGCCGAACTCCCGGCCGGTTCGCTGGGGTTCGCCGCCGGCTACGAGTACCGCAAGTACGAAGGCCGCTACCAGCCCGACCCGATCACCGTGGCCGGCGAATACAACGGCGTGCCGTCCGGCCCGACCGCGGGCGACTACGACGTCAACGAGGTCTACCTCGAACTGGCCGTGCCGCTGATGGCCAATGCCGAACGCGGCAGCGCGCTCGACATGAGCATCGCCGGCCGCTACTCCGACTACTCCACCTTCGGCGGCGAAAGCACCGGCAAGCTGGGGCTGCGCTGGCAGCTGGCGGAGGAGTTCGTGCTCCGCGGCTCGTTCGCGCAGGGCTTCCGCGCGCCGTCGATCGGCGAGCTGTACGGCACGCTGTCGCGCTTCGACGCCACCCTGGTCGATCCCTGCTCCGGCGCCGCCAACGCCGTGCGTCCCGAGTGCGTGGCACAGGGCGTGCCGGCCGACTACGTGCAGACCAATCCGCAGATCTCGGTGGTGACTTCGGGCAACGCCGACCTGCAGCCCGAGACCAGCCGCAGCCTGAACCTGGGCGCGGTCTGGAGTCCCTCGTTCGCGGCCGGCGCGTCGTGGTCGGAGCGCATGGACCTGGGCCTCACTTTCTACAAGCACACCATCGAGGACGCCATCCAGGCGCCGGACGCGCAGGTCATCCTCAACCGCTGCGTGTTCGAAAGCGATCCGTTCTCGTGCGCGTCCTACGACCGCAGCGACCGCGGCCAGATCGTCCGCTTCGACGACATCCTCGACAACCTCGGCACCATCCGCACTGACGGCTGGGACCTGAGCCTGGGCTGGCTGCTGCCCGAGCGGGGATGGGGCCAGCTGCGCTTCGATGCCAAGGCGACGTTCGTCGGCGAGTACGAACTGGTGAACGAGTCCGGGCAGGCCGAGCCGCGCGCGCCCGGCGTCGAAGTGAACAACAGCGCCATCCCCGACTGGACCGCCAACCTGTCGACGCAGTGGAGCAGGGGACCGTGGGCGATCGCCTGGAACGTGCGCCACATCGACGACCTGCGTGAATCCTGCGGCGGCGCCAACGGCTTCGCCATCTGCGACGACAGCGCCAACGACATCAACCACCTGGACGCGACCACCTACCACGACCTGCAGGCGTCCTGGAACAGCGAAGCCTGGTTGCGCGGCCTGCGTGTCACCCTGGGCGTCAACAACCTCACCGGCGAGGACCCGCCGATCTGCCTGAGCTGCTCGCTCAACGGCTATGACGCCGCCACCTACGACCTGCCGGGGCGGTTCTTCTACGCACGCGTGGGGCTGAAATTCTGAGCCTGGCGGCCGGCTGGCAGCGATGCCGGCCGGCCGCGTCGAGCGCGCTCAGCGCGACGGGTCGATCAGGTACTTCCCGCCCGTCGCCTTGCGCTCGTACTCGCGAAGGATGTCCAGCTGCAACGCGTCGCGCAGGCTGATGGTGCGGGTGTAGCGGCTGGCGAAAGTAGTGGTGAGCTCGTCCGCCACGCGCTGCCGCATCCGCGCCGCGACCTCGCGCCCCGCCTTCTGCAGGAACGGAAACAGCAGCCAGCCACCCACGTTCCAAGTGAAGCCGAACGTGCGGTTGAGCACCGTCGGCCCGGTGTCCAGGCTGCCGTAGATGTAGACCTGTTTGGGTGTGTTCGAACCGTAGGGGCTGTACGCGGGCGCGGCATCGTCGCTGCGACCTGCCGCGGCTTCCATCGCCTGCAGGATCTGCCCGGCCAGCGTGCCGCCGCCGATCGCGTCGAAGGCGATGGTGGCGCCGGTGTCGCGGATGGCCTGCGTGAGTTCCGCCTGGAAATCGGGCGAGGTGCTGTCGACGATGTGCCGCGCGCCGATCGCGCGCAGCACCCCGGCCTGCGCCTGGCTGCGCACGATGTTGACCAGTCCGATGCCGTCCTTGATGCAGATCCTGTTGAGCATCTGGCCGAGGTTGGAGGCCGCGGCGGTGTGCACGATCGCGCGGTGACCCTCCGCCTTCATGGTCTCGGTGAAGCCCAGCGCGGTCAGCGGGTTGACGAACATCGACGCGCCGTCCGCCACGTCCGCGCCTTCCGGCAGCAGGATGCAGTCGCGCGCAGGCAGCTTGCGCAGCTGCGCGTACATGCCGCCGCCGAGCATGCCGACCTTGCGGCCCAGGAAGTGGCGAACGTTGGCGCCGGCCTCGACCACGGTGCCGGCGCCTTCGTTGCCGACTGCCAGCGACCGGTCCAGTCGATCCTTGATCGCGCCCAGGCGCTCCCGCGGAATGTCGGCGACCACCACCGGCCGCTCCGGCGTCCCTTCCGCCCTGGCGGTCGCCATGTCGGCGGGGCCGATCAGCAGGCCAAGGTCGGAAGGATTGATGGGCGCAGCCTCCACCCGCACCACCAGCTCGTCCGCGCCGGGCGCGCCAGTCGTGACGTCTTCCAGGCTCAGGCGCAGCTGGCCGTCGCTTGTCGCCAGTGATCTCAGCTCCAGTCCGTTCATCGGCATGTCTCCAGGTAATGGACGCCCGACGGCTCAGCCGGGGAGGGTGTTTATCGGGCCTCACCGTCTCGCCCGGAAGCCTGATGTTCCTTGCTTCTGGTTGCGAGATGGAAAGCGGCATATGCGGCCATCAGGGGCGTAGAACCCTTGTCAGTCGGCACTTCCAGGGACAGGCGTTGCAAGCTGAGCTTCGATTGTGTACCAGACAGAAATAAGCCAAAGGGCAGGACCAAAGCTACCGCCGCATGCGGATTGCTGGATGTGCTGGATGTGTACGCTTGAATTTTGTCCAAGCCACGCATTGATGGTTGTCTCGAACTCAATGCCGTTACCAGCACTATCGCGTGCTACAAATCCCTTGTCACGCATAGGTGCATGGACCCAGAACAGTTTGACTTGCACGTAAGACTCTCCATGAGTGGCGGGCAGAACGAAATGTAAGAGTAGCCCGAACTAAGGGCACCGCAGCCAGGGCGCGCCCGCTGTGGGGTCTGACGCCAAACTCAACGGCTTGTCCGCTGAAATGATCTGTTAAACCTCGATCGAGTTCAGAGCCATTGCCTGGCTTCCACAATGACGGTTCTCAGTCTCTTCTGCAGCGCCCTGTGACGCCGGTAGCAAAGGTATAGCGTTTCACTTGCCGGATTGGAAAGCCAATGAATTTTTATTTGCTCGGGCTTGTTGAACGCCTCAACCGCAAAGGCCGGTAGCACTGTAAAACCCATCCCCATACTGACCGGTTCCAAAATCAATCCGATCTGGTTTGAGAATCCCCTTCTAGGAAACAGGTTGCTGTGCTGGAACTCCGGATAGTTGGCGCCAAGCAACAGGTTGGCGTGATGACTTCCGTCAGGGTGGTCAATAAAGCCCAGGGCCATCAAGGTTTTCCAATCCGGGTCTTCGACCATCGAAGGCGTCACCAACAATAGCGACTCTTCCGCGACAGGAGTGCAACTGACGTCCGGCAGGGCGGATTTCGACGTCATGAATCCGATATCCATGGTGGATTCAGCGATTGCTCTCTCTACGTCGGAATTGGGTGCAAAGCGATAATCGATAATGAGTTTTGGGTGCCTGCTCTGCAACGCCAATAGATGTGGGTATAGCTTGAG
This sequence comes from Luteimonas sp. A501, assembly GCF_054052085.1. Next base: position 214,094 of record NZ_JBSVRI010000004.1, read on the forward strand.
CCCAACGCTCCCCGGAGACATCACCCGAACCACTCCTTCATAAGGAGGGTCTTCTCCGACTTTTTGCTCGAGATTCGCCAATGCCAATAGAATGTCCTGCGCTTCGGCGTACAGCCTTCCGCCTGCATCCGAGAGCGAGAATTTCTTGCCCTCCCTTACGAGCAACTCGGTGCCGAGTTGCTCTTCCAACTTGCGCACATGCTGACTCACCCCCGACTGCGTCATATGCAGGCGCTCGGCCGTGCGGGTGAAATGACCAATTTCAACGAGGGCACAAAAGCTGCGTAACCAGGTAGTGTTTATCATTACGGAAAATGATCATCCTGATGGCAAGTGATAATTTCACATAATTGTAGGTGCTCGGTAACCTATTCTCAATGTTAGGAGAGGAGGACACGCAATGAGCAACGTTTACCCAAGAAATTTCTCACACATCGGCATTTCCGTGCCAAACCTTGAGCAGGCCGTCCAGTTCTACACAGAGGTAATGGGCTGGTATCTGATCATGGAACCAACTGAGATCGAAGAGGACGACAGCGCAATCGGAGAGATGTGCACGGAAGTGTTCGGAGCAGGGTGGGGAAGCTTCCGAATCGCCCATCTATCCACCGGTGACCGGATTGGTGTGGAGCTGTTTCAGTTCAAGAATCAAACAAGCCCGGCAGACAATTTTGAATACTGGAAAACTGGCGTCTTCCACTTCTGCGTGCAAGACCCAGATGTTGAAGAGCTCGCCGAGCGTATTGTGGCCGCTGGTGGCAAACGGCGCATGGAGAAACCGCGCTACTACTATCCGGGCAAGAAACCCTACCGCATGATCTATATGGAAGATCCATTCGGAAACATCGTAGAGATCTACAGCCATAGCTATGAGCTTATATATAGCGAGGGAGCCTATTGAGCCATTGGCAAGTGGAGTTCCAGCGGGCGCTCGAAGTTGGGAAGCCCGCTGGATTTAACGCCTGAACTAAGCCGCGCCGCCAAGCGGCGTCGGCTTGAATGAATTGTTAGGGCCCGCGTTCGACCGATACGTCGGTGAACGCTGGCTCTTGCATGATGAGCCCGTGGACGTAAGAGAAGCACGGATCATCAGATGACATCTTGGCTTTGCCAAAATGCGATGTATAGGAGCGCGAAGCCGAGCTGGGCGCCTCGTTGTTTTACTAGCCAGAACCCACCTAAGCCTTGGGCTAGGGTAAGGGTAAGGATGGGACCGGCAGCCACGATAAGCACCTGGTCCGCAAGGCTCACCGCACCTTTCGGTGAAACCGGATTAAACGTTGCAATCATCTCGTGTCCGAGCGCGATGCCGGTAGCCCAATGCGCGAGTTCATGGACGAGGAAGCTTGCAATGCCTGTAACGAACAACAGCGGATAGAAACGAGCGGGAAAGGTGGCCTTCGAGTTGGCGACAAGAATCTCCAGAAGGGCCTAACGCCTGAGTTAAGTTCGGCTTGAACGAATTGTTAGGCGCCGCCGGACGTGCTGAACGTGACCTTGCCTTCTTCATCGAGCACTTCGATGCTGGCGTGACCGTCATGGTCCACCCGCAGTTGGATACGAGTGCGGCCCTGTGGGTCAGCTAGCAGAATTTCGGCATCTTCGTTCTTGTTGTGGATTGCGATGCGACGCTCAACGACCTTGCTAGCTTCGATAACGTCCAAATCCGCAGGCGGGCGGGAGTTGATATGAATCCCGGCAACGGCCTCTTTGCCATCGGGGCTTACACGGGTAATCATTCCCATTGCATCGTAGTTTGGATAGTCGAACGCTAGTGCTGACACTTTGCCCATTTTGGCATCGGTAATCGCGACACCACCTACCTCGTTGCCATTGGCGTCATAAAGGACGATGCCTGCGGGTTGCACAGCGCGCGGGTATTCTTTCCCGCCTAGCTTAGGTAGCGGGAAGCGCTCAGCATTGGAAATCACCAGGCGGGACACACCCGAAGGGTCCACGACATTGATTCGTTCGACAGTTAACTCAGCCTGGCTATGCGGAGACTTGCCGGCGGTCAGTGCTACGACTCCAAGCGCGAGCGTTGTTATGACCGCATAAACCTTAAGCCAGCGGATGTCTCGGGTGACTTTAGAATGCACATCGGGCGCAGCACTGAATTTGTCGTGAATCATTCATCGCTCCTGAAGGGTTGATAGAAGCCTAACGCCTTATGTCTTGAGTTTCCCCTACCGTAGGTGCCGAGAGCCCGACGTGCGCGCCCGATAACGCCTCGGTGTCAGACCACCGTAATTCAGCAGGGGCCGCACGCCGGATCTCGCGCCCTGCGCCCGAACAGTTGATCGAGGTTTCCCTCGAACTGATAAGCGTGGGCCTCGGGCGCGATGCTCTCGGCCAATCAACTGTAGCGGAGAACGAACATGTCAGCAGGAGGGATCGATGTGGGCAAGGCCAGCCTGGATCTGGCCGTGGATGGGCAGCCGAGCGTGCTTCGGTTCGCCAACAATCGGGCGGGCATCGCCAAGCTGGTCAAGCGACTGCGGGCACCTGGGGCCACGCGGATCGTGGTCGAAGCCACCGGCGGCTACGAGGAGCCACTGCTCGAGGCCTGCTGCGATGCCGGTCTGTGGATTGCCCGGTTCAACCCTCGCCAGGCCCGCGCCTTCGCCAACGCCACTGGCGAGCTGGCCAAGACCGACGACATCGACGCCCGTATCCTGGCGCTCATGGCCCGGCTGTTCGCCGACCGCCTCAGGCCCTACGTCGCGCCGCCGCCATGGCCCGGGAGCTCGCCGCGATCGAGAAGACGATGAAGGCCCTATCCGTGGCGGTCGTGCCCCCGTTCGTGTTGCGCTCTACATGGCCACGCTCTCGGCCGTGCGTTGGGATCCCACGATGAAGGCGCACTACCAGCAGCTGCGAGCACGCGGAAAGCTGGGCAAGGTGGCTCTGGTGGCGTGCATGCGGAAGCTGCTCGGAATCATCAATGCCAAGCGCCGCGACGAGCTTCGGGCCGAGGGCCTGGCACTGGCTTGAGCGGCACGCTTCAAGACAGTTGCTAAGTTAAGCCGACCCGCGCAGTGGAGTGGACCAGGTGGCAAGCTTTACCTGCCGCCTGGGCCGCGTAACGAAGCGGGTTCGGCTTGAACGCATTGTTAGGCGCCGCCCTTGATCGTTGGCGTTTGTCCATTGGCTTGAACCGATGCAATGCCTGTATCGCGTGAAGCCGCCGAAGCATACATTTGACTGGTTCCGATGACTTGGTGATTGGCAGCCTTAAGCGTGAAGTAGGACTTTCCGTTACTCGATTCCTTCTTCTCGTACCGCGATGCGTCGGCCGAGTTTGACTGCACAGATGCAATGCCATTCTTCGCCGAGTCTTGGGACTTATAGAGCTCGCTGGTGAGGATGGTTTCAGCGTTGCCAGCCTTCAGAACGAAGCGGAACTGCCCATCCGAGCTCTTACCCAGTTCGAACCAACCTGCCATGTCGTTCTCCTTCTCTTGCGGTGGTGGAAATCGAGTTGCGGTGAAGTGTGTGCGAGGCCTAACACTTGAATTAAGCCGACCCGCGAAGCGGGTTCGGCTTGAATGAATTGTTAGGCCGCGTGGCCGAGCTAATCATATCGGCTGTTGTAACGAGGCCATGTATTGGCCAAGCGTGAGTCCACTTCGCTCTACCTGGGCCATTAGATATACAACCTTCCCGCCACTTTTGGCAGCTTGCTTTAAAGGCCCAGCCTTTTGATCGTTAGTCAGCACGAAGGCTCGAAATGAGCGGGCTGCTAGGGATACATCAGCTTGGTTGGCAGTCAGCCCGCTTCTGCGAGGTGTTTTGCCAATCAACTGTGACTGAATCTCTGGAGATGCATAAAACCGGCGATCTGCGTCGGATTGAAACGTACCCTGACCAAAACCGCCGTAAACTTGAACCTTTGAAGGCGAGCCATCAGGTTCGAAGGCTTTAAACCCGAACACCGACGTCGTCTTTATTGAGGAGTTCTTGATATTGGCTCGAATGTAAGCCTTAAGCGCCTGCCGTCTCTCGTCGTCTGGAATAGCTTCGATTTCGATTTCAACTTCTCGGGTGAGGTATAGCGCATACCTGTCCGGTGGAAGCTCGGCGAGCAGATCTACTGACTTTTCTTGAAGGTAGTTCCACGCGCAGCTGTCGATATAAACGGCGATAGTCATGTCGAGAATGTTTCCTTGCGGCCTAACACTTGAGTTAAACCGACCCGTAGCGGGGTGGCGACTAGGTGCTAGCGTAGCGGAAAAGCATCCAGGCGATGCTCCGATTCGGGCTCGGCTTGAACGAATTGTTAGGCCGCAAACCGACTAGCGACCGGAAGGAATCGTGGCCATAGCAGCGCAGAAAATGCCCGCCACTGCCGTTGCTGCGGATTATGGTCACGGCTGAACAGCGTCCCGGCGCGGTCTGATCAACGCGCTGGTGTTGATCACCTTGCTGCTGTTGCCAAATCAGGCCACCCCTCGGCTCGTCATCGCAATCGGAGAGCACCTTTGACCGGGTCGGTTTAGCGTGACCGATCGTACTCAACGAGCTTGACGCGGCCGTGGATTGTGATGCGATAGCCGGAGTCAGTGCGCACGAAGCAGCCGCGTTCGCCGGTGTCTGTGCCGCCAAAGAGCCTATCGACAAACACAAATTTTCCCGGTTGCTGTGCCAGCCAGGCAACGAAGACCGTTCGCGCCGAGTCACCGGGTTCCGGTGACGAAGCTAGAAAACGTGCCATTGGACCGGCCAACCTTTTGTAGACACCCGCAGGCCATAATTCAGGGCAACAGCAGGGGTGTTTATGAGCAGCAAGCAGTACACGGATGAGTTCCGGGCAGAGGCGGTGAAGCAGGTTTTGGAGCGCGGCTTCACGGTGGTGGATGTGGCCGCCC
>NZ_JBSVRI010000005.1:0-213292 GCF_054052085.1 Luteimonas sp. A501
GTGTTCTCAACCAGGAACTGGTAGCTGATCGTGTCGCCTACGGTGTACGGACCCGTCGAAGTCACGGACTTCACCAGCGACAGGCTCGGGTCCTGCGCGATCGGCGTATCGACCGGGCTCGGCGGCGTCGTCACCGGCGGCGGGGTCGGGTTCGTCGGCGTGGACGGCGGCGTGCCATCGGCAGTCGCGCTGTTGTGCACGTTGCCGGCATTCACGTCGGCCGCGGTCACGACATAGGTCGCGGTCGCGGTCGCGCTCTGGCCAGCATCCAGCACACCATCGGCGCCCGGCCACGCGTAAGTGATCGCGCTCAGGCCCGGCAGCGGGTCGGTGACCGACACGTTGGTCAGCGTCACGTCACCGGTGTTCGTCACGACGAACTGGTAGGTGATCGTGTCGCCTTCGGCATATGGACCGGCGGATGCCGCCGACTTCACCAGCGACAGGCCCGGCTCCTGCGTAATCGGGGTGTCCTCCTCATCCGGAGGACTGTCGATCGGCGGCGGGTTCGGGTTCGACGGCGTCGACGGCGGCGTGCCGCCCGCGATCGCGCTGTTATGCACGTTGCCGGAGTTCACGTCCGCGGCAGTCACGACATAGGTCGCCGTCGCGGTCACGCTCTGACCAGCGTCCAACACACCGGCGGCACCCGGCCACGCGTAAGTGATCGCGCTCAGACCCGGCAGCGGGTCGGTGACCGATACGCCTGTCAGCGTCACGTCGCCGGTGTTCGTCACCACGAACTGGTAGGTGATCGTGTCGCCTTCGGTGTACGGACCCGTCGAAGTCACCGACTTCGTGACTTCCAGGCTCGGATCCTGCGTGATCGGGGTGTCTTCCTCGTCCGGCGGGCTGTCGACCGGCGGCGGGTTCGGGTTCGACGGCGTCGACGGCGGCGTACCGCCTGCGATCGCGCTGTTGTGCACGTTGCCGGTGTTCACGTCGGCCGCGGTCACGGTATAGGTCGCGGTCGCAGTCACGCTCTGACCAGCGTCCAGCACACCGTCGGCACCTGGCCACGCGTAAGTGATCGCGCTCAGACCCGGCAGCGGGTCGGTGACCGACACGCCGGTCAGCGTCACGTTGCCGGTGTTCGTCACCACGAACTGATAGGTGATGACGTCGCCTTCCGTATACGGACCCGCCGAGGTCACCGACTTCGCCACTTCCAGGCCGGCATCCTGCGCCAGCGGAGTGGTTTCGGTGTCATCGTCCGTCACCGGATCCGGCGCCGGGCCGCCCGGAGGCGTCGGCGGCTGGCCGCTCGCGGTCGCGGTGTTCTCCACCTGGCCGGCGTCCACGTCGCCCGGCTGCACGGTGTACACGTTGTCCGTGCAGGTCAGGGTCTGCGTCGCACCCGGCGCCAGGGTCGCGATCACCGGGCAGTCCAGCGCGGGCAGCAGCGGGTCGCTCACCGACACGTTGGTCAGCGCCACGTTGCCCGTGTTCTCCACCGAGAACACATAGGTGATCGTGCTCTCGTCGGCCGAGAGCGTGCCGGTCTTCGTCAGCTCGAGCGAAGGCCGGTGCACGGGATGTTCGGTCGTACAGTCAACGCAGACCGGATCGGGGCCACCACCACCTTCGCCCGTCACGCTGTTACCGACGGTGTTGCCGGCATCCGCATCGACAGTCGCGACATAGGTGACGCTGTGCGAACCGACCGCGGCACCCGCAGGCAGGGTGAACACATGGATCGGCGCGTTGGCGCCGTTGTGGCTGAAGCCGCCCGGGCTGCTCACGCTGTCGAAGGTCAGGCCGGCGCCCAGCGTATCGCTCAGCACCACGGCGCTGGTGGTCGGTGCGTTGGCAACGGTGACGGTCAAGGTGTAGGACACCTGGGCGCCCGGCAGGACCGGGACGCCGCTGGCCGGGTCCGCGCTCTTTGCGACCGTCACCGACGGCGCGATTGGCAGGATCTCGCTGCAGCTGTTGCCCGCGGCCGCGCAGTCCACGCCGTCGACGGCCACCTGGTTCACGATCTCCGTGACCCCGTCCGCCAGCGGATCGTCCACCCTGACGACGAAGTCCAGGATCACCGAACTGCCCGGATTGATGGTCAGCTCTGCGGTATTGCTGCAGCTGTTGAGGTAGCAGGTGAAGTCATTGCCGGCCGCGACGACCTCGGTGTTGGCCGGGATGCCCTCGACCACCGCGCCCACCGGCACGATCGCCGTCTCGGTGTTGCTGATGTTGGTGACTTCAATCTGGTACGTGACGACGTCGCCAGGGGAGACCGCGACGCCGGAGGCCGCGGGCTGGCCATTGATCTGCGAAACGGTCTTGCCGACCGTCAGGTCGAACTGGGCCGGCCGGTTGGTGATCTCGCAGTCGATGTTGTCGCCGGGCTGTCCCGAATCGATGACGATCTGCGGCGGATTGGCCGGGTTATAGGCCTGGTCGATCAGGATGGGACCGCCCACGACCTGACACGTCACCCAGCGGCTGTACTGGCCGAGCACCGAGCTCGAGCCGGGTGCCATCACCTCTTCGAGTACCAGCCGGTTGCCCGGCATCGCCATGGCGCTGATCCAGGGCGATGTGGTCGTGGCGGCGGTCGTGGTGCCGGTGGCGACCTCGGTACCGACCGCGTTGCTGATCCGGTAGGCGAACTGGTCCTGCGGCGCAATCCGGCCTTCCGGCAGCATCTTGCGCAGGCGCACGCTGCCCCAGCGCACGCCAATCGCGAAGCCCTGTCCCGCATTCGAGTGGATCTGCGCCATCACCGTGAACGGTGCCGGCGAGTTCGGATCGCGATTCGCGGCCAGCACGACCGTGTTGGCATTGCCGTTACTTGTGCCGGTGAAACGCGCGCAATCGACGTAAGTGGACAGGCAGGCGGAGCTGGCCGGTGGCGTTGATCGCGAAACGTTGTTGCTCGCACTGTCGCCGAGCCATTCCATCACCACCCACGGCTGCCCACCCGAAACAACGCCAAAATCCATGTGTTCGGGATTGCTGTTCAGACGCTCGGCGTCGGCCATGATGATCTGGAACGGCAGATCGTTGATTTCCCGCCCGTCAGGCGCGAACAGACGTACGTCCTCCAAGGTCAGCACGACGCCATTGCCGCGCCCGTTCTCCGGCGTGTTCAAAGCCGCCGCGTTCGGCGTCAGGATCGTGTAATAGCCGGACGTGCCGCTGAAGTGCGAGCCGGTCCAGGCCGGTGCCTGCAGGACCCGCAGCCCGGGGTTGGCGTGCGTACCACCCGTTATCCGTGCGGTATACGTGATTCGCGAGCCATCCGGCAGGGCAACGTCGTAATCCCTGCTGGTTCCCGGCGTGCCTCCCGCGAGGTCCTGATTGACACTGCCGAACTGGAACCAGCAGATTTCGGCGACGTGTGCGCCGCTGGAGTTCGGGTTGGCCAGGCGGCAGTCGGACTGGATGGCCTGCGCATGGACGACGCCGGGCAGCAACAAGGCCAGCAGCATTCCCATGAACACCATGGCCCACGCGCGCGCCAGCGCACCACTCTTCGAACGATCGAAATTCACGCGTAGATCCCCTGCAGATTCATTTTTCCGGCACGTCGGCCGCACTCATTCCCGGAGGCGGTGCCGGGCTGGTCGACATCGACCGGCAAGCCCGCGCTGACCACCCCCCTCGCTCCAAAATTCGTTGAGCCCTGGGCACTTCAAGCCCCAACCCGGCAAGCAGAAACCGTGCCAAGCGTCACATATTTGCCAGCGCTGCTCACAACAAGACCGGTACGCAACTCACAGCATCGGCGCGCAAGCCCATCAAAACCGCATTCATATTAGCCAAATGCTGACTCGTCGCGTCACTCAACGCCTGCCTGTGGCCTATTCCGCCCCGATGTCGCATCCGCTCTTGCGCCACCTCGGCCCGCGAGCGGCCGGCCTTCACGGTTTTTTTCGCGCAGCTTCAAGGCCCGCGCGTACGGCGCACCAGCCCAAGCGGCTGTGCGGAAATGAGGCGGAAATGAGGCGGAAGGTTACATGCCGCTAAAGTGTGATTCACGCACGGTTTATTACGGATTCTCACCGCGCGTGAAGTTTGACCCTGGAGTACCGGCTGCCGTGCGCCGGGGGCCGCGACGCCGCTGTCGTCGTCACCCACGCAAGGGAAGGAAGTGCTCGGCGACCTGGCACCCCTGCTCCGCCAGGCGCCGGTGCGGAGATCACGCTGCACATGGAGCTTCCGCCGAGCCCGTGCCCGATCACCTTCGACCGCGCACAGCTCGGTCTGGCCATCCTCAACCTGGCCACCCCGGCGCCGACGCCGCGTCCTACCAGGCCAGCATGTAGCCCACGCCGCGCACCGTCTTCAGTGGCAGCCGGGTGCCGGTTTCCTGCAGGCACTTTTGCCGCAGCCGATGGACCAGCATTTCAAGCCGGTGCGGATCGAACTGGTGCACGTCCTCCACCAGGCCGCCGATCAGGGTCTCGCGCCGAACCGGCACCCCCTGCGAGGCGACCAGCAGCGAAACCACCTGCCTTTCGGCCAGGTTGAGCACCACCGCCGAACCGCAGGGCGCGACGATGTTCCAGCCCTGCGCACCCAAGCGCCATCCGTCTTCGTTTTCGTTTTCGTCTTCGGCGACTGCACCGGCACCGTCCGCCATCAGGCCACGGGCTGCCGGTACATCCCGGCCCGGACCGCGCGGACGGGTCCTCTGCGCCACGTTGCGCAGCGTCGCGACGAGTTCCTGCAGCTCCACCGGCTTGCCCAGGTAGGCATCCACTCCCGCCTCCAGCCCGCGCATGCGGTCGGCCGGGGAAACCCGTCCGCTCAGGATGACGATGCCCACCCCGGGCAGCGTGTCCCGCAGATGGCGGGCGATCTCCACCCCGCTGCCGTCCGGCAGGCCCACGTCGAGAAGCACCAGGTCGAAGCGCTCGGACAGAAGCGTCCGGTACAGCGCAAGCGCGCTGCCGAAGCCGACGGGAGTGAATCCGGAGTGCTTCAGCAGCGGGAGCAGGATCGCATCGCGGTATTCGGGATCGTCCTCAACCACTGCGATCGTCAGTGGTTCCATGGGCGCCACCTCGCATCCGGTGTCTTGCAGGCACCGCGCCGCATGACGTGACTGGTGGGCCGTGATGGATTCGAACCATCGACCAGCGGATTAAAAGTCCGATGCTCTACCGACTGAGCTAACGGCCCGGAGAGGAGCGGATTATGTCATGCCGTCCCCGTGGCCGCAGCGCCTGATCCCGGTCAATGCGCGGTGCAGGCGCGGCGGCCGACACTGTCGGCATGTCTTCCGACGCCGCGCATATCCCCGACCCCGACGGCATCGCCCGCCTTGTGCACGCGTTCTACGCGCGTGCGCGCACCGACTGGCTGCTCGGCCCGGTATTCGATGCGGCGGTGGATGACTGGGACGAGCACCTCGACACCCTGGTCCGCTTCTGGTGCTCGGTGCTGCTGCGCGCGGGTACGTACCGCGGCAATCCGATGGCCGCGCACCGCCCGTTGGGCGTGGACGACCAGCATTTCGCACGCTGGCTGGCGCTGTGGGACGCAACCGCGCGCGAGGTGCTTCCGAAGGCGCAGGCCCGGCACGTCTTCGAAACCGCCCAACGCATCGGCCGCTCGCTGCGCATCGGGCTGGAGATCGATCCGCTGCGCCGGCTGCGACGCGCCAGCGATGAACCCGCCTGCCTCCATCGCCGCAGCGGCGACAACGGCGACGCGGACCCGGACCCTCAGTCCAGGTAACGCGTGGTGTCCGTGGCCCCGGCGGCCGCGAAGCCCTCGGCCCGCAGCACGCAGGCATCGCAATGCCCGCAGGCGCGGCCGTCGTCGTCGGCGCGATAGCACGACACCGTCTGCGAGAAATCCACGCCCAGGCGCAGCCCTTCGCGCACGATGTCGCCCTTGGACAGATGCTGAAGCGGCGCATGCACGCGGATACCGGCCCCATCCACGCCGGCCTGCGTCGCGAGGTTGGCCAGGCGCTCGAACGCGTCGATAAACTCCGGCCGGCAGTCGGGATACCCGGAATAATCGACCGCGTTGACGCCGCAGAAGATGTCCGCCGCGCCCACCACTTCGGCCCAGCCCAGCGCGATTGACAGCATGATGGTGTTGCGGGCCGGCACGTAGGTGACCGGAATGCCGGCACTGCCAGCCTCGGGCACCTCGATATCGGCGGTCAGGGCCGAGCCGCCTATCGCGCGCAGGTCGACGCTGACCACCTTGTGCGCGACGGCGCCCTGGGACGCTGCCAGGGCGACAGCGGCTTCGAGCTCGGAGGTGTGGCGCTGGCCATAGGCCACGCTCAGCGCATGCACCGCGAAACCCTGTTCGCGGGCCAGGGCGAGGACGACGGCGGAATCCATGCCCCCGGAGACCAGTACGACTGCGTTGTTCAAGATGCGGACTCCGATGATCCGGTGATGCGACCCCGGGGCGATGCGTGCTGGCGCCTTGGCACGGACTTCACCGCCCGGGCTCGTCGTTCCAGAGGATCTTGTGCAGCTGCATCTGGAAGCGCACCGGCAGGCGGTCGGCAACGATCCAGTCGGCGAGCTGGCGCGCATCGACCTCGGACTTGCTCGGCGAGAACAGCACGTCGCAGCGCCGGTCCAGTGCATGGCGCGCCATCGCTTCCCGGGCCCACTCGTAGTCGGCGCGGCTGCAGATGACGAACTTGACCTGGTCATGCGGCGTCAGCAGGTCGACGTTCGACCAGAGGTTGCGTGCATCCTCGCCGGAGCCGGGCGTCTTGATGTCGAGCACGCGGGACACGCGGGGATCGACTTCGCCGATGTCCAGCGCGCCCGAGGTCTCCAGCGACACGACGTACCCGGCATCGCACAACCGCCGCAGCAGGCCGATGCAGCGCTTCTGCGCGAGGGGCTCGCCCCCCGTCACGCAGACATGGCGCACGCCGTGGGCGGCGACCTCGGCGAGGATGGCATCGACGTCATGCCATCGGCCGCCGTGGAACGCGTAGGCGGTGTCGCAGTAGGTGCAGCGCAGCGGGCAACCGGTCAGGCGCACGAATACCGTGGGCCAGCCGGCGTCGCGCGCCTCGCCCTGCAGCGACAGGAAAATCTCGGTGATGCGGAGCCGGTCCGGTGCCGCGACGCTGGTCGCGCCGGTCTCGGCGATAGGGGTACTCATGGCTTTCATTGTAACGCCCAGGCCGGCGCCGGCCTGGCGTCCGGCGCAGCGCTACGCGGGTTCAGCGCAGGCTGTTGAGCTGGATAGAGCGCAGCCTGTCGTCGGCGGTGCGGGCCGCGTCGGTGCCCGGGTACTGCTCGGTGACGCGGGCCAGGGTGGCCTCCGCGGCAACCAGGTCCCGCTGTCCGTACTGCGACAGGCCGATCTTCAGCAGCGAGCCAGGCGCCTTGTCGTGGGTCGGCCAGCGCTGGAGGATGCCCTCGAACTGCGCCTGCGCGCGCGCATAGTCCTGGGTCACGTAGTAACTCTCGCCCAGCCAATACGTGGCGTTGGGCGCGTAAGAGCCGGTCGGGTACAGGCGCAGGAACTCGTTGAACAGGTTCGCCGACTGTTCGTAGTCGCCTGCCCGCAGCGCGGCGAAGGCGGTTTCGTAGGCGCCGCGCTCGTCGGCGGCGTTGGCCAGCAGGCCGGCGTCGCCGAACACGATCGGGGCGCTCTCTGCGGGCGCCGTGGCCGGCGCGCGCGCAGCGGCCGCACCCGACGCACCGGATGCGCTTGCGGCCGGGGTGGCCGCGGCTGGCGCAGCGGCGCCGGCGTCCGTGGGCGCCCCGCCTTCGATCCGGCTCAAGCGGTCGTCCACGTCGAGGTACTGGTTGCGCATCGCGGTCTCGAGCGCCTGGTTCTGCTGCTGCAGCTCCTCGACCTGCCCACGCAGCGCACGCAGTTCGTTGCGCATCGCGGTGAGCTGGTTGAGAAGGTCGATGTTGCCCTGGTTGTTGGCGGCCTGCGATTCGAGCGCGGCCACGCGTTCACCCAGGCTGGCGCGCTGCGCGGCGGCGGGTGGCGCCACGAGTACCGCCGACACGGCGGCAACGAGGGCGAAGCTGGTCAGGAAATGGCTGCGGGTCATGGCCTTCGCATCTGATGTTCGGAGTTCATAAAGACAATCGGCAGCTGGCGGGGTTCCCGCCAGCTGCCGACGTGTTGCTGCCGTGCCGCCGATCAACGGGCGGTGTAGGTGATCTCCACCCGACGGTTCTGCGCCCAGCAATCCTCGCTCGAGGCGGTGCAGGTCGGGCGCTCTTCGCCGTAGCTGGTCACCGTCTGCTGGCCGTCGGACCCACCGTTGGCCTGCAGCGCGGACGACACACCGTTGCCGCGGCGCTCGCCGAGGCCAAGGTTGTAGTCACGGCTGCCGCGCTCGTCGGCATGGCCTTCAAGCGTGATGCGGGCCGAAGGACGGTCGCGCAGGTACTTCGCATGGCAGGCCATTGCCGCCTGGAATTCCGGACGCACCGACTCCTGGTCGAAATCGAAGTAGATGGTGCGCTGGCGCAGGCAGGCGTCGGTGTCCAGGTCCTCGGGACCGTAGGCACCCGGCGTGGTGGCCGGCTGAGTGGTGGTGGGGGTGGTCGGGGTGGTGTCGACCGGCACTTCTTCCTTGACCTTCTTGGAGCAGGCAACGGCAGCCGTGCAGAGCAGGGCCGTGAGCAGAACGCGGGTTGTGGTCTTCATCTCTCGTCGATCCTTCAGATGGGCAGTACTTCACATTGCTGTATCGGCCGTGCACGCGATGTCAGCGTTCGCGGTACGGTCCCCACGCCGGCTCGCGGACGTTACCGTCGGCAAGTACCAGCCGCTGGCGGACGCGTCCGTCGGCGGAAACGGCATACAGGACTCCCCTGCTGCCTTCCCTGCCCGCGTACAGCACCATGCTGGCGTTCGGGGCGAAGCTCGGCGATTCGTCGAGCGACCCTGGCGACAGCGTGGACCAGCGGGGCGTGCCTAGGCTGCGGTCCAGCAATGCAATACGGTATACGTTTCCTGAACCCTGCGCCACGGCGATCTTTTTATCGTCGAACGAGACCGTCGGGCTGGCGTTGTAATTGCCCTGGAACGTCGCCCGGGTCGCGCTGCCGCCGGTGGCCGGAACCTGGTAGACCTGCGGCCTTCCGCCACGGTCGGAGGTGAAGTAGATGCTGCGCCCGTCGGCGCTCCAGGTGGGCTCGGTATCGATGCCGATCTGGGTGGTCAACTGGGTCAGGGCCTTGCTGCCGAGATCCATCACGTAGATTTCCGGGCTGCCGCTGCGCGACAGGGTCAGCGCCAGTTTGCCGCCATCAGGCGAGAACGCCGGCGAACTGTTGATGCCGCGGAAGCTCGCCACCCGCTCGCGGGCACCGGTACCCAGGTCCTGGATGTAGATCGCCGAATTGTTGTTGTGTTCGAAGGAGACGTAGGCCAGCTTGCGGCCGTCGGGGCTCCAGTCGGGCGACATCAGCGGCTCGGTCGAGCGCACCACCACCTGCGGGCTGTGGCCGTCGGCGTCGGCGACCATCAGCGCGTAGTTGATGTTCTCGCCGGTGCCGGTGGAGGTCACGTAGGCGATGCGCGTCCAGAAAGCGCCGCGCACGCCCAGGATCTTCTCGTAGATGGCGTCGGCGATCTGGTGGCCGACATCGCGCATGGCGTTGGCGCGGCCGGTCATGGCCACGCCGAGCAGGCGCTCCTGCTTGGCGACATCGAACAGCTCGTATTCAACCCGGTAGGCGCCGCCGCCGGCATCGACCACGCGGCCGACCACGAGGAAGTCCTGCTTGAGCGTGCGCCAGGTGGCGTAGTCGACTTCGCCGCCGCGGGTCGGCCGGTCGACCATGTCCTGCTCGGGGAGGCCGCGGAACTGGCCGGAGCGCGCCAGGTCCTCGCGCACCACGCGCGCGACGTCGGTGTCCGGAGCCGCACCGGCGCCGAGGTAGGGCATCGGCACCACCGCGATCGGAAGCGCCTGGGCGTTGCCGCCGACGATGTCGATCTCGAGGCCGCCCTGCTGCGCGAAGGCGGCGAACGGCAGGAGGAGTGCAAGGCAGGCGACAAACCACGCACGCGTGGTGGCCGGCCGGCGATGGGATCGGGTCATGTAACAGGCTCCGGAAAGGACTGCGGGAGAGAGGGTGACAGCATGGCCGTGAAGGCGCTCACAAGGATGAACGGCGGGCTCAGCGATCCCGGGCTTCGAAGTTCAGGTTGAGGGTGCGGTTGAACACGCTTTCAAAACCGGCGTAAGGCAAGGGCTGCGCCTTGAGCACCGCGGCCTCGACCGATCGGCGGCCCAGGTCGTCGAAGGGGCAGGACGGCGAAACCTCGGCCCTGACGACCGTGCCGCCGCGTACCTGGGTGATCGTGATCCGGCACCGCTGTCCAAGTGGCACGTTGTCCGGCCGCGTCCAGTTGCTGAGGATCGCCTCCATGATCGCGGCCTGGTACTGCGCCTGCAGGCCGGCATCCACGCCTTCGTTGCCTGGCGGCGGGGTGCCGGCCGACGAGGCCTGTTCCGACGCCTGGTCCGCCCTGCTCTGCGCGATCCGCTCGAGCCTGCTCCGGGCTTCGCGCTGTTCACGCTGCGCCTGCTCCTGCTCGCGCCGGATCTCGGCCAGCTTCTCCTGTGCCAGCCGACGCTTTTGCTCGGCCTCTTCCTTGCGCTTGCGCTCGGTCAGGTCGATCTGCTCCTGGCGACGCTTTTCCTCCGCTTCGCGCTCCGCGGTTTCGCGCGCGATCGCATCGCGGCGCACTTCCTCCTGGTCCACGGGCGAAGGCTCCGGCACCTGGACCTGCGGCGTTGGCTGCTGCTCGATCGGCGCGTCTTCCGGCAGCGGCACCGGGATCGGCTGCGGCTCGGGCGCGGCATCTTCGACCACCACCGGCTCCGGCTCAGGCACCGGCTCACGCTCCGGCGGCAACGGCTCCGGCTCCGGCGGCGCCGGCTCGGGGCGGTTGCGCAGGGTCTGCTGCATCGCCGCCGACAGGTCGCCGACATCGATCAGCTCGGCGCTGATCGGTGAACCGGCGGCCGACGGCGGTGCCGCCTCCCGCGTCCACCACAGGCCCGCGAACATCAGCGCGAACAGGGCGGCGTGGAGCAGCACGGCCAGCACCACCGCGCGCGTGGTATCGGCGCGTTCCTCCCGCATCAGGGTGCGCCGCCCTGCCTGGGATCGCTCATCAGGCCGACGCGCTCCACGCCCGCGTTCTGCAGCAGCGCCATCGCGTCCATCACGTTCTGGTAGCTGCCGGCGCCGTCGGCGGCGACGAACACCGCAACGTCGGCGTTGTTTGCCACCAGCGCGCGCACCTTGGCGCTGAGCGTGGTCGGGTCCACGGCCTCGTTGCTGCCGGCTTCAACGGCAAGGAAATAGTTGCCGCCCGCATCCACGCTCACCACCACCGGATCCTTCTGCTCGGTGATCGACTTGGCATTGGATTCGGGCAGCTGCACGTCAACGCCCAGGTTCATCAGCGGCGCGGTGACCATGAAGATGATCAACAGCACCAGCATCACGTCGATGTAGGGCACGACGTTGATTTCGTTCTTGAGCTGGCGGCGCTTGCCGCGGCGGGACCGGACGGCCATGGATCAGTCCTCGCCGGCCGAGGACTGGCGCTCCAGGATCGAGGAAAACTCCTCGGAGAACGCGTCGTAGCGGCCGGCGACGCGCTCGACCTTGGTGGCGAAGCGGTTGTAGGCCCAGACCGCCGGGATCGCCGCGAACAGGCCCATGGCGGTCGCGATCAGCGCCTCGGAGATGCCGGGGGCGACGCTTGCGATGGTCGCTTCCTTGACGTTCACCAGCCCTTGGAACGCGATCATGATTCCCCAGACCGTGCCCAGCAGGCCGACGTAGGGCGCGATCGAGCCGACGTTGGCAAGGAACTCCAGGTTGTGCTCAAGCCCGTCGAGCTCCCGCGAGCTGGCCACGCGCATGCCGCGCTGCGCACCTTCCAGCTTGGCCCGGCTGTCGCCACCGCGGCGCTGGCCGCTGCGGCTGTACTCGCGGAAGCCGGCTTCGAAGATCGCCTCCAGGCCCTCGACCTCGCGGTTGCGCTCGCTGGCGGCGCTGTAGAGCTTGCCGAGGTCGGCACCGGACCAGAAACGCTCCTCGAAGCGGTCGGCCTCCTTCTCGGCGCGGTCGATCAGGCGCTTCTTGCGGAAAATGATCACCCACGAGGCGATCGAGGCGAACAGCAATACCAGCATGACCAGCTGCACCGGCAGCGACGCGTGCAGGATCAGGTGCAGCAGGTCCAGCTCGCCCCCGGTGGTCGGCACGGCTGCGGCCTGGGTGGCGGCGTCCGCGGCCAGCGCGGCGCTGTCCGCCGGCACGTCTTCCGGCAGGGGTTCGACGCTGCTCACCTGCATCAGGATGGCCGTTGCACTCATCAATCTTGCTCCGCGTTGGATTCGAGGGATTTGAACTGTTCGTACAGCTGGTCAGGCAGCGCCCGCGGCCGGAAGCTGCGCGCATCGATCGCCGCGACCCGCACCCGCGCCGACGCCAGCCGCTCGCCGTCGCGCCGCACCTCCTGTGCGAACTCCACGCTGGCCCGGCGCACCCGCGCCAGCGCCACGGTGACCTCGAGCGCGTCGTCCAGGCGTGCAGGCCAACGGAAGTCGAGCTCCATGTCACGCACCGCGAACACCAGGTCCCGGCCATCGATCATGGCCTGCTGCCCGTAGCCCAGGCTGCGCATCCATTCGCTGCGCGCGCGCTCCAGGAACGCCACGTACCGCGCGTGGTAGACCACGCCACCGGCATCGGTATCTTCCCAGTAGACGCGGGTCGGAAGGCTGAACAGAGGCATTACGGCGGTACTCACGGCAGGGGGATCGCGGGCGGCGTCGCTCAAAACAGGGTCTCGGCACCCGGGCCCGGCGGCTGCAGGCCGAGGTGGCGCCAGGCCTTGTGGGTCGCCATCCGGCCGCGGGCGGTGCGCACCAGGAAACCCTGTTGGATCAGGTAGGGTTCGATCACGTCCTCGAGCGTGCCGCGCTCTTCGCTCAGCGCCGCCGCCAGCGACTCGACGCCCACCGGGCCACCGTCGAAGTTCTCGATGATCAGGTTGAGCAACCGGCGGTCGAGGTTGTCGAAGCCCTCGGGATCGACCTTGAGCATCTCCATCGCCGCATCCGCGACCTCCTTGTCGATGTGGCCGGCGGCGCGGACCTGGGCGTAATCGCGCACCCGGCGCAGCAGGCGGTTGGCGATCCGAGGCGTGCCGCGCGAACGCCGCGCGATTTCGTCGGCGCCCTCGGGCGCGCAGTCGATGCCGAGGATCTGCGCCGAACGGCGCACGATCCGGGTCAACTCGGCGGCGCTGTAGAACTCCAGCCGCTGGACGATGCCGAAGCGGTCGCGCAGCGGCGCGGTCAGCAGGCCCGCGCGGGTGGTGGCGCCGATCAGGGTGAACGGCGGCAGGTCGAGCTTGATCGAGCGCGCCGCCGGGCCCTCGCCGATCATGATGTCGATCTGGAAGTCCTCCATCGCCGGGTACAGCACCTCCTCGACCACGGGCGACAGGCGGTGGATCTCGTCGATGAACAGCACGTCGTGCGGCTGCAGGTTGGTCAGGAGCGCGGCCAGGTCGCCGGCCTTCTCGATCACCGGGCCCGAGGTCGACCGCATGCTGACCCCGAGTTCGTTGGCGATCACGTGGCTGAGGGTGGTCTTGCCCAGGCCCGGCGGGCCGAAGATCAGCACGTGGTCCATGGCCTCGCCGCGGCGCTTGGCGGCCTCGATATAGATCGACATCTGCTCGCGCACCGGCTGCTGGCCGAGGTAGTCGGCAAGCCGCTGCGGCCTGATCGAGGCCTCGATGGCAGCGTCTTCCCGCGTGGCGTCGGGGGCGATGATGCGCTCTTCAGTCATGCGCCCATGTTCGCACGCTGCACCCCGGCGGGGCATCTGTGGAGCGGTCCGCGGGAGCTGCACCTGGGGGAACTCACTGGGGGAACTCACTGGGGGAGCTCACTTAGGGAGCTGCACTTGTGGGAGCGGCTATAGCCGCGATGCAGGCCGCTCCCACAGGTTGCAGCTCCCCTCAGATCTCGACCTGCGCCCCCAGCTCCACCAGGCGGTTGCCGGGAATGCGGAAGTAGGTGTTGGCCGGTGCCGCGTTGCGGTGCATGACCGCGAACAGCTTGTCGCGCCACACCGGCATGCCCACGTGGCGGCTCGCGACCACGGTCTCGCGGCTGACGAAGTACGTGGTGTCCATCGGATCGATGTCGAGCCCCTCGACATCGCAGCCGCGCATCAGCGCCAGCGGTACGTCCGGAATCTCCATGAAGCCGAAGCGCACCGTCACCCGGTAGAAGTCGTCGCCGATACCGTGCAGCTCCAGCCGCCGCTCGTGCGGTGCATAGGGCATCGACAGGGTTTCCGCGGTCAGGAACAAGTTGCGCTCGTGCAGCACCTTGTTGTGCTTGAGGTTGTGCATGAGGGCGTGCGGCACCACGCCCGGATCGCTGGTCATGAAGATCGCCGTGCCAGGCACACGCGCCGGCGGCGCCAGCATCAGGCCGGAGATGAAGGTGTCCAGGCGCAGGCCGCCCGCCTGGACACCTTCGCGCAGCAGCTCCTTTCCGCGCCGCCAGGTCCGCAGCATCGTGAACAGCACGATGCCCAGCACCAGCGGGAACCAGGCGCCCTGCAGGACCTTGGCGCCGTTGGCGACCACGAAGGCCAGGTCGATCAGCACGAAGCCAACGCAGCACGGCAGCACCCAGCGCCGCGCCTTCGGCCACAGCGCGCGGGCCACGATCGCCAGCAGCAGGGTGTCGATCAGCATCGTCATCGACACCGAGATGCCGTAGGCCGCCGCCAGCGAGGACGAGGTGCGGAAACTCAGCACCAGCGCGATCACGATCACCGCCATCGCCCAGTTGATCGCGGGGATATAGATCTGGCCGATGGTTTCGCTGGACGTGTGCATGATGCGCATGCGCGGGATGTAGCCGAGTTGCATGGCCTGGCGCGCAACCGAGAAGCCGCCGGTGATCACCGCCTGGGACGCGATCACCGTAGCCGCGGTGGCGAGCACCACCATCGGCCAGCGCCCCCACTCGGGCACGCCGATGAAGAACGGGTTGCGGATTGCGGCCGGGTCCTCGAGCACCAGCGCGCCCTGCCCCAGGTAGTTCAGCATCAGCGAGGGCAGCACGAACCAGTACCAGCCCAGGCGGATCGGGCGCGCACCGAAGTGGCCCATATCGGTATAGATGGCTTCGCCGCCGGTGACCGCCAGCACCACCGCGCCGAGGATGAACACCCCGCCCCAGCTGTGCTCGACGAAGAAGCGTCCCGCCCACCACGGGTTGATGGCTTTCAGCACCTCGGGCTCGTGCAGGATGTTGAGCACGCCCAGCGCGGCCAGCGATGCGAACCAGAGGATGGTGATCGGCCCGAATATGCGCCCGACCTTCTCGGTTCCAAAGCGCTGGGTGGCGAACAGCACCCCCAGCACCACCACGGTGATCGGCACGATCCAGTCGTCGAGCCCTGGCGCGACCACCTGCAGACCCTCGACCGCCGACAGCACCGAGATTGCCGGCGTGATCACCCCGTCGCCGAAGAACAGCGAGGCGCCGAACACCCCGAAAATGCCGACCAGGTACACCGATTTCGAACCCGGCTTCAGGCTGCGCTGGGCCAGCGCCATCAGCGCCATGATCCCGCCCTCGCCCTCGTTGTCGGCGCGCATGATGATGGTGACGTACTTGAAGGTCACCACCACCGTCAGCGCCCAGAAGATCAGCGACAGGATGCCGAGCACGGTGTCGTCGTTGGCGGTCAGTCCGTAGTGCGGGTTGAAGGCTTCGCGCAGGGTGTACAGCGGGCTGGTGCCGATGTCGCCGAAGACCACGCCGATCGCGCCGACCACGAGGCCCGTCAGGCCGATCTTGCCGTGGCCCGGATCGGACCCGCCTCCATTGCCGCCGCCGTGGTCGCGGCCTCCGCCACGCCTGCCCTGCGACGCAGCTGCGAGCTTGGTTGTACCTTCGGACATCGGATTTCCGTGGAGCGCCGGCTCAGCGAAGCGCGGACTGTAGCGCTTTTCGGATGATGGCTTCGGGTGAATCGCCCTCGACCAGCGCGGCGCGGGCCATGCGCTGGGCTTCGGCCGGCTTGTAGCCGAGCTGCTGCAGGGCGACCGTCGCCTCCGACAGCGGATCGGCGGGCACGCCGGCGCGTGGCAACGCCGTGGCACCGCCCATGATCGCCTCCGCGCGGTCGCGCAGTTCCACCACGATGCGCTCGGCGGTCTTCTTGCCGATGCCCGGGATCCGGGTCAGCGCGGTCACGTCGCCCGCCTGCACCAGGCGCGCGAACTCTTCGACGCTGGCCCCGGACAGGATTGCGAGCGCTATTTTCGCGCCGATGCCGCTGACCCGCTGCACATCGCGGAACAGCCGCCGCTCGGACTCGGTGCTGAAGCCGTACAGCGACACCGAATCCTCCTTCTGCGCGTAGTGCGTGAACAGCGAGACCTCCTTGCCCAGCACCGGCAGCTCGTAGAACGTGCTCATCGGCGCCTCCAGCTCGTAGCCGACGCCATTGACGTCCAGCACCAGCCACGGCGGCGACTTGTGCGCGAGCACCCCCCTGAGACGACCGATCATCTGCGACTCCAGGCCAGTTTTGCATCGATGCCCATCCGCTGCGCGCTGGCGCGGACGTGGGCGTGGGTGATGGCGATGGCCAGGGCATCGGCGGCATCGGCCTGCAGTCGCCCCTTGAGGCCCAGCATGGCGCCGACCATGTGTTGAACCTGGGTCTTGTCGGCGGCACCGCTGCCGACCAGGGCCAGCTTCACCTGGCGTGCGCCGTACTCGCTCACCGGCAGGTCGTGCATGACCACCGCGCAGATCGCCGCGCCGCGCGCCTGGCCGAGCTTGAGCGCCGAGTCCGCGTTCTTCGACACGAACACCTGCTCGATCGCCACTTCGTCCGGGCGATGCTCCTCGATCACGGCGCGCAGCCCGTCCAGCAGCCTGCGCAGCCGCAGCGGCAGGTCGCCGGGCGCGGCCGCTGCGCGAGCAAGCAGGTCCAGCGGCGCGTGGAACACGTGCGTGCAGCGGCCGGCGGCGTCGACGTCGATGATGCCGACGCCGGTGCGCTGCGAGCCCGGGTCAATGCCGAGGATCCTGGTCACGGACGACAGCTTACGCGTATGCGTCGTCGCCGAGCTCGGCGTTGGAGTACACGGCCTGCACGTCGTCGATGTCTTCCAACCACGCCAGCAGCTTGACCACCTGCTGCGCGGTATCACCCTCGACCGCCACGTCGTTGTCGGCGCGCATCGTGACCTCGGCATGCTCCGCCGCGACCCCGGCGGCGGCCATGGCGTCGCGCACGGCGCTGAAATCCTCGGGACTGGTGAGCACGTCGATGGCGCCGTCGTCGGGGTAGACCACGACGTCGTCGGCGCCGGCCTCGATGGCCGCGTTGGTAACGGCGTCCTCGTCCGCGCCCGCGCCATAGCGGAGGATGCCCTGCTTGCGGAACATGAAGGCCACCGAGCCGTCGGTGCCGAGGTTGCCGCCGAACTTGCCGAAGGCGTGGCGCACGTCGGCGACGGTGCGGACCTTGTTGTCGGTGAGGCAGTCGACGATCACGGCGACGCCGCCGGGGGCATAGCCTTCGTAGCGGATCTCTTCGTAGTCGACGCCTTCGAGCTCACCGGTGGCCTTCTTGACGGCACGTTCGATGACTTCCTTGGTCATGTTGGCGGCAAGCGCCTTGTCGATGCCGCTGCGCAGGCGCGGGTTTCCCCCGGGGTCTCCACCGCCGGCGCGCGCGGCGACGGAGATCTCACGGATCAGTTTGGTGAAGGCCTTCCCGCGACGCGCATCCTCGGCGTTCTTGCGGGTTTCGATGGAGGGACCCCTGCCCATGCGTATTACCCATCCTGGAAGTGACTGCAACGCCCGATTTTACCCCTTTCCCGACTCGCCGAAGGCGCGCGGTACGGCGGGTCGCGACCTCTCGCCGAAGCCGCGCGGTACGGCAGGTCGGTGGGTACTCCGTGGGCTGTCCCGCTGCGCGGGCCTTTATGCCCACTACGCACCCCCCAACCCGCCTTGCAGCGCCTTCCCGCAGCCCGCCGGAAAATCAAAGGCGCGACGCTCCTGCCCTTCCCACATCCCACCGCGCTGATTGCAGCGGAGGGTGGGCGGGCATTCCGCCGGCAATAAGGAGCAGCTCCACCGCGACGCCGGCGGAATGCCCGCCCACCCTCTGCCCCTGCCAAGCCAAGGCCACCGCGACGCCGGCGGAGTACCCGCCCACCCTCCGCCCCCCGCCAAACCCACACGTCAGCCAGGGAACCGCCCATTCCTGAGAAAGCCAACCGCCTGCCGCGCAGCTTCGGCAGAAAACAGCAGGCCACTGTGCGAGGCGGCGACAACGACGTGGTCTGCGAGTCCGGGGACACGGGTTTCGTCCATTGCCACGGTGCCGTCGTGGGCGCCTTCGAAGCGCGCGACCAGGGCGCCGAGGCCGCGTGGTCGGTCGCCGGCGATCATGCCCACCTCAACGCCGTCGGGCAGCGTCGTGCAGCCGCGGCGCAGGAGGGCCGCGCTGCGACCGAGGTAGAGCGCGGTCAGGGCCTGGCGCGAGAGGCGCCTGGCCGCGCCGCTGCCGCACAGCGGCGTGGCGAGGCAGACCACCCGCGCTACCGGCAGCGATGGCTCCGCGCGCACTGCTTCGAGCGCCATCAGGCCGCCGAGGCTGTGGGCCACGATGTGGGTCGGTGGCCCGTCGCGGAGGCGGTCGCGCACGGTCGCGACGGCGGCATCGGTGCTGCCGACGATGCTGCGGTAGCCGAGGATCGCGGTCGTGCAGCCGGCGGCGCGCAGGCGCGAGGCGAAGCGCCGCATGACCAGGGGCGGCATCCACAGGCCGTGGAGCAGGAGGACGTGGCGGACGGCCGGTGCTCCCGCGGGTTCGGCCGCGGCTGGTTCAGGAACCATCGGAGCGGCCGTCGCGGCCGTGGCCGCTCCCACGGGCGGCCGGGGAATCCGGCGCCGGGGTGCCGGAAGGAGCCGGCGTATCCGAGGGGACCGCCGCGAAAGACCCCGGCGCGATACGGCGCAGGATGAACTCGCGGTCCAGGACGCGGCCAACGGGAAACAGGTATTCGCCCACGGCTTCGAAACCGCGGCGCGCGTAGAAGCGCTGGGCACCGAAGTTTTCCGACCATACGCCGATCCACAGCGCGCACGGTCCGTTGCGTTGCAGCCAGTCCATGGCGGTGTCGAACATGCGCGCGCCCCAGCCGCCGTTCTGGTGCGTGGCCATCAGGTACAGGCGCTTGAGTTCGCCATCGCCGGGAGCGACATCGGGGTGCGGCAGGCCGCAGGGCCCGGCGGCGGCGTGGCCGACGGCTTCGCCTTCGTCCTCCAGCAGCCAGACCGCGTAGTCGGGGTGCGAGAGGATCACGCGCTGGCGGCCGACCGCATAGGCCTCGTCGATGAAGGCCTGCAGGTCTTCGGGCGGATAGAGATGACCGAAGGTTTCGGTGAAGCTGCGGGCAGCCAGGCTGGACAGCGTCGCGGCGTCTTCGGGGGTGGCTCGGCGGATGGTCGGGGCCATGTCGTGTTCTTTACCTGCACCTGTACTTGCAACCGTCTGGATGGTGGGTCGCAGTTATGGCTGCTCCTACGAGTGGGGTGGGTCGCAGCTGTAGCTGCTCCTACGGGCGGACGGAGATGTGCACTTCGCGCAGCTGCGCGTCGTCGATCGGTGACGGGGCACCGGTCATGGGGCACTGGGCGCCGGTGGTCTTCGGGAAGGCGATGACGTCGCGGATCGACTCGGTGCCCGCCATCAGCGCGGCGATGCGGTCGATGCCGAAGGCGATGCCGCCGTGCGGCGGCGCGCCGTACTTCAGCGCGTCGAGCAGGAAGCCGAACTTGGCCTCCGCCTCCTCCGCGCCGATACCCAGCAGCTCGAACACCGCCGACTGCATCTGCGGCCGATGGATGCGGATCGATCCGCCGCCGATCTCGTTGCCGTTGAGCACCATGTCGTAGCCGCGGCTGGTGGCGGTGCGGGCATTGGCGCGCAGGTCGTCGACGTCGTCCACTGCCGGTGCGGTGAAGGGATGGTGCAGGGCCACATAGCGCTGCGCCTCGTCGTCCCACTCGAACATCGGGAAGTCCGTGACCCACAGCGGCTTCCAGCCATCCTCGACCAAGCCGAAGTCCTTGCCGGCCTTCAGCCGCACCGCGCCCATGAAGTCGCTGACGGTGTTGTACGCGCCGGCGCCGAAGAACACGATGTCGCCCTTGCCGGCGCCCACGTGCGCGAGCAGCGCCGCGAACGCGGCCTCGTCGAAGAACTTGGCCACCGGCGAATTCACCGCACCGTCCTCGCCCAGCTTGGCGTAGGCCAGGCCCTTGGCGCCGTACTTCGCGGCGTGCGCGGCGTACTCGTCGATCTGCTTGCGCGAGAGCGACGCGCCACCCGGGATGCGCAGCGCGCACACACGCATGCCGTCGACGCCGGCAACGTCGGTGAACACCTTGAACTGCGAATCCTTCACCAGCTCGTCGACATCCACCAGCTCCAGCGCGATGCGCAGGTCCGGCTTGTCGGAGCCGTAGCGGCGCATGGCCTCGTGCCAGGTCATGCGCGGGAACGCGCCCAGCTCGACGTCCATCACCTCGCGGAATACGTCCTGCATCATCTGCTCGACCGTGCCCTGCACCGCGGCTTCGTCCACCCAGGCGAACTCGATGTCGAGCTGGGTGAATTCCAGCTGGCGGTCGGCGCGCAGGGCCTCGTCGCGGAAGCAGCGCGCGACCTGGTAGTAGCGGTCGAAGCCGGCCACCATCAGGATCTGCTTGAACAGCTGCGGGCTCTGCGGCAGCGCGTAGAACTCACCGGCGTGCATGCGCGCCGGCACCAGGAAGTCGCGTGCGCCCTCGGGCGTCGCGCGCGTCAGGATCGGCGTCTCGATGTCCTGGAAGTCGCGCGCGTCCAGCCAGCGGCGCAGCGCGGCCACGAGCTTCGTGCGCGTGCGCATGCGGCGCTGCATCTCCGGCGTACGCAGGTCCAGATAGCGATGCTTGAGGCGGATGTCCTCGCCCGGGTTCTCGTGGGCGTGGAAGGGCAGCGGCTCGGCCTTGTTCAGCACCTCGATCGCGGTCGCCACCACTTCCACCTGGCCGGTGGGGATCTTCGGGTTCACCGACTGGCGGCGGCGCACGGTGCCGGTCACGCGCAGGCAGTCCTCGTAGCCGACTTTCGCCCCGGTCGCGACCACGCCGGCGTTGCCTTCGGCGTCCGACGGTTCGGCCACGACCTGGACGATGCCCTCGTGGTCGCGCAGGTCGATGAAGCACAGGCCGCCGAGGTCGCGGGCGACGTCGGCCCAGCCGCAGAGGGTGACGGTCTGGCCGACCATCGACTCGTCGATCAGGCCGCAGAAATGGGTGCGCATGTGGACTCCGGACGCGGGAAACGGGCCGCCTGACAGGCGGAGCCGCCTAGTTTAACTGTGGGAGCGGCCATGGCCGCGATTGGCTGCGGAGAACCCTTCGCCGCTATAGCGGCTCCCACAAAAGCAGGAGTCACGCCGGAGCGACTAAGCTTGGGGGCCCGCTGTTGCCCCACGCTTCCCGCAATCGACACCTCGCGCCCCCCTGCCGCTACCCCCGCCCCGGCCCCTGCGGTCCGCTCCGACATGATCGCAACCGTCCGCCCATTGGCCGCCCTGCTCGCGGGCGCGGCGCTGCTGCTGATGGGCGCCGGGCTGCTGAGCACGCTGTTGGCCGTGCGCGGGCGGATCGAGGGCTACGACGACCAGGTGCTGGGACTGGTGATGTCGGCCTACTTCGCCGGCTTCTTCCTGGGCACCTATGCCGCGCCCGGCCTGATCCAGCGGATCGGCCACATCCGCGCGTTCGCCTTTTATTCCGCCCTGTGCGCGGCCACCGTGCTCCTGCACCCGATCCTGGTGTCGCCCTGGGCCTGGGCGCTGCTGCGGCTGGGGACCGGCATCGCGCTGGTCGGCCTGTACACGGTGATCGAGAGCTGGCTCAACGTGCAGGCGCCGCCCGAGCAGCGCAGCCAGGTGTTCGCGATCTACATGGCGGTGAGCCTGCTCGCACTGGCGGCGGGCCAGTGGCTGATCGGGCTGTGGTCGGCGGCGGGTTTCGTGCTGTTCAACCTGGTCGCCATCCTCATCTGCCTGGCGTCGCTGCCGGTCACCGCCAGCCGGATGGTGCAGCCCGAACTGCCGCCGATGCCCCGGCTCGCGCTGAAACAGCTGTTCCGCGTGGCCCCGGCCGGCGCCCTGGGCGCGCTGCTGGCGGGCATGGCGGTGGGCAGCTTCTGGGGACTGGGCGCGGTGTTCGCGAGCCGGCTCGGACTGGGCCTGAGCGGCGTGGCGCTGCTGGTGAGCGCGACCATCCTCGGCGGCGCGGCGCTGCAGTGGCCCATCGGCCGCCTGTCCGACGGCAGCGACCGCCGCACCGCGCTGGTCGTGGTCTGCGTGCTGGCCGCGGCCATCGGCCTGGTCATGATGCTGCCCGCGGGCCAGTCCGGTCTGCCGCTGTACGCACTCTGGTTCTTCTTCGGTGGCCTGGCGTTCGCCATCTACCCGATCTGCATGGCCCACCTGCTCGACCACCTGCCGCCGGAAAGGACCCTGGCGGCAGGAAGCAGCCTGCTGCTGCTCAACGGCGTCGGCTCGGCGTTCGGCCCGGCCTTGGCCGGCGTGGCGATGACCCGCTACGGTCCCGAGGCGCTACCCGCGTTCTTCGCCGCGACGCTGTTCCTCGCCGCCCTGGTCGCCGGCGGTCGCCGCCTGCTCTACCCGCGCGACAACGACACGCCATCGGTGTTCCACCTGATGCTGCGCACCACGCCGTCCGCGATCGAACTGCTGCCGGAAGTGGACGCAACGGAGATCGATGAGGCGGAAGCCCCCTGACCCCCCTCCGCGGCAACGCGGGAATCAGGGACCCAGGCCCATGCGACTCTTCCCCCGCTTGCGGGCGAAGATGCCCTAAGGGCAGATGGGGGCGAAGCTTGCGACAGCCGCCGAAGCCGCGGCCGCCGCCGACTCACCCAGCGTCGGGCTTGGCCGCAGCCGGCTTGGCCTCCGGCTTCGCCGCGGGAGGCGCAGCTGGCGCAGCGGGACTGTTCGTCTTCGCCGGCGCATCACCGGCGGCGGTCCCGCTTTCCGCCTTGCCAGCGCCTTCGCCACCTTCGGCGAGGTTGCGTTTCTTGTCGCCGTCCTTCTTGAAGTCGGTCTCGTACCAGCCGCTGCCGGCCAGGCGGAATGCAGGCGCGGTCAGCTGGCGACCGACTCCCCCGCTGGCACCGCACGCCGGGCAGGTGTCCGGATCCGCGTCCGAAAGCTTCTGCAGACGATCGAAATCATGCCCGCACAGGGCACAGCGGAACGCATAGATCGGCATAGCGATGGTGTCGATTCGTTGATATGGAGATCGCGCAATCTGGGGCCGCGGACGCGAAATTCAAGCCGCGGGCCTCGCGGGCTCCCCCGGCGGAGCCACTGCCGGCGTCGCCTCCACGCAGAACGCGCGATCGCGCCCTTCGCGCTTGGCGGTGTACAGCGCGGCGTCGGCGCGCTCCACCAGGTCGATATCCTGCAAGTGCAGCGCCGGGTCGAACGTTGCAATGCCGATGCTGACGGACACGATGGCGGCGGTGGGCGACTTGCCGTGCGGCACCTTCAGGCGGCGCACGTCTGCGACGATGCTGTTGGCGATGCCAAGCGCCGACGCCGCCGTACTCTCGGGCAGCACCAGCGCGAGTTCGTCGCCGCCATACCGCGCCGCCATGTCACGCGGTCGCCGCGCCCAGCCGTCCAGCACCCCCGAGACACGACGCATCACCTGGTCCCCGGCCTGGTGGCCGTAGGAGTCGTTGAAGGTCTTGAAGTGGTCGACGTCGACCAGCAGCAGCGACAGGGGCCGGCCCGCACGCCGCGCCGCGCGAAGTTCGCGTTCCAGGGTGGCATCGAACATGTGCCGGTTGGCCAGCCGGGTCAGGCCGTCGGAACTGGCAAGGCGCTGCGAACGGAGGAACTGGTGGACCACGAGCGCCAGGTAGCCGGCAAGCAACACCGCGACCGTCGGCGCAGGCGCGAACCATGCTTGCCCGAACTTCAACAGTGTGGCGCTGGCCGCGAACGTCGCCAAGATCGCCAGCAGCATCACCACCCACCCGCGCCGCACGCGTGCACGCTCGCGGTAGAGCAGCAGCGGCAGCAGCAGCACCCCGACGCCCAGCAGCAGTTGCCATGGTCGCTGCAGCGCGGTCACGGCCGCGCCCTGTTCGAGCATGTTGAGGGCGTTGGCGTGGTATTCCAGGCCGGAGATGCGCTCACCGACCCCGACGCCGGGCACCAGCACGTCGCGGGCGATGCCGGTTGCCGAGACGCCCACCAGCACCCAGCGATCATGCAGCAGCGCTGGCAGGACCTCGCCGCGCAGCACGTCGATGTACGACACCTCCTGGAAGCCGCGCGTCGACACGAACGGGATCATGACGCGGTGGTCGCGACTCCACTGGTAGGGCGACGGCGCAGGCGCATCCGCGCCGGGGCGCAACCCGGGCAACTCCGCACGCGGCGTCACGCCGGCATGCAGCTCGTGCAGCGCAAGGGCCAGGGCCGGCCAGTGCGCGGAACCCAGTCCCGCGTACAGGGCCGCTTCGCGCACCACGCCATCGCTTCCGGCCGCCACCTCGACATGCCCCAGCGCCGCGGCCGCGTCGACCAGCGGGGCCAGCGGCATCTGTTCGATCAGCGGACCCTCGGGCCCGGAGGGCTCGGCCATCACCGGCAGGACCACCTTGCCGTTGCGACGGATGGCGCGCGCCAGCGCCGCATCACCCGACGGATCGCTGGCGTTGGCCTCGGCGAACATCAGGTCCAGGGCAATGCCGCGCACGCCTGCCGGCTCCAGCCGGTCGAGCAGCGCCGCATGCACGCCGCGCGGCCACGGCCACCGGCCGAGCGCGGACAGGCTCCTGTCATCCACGGTCACCAGCAGGATGCGATCATCCGCGGCCGGCGCGAACGCGGCCTGCAGTCGATCGTAGACCCACGCATCCACGCGCCAGGTCATCGACGTGAGAGTCAGCACGGCCACCGCCGCGGCCCCGGCAGCGCCGGCCAGGATCCGCATGTACACGCCCTGCAGCGACCAGCTGCGCATGCTAGAGCACGATCAACACGGCGGCGGCGATACCCAGCAACACGCGGCACGCGCCGCAGCCCACCTTGAGCGCCTGGGTCGGACCCACCGGGTGGGCATAGCCGTCGCTCTCCACGACCTGCACGCGCATGTGCCACGTCCCGGTGCCGATATCC
This sequence comes from Luteimonas sp. A501, assembly GCF_054052085.1. The sequence continues at coordinate 25,285 of NZ_JBSVRI010000005.1, forward strand.
GGCAGCGCGATGAGGTTTTCATCGACGAGGTGCTCCTCCGCGAGCGTGCTGAAGTCGGCCTTGCGCGACAGTTGGAAGCGATAACGTTGCCCCTCGCCCGCACTCTGCCAGCCGACCTGCAGGATCTTTCCATCGCGATCGGCCGTCGGCATGGGCGGGGCGTCGGCCGCGCGCACGGCGAACGGCACCGGGTCCCCAAACGGACCGCGACGGCCGGTCGCGTCCACGGCTCCGATCCGCCAGTAATACGTATCCGGCTCGAGTTCAACCGGCGTGCGCAGCTCCACGGCGGTCACCTCCTCACGATCGACCAGCAGATCGCTGAAGTCCGCGGTGCGCGCCACCTGTACGCGATAGCTCGCGGCCCCCTCGGATGCCGTCCAGCGCAGCCGCGGTCGCGGGCCCGCGACCTCGCTGTCGACGCCCGGACTCACCGTGAACGGCGGGCCGGGCTGGGCTGCGATCTGGAGCACGCGCACCGCATCCAGGCCTTCGAGTCCGCGCTCATCGATGCCACGCACGCGCACATGCACGGTGCCTGCCGCCTGCACGTCCAAACGCGCGGCGGCAGCATCGACCCTCACGTCCTGCAGCAAGGTGCGGAAATCGTCGTGCGAACTGGCCTGCAGCCGGTAGCCGCGTGCACCGGGCAGCGGGGCCCACGCAAGCTCCGCCGGGATCCACTGCACGGTATCGGGCAGCCGCACCAGGTCCGGCGCGGGCAGCAGCGGGACGGGCGTGATCGGGCCCTGCCCCGCATCGCCATGCGTACCGAGCCCCGCGCCCACCTGCACCCGACGGCCGCCACCCTCGACATCCACGCGCCCGCGATAGACTTCGGACCGGCTGGCTTCACCGTCGCTCGCCACCCGGAAACCCGTGCCGCGCACGCTGGTCATCAGCCCGGGCGATTCCACGGAAAAGTGCGATCCCGGACCACGCCCCGGCTTGACGTCGTGGCTGGTCCTACCGCGCGGCAGACGCAAGCGCGTGTCGACCATGCCGGTGCGCCCCCACGCGCTCAGGCGGTCGAGGTGCAGTTCGCTGTCAGCCAGCAGTTGCAGGCGCGAACCATCCGCGAACTCCAGCGTGAGGCTCGCGTCGGACGCGGTGCGCAACATCGTGCCCGCGCCCAGCATCTGGTCCACGGTGGCCGGCACGGCAACGCCGGATGCCTCGTCCGCATATACCGAAATCGATCCCGACACGGCCACCACCCGCGCCTTGGCCGGCTGCACGCGCAGCCACGCCAGCGGGAAGCGCATGACCGAGCCCGGTTCCAGGCGATAGGGGTCGTCCACCCCGTTTAAGGCCTGCAGCTGCTGCCACGGCACGTCGGGGCGCATGTGTGCACGCGCCAGGTCCCATACGTTGTCGCCGGGGCGGACACGGTAGCGCCATTCCTGCGCCGCCACGTCCAAGGACGCCAGCATCGCGAACAGCGCCAACAGGGCGGGAGCCAGCCGCTTCAGCAACGACGGTGGACGGCGGCGGGACGCAAGCATGGCATGAAGGGAACACGTGCGCGGTACGGGCACGACACTGACGATCGAATTCAAAAGCACCATCCACCAAACCGCTGATGACGCTGATTGTAGGCGAGTGCCTTGGCACGCCCGTGAACGCCACGCGCGTGGCGCGTGGCGTCCGAGTTTTCGAGGTCAGTCGGCAGAGCCCCAGGGGGCCGGCGGCTCGGCCACCGGCGTCGTCAGGTCGAACTCGACCTGGAACATGCGGCCACCCGGACGCGCCAGCTCATAAAGGAAGCGGCTGCCGGGCTCGATCTCCATCGCCCAGGTATTGGTGGTGGAGACGTCGGCGCCGGTACGGCCGAAGAGCTCGATCGATTCCGCGTCCACCGGGAATTCCTGGCGCACGGCGGTGCCCGCGGTCGCGGTCTCGCCGCCGTACATGGTCTGCTCGTCGGGGCTGCCGTCCTCGTGGCGGTGGTCGTGCTTCAGGCGCAGGCCGTCGTCGGTGCGGGTCAGCACCCAGGTGCGGGAATGGTCGTCGCCAACGTGGAAGGGCACGCGCAGCCCGCGGGTCGGGTCGTCGCAGCCGCGCACGTGCATCACCAGATCCTTGCCTTCGAAAGCGTCGGGTTCGGGCGAAGCAGGCTCGTTGGCGACGATGCGCCCGGCGAAGGCCTGGCCGCAGTGGGTGGCGAGCGCGGCAAGGAAGGCGTCGGCGGGGGCGGCGTCGGGCACCGGGGCGTCGAGCGCCTCGGCGGGTGCGGCGTCGGCGGTGGCAAGATCGGCCGCAGGCGCCTGGTCGGCGGAAGGAGCGCAGGCGGCAAGGGCCACGAGCGCGGCGGAAAGCGCGGAGAGTCGGATGATAGTCATCCGGACACCCTAACCGCCGCCCACGCGGCGGCGCAAACCGCTAGCCCGCTCTCGGTTGCCGATAGACCAGCACCGGGATCGCCGAGTGCGTCAGCACCTTCAGCGTCTCGCTGCCCAGCAGCAATCCGCCGAGTCCGCGGCGGCCGTGCGAGGCCATCGCGATCAGGTCACAGCCGGCCTCGTTGGCGGCCTCGATGATCGCCTCCCAGGCATGCTCGCTTTCGACCATGCGCACCTGGCAGGGCACGCCCAGCGCCTTCGCGCGCTCCTCGGCCTGCGCCAGGCGACGCACGCCTTCCTCGCGGGCGATCGTGCCGTAGGCCTCGTAGCCACCGGCCAGCTGTTCGCCGGTCACGCCATAGATGCGGAGCGGCGTGGTCACGGTGAAGAAGGTCACCGACGCCCCGACTTCGCGTGCAAAGGCAAGGCCCTGGTCGATGGCGGACAGGGACAGTTCGGACCCGTCGGTCGGGATCAGGATCTGCTTGTACATGGCACTACCCTCCGTGTTGTCGACCCGGCCTGGACCCGCGGGCAGCGTGCCGCGTTGACCCGGGTCAACCGACTATAGGCCCGGCCCTCAGGCGGCCCCTTCATCCTGGGCGTAGAGCTCAAGCACCACCTCTTCCGCCTGCGCCAGCTCGGCCACCAGGTCGGCCTGGCGCCGCGCCAGGTCCTGGGCACGGTTGCTCCCGGCGGAATACAGCGCCGGGTCGGCAAGCTCGGCCTCGATCGCAGCGCGCGCGGCCTCCAGCTCCGCCACCCGCTGCTCGGCGCGTGCCAACCGGTGCGGGTTGGTTTTCCTTGCCGGCCTGGATGGCGCCGGCGCGGGCGCTGGAACCGGTGCCGCGACCGGGGCGGCCGCGGCATTGGCGCCAAGCGCTTCGGGCGCGGCCGTCGCCGCCTTCGCATCCTGGGGCCGCGAGCGCAGCCATGCGGCGTAGTCGTCAAGGTCGCCATCGAACGGACGCACCACGCCCTCGGACACGCGCCAGTAGGTATCGGCGACCAGGCCGATCAAGTGGCGGTCATGCGAGACCAGCACGATCGCACCCGGGAAATCGGACAGTGCCTCGGCCAGGGCCTCGCGCATTTCAAGGTCGAGATGGTTGGTGGGTTCGTCGAGCAGCAGCACGTTGGGCTGGCGCCAGGCGATCAGCGCCAGCGCCAGGCGCGCGCGTTCGCCGCCGCTGAAACCGTCGATGGATTCGAAGGCGCGGTCGCCGGGGAAGCTCCACTTGCCCATGAAATTACGGAAGTCCTGGGTCGAGGCATTCGGCGAGAGCTCGCGCAGGTGATCGATCGGCGAGGTGCCGGCCACCAGCGCTTCGACCGTGTGCTGGGCGAAGTAGCCGATGCGCAGGTCGGGGTGGGCGTAGCGCTCGCCGGTGAGCAGCGGAAGCTCGCCGACCAGCGATTTCACCAGCGTCGACTTGCCCGCGCCATTGGGCCCAAGCAGTCCGATTCGGTCGCCGGCCTCCAGACCGAAGTTGGCGTCACGGAGGATCACCGTGGGAGTCGCTCCCGGGGGAGCCGCGCCGGGATAGCCGCAGTCGGCGTGGTTCAAGCGCAGCAGGGCATGCGGCAGCCTCGCCGGCGCGGGGAAATCGATCCGCACGTCGCGCTCCGCGCGCACCGCTTCGGTATCGGCCATCTTCGCCAGGCGCTTGACCCGCGACTGGGCCTGCTTGGCCTTGGCGGCGCTGGCGCTGAAGCGGTCGATGAAGCTCTGCAGATGGGCGCGCTCGGCCTGGGTCTTCTCGTGGGTGATCTGCTGCAGGCGCAGCTGCTCGGAGCGCTGGCGCTCGAAGGCGGTGTAGTTGCCGATGTACAGCTTCGCCTTGCCGCCGTGCAGGTGCAGGGTGTGGGTGTTGACGTTGTCGAGGAACTCGCGGTCGTGCGAGATCAGCAGCAGGGTGCCCTGGTACTTCATCAGCCACTGTTCGAGCCACAGCACGGCGTCGAGGTCGAGGTGGTTGGTGGGCTCGTCGAGCAGCAGCACGTCGGACGGGGTCATCAGCGCGCGCGCCAGGTTCAGGCGCACGCGCCAGCCGCCGGAGAAGCTCGATACCGGCCGCTGCTGCGCCTCGCCCGGGAAACCCAGGCCGTGCAGCAGCTTGCCCGCGCGCGCGGCGCCGTCGTAGCCGCCCACCTCTTCCAGCTTCTGGTGGGCCTCGGCCACGGCCTCCCAGTCCTCGGCGGCGAAGGCGTTGGCCTCGGCCTGCAGCGCGGCGTGGACGGCTTCGTCCCCGGCCAGCACGAAGTCGATCGCCGAATCCGGCAGCGAGGGCATTTCCTGCGCGATCGAGGCGATGCGCAGGCGCGAGGGCAGGTCGAGGTCGCCGCGGTCGGCCTCGACCTCGCCGCGCACGGCGGCGAACAGCGAGGATTTGCCGGTGCCGTTGCGGCCGACCACGCCCACCCGCCAGCCGGCGTGCAGGGACAGGTCGACATCGGACAGGAGCAGGCGTTCGCCGCGGCGGAGGGCGAAGTTGCGGAAAGAGATCATCCGCACAGTTTACCGGGCTGCACGCCCGGGCCCGCGTGCGGTACCGTCGAAACCGCGCTGGATGCGCGAGCGCCCCTACCGCCGACCCCTTCCCTGTCATCTGTCGCAAGGATCCGACCATGAAGCCTGCTCCCCTCGCCATTGCCCTGCTTGCCGCCCTCGCCCCCGTCCTTGCCGCCCAGGCGCAGGAGCCGGCCCAGCCGCGGCGCGACGCGACCAACCTCGACAACATCATCGTCACCGGCACCCGCGTGACCGACCGCACCGTGGCCGAATCGCAGTCACCGATCGACATCATCGGCAGCGAGGCGCTGCAGGCCACGGGCACCACCGAGCTCGCCACCGCACTTGCGCGCGCCCTGCCCTCGCTCAACTTCCCGCGCCCGGCGCTGACCGACGGCACCAGCGCCATCCGCCCGGCGCAGCTGCGCGGCCTGGCGCCCGACCAGGTGCTGGTGCTGGTCAATGGCAAGCGCCGCCACGCCTCGTCGCTGCTCAACCTCAACGGCACCATCGGCCGCGGCTCGGCGCCGGTGGACCTCAACACCATCCCGATCTCGGCGATCGAGCGCGTGGAAGTGCTGCGCGACGGCGCATCGGCGCAGTACGGCTCCGACGCCATCGCCGGCGTGGTCAACGTGGTGCTGAAGGGCGCATCGGAAGGCGGCAGCGTGTCGCTCAGCCACGGCCAGCACTCCGCCGGCGATGGCGACCAGACCCAGCTTGCCGGCGATGCCGGCCTGGCGCTGGGCGCTGGCCGCGGCTTCCTGCACCTGTCGGCCCAGGTCAACCGGCAGGACCGCACCAACCGCGCGCGGCCCTTCGCAGGCACGCCGGGGCCGACCCAGCCGGAGCCGGGCCAGAAGGCCTTCGTGATCGGTGACCCGGAAGTCGACGCCGCGGCGGCTTCGTTCAACGCCGGCTTCGACATCAGCGACACGCTGTCGCTGTACGCCTTCGGCACGATCAGCAACCGCGACATCACCTCGTTCGCGTTTTTCCGCGCGCCGGGCAACAGCAGCCAGAACATTCCCTCGATCTACCCGGACGGCTTCCTGCCCGAGATCAACAACGTCTCCCGCGACCGCGCCATCGTCGCCGGCATGAACGGCCGCTTCGGCGAGGCCTGGGACTGGGACCTGAGCTTCAACCACGGCTACAACAACCTCGAGTTCTTCACCCGCAACACGCTCAACGCCAGCATCGGCGCCGACTCGCCGACCTCGTTCTACGACGGCGCGCTGGAGACCACGCAGAACATCGCCAACTTCGACCTCAGCCGGCAGCTGGACTGGGGCCTGGCGTATCCGGTCGCGCTGGCGATGGGCGTCGAGTTCCGCAACGAGAAGTGGAACCAGTCGCCAGGTGAATACGGCTCGTACGCGCAGCCCGACCTCAGCCGGCCGGGCGGCGCGCAGGGCTTTGGCGGCTTCGCGCCCGGCGTGTCCGGCGCCTACTCGCGCGACAGCCACGCGGTCTACGCCAGCCTCGAAGCCGACCTCACGGAAAAGTTCTCCGGCGGTATCGCCGGGCGCTACGAGGACTATGACGACTTCGGCAGCCAGGCCTCGGGCAAGCTCTCGGCGCGCTACGCCTTCACCGACGCGGTCGCGCTGCGCGGCACGGTATCCAGCGGTTTCCGCGCGCCGTCCTTGGCACAGCAGTACTTCCAGACCGTCAGCACGCTGTTCCTGGCCGGCATTCCGGATCCGTTCGAAGTGCGCACCTTCCCGGCGTCCAGCGCCGTGGCGCAGGCCTTCGGCGCCGAGGCGCTGCAGCCGGAGGAATCGCTGTCCTACAGCCTGGGCCTGGTGCTGCAGCCCGTGGACAGGCTCTACGTCACCATCGACGCGTACCACATCGAGGTCGACGACCGCATCGCGCTGTCGTCCAACCTCACCGGCGACGCGGTGCGCGCGCTGCTGGAATCACGCGGCATCTTCGGCGTCAACGGCGGCCGCTACTTCACCAACGCGATCGATACCCGCACGCAGGGCATCGACCTTGTCGCCAATTACGGCATGGACCTCGGCGCCGGCACGCTGGACCTCACCGCCGGCTGGAACTACACCGACACCGAAATCACCCGCATCGCGCCGAACCCGGACGAGCTGGAGCAGGCCGGCCTGGACCTCGAACGCATCGACCGGACCGAGATCGGGCGCATCGAGGAGGGCTTCCCGAACACCAAGCTGCTGCTCTCGGGCACCTGGTCGCTGGACGCCTGGGACTTCACCCTGGCCACCACCCGCTACGGCAGCGTGACCAGCCGCTCGGCCAACAGCGCCAACGACCAGACCTATGACGCCAAGTGGCTGCTCGACGCGTCCGCGGCCTATCGGATGAACAACTGGACCTTCACCCTCGGCGCCGACAACGTGCTCAACGAATACCCGGACGAGAACATCTTCGCCAACTCGACCAATGGCCAGTTCCCGTACAGCAACCTGTCTCCGTTCGGCTACAACGGCGCCTTCGTGTACGGCAAGGTCGGCTACAGCTGGTAGCCGATGAAGGGCCCAGGGACGGGCCCCCTCCCACATTGCCTCTATCCTGCCCCAGCCCCCCGGCGGGAATCCCTGATGCCGCACCACACCGAACTCATCGCGATCCTGACCGTCGGCTTCGTGCTGGCCTATGTGCTGGGACTGGCCGCCCATCGGCTGCACCTGTCGCCGCTGGTGGGCTACCTGGTCGCGGGCATCCTCGCCGGGCCGTTCACGCCGGGCTTCGTCGGCGACCAGGAGCTCGCGCCGCAGCTGGCCGAGATCGGCGTGATCCTGCTGATGTTCGGCGTCGGCCTGCATTTCTCCATCCGCGACCTCATGGCGGTGAAGCACATCGCCATCCCCGGCGCGGTGGTGCAGATCAGCGTCGCCACCCTGCTCGGCTGGGGACTGGCCGCCGCACTCGGCTGGCCGACCCTGCAGGGCATCGTCTTCGGCTTCTCGCTGGCCACGGCCAGCACCGTGGTGCTGCTGCGGGCAATGGAGCAGCGGCGGCTGCTGGACAGCACGCGCGGGCGGATCGCGGTCGGCTGGCTGATCGTCGAGGACCTGGCCTGCGTGCTGGCGCTGGTGCTGATGCCTGCAGTCGCGAGCGTGTTCGGGAACGCCGGCGGCGAACCGGTGTCGGCGGGCCGGCTCACGATCGAGATCGGCAAGACCCTGGTCCAGGTGGCGCTGTTCGTGGCGGTGATGCTGGTGGTCGGGCGGCGGGTGATCCCGTGGATGCTCGAGCGCACCGCGGGCACCGGCTCGCGCGAACTGTTCACGCTGGCGGTGCTGTCGATAGCGCTCGGCGTCGCGCTGGGTTCGGCGGAACTGTTCGGGGTGTCGTTCGCGCTCGGCGCGTTCTTCGCCGGCATGCTGCTCAACGAGTCCGAGCTCAGCCACAAGGCGGCGCAGGATTCACTGCCGATGCGCGACGCCTTCGCGGTGCTGTTCTTCGTTTCGGTGGGCATGCTGTTCGACCCGATGATCCTGGTGCGCGAGCCGCTGCTGGTGCTCGCCACGACCTTCATCGTCATGTTCGGCAAGTCGGCTGCGGCGTACCTGATCGTGCGCGCCTTCGGGCACCCGAAATCCACCGCGCTGACCATCTCCGCCAGCCTGGCGCAAATCGGCGAGTTCGCCTTCATCATCGCGGCGCTTGGCGTGACGCTGGGGATCCTGCCGGAAGAAGGCCAGGACCTGGTGCTGGCCGCCGCGCTGATCTCGATCATGCTCAACCCGCTGTCGTTCGGCGTGGTCGACCGGTGGCTGGCACGACATGACGCCAAGGTCGATGCCGCAGCCGCCACCGCCACCGCGCACGAAGTCGCCGCCGACGCCGCCAGCCACCATCTCCCGGAGTCGCTGTCGGGGCATGCCATCGTCGTCGGCTATGGCCGCGTAGGCAGGCAACTGGCCACCCTGCTGCACGCCCGCGGCGTGCCGTTGGTGGTGATCGAGGACGACGCCAACCTGGTCGACAAGGCCCGCGAGGAAGGACTGCATGCGGTGCGCGGCAACGTCGCCTCGGAAGCGGTAATGCTGGAGTCCGCCCCCGGCCGCGCGGCGCTGGCCGTATTCGCGATTCCCAACGCGCTCGAGGCGGGCGAAACGATCGCACGCCTCAAGGCGGCGAACCCAGCGATCACCGTGCTGGCGCGCGCGCACAGCGATGCCGAGGTCAAGCACCTGCTGGCGCACGGCGCCGACGGCGCAGTGCTGGCCGAACGCGAACTCGCCTATTCGCTGGCGGAGATGGTGATGGCCACCCCCCCCTACCGCCCCGCCCGAACCGAGCTGCTGTAGGAGCAGCTACAGCTGCGATTGCCGGCGACCGGAAAGAGCGGTCGCAGCTATAGCTGCTCCTACAAAGAAAGCACGGGTGAGTGTGGCGAGGGCAGGCGACCGGGATCCGGGGGAGGCGTCAGGCCTTGGCGAACTGCAGATGCCCGGCTTCGGCGCCGACTCGAATCGTATCGCCCTGGCTGAACTCCCCCGACAGGATCTTCTGCGCCAGCGGATTCTCCAGCTGCTGCTGGATCGCGCGCTTCAGCGGCCTTGCGCCATATACCGGGTCGAAGCCGGCATCGCCCAGCAGTTCGAAGGCCGCATCGCTGACCTCGAGCCGGATCCCGCGCTCGCCCAGGCGCTTCTCCAGCCCACGCATCTGGATGCGCGCGATCGCCTTGATCTGCGCCTTGTCCAGCGAGTGGAAGACCACGATGTCGTCCAGCCGATTGATGAACTCCGGCCGGAAGTGCGACTGCACCACCGCCATCACGCCCGCCTTCATCTGCATGTAGGCCTCGGGCGAATCGTCGCCGTCGAGCTCCTGGATCATCTGGCTGCCGAGGTTGGACGTCATCACGATCACGGTGTTGCGGAAGTCCACCGTGCGCCCCTGGCCGTCGGTCAGGCGACCGTCGTCGAGCACCTGCAGCAGGATGTTGAACACGTCCGGATGCGCCTTCTCGACCTCGTCGAGCAGGATCACGCTGTAGGGGCGCCGACGCACGGCTTCGGTCAGGTAACCGCCTTCTTCGTAGCCCACGTAGCCCGGGGGCGCGCCCACCAGGCGCGACACCGAGTGCTTCTCCATGAACTCGCTCATGTCGATGCGCACCATCGCGTCTCTCGAGTCGAACAGGAACTCGGCCAGCGCCTTGCACAGCTCGGTCTTGCCGACGCCGGTGGGGCCAAGGAACAGGAACGAACCACTCGGCCGGTCGGGATCGCTCAGGCCCGCGCGCGAACGACGTACGGCATCGGACACCACCTTCACCGCCTCCTGCTGGCCGACCACGCGCGAGTGCAGCACCTCTTCCATGCGCAGCAGCTTGTCGCGCTCGCCTTCCAGCATCTTGCTGACCGGGATCCCGGTCCAGCGCGCGACCACCTCGGCAATCTCCTCCGCGGTCACCCTGTCCTGCAGCAGGGTGAAGCCCTTGGTTTCGGCTTCCTGCGCCGCGCGCGCCTGCTTCTCCAGCTCCGGCAGCCGGCCGTACTGGATCTCGCTCATCTTCGCGAAGTCCTGGCGGCGCTGCGCGGCCTCGAGCTCGAGCTTGGCGGCCTCGATCTGCTCCTTGATCTTCGTCGCGCCCTGCAGCGTCGCCTTCTCGGCCTTCCAGACTTCCTCGAGATCGTTGTAATCCCGCTCCAGCACGGCGATCTCGCTCTCAAGATCCGCCAGGCGCTGCTTCGATTCCGCGTCCTTCTCCTTCTTCAGCGCCTCGCGCTGGATCTTGAGCTGGATCAGGCGGCGCTCCTTGCGGTCCAGTTCCTCCGGCTTGGAATCGATCTCCATGCGGATGCGGCTTGCGGCCTCGTCCATCAGGTCGATGGCCTTGTCCGGCAGTTTGCGGTCGGCGATGTAGCGGTGCGACAGCGTCGCCGCGGCCACGATCGCCGGATCGGTGATCTCCACGCCGTGGTGCACCGCGTACTTCTCCTTCAGCCCGCGCAGGATCGCGATCGTGTCCTCGACCGACGGCTCGCCCACGAACACCTTCTGGAATCTACGTTCCAGCGCCGCGTCCTTTTCCACGTACTTGCGGTACTCGTCCAGCGTGGTCGCGCCGATGCAGTGCAACTCGCCGCGCGCCAACGCGGGCTTGAGCATGTTGCCGGCATCCATCGAGCCTTCCGCCTTGCCGGCGCCGACCATCGTGTGCAGTTCGTCGATGAACAGGATCACCTGCCCTTCCTGCTTGGACAGGTCGCTCAGCACCGCCTTCAGCCGCTCCTCGAACTCGCCGCGGTACTTGGCGCCGGCGATCAGTGCGCCCATGTCCAGCGACAGCACGCGCTTGCCGCGCAGGCCCTCGGGCACTTCGTTGTTGACGATGCGCTGCGCCAGGCCTTCGACGATCGCGGTCTTGCCGACGCCGGGCTCGCCGATCAGCACCGGGTTGTTCTTGGTGCGCCGCTGCAGCACCTGGATGGTGCGGCGGATCTCCTCGTCGCGTCCGATCACCGGATCAAGCTTGCCGATCTCGCTGCGCGCGGTCAGGTCGATGGTGTACTTCTCCAGCGCCTGCCGCGCTTCCTCGGCGCTGGCGTCGTTGACGCTGTCGCCGCCGCGCATGGCGTCGATGGCCGCCTCCAGGCGCGCCTTGTCGGCACCGGCGGCCTTCAACGCGCGACCGGCGTCGCCGCCGTCGTCCAGCGCCGCGAGCAGGAACAGCTCGGACGCGATGAAGGCGTCGCCGCGCTGCTGCGCCAGCTTGTCGGTGTGGTTGAGCAGGCGCCCCAGGTCGTTGCCCAGCGAGACCTGTCCGGCCTGGCCGGACACCTTCGGCAGCTTTTCCAGGATCTCGCCCAGGCGTTCGCGCAGCAGCGGCACGTTCACGCCCGACTGCGCCAGCAGCGGCCCGCTGCCGCCGCCGGACTCGTCAAGCAGCGCCACCAGCACGTGGGCGGGTTCGATCAGATTGTGGTCGCGGCCCACGGCCAGCGACTGCGCGTCGGCCAGCGCCTGCTGGAAACGCGAAGTGAGTTTGTCCATGCGCATGGGGATGCCTCGGCTGTCGATGGCCGGCCACGCCGGCAATATCCCGAAAATGCGGCCCACGCCCCATCAATTCAAGCCATCACGGGCACCCCGCTCCTGTAGGAGCAGCTATAGCTGCGACCCGGCCACGGGCACATCGATGCCAATCGCCGCTATAGCGGCTCCCACAAAAGCACCCTAGCGAAAATCTCACATGCTCCGGGACACAATGCCCCGCATGGCCGCAGAGACCTCCGCGCTCCCGCCACCGCCCGCCATCGACGACGGCTGCGCGCTGTTCCTCGATGTGGATGGCACCCTGCTCGATTTCGCGCCGCACCCCGACGCGGTCGACGTGCCCGGGCCGCTGCGCGAAGCGCTGGCAACGCTGCACCGGCGCCTCGATGGCGCCCTGGCCCTGGTCAGCGGCCGCTCCATCGCCACGCTCGATGCACTGCTTGCGCCACCCGTCATGCCCGCCGCCGGCCTGCACGGCCTTGAGCGCCGCCACGGCCGTCGTGGCCATCGCGCGCCCGCCACGCCCGCCGCGCTGGCGCTGGTCCGTAGCGAGGCGACGCAGGTCGCCGCCCGCTATCCGGGCGCCGTGGTCGAGGACAAGGGTGCGGCGCTGGCCCTGCACTGGCGCGCGGCACCGGCGGCCTGCGGCGAACTGCTCGCCTTCGCCAGCGCCGCGCTGCCCCGCCTTCCGGGCTACCGCCTGCAGCCCGGCAACGACGTGGTTGAACTGCGACCCGCCGAACACAAGGGCGGTCGCGCAGACAAGGGCGCGGCGATCCTCGCCTTCCTCGCCGAGCCTCCCTTCGCGGGCCGCCTGCCGGTGTTTGCGGGCGATGACATCACCGATGAAGCAGGCTTTGCCGCCGTCAACGCCCGCGACGGAATCAGCGTACTGGTGGGTCGGCCGCGGGAAAGCGCGGCGCACTTCGGGTTGGCGGGGACAGCGGAGGTGCATGCCTGGATTGGAGTGCGCATGGATCGGAACGCTGCGGTGAGCGGAGCGCGGCTTTGAGCAGGGCATCGCTGTGAACAGGGCATCGCTGTGAGCGGGGCGGATATCGCGGCTGTAGCCGCTCCCACAACAGCGGGGCAGGCCAGTCTTGATCTCGGCCTGATCGGCAACGGCAGCGTTGCGGCCCTGGTCGACGCCCGTGCGCGAGTGACCTGGTGCTGCATCCCCGCCTTCGACGGCGACCCCGCCTTCTGCGCGCTGCTCTCGCCCAAGGCCGGCGGCGGCGATTACGCCATCGAACTCGAAGACTTCGAAAGCGCGGAACAAACCTACCTCAACAACACCGCCGTGCTGCGCACCGTGCTGCGCGACCGCCACGGCGGCGCGATCGAAATCACCGACTTCATGCCGCGCTGGCATCAGCACGACCGTTTCTACCGGCCGGTAATGCTGGTGCGGCGGCTGCGTCCGCTGTCCGGCCGGCCGCGCATCCGCGTCGTGCTGCGTCCACTGGCGGACTACGGCGCCGAGGTGCCGGAACAGACCTGGGGCAGCAACCACATCCGCTACCTGCTGCCCGGCTTCACCCTGCGCCTGACCAGCGACGTGTCGGTGCGCCTGGTGCGCGAATCGCTGCCGTTCGAACTCGACGGCGAGCGCCACCTGGTGCTGGGCCCCGACGAAACGCTCACCGAATCCGTGCAGGGCTTTGCGCGCAAGGCCGAGCGCATGACTGTCGATTACTGGCGCGAGTGGGTGCGCTATCTATCGATCCCGCTGGAGTGGCAGGACGCGGTGATCCGCAGCGCGATCACGCTCAAGCTCTGCCAGTACGAGGAAACCGGCGCGATCGTCGCCGCCATCACCACGTCGATTCCCGAGGCGCCGCACAGCGAGCGCAACTGGGATTACCGCTACTGCTGGCTGCGCGACTCGGCCTTCGTGGTGCGCGCGCTCAACCGCCTCGGCGCCACCCGCACCATGGAAGGGTATTTGCGCTACGTACTCAACCTCGCCACCGGCGACGACGGCACCCTGCAGCCGCTGTACGGCATCGCCTATGAGGACCGCCTGGAAGAGCACGCCATGCCCGCGCTTGCCGGTTATCGCGGCATGGGCCCGGTGCGCCGCGGCAACCTGGCCTGGATCCAGAAGCAGCACGATGTCTACGGAAGCGTGGTTCTGGCCGCCACCCAGCTGTTCTTCGACCAGCGCCTGGAGCGTCCCGGCGACGTCGACGCCTTCAGCCGCCTGGAACCCTTGGGTGAACACGCTTGGGCGCTGCACGACCAGCCCGACGCCGGCATCTGGGAATTCCGCGGCCGCGCCGAAGTGCACACCTATTCCAGCGTGATGTGCTGGGCCGCCTGCGACCGCCTGGCGCGCATCGCGGCGCACCTCGGCCTGGCCCAGCGCGCGGTGCACTGGCGCGGACGTGCCGACGCCATGCGCGAAGCCACGCTCGAACGCGCCTGGGACGAGGAGCTCGGGCACTTCGTCGAATCCGCCGAGGGCCGGCGCCTGGACGCAAGCCTGCTGCTGCTCGCCGAACTCGGCTTCATCGACCCGCGCGACCCGCGCTTCGTGGCCACGGTCGAGGCCATCGGCACCCAGCTGCGCCGCGGCAACTCGCTGTTCCGCTACATCGCCGCCGACGACTTCGGCGAGCCCGAGACCAGCTTCACCATCTGCAGCTTCTGGTACATCGACGCGCTGGCCGCCATCGGCCGCGTCGACGAGGCGCGCCAGCAGTTCGAAAGCCTGCTCACCCGCCGCAACCACCTCGGCCTGCTGTCCGAGGACCTGGCTTTCGACGGCGGCGAGGCCTGGGGCAACTTTCCGCAGACGTATTCCCATGTCGGCGTGGTGATGACCGCGATGCGCCTGTCGCGGCCGTGGTCGGCGGCCAACTGACATGGCGCGCCTGGTGGTGGTGTCCAACCGCGTCTCCCTCCCCGGCGAAGCCCGGGCCGGCGGCCTTGCGGTCGCGCTGCGGGCCGCGCTCGCCGAGCACGGCGGCCTGTGGTTCGGCTGGAGCGGGCGCACCGTCACCGGGGCCTCGGGCGGCATGCACGAAGAGCGCGAGGGCGACACGCGCTACCTGGTGATGGACCTGTCCAAGCGCGATTTCGACGACTACTACAACGGCTTCGCCAACCGCACGCTGTGGCCGCTGCTGCACTTCCGCATGGACCTAGTGGACTACACCCGCGAGACCTATGCCGGCTACCGCCGCGTCAACGAACTGTTCGCCGACCGCCTGGCGCCGGAGCTGCGCGAGGACGACCTGATCTGGATCCATGACTACCACCTGATCCCGCTGGCGCAGCGCCTGCGCGAGCGCGGCGTGGGCAACCGCATCGGCTTCTTCCTGCACGTGCCGATGCCGTCCTCGGACCTGCTGGCGGCGCTGCCCGAACACCGCGAAGTGTTCGCGGCGCTGTCGTCGTACGACCTGGTCGGGTTCCAGACCGAGCGCGACCTGGAACGCTTCCAGGACTACGTGCGCCTGTACGGCGGCGGCGGCGTGGTAGGCACCGGCGTGCTGGCCACGCCCGACGGCCGCCAGTTCCACGGCGGCGCCTTCCCTATCGGCATCGACGTGCCCACCATCGCCGGCCAGGCCGCGCGCGCGATGAAACGCCTGCCGGTGCGGCGCCTGCGCGACAGCCTCAGCGGGCGCCGTCTGGCGATCGGCGTCGATCGTCTCGATTATTCCAAGGGCCTGCCCGAGCGCTTCCGCGCCTTCGAACGCCACCTCGAACGCCACCCGGACCAGAACGGCCAGCTCACTTTCCTGCAGATCGCCCCGCCCTCGCGCAGCGACGTGCCGGAATACCGGCTGCTGCGCCGCGAGCTGGAAACGCTGGCCGGCCACATCAATAGCGGCCACGCCACGCCCGACTGGACGCCGGTGCGCTACGTCAACCGCAACTTCGCGCACGAGGTGCTGACCGGCTTCTACCGCACCGCCCATGTCGGCGTGGTCACGCCGATGCGCGACGGCATGAACCTGGTGGCGAAGGAGTACGTGGCCGCGCAGGACCCGGCCGATCCCGGGGTCCTGCTGCTGTCACGCTTCGCCGGCGCAGCGCGCGAACTCGACACCGCGCTGCTGGTGAACCCCTACGACATCGACGGCGTCGCCGATGCGCTGGCCCAGGCCCTCGCCATGCCGCTGCCCGAACGCCAGCAGCGCTGGCGCGCGATGATGGACACGATCGAGGGCTACGACATCCATGCCTGGCGGCGGGATTTCCTCGGCAAACTCGCCGCCCGCTGAGTGTCCCGCAACCGCTACAGCTCCAGCGCACCCTCCACGTCCAGCACCTTCCGGCGCGCCAGGGCGAGGTTGGACTTGCTGCGATCAAGCACGACGTAGAAGAACAGGCCGGGCTTGGAGGCCACCGGGCGCAGGATGTGATACGCCTTGCCGAGCGAGATCAGGATGTCTTCGATGCTGTCGTTGAGCTGCAGCGAGTTCGCGGTCTTGAGCTTGGCGCGGATCACTTCGGTGTTGCCGGCCGCCGCCACTTCCATGTCGATGCCGCCGCCGGCTTCGCCGAGCAGCATGCCGCTGTTGTAGTCGACCAGGGACACGGCCTGGGCGCCGTCGAGGGTCATCAGTTCGTCAAGGGATTGTTTCAGGTTGGCCATTGCGATTTCCTTGGTTGTGGTCGGGTGGTTGTGGATCAGCTTGTTGCGGAAAGGATCTTCTGGCTGCACTCGCGCGCACTCCAGAGCACGTTGCCGATGACGCTGCGCTGGCTGCAGGCCGCCATCAACAGCAGCGGGCGCGCGGGAACCGGGATCGAAAGCATCAGGACCTTGCCCTGGTCGGCTTCGATCATCAGCACTTCCATGCTGCCCAGCTCCAGTTCGCGGGTCACCGCCTTGGCGAGCGCAAGCATCGAACTGGTCATCGCGGCCAGGCGTTCGCCGTTGTCGCCCTTCCCGCTGGCCTCGGCAAGCGCAAAGCCGTCGACGCTGGCGACCACGGCATTGCGCAGCCCGGGGACGGCGCTGGCGAAGGCATCGAGTTCGGCGCGGATCCGTGCGTTCTGCGGGTCGGACGGCCGGGGAGTGCGCAAGAATGCGTCAGCCATGCGTGGCCACCAGGTCCGCGGTGTCGATCTGGATCATCAATATGTCCATCAGCATCAGGATGTCGCCGGCGACGCGCGCGTCCACCGGCACGAGGGGTACGGCCTGGCCACGCGTGCCGACATGCACGGCCAGGCGCTGCGCCACCGTGGCGTCGGCCAGGTCCAGCTTGGTCAGCCCGATCGCCACCGGCACCTCGGGCGCGTGCTCACCCAGCACGTCGAGGTAGCGGTCCAGCTCGGCGGCGGGCTCCGCGCCGCTGGCATCCAGCAGGACGACGGCGCCGGCCGCGCCTTCCAGCAGGATCGGCCAGATGAAGGAGAAGCGTGCCTGCCCCGGGGTGCCGAACAGGCGGATGCGGTCGCCGTTGGGCAGCGCGACATCGGCATAGTCCATCGCCACCGTGGTGGCGAGCTTTTCCGACGCGGCATCGGTGTTGTCGACATCGGTATCGACGACACGATCGTTCGCGACCGTGCGCACCAGGGTCGACTTGCCGGCGCCCATCGACCCCAGGATGACGATCTTGTGCTCGATCATGTCCCCACCTGCATGCTCTTGCGGACCGAGCGCCACATCCGCGCCAGCGCCGACCCGCCGCTCTTGCGCGGGCGCGCGCGGGTAGCGGCGGCGGCCACCGCGAGCGGCGAGACGGCGTGCCCGTGCCGACCCGTATCCGCATGGCCGCTGAGGTACGCGGCGTTGAAGAAGCCATCGACCGTGGCCGCATCGAGCTCCAGCAGCTCGCAGGCTTCGACCGTGGTGCTGGGTCGCTTGAGCAGCAGGCAGCACAGGCGGAAATGATCTGGGCGGCGCGCGAGTGCGCGGAAGTCCGGCCATTGCCGCAGCGACAGCACCGTGCGGCGATCCATCGGATCGAAAAGCGGAACGGGCGCGTCGACCTGCAGCGCGATGTTCCACAGCAGCGGCACCAACGGCAGCGGCGGCGTGGCCGACATGCTGCTGTCGAAGTCGCGTATCGACAGCGGCCCCAGTCGCAGCTGGTGGAAATCCGCGGCCAGTGCGGCCGCGACATCATCATCTATGCCGGCAACCGGAACAGCCAGACTGCGATCGAAATCGAGCAGCAGCTGCGGCCGACCGTTGCGCACCAGCGTGGCCAGGCCCTGCCCGGCGACCACGCGATCACGCAGCACGCGGGCGATCGGCAGCATGTCGCCTTCGCGTTCGTGCTCGCCTTCGGGTTCATTCCCGCCACCGACGAGCACCACGCGGATGTCATCGTCGGTCAGCTCCACCGGCGGCGAGCTGCGGCCGTCATGCAGCCTGCCATCGTCGTCGAGCGTCCAGAACGCCAGCTCGGGCCGGGTCTGCGCCATGCGCAACCCGACTCGCGCCATCGCGCTGCTGCCCGGCACGACCAGCAGGTCGCAGGTGGACAGGTCGTCGCTGATGGCGAGCACGGGCGCGCGGGCGGCCTTGGTCGACGCACCCGGCGCAGGCGCCGGGATCAGCGTCTGCAGACGCTTCAGCAACGCGTGTTCGGTGGGCATGTCCGTGCCCATGATCAGAACCCTGACCGCCCCGGAGTAACCGGAGGGCGTGGCGTGCATCAACAATTTGATCCCCTGTTCCTTCAGCTGCATGGCCGCGAGGGTTCCGGGCAGCCGCCCTGCATCCCGCAGGTGGATCCATGTTAGGCGCGCGGTCACTGACATGAAGTGACCCATGCCCCAGTTCAGGAGTGGTGCCGCGCGCCGATCTGTTCCATGCACACATGCAATCGCATGCAACGCGACCGATATCCGGGAACAGGTCAGCCCAGCGGCGTCGGCTGGATGATCTCGACCCAATAGCCGTCCGGATCCTTGATGAAGGCGATTTCCTTCATCCGTCCGTCGGTCAGGCGCTTCTGGAAGGGCACGTCCAGGGCTTCGAAGCGCTCGCATGCCGCGCGCACGTCCGGCACGCTCAGGCAGATATGCCCGAAGCCGCGCGGCTCGCTGTTGCCGTCGTGGTACACCGCGCCGTCCTGCGATTCGGTGCCGTGGTTGTGGGTCAGCTCAAGCACGCCCTGCAGGCCGGCGACCCAGGCCTTGCGCTCGCTTTCGTCGCCGGGAATGTCAGCCGGGTCGACGATGGCGAGGAAGTAGAGCGAGAACTCCGCCTCCGGAAAGTCGTTGTGCCGCACCAGGCTGAAGCCCAGCACGCGGGTATAGAAATCCAGCGAAGCCCGCGGATCCTTGATCCGCAGCATGGTGTGGTTGAACACGAAGCCGGTGGTCGCCGCGTCGCGCGCGGCAACGCCGGGCACGTTGGCCAGGCTGGCGATGGGATTGGTCATGGTCGGCATCCTTGTGGGGGGGACGCGCCATTATCGCCGCAGCCGACCACAGTCGCTGAACCGGTCGCAGCCATGGCTGCTCCTACAAAAGCAACGCGAACATGCCTTTGTGGGACAGCGCCGGGAACTCTCAGCCCAGCCAGGCCAGCGTCGCGATGCGCCCGCTGCGGCCGTCGCGCCGGTGGGAGAAGAAGCGCCGATCGGAGATCGTGCACAGGCCTCCACCGTGGATGTCGGCGCTGGACAGGCCAGCGGCAAGCAACCGGCGGCGCGCCAGGGCGTACAGATCGACATGCCAGTGCCCGGGACGCGTGGAAGCGAACGCGGCCGCCGCGCCGGGGTCATCGGCCACGAACGCTTCGCGCACCTCGGCGCCTACTTCATACGCGGCCGGCCCCGCGGCGGGACCCAGCCAGGCCACGAGTTCACCGGGCGCGGCACGCATCGCCGCCACCGTGTGCTCCAGCACTCCCGCGGCCAGTCCGCGCCAGCCCGCGTGCGCGACCGCCACCTCGCTGCCGTCGCGGGCGGCGAACACCACCGGCAGGCAGTCGGCGGTGAGGATGGCCAGCACCGCGCCCGGAACGTCGGTGACCGCGGCATCGGCCTCCGGCTCAGCCGCCATGCGCCCGCGCTCGGTGGTCGCGTTGCCGTAGGGCAGCACATCGTCGACCCGCAGCACGCCGGTGCCGTGCACCTGGCGCAGCCAGCGCGGCGCCGAAGGCAGGTCCGCGCGATCCACCAGCTCGGCGCGGTTCGCCGCCACGATGACCGGGTCGTCGCCGCCCACGCCGTGCACATTGCCCAGGTTGAAGCGGTCGAAGGGCACCATCGATGCACCGGCGCCGTGGCGCAGCGTCACCAGTGCGTGCACGCCTTCCGGCGCCGGCCACCCGGCATCCAGCCAGGCCCGGCGCAACGATCCCGGGCCGCCCTGTGCCGCAGCGCCAGCGTTCACCGGCGCACACCCGCCCCGGTGACCGCGTGGGCGGCGGCATCCGCGCGCAGTTCACGGATGAGCGCCTGCATGTCTTCGGGCACCGGTGCTTCGCAGCGCACGGACTCGCCGCTGGTCGGATGCACGAACTCCAGCACCTGCGCGTGCAGGGCCTGGCGGCGGAACCCGCGCAGCGCGGCGATCAGTTCATCCGAGGCCGCACGCGGCAGCTTCACCGGCCCGCCGTAAAGCTGGTCGCCCACGATCGGCGACTTGAGGTGGGTCATGTGCACGCGGATCTGGTGCGTGCGCCCCGTTTCCAGCCGGCACTCCAGCGCGGTGTGGGCGCGGAAGCGCTCCTGCAGGCGGTAATGGGTGGTGGCCTCGCGGCCTTCCTCGCGCACCGCCATGCGCAGGCGGTCGCGCGGGTGGCGGTCGATGGCCGCATTCACCGTGCCCCCGGAGACCAGCGCGCCCACCACCACTGCCAGGTATTGCCGGTGCACGTCGCGCGCGGAAAGCTGGGCCACCAGCGCGGCGTGCGCCTGCAGGGTGCGGGCCACCACCATCACGCCGGAGGTGTCCTTGTCCAGGCGATGCACGATGCCCGCCCGCGGCACCGCGGCGAACGCCGGGTCGCGGAACAGCAGCGCATTGACCAGGGTGCCGCTGTGGTTGCCGGCGCCGGGGTGCACCACCAGGCCGGCGGGCTTGTCGATCACCAGGACCTCGGAATCCTCGTACAGCACCGACAGCGGGATGTCCTCGGGCTCGGCGCTGACCTGGATCTCCAGGGTGGCGGTGAGCAGTATCTCCTGGCCACCGCGGACCGCCTCGCGCGGGCGCACGGTGGCGCCGTCGAGCAGCACATCGCCCGATTTCACCCAGGCCGCCAGGCGCGACCGCGAGAACTCGGGGAACAGCTCCGCCAGCACCGCGTCGAAGCGCCGCCCGGCCATGGCATCCGGCACGCGGGCGGCCCGGGGGGCGTCGGAAGCGGCTTCCGGGATCTCAGCGTCGTGGTCGTCGGTCATGGGGTGTCGGCTCGGGTTCAGTCGTGGCCGCTGGCGGGCCGGTGGTGGCTGCTATTATCCCCCGTTCAAGCCCTCGCCGCCCCGGACGTCCCATGACCCGACGCACCACCCTTATCCGCAGCGCCCTGCTGCTCCTGCTGCTGGCCATGTTCACCGTGTCGGGCTGCGCGCGGATGAAGGGCATGTTCAAGGACAAGGACGTCGACGAGGGCGCAGCCGTCGAAACCCTGTACGACAAGGGCCATGGGCTGATGCGCCGCGGCAACTGGAACGGCGCCACCACCACCTACCGCCGCCTGGTCGCGCAGTACCCGTACGGCACGTACACCGAGCAGGCGCTGATGGAAATCGCCTATGCGCAGTACAAGATGGGCCGCCACGACGACGCCGTGTCGTCGGTCGACCGCTTCATCCGCACCTATCCCACGCACCGCAACGTGGCCTATATGTACTACCTGCGCGGCCTGGTGAACTCCAGCCGCGACACCGTGTTCCTGCAGCGCGCCTGGAACCTCGACACCAGCCGCCGCGACCTGGCCACGCCCATGCAGGGCTACAACGACCTGCGCACCGTGGCCGAGCGCTATCCCAACAGTCGCTATGCCGCCGATGCCCGCAACCGCATGGCCGCGCTGCGCAACACCTTCGCCCGCCACGAGATCGAGACCGCGCTGTACTACATGCGCCGCGAGGCCTGGGTCGCCGCCATCGAGCGCGCCCGCTACCTGCTCGAGACCTACCCGCAGAGCGAATACCAGAACGACGCCGTGGCCGTACTCGCCGCCGCCTATGTCGAACTGGGCAACGACACCCTGGCCACGGACGCCCGCCGCGTGCTCGAGCTCAACGAGCCGGACCACCCGTACCTGAGCGGCGACTGGCCGGACTACCCGTGGACGATCCGCAAGCTCAACCCCTTCGCCACCGAAAAATCCGCCATCCAGTAACCCCGAGGCCGGGCTTCCGCGGCATGGTCCACTTTTTTGTGGGAGCGGCTATAGCCGCGAAAGCTGCCATGGGTTCCCGTGGCGGTGGCCGAACTGCGATCGCCGCTATAGCGGCTCCCACAAAGGCGTTCGGCAGCGGCGCTAGTGGGGGTACTTGTTGGTAATCGGATAGCGCCGCTCGCGACCGAAGGCCCGTCTCGAGATCTTCGGGCCCGGCGCCGCCTGCTGGCGCTTCCACTCGCCGCGGCGTACCAGGGCCACCACGCGGTCCACCACCGCCGCATCGAAGCCGGCCGCGCAGACCTCGTCGCGCGACTGTTCCTGGTCCACGAAGCGCAGCAGGATGGCGTCCAGCACGTCGTAGGGCGGCAGTGAATCCTGGTCCAGCTGGTTGTCGCGCAGCTCCGCCGACGGCGGCCTGGCGATCACCGCAGGCGGGATCACCGGCGCCCCGCCCACCGTGTTGCGCCACTTCGAAAGCCCGTAGACCTCCGTCTTGTACAGGTCCTTGATCGGCGCATAGGCGCCGGCCATGTCGCCGTAGATCGTGGCGTAGCCAACCGCGTACTCGCTCTTGTTGCCGGTGGTCAGCACCAGGCCGCCGAGCTTGTTCGACAGCGCCATCAGGATCACGCCACGCGCGCGCGACTGCAGGTTCTCCTCGGTCACGTCCACTTCGCGGCCTTCGAAGGCATCCCCCAGGCTGGCCAGCAGGCCGTCGAACGCAGGCCCGATCGGCACCGTCATCATCTCCACGCCCAGCGCGCGGCACTGTTCCGCGGCCAGGTCGTTGCTGAGGTTGGCGGTATAGCGCGAAGGCATGCGCACCGCGGTCACGTTCTCCGCGCCCAGCGCCTCCACCGCCATCGCCAGCACGATCGACGAATCAAGACCGCCCGACAGCCCCAGCCACGCCCGCCTGAACCCGTTCTTGCCGAAATAGTCGCGAATCCCGCGCACCACCGCGCGCCAGGCCAGCGCGTCCATGCTCTCGTCGCCGTCATCCATCCACACGATAGGCGTGAACGCGCGCCGCTCCGCGTCGTAGTCCACCACCAGCCACTGGTCGGTGAACGCGGCCGCGGCCGGGTGCACCGTGCCGTCGCCATCGGCAACCACCGACGCGCCGTCGAACACCAACGCGTCCTGCCCGCCCACCACGTTGAGATACGCCAGCGCCGCGCCGGTATCGCGCGTGTGCGCGGCGATCATGGCGTCGCGCTGCGCGTGCTTGCCGCGCTCGAAGGGCGAGGCGTTGGGCACCAGCACCAGCTGCGCGCCCTGCGCCACCGTGTCGGCGATGGGCTCGACAAACCACAGGTCCTCGCACACCAGCAGGCCCACCGGCACGCCCTTGACCTCGAACACGCAGCTGCCGCCGTCGGGATCGACGTGGAAATAGCGGCGCTCGTCGAACACGTTGTAGTTGGGCAGCTCGCGCTTGCGGTAGGTGCGTTCGATCTTGCCATTGCGCAGCACGCTGGCCGAGTTGTAGAGGATGCTGCCGGCCGACTCCGGCCACCCGACGATGGCGACGATGCCGGTCGCCGCATCCGCGATGGTGCGCAGCGCCTGCTCGCACTCGGCCAGGAAGGCCGGCCGCATCAGCAGGTCTTCCGGCGGATAGCCGCTGACCGCAAGCTCCGGGAACACCACGATGTCGGCGCCGTACTCGTCGCGGGCCTCGCCGATCATCGCCGCGATGCGCTGCGCGTTGCCGGCAACGTCACCCACCGGGAAGTCGAACTGGGCGAGTGCGATGCGGAGCGAGTCGGTCATGTCGGATCCCGGGAATCGGCAGGTCTGGAGTGGCCACGATGGTCGCATGCCGCCTCCGGAAGCGCGCGATCGGCTGCAGGCCACGGGGCGTCCGTGCCAGCGCCCGGCTCGAGAAGCAGCAGCTGCTTCGGCCCCTCGGACACCTGCCAGAACAGCCCGGCCCCCGTCCGCTTCTCGAGGATGCACGCATCGAACGAGGCCGTCACCCGATCATCGACGGCGCTCTGGCCGGCAAAGAATCCCGCCAGCAGATCCAGGTGATGGCGCTGGAACCCGGCAGCATCCGGATAGAAGAACGACGGCCGGAGGCTGCTGTTGAATGCTTCGTACGCGGACGCCCGCGGCGCATCTTTGTGCATCGCGAAGCGCGTGCTGATGGGCTCGATGACCTCGTACTCGATGCTGCGCGCGCGTACGGACACCCCGTACAGCTCGAAGCCTTCGCGGCCCGGCAGCGTGAAGAAGATGCTCCCCACGGACCGGTCGGACGGAACCCCGCTGCGGGTGCGCGCCTGTTTCGCCTCCCTCGCGACCCGCAGCAGGTCCACGGGCCGTCCCGTTTGCTCGTGCTGCACGAACAGGCGGCAGAAAAGCACCATCAGGAACACATCGCCCGAAGCCGCCACCACGCCGTACTTCCACGGATAGACCTTGCGGTAACTGTCGAGCACCAGCTCGGGTACGCCCCGGTTTGACTCCCCGGAAAGGACCGCGCAATGATCACCGGCCAGGATCAGGTGGTCCTGCACATCGGCGGCGATGATCAGCGACATTGCTGGCCAGGCTCCATGAATTCGCACCGGAGATAAAGGAGCTATCTACGTGCCTGGCAACTTCATCGTCAAGGCAAGCCAGTCGCCCTTCCTCGCCGGAGAGGCGAAGGCCGCCGGTCTTCCGACGCTGCCCGACTCCCGCGTGGAGCTGTTCGACGAAGGCTTCGTGCTCAAGGACAGGAGCACCGGCAAGCCGCTTCCCAACGTCCCCTACCGCATCCTGCTCAAGGATGGCAGCTACCTGCATGGCGTGACCGACGCAGCCGGGCGCACACAGGTGGTGGCGGCGGCGGAGCCCGAAGGCCTGGCCCTGGAAGTGGGGGAGCAGACACCATGACCGGCGCTGACTCCGGCCTGCTCTACAGGCGCGTTGCCGACTCCGTCATGTCCACCACGAACAACCTGGTCCGCAGGGACGTGCTGCTCGAGACCCCGGACGAGGTGCTGCATGTCGAGGCCATCGAGCTTGCACCCGCCATCACCGACGAAGACGGCGACGAGGTCGACGGTTCGACCGAGCCGCAGGCGGCGCCCCACAAGCACCCGATGGTCAAGATCCAGCCTGCGACCAACCGGATCGCGCATCGCGAACTGAGGATCCGCGTGTGGAGCGAAGGCCGCCCCGATGGCCACCACGCGGGGAAAACCGTTACTTGGTCGATGGCCCCGCTGTTCGTGGCTCCCGTCGAAGAAGGCCAGCAGGAAGGGGATCCCGATTTCCGGGGCGACTGGGCCCGTGCCGCGGCCGGGCACCGCGACCGTTTCGAAGCGCCGGCGGACTTCACCGCGGAAGACTTCACGCGCAGCAGCCAGCAGCAGGCCACCACCGTCGTGGACGACACCGGCCACACCGCCATCCGCATCAACCTGGCGCCCATCGCCTTCAACGCGGCGCGCATCAGTGCCCAGCTGGAAGGTGAAGACAGCGCGGTGGAGCTGATCGACCTGGAAGTCCCCGGCATCATCGTGATCGACCCGGGGCACGGAGGCGACAGGAACGAGACCAGCTCCACCGCCAACAACGCGACATCGCACACCAGCCGCATCCTTGAAAAAGAGCTGACGCTGGATTTCGGACTGCGCACCAGGACCGCGCTGCGCACGCTGCGGGTCGATGACAACACCAACCTCCGGATCCACATGACGCGCGACGAGGACGTCAACCTGCCCGGCGCGAGCCGGGCGCACGTCGGGCGCGACAACGGCGCGGACATCCTGCTGAGCATTCACTTCAATGGCTTCAACGGCACCGCGCGCGGCACCGAAACCCTGGTCAGGCGAAGCAGCGACAACGTGAACCATGGCGAGGATGTCGCGCTGGCGGAGCGCGTCAACGAAGCCGTGTACCAGACCGTTCTTGCGCACGATCCCGGCGCCCTCGACCGCGGCGTCAAGGACCAGCAACTCGCCGTGCTGAGCGATACGTCGCTGGGCAATTCCGCCAACTACCATCCGCTGCGCGCGGCGCTTGTGGAAATCGAGTTCATCGACAACCTGGCAGTGGACGAACTGCTCAACACCCGCGATGACCACGAGCAGGTGCGGCAGGACATTGCCGATGCCATCGCCGACGCACTGATCGAAGACCTGAGGCGGAATCCATGAAGCACGCGCGCCCGCTCCCAACCATGCGATCGGGCCTGGCGGTACTGTTCGCGGCCGGGCTGCTACTTGCGTCCGGATGTTCCGCGGGCGCCCCGGGCCCCGCAACCGTGCAGGCGGCGACCACTGCCACCGTCACGGAGCCGGGCCACGTTGGCCAGGACCGGATGGAATACCAGTTGGTCCCCGGTGCCCCCGCTGAAGACACAGCCTCCCGTCCGGACACCGCACCGATCAGGCTGCTTGGACGCGGAACAAGCTCGCGGATCGTGGACCGCGACGGCACCGTCGTCCGCGACGGACGCAGCGGTGCATCCATCTACGGACTGGAGCTGAACCCCAGCCAGAACATGGCGCTCATCTACTTCGGGGATGCGGAGTACGCGATCGCGTCCGTCGGCACGCCCGACGATGCCTCCGCGCTGCCCACGATACCCCCGGGCCTGGAAGACGCCACCGGATTCACCTGGCATTGGCTGGATGATGCCCACCTGCTGGGCGAAGCACACCTGCCTCCGGCCGACGTGGCAGGACGCACCGCGTCCGAAATCGATGCACTGCCGCCCGCTGCCGTCCTGCTGTACGTCTACAGCGTCGAAGACAGGCACCTGGCAAGCATCGAGACCAGCGACGACCTGCCACGGCTGTTCCAGATCCATGCAACGTCAGGTTGGAACCTCACCCTGCTGACGCTGGGAGAAGACGCCGAGCGCAGCCTCGGAGCGACCATCGAGCGTACGCCGCGGCCTGCCCCGCCACTTCCACATCACTGATGCGTTCGCGCAATGAAAAAGGCCGCCCGAAGGCGGCCTTTTTCATTCACTTTCTGCAGGGTGAGGCGGGCGATCAGCCCGCCAGGCGCTTGGCGATGGCCGCACCCAGGTCACCCGGGGAACGCACGGTGGTCACACCGGCCTTCTCCATCGCGGCGAACTTGCCTTCCGCCGTGCCCGAGTCGCCCGAGGCGATCGCGCCAGCGTGGCCCATGCGCTTGCCCTTCGGGGCCGACGCACCGGCGATGAAGCCCACCACCGGCTTGGTCACGTACTCGGCGATGAACTCGGCTGCTTCTTCCTCGGCCGAACCGCCGATCTCGCCGACCATGATGATGCCTTCGGTCTGCGCATCGTCCTGGAACAGCTTCAGGCAGTCGATGAAGTTCAGGCCGTTGATCGGGTCGCCGCCGATGCCGATCACCGTCGACTGGCCAAGGCCGGCGTCGGTGGTCTGCTTGACCGCTTCATAGGTCAGCGTGCCCGAGCGCGAGACGATCGCGATCTTGCCCGGCATGTGGATGTGGCCCGGCATGATGCCGATCTTGCACTCGCCCGGGGTGATCACGCCGGGGCAGTTGGGGCCCACCAGCACGGTGTCCGGATAGGTCGTGACCAGGGTCTTCTTGACGCGCAGCATGTCCAGCACCGGGATGCCCTCGGTGATGCACACGATCACCTTGATGCCGGCATCCGCGGCTTCAAGGATCGCGTCGGCCGCGAACGGTGGCGGCACGTAGATCACCGACGCATTGGCGCCGGTTTCGCCCACGGCATCGGCCACGGTGTTGAACACGGGCAGGCCCAGGTGCTCGCTGCCGCCCTTGCCGGGGGTCACGCCGCCCACGACCTTGGTGCCGTATTCGAGCATCTGCTCGGCGTGGAAGGTGCCCTGCGTGCCGGTGAAGCCCTGCACGATCACCTTGGTGTCCTTGTTGATCAGAACGCTCATGTGTTTCCTCGGTTCTTCTGTGTCTTCCGCGCCCCACCCGTGGGAGCGGCTATAGCCGCGATTGCTGTCTTGGCCGTGCGGGAATCGCGGCTGTAGCCGCTCCCACAGGGTCAAGGCCCAGGTGGCAGGAAGAAATATGGTGGATGTCGGGACTCAGGCAGCCTTGGCGGCTTCAACGGCCTTGCGGGCACCGTCGTTGATGTTGTCAGCGGCGGTGATCGCCAGGCCGGAGTTCTTCAAAAGCTCCTTGCCCGCGTCCACGTTCGTGCCCTCGAGGCGCACGATCACCGGAACCTTGACGTCGACTTCCTTCACCGCGGCGATGATGCCTTCCGCGATCATGTCGCAGCGCACGATGCCGCCGAAGATGTTGACGAAGATCGCCTTCACGTCGTCGGACGAGAGGATCAGCTTGAACGCCTCGGTCACGCGCTCCTTGGTGGCGCCGCCGCCGACGTCCAGGAAGTTGGCGGGCGAGCCGCCTTCCAGCTGGATCACGTCCATCGTCGCCATCGCCAGGCCCGCGCCGTTGACCATGCAGCCGATGTTGCCGTCCATGGTCACGTAGTTCAGGTCGTGCTGGCTGGCCTTGACCTCGGTCTCGTCTTCCTGGCGGATGTCGCGCAGGGCGACCAGCTCCGGGTGGCGGAAGCCGGCGTTGTCGTCGGAGTCGACCTTGCCATCCAGCACGGCCAGGTTGCCGTCGGTGAGGATCGCCAGCGGGTTGAGCTCAACCAGCGCCAGGTCCTTCTCGTTGAACAGCTTGTACAGGCCCATCATGATCTTCGACAGCTGGTTGACCTGCTTGCCGGTCAGGCCCAGGGCAAAGCCCATGTCGCGGCACTGGTAGGGCTGCAGGCCCTGGATGAAGTTCACGTTGAGCGACTGGATCTTCTCCGGCGTCTCGGCGGCCACCTGCTCGATGTCCATGCCGCCTTCGCTTGACGCGATGAAGGTCACCGACTGGGTCGAACGGTCCACCAGCACCGACAGGTACAGCTCCTTGTCGATATCGGTGGCCAGGGTCACCAGCACCGAGTCGATCGGCAGCTCGATGCCGGCGGTCTGGTAGGTCGCCATCTTCTTGCCGAGCATGCCCTTGGCGTGCTCGCGCACCTCGTCGAGCGAGCGGCACAGCTTGACGCCGCCGGCCTTGCCGCGGCCGCCGGCGTGGATCTGGGCCTTGACCACCCAGAAATCACCGCCGATCGCCTTGGCGGCATCAACCGCCTCTTCAGGGGTCCGGGCGACGCGCCCGGCCGGGACTGCAATGCCGTAATCGGCGAAGAGCTGCTTCGCCTGGTACTCGTGGAAGTTCATGTGGGGTCCGTCGTGGGAAAGTGGGACACAGCGCCGACCATTATAGTGCGCCAACGCCTACGGAGCCCGCCCGAGTGCCCATTGCCCCCACCGACCGCGCCATGAGGCGCGAGCTGTACCTCCTTGCCCTGTACCGGACGCTCGAAGCCGCGCTGCTGGCGCTGGCCGTATTCGGCCCGCTGCAGGGCGTATTCGGCGGCGAGGCGCGGGATCCCGCGCTGGCCGTGGCGGTGGCCGCCACCTACCTTGCGGCGTCCGCCGTACTGCTGGTGTTCTCGGGCCGCGCATCGATCCCGCTGCCGGCGCAGGTCATCTTCGGCGTGATCATCGACATCGCGGTGGCCACCCTGGCCACCCACGCCCTGCCCCACGCCGGGCCCGGCATCGCGATGATGCTGCTGTTCAACGTCGGCGCCGCCGCCCTGCTGCTGCCCCTGCACCTGGGCCTGGCGGCCGCCGCGCTGGCGTCGGGCGCGCTGGTGGCGCAGTACATGGCGGTGATCGTGGCCGGCAGCCCGATCCGCGAGCGCCCCTTGGCCGAAGTGCTGATGTTCTCGGTCAGCTACCTGGCCATCGCGTCCTTGACCAACTTCCTTGGCCGCGACATGCGCGAAACCCGCAGCCTGGCCGACAGGCGCGGCGCCGAGGCCGCCAACCTTGCCGAAGTCAACGAGCTGATCATCCGCCGCATGCGCGTGGGCGTGCTGATGGTGGACGGCACCGGCCGCATCCGCATGGCCAACGAGGCCGCGCGGATCCTGCTGGGCGGACCCGGCCCCGACCCCGAAGGCCCGCCGCGCACCCTGCCGAAGATTTCCCCGGCGTTGGCCATGCGCGTGGCCGAATGGCGCCGCAGCGGCCGGAGCGACGACACCCCGCTGACCATCGGCGACGATGGCAACGAAGTCCTGCCGCGCTTCACCCGCCTGCTGGCCACCGACGACACCACCCTGATCTTCCTCGACGACACGGCGCTTGTCTCGCGCCGCGCCGAATCGCTCACCCTGGCCGCCATGGGCCGCTTCTCCGCAAGCCTGGCGCATGAAATCCGCAACCCGCTGGCCGCCATCAGCTACGCCACCCAGCTGCTGGAGGAATCGCGCGACATCGGCGACAGCGACCGCCGCCTGCTGCAGATCGTCCACCAGCAGTGCATGCGTACCAACGCCATCGTCGAGAGCGTGCTGAGCCTGGCCCGCCGCGAGCGCGCCCAGCCCGAGCACGTGGATCTCGTGGGCCAGGTGCGCACCTTCATCGACGACTACCGCCAGACCTGCCCGGAAGAGAACGCCAGCCTGCGCCAGGCTGGCCAGCGCCCCGACGTCCCGGCCATGGTCGACCCCCGCCACCTGCAGCAGGTACTGACGTCCTTGACCAACAACGCCGTGCGCCACGGCCACCAGCCCGGCGAGGCCGCCCGCATCACCATCAACGCCGACATCCTGGACGGCAGCCCCGTGATCGAGATCAGCGACCGCGGCCCCGGCATCCCCGACGCCGTGACCCACCAGCTGTTCCGCCCCTTCTTCACCACCTCCGAGCACGGCACCGGCCTGGGCCTCTACATCGCCCACGAGCTGTGCCGCGCCAACGACGGCCGCCTGGAGTACGTCTCCCTCCCCGGCGGCGGCGCCTGCTTCCGCATCACCCTGCGCAGCGGCTCCGCGATGCTGGGCTGAGGCTTGTACCTTTGACACTCGTCACACTATGGTGAAAAGTGCCAAAATTGGTCACCCACGGACAGGTTCGCAGAAATTCCATGACAGACGCCCGCAGCGCCCTCATCGTCGACGACGAACACGACATCCGCGAGCTCCTTGTCCTGACCTTGGGCCGCATGGGCCTGCGCACCGATACCGCCGCCACCCTGGCCGCTGCGCAGGAGTTGCTGGGCCGCGGCCGCTACGACCTCTGCCTGACCGACATGCGCCTGCCCGACGGCTCCGGCCTTGAGCTGATCAGCGACATCACCACCCGCTTCCCCGAGACCCCCGTGGCGATGATCACCGCCTTCGGCAACGTCGAGGCCGCGGTGGAAGCGCTGAAGGCCGGCGCCTTCGACTTCGTCAGCAAGCCGGTGGACATCAACGTACTCAGGGGCCTGGTGCGCCAGGCGCTGGAGCTCAACGCCCGCCGCGCCGCCCAGCCCGAAGAGGCCGGCCGCCTGCTTGGCGGCTCGCCGGCGATGGTAGCCCTGCGCGAAACCATCGCCAAGGTCTCGCGCAGCCAGGCGCCGGTGCACATCAGCGGCGAATCCGGCACCGGCAAGGAACTCGTGGCGCGCACCATCCACGCCCAGGGCGCACGCGCCAACGGCCCCTTCGTGCCGGTCAACTGCGGCGCGATCCCCACCGAACTGATGGAAAGCGAGTTCTTCGGCCACCGCAAGGGCAGCTTCACCGGCGCCCATGCCGACAAGCCCGGCCTGTTCCAGAGCGCCGACGGCGGCACCCTGTTCCTGGACGAAGTGGCCGAGCTGCCGCTGGCGATGCAGGTCAAGCTGCTGCGCGCGATCCAGGAGAAGAAGGTGCGCCCGGTCGGCGCGCAGACCGAGATCGACGTCGACGTGCGCATCCTCTCGGCCACCCACAAGGACCTCAACGCATTGGTGAATGCCGGCAGCTTCCGGCATGACCTGTACTACCGCATCAACGTGATCGAACTGCACGTACCGGCGCTGCGCGACCGTGACGGCGACCTGCCGATCCTGTCCGACGCCATCTTCGCGCGGCTGGCGCAGGCGATGCACCGCAGCGCGCCGAAGCTCGGCCCCGAGGCGCTGGCCGCACTGGATGCCTACGCATTCCCCGGAAACGTGCGCGAGCTGGAAAACGTGCTCGAACGCGCCATGGCCCTGGCCGACAGCGACAACATCACAGCCGCCGACCTGCGCCTGCCGGGCGGCAGCAACATCCATTCGCCCGGCCGCCGGCCGCCGATGGCGGGCAGCGCCGCCCAAGCGCAGTCGCCTGCCGCGATGAACCCGCGCGAGACCGCGTCGAGCGCCCTGCCTTCTTATATAGAAGAGATCGAACGCGCAGCCATCCAGCAGGCCCTGCAGGAAAGCCGCTACAACAAGACCAAGGCCGCGGCGGCGCTGGGCATCACTTTCCGCGCCCTGCGCTACAAGCTGAAAAAGCTCGGCATCGACTGACCCAGCCACCTGTAGGAGCAGCTATAGCTGCGACCCACCACCTGCAGGAGCAGCCGAAAAACCCTGTGGGAGCAGCTCTTGTGGGAGCGGCTATAGCCGCGATTTCGCTGCCGGCAAGCGCGCCATCACCGCCATCACCGCCATCACCGCCTCCCTCACCGGCCACCTGATCGGCTGAGCTACTGCAAGCTCCACCTCGCGCCGGCCGACACCGCCAACGCGGAACTCGCGCGCCCATCTCGCCTCGCTACCGTCAGCTTGTGACTCCCAATGCAGCAATGGGCGTCGCCAAGTTCGCGCAGCGTCCGCGGACCGCCGACATCAATCCGAGATACACGTCACGCATCAGGGCTTCAAGCTGACACTCCGCGTCACAATCGGCGCCAAAAGGTGACGTGATGCGTCGCCTACTCCCCGACAACGACAGTCTGGACCGTGAATCCGGTTACATATCTGTTCATCGAAGCCAACAAGCCTACAACTGGCACGGGTTCTGCATACACTTCACTGCACGTGCGATATCGCACGGCAGCAACGGTTCCGGAACCCAAGCCGGCGTTGTCACACGTGAATTTTCCTACAAACCTCTAGGGGAGTTACCCAAATGAAGAAGATGCAAGGTTTCACGCTGATCGAGCTGATGATCGTTGTGGCGATCATCGCCATCCTGGCCGCCATCGCGCTGCCGGCTTACCAGGACTACGTGGCCCGTTCACACGTGTCGGAAGCCGCCACGCTCAGCGGCGGCGCGAAGACGGCCGTGGCCGAGGAATATGCCAACACTGCCGACTTCGCCGGCATTGACAACGAAACCGCCGGCCTGGCCGATGCCGCGAGCATCCAGGGCAAGTACGTGTCCCAGGTCGAGGTTGATGAAGGCGTGATCACGGCCACCATGGGCAACGAGGCCAGCGCCAAGGTCGCTGGCGGCCTCCTTGTTTACAGCCCGTTTGACGAGGGTGGTTCCGTGTCCTGGAGCTGCGGCCAGACTGCCGGCACCGATATCGAGGAGAAGTACCTGCCGAGCGTCTGCCGCGGCTAATCTGCGTCGGACAGCGGCAAAGTGTAAATTCAGGGGGCCGCATCGCGGCCCCCTGTTTTTTGGAACCGAGACCCGATGCAAGAGCATAGGCGCCTGTCTATTACGTGGTGGGCCGCAGCCACCGCGCTGATCGCTGCCACCCTCCTGCTTTACTGGCCTGGCTTGCACGGTGGCTTCATCCTCGACGACCTCCCGAACCTGGTCCGAGACGAGGGCTGGAAGGTCACCACCGGTACGTTTGCAGAGTGGGAGCGCGCGGCACGCAGCGGGATCTCAAGCGCGTCGGGGCGCCCGCTCGCGATTCTGAGCTTCGCCGCCAACCATGTGCTGACGGGTCTGGATCCATTCTGGCTCAAGCTCGTCAATGTGCTGATGCATTGCTTCAACGGCCTGCTGGTGTGGCTGCTGTGTCATCGCCTTTTTAACGTGCTGCCACCCCACGCGTCCGTCAAGCGACCGGGAATGTACGCGGCCTCTCTGGTTGCATCGGCCTGGCTCCTCCACCCGTTGCAAGCTTCCACCGTGCTCTATGTCGTGCAACGCATGGAGATTGGCGCCGCCACGGGCATACTCCTGGCACTGCTTTTCTACCTGCGCGCACGCAGGGCCGTGACAACGCAGTCCCGGTGGTGGCCTTGGGCTCTCATGGTGCTTGGCGCCATCGCGATGGGGCTTGGGTTCAAAGAGTCCGCTCTGCTGGCGCCTGCTTTCGCACTAGTAATCGAGCTTGCGGTGCTTCGCTTCCGAGCCAATGGGCGCACCCTGCGCACCCTCGGCTGGAGCTATGCGGCCTTAGCGGCTCTCGGTCTCGCCCTCTACCTCACTGTCGCCCTGCCAATCGTGCAATCACCCAGCTCGTACGCTGCCCGCGACTTCACGCTGGGCGAGCGACTGCTCACCCAGCTCCCAGTGCTGGCGATGTACCTCAAGCAGTCAGTATTACCCCTGCCCGACTTCTTGCACTTCTACTACGACAACCTTCCGGTGTCGCGTGATCTGTTTTCACCGAGCACCGGCAGCGCGGCATTGGTGCTGTTCGCGGTTGGCATGCTCGCGGTCGCCACACGCCGAATCATGCCGTTGACATCGCTTGGTATTGCCTGGTTCTTCGTCGCACACGCCATGACGAGCAATATCGTACCCTTGGAGTTGGCATTCGAGCACCGCAATTATCTTTCTCTGCTGGGCGTAGTGCTTGCTCTTGTCCAACCTCTATCCGCACTCGGGCGTCGGTTGCATACCGATGCCCGGTGCGTTCTTGCAATTCTTCCTATCCTGGCGCTGGCATGGCTAGGCACCATGCAGGTCGGAACGTGGGGCAACTCTATGCGCTTGGCATGGACGCTTGAGAATCGCAACCCAACCTCCGTGAGGGCCAGCTATAGCCTAGGCAGCGAACTACTCAAAGCGGCCGGCAATAACCCCGGGAGTCCCGCTTGGTCGCTCGCCTACGGCCAGTTCTCCCACGCTGCGACGTTGCCAGGCGAGTCCGTACTCGCGCTCCAAGCCCTCTTGATACTGGACGGCCGACGCTCGCACCCTATTACGCCTGCGCGCTGGCAAGAGTTTCGCGACCGCCTCACGGCCAGGCCACTACGGCCGGAAGCCTCAAGCGCGTTGTATGCGGTGTCACAGTGCCGAATCGAACGGAGATGCAGCTTTCGGGACGAAGAACTTCTTGCCACCTTCCTGGCGGTGTTGGCGCGAAATCCTCGAAGTGAAGCAGGGCACACCATGTATGCGAACTTCCTGTGGAACGTGGCGGGAGATCACGAACTCGCCATTGACGTGCAGCGCGAAGGGGTCGCCATCGCACCCTATAGCGTCCCGTCGCGAGTCGCGCTGGCGCGTTTCCTGACCGCATCCGGCGACAAGACCTTGGAAGCCGAAGGCCGCGCGCTCACGGCAGCGATCAAGGCTGCAGCCCAGTGAAAGTGTCACAGTCTCAGGCTTTAACGTTGCGTACTGCTCTTGCTGTGCTTGCAGGACTGGTCTTCGCAATTTACTGGCCAGGGCTCCAGGGCGATTTCCTGTTCGATGACTTCGCCAACCTGCCTGCGCTGGGGCGGTACGGGCCTGTGCGTGACTGGGATGCTCTCCTGCGCTATCTCACGTCCGGGATTGCCGATCCCACGGGGCGACCGGTCGCGATGCTCAGCTTTCTGATGGACGCCCGCAACTGGCCCGCGGATCCCTACCCGTTCAAGCGCAGCAACGTCCTGCTCCATGTCTTTAATGGACTGCTCCTGTATTCGGTCTTGGTGGCTCTAGGGCGCCACTTGGTAATGGACTCGACAACCAGACAGCGCGCGGCACTGGTGGCGACAGCGTTCTGGCTGCTCCACCCCCTCTGGGTTTCCACCGTGCTCTATGTTGTCCAGCGCCAGGCAATGCTGGCTGCATTCTTTGTACTGGCCGGAGTTCGCGTGTGGATTGCCTCTCAAGACGCATTCGCACGCCAAGACACGCGCCGAGGTTACTGGCTCGCCCTCCTCGCGGTGCCGGTCTTGGGAATGCTCGCAGGATTGAGCAAGATGAACGGCTTCCTGCTTCCCCTGCTGCTTTGGACCCTTCACGTCACGATCCTACGCTCCACTAACGGCGGTGCTCGGAAGCATGCAGCCTGCGCCCGAGCACTCTTCGTCCACGTGCCCGCAGCTGTTCTAATCCTGACGCTGGTATGGATGGGCGTAACTAAGCTGGACTCCAGAGGAGGCCGCCCTTGGAGTGTAGGCGAGCGCCTATTGAGCCAGCCCCGTGCCATATTCGACTATCTCGAGCGCCTCTTCATTCCCGGACTCGACGCCACAGGCGTGTTTGCCGACGGCTTCCCACTCTCAACCGGCTGGTTCGAGCCAGCCACTACGATGCCCGCTCTCGCTGGGCTGGTGGGATTGGCAGGTTTGGCTTGGCTGGGGAGGCAACGCTGGCCCGCTCTCTCGGCATCAGCTCTCTTCTTTCTTGCAGGTCATGCCATGGAGAGCTCGGTGGTCCCGCTTGAACTCTACTTCGAGCATCGCAACTACCTCCCTGCAGCATTCCTGTTCTGGCCACTGGCCCTATTCCTCACACGCCGCTCTCGCCACCACTGGGCGCGTTTGACGTTCACCGTGGGACTGGCTGTGCTGCTTGCCACGACTACGCTAGCGCAAACGCGGCTGTGGGGCGATCCGGACAAGTTGGCGAAAGTGTGGGCCCGCGATCTGCCTCAGTCGCCACGCGCACAGACCCATGCCGCCAACCGCGACCTTGCCGCAGGGCGTCTGTCCGCAGTGATCGACCGCCTGGCACCGCTAGCGAAGCGAAATCCACTGGAAGCTCAGTACTCACTGACGCTCTTGGATGCATACTGTCTTTCGGGCCAGGTTCCCCTAACCGGTCTTCGCAACGCTGAGGCGGCGATAGCGGCCTCGGGTCTGCGGAAGGATGCAGTCAACCAGTGGATCTCGCGCCTACTGTCCCCGGACCGCAATGCCCCCTGCGCTGGGCTTCCTGATCTGACAATCCAGGCTTTCAGTGCTGCGGCGGTAGCTGCCGCCTCTATACAACCAAGTATCGAGGAGCAGTCGCGACGTCATCGCATTGACGCTCTCCTCGCTCTTCGGGAGGGCCGATGCGATGCTGCGCTTGAGGCCTTCAACAGCCGTCTGGACATTCAACGACGGCCCGAGCTGGCGCACGAACAGATCGCAACATTGGCCAAACTATGCGGCCCAGCCCACGGACTCGGTCATCTGGACCATTATTCTGCGCTTTCCGGGCAGGGAGACGCTCTTGCAGCCAGCCCCATGCTTCGCTTGCGCGACAGGATTATTGATCGCCAAGCCTTCTGGGACGACGAATGGGTCAGACTAAGAGTGCTACTCGAGGCTGACACGGGGTCCCAGCCATCGCGGGACTAACCCACCATCACAGTTCGGTCTGGGATGGAAAGCTCTCACTCCCGAGTGGCATACCCCTTGCTTACCCCTAGACGCCGGTTCGCGCCTTGTGGACCGTCTCCGGGGAAAAGTTGACCATGAAGGACACAAGGGGCTTCACGCTGATCGAGCTGATGATCGTGGTTGCTATCATCGCGATCTTGGCGGCTATCGCCATTCCGGCCTATCAGGAATACGTGGCACGCTCCCAAGTATCGGAAGGGTTCAGCCTGGCCACTGGCGCCAAGGCGGCCATCGCGACGCACTACGCCGACACCGGAACATTCCCCACGGACAATCCGGCAGCCGGACTGGCCGACCCTGAGTCGATCATGGGTCGCTACGTAGAGTCTGTGACGGTAGATGGCTCAGGCCATATCGACGTCCTCTTTGGCCACGACGCGAGCACCCGTATCACGGGAGCCATCTTGCAGATCAGCCCCTTTGACCACGGCGGAGCCATCACTTGGACCTGCGCCGGCATTGACCCGAGATACGTCCCGGCGTCATGCCGCTGAGCGCGATGTAGCACTTTCAGTAGGCGCCCAAGTGGCAAGCTCTCCGCAGCTGCTCCAACTGCAGGCTGCGGTTAAACTCTGCCGTGCCCCTTGTCTTCCGCGATCGCTACGACTTTGATCACCTTCGCATCCCATGATGGGCGAGCTCCGCACTCCAACAAGCCGCGAACTGTTGCGATCTATCGTCGCGCCCTCCTTCCGCTCTCAGAGACGTTCATCCTGACGCAGGCGCTCGCACTGTCGCGTTGGAATCCGGTGCTTCTGGGCTATCGTAGGTCGCAGCCCTCACTGGATCTGTCTGGCCTGGAAACGCAGTTGATGACAAGGCCGGGTCAGTTCGCGGGGAGCCTGCTAGCTGGCACACGCTTTCTCATGGGA
This sequence comes from Luteimonas sp. A501, assembly GCF_054052085.1. The sequence goes on from NZ_JBSVRI010000005.1 coordinate 63,625, forward strand.
CACGCAGACCCCCAAGTGCCGCAGGCGCTCCATAGCCACAACGCAAGCCTGGTCCACGCTCACTTCGGGACAGACGCAGTCGATATTTGGCCAAGCGTGCGCAAGTCCGGAGTCCCAATGGTTGTAACGCTGCATGGCTATGACATCAACGTGAGCCGGGAGTGGTGGGAATCCGGGCGAGGCGGACTGCGACACACACGCTATCCCCGTCGACTTCTGCAGATGTCCGGGGAGCCCGGCGTGCGATTCCTCGCCGTCTCCAAGGCCGTCCAGGACCGCGCGATCGCTTATGGAATCCCTGGCGAGAGGATTTCTCTTTCGTACATCGGGGTAGACACGAACTACTTTCGCCCGGCCACGCTCCCGAGGAAGAGTCCCCCCCGCATCGTCTTCATTGGCCGCTTTGTGGCCAAGAAGGCACCTCAGCTGCTTGTCCGAGCATTTCGGAAAATAAGAGACGCTGTCGAAGGCGCTGAACTCATCATGATTGGTGACGGCCCGCTGCTGGCCCAAGCAAAGGATGAAGCAGCAAGCCACCAGCTTCCGGTAAAATTCACAGGAACTCTGCCAAGCGAGGAAGTGCGCGCCTATCTGCAAGATGCGGCTGCGTTTTGCCTGCCTAGCATAACGACGGACTCGGGCGACGCGGAGGGACTGCCGATTTCGATTCTGGAGGCCTTGGCCTGTGGCGTTCCCGTCATCACGTCCGCCCGCGGAGCCGACGAGGCCGTGCATCACGGCAAGAATGGCTTTGTTTTCAAGGAAGGCGACACACATCAACTCTCTAGTTACCTTCTTAGGATGCTGAAAGATGATGGTTTGCTCGAATCGATGAAAAATTACGCTAGGGAAACAGCTGTCGCGGAATTTGACCTTGCCGCGTGCGCCGCAAGTCTCGAAACACATTACGAGCAACATGCCGCCCCATGAACTCGAATACCATCCCCGGCGTTACAGAAAGCCCATTTGGTGGCGAGGCGCGGTTGATCATGGCTGTTCCGACCGCGTATCTGGCAGAAGCCTACAGGCGCAAGTGCGGGATTGAGATCAATTCACTATTCGGCGACCAGGCGCACGCTTGGCTCTACGAGTGCAACCGGACAGGCTATAGGTTCTGGCGCCCGGAAAGCCTTGCGGGGGACGAGGCGTTCTACAAATTGCTGAGCGAACATTGGACGAACTATTATCGCACGACCCGCTGGGAGTACAGCCTTGCGCGGAATTTTGTTAGCAAGGGCGCCTCGGTCCTCGAGGTTGGGTGCGGTCGAGGTTACTTTCTCCAATCCATTGAACACCGGGTCGATTATGCCAAAGGCCTTGAGCTGAATCGTGATGCGATAGCCAACAAAGTGACATCCGTTCTTGTGGAAAGGATGTCATTGGTTGAGGTCGCGGAAGCGACCCCGGAATTCTATGACATCGTGTGCGCTTTTCAGGTCTTGGAACATATCGCGAATCCCGCAGGATTCATCGAGGGCGCGCTGCGCTGCGTGCGCCCAGGCGGGTTACTTATCTTCAGCACACCGAGCCACGCCTACCCTGCTTTTGAGGCGCAAGAGGACGTCTTTGACCTCCCCCCCCACCATATGGGGCACTTCAGCGAGGAGACCTATCGGCGAATAGCCAGCCACTACGGACTTGCGGTAAAAGCCATCAAACTCGAGCCACGCCGACCTACCTTCGAAGCAGTTAAGCGAAGCACAGCCACCTCACCTGTTTACAAGGTCGCAAAGCTGGCTGCCTCGCTTCTGTTGATTGGAGCTTGGCGCGCCTGTAACGAGACTGGCCCAAACATCCTGGCTGTCATGCAAAAGCCCCATACGAAGTAGCGGGGCTGAGCCTTGTACCCGGAACCCCGCTATGCGCATAACTGGCTGATCAAGCGCTTGCTCAATGTGCAGGTTCGCAGCCGACTGCCGGAAATCACCGGCGCAGTAATAGATCTCGGTTGTGGAACCAGACCCTTTGAAGCCGATATTATGGCTAGCGCCACCTCCTACCTGGGCGTGGATTGGGGCAATTCCCTTCACGGCTCGCACGCGGATGTCGTCGCGGACTTGAACACTCGGTTACCGCTGGAAAGCGGTATCGCTGACCACGTCGTCTCATTCGAAGTCATGGAGCATCTTGCCGAACCCAACGTGATGCTGTCGGAGGCTCACCGGATCCTGCGTTCTGGCGGACGGCTTACGCTTTCGGTTCCGTTCCAATGGTGGGTACACGAAGCACCTTATGACTACTATCGTTACACGTGCCACGGGCTGGAGCATATGCTCACCAAGGCCGGCTTCTATGAGATCAAAGTGCGCCCGACCTCTGGGTTCTGGTCAATGATGTGCCTCAAGCTGAATTATCAGCTTATTCGACTCGTTCGAGGACCCAAGCCTTTGCGTGTAATGTTGCGTGCGTTTCTCATACCTTTCTGGTTCACAGGGCAGACAGTATCGCCACTGCTGGACAGGTACTGGCGTGAACCTCGGGAAACGGCAGGCTACTTCGTGACTGCCCGGAAACGATGAGCCTGCGCGCAGCCGCCTTTTCTGCGGGTCGCTGGACAACAGCTTCGGCCACGCTACGGGCAACACTGCACATTGCCCAGACGATGGCTCTGGCCAGACTGCTCACACCTGACGCATTTGGAGTCATGGCGTTGGCAGGCGCGGCAATAGCCATCGCCCAGCTATTGGCTGAGATGGGCATCAGCAGCGCGCTGATGCATTTCCCCACGCCCGATCACAGGACTCTCTCTACGCTTTACTGGATCAACCTGGGGCTTGCCGTGGTCATGATGGCCTTGGTAGTCGCCCTCGGGCTTGGACTCGCCAACGTCTATGGACAGCCCGAGCTGGTTGGAGTGATGTTCTTTAGTAGCTTCGTGCTGCCGCTGTCAGCGTGCAGCTTGCAGTTCAAGGCCTTGGCAGAGAAGGCAATGAAGTTCGCTGCACTGGCCCGGATAGAGGTCATGGCCACAGTAGTCAGTGTAGTCGCTGCACTCGCCGCCGCTGCACTGGGAGCCGGCGTCTATGCTCTGGTGGTTGGCCTTCTTATCAACGCAGCAGTCAACGCCGCCCTGTCATTCCTGTACCTGTCCAAAGGTGTCCGACCATCCATGGTGTTCGAGCTCTCTGCGACCAGACCGTTCATCGGGTATGGAATCTATCGAATAGGGGATTCGCTGACAAACGCGCTGCGCATGCAGTCCGACCTCCTGATCGCTGGCGCTCTCGCTTCTCCATCTCTTGTTGGAGCCTATGCTGTTCCACGCGACTTCTGCTTTCGGATCGCCAGCACAGTGGTAAATCCGGTTGTGACGCGAGTCGGACTGCCACTGATGGCGAGAGTTCAGACAGACGGACCGGCACTCAAGTCGATCTATCTGCAAACACTCCGGATGACCGCCTCGATTAACTTTCCGATATACGCGGTTATCGCCTTGCTCGCAGACGAGATCGTATTTCTGTTGCTTGGCGACCAGTGGAGCAGCGCGCCCATTTTTATGCAGATATTTGCAGCATGGGGTTTGGTCCGATCCACGGCAAACCCGATGGGGAGCTTGCTGTACGCCACAGGCTTTGTAAGACAGGCATTCCTGTGGAACGCAGTGCTACTGTTTGCGACGCCAATTATCTTCTGGCTGGCGGGGATGCACTACGGCCTGATCGGCCTGGCGCTGGCAGTGCTTGCCACGCAAGTCGGCATGGTGATTCCCGCATGGCGCTACCTGGTACACCCGGCCTGCGGCGCCAGTCTGACGGAATACTCGAAACCGCTACTCGTCCCACTTGCGATTACTTTAGCCGGCGCCGGAGCGGGCTTTGCTGCACTGCAGGTAGCAGATAGTATCCTTGCCAGAATCACGAGCGCGACCATCACCATGTCTATGACGTACGTCGGACTGAGTCTCGTTCTCAACAGGGAGTGGGCACGCTCAATGATCGAAATCTCGACCCCGTTGATGCCATGGCGCAAGTAGCTCAATTCAGCGTTATTATTCCCGTCTTCAACGATCAGGCTGGCGTGACACGGTGTCTGCGAGCCTTGGCCCAGCAGGTCGTGGATCGCAGGCTGGTCGAGGTCGTAATAGTCGACAATGGTTCTGAGCCGCCGATCCTTGTGGAGCATGTTGATGCGCTACGGGTGGTTCTCGTCCGGTGCGAAACACCAGGGTCATACGCGGCCCGGAATGCCGGAGTCGCCGCCTCGTCTGGTCGAATCCTGGCTTTCACAGATGCCGATTGTGTTCCGGATTCCCGTTGGCTGGAGTCAGGCGGTCGAGCGATTGAAGCTCACCCGGCACAAGTCGTTGGCGGGGAAGTGTTTGTTGAGAGGCCGACGAAAAGGACCGGAACGGGGCTCTATCAGCACCTCGTTGGATTCCGTCAGCGCGAGAACATCGAAGAGCGTGGTTTCGCGGTGACTGCGAACCTTCTTTGCTCGCGAGAAACATTTCGAGAGGTTGGCGAGTTCGAGACGGCTCTGCTTTCTGGTGGAGACCAGGAGTGGTGTCTTAGGGCTGCGCACGCGGGCGCGCCCGTGCGATTCGAACCCTCGGCGATTGTTCGAACCGAGCCGAGAACATCGTTGAACGCCGCCATCTGCCAAGCTCGGCGCGTGGCAGCGGGGCGCCGGCACCTCATCGCATTACCATCGACCTTGGTCCGAAGAGCACAACTGCACCACCGCCGCAATCGTATTGCGGTCCTGCACGGCGTTCTTTCAGCTGGTGGGCTCTCAGTTCTGGATCGTTTTCGAATCATAGGTGCCGCGGCACTGATCTTCTGTTCAACTGTGCTGGAGCGCGTTCGATTGTGCCTCGGCGGCGCAGCTGAACGTCGTTGACATTGAGCGCCCGACTATCTTGGTGCGACCTCGCCCAGCCTGATCCGAGCTGCGCACCTCGATCCTAGTGATTGAAGACATGCCCACATTCCATCGCATAAGCGTCGTGATTCCTGTCTATCGCGATGCGGTACGCGCGATCAATCTGATTTCCGCATTGCGCTCCCAAGAACTTCCGCTTGACGCTGAATGTGAAGTCATCGTGGTCGACGATGGCTCGGGCGACGACACGCCCGACAAGATTGAAGCGGCTAGCGGTGGCTCCGCAAGATTGTTGCGCCTTGCAACCAACCACGGCCGCGGTAGGGCGCTGAACCGATGTGTGTCCGAGGCGAATGGGGACGCAATCCTGTTTCTCGACTCCGATTGCTTGCCAAGTGATGCACGACTCCTAGCCCAGCACCTAATCAACCTGGCACCCACCGCGGTTGCGAGTAGTGGGCCTATTGTCGGTGACGGCAGCGGCTTCTGGCATCGATACCAGAGTGAAGTAGCGAAGACCCGGGAGAGGCGGCACGCGGCGGGCATCCAGTACAGCGCTACGAGCACGAATCTGATGGTTTCGCGGTGGGCATTTGAGGCTATCGGCGGTTTCAACGAAGCCTATGCGAGCTATGGGTTTGAGGACCGTGACCTGCAACTTCGGCTCCTGGCACTCGGCCCGATCACATGGACGCCACATGCCGTGGTCCGTCACATGGACTCGCTGTCGTTGCGCGCGATCAGCCGGAAAATGCAGGAAGCGGGTGAGCGCTCTTCAACTCAGTTCGCCCTTGACTATCCCGATGCGTACCGCGCGCTCGGCTACGCCGCTGCCGATCCAAGATTGAGGCCCTGGCTGCGGATTCCCGCAGCCTTCGCAAGGCAGGCCGCCGCCCCTCTGGCCACCCTGGGCGACTCGATTGTCGACTCTAAACTTGTTCCCTACGCCGTCAAACGCATGTGTGTCCGCGGAGCGACCGGCTTGAGCTACGTGGCGGGCGCGTCCCGCGCGCCTGCGTTGGACCTGGACGCATAGTACGGGCGACGCAACCATCTCACGCCGATTCCGCACTCCTGAGGCACGCAGCGTCGAGCAATATCCGCTCGTACTCCGAAGCCACCCCGTCCCAATTGAACTTTTCGCGGGTGCGTTCCCGGATCGCGTCGCCATGCGATCGAGCGCGCTCAGCACTTTCCAGCAGCCCAAGAATCGAGATTGAAAGCGCAGCCGCATCGCTCGGGTCCACTAGAAGTTCAGGCCAGTCACCCAGAACATCCCGCGCAGCCGGCACGTTGCCTGCCAGCACGGGGCAGCCGCATCCAATCGCCTCAACCAGAACGAGCCCTAAACCCTCTTGGTCGCCTGAGGTCGCGCGCACGAAGGGTGCTACGAACAATGCGGACTTGCGGTAGAGGCGCGGCAACTTTTCCTGTGGCACAGCTCCAAGGAATGTGATCCGGGAATCGATTCCCAGCCGAACAGCCTGGCGCCTGAGCGCGAGTTCTTCTGGCCCGAAGCCGGCCACAGTCAGATGCACGGCTGGGCGCTTCTGCAGGATTCTCGGCATTGCCTCCAGCAGGTAGCCCAGCCCCTTCTTCTCCACGAGGCGACCGACAAACAAAAGGTGATCGGACGACCTTTCGATCTTGGGATCCACGGTGAAGCGCCGCACGAGGTCCACACCCATGGGCTGTACACGCACTTTCCCCTGATCCGCGCCAGCATCAGCGAGCATTTGCTTCATGACGCTACTGACTACGGTACTCGCCGATGCCCTTTCAATCACGAAGCGTTTGATTCGTTCGAGAATCTTTCCGCGCAGCGCGAAGAGATCAGCGCCGTGCGAGGTCGCTACGAATGGCACCGTGATTCCTGGAAGGAACTGCAGCAACGCAATGACAAATCCCTGCGGAACCAGCCAGTGGGCGTGGACCACATCCACGGCTTCCCGACGAATGATTCGCCATGCATGGAAGGCTTGTGCAAGAACAAACCCAGGCACCAGCAGCGCTTTCCAGCGGCTTCGGCGGATATTGGTCACGATGCCACCATCGTTGACCAGCGTCTCGATCCCGCTTGTACCGTACCGATAACGCACAACCTCAACGCCGTCGAACAATTCGCTCGTGGACGCACCCGCTGCGTGAGGGCAAAGGACAATGACGCGGAAGGAGTCAATCAAGCGCTTCGCCAGCTCATGCACGAAGCCTGGCTCCGGGTCCCCAGCCCACCGCGGATACGTCGATGCGAGGATCAACAGGACCGGCCGGCGACTGGCGCCACCTCCACTCTCGTCAAGCATCGCGACGATACGTCAGCGATGTGATCTGCTCCGACACGAGACCGATGAGGAAGATGATCACCGCCGCGCTGAGCAGCAGCGTGCTCATGTTTGTGAAACGTCCTTGGGTGATGTATGTGAAGCCGTAATAGCCCACGCCCAACAGGAAAAACGCGCCGGAGGTCGGCACGAACAGCTTGAGCGGAGAGTACAGGGTCGCGATTTTGAAGATGATCAGAAGGAACCGGATACCATCCCGTACCGGCCTGATGTGGCTCTTGCCCAAACGTTTGGCGACCGGGATGGGTTCGTAGGCCACGGGAAACGCGCTGCGAAAGAAAGCCATCGTGCTGGTCGTCGGATAGCTGAAGCCGTTCGGCAACAGGTGGAGGAACTCCCTGAATTTGTCGGCGCGGGCCACGCGGAAACCTGACGTCAGGTCTTTTACGTCGAACCCGGTCATCCGGCTCGCCAGCCAGTTATAGAAGGCGTTCGCCGCACCCCGGCTGACCCCTGCCTGGCCGGACCAGTCCCGGGCACCAACCACCATGTCGTAGCCCTGCGCGAGCCGGGCCAGCAGAATCGGGATATGCGCCGGATCGTGTTGGCCATCGGCGTCCATGAATACCAGGACGTCGCCGGAGGCAACGCGGGCACCGCGCTTGATCGCTGCACCGTTGCCCATCGAGTACGGAGAGGAAAGAACCTGGGCGCCATGCGCGGCCGCCACTTCGGCGGTGTCGTCGCCGGAACCATCGTCGACCACGATGACCTCCGCGCCAGGTAGCAGCGACCTGAGTGCCGGTAGCGTGCGGCGCAGGCCGTCAGCCTCGTTTTTGGCGGGCAGGATGACTGAAATTCGCATGAGATCCCCTTTGCACAAGGGTAGCCGGAAATTCCGACGGTGGCAGCTGTCGGTCCCGATACTGGGACGGCCACCTGCCTATGGCGTTGGGGATGCTTGCGGTAAAGTCTGCCCATCGTGGAGGAACCCAATGAACGCAGTCGCATCGGCCAACCTGGTCGGAATCACCGGCATCGCCCGTCGCCTGGTCCTGGACGGATCCTTGGACGAGTCCACCGCCCGCGAGGCGCTGGACAAGGCCACCACGGCGCGTAAGCCCGTTGGCCTGTACCTGCGCGAGGCCAAACTGGTCACGGCGGCCCAAATGGCCGCGGCGAACTCCATGGAGTTCGGCATGCCTGTGTTCGATCCTTCGGTCATGGACGGCTCCATGAGCGCGATCAAGCTAGTCAGCGAAGAGCTGCTGTCCAAGCACACGATCCTTCCCCTGTTCAAGCGCGGCGGCAAGCTGTTCGTGGGCACGACCGACCCCACCAATACGCATGCCTTGGATGAGGTGAAGTTCCACACCAACCTGGTCGTGGAACCCATCCTTGTGGACGAGGACAAGCTCCGCCGCTGCGTAGAGCTGTGGCAGGACGCCGGGGACACGTTTGGCGACGCGCTGGGTGACAGCGATGGGCTGGAGAGCCTCGACATCTCCGGCGGCGAGGACGAAGGCACCGACTCAGGCGTCGACGCCAAGGGCGACGACACCCCGGTAGTCAAGTTCATCAACAAGATCCTGATCGACGCGATCAAGAAAGGCGCATCGGACATCCACTTCGAGCCTTACGAGGACGATTACCGGGTCCGCCTGCGTATCGACGGCATCCTCAAGCAAGCGGCCAAGATGCCGGTCAAGCTGAACCAGCGTGTCACTGCCCGCCTCAAGGTCATGGCTCAGCTGGACATCGCCGAGAAGCGGGTGCCGCAGGATGGCCGCATCAAGCTCAACCTCAGCAAGACCAAGCAGATCGACTTTCGCGTCAGCACCCTGCCGACCCTGTTCGGCGAAAAAGTGGTGTTGCGTATCCTGGATGGCAGCGCCGCCAAGCTCGGCATCGAGAAGCTGGGTTACGAGCCGGATCAGCAGGCCCTGTTCATGGAGGCCATCCACAAGCCCTACGGCATGGTACTGGTGACTGGCCCCACAGGCTCGGGCAAGACGGTGAGTCTGTACACGGCCCTGGGCATCCTGAACGACGAGACCCGGAACATCTCGACGGCCGAGGATCCGGTTGAGATCCGCCTGCCGGGCGTCAACCAGGTCCAGCAGAACGTAAAGCGGGGCATGACCTTCGCAGCTGCCCTGCGCAGCTTCCTGCGCCAGGATCCGGACATCATCATGGTCGGCGAAATCCGCGACCTGGAAACCGCCGAGATCGCGATCAAGGCGGCCCAGACCGGCCACATGGTGCTCTCCACCCTGCATACCAACGACGCCCCGCAGACCATCGCCCGCCTGATGAACATGGGCATCGCGCCCTACAACATCACCAGCTCCGTGACCCTGGTCATCGCCCAGCGCTTGGCCCGCCGGCTCTGCCCCAAGTGCAAAAAGCCGCAGGAACTGCCTGATAACGCCCTGTTGGCCGAAGGCTTCACCACCGAAGAGATCAATCAGGGCCTCACCGTCTACGAGCCCATCGGCTGCGACGAGTGCACCGGTGGTTACAAGGGCCGCGTGGGCGTTTACCAGGTGATGCCGATGAGCGAGGCGATCCAGGAAATCATCCTGGAGGGCGGCAACGCGCTCCAGATCGCCGAGGTCGCGCAGAAATCGGGGGTCCAGGATTTGAGGCAGTCGGCGCTGAGGAAGGTCAAGAACGGGTGGACCAGCCTGGCTGAACTGAACCGGATTACGGTGGATTAACCCCCGGAACACCCGGGAGTTGCCCGAACCCGGAGCCGCGTCACAAACGGAAATTTCACTTTGGCCCCCAAGGGTTTAGGATGCACTCTTGTGGCCTGGTCGGGGTTCCGGGTCTCTTTTGGGGAGTCTGAAGATGTCTGTGACCGGTTCTGCTGCGCGCGCGTCTGCGAAGAGCAAGGCTGCCGCGCCCATCCGCAAGGGCGTGGATTTGGCGACGTTTGTCTGGCAAGGCACCGACAAGCGCGGCAAGAAGATGAAGGGCGAGCAGTCGGCGAAGAACGCCAACCTGCTGCGCGCCGAGCTTCGGCGCCAGGGCATTACCCCCAACGTGGTCAAGCCCAAGCCAAAGCCGCTGTTCGGCAGCGCGGGCAAGCCCATCTCCGCCAAGGATATCGCGGTGTTCAGCCGCCAGCTGGCCACGATGATCAAGTCCGGCGTGCCGGTCGTGCAGTCGCTCGAGATCATCGGCAACGGCAACAAGAATCCACGCATGACCAAAATGGTCGACAGCCTGCGCTTGGACCTTGAGGGCGGCTCGTCGATCTACGAGGCGATGAGCAAGCATCCGGTGCAGTTCGACGAGCTGTACCGCAACCTGGTGAAGGCCGGTGAAGGCGCCGGTGTGCTCGAGACCGTGCTTGAGACCATCGCCACCTACAAGGAAAACATCGAGTCCCTCAAGGGAAAGATCAAGAAGGCGCTGTTCTACCCCGCGACGGTGGTGGCAGTGGCGCTGATTGTGAGCGCGATCCTGCTTGTGTTCGTGGTTCCGCAATTTGAGGCGGTGTTCAAGGGCTTTGGCGCAGACCTGCCCGCGTTCACTCAGATGATCGTGACCGCCTCCGACTTCATGGTGGCGTACTGGTGGCTGATTCTGCTTATCGTGATCGGGACCGTCTTTGCGCTGATTTTCGCGTTCAAGCGGTCTCCGGCGTTCCAGCACTTCATGGACCGGGCGATCCTCAAGGTGCCGGTGATCGGCCAGGTCATGCACAACTCCTCGATCGCCCGCTTCGCCCGCACCTTGGCCACCACCTTCAAGGCCGGCGTGCCGCTGGTCGAGGCGTTGGACATCGTGGCCGGCGCTACCGGCAATACGGTGTACGAGAAGGCGACCCACGCCATCAAGGACGACGTCGCCGTTGGTTACCCGCTCAACATGTCGATGAAGCAGGTCAACCTGTTCCCGCACATGGTGGTGCAGATGACCGCCATCGGCGAAGAAGCCGGCGCACTCGACACCATGCTGTTCAAGGTCGCCGAATTTTACGAGGAAGAGGTCAACAACGCGGTGGACGCGCTGTCCAGCCTGCTTGAGCCGATGATCATGATCTTCATCGGTGGCGTGGTGGGCAGCATGGTGATCGGTATGTACCTGCCGATCTTCAAGCTCGCCGCCGTCGTCTGACGAATGGCCTTCCTCGACCAGAACCCCGAGATCGGCTACCCGCTGGTCGCAGGCCTCGGCCTGCTCGTCGGCAGCTTCCTCAACGTGGTCATCCTGCGCTTGCCCAGGCGCATGGAGTGGCAGTGGAAGCGCGACAGCCGCGAGATGCTCGGCGAGCCGGAGCTCTATGATCCGCCGCCGCCCGGCATCGTGGTGGAGCGCTCGCACTGCCCGCACTGCGGCCACCAGCTGAGCTGGTACGAGAACATTCCGGTGCTGAGCTGGGTGGCGCTGCGCGGCAAGTGCCGCAGCTGCCGCGCGCCGATCTCGGCGCAGTACCCGGCGGTCGAGTTGCTGACCATGCTGCTGCTGCTGGCCTGCGTGTGGACTTTCGGCTTCGGCTGGCAGGGCTTCGGCGCGGGACTCCTGACCTGCTACCTGATCGCGCTGTCGGGCATCGACCTGCGCACCCAGTTGCTGCCGGACTCACTCACCCTGCCCCTGATGTGGCTGGGGCTGATCGCGGCGGTGGAGAACCTGTACCACGGGCCCAAGGAGGCCGTGCTGGGCGCGATAGCGGGCTATGTGAGCCTGTGGAGCGTGTGGTGGGTGTTCAAGCAGCTGACCGGCAAGGACGGCATGGGCCACGGCGACTTCAAGCTGCTGGCCGCGCTGGGCGCCTGGTGCGGGCTGGCGGGCGTGCTGCCGATTATCCTGATGTCGTCGCTGGTGGGCGCCCTGATCGGCGGGGCCTGGCTGATGATCAAGGGCCGCGAACGCGCGACCCCGATCCCCTTCGGCCCGTTCCTGGCGATGGCCGGCTGGATCGTCTTCATGTGGGGTGATGGGATTATCGGCGCTTACAAGGCGTACGCCGGGCTGTAGCTCGCGTCGCAAGGAGCCGCCCCTCTTCCTCAAGCGTGGGCTTCGACCGCGTGAACCTCAAGACCGACACCCAGGCGCTCGCGCACCGCGCCAAAGATCGCCGCCAGGTTGTCCATGCTCGGATTGCCGTGGGACGAGAGCATGCGATGCAGACTCTTGCTGGGTTTGTCGGTCACTTCGGCGAGCTGCTCAAAACCGATACGATCCGGTTCGACAAGGACGTGCTGGAAGCCTTCAAGGCCGACGGCCCCGGCTGGCAATCGCGGATGAATGCCGCGCTGCGGGAATGGCTGGGGAAGCATCCACAGCGCTGACAGGGCGTCCGTAGGGCTGTAGCGCCGTACGTTGCACAGGCTAGACTTCGCTCCCATGGCCCACTACACCATCGCCCTCACCGGCGGCATCGCCTCGGGCAAGTCCGAGGTCGAGCGCCGTTTCCGCGCCCTGGGCGTATACGTGGCCGATGCCGACGTGGCAGCGCGCGAGGTGGTGGAGCCCGGAACGCCGGGACTCGCGGAGATCGTGGAGGCCTTCGGCCCCGACGTGCTGGGAGCCGACGGCGGGATGGACCGCCCGGCCATGCGCCGACGCGTCTTTGCCGACGGCACCGCCCGCCTTCGCCTCGAAGCGATCATCCATCCCCGGGTGCGCACCGCGCTGCGCACCGCCTGCGAGGCCGCGCCCGGCCCTTACGCCATCGCCGCGATCCCGCTGTTCGCCGAAGCCGGCCGCGACGCCTACGCGGAGTGGATCGACCGCGTCCTGGTGGTGGACGTGCCGGTGGAGCTGCAGCTGGAACGCCTGCTGCGGCGCGACGGCATCGACGAAGCCCTGGCCTGGAACATGATCCGCGCCCAGGCCACCCGCGAGCAGCGGCTGGCGGTGGCGGACGACGTCATCGCCAACGACGGGCCGCTGGAGGCGCTGGATGGTGTGGTGACAGCGCTGCATGAGCGCTACCTCACCCTCGCCCAAAGCAAGCCCGCCCCCCGCATCCCGTAGGAGCCCCGGGTAACGCACCGAGAGACCCAGCCGCCGAGACCAGGGCCGAGTGCGGCCGCTATCGCCGGGCGCCACCCCAGAGACTGCGGATGGCGGCGATGCCCTGCGCGCCGTGGCGGCGGGCGTCTTCGAGGTCGGTGGGGGCCAGGCCACCGAGGGCGTAGATCGGGAGGCTGACGTCCTCACGCAGGCAGGCGAAGGCATCCCAGCCGATGCCCGGCTCGCCGGGGTGCGTTGCGGTGGGCTTCACCGCCCCGACGACTGCGAAGTCGCAGCCCAGGCGGGTGGCGTGGGAGAGTTCGGTGGCGTTGTGGCACGAGGCGGCCAGCAGGGCACCGTCCGCAAGCGCGGGCCGCGCATCCAGGCCGGCAAGCTGGGCGGCGCGAAGGTGGAGGCCGATGCCGAGTTCACGGGCGAGATCAGGGTCGCCGTTGACCAGGATGTCGGCGCCGGCCGCGCGGCAGCGCACGGTGGCGGCGATGGTGAGTTCGCGGCGCTGGGTGGAGTCGATGCCGGGAAGCCTGACCTGGATACGCCTGACGCCAGCCGCAAGGGCAAGGTCCAAGCCAGCGAGCCACCCATCACCCCCAGTAGGAGCGGCTATAGCCGCGATCGAAGAAACCGGCGCCGCCGGATCGCGGCTGTAGCCGCTCCCACAGGGGGGCGGGGCCAGGGTGGGGCTGATGGCGTAGAGGGCGGGCTGCAGGAGGGCGGCGACGACGGGGATGTCGGCCGGCGGCATGGCGTAGCTGGCCAGCTTGTGCGGCGGGACCCAGGCCAGGGCCTGGCCTTCGCGGCCGCGGGGGATGCCGGTCCAGCGGGTCACGTGGCGCACGTCCAGGCGCAGGCGCTTGCCGGGGTAGGCCTGGGGCACGGTGATCAGGTGCGCGCCGATGCGGGCTTCGATGCCGAGCTCTTCGTGCAGCTCGCGCACCAGGGCGGCTTCGGGCGTCTCGCCCGGCTCGCGCTTGCCGCCGGGGAACTCCCACAGGCCGGCGAGGTCGCGCCCGGCGGTGCGGCGCGCCAGCAGGATGCGGCCGCTGGCATCGGTGATGACCGCGGCGAGGACTTCGACCGGGTTCACGCTGGACCTCCGCCGCCCTTGTGGAGGCTCGGATCCCCGCCCTTGTGGGAGCCTGGAGCCCTGCCCTTGTGGGAGCCGCTATAGCGGCGATTCGCGGCCGCGGCTGCGCCCGAAGGATCAATCGCGGCTATAGCCGCTCCCACGGGGTGCGCGTCAGGTGATCTGCCCATGGCAGTGCTTGTACTTCTTGCCGCTGCCGCAGGGGCAGGGGTCGTTGCGGCCGACCTTGGGCATGCGGTCGGCGGGGTCGCCGTCCAGCTGGTAGTCGGGCTGGGCGGCTTCTTCGTCGGCACTGTAGCCGCCGCTGTCGGCATGCTGGAACTGCAGCTGGCCGGCCTGGGCGGCGGCCTGGGCGCGCTCCTGGGCTTCCATCGCGGCAAGCTCTTCCTCGGTGCGCACGCGCACGCGGGCCAGCATCATCACAACTTCGCGCTTGACCTTCTCCAGCAGCTCGGAGAACAGCTCGTAGGCTTCCTTCTTGTACTCCTGCTTGGGCTGCTTCTGGGCATAGCCGCGCAGGTGGATGCCCTGGCGCAGGTAGTCCATGCGCGCGAGGTGCTGCTTCCAGTTGTCGTCGAGCACGCTGAGCATGATGTGCTTCTCGAGCATGCGCATGGTCTCGGGGCCGGTGCTGGCTTCCTTCTCGGCATAGCCCTGCTCCACCAGCTCCTGCACGTGGCGCAGGATGCCTTCGGCGTCCAGTTCCTGCTGTGCGGCGGCCCACTCCACCAGGCCGCTCTGCAGGCTGTAGTCCGCTTCAAGCGCGGCCTGCAGGCCCGGCAGGTCCCACTGGTCATCGACCGAATCCGGCGGCACGAAGCGATCCACCACATCGGCCACCACGTCGCCGCGGATGCCGGCGATGTTGTCGGAGATGTCCTCGGACTCCAGCAGCTCGTTGCGCTGGCCGTAGATCACCTTGCGCTGGTCGTTGTTGACGTCGTCGAAGTCGAGCAGGTTCTTGCGGATGTCGAAGTTGTGCGACTCGACCTTGCGCTGGGCGTTGGCGATCTGCTTGCTGACGAGAGGCGACTCGATGATGTCGTCTTCCTTCAGGCCCATGCGCGCCATCACCTTCTGCACCCAGTCGGCGGCGAAGATGCGCATCAGGTTGTCTTCAAGCGACAGATAGAAGCGGCTGGAACCCGGGTCGCCCTGGCGGCCGGAGCGGCCGCGGAGCTGGTTGTCGATGCGGCGCGATTCGTGGCGTTCGGTGCCGACGATGTGCAGGCCGCCGGCGGCCTTCACCGCGTCGTGGCGCTTCTGCCATTCGGCCTTGACGCGCTCGCGGGTGGCGTCGTCGACTTCGCCCGCGGCCTCGAGCTCGGCCATCTCGACCTCGAGAGAACCGCCGAGCACGATGTCGGTGCCGCGGCCGGCCATGTTGGTGGCGATGGTGACCGCGCCGGGCGTGCCGGCGTTGGCGACGATCTGCGCTT
Organism: Luteimonas sp. A501; assembly: GCF_054052085.1. Next base: position 79,245 of record NZ_JBSVRI010000005.1, read on the forward strand.
CGCGCTCGTGCTGCTTGGCGTTGAGCACTTCGTGGTGGATGCCGGCTTCGCGCAGCTGCTCGCTGAGCAACTCCGAGACTTCGATCGAAGTGGTGCCGACCAGCACCGGCTGGTTGCGGGCGTGCGCTTCCTTGAGCTCGTTGACCACGGCGCGGTACTTGCCGGCGCGGTTGAGGAAGACGGCGTCCGGATGATCCTTGCGCACCATCTCGCGGTTGGTGGGGATGACCACCACTTCCAGGCTGTAGATCGACTGGAACTCGAAGGCTTCGGTGTCCGCGGTGCCGGTCATGCCCGCGAGCTTGTTGTACATGCGGAACAGGTTCTGGAAGGTGATGCTGGCCAGCGTCTGGTTCTCGCGCTGCACCGGCACGCCTTCCTTGGCCTCGACCGCCTGGTGCAGGCCGTCGGACCAGCGGCGCCCGGTCAGGGTGCGGCCGGTGAACTCGTCGACGATGATCACCTCGCCGTCGCGGACGATGTAGTCGACGTCGCGCTGGTAGATCGCGTGCGCGCGCATGGCGGCGTTGAGGTGGTGCACGACGTGGATGTTCTGCGGGTCGTACAGGCCTGCGTCGTCGTCGAGGATGCCGGCGGCGCGCAGCAGGGTCTCGGCAAGTTCCTGGCCGGACTCGGACAGGTGCACCTGCTTGCCCTTCTCGTCCACCCAGTAGTCACCCTCGGCTTCTTCGGTGGCCTGGCGGGTGAACTCGGGGACGATGCGGTTGACCTTGATGTAGAGGTCGGGGGTTTCGTCGGCGGGGCCGGAGATGATCAGCGGCGTGCGCGCCTCGTCGATCAGGATCGAGTCGACCTCGTCGATGATCGCGAAGTTCAGGCCGCGCTGGTAGCGCTGCTCTTTCGACAGCGCCATGTTGTCGCGCAGGTAGTCGAAGCCGAACTCGTTGTTGGTGCCGTAGGTGATGTCGGCGTTGTAGGCGGCGTTCTTGTCGCCGTGCGGCATGCCCGGGTAGACCACGCCCACCGACAGGCCCAGCCAGTTGTAGAGCTTGCCCATCCACGCCGAGTCACGGCGGGCCAGGTAGTCGTTGACGGTGACCACGTGTACGCCCTTGCCGTCGAGCGCGTTGAGATAGGTGGGCAGCGTGCCGACCAGGGTCTTGCCCTCGCCGGTGCGCATCTCGGCGATCTTGCCGGTGTGCAGCACCATGCCGCCGACCAGCTGCACGTCGTAGTGGCGCATGCCGAGCACGCGCACCGAGGCTTCGCGACAGACGGCGAAGGCTTCGGGCAGGAGCTTGTCGAGCGATTCGCCGTTGGCGATGCGCTGCCGGAATTCGGGGGTCTTGGCCTGGAGTTCGGCGTCCGAGAGCGCCTGCATCTGCGGTTCGAACGCGTTGACCTTGGCGACGATCTTTGTGTACTGACCGACGATGCGTTCGTTGCGGCTGCCGAAGACGCTGGTGAGCAGGCGATTGAGCATTGGATGACCGGTTCGTGGAAGGGGGGCAAAAACGGGAAAAGGGCGCAAGGCGCCCTTTCCAGCTGGCTGCGACATTGTAGCGTGGGGTCCGGGACCCCGCCTATCAAGCGGTCAGGCCTTCTTCTTTTCGCCGAGGAACTTGCGCGGGTTGGTCACGCGGCCGTTCTCCCACACTTCGAAGTGCACGTGGGCGCCGGTGCTGCGGCCGGTGCTGCCGGCGCGGGCGATCTTCTGGCCCACGCGCACCAGGTCGCCGACCTGCACCACGTTGGCCGAGTTGTGGGCGTAGCGGGTGACGTAGCCGTTGCCGTGATCGATTTCGACCACCTTGCCGTAGCCGGAGCGCACGCCGGAGTAGCTCACCACGCCGTCGGCCACGGCCATCACCGTGTCGCCGGTGCGGGCATCGAAATCGATGCCCTTGTGGTACGCGGAGCCGCCGCCGAAGGGGTCGGCGCGGCGGCCGAAGCCGGAGGTGATGTAGCTGGCGGCCACCGGCGAGCGCGAAGGAACCGAGTTGCGGTCGATCTCGCGGTTGAAGAGCAGCATTTCGAGCACCGAGAGCTGGTCGCCGGCGACGCCGAACTCGCCGTCGACGCCGGCGATGCCGTCGCGCAGCTCGCCGGCCGGCATGTCGCGGACCGGACCGTGGCCACCGACGCCCACCGGGCTGTTGAAGTCGAACTCGCCATCGCCAAGCTGGGCGACGCGGGTCAGCCGGTCGCCGAGGGCGTTGAGGCGGTTGGCCTGGGCCTGCAGCTCGCCAAGGCGGGCGGCCAGTGCGTTGACCTCGCGCTGCGCGGCGCGGCGGGTGTCATCGAGCTGGGCGTCCTGGCTGGCGATCTCGACGCGCAGCGCGTTGACTTCGCCCGACTGCACGGCGGCGCCGATCGCGGCGCCCAGCACCAGGGCCGCGCCCAGCAGTGCCATCGGCTGCCGGCCTCCGGCCTGCGCCAGGCGGCGCCCACCGAGGCGGGCGTAATGCATGAGCCAATCATGTGAGTGTTGAAGCGTACGGTGTAAAGTCATCTGGATGTCTGCTGGCAATGCCAATTCGGTCTCCCCAAAAGGTCCGCGCGCCGTCTTCGACGCGCTGGCGGCCGATGTCTCCGGCCGTTCCCCGATCCAGCGCGCCATGTGGCTCGACGCACTGGACCGCACCCTGCGTCCCCACCTCCCACCTTCACTGTCCGCGCACGCGCGGCTTGCAAATGTGGATGGCGCAAGGCTGGTGTACCTGGTGGATTCGCCGCTGTGGAACGCCAGCCTGAGGCTTGCCGCTCCAGCGCTCCTGGATGCCGCCCGTTCGCACGGGCTGAAGGTCCGGGAGCTCAGGGTCAAGACGACCACCCAACCGCTGTTCCCGCCTGCGCGGGTCGAAGCGGCTGTACGTCCGTTGTCGGCGTCCGCACCGGAAGGGCTGCGGGCCGCCTTGGCGTCCCTGCGCGAAGCCATCGGCAACGGCAAGAACGAGTCCTGAAATCAGACCGCGCTTTTGGCGCGGACGGGGCATCCTAACGGCCATTGGCACCCGAAACGTTAACCGGGCGGAACGTTTTTAGACCGATTTCGTTAATTTTTCGTAAAGATGTGACCTGGGCGGCAACAACCCGTGAAAGTCCTACAGGCCGCAGACAGGTCCGGAGTCCGCTTTTTGTGGGAGCCGCTATAGCGGCGATCGCGGCCATGGCCGCTCCCACAAAAGCACGGGAGCCGCCCTACCCTTCAGGCGACTGGCTGCAGCCCCTCAGGCGACTGGCTGCAGTTCGCCGTAGGCCACGGGTCCGACCTTGGCCTCGGGGAAGGTCACCTCTTCCCAGGCGTCCTGCTCCGCCAGCAGCGCGCGCACCAGCGTGTTGTTCAGCGCGTGCCCGGACTTGTAGCCCTCGAAGGCGCCGATGATCGGCCGGCCGGCAAGATACAGGTCGCCCACGGCATCAAGGATCTTGTGGCGCACGAATTCGTCGGCGTAGCGCAGGCCGTCGTCGTTGAGCACGCGGAAGTCGTCGAGCACGATCGCATTGTCCATCGAGCCGCCCAGGCCGAGGTTGCGGTCGCGCATGTATTCCAGGTCGCGCATGAAGCCGAAGGTGCGGGCGCGGCTGACTTCGCGGATGTAGTTCTCGGTGGTGAACTCCACCTCCGCGCGCGACCGGGCGGTCGGGATGGCGGGGTGGTTGAAGTCGATGGTGAAGCCCAGGCGGAAGCCGTCGAAGGGCTCGAAGCGGGCGATCTTGTCGCCATCGCGGACCTCGACGGTGCGCGTGATGCGGATGAAGCGCTTGGGCGCGGCCTGCTCGACGACGCCCGCGGACTGCAGCAGGAACACGAACGGGCCCGACGAGCCATCCATGATCGGCACTTCGGCGGCCGAGAGCTCGACCATGATGTTGTCGATGCCAAGGCCGGCCAGGGCCGACATCAGGTGTTCGACGGTCTGCACGTTGACGCCATCCACCGACAGGCCGGTGCACAGCGTGGTCTCGGTGACCAGGGTGGCCCTGGCCGGGATCTCGACCGCGGGATCGACGTCGACACGGCGGAACACGATGCCCGAGTCCGGCGGCGCCGGACGCAGGGTCATATAGACCTTCTCACCGCTGTGCAGCCCCACGCCGGTGGCGCGGGTGATGTTCTTGATGGTGCGCTGCTGGACCATTCACGGACTCTGGGGGAAGCGCCGGCGGCAGACAAGCAACCGGCAAATGGAAGCGGTTCGCAATTTAGCACGCGAGCCGCTGAACCTGAACGGAGCGCAGGCGCCCTCATGCTGCAGGAGCGCAACCCCGACCCAACGCGGAACAACCACCTGCAGGAGCAGCTATAGCTGCTCCTGCAAGAGCGGATCGAGCGGTCCCGCCACTGCGGGGTCGCAGCCAGGGCTGCTCCTGCAGGGGCGGGGCGCGGGTTCTGCTCAGTCGGCCTGGCGGCGGAGGAAGGCGGGGATGTCGAGGTAGCCGCCGTCGCTGTTGCTGCCGAAATCGGCCACGGCCGGGGTGCTCGGGGCGGCGGGCTCGGCGGAGCCGCGGCGCAGGCCGAGGCCCATGCCCATGCCACCGCCGGCCGCCATCGGCTGCGCCACGTCGTCTTCCTCGATCAGCATGCCGGTGGTGCCGTCGCGACGGCCGCCGGTGTTGATCAGCTGCACGTGCGGGCGGCGCTGAGCCTCGTTGAAGCTTGCGTCACGGCCGTAGCCGCTGTCGCGGACCACGCCGCGCGCCTGGGCACGGTTGAGGCCGGTGGCAACCACGGTCACGCGCACGTCGTCCTGCATGTCGGGATCGAGCACGGTGCCGATGACGATGGTGGCGTCTTCGCTTGCGAAGTTCTCCACCGTACGACCGACCTCGTCGAACTCGGCCATGGTGAAGTCCGGGCCGGCGGTGATGTTGACCAGGATGCCGTTGGCGCCGGCCAGGTTGACGTCGTCGAGCAGCGGGTTCTGGATCGCGGACTCGGCAGCGGCCTGGGCGCGGTCGTCGCCGCGGGCATGCCCGGTGCCCATCATCGCCAGGCCCATCTCGGACATCACGGTGCGGACGTCGGCGAAGTCGACGTTGATCAGGCCCGGGCGCACGATGAGATCGGCGATGCCCTGCACGGCGCCCAGCAGCACGTCGTTCGCCGCACGGAAGGCCTGCACCATGGTGGCGTTGCGGCCGAGCACGGTGATCAGCTTCTCGTTGGGAATGGTGATCAGCGAGTCGCAGTGCGCCGACAGCTCCTCGATGCCCTTCAGCGCCACCTGCATGCGGCGGCGGCCTTCGAACGGGAACGGCTTGGTGACCACGGCGACGGTCAGGATGCCCATCTCCTTGGCCAGCTGCGCGACCACGGGTGCCGCACCGGTGCCGGTGCCGCCGCCCATGCCGGCGGTGATGAACACCATGTCGGCGCCCTGCAGCGCTTCCATGATCTGGTCGCGGTCCTCAAGCGCGGCCTGGCGGCCGACCTCCGGGTTCGCGCCCGCGCCCAGGCCCTTGGTGACGCCGGTGCCGAGCTGCAGCTGCAGCTTGGAACCGCAGTTCTTGATTGCCTGCGAGTCGGTGTTGGCGGTGATGAACTCCACGCCGTCCACGCTGCTGCTGACCATGTGGTTGACCGCGTTGCCGCCGCCGCCACCCACGCCGATGACCTTGATGATGGCGTTGGGGGCCATCTTTTCAACCAGTTCGAAATGCGCCATGTCCGTAGTCCTTTTGATGTCGTTATGTGTTGCTGGTGTTTTCTAGTTGTTGTTTGTTGCTGTCGCGTGCCGCTTTCGTCGTCGCCTTGTCTTTCTTCGCGGCCATGGCCGCTCCCACAAAAGCCGGGTGTCGCGAGGTGGGTCGCGGGGTGGGTCGCAGCTATAGCTGCTCCTACACGGGTTTTGGTGGAATGCGGCCATCGGTCTAGAACTCCCCGTTGAACCAGGTCTTGAGCTTCTTCAGCAGGCTGCCGGCGCGCCCGGTGGGCAGCACCGGGCGGCGCGGGTTTTCAATCTGGCTGCCCATCAGCAGCAGGCCGACGCCGGTGGCATGCACCGGGTTGTTGACCACTTCGCCGAGGCCGGTGACGTGCTGGGGAATGCCCACGCGCACCGGCATCTGCAGCATTTCCTCGGCCAGTTCGACCACGCCTTCCATCTTCGCGGCGCCGCCGGTGAGCACCATGCCGGCGCGCACGTGCTGTTCGAAACCCGAGCGGCGCAGTTCGGCCTGCACCATCTCGAAGATCTCCTCGTAGCGGGCCTGCACGGCCTGCGCCAGCGACTGCCGCGGCAGGCGACGCGGCGGGCGGTCGCCGACGCTCGGGACCTGGATCGATTCTTCGCTGGTCGCCAGCTGCGCCAGCGCACAGGCATAGCGGACCTTGATCTGCTCGGCCTCGGGCGTGGGCGTGCGCAGCATGTGCGCGATGTCCTCGGTGACCTTGTCGCCGGCGATCGGCAGGCTGGAGGTGTGGCAGATCGCGCCCTGCACGAACACAGCGAGATCCGTAGTGCCGGCGCCGATGTCGACCATCACCACGCCAAGCTCGCGCTCGTCGCTGGTCAGCACCGCGGTGCTTGACGCCAGCGACGACAGCACCAGGTCGTCGATCTGCAGGTCGCAGCGCTGCACGCACTTGGAGATGTTGGCCGCGGCCGACTGCGCGCAGACCACCAGGTGCGCGTGCACCTCCAGGCGCACGCCGGTCATGCCGACGGGATTGCGGATGCCTTCCTGGGAATCGTCGAGCACGTATTCGCGCGGGATCGCGTGCAGGATCTTCTGGTCGGCCGGGATCGCGACCGCCTTGGCAGCGTCGAGCACGCGGTCGAGGTCCGACCAGGTCACTTCGCCGTCGCGGATCGGGACGATGCCCGGCGAGTTCTTGCACTGCACGTGGCTGCCCGAGATCGAAGCGTAGACCGAGCGGATGTCGCAGCCGGCCATCAGCTCGGCCTCCTCGATCGCGCGCTGGATCGACTGCACGGTCGATTCGATGTCCACCACCACGCCGCGCTTGAGCCCGCGCGATTCGTGACTGCCGATCCCGATCACCTCGATGGGGTTGCCCGGCGAGTACTCGCCGACCAGGGCCACCACCTTGGAGGTGCCGATGTCGAGGCCGACGATCAGGGCCTTGTCGCCTTTGCGGTTCATGCGGTGTGTTCCTCGGCCCATGTCAGGGCGAATCCATTGGTGTAGCGGAGATCGGCGCGTGCCAGCGGCTGGTGCCGTTGGGTCAGGAGCTGCGGAAGCAGGCGGGCGAAGCGGGCCATGCGGGTGCGCACCTGGTGGCTGCCGATGAGTACCCGGGTGCCGTTGGACAGGACCATGGTCCAGCTGCCGCGGCTGTCGAGCAGCAGCGCGCGCACGCCGTAACCCGCCGGCGCGAACAGCTCGCGCGCGGCCTGGTAGAGCTCGACCACTTCTTCCGAGCGGGCGTCGGGGCCGTGCAGCAGCGGCAGGCCCTGCGGCACGTCGATGCCTTCGGCCGGGAACAGCTTGCCCTGCAGCGAAAGCAGGCGTTCATCGCCCCAGCGCGCGAACGGGCGGTGCTCCTGCACGCGCACTTCAAGCACGTCCGGCCAGCGCTTGCCGACGTCGGCCTGCTCCACCCAGGGCAGGCGGGCGACCGACTCGCGGGCCTCGTCCAGGCGCACGGCGAAGAAGCCCTGCTGCGCATAGGGCAGCACCACTTCGCGCACACGCGCGGGATCGACCTGCTGCAGGTTGTCGTTGATGCGCAGCGTGCGCAGCGGCCAGCGCTCGGCGCCGATCCAGCCCTGGACCACGGCCACCACCGGCAGCGCGATCAGCGCCACCGCGAGCGTCCAGGCAAGGATGCGGGCGAGCGCGTTCACAGCGTCTGCTCCAGCACGCGCCAGCACAGGTCCGCGTAGTCGCAGCCCAGTTGGCCGGCGGCCTTGGGTACCAGCGAATGGCCGGTCATGCCCGGCGCGGTGTTCACTTCGATCAGCTGCAGGCCGCGCTCGCGGTCGCGCATGATGTCCACGCGACCCCAGCCGCTGCAGCCGGCGGCGCGGAAGGCGCGCAGCGCGAGGTCGCGGATCGCGGCCTCGTCATCGCCTTCAAGCCCGGGACACAGGTACTGCGTGTCTTCGGCGACGTACTTGGCGTGGTAGTCGTACCACTCGCCTGCGGGCACGATCCGGATCGACGGCAGCGCGACGTCGCCGAGGATGCCGACGGTGAGCTCGTCGCCGCGCACCATCTGCTCCATCAGCAGCTCGCCGTCGTAGTGGGCGGCGAATTCGATGGCGGGAGCGAGGTCGGCTTCGGCAAGCACGCGGAACACGCCGACGCTGGAGCCTTCGCTGGAAGGCTTCACGAACACCGGATAGCCGAGCCGCTGCGCGGCCACGCGCAGGTCGGCACCCTTCGCCAGGCGCTCGTAGCGCGGCGTCGACAGGCCTTCGGACAGCCACACCTGCTTGGTGCGGATCTTGTCGAGGGTGAGCGCGCAGCCGAGCACATCGGAGCCGGTGAACGGCACATCGAGCGCCTGCAGCAGCCCCTGCAGCACGCCGTTCTCGCCGACGCCGCCGTGGAGGATGTTGAACACGCGGTCGAAGCGGCCGGCCAGGAGCGCGGCGAGCAAGGCGGGCACGCCGTCGACGGCTTCGGCATCGACGCCGCGCGAACGCAGCGCTTCGAGCACGCCGGCGCCGGAGTCGAGCGACACCTCGCGCTCACTGGTGTCACCACCCATGAGCACGGCGACGCGGCCGAAGTCGGCCGGGTCGGTCAGGCGCAGCGGCGGCAGCTGCTCGCTCATCCGCCCTCCCCCGCCTTCGGGAAGCCTTCGGCCACCAGGTTCTGCGCCACCTGGCCGATGTCGCCGGCACCCATCACCAGCAGCAGGTCACCGTCTTCGAGGATGTCGGGCAGCACGTCACGCAGGTCGCCGGGGCCGTTGACCACCACCGGGTCGATGCGGCCGCGGGCGCGGATTGCACGCGCCAGCGCACGCGCGTCGGCATTGGCCATCGGCTGTTCGCCGGCCGGATACACCTCGGTCAGCACCAGCGCGTCGACCTCGGACAGTACCCCGGCGAAGTCGTCGAGCAGGTCGCGGGTGCGGCTGTAGCGGTGCGGCTGGAATGCGACCACCAGGCGATGGTCGGGCCAGCCGCCACGAGCGGCCTCGAACACCGCGGCAAGCTCGCGCGGATGGTGGCCGTAGTCGTCGACCAGCTGCACCCTGGCGCCGCGTGCGGTGGTCAGTTCGGCCAGGCGGTTGAAGCGGCGGCCGATGCCTTCGAACTTCGCCAGCGCGTCGCGGATGGCTTCGGGCTGCACGCCCAGCTGCCAGGCGACCGCGGCCGCGGCCAGCGCGTTCTGCACGTTGTGGCGGCCGGGCAGCGCAAGCTCCATGGACGTCGTGGACGCATCGGGCAGGACCAGGTCGAAATACATGGTCGGCCCTTCCTGGCGCACGTTCTCGGCGCGGACGTCGGCATCGGCATGGAAGCCGTAGGTCATGACGTGGCGCGAGACCGCGCCGGCCAGGGCCTCGACTTCGGGATCATCGATGCACAGCACGGCCAGGCCGTAGAACGGCAGCCGGTGCAGGAACTCGGAGAACGCCTGCTGCACGCGCGCGAAGTCGCCGCCGTAGTTCTCGAGGTGATCGACGTCGATGTTGGTGACGATTGCGACCAACGGGTTCAGGCGCAGGAAGCTGCCGTCGCTCTCGTCGGCCTCGGCCACCAGCCAGTCACCACCGCCCAGGCGCGCATTGGCGTCGGCTGCCAGCAGCTTGCCGCCGATCACGAAGGTCGGGTCGAGCCCGCCTTCGGCGAGCACGCTGGCGAGCAGCGAGGTGGTGGTGGTCTTGCCGTGGGTTCCGGCCACGGCCACGCCGCGGCGGAATCGCATCAGTTCGGCCAGCATCTCCGCGCGCGGCACCACCGGGATGCGTTGCGCGCGCGCTTCCACCAGCTCCGGGTTGTCCGGCTTGATGGCACTGGACACCACCACGCAGTCGCTGGCGATCACGTTGGCCGCGGCATGCCCGAGATGCACGGTTGCGCCCAGGCTCGCAAGACGCCGGGTGACCGCGCTGTCGGCGGTATCGGATCCCGACACCTGGTAGCCGAGCGTGCACAGCACCTCCGCGATCCCGCTCATGCCGGTGCCGCCGATGCCGATGAAATGCACGCGCGAATGCCGCCGCGCGAAGTCGGCCATGGCCACGCCGTGGGTGTCGTGGAGGCGGCGGGTCATGCGTTCACTCCGGGGGCAATCCTGGGTTCGATGCGCTGGCGCAGGCGGCTGGTGCCACGCGCTGCCAGCGACGGCACCGGCTGTGCGGTGGGCGGCGGCGTGGCGGGCGCTGCAACGGCCTCGCCGCGCAGGCGCGCGACCTGGCGCTGGGTACGGTCGAGTTCATAGGACACGCGCAGCAGCAGGCCCACGGCGACGCAGGTCATCATCACGCTGGAGCCGCCCGACGACACCAGTGGCAGCGTCAGGCCCTTGGTCGGCAGCAGGCCGAGGTTGACGCCGATCGACACCAGCGCCTGCAGGCTCATCCACAGCGCGATGCCGAAGGCGACGTAGCCGGCGAAGTGGCGGCGCGTCTCCACGCAGCGCAGGCCGATCAGGAACGCGCGGCCGACCAGCAGCGCGTACAGGCCGATCACCAGGCACACGCCGACGAAGCCGAGCTCTTCCGCGATCACCGCGAGGATGAAGTCGGTATGCGCTTCGGGCAGGTAGTTGAGCTTCTGGATCGAAGCACCCAGGCCCACGCCCCAGAACTCGCCACGGCCCACCGCCATCAGCGCGTTGGCCAGCTGGTAACCGCTGTTGAAGGGGTCGGCGAAGGGATCCATGAACGAGGTCAGGCGACGCATGCGGTAAGGCTCGGCGATCGCCACGATCGCCAGCACCGGCAGCAGCAGCAGCACCGGTGCCGCCATGCGCGGCAGGTGCACGCCGCCCAGGACCAGCATGCCGGCGGTGATCGCCAGCAGCAGCGCAAGCGAACCGAAGTCGGGCTGCAAGGCCAGCAGGACCATCAGCACGATGGCGACGCCGATGGGCTTGAGCATCGCGCCCCAGGTGGCGTTGACCTCGTCGCGGAAACGCACCAGGTAGCTGGCAAGCCAGACGATGTACATCACCTTGACCGCCTCGACCGCCTGGAACTTGGACACGCCGAGGTTGATCCAGCGCTGCGCGCCGTTGACGCTGCTGCCGATGCCGGGCACGAACACCAGCAGCAGCGCGAGGAAGCAAGCCACCAGCAGCAGGCGGTCGAAGCGCTCGATGGTCTTGAGCTCGGTGCGCATCGCCCAGAACGCGAGCGCCGCGCCCAGGGCCATGAAGACCACGTGCCGGATCAGGAAGTAGTACGGACCGACGCCGAGCTCTTCGCCGACGGCGATGGAGCTTGAGCCCACCATCACGATGCCGAGTGCGCCCAGGCCGAACACGGCGCCGAGCATCCACGGGTCGAAACGGCCGCCGATCGATTCGAGGCGGACCGCCTGGCTGCCGCGGTCGTGGGTCCTGTCCATCAGCGCACCTTCAACGTGGCCAGGCCGACCAGCACCAGGATCACCGAGATGATCCAGAAGCGCACGATCACGCGCGGCTCCGGCCAGCCCTTGAGTTCGAAGTGGTGGTGGATCGGCGCCATCCGGAACACGCGCTTGCCGGTGAGCTTGAACGACGCGACCTGGATGATCACCGACAGCGTCTCGATCACGAAGATGCCGCCCATCACCACCAGCACCAGCTCCTGGCGCACGATCACCGCGATGCTGCCGAGCACGGCGCCGAGGGCAAGCGCGCCGATGTCGCCCATGAACACCATGGCCGGATAGGTGTTGAACCAGAGGAAGCCCAGCCCCGCCCCGGCAATCGCCGCACAGATGATGACGAGCTCGCCGGCGCCGGGCACGCGCGGGATCTGCAGGTATTCGGCGAACTGCGCATGTCCCGAGGCGTAGGCGAACACGCCCAGCGCGCAGGCCACCAGCACGGTCGGCATGATCGCGAGGCCGTCGAGGCCGTCGGTCAGGTTGACCGCGTTGGAAAAGCCGACAATCCAGAAGTAGGCGATGGTCACGAACGAGACGCCGGCAAGCGGCAGCGCCACCGCCTTGAAGAAGGGGATGTAGAAGGTGGTCGCGACCGGCGTGTCTGCGCTGAACCACAGGAACAGGCCCGCCGCCAGGCCGAAGATCGACTGCAGCAGGTACTTGGTGCGCGAGCGCATGCCGTTGGGATCGCGCTTCACGATCTTGATCCAGTCGTCCCACCAGCCGATGGCGCCGAACGCGACCATGATCAGCAGCACCAGCCACACGTATTTGTTGCGCAGATCGCCCCAGAGCAGCACCGAAGCCAGCACGGTGAGCAGGATCAGCCCGCCGCCCATGGTGGGCGTGCCGGCCTTTGAGAAATGCGTCTTCGGGCCATCCTGGCGGATCGGCTGGCCGCCCTTGTACTGGGCGAGCTTGCGGATCACCGCCGGGCCCCACCACAGCGACAGGAAGAGCGCGGTCAGCGCGGCGAGGATGCCGCGGAAGGTCAGGTAGCCGAAGAGGCCGAACAGACCCTCGAGCTGCTCGAGCCAGCGGGTGATTTCAAGCAGCATCGGTATCGACTCCTTCCAGCAGCGCGCGGACCACGCGATCCATCGCGCTGCCGCGCGAGCCCTTGACGAGAATGGTGGGAGCGATCGCGGCTGTAGCCGCTCCCACGGGTGGCGCGGCCTTTGTGGGAGCGGCTATAGCCGCGAACAAGCCCGCGACCAATGCCTCGTGCGAAGCGAACACCTGGCCTCCCTCACCAAACGCCTCGGCCGCCTTCGCCGCCAGCTCCCCAAGCGCGAACACCCGCTCCACGCCGCCCTCGCGCGCGCGGCGCCCGGCGGCTTCGTGCAGCGCCACCGCGTCAGCGCCCAGTTCGCGCATGTCGCCCAGCACCAGCCAGCCGCCGCCACTGGCCGCGGCCAGGGTATCGATGGCGGCGGCAAGCGATCCGGGATTGGCGTTGTAACTGTCATCCACCAGCCACGCGCCGCCCGGCAACTGCCGGCGCACCTGGCGGCCAGCCACCGGCTGCGCGTGCGTCAGGCCTTCGGCAATCGCCGGCAGCGGCGCGCCGCAGGCCAGCGCCAGCGACGCCGCCGCCATTGCATTGGCAACGCTGTGCCGGCCGGGCAGCGACAGCGAAACGGCGGCCTCGCCTTCCGGCGTCACCAGCACGAAATCGCTGCCGCCTTCGTGCAGCACCACCTCACGCACATGCACGTCCGCGCGCGCGCCGAAGCCGAAGCGCAGCACGCGGCGGCCATGGGCACGCTCGGCGAAAAACGACTCGAACGCATCGTCGGCATTGATCACCGCGGTGCCATCGGTCGGCAGCGCGTCGTAGATCGCGGCCTTGGTATCGGCCACGCCCTGCAGGCTGCCCATGCGCTCGAGGTGCGCGGGTGCGATGTTGTTCACCAGCGCGACGCGCGGGCGCGCGATCGCCGCCAGGTAGGCGATGTCGCCAGGCTTGCCGGCGCCCATCTCGTACACGGCGAAGGCGGCGGCGTCGTCGGCATCGATGATCGCCAGCGGCAGGCCGATCTCGTTGTTGCGGTTGCCGGGACTGGCAGTGACGCTGCCGCAACGGCCGAGGATCGACAGCAGCAGCTCCTTGACGCTGGTCTTGCCGTTGCTGCCGGTGATCGCGACCACGGCCTGCGCCGGACGCGTGGCCTGCAGCGCGGCCGCGAGCGAGCCCAGGGCCTCGACAGTGTCGCCTACCACGACCTGCGGCAGCGCCACGTCCAGTGGGCGTGACACCAGCGCGGCGGTCGCGCCGGCGGCGGCGATCGCGGCCACATGCTCATGGCCGTCGAAATTCTCGCCCGCGATGGCGACGAACAGCGTGCCCCCGGCGTGCGGGACAAAGGTACGGCTGTCGGTCGCGATCGCCTCGACTGGGACGTCTTCGCCCTGCAGGCGGCCGTTGCATGCCTGGGCGATGCGCGAGAGCGTGATCGGCTTCATGCCCGGGCCTCCAGCGCGCGGCGCGCGACGTCGCGATCGTCGAATGGATGGCGCACGCCGTCGATTTCCTGGTATGGCTCGTGGCCCTTGCCGGCGACCAGCACGATGTCGCCGGAATCGGCGATGCCGATCGCGCGGGTGATGGCGGCAGCGCGATCGCGCTCGACCACCACCACCGCGGTATCGGGGAAGCCGGCCATGATGTCGACGACGATGGCGTTGCCGTCTTCGCCGCGCGGATTGTCGTCGGTGACCACCACGAAATCGGCGCCACCGAGCGCAGCCGCGCCCATCTCCGGGCGCTTGCCGCGGTCGCGTTCGCCACCGCAGCCGAAAACGCAGGTGATGCGGCCGGCAGCGTGCGCGCGCACCGCGGCCAGGGCCTGCTCAAGCGCGTCGGGCGTGTGCGCATAGTCGACCACCACCAGCGGCAGGCCGTCATGGCCACCGAAGCGGTTCATGCGTCCGGCGATCGGCTCGAGTCGGCCAAGCACGCGCGCGATGTCCGCCGCGGCCACGCCCTGCGCGTGCAGCACGCCGGCCACCGCCAGCAGGTTTTCGACGTTGAAGCGACCGAGCAGCGGCGAGCGCACCGGCAGCCGTTCGCTGTCGATGCGCAGCTGGAAGGCGATGCCCGCGGCATCGAGCACGATATCCGTGGCGGCCACGAGCGCTTCGGCATCGCCGCGCGCGCTGGTACCGATCCGGCGCAGCGTCGACGGCAGCCGCGCGAACAGGCCGCGGCCGAAGCCGTCATCGATGTTCACCACTGCCGCCGACAGTCCGGCCACGCCGAACAGGCGCTCCTTGGCCGCGCCATAGGTGGCCATGTCACCGTGGTAATCGAGGTGGTCGCGGGTGAGGTTGGTGAACACGCCGACCTCGAAATGGACTGCATCCACGCGACCCTGGTCCAGCGCATGCGAACTGGTTTCCATCGCCACCGCCTGCGCGCCGGCGTCACGCAACCCGGCCAGCAGCTCGTGCACCTGCAATACCAGCGGCGTGGTGAAGCCGGTCGGGCGCACGTCGCCGTGCAGGCCCGCGCCCAGCGTGCCGATGGTGGCCGCGCGGCGACCGAGCAGCTCCCAGGCCTGGGCCAGCAGCTGCACCGTCGAGGTCTTGCCGTTGGTGCCGGTGACGGCGACGGTCGACATCGCCGCCGACGGCCGGCCGTGGAACTCATCGGCCATCGCGCCCATGCGCGCGCGCAGGCCGGGCACCGCGATCGCATCCGCGGGCGGCTCAGGCACGTCGGCCGGCACGGGTGGTTCGTACATCACCACTGCAGCGCCATCGACAAGCGCCTGTCCGGCGAAGTGCAGGCCATGGGTGCCGAAGCCGCCGATGGCGACGAAGCCGTCGCCGGCGCGCACGGAGCGGCTGTCCAGCACCAGGCCGGACACCTCCAGCGCCGCCGGGACGTCGACGACGTCGGGCAGCAGTTCGCGCAGGGCCATGCGGCGGCTCACTGGCCACCTCCGGACGCGGGGGGCGCGGCGGCGGTGGCTGCACGCCCGGCCGCGACGCGCGGCGCATTGCGCGCGCGCTCCTTCGCCTGCTGCTTCGCCTGCTCGGCCAGCCAGGTCTCGATGTCGTCCGGCGGCACGTCCATCAGCCGCAGCGCGCCGTCCATGACGCTCTGGAACACCGGGGCCGAAACCTGGCCGCCGTAGATGCCCTTGGCCGGATCGGGATCGTCGATCACCACCACCATCGAAAAGCGCGGGTTCTCCACCGGCACCACGCCGGCGAAAAAGGACACGTAGCGGCGCGAATAGCCGCCACCGGATGCCTTGCGCGCGGTGCCGGTCTTGCCGGCGACGTGATAGCCGGGGATCGCCGCCTGGATGGCGGTGCCGCCGGGCTCGGTGACCGTCTGCATCATCGCCAGCACGGTGTCGGCGACCGCGGCATCCATCACCTGCTCGGACTCGCCGTGCTGGCCCTTGACCAGGGTCGGCCGCACCGCGCGCCCGTGGTTGGCGATGGTCGCGTAGGACCGCGCGATCTGCAGCGGCGTGGCCGACAGCCCGTAGCCGTAGCTCATGGTCTGCTTGCTGGTGCCGCTCCAGCTTGCCGCGGGCGGCAGCACGCCGGACGCTTCGCCCGGGAAGCCGCTGCCGGTGCTGTGGCCGAAGCCCAGGCGTGCGATGTAGTCGTGGTAGTAGTCGTCGTCCAGGCGCTGCACGATGCGCGCGACGCCGATGTTGGAGCTCTTGGTGATCACGCCCGTGGTATCGAGCACGCCCAGGTTGCGATGGTCGGTGGTGCGGTAGCGGCCGTTCGGGATCCAGCCCGGGTTGGTGTCGAAGATGGTCTCCGGCGTGATCACGCCGGCCGAAAGCCCTGCGGCCACGGTGATCGGCTTGATGGTGGAGCCGGGCTCGATCAGGTCGGTGACCGCACGGTTGCGGCGCGCATCGCGGTGCTCGCCGGTGACCGCGTTCGGGTTGTAGGTCGGCAGGTTGGCCATGGCGAGGATCTCGCCGGTGGCGACGTCGAGCACCACCGCCGAGCCCGCGACCGCACCGGTGCGCTCGAGCGTCGCGCGCAGTTCGCGGTGCACCAGGTACTGGATGCGGCGGTCGATGCTGAGGGTGAGGTCCTTGCCCGGCTGCGCGGCGCGCACCAGGTCGACGTTCTCGACGGTGCGGCCGCGGCGGTCGCGGATCACCTTCTGCGCGCCCGGCTCGCCGCTGAGCCATTCGTCGAACGCCAGCTCCACGCCTTCCTGCCCGGCGTCGTCGATATTGGTGAAGCCGAGCACGTGGGCCAGCGCCTCGCCCTGCGGGTAGAAGCGGCGGAACTCGCGCTGTGAGAACACGCCCGGCACCTTGTGCGCCAGGATCTGCTGCGCCTCGGCCGGGTTGATGCGGCGCTTGAGGTAGACGAATTCCTTGTCCGCGCGCTGCGCCACGCGGCGCTCGAGATGGTCGAGCGGCACGCCCAGGGCCTCGGCCAGCTCGGGCAGGCGCTCGGGATGCTTGAGCATCTCCTGCGGGTTGCCCCAGACGCTGTCGACCGGCGACGACACCGCCAGCGGCTCGCCGTTGCGGTCGGTGATCATGCCGCGCGAGGTCGGGATCGGGATCTCGCGCAGGAAGCGCGAGTCGGCCTTCTGCTGGTAGTAGGCGTTGTCGACCAGCTGCAGGTCGACCGCGCGCGCCACCAGCACCACACCGCACAGGCCGAGCGCGCCCACCACAAGTTTCAGCCGCCCGCGCAGGTCGAACTGCGCGCGGCCGCGGGGGCGGACGGTGCCATTGCGATCGCGGCGGAACTTCATGGCCGCACCACCACGATGTCCCCGGCTTCCGGGAACTTCATGCCCAGCCGGGTGCGTGCCACATGGTCGATGCGGTTGGCTTCGGCCCAGGTGGCCTGCTCCAGCTGCAGGCGGCCGAAATCGATATTGAGTTCGTCGCGCTCGTCCACCAGCCGCGTCAGCTCGACGAAGAGCTGGCGGTGCGCGTGGCGCGCATGCACCACGCCGATGGCCGCGACCACGTTGGCCGCCAGCAGCACGAAGACCAGGAAGCGGGTCACGCCGCCACCTCCAGCTTTTCGGCCACGCGCAGCACGGCGCTGCGCGCGCGCGGGTTGCCGGCGAGCTCGGCGCCGTCAGCCTTCTGCGCGCCACCGATCGCGCGCAGGGTGGGCACGAAATCCGTCGCCTCGGGCAGGCGGCGGTTGCCCGGGGGCGCCTTCGACTGCGCGGCGATGAAGCGCTTGGCGATGCGGTCCTCGAGCGAATGGAAGCTGATCACCGCCAGCCGGCCGCCCGGCTTCAGCGCGGCCAGCGCCGCGTCGAGGCCGGCTTCGAGGTCGGCCAGCTCGCGGTTGACGTGGATGCGGATGGCCTGGAAGGAACGCGTGGCCGGGTGGATCTCGTGGCGGCCGGGCTTCGGCCGTGGCATCACCGAGGCGATCAGCTCCGCGAGCTGCGCGGTGCGGACCAGCGGCGCTTCGGCGCGGCGCTCGACGATGGTGCGCGCGATGCGGCGGCTCATGCGCTCCTCGCCATAGGTCCAGAGCACGTCGGCGATCTCGTCGGCGCCCGCATGCGCGAGCCACTGCGCCGCGCTCTCGCCGGCATCGGGGTCCATGCGCATGTCCAGCGGACCATCCTTGCCGAAGCTGAAGCCGCGCTCGGCGACGTCAAGCTGCGGCGAGGACACGCCGAGGTCGAACAGCACGCCGTCGAGACCGCCGGCGGTCGCGTCCCAGCGGCCGAGGTCGGCGAAGCTGCCGCGGAAGATCGAGACGCGCGGATCCGCACCGAACTCGCGTTCGGCCACGGTGATCGCGTCGGGATCCTTGTCCATCAGCAGCAGCCGGCCTCCAGCCCCGAGCGCCTGCAGCACGCCACGGGCATGCCCGCCGCGGCCGAAGGTGCCATCCAGGTACGTTCCGTCCTCGCGCACGCGCAGCCCTTCCATGACCTGCACAAACAAGACCGGAAGGTGCGCGGAGCGGACATCCGCGGCACCCGCGGTCACAACTGCAGCCCGACCAGGTCGTCGCCGAAATCGTCGTCGCCCAGGGGCGTCTCGATCTGCGTGCGGTGCGCCTGCTCGCTCCAGAGCTCGAACTTGTCGCCCATGCCCAGCAGGACGGCCTTTTTCTCGATGCCGAGCGCGTTGCGCATGCTGGCCGGAATCGGGATCCGGCCGTTGCCGTCGGGCTCGACGATCGCCGCCGCGCCCACCAGCTTCAGCTGCAGGCGGCGGTTGGCTTCCTTCACCCGGGGCAGCGCATTGACGCCGTCGCGCACCTGCCCCCAGGCGGCATAGGGATAGATGTAGAGCGAACCCTTCTCGAACGGGTTGTAGGTGATGACCAGGCGATTGCCGAATTCGGACGCAACGATCTCCCGGTAGCCGGTCGGAATCGCCAGCCGTCCCTTGTCGTCGATCGTGATGGCGGTTTCGCCCTGCAACACCTTCTGCCACTCCAGTACCCGTCTGCGGCGGGTTTCATGCTTGGAAAAACCACGATATTCCCGGTCTCCCCACGCATGGCCACATTAGGAGCGCTCCCCACCCTTGTCAACAGCTTGGCCAGGAATTTTCATCAGGCAGGTCAATGACTTGCAGCGAACTTCAGAGACTTGTTCAAGCTTTATCCACAAGCTGCTGTTTAGTCACAGATTCTGAGAATATGTGATGGTCTTCACATGATTTTCACATGCGGCATCCCGCACCGGCCCCGGACGACAGGAGGCCATGCGGGAGCGACCATGCCCGCGATGGCGGGGAGGTTTCGCGCGCAGGGGTCCAGCGCCGCCATGGCGGCCACGCGATGAAGAGGAAAAGGTGGCGGAGCCGGCCGATAAGCCGGGTTCTGTCGTGGACAGTCATTCCTCTAGGCGCATCGTCACCGATACGCTCAAGCAACCTACCCGGACCCGACGCGGGCAGCGCCATGAGGTCCCTATTTGGCCTTGCTCCCGGTGGGGTTTGCCATGCCGGTCTGTTGCCAGACTCGCGGTGCGCTCTTACCGCACCGTTTCACCCTTGCCACGCATCCAGCACTCTTTCGAATACTCGACCGTTCGGCGGTCTGCTCTCTGTTGCACTTTCCGTCGGCTCGCGCCGCCCAGGAGTTACCTGGCACCGTGCCCTG
The DNA here is from genome assembly GCF_054052085.1 of Luteimonas sp. A501. The sequence continues at coordinate 98,825 of NZ_JBSVRI010000005.1, forward strand.
TGGAGCCCGGACTTTCCTCGGCACCGGCTCCCGTCGAAACGGGAACGGTGACGCGACTGTCTGGCCGACTCCGCCACGTGCATTCTCGCACGCATGGCGACGATCCTGTGGGAGCGGCCATGGCCGCGATCAGGTTCGCCTCAGCCCCCGTACAACTCCTTCCTCGGCGCCCCGCTGATCTCCGCGGCCAGCTTCGCGGCGGTTGATGGCGGCAGGTGCACGGCGAGCTTGGCGTACAGCAGCCTGCCCTGCGCCACCTTTGCTTCCGCGTCGTCGCCGACGCCGCCCACCAGCAGCACGAACTCGCCCTTGCGCTGGTTGGCATCGGCTTCGACGCGAGCGTGAAGCTCGGCCAGGCCACCATCGAGCACGGTTTCAAACAGCTTGGTCAGCTCGCGCGCCAGCACCGCGGGGCGCTCGGCGCCGAAGGCCGCGACGCAGTCGGCCAGGGTATCGGCGATGCGGTGCGAGGACTCGTAGAACACCAGGGTGCGCGTTTCGCCGGCCAGCGATGCCAGGCGTTCGCGACGCGCGGAGGCCTTCGCCGGAAGGAATCCTTCGAAGGTGAAGCGGTCGCTCGGCAGCCCGGCCACGCTCAGCGCGGCGATGATCGCGCTCGGTCCGGGCACGGGGCTGACGCGGATGCCGGCCTCGCGCGCGGCGCGCACCAGGCGGAAACCGGGGTCGCTGACCAGCGGGGTGCCGGCGTCGGAGACCAGGGCCAGCGATTCGCCGGCGGCCAGTCGTGCGACCAGCCGCGCTGCGACCTCGGCCTCGTTGTGCTCGTGCAGGGCGAGCAGCGGGCGATCGACGCCGAAGTGCGCGAGCAGGCGGCGGGTATGGCGCGTGTCTTCTGCGCAGATCGCGTCGACCGCGCGCAGGGTGTCCAGCGCGCGCGGCGACAGGTCGGCGAGGTTTCCGATCGGCGTGGCGACGACGTGGAGGGTTCCGGCGGCGGGCTGCATCGTGTCCCTGCTGGGGTGGCGGTAGAATCCGGGCATTCTCGCAGCCGGAACGCCTTGATGCGCCATCCCTGGAAGCAGGCCCTCGCAGCTACCTTCGCCGCGTTCGTGATCGCGGGCTGTTCGACCGTGCAGGTCACGCGGCCCACCGATGCTCCGGACAGCGCGCCTGCGCCGGTGGCAACCGGCCACTGGCAGTTCGATGCCGGTGACCGCCCGCCCGCCGAGCGCGACGGCTACCGCCCGCCGCGCAAGCTCGCGGTGCTGCTGCCGCTGACCGGCAGCCTGGCCACCGCCGCGGGCCCCGTGCGCGACGGCCTGCTGGCCGGCTATTACGGCGAGCACCGGCGGCGTCCGGACCTGGAGTTCTACGACACCATGGGCACGGCTTATGGTGCGGTCTCCGCCTACCAGCGCGCGGTCGCCGAGGGCGCCGACCAGGTGGTCGGGCCGCTGGGCCGTGACGGAGTCGATGCGGTCTTCGCGCAGACCACGGCTACCGTGCCGGTGCTGGCGCTGAACCGCGCCGGCGCGCCGCCGCTCAACAGCGCCAGCTATGCGCTCGCGCCCGAGGACGAGGGCGTGGCCGCGGCCAACTTCCTTGCCGCGCGCAACGCGCTGCGGGTGCTGGTGCTCAGTTCCGGCGATGACAACGCGCGCCGCAGCATCGATGCGCTCAACGCACGCCTGCAGGAGCTTGGCGGCGGCATGGTGCAGCTGCTGCCCGTGGTCGGCGACAGTCCGCCCGACCTGATCGGCCCGATGCAGGCTGCGTTGCAGCGCGAGGGCGGCGTGGACGCGATCTTCCTCGCCCTGCGCGGGCCGCAGGCGCGATTGGCCGCGGCCCAAGTGTCGGCCGCCGGTCTGGCGGGTCGTCCGCGGGTGGCGACCTCGCAGCTGCTGTCGGGCACCGGCAAGCCGGACGAGGACGCGGTGCTGGACGGGATCGCCTTCCCGAGCGATGCCTGGAGCGTGTCGGGAGTGCCGGGCCTGCCGCCCGCGCGCACCGTGGCCGATGCCCTGCCCACGGCGCGTGGCCCGGCCGCGCGCCTGTTCGCATTCGGCTACGACGCCTGGCTGCTCTCGGCCTACCTGGGACACCTGGCAACCAGCTCCGAGGCCTCGGTCTCCAGCGCCAGCGGCGTGCTGCGGATGAACGTTGACGGCCACGTCCAGCGCGTGCCGGCCTGGTCGACCTTCAACGGCGGTCATGTGGTGCCGCTGGCGGGCGTCGCAAATTGAGCGAGACCCGGCGCCGCGGCGCCGGGGTCGAGGCCGCCGCGCGCACGCACCTGCTGCGCGCCGGCCTGCACGCGATCGCGGCCAATGCCGGCTACCGCCTTGGCGAGCTCGACCTGGTGATGCGCGACGGCGACACCCTGGTGTTCGTGGAAGTGCGCTATCGCGCCAGCGCCGACTACGGCGGTGGCGCGGAATCGGTTGACCGTGGCAAGCGACGCCGCATCGTACGCGCGGCGCAGCTGTTCCTGCTGCAGCACCCGGCGCTGGCGGAGGACTTCTGCCGCTTCGACGTTATTGATGCCAGCGGCGATCCCGAGGCGCCGGACTTCATCTGGCACCGCGACGCGTTCCGCCTGGACGACGCCTGACGTCGCACCCGCCACCCCCGCTGTAGGAGCGGCTATAGCCGCGACCGACTTGGCGATCAAACGGCGGTCGCGGCTTTAGCCGCTCCTACAAATGCGTGGGGGCGGCGGGGTTTGAGGGGGTGGAAAAGTGTTCGTGGCCGGCTTGTGCGGGCTGCCAGATGCGGCCATCGCTGTCGAAGGCCTGCACGCCCTGCCCGGCCACCACCGTGCCGATGCGGGTGACCGTGACGCCGGTAGCCGCGGCGGTTGCAGCGGCGGCAACGGTCGCGTCCTTTGTCGCAGGCACGGTGAAGCAGAGTTCGTAGTCGTCGCCGCCCGAAGCCTGCAGCGCGCGCAGCGCGTCACCGGAGAAGTGCGGGCTCAAGGCGTCACGCCCGGGCAGCGCGTCGATTTCCAGATGCGCGCCGACACCGCTGGCGGCGCAGACGTGGCCAAGATCGGCCAGCACGCCGTCGGAGACATCGATACACGCGCTGGCCACGCCGGCGAGCGTGCGCCCCAGCGCGATCCGGGGCCGCGGCCGCTCCAGGCGCTCGCGCAGCGCGGGGGCGATCGCCCGGCCCTCGCGCCACTGCGCCAGCGCGCCGGCGGCGCCGCCAAGCGTGCCGCTCACCCAGACCGAGTCACCGATGCGCGCGCCGTCGCGACGCAGCGCGCGGCCCGGGTCGGCGAAACCGTGCACGGTCACCGACACCGACAGTGGCCCGCGCGTGGTGTCGCCGCCGACCAGGGCGACGCGGTGCTGCCCGGCCAGCGCGAAGAAGCCGTCGAGGAAGCCGGCGACCCACGCCGGGTCGCCATCCGGAAGCGACAGCGACAGCGTGCACCAGGCGGGCTCGGCACCCATCGCGGCAAGATCGGACAGGTTCACCGCCAGCGCCTTCCAGCCGACACTGGCTGCATCGGTGCCGGACGGGAAATGCACGCCTTCATTGAGCGTGTCCATCGCCACCACCAGCTGCATGCCTGGCGGTGGCTGCAGCAGTGCGGCGTCGTCGCCGATGCCCAGCACCACGTCGTCGCGCGCATGCGCGGCGCGCGCGTGGATGAGGTCGATCAGCGTGAACTCGGCCATCGCCACGGCCGCGGGCTCAGCCGCGGCCGGCCCGCACCTCGGCCGCGCGCCACTCGGCCGCCGCGTGGTCAAGGACGCCGTTGACATAGGTGTGGCCGTGCTCGGAGCCGAAGCGCTTGACTGTCTTCAGGGCCTCGTCGATCACCACCCGGTAGGGCACGTCGATGCGATGGCGCAGCTCATAGGCGGAAATGCGCAGCATCGCGCGCTCGATCGGGTCGACTTCGCCGATGGCGCGGTCGAGGAAAGGTTCCAGGGCGGCGTCGAGGTCGCGGCGATGGGTTTCCACGCCGCGCACCAGGTCTTCGAAATACTCGAGGTCGGCGACTTCGTGCGCCTGCTCGTGGGCGAACTGGGCGATCGCATTGCGCGCGTCCACGCCGGACAGCTGCATCGCGTACACCGCCTGCAGGGCGCGCCGGCGCGAGCGCGAACGCCCGACGGTGTCGATGCCGGCGTTGCGGCCACCCGCACCACCGCCGCGCTGCGGCCTCACGGCAGCACCTCCAGCAGGCTGGCCATTTCCAGCGCGACCAAGGCACATTCCTCGCCCTTGTTGCCATGGCTGCCGCCGGCGCGGTTCTCGGCGTCGACCATGTCGTCGACGGCAAGCACGCCGTTGGCCACCGGCACGCCGTGGTCGAGCTGCACCCGCGCCAGGCCCTCGGCACAGGTGTCGGCGACGTGCTCGAAGTGGCGGGTATCGCCGCGGACCACGCAGCCGAGCGCGACCACCGCGGCGTGGCGGCCGTTGCGCGCGAGGCGTGCGGCGACCATCGGGATTTCCCAGGCGCCGGGCACGCGGATGACGTCGACCGCGTCGGCAGCCACGCCATTGCCCTCGAAGGTGGCGCGCGCGGCGGTCACCAGCGCGTCGACGATGCGCGGGTTCCAGCGGCTGGCGATGATCGCGAAGCGCGCGCCTTCGGGCGCGTGCAGGTCGCCTTCGTGATGGGTCATGGCATGTTCCTTGGACGGACGCGCATTCTAAGCCCTGCGCCGCGCCGCTGCCGGAACACGCCGCACATCGCCCCGACGCCCTCTGCAGGAGCAGCTATAGCTGCTCCTACGGGGAATCAGGCGGGGTCGAGGTATTCGACGACTTCGAGGCCGAAGCCGGCCAGGCCGACCTGCTTGCGGGCGGTGCCCAGCACGCGCAGCTTGCCCAGGCCGAGGTCGGCCAGGATCTGGCTGCCGGCGCCGTTGCGGCGCCACTCGACCAGGGCGCCGCCGCGCGGCGGCGTGGGCGCCTCGTCCTCCGCGCGCAGGCGCTCCAGCAGCGCTTCCGGCGTCTGGCCGCCATCCAGTAGCACCAGCGCGCCGCGGCCCTCGTTGGCGATCATCGCCAGCACCTCGCCCACCGCGGGCCCGAAGTCCGGGCGGCACCAGCGCAGCACGTCGGCCAGGGCATTGCGCACCTGCACGCGCACCAGGGTCGGGGTGTCCGCATCCGGCTCGCCGCGGACCAGGGCGAAGTGCAGCGCATGGCCGAGGCGGTCGTGATAGGTGTGCAGGCGGAACCGGCCATGCTCGGTCTCGATGTCGCGGCTGTCGACGCGCTCGACGGTGTGCTCGGTCTCGAGCCGGTGGCGGATCAGTGCCTCGATCGAACCCATCTTCAGGCCGTGCTCGCGAGCGAACACTTCAAGCTCGGGCCGGCGCGCCATGGTGCCGTCGGGGTTGAGGATCTCGACCAGCACGCCCGCCGGCTCCAGGCCGGCCAGCATCGCCAGGTCCGCCGCGGCCTCGGTGTGACCGGCGCGCGCCAGCACGCCGCCGGGCTGCGCGGTGAGCGGGAAGATGTGGCCCGGCTGCGCAAGGTCGGCCGGCGAGGCATTGGGCCGCACCGCGGTGCGCACGGTATGCGCGCGGTCATAGGCCGAGATGCCGGTGGTGACGCCCTCGGCGGCCTCGATCGAGACGGTGAAGTTGGTGTGGTGCGACGAAGTGTTGGACTGCACCATCGGCGGCAGGCCCAGCTGTGCGCAGCGCTCGCGGGTCAGCGACAGGCAGACCAGGCCGCGGGCGTGGGTGACCATGAAGTTGATGTCGGCCGGGCGCACCAGCTCGGCGGCCATGATCAGGTCGCCTTCGTTCTCGCGGTCCTCGTCGTCGACGATGACGACCATGCGGCCGGCGCGGAGTTCTTCAAGCAGTTCGGGGATGGGGGCGAAGGACATGGGACTGCGACCTGGGTTGGGATTGCGGGGGATTGCGGGATTGCGGGGATTGCCGCTCCCACAGCGGTGGCCCTGGGCCTGCTGGCGTTTCAGGGGACGCTGCGCAGGCGTTCCAGATAGCGCGCGATGAGGTCGACTTCGAGGTTGACCGGGTCGCCGGGCTTCGCCGACGCGAAGGCCGTGTTGGCGACGGTGTGCGGCACCAGGGCGACTTCGAAGGCCTCCGCCTCGGCGACATTGACGGTCAGGCTGACACCGTCGACGCAGATCGATCCCTTCTGCGCGACGTACTTCGCCAAAGCCTTCGGCATGGCGAAGCGCCAGCGCTGCGCACGCGCATCCTCGCGCACCTCGAGCACGCGACCGACGCCGTCGACGTGGCCGCTGACGAGGTGGCCGCCGAGGCGGTCGGTCGGGCGCATGGCGCGCTCGAGGTTCAGCGGCGCGCCCTCGCCGAGGCCGCCAAGCGTGGTCAGGGCGAGGGTTTCGTTGCTGGCGTCGGCCTCGAAATGGCCAGCGTCGAAGGCGACCACGGTCAGGCAGACGCCGTTGACCGAAACGCTTTCGCCCAGCCGTGCGTCCGCGAACGGCAGCGCGCCGACGGCGATCCGCAGGCGGGCGTCGCCGCCGCGGGCGTCGCGCGCAACCAGGCTGCCGACGGCTTCGATGATTCCGGTAAACATCGGCGTGCCTCCTCAGCCCACCGCGCCGGCGTCGACCACCGCGCGCTCGGGGACCAGGCGCAGCCGCAGGTCATCGCCCACGCTGACGTTGTCGACGATCCGCAGCGCCATGCGCTGCGCCATGTCCTGGATCTGCAGGCCGGCGAACAGCGGCCGCGCCTGCGTGCCCAGCAGCACCGGCGCCACGTACAGCAGCACTTCGTCCACCAGGCCTGCGCGCATGAAGGCGCCGGCCAGCGTGGCACCCGCCTCCACCTGCACCTCGTTGATGGCGCGGTCGGCGAGCACGCGAAGCACGGCTGCGAGATCCAGGGCATTGCCGTTCGCGGGCACCGCGACGCGCTCGCTGCCGAGCTCACGCGGCGGCTTGGCGTTGGCGGCGTGCACGTACAGCGTGGGCGCGTCGCCCTCGCGGACGCGGCCACGGGCGATGGTGGCAAGTCCCGGGTCAAGCACCACGCGCAGCGGCGGCGAGAATTCGGCGTCGTCGTCCAGGCGCACGGTCAGCTGCGGATCATCGGCCATCACCGTGCCGGAGCCGGTCAACAGCGCGCCGCTGCGCGCGCGCCAGCGCATCACGTCGCGGCGCGAGGCCTCGCCGCTGATCCACTTGGACTCGCCGCTTTCAAGCGCGGTGTGGCCGTCCAGGCTCATGGCCAGCTTCACGCGCAGCCAGGGCCGGCCGCGCACCAGGCGCGATACGTAGCCGCGGTTGAGCTCCTGCGCCGCCGCCTCCATCAGCCCGTGCTCGACCTCGATGCCGGCTTCGCGCAGGCGATCGAAGCCGTTTCCGTCGACCTGCGGGAACGGGTCGCGCATCGCCGCGACCACGCGGGACACGCCGGCCGCGACCAGCGCGTCGGCGCAGGGGCCGGTGCGGCCGGTGTGCGCGCAGGGTTCCAGGCTGACGTAGGCAGTAGCGCCGCGGGCACGCTCGCCGGCGGCCTCGATCGCGAAGACTTCGGCGTGCGGGCCGCCCGGCCGCTGGTGCCAGCCCTCGCCCACCACCTCGTCGCCCTGCGCCAGCACGCAGCCGACCATCGGGTTGGGGCGCGTGGTCCATGCGCCGCGTTCGGCCAGGCGCAGCGCGCGCGCCATCATCAGATGGTCGATATCGGAATGGCCCTGCATCAGGTGATGTTCTCCACGCTGGAATAGACGGGGTCGGCGCCGGCCAGCCAGCTGGCCGCGCGGTGGCGCTCGCCGGCGATGCTGGTGCAGCGCGCCAGTTGGGCGGCGTCGGCGCGATCGATGCGGAGGCCGTCGATGGCGAGGTCGTCGTCGACCAGGTCGGCATCGTCGATGTCCAGCCGCGCCCAGCCGCCGTTGGCGACCACGGCGGCGAAATCCATCGGGCCCGGGCGCAGCGAGTACTCGCGCAGCCGCCAGTGCAGCGCAAGCTGGCGGGCGAGGAAGGTATCGATTTCGCGATCGCCGCGCAGCGCCGCGTCATGCAGCATGTCCGGCGCGGCGTCATCGAGGAAGCCCAGCGTCCAGGCGACGTCGTCGGGATCGACCATGCGATCGTGTGGCACCGGCCCATGCCGGTCGAGCGCCCAGGCCAGCACCTGGATCCCTTCGGCACGCCAGCTGGCATCGACCACCGCGGCGTCGGAAAGGCTGCCCAGCGGCGCCTCCACCAGCGCTGCCTCGGCGGGTTCGAGCGCCGCATGCAGGCCGGTGACGCGCAGCCAGTCGAGCATGCGCCGGTGCATTGCCGCGGCCTCGGGTCCGTCCGCACGCGGCTCGAGCCCCGCGCGCGCGACCACGCTTGCCAGGGCCAATGCACGACGCAGCACGTCGGCCGCCGGAGGCCTCGGGTAGCGCCCTGGTTCGCCGGGATCTCGCACCGCGCTCAGCGCTTCCGGCCCTTGCCGGATCTGGAATCGAAGGCGGCAGGTTCGCCATCGAGCAGCGGCAGCTGGCCCTCGCCGGGCAGGTCGCGCTCCAGGCGGTCAAGCTCGTCGCGGAAATCGGCGACGTCCTGGAACGAGCGGTAGACCGAGGCGAAGCGCACGTAGGCGACGTGGTCGATCTTGCGCAGTTCGGCCATCACGAACTCGCCCACGCGGCGCGATGCCAGCTCGCGCTCGGTGGTCATGCGCAGCTGGTGGATCACCGCGCGCACCGCCGACTCGATCTGTTCTTCCGACACCGCGCGCTTGTGCACGGCGCGGTCGAAGCTCTGGCGCAGCTTGCGCGCATCGAAGTGCTCGCGGCGGCCGTCGGTCTTGATGATCGCCGGCAGCTTGAGCTCGATGGTCTCCATGGTGGAGAAACGCTCGCCACAGGCCTCGCATTCGCGCCGGCGGCGGATGGTTGCGCCGTCGTCGCTCACCCGGGAATCGATGACCCGGGTATCCACGTGCTGGCAGAAAGGGCAATGCATCGTCGGGCGACGCCGTCAGGCGCCGTGCGTGCGGCGCGGGCGGGCAGCGGCCGCCGGTCCCGCGCGCTCCGCCTGCCCCGCCATCAGCCGTACACCGGCAGCCGGCGGCACTGGGCTTCGACCTTCGCCCGCACCGCCTCGATCACCGATTCGTCGGCGGGGGCGTCAAGCACGTCGCAGATCCAGCCGGCGAGCTCGATGCAGTCCGCTTCGGTGTAGCCGCGCGTGGTCACCGCCGGGGTGCCCAGGCGCAGGCCCGAGGTCACGAAGGGTTTCTGCGGGTCGTTGGGCACCGCGTTCTTGTTGACGGTGATGTGGGCGCGGCCCAGCGCTTCTTCCGCGGCCTTGCCGGTCACGCCCTTGCCGATCATGTCGACCAGCATCAGGTGGTTCATCGTGCCGCCGGAGACGATCTTGTAGCCGCGGTCGATGATCACCTTCGCCATCGCCTGCGCGTTCTTCACCACCTGCTGCTGGTAGGCCTTGAAACCAGGCTCGAGCGCTTCCTTGAAGGCCACGGCCTTGGCCGCGATGACGTGCATCAGCGGGCCGCCCTGGATGCCGGGGAACACGATCGACTGCAGCTTCTTGACCATGTCGTCGGCGCCCTCGCCCATGGCCTTGCGGCTGGCGACGATGATGCCGCCGCGCGGCCCGCGCAGGGTTTTGTGGGTGGTGGAGGTCACCACGTGCGCGTGCGGCACCGGATTCGGGTACACGCCTGCCGCGACCAGGCCGGCGACGTGGGCCATGTCGACGAACAGGATCGCGCCGACCTTGTCGGCAATGGCGCGGAAGCGCGCCCAGTCGATTTCCTGCGAATAGGCGCTGAAGCCGCCCACCAGCATCTTCGGCCTGTGTTCCACCGCCAGGCGCTCGACCTCGTCGTAATCGATCAGGCCCTTGTCGTCGACGCCGTACTGCACGGCGTTGAACAGCTTGCCGCTGACGTTGACCCTGGCGCCGTGGGTCAGGTGGCCACCGTGGGCGAGCGACATGCCGAGGATGGTGTCACCGGGCTCGAGCAGGGCCAGGTACACGGCTTGGTTGGCCTGCGAGCCGGAATGCGGCTGCACGTTCGCGTAGTCGGCCCCGAAAAGCTCCTTCACGCGGTCGATGGCCAGCTGCTCGGCGACGTCGACATGCTCGCAGCCACCGTAATAGCGCTTGCCCGGATAGCCTTCGGCGTACTTGTTGGTGAGCTGGCTGCCCTGGGCCTCCATGACCCGGGGGCTGGCGTAGTTTTCGCTCGCGATCAGCTCGACGTGGTCTTCCTGGCGCTGGTTCTCGGCGGCGATGGCTGCGGCCAGTTCGGGGTCGTAACCTTCGATACGTGCGTCGCGGGGGAACATCGTGCGCTCCAATGGCCGGGAAAGGCCGCCATTGTAGCTCCCCCATTCCCCGGGAAGGTCCCGGGGCCGGCGTGGGAGCAGCCATGGCCGCGACGCTCTGTTGCAGGCCCGGCCGCTCCGGCGGAGCCTCAGCGCCCGGTGATCACGTCGGCGATGATCCCGGTGGCGATCGCCACGAGCAGGAAGTCACCGGCATCGCTGCGGCGCCAATGGTGGCCGCGCGGCGGCTGGCGCAGGCCGTAGTGGCCGTACTGGTTGACGACGTAGGTCGGCGCATAGCCGGAATAGCCGTAATGGCGGCCGCGCGCCCACGGCGGCGGTCCGCGATGGCCCCGCGGGTGGTGCACGACCAGCGGCCGCGGAACGTAGACCACGCGGGTATCACGACGGTCATGGCGCCGGTCGTACCCGCGCGCATGACGGCGGTCGCGGCGATCATGCCGGTCATTGCCGCGCGACCGGCTGTCGCCGCGCCAGTCACGCTGGACATGGCCACGATCGTTTCCACGGTCATGGCCGCGGCGGTGGTTGTCGCGGGCTTCGGCGGGCAGTGCGAAGGCGAAGGCCATCACCAGGGTGGCGGCGGCTAGTGCTAGGCGGCTGGCGGACATCATGGTGCGGACTCCGGCGGTGGACTGGCCCGACTATTGCCCGCAGCGGCTGAACAGACGCCCTATCCAACCGCCAGCCGGCGGCGGTGGCCGTATAATCGCGCCATCCCCAATCCACCGTTCCCGTCCGCTGCATCCGCGCGGGCGGCGGTCACGTTGCACCGGAGTCCCCCATGTCGCAATACATCTACACCATGAACGGCGTCTCGAAGACCGTGCCGCCGAAGCGCCAGATCATCAAGGACATCTCGCTGTCGTTCTTCCCCGGCGCGAAGATCGGCCTGCTGGGCCTGAACGGGTCCGGCAAGTCCACCGTGCTGCGGATCATGGCCGGCGTCGACACCGATTTCAGCGGCGAGGCGCGCCCGCAGGCCGGCATCAAGGTCGGCTACCTGGCCCAGGAGCCGGAGCTGGATCCGGAGCACACCGTGCGCGAGGCGGTCGAGGAAGGCGTGGGCGAAGTGCTGCAGGCGCAGAAGCGCCTGGACGAGGTCTACAACGCCTATGCCGAGGAAGGCGCGGACTTCGATGCCCTGGCCAAGGAGCAGGAGCGCCTGGAGGCGATCCTCGCCGCCGGCGATGCGCACACGCTCGAGAACCAGCTTGAAGTCGCCGCCGACGCGCTGCGCCTGCCGCCGTGGGACGCGGTGATCGACAAGCTGTCCGGCGGCGAGAAGCGCCGGGTCGCACTGTGCCGCCTGCTGCTGCAGAAGCCCGACATGCTGCTGCTCGACGAACCCACCAACCACCTGGACGCCGAGTCGGTGGAGTGGCTCGAGCAGTTCCTGGCCCGCTACACCGGCACCGTGGTGGCAGTCACCCATGACCGCTACTTCCTGGACAACGCCGCCGAGTGGATCCTCGAGCTCGACCGCGGCCGTGGCATTCCGTGGAAGGGCAACTACACCGACTGGCTGGTGCAGAAGGAAGACCGCCTGAAGCGCGAAGACTCCACGGAGAAGGCGCGGCAGAAGGCGATCACCAAGGAACTGGAGTGGGCGCGCTCGAACGCCAAGGGCGGCCGTTCCAAGGGCAAGGCGCGACTGGCGCGGATCGAGGAGCTGCAGGCGGTCGACTACCAGCGGCGCCAGGAAACCAACGAGATCTTCATCCCGCCGGGCGACCGCCTGGGCAACAAGGTGATCGAGTTCAACAACGTTTCCAAGAGCTTCGGCGACCGCCTGCTGATCGACAAGCTGAGCTTCATCGCGCCGCCTGGCGCGATCATCGGCATCATCGGCCCCAACGGCGCCGGCAAATCGACGCTGTTCAAGATGATCACCGGCCAGGAAAAGCCGGACTCGGGTTCGATCGACATGGGTCCGACGGTCGAGGTCGCCTACGTCGACCAGAGCCGCGACAAGCTGGAGGGCAACCACAACGTGTTCCAGGAAATCTCCGGCGGTGCCGACATCCTCAACATCAAGGGCATCGAGATCCAGTCGCGCGCCTACATCGGCCGCTTCAACTTCAAGGGCCAGGACCAGCAGAAGATGGTCGGCACGCTGTCGGGCGGCGAACGCGGCCGCCTGCACATGGCCAAGACCCTGCTGCAGGGCGGCAACGTGCTGCTGCTGGACGAACCGTCCAACGACCTCGACATCGAGACCCTGCGCGCGCTTGAAGACGCGCTGCTGGAGTTCCCGGGAAACACCTTCGTGATCAGCCATGACCGCTGGTTCCTGGACCGCATCGCGACCCATATCCTGGCGTTCGAAGGCGACTCGCACGTCGAGTTCTTCCAGGGCAACTACCGCGAATACGAGGAAGACAAGAAGCGCCGCATGGGTGACAACGCCGGTCCGAAGCGGCTGCGGTTCAAGGCGTTGAAGTAAGGGCAAGAGCAGGAGCAAGAGCTTTTTGGCCACGGATTTACGCGGATAAACGCGGATAGGGCAAAAGATATGGATGGGTTCTGGCCGGGCCGTGTGCTTGCACGTTGATGCAGGCTTCCAGAACCCCACCCCTTCTCTGCTGCGAATTCCCCGCGATATGCGACTGAAATCCGCCTTGGCTTCACCTGCTCTTATCTGCTTTTGCCCTATCCGCGTTTATCCGCGTAAATCCGTGGCAAAAATGCTCTTCCGCTCTATCTCCACAGATCACTCCTCTCCCGTTTGGGTCCCAGCAACAAGGACGTCCCGATGACCTTCATGCAGCAGCTGCGACACCGCTGGGACACGTCCGGGTCGCTGGTCTGTGTCGGCCTGGACCCGGAGCCGGGCAGGTTTCCGGCGCGGTTCGCCAACGATGCGGACGCGGTGTTCGGGTTCTGCCGGGACATCGTGGATGCCACGGCGGAGTACGCCTGTGCGTTCAAGCCGCAGATCGCGCACTTCGCGGCGCTGGGTGCCGAAAAGGCGCTGGAGCGGCTGATCGCCCACGTGCATGCCGCGCATCCGGGCATCCCGGTGATCCTGGATGCCAAGCGCGGCGATATCGGGTCCACGGCACAGCGCTACGCATCGGAAGCCTTCGACCGGTACGCGGCCGACGCGGTGACCGTGAATCCCTACCTCGGCGGTGACTCGCTGCAACCGTTCCTCGATCGTGCGGACCGCGGCGTAGTCATTCTCTGCCGCACGTCCAACCCGGGCGCGGCGGACCTTCAGGATCTGCCGGTCCAGGGCAGCGCCGATGGTCGCGCGCGGCCGCTGTACCAGTCCGTCGCCGAGCGCGCGGCGCGCGAGTGGAACGGCAACGGCAACGTCGCGCTGGTGGTGGGTGCGACCTGGCCGGAGCAACTGCGCGAGGTGCGCGCGATCGTCGGCGACATGCCGCTGCTGGTGCCGGGCGTCGGCGCGCAGGGCGGCGATGCGGCAGCCGTGGTGCGCAACGCGCGCAGCGATGAGGGCGCCGGGCTGATGGTGAGCTCGTCGCGCGCGATCCTGTATGCATCCACTGGCGAGGATTACGCCGAAGCTGCCGCCGATGCTGCGCGCGAGCTGCGCGACACGCTCAACCGCCACCGCGCCGCGGACTGAGCCCGGCACACTGGCACGGGCCAGGCAAAAAAGATTGCCGCCGACCTCACGCGGCATGGATATCCTGCTGGCCAACGGGGCTGCCGCCCTGAAGCTGGAAGGATGCCAATGACACGCCTGCCCCTGACCGTCGCCCTTGCCCTGGTGCTCGTCGCCTGCGGCCAGTCGAACGCACCTGCCACGTCCATGGACACCGCGTCACCCGAGACCCTTGCCGGCGCGTCGGAGCCATCGGCGAGGGCGACCGGCACCACTCTCATCGCAGGTACCGGTGACGCTACGCCGGCCGCCGCGCCCGCGACCGACGAAGTCGTGGCGACCGCCGGCAGCGACGCCGAAGACACGCAGTATTTCGACTTCAGCGGCCCGGCCCTGGAAAAGGTGCGCAACGCAGGGCGCGCGGCCACGCCGGAGCTGCGTGATGCAGCCCGGCGCCTCGTCGACGCTACCGGTGAGGAGCGCGAATGCGGCACCTACCCCGAGGGCGAACGCCTGTTCATGCTCGACCTCGATGGCCAGCCAGGCGATGAGGCGCTCCTGCTGTACACGATGGAAGGCTGCGGCGGCGGCGGGAACTACTACGACCGCAGCGGCTACGTCCTGCGCGAGGTCGATGGCGCATGGAAGGCGGTGGCGGACTTTCCCCTGGGCACGAAGCTCGTCGGCAACGCCACGATCAGTGCGCTCGAGCCGGGCGTAGTGGTGGTGAGCCCCGAAGGCGACAGCATGTTCGAGCAGCAGCGGGTCGAGATTCCGCCGCGCTGAACCCGACCCTGCGGGAGCGGCTATAGCCGCTCCCACAGGGCTGCCTTGGCTGCCTTCAGCTGCCCCTTGAGCCGCCGCTCCCACAGTGCAGCGCGGTGGCCTCAGGTCGGGGATTGCGGGACTTCGAACACCTGCCGCAGGTAGCGCAGGTAGCCCTCGTCGTCGACCATGGTCTTGCCCGGCGAATCGCTCAGCTTGGCCACCGGCTGGCCGTTGCAGGCGACCATCTTCAGCACGATCTGCAGCGCTTTCGGGCCGGTGTCGTTGGTAAGGTTGGTGCCAATGCCGAACGACATCCGGCAGCGGCCGCGGAAATGCGCGTACAGGCGCATCACCTGCTCCATGTCCAGGCCGTCGCTGAACACGAGCGTCTTGGTGTGTGGATCGATCCGCAGCGCCTCGAGGTGGGCGAGCATGCGCTCGCCCCACTCCACCGGATCGCCGGAATCGTGGCGCATGCCGTCGAACAGCTTGCAGAAGTAGAGATCGAAGTCGCGCAGGAACGCGTCCATGCCGATCACGTCGGTGAGCGCGATGCCGAGGTCGCCGCGGTACTCCTGCGCCCAGGCCTCGAACGCGGCGGTCTGCGAGTCGCGCAGGCGCGGCCCCAGCGCCTGGTGCGCCTGCAGCCATTCGTGCGCCATCGTGCCCTGCGGCACCAGGCCGTGGCGGCGGGCGATGTCGACGTTGCTGCTGCCGGCGAACTTCGGGCCCAGCAGTTGCGCCACGCGCGGCACCAGCAGGTCCTGCCAGCTCCGCGAATAGCGGCGGCGGGTGCCGAAATCGGTGATCCGGCAATCCTCGTATCCAACCGCGGCGTCGAGACGGTCAACCTTGGCCTGCAGCCGGCGCAGTCCCTCGGCTTCGTCGGCCGGTCCGTGCTCGCCGACCATCCAGGCTTCGCTGACGATCGCCAGCAGCGGCACTTCGAACAGGATGGTGTGCAGCCAGGGTCCAGACAGGGTCAGCGAGATCCCGCCGGGCTCGTCACGCGAGCGCTCCAGGCGCACATGCTTGCGGTCGAGGTGGAACAGGCCGAGGAAGTCGACGAAGTCGGGCTTGATGAAGCGCAGGCCGCGCAGGTAGTCAAGCTCATCGCTGGACAGGCGCAGCGCGCACAGGGCGTCGATGGCGTCCGAGATCACGTCGATATGCCGCGCCAGGTCGACGCCGGGCGTGCGGCAGCGGAAGCGGTATTCGGCGTGCGCCGCCGGATACCGGTGCAGCACCGCCTGCATCATCGTGAACTTGTAGAGGTCGGTGTCGAGCAGGGAAGTGATCATGAGGCATCTTCCCGCATCGACTCGAGCAGCATGCGCGGAAGGCCCGCAAGCCAGTGCATCCAGACTGCAAGCCACACACCGGCACGCAGCAGCGGGCCACGCACAGGCGCCTCGAAGCGGCTGAAGTAACGCCACAGCCCGCGATGCTTGTGCCACTCCACGAAGAACGGCCGCGAGCGCGCGGACACGCCGCGCAGGTGCAGCACGCGCACGTCGTTGGCCACCGCGATCCCGGCACCCGCCTCGCGGGCGCGGCGGCACAGGTCGAGGTCCTCGGCGTGCAGCCGATAGCCTGCATCGAAGCCGCCTATGCGATCGAACAGCGCCCGCGGCAGCAGCATCAGCGCCCCCGAGACCGCCTGCACCGGCTGCAGCGGCAAGGTTTCATCGACCTCCACGTCCAGCGGCCGTCCGCGACCCGCGCGCAGCGGGCCGCGCAGCATGGCGGCGAAATCGGGATCGTTGCGCCGCGCCGCGCCGTCGCGCACGCCGGCCTCGTCGACAAGATCCGCACCCAGCAGCAACTCGCCACCGGCCGCGCCAGCGTGGCGCAGCATCCGCTCCAGGGTGTCGGCCTCGACCATGCAGTCGGGATTGACGAAGGCCAGCCACGGCGCCGTGCTGTCGGCCGCGCCCTGGTTGCAGGCGGCGGCGAAGCCGGGGTTGTCGGGATTGGCGATGAAGCGCAGGCGCGCATCGGCCAGGGCGTGGCGCTGGACCACCGCCAGCGTGTCGTCGGTGGACGCGTTGTCGACCACCCGGATTTCGGCGACGCCGGCGGCGGCGCACAACCGTGACAGGCAAGCGTCGATGCTGCTTGCACTCTGGTGGCTGACGACGACGGCGGCGACCGACGGCGCGCCCACGGCGGCGACAGGCGCGCTCACGGCGCGAACAACTCGTGCTGCGACGGCGGCTCAAGACCATCGAGGCGGTGCGCAAGCCCGCGGCGGCAGTCGCTGATCGGATCGTGCATCAGGAATTCCGCGAGCCGCGGCCGCCACCCCGGCCAGCGCGCGGCCAGTGCATCCAGGTCGCCTTCGGCCGGGCCGCCCTCGCCGCCGCGTGCGACGAAGGCGGTTTCGCACAACACGTTGCGCCAGCCCAGCCCGGCCATGCGCAGCGACAGGTCGATCAGGGCCGCATACCAGGAGGCGTAGCTTGCGGCGTCCAGGCCACCGGCCTTCGCACGCGCACGACCGCGGATGAAGACCGCGTGGTCGATCGCGGAAGGCAGTTCGGGGCAGGTCGACGGCATGCGTTCGGCGGCCCGCGCCAAGCGCACGAGCTCGGCTTCGTCCGGCCGTGGAGAGACCTCGCCGCAGTCCGGCCAGGCCGCGGTCTCGCCGGCGTTGCACCAGGGCGTGGCGGTGGCGATGGCGCCATCGCGTGCAGCGCAGGCCGCCAGCCGCCCTGCCCAGCCGGGACCCGGCACCGCATCGGCGGCCAGCACGATCACGTCGGCGTGGCCGCAGGCGGCCAGGGCTTCGTCCAGGTGCGCGACTTCGCCCAGGCGTCGCTGGCGCCGCGTGTACTCGGCGCGCAGCGGCGTGCGTTCCAGCCAGCGTTCGATGATCGCGAGGCCCCGGGGACCGGCTTGGGCATCATCGGCCAACCAGACCCGCGTGCCCGCGGGCGTGCCGGCATCGAGCGCCGCCAGGCAGGCATCGAGCACGTCGTCATCCACCGCCACCGGGAGCAGCACGATCGGAAGCTCGCCCGAGGCTTCGCTCCGCGGTCCGGGCACGCCGGCGCCCTGCCCGCCGGCCATGCTCAGTCGGTGGTCCGGTTCAGCGGCTCCAGCGCGCGGAAGCGGCGGCCGTATTCGTCGGTCAGGTTGCGAGCGTCGTTGCCATCGCGAACCAGCGTCGGCGTCAGCAGCACCACGATCTCGCTGCGCTCGGTGCGCGAGCGCTGCGATCCGAAGAGACCGCCGATCACCGGGATCCTGCTCAGGCCCGGTATGCCGGATGCACCCCGGGTCACGTCGTCGGTGATCAGGCCGGCCAGGAACACCGTGTCACCGCTCTGCACCACCGCATTGGTCTTGAGCCGGTTGGTATTGATGGTGCGGTTGCCGTTGGCATCGGTGTCGGTCGGCGCGCTGACTTCCTGCACGATGTCCAGGAACACGGTGCCGTCGCGGGTCACGCGCGGGCGCACCTTGAGGATGGTGCCGGTGTCGAGGTACTGCACCTGGCCGACGGTGTCGCCACCGCCAAAGCCGGGGTTGTAGGACACCGACGTGATCGGGATCCTGTCGCCCACGTTGAGCGTCGCCTCGTAGTTGTTGCGCACCAGCACCGACGGGGTCTGCAGCATCTGCACGTCCGACACCTGGTCCAGCGCACGGATGACCGCGGCGGCATCGTTCTTGACCAGGCTCCAGACCGCGCCCGGGTTCGCCGCGGTACCGAGCGCGGCGCCCAGCGTGCTCCAGCCGCTCGGGCCACCCGCGGCCGGCGCCGGGAAGGGACCGATGCCGTTGTCGGTCATGCCCTTTTCAAGAAACCAGCTCACGCCGTACTCCAGGCCGCCGGTCAAGGTCACCTTGACCACCTGCGCCTCGATATGCACCTGCAGCGGCATCACGTCCAGGCGGTCGATGACCTCGCGGATCGAGCGCCAGGCCTGGCCGGTGGAACGCACCAGCAGCGTGTTGCTTTCGTCGACTGCGGAGACACCCACTTCGCTGCCGTCGACCTCGAGGGTCACCGAGGCATTGCCACCCTGGCGTTCACCCAGTGACAGCGTGCCGCCGCCGAGACCGCCGCTGCCGCTGCCGCTGCCACCGCCATCGCGGCCAAGGTTTGCGCTGGACATTCCTCCGTCCATGCCACCGTCGTCGATTTCCGTGGACTCGAGGCCCGGCATCAGCGATGCACCGCCGCGGCCACCGCCGCCGGAGCGCCCGCCGCCGCTGCCGTAGACCTCCGACAGGCGCTCGGCCAGGTCCTTGGCGGTGACGTATTTCAGCTCGTAGGAAAACAGCTGCACGCCGCCGCCGGCGCCGTCGATGCGGTTGATCCACTGTTCGATCTGGTCGAGGTAGGCCGGCTGCGAGGTGATCACCAGCACCGCATTGGCGCCTTCCAGCGGCATGAAGCGGAACATGCCGGCCACCGGCGAACTGCTTTCCGCGCCGAAGACCTTTTCCAAGTCCGCGACCACCTGCGGCGCACGCCCGGCAACCAGCGGGAACACGCCCACCGACATGCCCGACAGCCAGTCGACGTCGAAGATCTGGATCGTGCGCAGGTAGTTTTCCAGCTCCTGGCGCGAGCCGGCAACGGTGATGACGTTGCGGCCGGCATCGACGCCGACGATGGCGTTGGCGCGCGCATACGGCTGCAGCACCTTCTCCATTTCGACCGCGGAGATGTACTGCAGCGGCACCACGCGGGTTTCGAAGCCGCGCGCGCCGGTGGCGGTGCCGGTGCGCGCCGCGACCGCGCCGCTGGCGACCGCGCCTTCGGCGGGCACGATGTTGTAGCGGCCTTCGGCATAGATCATGCGGGCGTTGTTCCAGCCCAGCACCATCTCCAGCAGGCTGAGCGCCTGTGCCGGGCTGACCGTCTTCGGCGTGGCCAGGGTCACCGTGCCCTGCACGCCCGGGGCGATCACGTAGTTCTGGCCGAGCATGTCGCCCAGGATCACCTTGACCACGGCGTGCAGCGACTCGCCTTCGAAGTTGAAGGTGGCCTCGCCGGTGGTGCCGGCAAGGTTGGGCGGCGCCGAGGCCGCCAGCGATTCATTGATGACCCGGCCATCGCCGCGGTGCTTCTGCGCCCGCGGGCCTTCGGGGAGCGCCTGCTCGGCGATGCCGTCGGTGCCAAGGGCTGCGCTCGCGTCACGCGGGACCCCGTCGACCTGGATCACCGGGGCCGGCATGCGCGCCTCCCGGCGCACGTCGGGCACCGGCGCCGAAGCGCAGGCGGCCAGCAGGGTGGCAAGGAATGCGGCAAGCGCCGGCTTGAGGGTCTTGGTCAGGGTCATCTCGGGCATTCTAGGGATTCGGGCCGGTCACTGGCTTTCTGCTTCCTGCTGGGCCTGCTCGCGCTGGCGTGCGCGGCGCGCCTCGATGCGCTGGCGGATGGCATTGACCTGGTCTTCGGGGGCGGCCTCGGCGGGCACTTCGGCGTCCTGCGCCGGCTGGCCGGGCGCCGGGACTTCGACTTCGGTGGGCGCGGGCGAGCTCGAGGTCGTCACCACCACCGGGCGGTTGCCGGCCGCGCTGTTGCCATCTTCGTCGGCGGCCGCGCGCCCACGCACCGGAGCATCCCGGGGTGCGGAGGGGGTGGACATCGCCGTCGGGGCCTCGCCGCCAACGCCGTCGAACACCCGCAGCTCCAGCGTGCGCTGGCCCTCGGGGCCGTCGAACACGGCGCTGCGCGGCGTCATCGACGCCAGCTGCCAGCCCGGCGCACCCGCGGCGCTTTCGCCCACCTTGAGCCGCAGCGACTCGCCGCCCTCGGCAGGCTGCACGATCGCCACCTCGAGCCCCGGCGTGAGCAGGATGCTGGTCAACACGTACTCGAACTCCGCCGGCGCTTCCTCGCCCTGCGGATTGATGAAGAAGGGCTGCGGCCGGCGATCGGTGGTGAACATCGGCCGGTCACCCAGCTCGGCGTACTGCGTAAGCGGACCCAGGCGCTCTTCGCCGGGCTGGATGGCCGCGGGCAGGGCCTGTACCAGCTCGGGATCCGGCGGCAGGCGGTCGACGCGCCCACCGAGCCCGAACAGGCCCAGCGCCCAGGTCGCGAGCGCCCACAGCGCCACGGCGCCGAGCACCCAGGTACGCGCGCCCGGGACCTCAGCGCGCATCGTCGCCTCCCTGGCCCGGGGCGGCGGGCACCGGCCGCAGGTAGCCATACAGGTCGAAGGTGATGTCCAGCCCTGCGCCCTGGGCGCCGTTGCCGCTGCGGCCGAAGACCTGGCGCGGGGCCAGCACGTTGAGGTTGTCGACGAACAGCCGCGGCGCGCCGCCTTCCAGCGAGTGCAGCACCGCCGCGAGCTCGGGATTGCCGCAGTGCAGGCGCACCTGGACCACCGCGCGCGGGAAGCGGCCCTGGCGCGGCTCGGTCATCGGCGAGCGGTTGCGGATGGCGCAGCTGCGGTTGCCGGGGCTGGCTTCGAGCACGGCGGTTTCCAGGCGCGCGATCAGCGCGGCGGTGGCGAGCTCCGTGCTGCCCTCGGCCATGAAGCCGGGCACGCGCGCGGCGATGTCCTGCACTTCGGCCATCCGCTCCTGCACGTGCGGGGCCTGTGCGAGCTCCATGCGCACGCGCAGGTCGCGTTGCTGCAGGTTTTCGATGCGCTCGCCGACCTCGAGCATCGGCGCGGTCCACCAGGGGTGCACCAGCACCAGGTAGGCCACGGCCAGTGCGCCGGCAAGGATCGCCAGCGCCAGCCAGCGGTCGCGGTCAGGGATTGCTTCGCGCACGCGCGGGCTCCCGGTCCTGCGCGGCCGCGGCCGGCGCCACCACCAGTTCGGCGGTCAGGGTGAAGCGGTCTCGGCCGCTGCGTGGATCCGGCTGCAGCGCCCCGGCCAGCGCCGGCGAACGCCACAGCGGCGACCCTTCCAGCCTCTGCACCAGCGACGGCGCCTCGTTGCTCAGGCCGATCAGCAGGATCCGGGTGTCCTCGATGGACAGTTTTTCCAGGTAGGTCGAGTCCGGCAGGCGCCGCGACAGTTCGTCCATCACTTCAACCGTGGTCGGGCGCGCGGCGCGGGTGGCCTGCAGGAAGGCCATGCCTTCGACCAGGTCCACCAGGGCCTGGCGCTGCGTGGAAGCGCCGCGGGCGCGGGTCGCGGCCTGCGCGACTTCGGCTTCGAAGGCGTCGGCGGCGGCACGGCGGTTGTCCAGGACCTGCCACAGCGCGGCGGCGGTGGCGACCACGGTCACCAGGCCCAGGGCCAGGTTCCAGCTCATCCACGGGTCGACGCGGCGGTGGCGGCGCGCGCCGGGCAGCAGGTTCACGCCCCGGCCGGTGCCGTCGCCGGCATCCACGTCGACGCCGGTCAGGGTGGTGGCCAGCGGGCCGAGCGCGGCCAGCCGCGCCTCGAGTGCCTGTCGTGGGACCACCACGAGTTCGGCGTCGACCTGGCCGTCGGCACGGTGGCCGACCAGGCGCGCGTCGTACTCGACATCGGCGGCGGGGAATGGCGTCTGCCGCTCGATCTCGAAGCCGAGGACCTCGTGCAGGCGCGCACTGGCCGCCGCCGGCAGCGGCATGCGCCGGCGCAGCGCGGCGGCTTCGGGCAGCAGCAGCCAGCGCGGCAGCTTGGCCACGCGCTGTGCCAGCAGCGAGGCCAGCGGATCATCGACGCCTTCCGGCAGCGGCGGCAGGTCGCCCAAGGTGCGCGCCCCGGTGCCGCCGTCGATGGATACGCGCAGGCCGTCGGCGGTCACGTGCAGCAGCAGGCGCTCGCGCGCAAGCCCGAACAGCTCGCGCAGGCGCAGCGGCAGCCAGGTGGCAAGCGCCTGCGTCCACCAACGCCAGAAGCCTGCGGCGCGCGGGCGCAGCGAGCCACCCAGGCGGCCGAGCGCCTGGCGACGCGGTGTTACAGCAGCGGTGTCGTTTGCGACTGCCATCAGCGCGGCGTGGCTCCCTCTTCCCATTGCAGCGGGACGTACGCCGAACCCGGCAATCCGCCCCCTCCTGCGCGAACCACGGCGCGCAGCACGGCCTGGCGACCATCGGCGAGCCGGGCGCGGCTGTCGATACTATACGTGCCACTGCCGCCGCCCACGAGATCGGGCGTGAATGCATCGTCCGCGTCGCGCTGCATCAGCGTCGCCTGCGGATCGACGCCAAGCGCCTGCAGCACCGGGCCGCCGGCAAAGCGCTGGTCGGGCTGCGGCAGGCCGCTGAACACGGTGAGGTGGGGTGCGACGGCTTCAAACAGGGTGCGGTCCATGCCGAGCACCTGCTCGAGCTCGGGCACGGTCTCGAAGGGTGCGTTCTTGGCGCCGTACGGCCTTCCGGCCTGTGCGTATTGCGGACCCTCGGCGCCGCCCATCGGCTGGGTGAGGTCGTCGGCATCGCGCCAGTCGACGATCGCGGCCGCGACCGCATCGGCCCGCTCCTGTTCGGTGCCGACCGCACGGATCAGCGACGACAGCAGGCCCACGTCCGCGGCGTTGAGATCGACCTTGCCCGACTCGTCCACGATCCGGACCTCGACCGTCGCCGCGCCAAAGCTCCAGCGATACGGGCGGCCATCCGGCATCCAGGCATAGTCGGGCTCCTGCGCCTGCACCCGGACCAGCGCGTACTCCAGGCCGGCGCGCGCGGCGGACTCGGCGGCGACCGCGCCGTGCAGGCCGCGCCCCTGCATGTACTCGATGCGCGCGGTGGCCGCATAGGCGCCGATCAGCGCGGTCAACAGCGCCACCAGCCACATCACCAGGATCAGGGCTGCACCCCGCTGCGTCGACATCATCGCCTCCCCGGGAACCGGTCGCGCACGCGGGACCGGCCGTTGCCATCGCCCCGTCCCGGCCGCTGGCCGGGTCGCTGCACGGGCCGCTGGCCGGGCCGTTGCGCGGGCCCCAGGCGCGAGCGCCCGCTGCCCATGTGCGGCGTGGTCCCCGCCTGCGGCAGCGCGACCACCAGCGGCGGCCAGGCACCGCCACCGGCGCTCTCGATTTCTATCGACACCTGCAGCGGCAGCGTCTCGCTCGACTCCCACGCATCCAGCCAGTCGGTCAGGCCGTTCTCGTCATCAAGCCCGCGGTAGAGGATGCGCAGCCCGGTCAGGCCCTCGACCAGCGGCTCCGGTTCGCGCGGCTGGTCCTCCTCGATGGTTTCTCCGGCCAGCACCATCGCGAACGACACTGCCAATGTCGTGTCATCGCCCTGGCCGTACACGGCGATGTCATGCAGGTGCGGACCGCCGCGGCCGAGGTAGCTCGGGAGGTCGGCGACGAAGCGGATGCGGTCCGGCTCACCGATGAAGCGCAGCGCGCCGCCGTTGTCCGGATCCTGGTCGAAGGCGATGGCCTGCGCCGCCGCAAGGCGCCGGCGCAGGAAGCCTTCAACCGCACGCATGCGTTCGCTGCGCGCGGCCATGGCTTCGCCGCGCTCGACGGTGGCCGTGGCCGCGCGCAAGGTCGCGAAGCCCAGCGCAAGACCGCTGGCCAGCAGCGCCGTGGCCAGCAGGACCTCGATCAGGGTGAAGCCGGCGGCCCGGGTACGGCTCATGGCTCCGTCCCCGGCTCCGGCTGCACCAGGCGCAACGAGTCGACCACCAGCCGCTGCGCGCGCGTGCCGTCGCCCCATGCAAGCTCGAGACGCAGTTGCATGAGCTGTGCGGCAAACGGATCCTGGGGCGCACCGCCCGGACGCAGCGGATCGATATAGGGCGCGACCTCGAGCTGCCAGCGATAGCGGCCGTCCTCGAGATCACCTTCATCGCGCCCGGGCCGCAGCGCCTCGCCGACGCCGACATCGGCCAGCAGGGACTGCGCGTGCAGCGCCGCCCGCCCTGCGTCCGCCGACCAGCGCACCTGGCGCGTGCCGCCGGACAGCGTGCCCAGCAGGAACGTCAGCGCCAGCGCCAGCACCACGAAGGCCACCAGCACCTCGAGCAGGGTGTACCCGCGTTGCCGTTGCCTGGTCATCGCACGCCCTCGGCCCGGTGCACGGTCACCTCGCCGGTCAGCCAGGCCACGTCGATGTCGAACGCGGCCTGGTCGCGGCTCAGCTGCACGCGCCCGCCCGTGGACGCGCCGTCGCCGAAGAACATGATCGCGCCGACGCCTTCGGTCGGCTGCAGCTCGCGCGCACCGGTGAAGTGGATGCCCAGCGACGCCGGCACCTCGCCGCTGCGTCCGTCCGCGCCCTGCCACCGGTGGCCGCGGGGATCGATGCTGAAGGTCTGCGGCACGCCGGTATCGAGCGCGCGGGCGCGGGTGAAGCGCAGCTGGGTAGCGACGTCGCGGGTCTGGCTGCGCAGTTCCATGCGCGCGAAGCCGCCGCCGACCACGCCCGCGGCCAGCACGCCGGTCGCGGCGATCAGCACCATGACCAGCAACAGTTCGAGCAGGGAAAAGCCGCCGCAGCGGCCCGCACCGCCGCACCCGGCGTTCATTGCCGCGACTCCTTATTCGTAACGGATGTCCGCGTCCACGCTTTCGCCACCGGGCTTGCGGTCGGCGCCATAGCTGACGATGTCGAAGGCGCCGGCATCGCCGGGCACGCGGTACTCGAAGGGCGTGTTCCAGGGATCGTTGAGCTCCGAGGCCTTCGCATAGGGGCCAAGCCAGCCTGCCGCGCCACCGGGCGAATTGACCAGCTCCGACAGCGCGTTGGGCAGGCTGCCGGTGTCCATCTCGAACTGGTTGATCTTCTCGGCCATGGTCTGCACCTGCGCTTCGGCCAAGCGGACCTTGGCTCGATCGCCACCGCCCATGATGCGCGAGGCCGCGAACGCGACGATGCCGCCCATGAGCATCACCACCACGATGATCTCGATGAGGCTGAAGCCGCCCTGGGACTGGCGGGGAGAACGGGTGAAGGGTCGCTTGTGCATGGAACCTGCCTGTATTGATATGGGGTGTCGGGTGCCCGGGCGCCGGGCAGGCGGCTAGCCTATGACATTGGTGAGGTCGTAGATCGGTACCAGCACCGCCAGGATCACCACCATGACCACCACCGCCAGCAGCAGGGTGATCACCGGGACCAGCGCGGCCAGCATGCGGTCCAGGGCCTGGCCGGTCTCGGCCTCGAAGGTGTCGGCGGTCTTGAGCAGCATCGTGTCCAGCGCGCCGGACTCCTCGCCGACCTGCACCATCTGCAGTGCCAGCCGCGGGAATCGCTTGCCGCGCGCCAGCGCCGTGGACAGCGCGACGCCGTTCTTGACCTCCTCGCCCGCTGCTTCGACATCGGCGGCGAGCGCACGGTTCCCGAGGACGTTGCGGCCGATGCCCAGGGCCGCGATCAGCGGCACGCCGTTCTTCAGCAGGGTGCCCAGGGTACGCATCAGGCGCGCGGTCTCGATCCGCGCCACCAGCCCGCCTATGAATTTGCGCCCGAGCAGCCACTCGTCGAAACGTGCGCGGAACGCCGGGTCGCGCAGGCGCCGGTCGAACCACAGCGCCGCCATCGCCGGTACCGCCAGCAGCACGATCCACCAGTCGCGCACCAGCTCGCCCAGGCCAAGGACGATCTTGGTGAAGAACGGAAGCTCCGCGTCCAGGCTTTCGTACATCACGCCGAACTGGGGCACCACGTAGCCAAGCAGGAACAGCAGCGCCAGGCCCACCATCAGGATCAGGATCGCCGGGTAGATCAGCGCGTTCATCACCCGGCCGCGCAGCGAACGCGAGCGCTCCAGGTAGTCCGCCAGGCGCTGCAGGGTGTCCTGCAGGGTGCCGCCCGCCTCGCCGGCGCGGACCATGTTGATGTACAGGCGCGAGAAGCTGCCGTGCTGGCGCTCGAGCGCGGTCGACAGCGCCGTGCCGCCGCGCACCTGGTCGCGGACGTCGGTGATGGTGCGCTTGGCGGCCTCGTCCTCGGGCAGGTCGAGCAGGATGGTCAGTGCGCGATCAAGCGGCTGTCCGGCGCCAAGCAGCGTCGCCAGCTGCTGGGTGAACTGCACCAGGCGTTCGCCCGAGAACGGCTTGGGCTTGAACAGCGACCTGAGCGAACCCTCGCCGCCGCCTTCGCTGGCCAGGCGGGCTTCGACCGGCAGGTGGCCCTGCTCCTGCAGGCGCAGCGCCACCTCGGCGTCGCTGGCAGCCTCCATCTGGCCGTCCAGGGTCTCGCCGCGGCTGTTCAGTGCTTTGTAGCGGTAAAGCGGCATCGGTCGGGGGCGGGCATCGGGCAGGGCCGACACGTTACCGCAGGTCGCGCCGGTGCTGGGCGCGGCGGACGGGCAAGGCGTCGCGTGACGGGCCGCCGCCGGATGGGCGGCGACGCGACGGCAGCCGGGCTCAGCCGACGGTTTCGGAGTAATGCAGCCAGAAATCGTTCAGGCCCGTGCCAGGTGCGAGGTTGCACGACAGCGCGAGGTAGCCGTTCGGGAACACGGTGGCCCCTTCGACGAAGTCCGACGCAGCCCAGTAGAACCCGGCGTAGCCGGAGGCGGTATCGGTGACCTGGGTCACGTAGTAGTTGGTGCCACCGTGCCAGCCGGTCACCGCGGTGCATGCAACCGGCGCGGCGCTGCCGTCGTGGCTCGACACGTAGACCTCGAGTCCGTCCACCTGGCCCTGGGTGGGGATCGCGCAGGTCACGAAGGCGCTGGTCGTGCCCTCGTTCTGCAGGGCGAGCGGACGCTTGCGCAGTGCGTCATCGAATTTCGACAGCGAGGCCTGGCAGTGCGCCGCCGCGTTGAAATACTGGGTCCGCTCCACCATGGCCGGAACTCCGGCCTGGGCGACGCCCGCGGCCACGACGGCCGAACACAGCAGCGACTTCATCAAGAACTTCATCCAATTCCCCCTGGTACCGGCGGAAAGAATGGCGCGCCGGCTACGCCGCATGCTGTTTATCACGGATTCATCCCGGCCTGCGCGTCGGCTTACGCGTCCTCGGTCACCCGCAGCACTTCCTCGATGGTGGTCATGCCCGCCATCGCCTTGATGATGCCGTCCTCGTACATCGTGCGCATGCCCGCGTCGCGGGCGAGCTGCTCGATTTCGCCCATGCCGGCGTGGCGCATGACCGCGCGGCGCAGCGCGTCGTTCATCACCAGGAACTCCATGATCGTGGTACGGCCGAGGTAGCCGGTGGGCGCGATGGCCGAGCCGCGCGGGCGGTACAGGAAGATCTCGCCCTCGGGCTGGTACTTCCGCAGCCCGAACTTCTCGACTTCCTCCGGCGACGCCAGGTACTTCTCCGCGTGCGAAGGCTCCAGGCGGCGCACCAGGCGCTGGGCCAGGATGCCGTTGATGGTCGACGTGAGCAGGTAGTCCTCCACCCCCATGTCGAGCATGCGGGTGATGCCGCCGGCGGCGTTGTTGGTATGCAGCGTGCTCAGCACCAGGTGCCCGGTCAGCGCCGACTGGATCGCGATGCGCGCGGTCTCGAGGTCGCGCATCTCGCCGATCATGATGATGTCCGGATCCTGGCGCACGATCGAGCGCAGCGCATGAGAGAAGTCCAACCCGATCTGCGGCTTGGCCTGGATCTGGTTGATGCCCTCGATCTGGTACTCGACCGGATCCTCGACGGTGATGATCTTGACGT
This sequence comes from Luteimonas sp. A501, assembly GCF_054052085.1. The sequence continues at coordinate 126,917 of NZ_JBSVRI010000005.1, forward strand.
CGGCGGTGTTGAGCTTCGACAGCGCCGTGTACAGCGTGGTGGTTTTGCCGGAGCCGGTCGGCCCGGTGACCAGCAGGATGCCGTGCGGCTGCTGCAGCACTGCCTCGAACTGCGGCAGGAAATTGTCGGTGAAGCCGAGCTTGTGGAAGTCGAACACCACCGTCTCGCGGTCAAGCAGGCGCATCACCACGCTCTCGCCGTGCGCCGTGGGCACGGTGGACACGCGCAGGTCGAGCTCCTTGCCCTGTACCCGCAGCATGATGCGGCCGTCCTGCGGCAGGCGGCGCTCGGCGATGTTGAGCTTGGCCATGATCTTGATGCGGCTGATCACCGCGGCGGTGAGGTTGGTCGGCGGGCTTTCGCCCTCCTCCAGCACGCCGTCGACGCGATAGCGCACCTTCAGCCGGTTCTCGAAGGGCTCGACGTGGATGTCGGACGCACGCAGCTCCACCGCCCGCTGGATCACCAGGTTCACCAGCCGGATCACCGGCGCCTCGGAGGCGAGGTCGCGCAGGTGCTCGACGTCGTCCATGTCGCCGCCGTCGCCTTCGGCGCTTTCGACGATCGCGCCCATCGCGCTGCGGCCCTGGCCATGCCAGCGCTCGACCAGCCCGGCGATTTCCGAACGCAGCGCAACGTTGACGCGCACCGCCTTGCCCGTGGCCAGGCGCACGGCGTCGAGCGCATAGGGATCCTGCGGGTCGGCGGCAAGCACATCGATGAAGCCTTCGCCCTCGCCCACCGGCACGACGTGGAACTGGGTCATGAAGCGCGCGGTCAGCGGCGTGCCGTCAGGTGGCATCTCCGGCAGGTCCTTGGCGCTGGCCAGCGGCAGCTCCATGACCTGGGCGCAGGCCTCGGCGTGGTCGCGTTCGGACACCAGGCCCAGCCGGCCGAGCAGTGACAGCAGGCTGCCGCCGGTTTCCTCCTGCAGGCGCCGCGCGCGGCCAAGGTCGGCGTCTTTCACCCGGCCCTTTTCAAGCAGGGCAGCGACGATGCGTTCGTCGGCGGAGGCTTGGATCGTGTCGGTATTCACTCGTTCCAGCGGGATTTCGTGCGGTGGCCGACTTTAGCAGACCGGTCGCGCTCCACCCGGTCCTTGCCCGATGCCGGGCAGGAACCCGCCGTGGCCAGGGTGGCGGCCCGTGGTAGTGGCTTCGGATACCATCGGCCGAGGGGAGCACGGGGGTCGGCTGTGGGTATCGACGCCCGTCGCACAGTCAGGAGCGGGAAGACATGGATGCAGCACGCTGGAAGCGGACGTGGGAGCTGTTCGACCAGGTCGTCGACGTGTCGGCCGGGGAGCAGTCCGCGCTGCTGATGTCGCTTGAAGCGGATGCCGGCATCCGCGCCGAAGTGGAGCGCCTGCTGCAGGCGAGCCATACCAGCGACGTCACCGCCCCGGACCCGGCCCCGGCGCTGCAGCCACGCTTGCAGCCCGGGACGCTGGTCGACAACTGGCGCGTGGAGCGCCTGATCGGCCGCGGCGGAATGGGCGAGGTCTACCTTGCGCAGCGGGTGGACGCGGATTTCGAGCAGCGCGCGGCGCTGAAGCTGCTGCTGCGGATGGAGTCGGAGGAGGACCGGGCCCGGTTTGCCGCCGAGCGGCGCATCCTCGCCCGCCTCGAGCACCCCTCGATCGCGCGCCTGCTGGACGGCAGCGAATACCAGGGCACGCCGTATGCCGTCATGGAGTACGTCGACGGCCAGTCGGTGACCGACTACGCACGCGACCTTCCCCTGCGGGAGCGCCTGGAGCTGGTGCTGCAGGCCTGCGACGCGGTCGGGCATGCACACCGGCACCTGGTGGTGCATCGCGACCTGAAGCCCGGGAACATGCTGGTATCGGCCGACGGACGCCTGCGCCTGCTCGATTTCGGCATCGCGAAGCACTTGTCCAGCGTCGACGACGACGCCACCCAGGTGATCCGTGCCTCCCCGGACTACTGCGCACCGGAGCAACTCGACGGCGGCACGATCTCCACCGCCACCGACGTGTTCGCACTCGGCGTGATCATGTTCGAGCTGCTGACCGGCGAGCGGCCCTGGCAGCTTGGTGGCCTGCCATTGATGCGCGCGCTGGAGCGGTTGTGGGTGCAGGACACCCCGCGGCCGAGCAGCCGGCTGCGCGGAGCGGCCGCACGCGCCGTGCGCGGGGATCTGGACACCATCGTGCTGAAGGCGCTGCAGCCCGAACCCGGCAAGCGCTACCGCAACACCGACGAACTCGCATACGACCTGAAGGCGCACCTGGAGCAACGGCCGATCAGGGCGCGCAAACCGACGCTTGCCTACGTCGTGGTGCGCACTGTGCGTCGGCACAGGCTCGCCACCGCGCTGGCCGGCGTCGCCGTCGCCAGCCTGCTGCTGGGCCTTGGCGGCGTGATCGTGCAAGGCCGCGAAGCCGCCATGGAGCGCGACCATGCCCGGCGCGAGGTGGTCCGCAACAACGCCGTGCGCCAGTACCTGATGCTGATGTTCCGGTCCGCCGGTGAGCTGCAGGGCAACGACGACATGACCGCGCGCGACGTGCTTGCCCGTGCCGCGGACGAGGTCGACGAACAGTTCGCCAACGACCCCGAGGCCCACGCCGACATCTCCATCGCGCTTTCCGAACTGTTCTTCCAGCTCAACGACTACACCGGCGCCCGGCCGCTGCTCGAGCGCCTGGTCGAGCAGGGCGACCGGATCTCCGCGGACGTTCGGGCGATGGCGCAGCACGATCTGGCGCAGGTGAACTATCGCGAAAGCCGGATGGAGGACGCCTGGGCCCTCCTGCGCCAGGCGCAGGCATTCTGGTCCGCCGAACCGCGGCGCTATCTGTCCGAGCTGCTCGACAGCCGCCTGATCCAGTCGCAGCTGGAACGCGCCGACGGCGACTTCCCGCGGGCGTTGGCAACGCTTGAACAGGCGCTTGGGCAGCGGATCGCGCTCTCGGGGCGGAAGCATCGCGAAACCGCGGTGCTGATCAACAACCTCGGCATCACCTACTTCCAGGCCGGCCAGCTGGAACAGGCCAGCGACCGGTTCCAGCAGGCCCACTCCCTATGGAGCGCACTCGGCCAGGAGCGCAGCGCCGATGCGCTGAACACGCTCAACAATCTGGCTGCGGTCGAAGCGCGCCTGCTGCGCTCCGAGCAGGCCGCGGCCAGCATGCGCGCGGCCCTTCAGCTGCGACGGGAACTCTACGGCCCGTCCACCGCGACTGCGGCCCTGCTGAACAACCTCGGCAAGACCCTCAGCCAGCTCGGTCGGCACCAGGAGGCGATCCCGCTCCTGCGCGAAGCGATCGAGATGGGCCAAGCCCACGCCGGCGGGCCGGCGGCGCCGGTGTCGCTGGCCGCCGGGCTCGGCCTCGCCGAGGCGCTGGCAGGCATCGGCAACCCGGTCGAAGGCCACGCCGTACTGGACGGACTCCTGCCCCTGATCCGCGATGCCCACGGCGAGCAGCACCTGCTGGCGGCGATGCTGGGCGTCTCGCGGGCGCGAATCCACGATTCGACAGGTGCGCGCGACAGCGCGATGCAGGCCGCCGCGGGTGCCCGCCAGATACTGGCGACGCTGGGTCCCGGGGGCACCGGCGCGCTTGAGCAGCTGGATCGGCTGGAGGCAGGCTGGCGCGACGGCGACCCGCCGCCCACGGTCAATCCGTCGCAGGCTCCGCAGGCGCCAGCGGCCCCCCGAAGTCACGGAGCTGGTGCTGCAGCCAGTCACGGGCCTTGACCCAGTCGCGCCGCACCGTGCGTTCGGTGACAGCGAGGATCTCGGCCGTCTCGGCCTCGGTATAGCCGGCGAAATAGCGGCACTCGACCACCCGCGCCAGGCGCGGACTGATCCGCTCCAGGTCACGGATGGCATCGCCGATCGCGATGCTGGCGTCGTCATCCGGCCCCGCGACGTCCGTGGCCGCCTCGAACGAATGGAAGGCCTCGTCCAGGCTGACCGCCGCCACGCCACCGCCCCGGCGCTGCCGTGAGCGCGACCGCGCCTGGTCCACCAGCACGTGGCGCATGGCCACCGCCGCGGCCGCGAGGAAATGCCTGCGGCTTTCCCAGGGACCGCCGCGCAGCACCTTGAGCCAGGCCTCGTGGATCAGGGCCGTGGTCTGCAGGGTTCCCCCGCCGCGGTAGCCGGCGCGGATGCCACGCGCCGCGCGCCGCAGGTCCGGATACAGCAGTGGCGCGAGCTCGACCGCGCTGGCGCAGATCTCTTCCGTGGAATCGTTTGGCAAATCCGTACCCCGTTCCATCGCAGTGGGTGCCGCGGCATTCCGTGCCCGCCAGCCAATCGCCGCGTCCCGCCCCCACCGTGACCTGGCCCCGGACCGGTGGCGCATGTGGAGGTTCGACCGTGCAGCAACGGATACTAGCAAGTGATGCCGAAATCGCCCTGACGCTGCGGTTCACGATGCGGCATCAGCAGCGTCACGCGGGCAGCGGCGCGGGCGGCTTCGCCGGCGAATTCCGTCCGGTTGCCGCGCCCGTTCACGTATTCCATGAGACCGCTACTGTCACGCGGTATCAACCAGGGAGTACACATGCAGCGTCCGATCCTCCTCGCCACGTCCATCGTCGCCTTGCTCGCCCTCGCTTCGGGCGACACCGATGCGGCCACCACCTCGCGCATGACCACCGCCAGCGCGCCCGCGCTTTGCCAGCCCGCATTGCCGGCGTACGACGGCAGGATCCGCAAAAGGCCCTTGGCCGTACAGAACGAGAGCTCCACCAACGCGTTCGTGAGCTGCGCGCTGATTGGTGACGGAAACAGCCTGGGAGGAACCCAACAAATATTCGTCTATCTGATCAACCTCAACGACGCGCCGGCTTCAATCACCTGCACGCTCGTCAACAGCCACGCGGGCGACGTGTTCCTCAGCGTGACGAAGACCCGGGAAGTGCCCGCCAATGATCCCGGCGGAGCCACGGGTCTCCACTGGCTTCCGGTCGACAACGGCGGCAACCCGTTCTCGCGCTGGACCAGCCTGTCCTGCAACCTGCCGGCCGGCACCGGCATCGGACATCTGGGCTCGGTACAGCAGGCGGAAATCGGGGCCTGACCCTGGCCGGCGGAAAGACTGGACAACGGGTGGCGGATCAGCCGATCGCCACCCGCGCGTTGCAGAACATCCTGAGCCACGGCGAGGCCTCCGACCAAGCCGCCGGCGCCCAGCTGAAGTTGGCGGTGGCCAGGGTGCGTTCGGGATGCGGCATCAGCAGCGTCACCCGGCCATCGTCGCTGGCCAGCCCGGCGACGGCGTCGTCGGAGCCGTTGGGATTTTCCGGATAGCCGGCCGCAACGCGGCCGTCGCCCTCGACGTAGCGCAGCGCCACGCACGCGGCGGCACGGTCGGCCGCGCCAGCAAACTCCGCCCGGCCCTCGCCATGCGAAACCACCACCGGGATCCTTGAGCCGGCCATGCCGCGCAAGAACAGCGAGGGCGATTCCACCACCTCCAGCATCGACAGGCGCGCCTCGAACTGCTCGCTCAGGTTGCGCTGGAAGCCCGGCCAGTGCGCGGCGCCGGGAATGATCTCCTTGAGCTGCGACATCATCTGGCAGCCGTTGCACACGCCCAGGGCGAAGCTGTCGCCGCGGGCGAAAAAGCGCGTGAACATGTCGCGCAGCGCTTCGCGCTCGAGGATCGAAGTCGCCCAGCCGCGGCCGGCACCCAGCACGTCGCCGTAGCTGAAGCCGCCGCAGGCCGCGAAGCCGGCGAAGTCATCCAGCCGCGCGCGGCCCTCGATGAGATCGCTCATATGCACGTCGACCGCCTCGAAGCCGGCGAGCGTGAACGCCGCGCCCATCTCCACCTGGCCGTTGACGCCCTGCTCGCGCAGGATCGCGACCCGCGGCGCGGCGCCCCTGGCGATGTAGGGCGCGGCGATGTCGTCGGACGGGTCGAACGTGAGTACCGGCTGCAGGCCGGGCGCGTCGAAGCGTAGCGCCGCAGCACGCTCGGCGTCGGCGCAGTCGGGGTTGTCGCGCTGGCGCTGCATGGCATGGCTGACCGACCACCAGGCGCCCATCAGGTCCTGCCAGGCCCACTCCGCCATCACCTCGCCGTCGTCGAGCACGCGCACCGAGGAGGCCGTGGTGGGGCGTGCGATGCGCTGCGCGCATTCGACCAGGCCGTGGCGCTCGATGAGATCGACGAACTCGACCCGGTCCCCCGCGGCGATCTGCACCACCGCGCCCAGTTCTTCGTTGAACAGGGTGCGGAACACGTTCTCGGTGCGGTCGTCGCCCCAGGTGTCGAGGTCGATGTCCATGCCGACGCGTGAACAGAAGGCCATTTCGCACAGGGTGGCGAAAACGCCGCCGTCGGAGCGGTCGTGGTAGGCCAGCAGCAGGCCGGCCTCGCGCGCATCGCGGATGAGTTCGAAGAAGGCGCGCAGGCGCTGTGGATCGTCCAGGTCCGGGCAGGCGCCGCCAAAGGCACCGTGCACTTGCGACAGGATCGAGCCGCCCAGGCGCTGCTTGCCGGCGCCCAGGCCGATCAGCCACAGCTCGGTGCCGGGCTCGCGCACCAGCAGCGGCGTGAGCTGCGCGCGCACGTCGGCCACCGGCGCGAAGGCGGTGACCACCAGCGATACCGGCGACACCGATGCCTGCGCCTGGCCATCGGCCTGCCACTGCGCCTGCATCGACAGCGAATCCTTTCCGACCGGGATCGACAGCTCGATCTCCGGGCACAACTCCATGCCAACCGCGTGCACGGCGTCGAACAGGCGCGCGTCTTCGCCCGGATGGCCGGCGGCGGCCATCCAGTTGGCCGACAGCTTGGTGCGGGCCAGCGATTCCACCGGCGCCGCGCAAAGGTTGGTGATCGCCTCGCCCACGGCCATGCGCGCGCTGGCGGCGGCGTCGATCAGGGCCAGCGGCGTGCGCTCGCCGATCGCCATGGCTTCACCGGCATGGCCGTGGAACCCGGCCAGGGTGATCGCACAGTCGGCCACCGGCAGCTGCCAGGGCCCGACCATCTGGTCGCGCGCGGTCAGGCCGCCGACGCTGCGGTCGCCGATGGTGACCAGGAACTGCTTCGAGGCGACCGTCGGGTGCGCAAGCACGCGCAGGCCGGCTTCGTGCAGGGCCTCGCCGGGGCGGCCGGCGGCGGCCAGGGCAACGGCGTTGAGCTGTGGCCAGCGGTGCGGCGTGGTGCGCGCGGTGTCGCGGTGCATCTTCGGCGGCTTGCCGAATATCACGTCCATCGGCAGGTCGATCGGCAGCACGGGCCGCGTGGCGGTATCGCCCGCGCCCTGCCCCGGGCCGTCGGCCGCCGCAGCGGGCGTCACGGTCTCGAGGTGCTCCGCCGCGGCCGGCGTCGGCAGCACGCCGTAACCGACCACCAGCCGCTCCTCGGCGGTGGCGTAGCCCACCACCGCGAACGGACAGCGCTCGCGCTCGCACAGCGCCGCGAACTCGGCGATGCGCCCTGGCGCAACGCCGAGCACGTAGCGCTCCTGCGACTCGTTGCACCACAGCTGCATCGGCGACAGCGATGGATCGTCGCTGGGCACGCGGCCGAGGTCGATCACGCCGCCCACGCCCGAGTCGTGCAGCAGCTCCGGGATCGCGTTGGACAGGCCGCCGGCGCCGACGTCATGGCACCACTTGATCGGGTTGCCCTCCTCGCCCAGCGCCGTGCAGCGGTCGAGGACCTCCTGGCAGCGGCGCTCCATCTCCGGGTTGTCGCGCTGGACGCTGGCGAAGTCGAGCTCCTCGGCGCTTTCGCCCGAGGCGACCGAGCTTGCGGCGCCGCCGCCCAGGCCGATCAGCATCGCCGGGCCGCCCAGCACCACCACCGCGTCGCCCGGCGACAGCCGGCGCTTCGCGACCTGGTCGCGATCGATCGCGCCAAGGCCGCCGGCAAGCATGATCGGCTTGTCGTAGGCCCGCACCAGGCCCTGGCCCTCGGCGAGCTCGAAGCTGCGGAAATAGCCGGTCAGGCTCGGCCGGCCGAATTCGTTGTTGAACGCCGCCGCGCCCAGTGGGCCGTCGGTCATGATCTCCAGCGCCGGCGCCATGCGCGGGTTCAGCGCGCGCGGCGCCTCCCAAGGCTGCGGCAGCGAGGGAATGCGCAAGTGGGAGACGCTGAAGCCAACCAGGCCGGCCTTGGGCTTGCCGCCGCGGCCGGTGGCGCCCTCGTCGCGGATCTCGCCGCCGGCGCCGGTGGAGGCGCCCGCGAACGGCGAGATCGCGGTCGGGTGGTTGTGGGTCTCGACCTTGATGCAAAACGCGCTGCCGAGCTCCGGTTCGGCGCGATACACGGCGCTTGCGGGATCCGGGCGAAAGCGTTGCGCCGGGTAGCCTTCAACCACCGCGGCGTTGTCGCTGTAGGCCGAGAGCGTGTGCTCCGGGGTCTGCGCGTGGGTGTGGCGGATCATCCCGAACAGCGACTGCGGACCGCTGGCAGCCCCGCCCCCGGCCAGCATGTCCTCGCCGTCGATGGTCCACGACGCGTTGAAGATCTTGTGGCGGCAGTGCTCGGAGTTGGCCTGCGCGAACATCATCAGTTCGACGTCGTGCGGGTCGCGGCCCAGCGCGCCGTAGCGCTCGCGCAGGTAGGCGATCTCGTCCTCGGCCAGCGCCAGGCCCAGGCGCTGGTTGGCTTCTTCCAGGCCCGCCAGCGGAATGGCTTCGACGGCGCCGCGCGGCGGCAGCGCGAACAGCGCGGCCGCGTCCGCGTGCGCGGCCAGCAGCGACTGGGTCATCGGGTCGTGCAGCGCCTGCGCCAGCGCGGCGGCGACTGCGGGGTCGGCCGGCCAGCCGACGATGTCCAGGCGGGTTCCGCGCTCCACGCGCGCCACCGGCAGGCGGGCCCCGCGCAGCAGCTCGGCGGCCTTGCTCGCCCACGGCGACAGCGTGCCCAGGCGCGGCGAGACATAGCGCGTGGTGGCGCCCGGCTCCACCGGCGCGGCCGCGTCGGAGGCCTTGAGGATGCGGTGCAGGGCCGGCCGGTCGATCGCGGCGCCGGCGTCGGGTTCGGCGAGCACCCAGTACACATGCCAGGCGCCGCTGATGCGGATGCCGGGATCGATGGACTGCAGGCGGGCCTGGAGGCGTTCGCGCCGGAACGGCGGCAGCGCGGGAGCGCCTTCGAGGACGATCATGACCGGATTCGACCGTGATGGAACGGGCCGGCCATTGTAGCGAAGCCGCGGCGCTGCCGGCGCGCGGCCCGGCGGCTCAGCGGCTGCCGGCTGCGCCCGGGGCGGCCGCGCCCGGGGCTGCGGCGGGCACCGTGGCGCCGGCGTCCGCGGCCAGCCGGTCCAGCGCGGCGCGCAGGTCGGCCGGCGGCATGTAGCCCGGCATCTGCGTGCCGTCGGCGGTGACGATCATCGGCGTGCCGGTCAGGCCCACGCGGCGGCCGATGTCGTAATGCCTGGCAACGGGGTTGGTGCAGTCGCTCGCGGGTACCTTGCGGCCCTGCTTGGCCGCCGACAGCGCCGCGCCGCGGTCGGCCGCGCACCACACCGACACCATCTTGCCGAAGTCCTCGCTGGCCGGCCCCATGCGCGGGAACGCCAGGTACTCGATGGCGATGCCGAGGCGGTTGTATTCCTCGATGTCCTCGTGGAGCTTCTGGCAGTAACCGCACTCCACGTCGGTGAACACGCTGACCGTGTAGTCGGGGTTGGCGGGCGCGAACACGATGCGCTCGGACGCCGGGATCGTCGCCAGCAGCTCGCGGCGCACCTCGGCCATGCCGGCCTGGCTGAGGTCCTTCTTTTCGCGGACGTCGAACAGCGCGCCCTGCAGCAGGTAGCGGCCGTCGTCGCTGATGTAGACCATCTGCCCGCCCACCACCGCCTCGCGGAAGCCCGGCAGCGGCGCCGCGCCGACGTGATCGACCTCGATCCGCGGATTGATCGACTGCAGCGCCTGGATCGCGCGCTCGTCGGCCGAACCGGCCGCGGCGCTTGCCAGGCCCTGGCCGCCGGCCGTGGCCGCGCCCGGGGACGCGTCACCCGCGGCGGCATCGCCCGGCGACTGGGCGCAGGCGGTGAGGCTGACGGCACACAGGAGGAGGGGCAGCAAGGACTTCATTCGCGATCTCGGCTCGACGGTGCCGCCCGGATCCGGCGGCTGGCCCGGCATTCTCGCACGCGTCCCGGCGGCGAGGGCCCGGCTCCGGCTTCGCGTTGCGCCGGCTTTCAGGCAGAGGAGGGGCGCGCGCCCGGCGTCGGGCGCTGCGTGGCCCTCAGGCGCGCGGGTGGTGCTTCGCGTGCAACCGCTTGAGCTGCTCGCGCGCGACCAGGGTGTAGATCTGGGTGGTGGACAGCGAGCTGTGGCCCAGCAGCATCTGCAACGAGCGCAGGTCGGCGCCGTGGTTGAGCAGGTGGGTGGCGAAGCTGTGGCGCAGGCCGTGCGGACTCACGCGCGCCGGGTCGATGCCGGCGGCGGCCGCGTGGCGTTTCACCGTCGCCCAGAACGCCTGGCGGCTGGGCGGCGCCAGGCCGCGGCCGATGAACAGGGGGGCTTCGCCGCTGTCATCCACCGGGATCGCGCGGCCACCGGCCAGCACCGGGCGCGCGTCGGCCAGGTAGCGCTCGAGCCAGTGCCGCGCCTCCTCGCCCAGCGGCACCACCCGGTCCCTGCCGCCCTTGCCCGACACCCGCAGCACGCCTTGGCGCAGGTTGACGCCGTTGGCCGCGATCCCCACGAGCTCGCTCACCCGCAGGCCGCAGGCGTACATCAGCTCGAGCATGGCGCGGTCGCGCAGGCCATCGGCGCTGTCGACCCCGGGCGCGGCCAGCAGGCGGTCGATCTCGCCCTCGCCCAGCGCCTTGGGCAGCAGCCGTGGCAGCTTGGGCGGCTCCAGCAGCGCGGTCGGGTCGTCCGCGCGCAGGCCCTGGCGCAGGCGCCAGCGATAGAAGGCGCGCAGGGCCGAGAGCAGGCGCGCGTTGCTGCGCGGTGACCAGCCGCCGCGGCTGCGCCATGCGAGGTAGTCGAAGAGGTCGCCGCGGCCTGCGTCGGCGATGTCGCCACGGTCGCGCCAGCGTGCGAAGCCGCCCAGGTCGCGGCGATAGCTGTCCAGGGTCTGGCGCGCGGCGCCGGATTCGGCCCACCAGGCATCGATGAAGGCATCGATGGCGCGCGCGTCCGCGTCGCGCAGCGGCGGCAGCCGCATCGCGCGCGTGCGGCGCTCGGCGGGCGTGGACGCGGTCATCGCCACCAGCTTAGCGGTGCGCGGGCCACGCCGGCTATCCTGTGGCGATGTCCTCCGCACCCCACCCCGACGCCAGCGCCCGGCACGGCGCCTTCATCGGCCGGCGCATGCTGTCCATGCTGTACGACCTGCTGCCGGTGCTGGCGCTGTGGTTCCTGCTCGGCTTCCTGTTTGCGCTGGGCTACACCCTGGCCGGGCATGCGCCACGCGAGAACATCGCGCCCTGGAGCCCGCTGCAGTGGCTGCTGTGGCTGTGCTGCTGGGCGGTCACCGGTGGCTATGCGACCGTGAGCTGGCGCCGCGGCGGGCAGACGCTGGGCATGCGGCCCTGGCGGCTGCGCGTGGTCGCCGCCGACGGCGCCGTGCCCTCCTGGCAGGTGATGTGGCTGCGCTACGCCGTGGCCACGCTTTCGCTGGCAGCGGCCGGGCTCGGCTTCTGGTGGGCGTGGATCGACCGCGACCGCCTGACCTGGCACGACCGCGCGGCCGGCACGCGCGTCGTCCACGAACGCAAACCGCAGAGGTGAAGCCCATGCGCATCGACATCTGGTCCGACCTGGTCTGCCCCTGGTGCTGGATCGGCAAGCACCGCCTGCAGCGCGCGCTCGCGCTGCTTGGCGAAGACGCGCCCGCGGTCGAGGTGCACTGGCATCCCTACCTGCTCGATCCGGACGCCGACGCCACGCCGGTTCCGCTGCGCGATGCCTATGCAGCCAAGTTCGGCGGCGCGGAGCAGGCCGCACAGATGCTTGCGCGTACCCAGGGCACCGCGCGCGCCGAAGGCCTGCCGATGGACTTCGAGCGTGGCCAGGTGCGGGTCACCACCCTGCCCGGCCACCGCCTGATGTGGCTGGCGGCGCGCGAGGGCGATGCCGATGCGGTCGGCGAAGCGCTGTTCCACGCCCACTTCGCCGAAGGCCGCAACCTGGCGGATCCGGAGGTGCTGGTGGCTGCAGGCGCCGCCGGCGGCCTCGACGCGGCCCGCGTGCGCGCGATGCTCGCGTCCGACGAAGGCTTGGCGGAAGTCCAGGCCGGACTCGGCCGCGCGCAGGCGATGGGCATCCGTGCGGTGCCGGCCTTCGTCATCGATGGCGAACACGGCATCCAGGGCGCGCATCCTCCGGAGGTGCTCGCGGACGCGCTGCGCAAGCTGGCGCCGAAGCCCGCCGCCGCTGGCGACGGCGGCGCCTGCGGCCCGGAGGGCTGCAACACCTGAGGGTCCCCGGCCGGAACCGCGAGTCGCGTGTCCCGGCCCGGCCTGCTCAGGTGCCTGCCGGTGCCGCCGCCTCGCCATCGTCTGCGCCGCCGTCTGCGCGCGGCGGCGCCGGCGCAAACCACCCGACCAGGGTGCACAGCAGGCCGTAGGCCATGAACGAGCCGATGCCCAGCAGGTTGCCGAGGTGCTGGCGATCGACCAGCACCAGCTTGGCCAGCACCAGCCCCATCAGCACCGCGCCCGCCAGCCACAGCGCGCGCTGCCCGCGGCGCGATCCCGCGATCCAGCCACCGACCCCGAGCACGCTCCAGACCACGGTGAGCGCGGTCTGCGCCAGGCTGCTCGACCACAGTCCCTCGCCCCAGGGCGCACCGCCCCAGTGATGCACCGCACGCAGGGTCACGCAGGTCGCCAGCAGGAAGCCGGCCGCCGACAGCAGGGCGATCCGCCGCCGGGCGAACTCCACCGGCGCCAGCGTCGACCACAGCCAGCATGCGGACAGCCCCAGCGTCGCGAGCTGGGCGAGGTCCAGCGGATTGAGCAGCGGCAGCCAGGGCAGCGGCGCGCTGTCACCGGCATCGCGCAGGGCGCGCAGCCAGCCCAGGCCCACCACGGCCAGGGTCACGCCGAGCAGCGCGCCGCGCGACGCATCGAAACCCGCACCCAGCGGCTGCCGCAGCCAGCGCCAGCGGAACTGCAGCAGCGCCAGCAGGGCCAGCCACGGCAGGGCGGGCAGGGCCAAGCGCCAACCGCCGCCCAGCGCCTGCGCGCGTGCCCACTCACCCGCCGCCAGCGACAGCACCAGCGGCCACAGCAGCCACCAGGCGAACTGCGCCCAGATTGCAAAGCGTCCGCCATCTCCACGCAGGCTCACCAGGCTCTGCACCCCGCAGGCGGCAAAGAGCAGCCAGGCCGCCGCGCCCCAGCCTGCAAGCGGTTGGCCACGAATCCCGACCTGGGCGAATGCCAGCGGGACCGCGAGCAGGAACGCGCCGAGCACGGTCAGCGCCAGCGCGGGCGCGGGCCGCCGCCGGTGCACCAGCGCCGCCAGCACGGCGGTCACCGCCAACGCGGCAAGCAACGCATCGGCGCGCAGCGCATGCGCGACATGCGCGCCCACCTCGTGCAGCACGTTGCCGCACCACCACGCCAGGCCCCAGCAATAGAACGCCGCCGCTGCCGGTGACCGCCCGGCGCCGCGATACCACCACGCGCTGGCGAAGCCGGACAGTGCCAGCAGCAGGGCGCCGGTGAATACCGGATTGGCGAGCGCAGGCGCAGGCCGGAGCAGGTCGCCCACGCCGATGAAAAACGCCACTGCCGCTGCGATCTGGAGACCGGCGCCGGTCCATTGCGGCAGTCGACGTTCCTGGCGCAGGCCCAACCAGACCAGCGCCGCGCCTTCGATCGCGAACACCGCCGCCGTCGCCCGTGCCGAGAGTGCCAGCGGCACCGCCAACGTGGCAAAGCCCGCTGCGAGCAGCACGTAGGATTCGCCGAGCACCGGATGCGCGCCGCGCCGCTGCCACCATGCGAACGCCGCATAGATCGCCGCCAGCGCCAGGGCACACAGTGCCAGGGGCATGCGCTCGCCCTCGAGCAGCGCCGCCTGCAGGCTGAACGCCACCAGCGGCGTGCCGAACAGCATGCAGCCGTCGACCACGTCGCGCCGGCCGGGCGCACGCTTGCGCGCGTACAGGACCGGAAGCAGCAGGTAGAACGCGAAGAACAGCAGCAGGAAGGGCTGGGTGCTGGCGTATTTGTCCGGGTCGTAGGCAAGCACGCCCCAGGCCACGCCGATGCCCCAGGTGAAGATCCAGCCCAGCAGGTTGAGCTCGCGCCACGGGCGCAGCCAGGCGATGGCGAAGATCGCGGCGTTGAGCAGCGCGTAATACGAGAACAGCACCACGTGGTTGCCGCTGCCTGTGGACAGCCAGATCGGCGCCAGGAAGCCGGCCAGGATGCCGAGCACCGCCATGGTGCGCGAACCCTGCAGCACCGCCAGCAGGCCCAGCGCCACCACCAGTCCCACGCTGAGCGCGAACGCGGCGGCCGCCGGCAGCATGCCGTAGAGCTTGAACGCGGCGAACACCACCAGCAGCAGCACGCCGATCGCACCGCCCTGCACCGCCAGCGCGAAGCTGCGGTGGCTGTCGCGCTTGCGCCACGCGAACGCCAGCGCGGCCAGCGCCGCCAGCGCAACCGCCGCCAGGCGCATGCCGATGGGCAGCGTCAGCCAGCCCTGGTCGCTGGCGTACTTGAGCAGCGCGGCCACGCCGGCCAGCAGCACCAGCACGCCGACCTTCACCGGCACGTTGCCCTCGGTGAACCAGCGCTTGGCCATCGTGGCCAGGCGGTCGAAAGGCAGCGGGGCGGCGATCGCGGGCCGGGCCGTCGCCGGGACCGATTCGATGCGCGGCGGCAGCGGCGGCACGGCGCGTGCCGGCGCGGCGGGCGGCTTCGGCGTCTCGATGGTTGCCGGCGAGGCGGGCGGCCTCGACGTCTCGACGATTGCCGGCGCGGCGGGCGGCTTCGGCGCCGCAACAGCCGTCGGTTCAGCGGGCGATCGTGCAGCGTCGGTCCATTCCGCCGCGCGCAGCCGCCCCAGCTCACCCTCCAGCTCGTCGACACGCCGCTTCAGGTTGCCGAGCCCCACAAGCACCACGACCAGCAGCACGGGCACCGCCAATACGGCGAGCGCCAACAGCACCAACATCGATTCCATTCCCCGATCCCGCCTCCGCCGCATCCGCGGCCCCGGCCGGAACCTTAACCGACGCGGGTCCGGAAAAAAGAAGGTTCATCTCCCGACTGAGGGGAGGCGTATGGCCGGCCCGGCGGGGTGGCTGGTTCTTCTCGAGGCTCTGGGATGGTGAAGTGCAGTGGGAGCGTTGCGCCGTGAGCTGCTCCGCCCTGGTCCGCGCTGCCCGTCCCGTGCACAGGAGGTGTACTCCCCCGGCCTGTCCGGCTGGGCATCCCCCCGCCTCCACGGCGGGCAACGCGCACCCTCCCGGAGCAATCACCCGCCCCCTCAATCGGAAGAAGAACCAAAAAGAAGCCCCGCACTGGGCGGGGCTTCGGATATCGCCTTGGCGCGGCGCTTACTTCGCCGCCACCACGCGCACCATTTCCAGGCACTTGGTGGAATAGCCCCACTCGTTGTCGTACCAGGCCACCAGCTTGACGAAGGTGTCGTCGAGCTGGATGCCGGCCTCGGCGTCGAAGATCGAGGTGCGGGTGTCGCCGCGGAAATCGGTGGCGACCACCTTGTCCTCGGTGTAGCCGAGGATGCCCTTCAGCGCGCCTTCCGACTGCGCCTTCATCTCGGCCTTGATCTCTTCGTAGCTCGCGCCCTTTTCAAGCTCGACGGTCAGGTCGACCACGGAGACATCGGAGGTCGGGATGCGGAACGACATGCCGGTGAGCTTGCCGTTGAGCTCGGGGATCACCTTGCCCACGGCCTTGGCCGCGCCGGTGGACGAGGGAATGATGTTCTCGAGGATGCCGCGGCCGCCGCGCCAGTCCTTGTTCGACGGGCCGTCGACCACCTTCTGGCTGGCGGTGGCGGCGTGCACGGTGGTCATCAGGCCGCGCTTGATGCCCCACTTGTCGTTGAGCACCTTGGCGATCGGGGCCAGGCAGTTGGTGGTGCAGGACGCGTTGGAGACGATGGCCTCGCCGGCGTATTTTTCGTGGTTCACGCCGTACACGAACATCGGCGTGTCGTCCTTCGACGGCGCCGAGAGGATCACCTTCTTCGCGCCGGCATCCAGGTGCTTCTGCGCCGTGGTCTTGTCCAGGAACAGGCCGGTGGACTCGATGACGACGTCGGCGCCGACCTCGTCCCACTTCAGGTTGGCCGGATCGCGCTCCTGGGTCAGGCGGATGCGCTTGCCGTTGACCACCAGCGTGCCGCCGTCGACCGACACCTCGCCATCGAAGCGGCCGTGCACGGAGTCGTACTTCAGCATGTAGGCCAGGTAGTCCGGCTCAAGCAGGTCGTTGATGGCGACGATCTCGATGTCGCTGCCGAAATTCGCCACCGCCGAACGCAGGACGTTGCGCCCGATGCGCCCGAAACCGTTGATGCCAACCTTGATCGCCATGGGATGCTGACTCCGTAACGCCGCGCGCCGCGGCAGAAGTGGATGGAACACGCAGAACGCCCATTTTAGCAGGCCCGGGCAGGCAGGGGCCGGGCTTGACCACGATCAATGCGGGGCCGTATGGGAGAGCGGACCATGGCGGCATCCCCACAGAGAACAGGTGCCTCGATGGCCCGCAAGACCCGCTCCCTCCCGCTCCCCCTGCTCGCCCTTGCCGTTGCCGGCGCCCTCGCCGCCCCGGCCGCCCTCGCCCAGTCCGCCGGCGACTGGACCGTCGCCATCGGCGCCCACCAGGTCAACCCGGATTCCGACAACGGCAAGCTCGCCGCCGGCACCCTGCCGCTGGACATCGGCTCCAGCACCCGCCCGACCATCGCCTTCGAATACTTCCTGCGCGACAACCTCGGCCTGGAAGTGCTGGCCGCACTGCCGTTCCAGCACGACATCGCCATCGACGGCCTGGGCCGCGTCGGCAGCACGAAGCACCTGCCGCCGACCGTCAGCCTGCAGTACCACTTCAACGGCCAGGGCAAGGTCTCGCCGTTGCTGGGAGTGGGCCTGAACTACACCACCTTCTTCAGCGAAGACGCCCGCGGCGCGCTCGCGGGTTCGAAGCTCGAACTCGACGATTCCTTCGGCCTCGCGCTGCACGCCGGCGTCGACTTCAAGGTCGGCGAAAAGGGCGCGATCCGCGTCGACGTGCGCTGGATGGACATCGACAGCGACGTCAAGCTCGACGGCGTGAAGCTGGGCAGCGCGAAGATCGACCCGCTGGTGTACGGCGCCGCCTACGTCATGCGCTTCTGATCCACCCCGGGCGGGATCACCGGGCGCATGCGGCTAGAATCGCCGCATGCACCCGAACCGAGCCCCCCGAATGCACCGATACCTCTCCCTCCTCGTGCTTGCCGGCGCCCTGTTCGCCGGCGACGCCCTGGCCTGGAGCGCCGAAGGCCACCGCATCGTCGCCCGCATCGCCGAGGCCGGCCTCACGCCGGCCGCCCGCGCCGAGGTCGATCGCCTGCTCGCCGCCGAGCCCGACCCGACCCTGGCCGGCATCTCCACCTGGGCCGACGAACTGCGCGACACCCTTCCCGAGGTCGCCAAGCGCACGGCCAAGTGGCACTACATCAACTTTGATGGCCGCTGCGGTTTCGAGCCGCCGAAGGACTGCCCGGGCAACAACTGCGTGGTCACCCAGGCCAACCTGATGTTCGGCGTCCTGGCCAACCGCGGCAAGGATGATGCCGAGCGCACCGGGGCGCTGAAATGGCTCGTGCACCTTATCGGCGACCTGCACCAGCCGATGCACGCCAGCATGCGCGACGACAAGGGCGGCAACGACTACCAGGTGAACCTGGACGGTGAAGGCAGCAACATGCACCGCATCTGGGACGGCACCATCCTCAAGCGCCGCGACCTGGGGGCGGAGGCCTATGCCGCCGAACTGCTGCAGCAGCCCCTGCCCGACGACCCGACCCTCGCCTCCGACCGGCCGACGCTGGAGTGGGCGCTGGAGTCCTGCCGCCTGGTGGAGTCCGGCGAACTCTATCCAGCCGAGGGCACGCATGTGATCGACGAGGCTTTCCTCGACGCGCAGCGCCCGCTGGCCGAGCGCCGCCTGCGCGAGGCCGGCTATCGCCTGGCGAAGATGCTCAACTACGCGCTGGCACGGCCCAAGAACGTCCCGTGACCAGGGCCGCGCCCGTCGCCGTCGCACCGCTCCAGCATGGCGGCAGCCGGCGCGGCGCGGCGGCGGACGCCTGCTGAGTCCCGCAGGGCCATGCTGATTTCCCGACGCGCCATGCTTGCCCTGCGCGGCTTGGCCGCGGTCGCGGCGCTGTGCCTGGCGCCCGCCGTGCAGGCCGCCGGCGCGCCGCTGACCGTGTTCGCCGCCGCCAGCCTCAAGGAGTCGATGGACGACGCGGCCGCCGCGTATACCGCCGCCAGCGGGCAGGCGGTGCGCGTGTCGTACGCCGCCAGTTCCGCGCTGGCGCGGCAGATCGCCCAGGGCGCGCCGGCCGATGTCTTCGTTTCCGCCGACCTGGACTGGATGGACGCGCTGCAGGACAGGGGCCTGGTCGACGCCTCGACCCGGAGCGAGCTGCTCGGCAATACCCTGGTGCTGGTGGCGCCCGCGAAGTCCGCTGCCAGCGCCCTCACGCTGCGCCCGGGCCTGGACCTGCGTCCGCTGCTGGGCGAACGCGGACGCATCGCGCTCGGCATGGTCGACAGCGTGCCCGCGGGCAGGTACGCCAGGGCCGGCTTCGAATCGCTGGGCATGTGGGACATGCTCGCGCCGCGCGTGGCCGGCGTGGAAAACGTGCGCGCCGCGCTGATGCTGGTCGCGCGTGGCGAAGCGCCGCTGGGCGTGGTCTACGGCAGCGACGCGCGCGCCGAGCCGCGGGTGCGCGTGTTGGCGACCTTCCCGGCGGATTCGCATCCGCAGATCGTCTATCCGGCGGCGCGGGTGGCCGCGAGCAGGCATCCGCAGGCGGCCGGCCTGGTGCGCTGGCTGCGCGGGCCCGCGGCGCGCGCGATCTTCGCCCGCCACGGCTTCAGCCTGCGCTGACGCCCGACCCGGCGCGCCGCCCCCGCCATGCCCGACTTCAGTCCCGCCGAACTCGCCGCCATCGCGCTCAGCCTGAAAGTGGCCTGCGTGGCGGCGCTGGCCAGCCTGCCCTTCGGGATCGCGGTGGCCTGGCTGCTGGCGCGCCGGCGCTTCCCGGGCAAGGCCTTGCTCGATGCCCTGGTGCACCTGCCGCTGGTGCTGCCGCCGGTGGTGGTCGGCTACGCGCTCCTGGTGGTGTTCGGCAGCCAGGGCGCGGTGGGCGCCTTCCTGGCCGAACGCTTCGGGATCACCTTCGCGTTCCGCTGGACGGGCGCGGCGCTGGCCAGCGCGATCATGGGCTTCCCGCTGATGGTGCGCGCGATCCGCCTGTCGATCGAAGCGGTCGACCGCCGGCTGGAGCATGCTGCGGCCACGCTGGGCGCCAGCCCCTGGCGCGTCTTCGCCACCGTCACCCTGCCGCTGGCCTGGCCGGGCATCGTCGCCGGCGGCGTGCTGGCGTTCGCCAAGGCGCTGGGCGAGTTCGGCGCCACCATCACCTTCGTGTCCAACATCCCGGGCGAGACGCAGACCATTTCTTCGGCGATCTACGAGCTGATGCAGGTCCCCGGCGGCGAGCTGGGGATCTGGCGCATGGCGATCGTGGCGGTGGCGATTTCGCTGCTGGCGCTGCTGGCCTCGGAGTGGCTGGTGCGGCGGCAGCACGGGCGTCGCGACGATGGGGACGAGGCATGAGCACCCCAGGCCTGGTGTCCGGACGCCGGCCGATGCTGAGCCTGGACATCGAGCTGCGCCGGGGCCGCTTCCAGCGCCATGTCCGGATCGAGGACGGCGCGCGGGTGGTCGCGCTCACCGGCCCGTCCGGCTCGGGCAAGACCACGGTGCTCAATGCCATCGCCGGGCTGGTGAAGCCGCGGTCCGGGCGCATCGAGGTCGACGGCCGCGTGCTGTTCGACAGCGCGCGCCGGATCGACCTGCCCGCGCACCGGCGCCGCGTCGGCTATGTGTTCCAGGATGCACGGCTGTTCCCGCACCTCGACGTGCGCGGCAACCTGCTCTATGGCCGCCACGCCGCGGTGGCGGGCGGCAGGCGCTTCGAGCTCGACGCCGTGGTCGCCCTGCTCGGCATCGAAGCGCTGCTGCCGCGGCGGACCGCGAACCTCTCCGGCGGCGAAGCGCAGCGCGTGGCGATCGGCCGGGCGCTGCTGTCGCAGCCGGCGATCCTGCTGTTCGACGAGCCGCTGTCGGCGCTGGACCAGGCGCGGCGGGAGGAGCTGATCCCCTGGCTGCAGCGCGTGCGCGACGAGGTGCGGCTGCCGATGCTCTACGTCAGCCACCATCCCGACGAAGTCCGCCGGCTGGCCGAGGCCGTGCACCGGCTCGACTGACGCGGCGTGCCGGTGCGCGTCAGGCTTCGCCGAGCGGGTCCAGGGGCTCGAGGTCGCCGCCGGCGACGGCCGCGGCGATCGCCGCGTCGGAACGCGCGGTGTCGATGCCGTTGTCCACGTACCAGGCGGGCGCGTAGTAGCTGTGGGCGTAGCGGTCGCCGGCGTCGCAGAGGATGGTGACGATGGATCCGTCGCGCCCCTGCTCGCTCATGCGCCGCGCGGCGTGCAGCACGCCGACGAAGTTGGTGCCGGTGGAGCCGCCCACGCGCCGGCCGAGGGTCGCGCTGACGTGGCGCATCCCCGCCAGTGCCAGTGCGTCGGGCACCTTGACCATGCCGTCGATGCAGCTGGGGATGAAGCTCGCCTCCACGCGCGGGCGGCCGATGCCTTCCACCCGCGAGCCGCAGGGATGGGTGAAGTCGCGCCAGGGTTCGTCCGCCAGCGCCGCGCGGTAGGCCTGGTGGAACACCGACTCCTGTGGGTCCGCGCACAGCACGCGGGTGTCGTGGCGGCGATAGCGCGCGTAGCGGCCCAGCGTGGCCGCGGTGCCACCGGTGCCGGGGCTGCACACGATCCACGCGGGCACCGGGTGCGGCTCTTCGGCCATCTGCCGGAAGATCGACTCGGCGATGTTGTTGTTCGCACGCCAGTCGGTCGCGCGCTCGGCGTAGGTGAACTGGTCCATGAAATGACCGCCGGTTTCCTGCGCCACGCGGTGCGACTCGGCGTCCAGGCCGCAGGCGGTGTCGACCAACTGGCAGCGGCCGCCGTGGAACTCGATCGCGGCGATCTTCTCCGGCGAGGTCGACGCCGGGATCACGGCGATGAAGGGCAGGCCCAGCAGGCGCGCGAAATACGCTTCCGACACCGCCGTCGAGCCGCTGGAGGCCTCCACCACCGGCCGCCCCTCGCGCAGCCAGCCGTTGGCCAGCGCGTACAGGAACAGCGAGCGCGCCAGCCGGTGCTTCAGGCTGCCGGTCGGGTGGCTGGACTCGTCCTTCAGGTAGACGTCGATGCCCGGGTAGCCGGGCAGCGGCATCGGTATCAGGTGGGTGTCGGCCGACCGGTTGAAGTCGGCCTCGATGGTGTGGATGGCGCGCGCCACCCAGTCCCGCTGTGCCATGTCGCCGTGCTCCCCGCGCGCCTTACAGCGCGCGCGCGGCGTCGACCACCGCCTCGACCGTGAAGCCGAAGTGCGGGAACAGAACCTCGGCCGGGGCGCTGGCGCCGAAGCGGTCGATGCCGATCACCGCGCCGTCCAGGCCGACGTACTTGCGCCAGAAGTCGGACACGCCGGCTTCGACGGCGACGCGTTTGCGGCATGCATCGGGCAGCACCGATTCGCGCCAGGCCGCGTCCTGGCGATCGAAGACATCGCTGCAAGGCATCGACACCACGCGCACCGAGTCGCCGAGCTGCGCCGCGGCGTCCATCGCCAGGCCCACTTCCGAACCGGTGGCGATCAGGATGATTCCCGGCGCGCCGACCGAATCCCTGAGCACGTAGCCGCCGCGCGCGATCGCAGCAACCTGGCCGGCGTCGCGCTGTTGCGGCGCCAGGTTCTGGCGCGAGAACACCAGGCAGCTCGGGCCGTCGCGACGCTCGATCGCGGCCTTCCAGCACACCGCCGACTCGACCGCGTCGCAGGGACGCCAGACGTCGTTGCCGGGGATGTAGCGCAGGCTCGCGATATGTTCGATCGGCTGGTGCGTCGGGCCGTCCTCGCCCAGGCCGATGGAGTCGTGGGTATAGACGTGGATCGCGTGCGCACCCATCAGCGCGCTCATGCGCACCGCGTTGCGGGCGTAGTCGCTGAACACCAGGAAGGTGGCGTCGTAGGGGATGAACCCGCCGTGCACCGCAAGACCGTTCGAGATCGCGGTCATCGCGAACTCGCGCACGCCGTAATAGATGTAGTTGGCGTCCGGGTCGTCACCGGCCACCGACTTGCTGCCACTCCACAGGGTGAGGTTCGAGCCGGCGAGGTCGGCCGAACCGCCGATGAGCTCCGGCAGCAGCGGCGCAAAGGCTTCGATTGCCATCTGCGAAGCCTTGCGCGAGGCAACCTTGGGGCTCTCGGCCTGCAGCTTTGCGATGTACGCGTCAGCCTCGGCCGCGAAGCCCTCCGGAAGGTCGCCGTGCGAACGACGCGTCAGCTCGGCGGCCAGCTCCGGGTGGCGCTGGGCGTAGGCGTCGAACATGCGGTTCCACTGGTCCTCGCGCACCGTGCCGGCGTTGTTCGCGCGCCAGCCGTCGCGGATCGCCTGCGGGATCTCGAACTCGCCGTGCGTCCAGCCCAGCGCCTTGCGCGTGGCGGCGATCTCGTCCTTGCCCAGCGGCGCGCCGTGCGAGGACTCGCTGCCGGCCTTGGCAGGCGAGCCGAAGCCGATCGTGGTGCGGCAGCAGACCAGCACCGGCTTGTCGTCGTGCTGCATCGCCTGGTCGATCGCGGCCTTGATCGAATCCGCATCGTGGCCGTCGACGTCGCGGATCACGCGCCAGCCGTAGGCCTCGAAGCGCGCCGGGGTGTCATCGGTGAACCAGCCGGCGGTGTCGCCGTCGATCGAGATGTGGTTGTCGTCCCAGAACGCCACCAGCTTGCCCAGGCCCCAGGTGCCGGCGAGCGATGCGGCCTCGTGGCTGATGCCCTCCATCAGGCAGCCGTCGCCCATGAACACCCAGGTGCGGTGGTCGACGACCGCGTGTTCCGGACGGTTGAAGCGCTGCGCCATCAGCTTCTCCGCCAGCGCGAAGCCGACGGCATTCGCGAAGCCCTGGCCGAGCGGCCCGGTGGTGGTCTCGACGCCGTCGGTGACGAAGTTCTCCGGATGCCCCGGGGTGCGGTGGCCAAGCTGGCGGAAGTGCTTCAGCTCTTCGATCGGCAGGTCATAGCCCGAAAGGTGCAGAAGCGCGTACTGCAGCATCGAGCCGTGGCCGTTGGACAGCACGAAGCGGTCGCGGTTGAACCACTTCGGATTGCCCGGACTGTGGTTCAGGTAGTCGTTCCACAGCACCTCGGCGATGTCGGCCATGCCCATGGGCATGCCGGGATGGCCGGAGTTGGCCGCCTGGACGGCGTCCATGGCGAGGATGCGGATGGCGTTGGCAAGGTCGCGGCGGCTGGGGCTGGTCATGGGGTCTCGGGCGGCTGGGACGGCGGGCGAAGCCGCCATTGTCCCATCCCCCGCCCGCGGAGTCTCCCGCCCCGCCCCGCCGCCTCGCTCCGTCCGGAGCGCCCCCTCCGTAGGAGCAGCTATAGCTGCGACCACGGTCCCCCACTGAACGAAAATTGGCTCAACCGATTGGTTCGGTCGCAGCTATAGCTGCTCCTACTGTCAGGTCGTGGCTGCAGGGGTGTCCGGGGCGGGGTCGAGCGGCGCGCCCACCTCGCCCTTCGACACGATCGCAGCGATCCCGAGGTCGCCGGTCACGTTCACCGTGGTCCGGCACATGTCGAGGAAGTGGTTCACGCCCAGGATCAGGCCGATGCCTTCCGGCGGCACGCCGACCATGGCGCAGATCAGCGCCACCACCGGCAGCGAGCCCGAGGGCACGCCGGCGGTGCCGATGCCGCCCAGGATGCAGACCAGCATCACCATGAACTGCTGGCCCCAGGTCAGATCCACGCCGAAGAACTGCGCCAGGAAGATCACCGTCACGCCCTCGAACAGCGCGGTGCCGTTCTGGTTGGCGGTGGCGCCGATGGTCAGAACGAAGCGCGAGACCTTCGACGGCAGGTGCAGGTCCTGGTCGGCCACCTTCAGCGCCGTCGGCAGCGTGGCGTTGCTGGAGGCCGTGGAGAAGGCCATCAGCATCGCCTCCTGCACGCCCTTGAAGAACTTCACCGGTGAATAGCCGCCGATGAATTTCAGCGCCAGCGAATAGGTCACCACCATGTGCAGCGCCAGCGCTCCGACCACCACCAGCACGAAGGCGCCCAGGCGCAGCAGCAGGTCCCAGCCGAACAGCGCGGCGAGGTTGAACATGAAGCAGAACACCGCCACCGGCGCCATGCGGATGATCAGGCCGATCAGGGTCATCGAGATCTCGAAGATGCCCTCGATGCCGCGGCGCAGCGTGCGGATCGGCGCCGTGTCCGGGCTCATCACGATGCCGATGCCGAACATCAGCGCGAAGAACATCAGCGCCAGGATGTTGGCGTTGTTCGCCGCCGCGCCGACCACGTTCTGGGGCACGATGTCGAGCAGCATCTGCATGCCGGACGGCTGCTCGCTGCTGTCGCGGACGATGGCCGCGGCGCGCTCGGCGCCCTCGGTCAGCAGCTGCTGCGCCAGCACCGGGTCGACGCCCACGCCGGGCTTGAACACGTTCACCATCACCAGGCCCAGCAGCACGGCGATGCCCGAGAACAGCACGGTGCAGACCAGGGTGCGCCAGCCGATGCGGCCCAGCGACTTCACGTCGCCCATCTCCGACACGCCGACCACCAGCGCCGAGAACAGCAGCGGCACGATCATCATGAAGATCAGGCTGAGGAACAGGGTCGACAGCGGCTGGGTCACGTAGCGCGTAAGGCCCTGCACCCAGGCGGTCTCGGCGCCGGCGACGTAGTGCACGAACAGGCCGAGGACCAGGCCGGCGACGAAGCCGATGGCGATCTTCCAGTGCAGCGGCATGCGCTTGCGGCTGGGCGCGTTCGGCTCGGTCATGCGGTGTTCCCCGGAACGGTGTGGACGGCGGAGCTTAGCAAAGCGGCCCGCCGCGGCAGCTCAGGGCGGATAGAGCGGCGGCAGCGAGCCGTCGCGGTCGACGTCCCGTGCGAGCCAGTCGGGACCGCGCGCGAAGGCGGCGCGCACGGCGGCGCGGGCCTGTGCCGCCGTGGCGTCGCCCTGTCCCCAGCGTGCGCGCTGCAGTTCGGCGACGGCTTCGCGCTGCGGGCCGGCCGCCAGCATCCGCGACAGCGCGTCCAGGTCGGCGGCTGGCGGCGACGCAAGCGCGCACAGGGCAGCGGCGACGTCGCCGAGGTCGCCCGTGTCGAGCGCCTTGCGCAACGCGGGCGATGGCCCCGCGCGGCGGGCCGGCGCGGCATCGGCGGCCTGTCCGCCGCCTGCATCCCGGATACCGGCGCCTGCACGCTGCCGCAAGCCCAGCGCCCAGCCCAGGGTCACCAGCCACAGCAGGGCGAACGCCACCGTCGCCAGCGCCCAGGTGCGTACTTCTCCCTGCACGCCGGGGACGCGCATCCATCCCCCGTCGCGCGGCGACGTGGTCGTGGCATCGCCGCCGGATGCCGATGCCGCGACATCGAGTTCCAGCGGCGGCAGCGTCGCCACGCGGGCGCGTTCGGCATCCACGTCCCACCATTGCAGGCGCGGCGCCTCGACGCGGACGCGGCCCTCGCGCGCGGGGAGGATCGAGAAGCGGCGCACCATGCGCACGCGTGGGCGGCCGTCCTCGACGGTCTCGTCGTGCTGGACGGGTTCGGGGAAGACCTGCGCACCCTGGTCGACGGCAAGCACCGGCGGCTCGATCTGGGCGGCGATCGCGCCATCGGCGACAAGCTCCAGTTCGACTGTGAACGCATCGCCCGCGCGCGCCGTGGCGGGCGTCTCCAGCCAGCGCAGCTGCAGCCCGTGCAGCGGCAGCCAGGGCCGGGCCGCCGCGTCGGGCACCGGCTTCGTGTCCAGCGCGATCGCCGGGCCGTCCGCGGACAGTGCGCGCTGCCCGTCGCCGAACAGGTCGTCGAGCCAGCCGCCCACGCCGCGGCCGCGGAAGCGCGCCGGCGGCAGTTCGATCCGGCCGCTGCGCTCGGGCACCAGCAGGTAGTTGCGTTCGACCACGTGGAAGCGGCGGCCGTCGACCTCGCGCGTGTACTGCAGGTCGCTGCCGACGCGCCGCAGCGCGGCACCATCGGGCTCCGGCTGGTCCAGCTGCCCGGACACCAGCTGTGCCGAGTAGTACAGCCGCAGGCGCAGTCCCACGGCCTGCTGCACATAGGGCGCGGTGTCGTCGACCTCGGCTTCGATGTAGGCGGGCCCGCGGGCGCGCGCCGGCGCCGCACGGGCGGCAGTCACGGTGAGCACGATGGGCGCGGTGCGTTCGCCGCCGACCCGCAGCGCCGGGATCGTGATCCTGCCCTCGCGGTCGGGCTGCAGCGCCACCGCGTACAGCGTGCGCGTCACCGCCTGCCCACCCTGCCCACCCTGCTGCCCGAAGGACTGGCGGCTGCTGCGCTGTTCGATGCGGAAGTCGTCCTCGAGCGGCGCGTAGTCCGGACGGCCGCCGCCGTCGGTCTCGACGTTGAGGGTGACGGTTTCGCCGAGCTCGATGCGGTCGCGGTCCAGCCAGGCGCGGGTCTCGGCGTGGACGAAGCCGGGGACGAGCATGGCCAGCAGCAGGAGCAGCGCGAGCGGCCGGCGGAAGGCGTTGGACATGGACATGTGGTCAGCGCTCCCCGGCGCGGCGGCGCAGGTGTTCGTTGCGGAAGCGGGCGCGCAGCAGCGCCCCCGGGTCGTCGGGCACGCGGCGCAGCCATGCCGCGTTGGCCTGCTCGCGCTCGGCGGCGGCGGTGGAATCCGTGCGTTCGGACGCGTCGCGCCCGTCACCCGGCTCGCTGCCACCGTCGCGCGCGTCGCCGGCGTCGATGGCGCGCTGCATCGCCTCGCGCTGTGCTTCGTCGGCGGCCTGCTGGCGGGCGCGGGCCTCGGCGTCGCCGATCTCGTCGGCCGCGGGCGGCGGCCCGGCGTCGTCGCCTGGATCCGGAGGCTGTGGCGGGGGCGATGGCGGGTCCTGGCCAGGCTCCTTCCCGGCATCGGCATCCGGCGGCGCGCGCCCGTCGTCGCCGCGGTCGCCCGTTTCGTCGCCCGCGCCACGGTCGCCCTTGCCACCATCGGGAGGCATGTCGCCGCCGCCGGCACCGCCGTCGGGCGGTTCGCGGGCCATCACCGCTTCGACAGCGGCGCGGTTGGCGAGCGCATCGGGCATGCCCGGGACTTCGCCCAGGGCTTCGTCATACGCGGCGATCGCTTCTTCATAGCGGCCCGCGCGGGCCAGGGCGTTGCCGCGGTTGTACGCGGCGTCGGCGCCCGGCAGTCCGTCGAAGCCTCGGGCGGCGGCCGCGAAATCGCCCTCGCGGTAGGCGGCTTCGGCTTCCGCGCTGCGTGCATGCGCGGCCTGGTCCGCACGGCGCCAGGCATCGGCCACCGGCGGCCCGGCGCCGGCCGCGAAGCCTGGCTGCACCGGCAGCACCATGCAAAGCGCCAGCACCGCGAGCACGCCGCCGCGCCGGAACGCGACCAGCAACAGGACCATGGCCAGCGGCAGCAGCCAGTAGCCGCCGTCCTCGCGCACCAGGCCGCGCGACGCGTCGGCGGCCACGGCGCCTGCGCTGGCACCCGAGGCCCCGCCGCCACCGAGCGTGGCGACAAGCTCGGCCTGGGGTTCACCCCAGGCGTGGGTGCTGCCGCCTCCCGCCGCGGCCAGCGCGCGCAGGGACCCGGGATCGAGCGCGCTGCGATGAATTTCACCGTCGCGGCCGCGATAGCCGGCACCGGCTTCGGTGCCCATCGCCAGCACCGAGACACGGTAGCCGTCCGCGGCGGCGCGGGTGGCGGCGCGCACCGCGTCGCGCCCGGCCCCTGGAGCCAGCAGCAGGATGTCGCCGCGGGCATGCCCGGCCCGTGCCAGCAGCTCGCGCGCACGGTCGATGCCGCGCCCGGCCCGCTGGCCATCCACGGGCATGACGTCAGGTGCGAGCGCATCGATGAAGACGGCGACGTTGTCCGGATCGGACGTGACCGGCGACACCACGAAGGCATCGTCCGCATACGCCACCAGCGCGACCTCGCCGGCGTGCGCGTGCAGCAGGGCGTCGATCCTGGCGCGGGCCTGCACCAGGCGCGACGGCTGCAGGTCGTTTGCCAAGGTCGCGCTCGACAGGTCGAGGACGATGACCAGGGCACTGCCGCCACCCTGCAGCGGCTGCGGCACGCCGCGCCAGCTTGGTCCGGCGAGTGCGACGATCGCCAGGGCGAGGCCGGCGAGCGTGGCGACGCCGGCCAGCGAGCTGTCGCGCCCACCACCGCGTGCATCGATCAGGTGCGGCAAAAGATGTGCATCGACCGCCGTGCGCCAGCCGCTGCGCCGGCGCGCGCGCCGCCTCCAGGCCAAGGCCAGCAGCGGCAGGAGCAGCAGCGCCAGCAGCCAGGCCGGGCGCAGGAACTGGAGGTCGGCGATCGGCAGGGTCATCGTCCGTCCCTGCGCCATGCCAGCGCCGCTGCAAGCAGGCCGGCGAGCAGCGCGAGGGCCAGCGGCCAGTGGTAGCGCTCGAGGCGTGGGCGCATGGCCTCGCCCGGCGCCTCGACCGGTTCGATGCGGTCGATTTCGGCGTAGATGCCGGCCAGGGCTTCGGTGTCGCGGGCGCGGAAGCTGCGCCCGCCGGTCATCTCCGCGATCCGTGCCAGCGATTCCTCGTCGATTTCGCTTCCGCCCGAGGGCAGCCGGAAGCCGAAGACCGACAGCTGTTCGCCGCTGCCGCCGAAGGCGATGGTGTGGACGCGCACGCCCTCGTCGCGGGCGATTTCAGCGGCCTTCACCGGATCCAGGGCGCCGGCGGTGTTGACGCCATCGGTGAGCAGCACCAGCACGCGCTCACCCTCGCGCTGCGCCTGCAGGCGCTTGACCCCGAGCCCGATCGCATCGCCGATGGCGGTTTCGCGGCCGGCCAGCGAGACCTCGGTCGCCAGCAGCTGTTCGCGCACCGTGTCGAGGTCGGCGGTGGCCGGCGCCAGCACGTACGCGCCGCGGCCGAACACCAGCAGGCCGACGCGGTCGCCCTCGCGCCGGTCCAGGAAATCGGCGATCACGGCCTTGGCCGCCCCGAGCCGGTCGACGACCTCGTTGCCGACCAGCATGTCGCGCTCGCCCATGCTCGCGGAAAGATCGACGGCGAGCATCAGCTCGCGCGCGGCCTGCGGTGGCGTGACGACCTCGCCCCAGGCCAGGGGGCGGGCAGCCGCCAGGCACAGCAGCGCCCAGCCGACCCAGGCCAGCCAAGGCTGCCCGCCCGCGCGTGGCTGCAGGCCGGACGGGGCGACGATCGGGGCCAGCCGCGCCGCCCAGGGCACGCGCAGCGCGGGGCCCGCGTCGCGCAGCGGTGGCAGGACGGCGCGCAGCAGCAGGGGCAGCGGCAGCGCGAGCAGCAGCCAGGGCCAGGCGAAGCCCGCGAACGCCGGCCAGGCGGAAGACAGCGCACTCATTTGCGGCCCTCCATCCATTCAACGAAGCGCTCGCGCGCGACGTGGCGCAGGTCGGCCACCCCGGCAGCATCCGCATCGCGTCGGAACGGGCCTTCAAGCAGCAGCGTCCCACGGGCGCCGTCAAAGCGCGGGGCCTCGCGACCGGCATCCAGGAACGCGAGCCAGGCCTCGCCTTTCAGCCGGTCCGCCGCGGGATCGCGCAGCCGCGCCGCGCGGCGCAGCAGGGTCGAGATCGCGGCGACGGACTCGGCAGGTCCCCGGGCGGCGTCCACCTCGGCGTCGAACAGGGCCTGCAGCCGACGACGACGACGGGCACGCCACCAGCGCCAGGCGATGATCGCGGCAAGCACGAGCAGCAGCGCTGCGGCCAGCATCCACCAGCCCGGTGCCGGCGGCCACCACGAGGGCGCCGTCGACAGATGGATGTCGCGCAGGACCAGCCCGTCGTCCATCAGCCGCGCCCTGCTCCCGCACCGGCCCCGAGCCCCGCGAGCCAGGCATCGCTGGGCGCGTCGCAGGACAGCGGCACCGCGCGCACCCCGCGGGCCGCCAGGCTCGCGACCGTGGCCGAAACGCTACCGGCGAATGCCTCCTGCCACCGCCTGCGCTGGGCATCGGCCGCCAGGTCCACGCTGATGCGCGCGCCGGAGGCCTGCCCTGCGCCCGCGGGCGTGAACGCAAGCAGGGCCGCGGGCGGTGCCGTCTCCAGCGGATCGGTCAACAGCAGCACGACCACCTGGCTGTGCGCGGCCAGCGCCGGCCAGCGCCGCGCGGGGACCGCCGCCACGCTGGCCGGGTCGGCCAGCACCAGCAGGCGCGAGCCGGGCCGAAGCAGGCGATGGGCATGGTCGAGGGCGACATCCAGGCCCGCATCGGCGTCCGGCGGCCGCGCGTACCAGCGCACCAGGGCATCGAGGACGCGCAGCGCGCCGCGGGCGCCGGAACCCGCGGGCACCGGCGGTGACGCGTCGCTGCCACGGAGCGCGGCGACGCGGTCGCCGTCGGCCACCGCGCGCCACGCCGCGATCGCGCCGGCACGCGCGGCCTGCACCGACTTGAAGCGCACGCGGGTGCCGAAATACAGCGCCGGCGCAGTGTCGGCCACGATCAGGCTGAGTCGCTCGCGCTCGGCCTGGAACAACTTCGTGTGCGGCTTGCCGCTGCGAGCGGTCAGGCGCCAGTCGATGTGGCGGGCGTCGTCGCCGATCGCATAGCCGCGCGACTCCGCGTACTCCATGCCGCGCCCGCGCAGCACCGATGGCGCCTGGGCGCGCAGGCCCGCGGCCCCGCGACGCGCCGCGCCGCGCGCCTGCGCCAGGCCGCGCAGCGCGATCAGTTCGGGAAGGGTCGGCACGATGCCATCGCCTTCGCGTGGCGGAGTCGCTGCCGGCATCAGGCTCCCTGCTGGCGCCCCTGCGCGAACCCGCAGTCGCCCGCGCAGGGCATCGACTACGGCCCCTCCGATCACGGCAACGGCACCTGCGCCAGCAGCGCCTGCACCAGGCGCTCCCCGTCCCAGCCCTCGGCGGTGGCCTCGTAGCTCGGCAGCACGCGGTGGCGAAGGACATCGGGCGCGACCGCGCGCACGTCGTCCGGGGTCACGAAGTCACGCCCCGCAAGCCAGGCGTGGGCGCGCGCGCAGCGCTCCAGCGCGATCGAGCCGCGGGGGCTGGCACCCCAGGCGATGCGCGGTGCAAGTGTTTCGTCGTAGCGCGCAGCGTCGCGCGAAGCCAGCACGATCTCGACCAGGTAGCGCTCGACCGCTGGCGCCATGTGCAGCGCCAGCACGGCGGAGCGCGCGGCCATCACATCGGCTTGCGAGATGCGTTCGGCGGGAACCGACGGCGCCTCCAGCGTCGCAATCGCGCGCTCGCGCGCCAGGCGCAGGATCGCGGTCTCGGCGTCCGCTTCCGGATAGCCGACGCGGACATGCATCAGGAAACGGTCAAGCTGGGCTTCCGGCAGCGGGAACGTGCCTTCCTGCTCGATCGGGTTCTGGGTCGCCATGACCAGGAACAGCGGTGGCAGCGCATAGGTCTGGCGGCCCACGGTCACCTGCCGCTCGCCCATGGCCTCGAGCAGCGCCGACTGCACCTTGGCGGGCGCGCGGTTGACCTCGTCGGCCAGCAGCAGCGAGTGGAACACCGGCCCCGGCAGGAACTCGAAGCGGCCGTCCTGCGGCCGCCAGACCTCGGTCCCGGTCAGGTCGCCGGGCAACAGGTCGGGGGTGAACTGGACGCGGGCGAAGTCGGCTTCAACGCGCGCGGCCAGCGCGCGGATGGCGCTGGTCTTGGCCAGCCCGGGCGCGCCTTCCACAAGCAGGTGGCCGTCTGCGAGCAGCGCGATCAGCAGGCGCTCGACAAGCGCCGCCTGGCCGATGATCTCTTCGGCGAGCGCGTCGCGGAGGCTGGAGAAAAGGCCGTGGAGGCGGACACTTTCGTCGCTGGTCGTTTCCATTTGAAGCCGGTCTGCGACGCGGGCTGCGCCGGGACCAGTTTGACCCCAACCGGGCGACTTGGTTCAAGCGCACTGGTCACTGGAACGACGACGGGGCCGCAAGGGCCCCGTCGTGGGTCACACCTGGCCTTGCGGGATCAGTATCCGCGCGGCGCCACGCGCAGCACGCGCGGGGTCACGAAGATCAGCAGCTCGGCCTTGGCCTTGGAGCGGCCCTTGGTCTTGAACAGGTTGCCCAGGATCGGCAGGTCGCCGAGGAACGGAACCTTGGACACCGAGTTGCGGTCGCTGAACTCGTACACGCCACCGATGACCACGGTCTGGCCGTCCTCGATCAGGACCGCGGTGGTGACCTCGCGCTTGGCCAGGTTCGGGATCGAGCCGAAGCCGGTGATCTCGGTGTAGTCCTCGATCTCGTCCTTCTTGACCGCAAGGGTCAGGAACACGCGGCCGTCGGCCGTGATGGTCGGCGTGACCTTCAGCTCCAGCAGCGCTTCCTTGAACTGCACTGTCGGCACGTTGTTGCTCTGGCCGCCGGTCACCGTCAGATAGCCGACCTCGCGGCCCTGGCGGATGACCGCCTCGCGCTGGTTGCTGGTAACCACGCGCGGGTTGGATACCACTTCACCACGCTGCTCCTGCTGCAGCGCCTGCAACTCCAGATCCCAGTCAATAGTGTTGCCGAGGATGGTGAAGGCGATCGAACCCGGGTTGAGGTTGCTGATGCTGAAATCGTTGTTGAGCGTCTGGCCAACCGTACCCCAGGTCGGCCTGTCGCCGCCGCCGTCGATCGCCTCAAGCGTGGAGTTGACCAAACGCCGGTTGCTTTCAAGCGATCCGGAGCTGACGAAGCGATCCTTCGCGGCGCGGACGCCGAAGCGCGCGCCCAGGTCCCGCGCAAACGACTCGTTCGCGATCACGATCCGCGACTCGATCACCACCTGGTCCACCGGCTTGTCCAGCTCGTCGACCAGGTTCTGGATTTCCCGCACGCGATCCGGAATATCGATCACCAGCAGCGTATTGGTCCGGCGATCGAAGCTCAGGCTGCCGCGCGGCGACAGGAAGCCGCGGCTGGAGTTGGCTTGCCCACCGCCGCCGCCCTGGCTGCTCTTGCTCTCGTCGGTCAGCAGCTTGGCGATGTCTTCAGCGCTGCCATAGGAAATCGGAATGTACTCGGTGACCATTTCCGCGCTGTTCTCAAGCGCGATCCGGGCGTTGGCGATGTCCTGCTCGAACTTCGCGATCTCCGACTGCGGAGCCACCCAGACCACGTTGCCGTTGCGGCGCTTGTCCAGCGACTTGGCCTGCAGGACGATGTCCAGCGCCTGGTCCCACGGCACGTTGATCAGGCGCAGGGTGACGTTGCCGGTGACGTTGTCGCTGGCGACGATGTTGAGGTCGGACAGCTCGGCGATCAGCTGCAGCACGGTGCGCACCGGCACGTCCTGGAAGTTGAACGTGACCGGGCGGCCGCGGTATGCGCGGGTCTCGCCCTGCGCGGCCTGGGCCGCGACGACCTGGCCGGTGGCCGCCACGGTATTGGCCGAGGCTGCGCCCACGGCGCGGTCCGGTGCTTCGGCGCGCGGCACGATCTCGACGATGTAGTCGCGGCCGGTCTGGTAGGCCAGCGGCTCGAACGCACCCTGCGTGCTGAGCACGATCTGGGTGCCCTTGGCGCTCTGGTTGGCGTCGATCCGCTGCACCGGGGTCGCGAAATCGGTGACGTTCAGCGGGCGCTGCAGCGAGGCCGGCAGGGACGCATTGCCGACGTTGATGATCACGGAGCCGCCTTCGGTACGCAGGTCCGGGGCGGCACCTTCGCCGTCGAAGCGGAGCACGAGCCGCCCCGCGCCGCCGTCGCCGCGCTTGAAGTCGATGTCGGCCACGGCCACTTCGGCCGGGACCTGCTTTGCCGGATCCGTCGCCGCCACGGACGACTGGGCGAAGCTGGCCACGGGCACGCCCGGGTTGGGAGCGGCGCTGACCGTTCCGAAGGCGCCAAGCAGGCCGGCGAGGAGTCCGCAGGCGCCTGCCCGGAGCGGAAGTGCCCGCTGGGTGGGCGAACGGCGTTGCGCGTTGGTGAACGTCATCTGGCTTCCCCTAATCAATTGTCTTCGAGCGCGATCGAGGCCGGCCGTTCCAGCCAGCCACCCGAGCCATCGGGCACGAGTTCCACGAGTTCGATGCGGTCATCGGTAACGCTGGTGACGCGGCCGTCGTTCTGGCCCATGTACACACCCGGGCCGACCCGGTAGGTGACCTTGTCGGGCGCCATCACCAGCGCCGTCAAACTGTTGCCCGCGCCCAGCGACCCGACCATGTCGAGGCTGTCGAGCGGGAACTGCTCGAGCGTCTGCTTGCGGCGGTTGGAGTCGGGCCGCGGCCCGCTGCCACCACCTTCGTTGGTGAAGGCGGCGCTGAACGGATCGCGCATGCCCTGTGCCGCGTATTCGAAGGTCTCGAACTGCTGCATCACCGGCAGTGGATCAAGCGGTGGCGCCGGACGGGCGCGGACGTTGGCGGCCCACTCCTCCAGGTTCGGCGCGCCGCCGGGTTCGCTGGTGATGCCGCGGCCGCAGCCGGCCAGTGCGGCGATGGCCGCGACCAGGGCCAGCCCGCGGATGGCGTTGGATGTCATGCGCATGTCAGCGGCTCCCCCCGGCTGCAGCGGCCGCGGCTTCCTGGGCAGCGGCCTCTTCCTCGTCCAGGTAGCGATAGGTCTTCACCGTGCCGGCAAGCTCGAGCGGCGAGTTGGCGCGGATGCCGGCGCGCGGATCCTTGTCGGCACCACGCGGGCGCAGCTGGATGTCGTGCATGGTCATGATCACCACGCGCGGCAGCGAGGCCACGCCGCTGACGAAGGCGCCGAACTGGTGGTACGTGCCGACCATGCGCAGCGCGATCGGCTTCTCGGCGTAGAACTCCTTGGGCGTTTCCGGACCGGGCTGGAAGAGTTCGTTCTGGATGCCGGTGGCCAGCGCGGTCTGCGAGATGTCGACGATGAGGTCGGGCATCTCGGTGCGGCTGGGCAGCTGGCGCAGCATCTGCTGCAGCTGCTGTTCCATCTGCACCAACTGGAGCTTGAGCGGCTCGAGGTTGGCGGCGCGGCCCTGCTTGGTCTCGAACTCGGCGCGCAGGTCGGACTCGGTGCGCTCCAGGCCTTCGAGCTGGTCGCCCTTTTCACGGGTGAACACCCACCACGCCAGGCCAAAGATCAACAGGCCGACGATCGCGCAGAAGCCGATCTTGTACTCGCGCGGCCAGGAACCGATATTGTTGAAATCAAGTTCCTTGAGCGACATCTTGCGCTTGCTCACGATGCGGCTCCTTCTTCAGCGGCCGGCACGGCGTCTTCAGCGTCCGCGGGGGCCTCGACGGCGGGTTCGGCATTCGCGGCGGGCGCGGCACCGGCAGCTCCAGCGGCGTCCGGCGCCGGATCGGCGGCGACGCCGGCAGGCGCCGCGGCGTCCGCGGAATCGACCGGCGGAACCGCATCCGGGATGCCGTCGCCGTCTTCGTCCTTCGGCGCGTTGGGGTTGGCAAGCTCCACGGCCAGGGTGAAGGCGTAGGGCAGGCCGGCCACGCCGTCGCGGGCCTCGATGATCGAGAGGTCCGGCTTGGTCATCCAGCCCGAGCCCTCGAGGTTGCGCATGTAGGTGCTGACGCGCGCATTGGACTGCGAGCGACCTTCCAGCGTCAGCTTCTCGCCGACCTGCTTGATCGCGGTCAGGACCACGCCGTCGGGAATGGTGCGCACCAGCGAGTCGAACAGGTGGACCATCTGCGAGCGGTTGGCCTGCAGTTGCTCGATCACTTCCTTGCGCGCCAGCAGGCGCGCCTTCTGCCGGTCGAGCTCGTCGATCTCGGTGATGCGCTCTTCGACCTGCTTGATCTGGTCCTGCAGGTAGGCGTTGCGCGTGTTCTGGCCGTCGATCTGGGCGTTGTAATACCCGTTGACCAGGAACCAGAGCAGCACGCCGGCCAGCGCGGCGAAGGCCAGCATGACGCCGAATTCCTTCTGTCGCTGCTTGCGGCGTTCGGCGCGCCACGGCAGGAGGTTGATGCGGGCCATCAGTCGAAGCTCCTCAGGGCCAGTCCGCAGGCGATCATCAGGGCGGGCGCATCCTGCGCCAGCGCATGGGCCTGCACGCGCGGACCCAGGGTCATCTGCGCAAGCGGGTTGGCGACCACGGTCTGCACGCCGAGCTGCTCTTCGACCATCTCGGAGATGCCGGCGATGGAGGCGCAGCCCCCGGCCAGCACCACCTGGTCGACGCGGTTGAACTCGCTGCCGGCGTAGAAGAACTGCAGCAGGCGGCTGATCTGCTGGACCAGCGCCTCCTTGAACGGCTCCAGCACCTCGACCTCGTAGCTTTCCGGCAGCCCGCCCTGGCGCTTGGCCAGTCCGGCTTCCTCGTAGGAAAGGCCGTAGCGGCGCATGACCTCGTCGGTGAGCTGCTTGCCGCCGAACACCTGCTCGCGGGTGTACAGGCTGCGGTCGTTGCGCAGGATGCTGAGCGTGGTCATGGTCGCGCCGACGTCGACCAGGGCGACGATGCCGTCGCGCGGCACGCTGAGCGTGTTGGCCAGCAGCGCGAAGGCGTTCTCGATCGCGAAGGCCTCGACGTCCATGACCTTGGCGGCAAGGCCACCGAGTTCGAGGGCGGAGGCGCGCATCTCCACGCTTTCCGAACGCGACGCGGCCAGCATCACCTGCACCATCTCGGTGTTGCCCGGCATCGGACCAAGCACCTCGAAATCAAGGTTCACTTCTTCGATCGGGTACGGAATGTAGTTGACCGCCTCAAGCTCGACCTGAGACTCCATTTCCTCTTCGTCGAGGTCGGCCGGCATCGGGATCAGCTTGATGATGACGGCGGAGCCCGCAACGGCCGCGGCCGCATGCTTGGCCTTGCTGCCCGAACGCGCCATCGCGCGGCGGATCGCCTCGCCGACGGCCTCGACCTCGACGATGCCCTTCTCGACCACCGCATTCGGTGGCAGCGGCTCCACGGCGTAGTGCTCGACCCGATAACGGTCGCCCGACCGCGACAGCTGCAACAGCTTCACCGCTGTCGAGCTGATATCGACCCCGACCAGCGGTGCCTGGCTTTTTGTGATGAGCCCCACGCTTTTCTCCCCATGTCACGGGCGCTTACGTGCGCTTCGTGCCCCGGTGCATTAAATAACGGAGTTTTTACCGAATGGCAATAAGCGGCACGCCAAAGCGTGTCGCACTGCGCGTTCGGTCACGTCTTGACGTAGAACGTCACCCCTCTGGACAGTGCGCCTCGCGGCCGCCCGGCCCAACCATATATATACTGCGCGACTCTCCACGGCCCGCCAAGCCCCGATACGGCCCAGGATCAATCCGATGTCACGTTTTCGTCGTCTGTTTCGCTGGCTGCTGCTGCTGGCCGCACTTGCTACCGTCCTCGGCCTGCTCGCGGCGGGCACACTCTACTACGTCGTGTCCTCGCGCCTGCCCGAAGTCGACAGCCTGCGCAACATCGAACTGCAGGAGCCGATGTACGTCTACGCCAACGACGGCCGCCTGATGGCGCTGTTCGGCGAGATGCGGCGCTACCCGGTCGACATCGCAGAGGTTCCGGAGGCGATCAAGCAGGCCTTCATCGCGATCGAGGACAACCGCTTCTACGAACACGACGGCGTCGACTACAAGGGCGTGGCGCGCGCCATCTGGCTGATCGCCAAGACCGGTTCGAAGGAAGGCGTGCCGGGCGGCTCGACCATCACCCAGCAGGTGGCGCGGCAGTTCTACCTCAGCCCCGAGGTCAGCTACACGCGCAAGTTCGAGGAAATGCTGCTCGCGATGAAGATGGAGCGCGAGCTCAGCAAGGACGAGATCTTCGAGCTCTACCTCAACAAGAGTTTCTTCGGCAACCGCGCCTACGGCATCGCCGCCGCCGCCGAGTTCTACTACGGCAAGCAGCTGTCCGAGCTCGATCTCGACGAGGTCGCCGCGCTGGCGGCGATTCCCAAGTTCCCGTCCAGCGGCAACCCGATCTCCAACCCCGAGCGCGCGCAGATCCGTCGCGACTACGTGCTCGAGCGCATGGCCGACCTGGGTTTCATCACCCGCGCCCAGGCGACCGCGGCGCAGGCCGTGGAAATGCACGCGCGTCCGCACGAGCGTCCGGTCGAGGTCTACGCGCCCTACGTTGCCGAGATGGTCCGCCAGGAAATGATCGCGCGCTACGGCGGCGACGTGCTGACCCGTGGTTACCACGTCACCACGACCATCGACCCGGTAAAGCAGGCCGCCGCAGACCAGTCGGTGCGCAGTGGGCTTTCGGCGTACGACCATCGCCATGGCTGGTCCAAGGTCGAGCAGACCTTCGAACTTGCCGACGACGAGGACGCCGCGACGGCCGCCGCGCGCCTGCGCGGGATCTTCGCGCAGGGAGGGCTCCTGCCGGCGGTGGTGCTGCGCGCCGACGGCGGCACCGCCGACGTGGTGCTGGCCGATGCCACCGTGGTCACGCTGGATGCCGCTTCGAGCCGCTGGACCGGTCGCAACCCGGCCGCGCTCCTCACGCGCGGCGACCTCACGCGCGTGCGCCGCATCGAACCCAAGGGCAAGGACGGCGAGCCACCGGCGGCGGACGCCAAACCGACGTGGCAGCTTGACCAGCTGCCGCGCGCCCAGGCGACGCTGGTGTCGCTGGAGCCGGACAGCGGCGCGCTGCGGGCGCTGGTCGGCGGCTTCAGCTTCGCCGGACAGAAGTTCAACCGCGCGACGCAGGCGCGGCGCCAGCCGGGCTCGAGCTTCAAGCCCTTCATCTACGCCGCCGCCTTCGAGCGCGGTTTCAACCCGGCATCCATCGTCCCCGACGCGCCGGTGGTGTTCCGAATGCGTCGCGGCCAGGACTGGAGGCCGCAGAACGACGACGGCAGGTTCGTCGGCCCGATGCGCCTGCGCGAAGCACTGGTGCGTTCGCGCAACCTGGTCTCGGTGCGCCTGCTCGATGCCATCGGCGTGGATTACGCACGCCGCTACATCAGCCACATGGGCTTTGACGAATCCGAGCTGCCGCCCAACCTGTCGATCTCGCTGGGCACGCCGTCGCTCGCACCGATGGACATCGCACGCGGCTACAGCGTCTTCGCCAACGGCGGATTCCTGGTCACGCCCTGGTACATCGACGAGGTCCGCGATCGCGACGGCCAGGTGATCTTCAAGGAGAACCCGGCGGTGGCCTGCCGCAGCTGCGGCACCGGTGGCAGGCCGGGAGTGCCGTCCACGGTCGTCGACGGCTTCAACCTCGGCCCGTCGCTGCCGGCCCCTGAAGTGGTTGCGGACACCAGCGCCGAAGAGCCCGCGCAGGCGCCCGGTCCGGATGCCGTGGTCGCGCCGCGCGCGATCGACCCGCGCGTCGCCTACCAGCTGGTGTCGATGATGCGCGACGTGGTCCAGCGCGGCACCGGCACCCAGGCCAAGGTGCTGGGCCGCGAGGATGTCGGCGGCAAGACCGGCTCCACCAACGACCACCGCGACGCCTGGTTCTCCGGCTTCGGCGGCAACCTGGTCACCGTGGTCTGGGTGGGCCGCGACGACAACCGCTCGCTGGGCAGCCGCGAATACGGCGGCCGCTCGGCGCTGCCGATCTGGATCGACTACATGCGCGCAGCGCTCGACGGCGTGCCGATCGCGGCCAACGAGCCGCCCGAGGGCATGGTAAAGGTGTCGGTCAGCGCCAGCGGGCGCCTGTTGCCCGCCGGCGAGGACGGGATCACCGAATGGGTGAAGGCCGAGGATCTCGAGCGCATGGAATCGACCTTCGACGACTTTGATGACGAGATGCCCGCCGAGGAAGCCTTCGACATCTTCTGACATGTGTATCCGCTAGGCTTGCCGGGCCAGCACGGAGGTCGATGCATGCGCCGCGCCCGACAACACGCCGAGCGAAACACCCGCGAACGCCGCCACAGGCTCGCCAACGAAGCCGCCAGGCTGATGGCCGAAGGCGGCATCCGCGACTACCACCAGGCCAAGCGCAAGGCCGCCGACCGCCTGGGCATCCACGACGACGCCTCGCTGCCGCGGAACCGCGAGATCGAAGATGCGCTTCGCGAGTACCAGCGCCTGTTCCTGGGCGATGCACAGGCCGTCACGTTGCGCACGCGCCGCGACGCGGCACTGCAGGCGCTCGACTTCTTCGGGCCGTTCCAGCCGCGCCTGGTCGGCCGCGTGCTCGACGGCACCGCCGACCAGCACACGGCCGTGTCCCTGCACCTGCACATCGATGACGCCGACGAGGTCACGCGTTTCCTGGCCGACGCCGGCATTCCGGCCGAGGCGGGCTCGCGCCGCATCCGCCTGGACCGGGCGCGCGACTGCGATGCACCGGTCTGGACATTCAACGCCGACGGCCTGGCATTCGACCTGACCGTGTTGCCATTGGACACGCTGCGCCAGGCGCCGCTGTCGGGCATTGATGAACGGCCAATGCCACGCGCCTCGCGTGCCCAGCTGCAGGAGCTGCTTGCCGCGGACGACGTCGTCGCCGGCGTCGGCACCGGCACCGGCGCCGGCGCCGGCGTCGGACCCACTGCCGCCC
Organism: Luteimonas sp. A501; assembly: GCF_054052085.1. The sequence goes on from NZ_JBSVRI010000005.1 coordinate 167,626, forward strand.
GGCGATGACGCGGAAGCGCTTGCGCGGCAAGGCTGCATGGCCGTGACGATGCCCGTGCGCACTTCGAGCTCCCGTGCCGGCGCCATGGCGCACCATCCGCCGCCGACCGGATCCATGTCGGAATTCCCTGCCCGGAAACGCGGAACGCCCCGCGGATGCGGGGCGTTCCTGGCACGGCCGACTGGCGAACCGGTCAGCGCTTCGCGGTGGCCACGTAGTCGCGCGATGCCGCGCCGGTATAGACCTGGCGCGGGCGGCCGATCTTGAACTCGGGATCGGTCTGCTGTTCCAGCCAGTGCGAGACCCAGCCGGCGGTGCGCGCGATGGCGAACATCACCGTGAACATCTCGGTCGGGATCTTCAGCGCCTTGTAGATGATGCCGCTGTAGAAATCGACGTTCGGGTACAGCTTGCGCTGCACGAAGTAGTCGTCCTTCAGCGCGGCCTCTTCCAGGCGCATCGCGACTTCGAGCATCGGGTCGTCGATGCCGAGTTCGCCCAGCACCTTGTGGGTCATCTCGCGGATGATCCGGGCGCGCGGGTCGAAGTTCTTGTAGACGCGGTGGCCGAAGCCCATCAGGCGGAACCCGGACTCCTTGTCCTTGGCGCGGTCGACGGCCGACTGCACGTTCTTCACGTCGCCGATCTCGGCGAGCATCTTCAGCACGGCCTCGTTGGCACCGCCATGCGCGGGCCCCCACAGCGCGGCAACGCCGGCGGCGATGCACGCGTACGGATTGGCGCCGGTGGAACCGACCAGGCGCACGGTCGAGGTGGACGCGTTCTGCTCGTGGTCGGCGTGCAGGATGAAGAGCAGGTCCATCGCCTTCGCCGCGACCGGCGACAGCTCCAGCGGACCGCTGGGCAGCTCGAACATCATGTGCAGGAAGCGCTCGACGTAGCCGAGGTCGTTGCGCGGATAGTTCGCCGGCCAACCCATGGAATAGCGGTAGCACGCAGCCGCTATGGTCGGCAGCTTCGCGATCAGGCGGATGCCGGCCAGGCGGCGCTGCGCGGGATCGTCGTAGTCGAGGTCGTTGTGGTAGAAGCTCGCCATCGAACCGAGCATGCCGACCAGCATCGCCATCGGATGGGCGTCGTGGCGGAAACCACCGATGAAGCTCTTGAACGCCTCGTGCATCATCGTGTGATGGGTGACGTCGTGGTCGAACGCGGCCATTTCGGCCTGGTCCGGCAGTTCGCCGTTCATCAGCAGGTAGGCGACCTCGAGGAAGTTCGAGTGCTCGGCCAGCTGTTCGATCGGGTAGCCGCGGTACAGCAGCACGCCCTCGTCGCCGTCGATATAGGTGATGGCGGACTTGCAGCTGGCAGTCGCGGTGAAGCCGGAATCGTAGGTGAAGCGCCCGGTGGCCTTGGGCAGCTTCGCGATGTCGATGCACTCGTTGCCGAGCGTTGGCTTGATGACCGGCAGCTCGACGGATGCACCGTCGACCTGGACGGTGGCGATGGACGGCTCGCTGCCGGCCGTGTTCTGGTTGGCGGACACTCTCGCACTCCTTCTTGGCGTCCCACGCCGGCGCGGTGCGGCAGGCGGTCGGGGAATCAGGCGGATCGCGGCTTTGACGCGATGCGGCAATTATCGCATAGCAACGTGCGCCGCCGTATCCATGCGGCCGGTGATCGCCGGGATGCTGCGTCTGCCCTCCGCGCGCGGGCGTGCGCCGGAAACGACGACGGCCACCTTTCGGCGGCCGTCGGGCGTGCGCGATGGCAGGCGCTTACTTGGCGTAGCGCTTGCGGAACTTGTCGACGCGACCGCTGGTGTCCATCAGCTTGTTCTGGCCGGTATAGAACGGATGCGAAGCCGAGGAGACTTCGATCTTGACCAGCGGATATTCATTGCCATCCTCCCACTTCACGGTCTCTTTGCTGGAGAGCGTGGAACGGGTGAGGATCTTGAAGTCCGAGGTCACGTCCTGAAAGACGACGTCGCGGTATTCGGGGTGGATGTCGGCCTTCATGGCGGGCACCAGAGTGATCGAGGGAAGAGCGGCATTATAGCCGGCAGCAGAACCGCCCGCAAGCCTTCAAGCGAGGCAATCGCGCACCTGCGCCTCGTAGGCCGCCTGGTCGTAACGGAGCAGGATCCGCGCCCGGTCCGGGCGCCCCAGCTGGCGCTGCCAGTCCACCAGCGTCGCTCCACGGGCGGCTGAATGCCCCAGCACGACTTCGATCGGTCGCTCCTGCGCTTCACGCACGCCGTCGGGGCGCAGCGCCATGGCCATGGCCAGCGAATCGGCGGAGTGCCAGCGCTCGCCGCGGGCGTCGGCAGACCACAGGCGGGTATGCCGCGACACGGCCTCGTAGAACGCGGCGACCGGACCCGGCGCCGCCAGCCAGCGCTCGACGTCGGCGTGGAGGAAGCCATGGGCCATGGTCGCCTCCCAGTCGCAGAGGTCGAAGCGCTCGAAAGCGCCGAACACGATGTGCGCCGCCTCCGGATCAAAGAACACGTTGAATTCGGCCGATGGCGTGATGTTGCCGTGCCCGGTGACCGCGCCGCCCATCACCACCAGCCGCGCCACGCGCGAAGGCAGCGTCGGGTCCAGGCGCAGCGCCAGCGCGACGTTGGTCAGCGGCCCGAGTGCCACCAGCAGCAGGCGGCCGGCATGCCGGTGCGAGAGCTCGATGATGGCCTCGGCGGCGTGGCGCGACTCGGCGCCGCGCGTGGCCGGAGCCAGGCCGGCGTCGCCGAAGCCGTCGCGGCCGTGCACGTTGGCGGCATCCGGCGAGGGGTGCAGCAGCGGGTGGTCGCAGCCGGCGAACACCGGCACGTCGTCGCGACCCAGCACCTCGCACAGCTTCAGGGCATTGGCGACGGTGTGCCCGAGGCCGACGTTGCCGGCGGCGATGGTCAGGCCCACGACCTCGTGCCGCGGATCGGCGAAGGCCATCAGCAGGGCCAGTGCGTCATCGACGCCCGGGTCGGTATCGATCAACAGCGGAATGCGTTCGTCCATCGCCGGATTATCCCCGATCAGGCCGAGGCGTACCGGGCCGCGCCGCCAACCCAGCGCGCGACCAGGCGCGCGGCCACCGCCGGATGGTCGTGCAGCAGCCCTTCGCCAAGCGCGTGCACCAGCGGCAGCATGCCCGCGTCGCGCGCGAGGTCGGCGACGCGGAACGTGGCCAATCCGGTCTGGCGCGTGCCCAGCAGTTCGCCGGGACCGCGCAGCTCCAGGTCCTTTTCGGCGATGACGAAGCCGTCGCCGGTTTCGCGCATGGTCGCCAGGCGCTCGCGCGCGGTGCGCGACAGCGGTGCCTGGTAGAGCAGGACGCAGCTGGAGGCTTCGATGCCCCGCCCCACCCGCCCGCGCAGCTGGTGCAGCTGCGCGAGCCCGAGGCGCTCGGCGTTCTCGATCACCATCAGCGAGGCGTTGGGCACGTCCACGCCGACCTCGATCACCGTGGTCGCCACCAGCAAGTCGCATTCGCCATCCTTGAACGCGCGCATCGCGGCCTGCTTCTCCGCAGCCTTCATGCGCCCGTGCACCAGGCCCACGCGCAGCCCGGGAAGCGCGGCCGACAGCCCTTCGAACGTCGCCTGCGCGGCCTGCGCGACCACTTCGTCGGACTCGTCGATGATCGTGCACACCCAGTAGGCCTGGCGGCCTTCGGCGCAGGCGACGCGGATGCGTTCGATCAGCTCCGGGCGACGGCCCTCGGCCATGACCACGGTCTGCACCGGCGTGCGCCCGGGCGGCAGCTCGTCGATGGCGGACACGTCCAGGTCGGCGTAGGCGGCCATCGCGAGCGTCCGCGGGATCGGGGTCGCGGTCATCACCAGCTGGTGTGGCACGCGACCGCCCTCGCCGCCCTTGTCGCGGAGCGCCAGGCGCTGGTGGACGCCGAAGCGATGCTGCTCATCCACGATCGCCAGCGCCAGGTCGTGGAACGCCACCGCCTGCTGCATCAGCGCATGGGTCCCGACCACCACCTGCGCGCCGCCGTCGGCAACCGCGGCCAGTGCGCGGCCGCGCGCTCGACCGGTGACCTTGCCCGCCAGCCACGCGATCTCGACGCCCAGGGGTTCGAGCCAGCCACGCAGGTTGCCGAGATGCTGTTCGGCGAGCAACTCGGTGGGTGCCATCAGCGCCGCCTGGCGGCCATCGGCCACCGCCATCAGCGCCGCCATCGCCGCGACCACGGTCTTGCCCGAGCCGACGTCGCCCTGCACCAGGCGCAGCATCGGCACCGGCCGCGCAAGGTCCGCGCGTACTTCGGCCAGCACGCGCTCCTGCGCGCCGGTGAGCGCAAACGGCAGACCAGCGCGCAGGCGCTCGGCCAGGCGTGCATCGGCAAGCGGCGTGGCCGCATGGGCCTGGCGGGCGAGGCGCTGGCTGCGCATGCTGAGGTGGTGCGCGAGCAGTTCCTCGAACGCCAGCCGCCGCTGCGCCGGATGGGTCCCTGCGATCAGCGCATCGACATCTGCGTCGTGCGGGGGCCGGTGCACGGTGAGCAGCGCCTCGCGCAGCGCCGGCAGGCGGTGCGCGCGCAGCAGCCCCGGGGGCAGCAACTCCAGCACGTCGTCGCCCGGGAGGCGGTCGAGCGCCTGCGCGATCAGGCGCTTCATCGTTGCCGGGCCGATGCCCTCCACCGCGGGATAGACGGGATCGAGGCGATCGCCGAGTCCGGCATCGTCAGCGTCATCGAGCAGGCTGTAGCTGGGATGCACGATTTCCAGCCCGCGCTGTCCCGGCCGCGGCGTGCCATAGGCGCGCACGCGCACGCCGGGCTGGAACTGCGCGGCCTGCACGGCGCGGAAATGGAAGAAGCGCAGCACCAGCGTCGCGTGCGAATCGTCGCAGAGCGCAACGCGCAGCAGCGGCCGGTAGCGGAACCCCCGTTCGACGGCCTCGACCCGGCCCTCGACCTGCGCCGCGACGCCAGGCTGCAGCAGGCGGAACGGCGTCAACGCGGTGCGGTCCTCATAGCCACGCGGAAGCTGCAGCCAGAGGTCCTGGAGGGTTTCCAGGCCACGCGCGGCGAGCTTTTCAGCGATCTTCGGCCCCACGCCGGCAAGCGTGGACAGTGCGGTCGCACCGACCGGCGCCAGTCCGGGCGCCGGCGTACCCGGCGTGCGCCGCGCGGCCACGCCTCAGTCGAGGACCATCACCGCGTCGACCTCGAACTGCGCGCCCTTGGGCAGCGCCGACACTTCGATGGTCGAACGCGCGGGATACGGTTCGGTGAAGTACTCGGCCATCACGGCGTTGACCACCGCGAACTGCGACAGGTCGGTCAGGTACAGGCCGACGCGGGCGACGTCGTCGAGCGAACCACCGCCGGCCTGGCAGACCGCGCGCAGGTTGTCGAAGGCGCGGCGCGCGTGGGCGGCGAGATCGCCGGGCACCAGCTCGCCGGTGGCTGGATCCAGCGGGATCTGGCCCGACACGAAGACGGTATTGCCGGCGCGCACGGCCTGCGAATACGGGCCGATCGCGGCGGGTGCATCGCCGGTGCGGACGGGTTGCCTGGGCATGCGCGACATCCTTGCGACTGTACGTGGCCGCCGATTATGACCGCGGCAGGCGCCCACCGCCATCGAGCGCAGGCCTACTGGCGCTGTACGCCATGGACCACGCCGAGCCTGCGCACCTTGCGGATCACGTCGGCCAGGTGGGTGCGGTCGCGCACTTCGATGGCGAACTGGATCACCGAGACGTTGGTATCGCGCTCCAGGTACTCCACCGCATCGATGTTGGAGTCGGCCTTGGCCACCGCCGCCGCCACCTGGGCCAGCACGCCGGGGCGGTTCTCGACCTGGAAGCGCAGCGCGACGTTGTAGTCGCCGGTAACCTCGCGGTCCCAGCCGATGTCGACCCAGCGTTCGGGCGACTTGCGGTACTCGGCCACGTTCGGGCACTCGATCCGATGCACCATCACGCCGCGCCCGGCGGTGTGGTAACCCATGATGTCGTCGCCCGGGATCGGCATGCAGCAGTTGGCGAAAGTCACCACGCCGCGTTCGGCACCGGTGATCAGGATGCGGTCCTCGCGGTGCGCGCGCGCGCTTGCGGGATCCTTGTGGCTGAGCGACTGCGCCACGTGCGCCGGCATCCGGTTGCCAAGCGCGACATCGGCCAGCAGCGCTTCCAGCCGCGGATACCGGTGTTCGGCCAGGTAGGCCTCGAGCTGGGCCGGCGGCAGGCGCTCGAGCGAGCTGTCGAGATCCTCGAGCGCGCTGTCGAGCATGCGATGGCCAAGCTGCACGGCATCCTCGTGCTCGAGCTGCTTGAGCTGCTGCCGGATCGCCGTGCGCGCCTTGCCGGTGACCACGAACTCCAGCCACTGCGGCCGCGGCAATGACGACTTCGCGGTCACCACCTCGACCGTCTGCCCGCTGACCAGGCGCGTGCGCAACGGCACCAGCTTGCGGTCCACCCGCGCGGCCACGGCCTGGTTGCCGACATCGGTGTGCACGGCATAGGCGAAGTCCACCGCGGTCGCGTTGCGCGGCATCGACATGATTTCGCCCTTGGGCGTGAACAGGTAAACCTCGTCGGGGAACAGGTCGACCTTGACGTTTTCCAGGAACTCCAGCGACGAACCGGTGCCGCTCTGCGACTCCAGCAGCCCGGAGATCCACGCGTGCGCACGCTGCTGGGCGCTGTTGGGACCACCGCCACCGTGCTTGTAGGCCCAGTGCGCGGCGATGCCGCGTTCGGCGATCAGGTCCATTTCCTCGGTACGGATCTGGACCTCGATCGGCGAGCCGTACGGTCCGAACAACACCGTATGCAGGGACTGGTAACCGTTGGCCTTGGGGATGGCGATGAAGTCGCGGAAGCGGCCGTCGACCGGCTTGTATACCGAGTGCGCCACGCCGAGCGCGTGGTAGCAGTCGGGGACCGTGCCAAGGATCAGCCGGAAGCCGAAGACGTCGATCACCTGGGCGAAGGTCTTGGCTTCGGCGCGCATCTTGTTGTAGATGCTCCAGGGCGACTTCACCCGGCTCACCAGCCGGTAGTTCAACCCTTCCTTGGTCAGCCGCTGCGCCAACTGGGCCTCGATCTTGGCCATCGCCTCGCGACGCAGCTGCGGCTGGGTGCGGATCCGCTTGTCGAGGATCCGGTGCCGCATGGGATACAGCGCGCGGAAGCCCAGGTCCTGCAACTCCGACTTGATCAGGTTCATGCCCAGGCGCTGCGCGATTGGTGCGTAGACCTCCAGCGTCTCGCGGGCGATGCGTGCCCGCGCCTCGCCCGACTGCGCGCCGAGCGTGCGCATGTTGTGCAGACGGTCGGCGAGCTTGATCAGGATCACCCGCAGGTCGCGCGCCATCGCCAGCATCATCTTGCGGAAGCTTTCGGCGTCGGCCTCGCGGCGGCTGGCGAAATGCAGCTTGTCGAGCTTGGTGACGCCTTCGACCAGTTCCGCCACCGATTCACCGAACTCGCTGGCAAGGGCGACGCGGGTCAGTGGGGTGTCTTCGATGGTGTCGTGCAGGATCGCTGCGACCAGGGTCTCGAGGTCGACCTTCTGCTCGGCCAGCACGCCGGCCACCGCCACCGGATGGGTGATGTAGGGTTCGCCGGACTTCCGCACCTGGCCGGCGTGCGCCGCGGCACCAACCGCCCAGGCGCGACGCAGCAGCCGCATCTGCTCGGCCGGGAGATAGGCGGCGGCGGCCTCGAGCGCACGCATGTACCCCGGGATCTCCTCATCCCCGGGGACCGGCACGGTGACCAGCGCAAGTTCAGCTGCGTTCATGCAGCGAGCGTACGCGCGCGCCTGCGGGCCGGCAATGGAGCGCCTCCGCTCCCGGCCAGGCGACTTCGTCTGGCAAAACGCGAACGGCCCCGCCAGGGCGGGGCCGTCAATGCGACAGCGCGGGTGCTGCGGCAACGCACCTGTCGGCGCGCGCGCGGGTGGCTCAGGCGTCGTCGCCCTTGCCGAGCTCGTCGTCGGCAACCACCTCGGCGGCAGCCCATTCCAGCGCTTCGCGCTCGCGGCGCTCGCGCTCGGACTTCTCGACCGCTTCGACGTAGTCGGCATCGATGCGGCGGGCGGCGATTTCACGCAGCGCCAGCACGGTCGGCTTGTCGTCGTTCTCGCTGTTGTCGAGCTGCGAATCGACGCCATTGGCAAGCTGGCGGGCGCGCTTGGCGGCCATCATGACCAGCTCGAAGCGGTTGTCGATGACCTGGAGGCAATCCTCAACGGTGATGCGGGCCATAAATCTCCGGGCGGCCGGCGGGCCGTCGATGCGGTGTAAGGAACCGGAAATGATACCCCACGCGACTTGCAGAAACAAGTAACGCGCAATGAAAATCAGTGACTTGCGGGGCGGGGCGGGTCACTCCCCCGCCAGCAGGGCGCGGATGAGCGCCTGGTGGCGTCGCGCCTGCGCCTCGCGCCGCAGGCGGCTGGCGCTGAACACCGCGCACATCTCGGCCACCGCGGTGTCGAAGTCCTCGTTGACGATGACAAAGTCGAACTCGCCGTAGTGCGACATTTCCTCGCGCGCGGCCGCCAGGCGCCGGGCCATGACCTCCTCGCTGTCCTGGCCGCGCTTGCGCATGCGCTGGTCGAGCGCGGCGCGCGAGGGCGGCAGGATGAACACACCTACCGAGTCCGGAACCGCGGCGCGCACCTGGCGCGCGCCCTGCCAGTCGATCTCCAGCAGCACGTCGCGGCCCGCCGCCAGCTGCGGATCGACCGACTGCCGCGCGGTGCCCTTCCAGTCGCCGTGGACGCGGGCATGTTCGAAGAAATCGCCGGCATCGATCATCCGCTGGAATTCCGCGTCGTCGACGAAGTGGTAATGCTCGCCTTGGCGCTCGCCCGGGCGCGGCGCGCGCGAGGTGAACGAGACCGACAGGCTGATGTTCGGGTCGCGCGCAAGGCAGGCGTTGACGATGCTCGACTTCCCGGCGCCCGACGGCGCCGCGACCATGAACAGGGTCCCGCGCATCGGGGCGTCGCTACTCAATGTTCTGCACCTGTTCGCGGACCTGGTCGATCAGCACCTTCAGCTCCACCGCGATGTTGGTGGTGCGGGCATCGACCGACTTCGAACCCAGGGTGTTGGCCTCGCGATTGAACTCCTGCAGCAGGAAGTCGAGGCGGCGGCCGGCGGGCTCGGGCTGGCCGAGCACGCGACGGATCTCGGCGACGTGGCTGTCGAGGCGATCGAGCTCCTCGTCGACGTCGAGCTTCTGCAGCGCCAGCACCAGCTCCTGTTCGACGCGACCCGGATCCGCCGCCTGCGCAAGGTCGGCCAGGCGCGCCTCGAGCTTGGTGCGCTGCCCGGCGCGGATCAGCGGCACAAGCGTCCGGACCTCCGCCGCGCGCGCTTCGATGCCGTCGACGCGTTCGAGCATGTTTGCCACCAGCTTGCCGCCCTCGCGCTCGCGCGCGGCGATGAACTCGCCAAGCACCTGGTCGAGCAGCGCCAGCAGCTCCGCCTGCAGCGCTTCCGGCTCCGGCGCGGCGGAACGCAGCACGCCCGGGAACTGGAGGAGGTCGACGAACTGGGTGCGCAGCCCGGGGAAGCGCGCGCCGGCGTCCTGCGCGATCGCGGACAGCTGGCCGAGCAGCGCATCGTCGACGTGCAGCGAAGCCGCGCCCTCGGCGGGGCGCAGGCGCAGCGACAGGTCGAGCTTGCCGCGCGCGACCCGGGCCGAGATCCGCTCGCGCAGCTGCGGCTCCAGCGCGCGCAGTTCATCGGGCGCGCGCATGCCGATCTCGAGGAAGCGGTGGTTGACCGCACGCAGCTCGCAGGCAAGCGTGCCCCAGGGGGTTGTGCGCTCGCCAGACGCGTAGGCGGTCATGCTGCGGATCATGCCGGCATCCAGGGGATCGGGGTGCCGATGGTAAACTCGCGCGCCATTCCAGCGGTAATCGACATGTCCCAGACCCCACGCCCCAGCGGCCGCACGGCCGGCCAGATGCGCGAAGTGCGCATCCAGCGCGGCTATACCCGCCACGCCGAGGGCTCGGTGCTGGTCGCCTTCGGCGAAACCCGCGTGCTGTGCACCGCCAGCGTCGAGAACCGCGTGCCCGGCTTCCTGCGCGGCAAGGGCACCGGCTGGGTCACCGCCGAATACGGCATGCTTCCGCGCGCCACCCACACCCGCAACGACCGCGAGGCCTCGCGCGGCAAGCAGGGCGGGCGCACCCTGGAGATCCAGCGCCTGATCGGGCGCAGCCTGCGCGCCTGCGTGAACCGCGACGCCCTGGGCGAGCGCACCATCACCCTTGACTGCGACGTGCTGCAGGCCGACGGCGGCACCCGCACCGCCGCGATCACCGGCGCCTACGTGGCCCTGGTCGACGCGACGCGCTGGCTGCAGGCGCGCGGCGACATCAAGCGCGACCCGGTCCACGGCGCGGTGGCCGCGGTCTCGGTCGGGATCCACGGCGGCGTGCCGGTGCTCGACCTCGACTACGCCGAGGACAGCGACTGCGACACCGACATGAACGTGGTGATGAACGACGGCGGCGGCTTCATCGAGCTGCAGGGCACGGCCGAAGGCCACGCCTTCCGTCGCGACGAGCTGGACGCGATGCTGGAGCTGGCCGCCAAGGGCTGCAGCGAGCTGTTCGCGGCCCAGCAGGCCGCGCTGGCCGCGGGCTGAGCCATGGACCTGGTGCTGGCCAGCGGCAACGCCGGCAAGCTGGTCGAACTGCGCGAGCTGCTCGGCGAGGCGGGCTTCAGGCTGCGCGCGCAGTCGGAGCTCGGCGTCGTGGATATCGATGAGACCGGGCTCAGCTTCGTCGAGAACGCCCTGCTGAAGGCCCGCAACGCGGCGCAGGCCACCGGCCTGCCGGCGCTGGGCGATGACTCCGGCCTGTGCGTGGACGCGCTCGACGGCGCGCCCGGCCTGTATTCGGCGCGCTACGCCGGCGAGGGCGGCAACGCCGCGCGCAACATCGAGCGCCTGCTGCATGAACTCGACGGCGTGCCCGACGACGCCCGCAGCGCCAGTTTCCACTGCTGCATCGTCCTGTTGCGCCACGCCACCGACCCGCGGCCGCTGGTCGTCGAGGGCAGCTGGCGCGGCCGCATCCTGCGCGCGCCGCGCGGCGACGGCGGCTTCGGCTACGACCCGCTGTTCCTGGATCCCGACAGCGGCCTGACCGCCGCCGAGCTGCCGGCCGCGCGCAAGAACGCGACCAGCCACCGCGGCCGCGCCCTGGCCGCGCTGCGCGCGCGCCTGCACGAACTGGCCTAGGCCATGCTGGTGCCGCCGCCGCTGTCGCTGTACGTGCACCTGCCCTGGTGCGTGCGCAAATGCCCCTATTGCGACTTCAACTCGCACGAACAGCGCGGCGCCCTGCCCTTCGCCGGCTACGTGCAGGCGCTGATCGCCGACCTCGAGCACGACCTGCCGCTGGCCTGGGGCCGCACCGTGCACAGCGTGTTCTTCGGCGGCGGCACGCCCTCGCTGTTCCCGGCGGATGCCATCGACGATTTCCTGCAGCAGGCCAGCGCGCGGCTGCGCTTCGCGCCCGGCTGCGAGATCACGCTGGAGACCAATCCCGGCACCGCCGAGCACGGGCGCTTCGAGGGTTACCTCGCCGCCGGCGTGAACCGGCTCAGCTTCGGCATCCAGAGCTTCGACGACGGCTGCCTCCAGCGCCTGGGGCGCATCCACGACAGCCGCGAGGCCGACGCCGCCGTGAAGCTGGCCCAGGACGCCGGCTACGACAACATCAACGTCGACCTCATGTACGCGCTGCCGGGCCAGGACCTGGCCGGCGCCGCGCGCGACCTCGAGCGCGCCTTCGCGCTGCAGCCCGCGCACGTCTCGCATTACCAGCTCACGCTGGAGCCCAACACCCTGTTCGCCGCGCGCCCGCCCGACGCGATCCCGGACGAGGACGCCGCCTGGGACATGCAGGAGCACTGCCAGGCGATGCTGGCCGAAGCCGGTTTCGAGCACTACGAAGTCAGCGCCTACGCGCGCCCCGGCCGGCAGTGCGCGCACAACCTCAACTACTGGCGCTTCGGCGACTACCTCGGCATCGGCGCCGGCGCGCACGGCAAGATCAGCCTTGGGGCAACGCAGACGGTGCGCCGGCGCTGGAAGCTCAAGCACCCCACGGCGTGGATGGGCGTCGCCGGCACCGCCGCCGCCCTGGGCGGCGACGAGGACGTCGAGACCGCGCGCCTGCCCTTCGAATACATGCTCAATGCGCTGCGCCTGCACGAAGGTTTCGCCCTGGGCGACTTCGAGGCACGCACCGGCCTGCCGCGCACGGCGATCGCGGCCGAACTTGATGAAGCAGTGGCTCGCGACTGGCTCCGGATCGATGGCGATCGCGTGGTCCCGACCATCCTCGGGCGGCGCTTGGGCAACGACGTGGTCTCGCTCTTCCTGGCCTGACGCCGACCTGCGCCCGGGTGGCCGCGCGGGCCTGCGCTTTCCGTGCTGGCCGTCACTCGATGCCCGTGATATGAAACCCACAGGGGAACCAGCGAACACTCATGTCATTGACGACACATTCCAACGATGGTCCGGGTCGGCGCGGCCTTGCGGCCGTCGACCTCCCAAGGCGCATACGCAAGGCCTTGGACGCGGCATTGAAGCTCGTGTCGATGGAGCTCGATCCGTACCTGGCCTCGATGCTCGACGAGTACGAGCAGGAGCTGTTCCGCCTGGCCGAGCGCTCCAGGCACCCGGGCAGCGAGTCCGCATACGTGCAGGCGCTGCGCAGCTTCCGCATGAACCGCTCGGACCTGGTGCCGCAGTTCATGCTCGAGCTGGAGATCGGCCTGGCCACGCTGCGCGCGCCACCGGTGGCCGCGGCGAACCCGCCTCCGGCAGCGCCGGCCGCCGGACGGATCCTGGGCCTGGTCGACGACTCGATGATCGACGAGGACACGCTGCTGCGCGAGATCGCGATCCGGCAGGAAGGCCGCGCCAGCCTGCCGATGCACCTGCTTGGCCAGCGCTTCGGCGTGCTGGCCGGGACGCCGGCGCCTGACGCCGAACGCCTGCCGCTGGGGCCACAGGCCGTGTGCCGCGCCCTGCGCAGCGCCTGCCACGCCCTCCAGCTCGGCGCCGAGGCGCGCGAACTGCTGTATCGGTTGTTCGACCGCATGGTCATGGCCCACTACGCGCCGGTGCTCGAGAAGCTCGACGCCACCCTCGACCAGGCGGGTGTCCTCAAGGGACTGACCTATGTACCCGCGCGGCTGCGCGCCTCGCCACGCGACCAGGCCGAGGAAGCCGCCGAGAGCGCGGCCCCGGGGCGGTCCAACAACCGTGGGGCCCGCGGGACGCCGGACGGGCGGAGCGGCTCCGGGCGCGATGGCGAGGTCGAACAGCGCGGTGCGGACAATGCGCCGCGGAACGCCGGGCAAGGCGATGCCGCAGTGGCCGGTGGATCGCGCGCTGGCGCTGCTGGCAATGGCGGCGGCACGGGTGGCGGCGCGCAGCGCGGCTCGAAGCCGTCGGGAACAGGCCCGGGTCCCGCAGGCACCCGGCATCCGCACACCGGATGGATGGCGGAAACCACCACCGCATTCGCCGGCAGCGACGAGCAGGCGTCGTACGGTGCCCTGCAGCAGCTGCTGGCCGGACGCCGCGCACTGATCGGCAAGCTGCGCGCCACCAGTCCCGCGGGCCCGATGGCGACGCTGGGAACCAGCGAGCTGATGCACGCGCTGGGGTCGATACAGCGCCAGCCGGATGCTCCCGGTGGCACCAGGCCGAGCCTGATGGACGTGCGCCAGATGCTGCTGGCGCAGGCACGCCAGCGCCATGGCAAGGGCGCCAGCCTGTCCCAGCGCGACAACGACACCTTCGAACTCCTGCACCTGCTGTACGGCCAGCTCGAAGGCGAGATCCGGACCGATGCCCCGGCTGCCGCCCTGATCCGCAGGCTGCAGCTGCCGCTGCTGCGGGTCGCGCTGCAGGACCAGGCCTTCTTCGTCCAGGCGACGCACCCGGCGCGCGAACTCCTCAACACCGTCGCCGAAACCGCCGCAAGCTGGCTCGACAAGGACGACGTCGACCCCCAGCTGCTGCTCCCGCTGCAGCAGGCGGTCAGCCAGGTCGTCGAAAAGTACGACGGCGACAACAAGGTGTTCGAGGCCAGCAACGAGCAGCTGCAGGCACACCTGCAGGCGCAGGTGCGCAAGGCCGAAATGCTCGAGCGCCGGCACGTCGAAGCCGCCCGCGGCAAGGAAAAGCTCGAGGTCGCCAAGCTCCGCTCGGCGGCCGTGCTTGAAAAGCTCCTCGGCGACCAGCGGATCCCGAAATTCTCCCGGGCGCTGCTCAACCAGGCCTGGACCGATGTCCTGACCCTCAGCCTGCTTCGCCAGGGCGAGGATTCGCCCGAATGGCAGGCCCAGCTTGGTGCCACCCGGCGCATCATCACCGCCTGCGTACGCGGTGAAGCGGTCGCCGACCCGGCGCTGACGACCCACGTCGAAGCCGCCCTGTCGCAGGTTGGCTACCACGCCGACGAGGCCGGCATCATCGCCGCGCGCCTGACCAGCAGCCGCAGCGACGAGGACGATCCCGCCTCGCGCACCGAGCTGGCGATGAAGCTCAAGGCGCGCACCCGGCTCGGCGAGGACGCCGAACGGGCGCGCCGCCCCGACCTGCCTCCGCGCACGCCCGGGGAGCAGGCGCGTTACGAGCAGCTCCGGGTGATGCCCTTCGGCACCTGGATCGAATTCACCACCAACCAGCAGGGCGACGTCGTCCGCCGCCGCATGTCGTGGTTCAGCCCGGTCACCGACAACGCGCTGTTCGTGAACCAGCGCGGCCAGCGCATCGGCGAGCATTCGCTGGACTCGCTGGCGCGGATGATCGTGGCCGGGCAGGCACGCATCGTCACCGCCGAGCGCGGCCGACTGGTCGACCGCGCCTGGCAGGCCGCGCTGCGTACCCTGCGCAGCTTCGCCGGGCGCAGCGACGCCCTGTCCATCGACGCGGATCCGCACGCATGATCAACGAGTTCCGGCGCGCCCGGCGACGCAAGGCCCCCGCGACCATCCTGGTGATCGACGCCATGACCGAACGCGTGGTCGGGCGGATCGGCAACCTGTCGGAAACCGGCATGCTGCTGATGGCCGGGACGCCGTTGGTGGACGACGCCCTGTACCAGTTCCGCTTCAGCCTGCCGACGGAAGGCGACGACGAGTCCAGCGTCGAGATCGGCGCCCACCTGCTGTGGATGGACCAGGCCAGCGCGCCAGGCCAGGTCTGGGCCGGCTTCAGGTTCCTCGGCATCACCGAACTGCAGGCGCGGCCGCTCCGCGCGTGGATCGACGCCCCGGGCAGCCGCTACGAATAGCGGGTCCGGCGACGATCCGGCCGATGCGGCAAAATGGCGGCAAGCCCCCCCCCTGTGTAGCCGCCATGACCGTCCAGACCCCCGCATCCCTCTACGCCGCCCACCTCGAGACGCTGGCCGCGCGCACCGCGATCGCGCTTGAGCGCGGCGGCTTCGACCACCTCGTGGTTCCCAGCGGCACCCTGCATTACCAGGTCTTCGACGACCGCGACTATCCCTACGCGGTCAATCCGCAGTTCAAGGCCTGGGTGCCGCTGCTGGCCAATCCCGGCAGCTGGCTTGTGGCCACGCCCGGCGCGCGCCCGAAGCTGGTCTACCTGCAGCCGCGCGACTACTGGCACGTGGTACCCGAGTCGCCGTCGGGCGACTGGGTCGAGCACTTCGACATCACCGTGGTGCGCACGCCCGACGAGGCCCTGCAGCACCTGCCGCGGGACGCGACGCGCTGCGCCATCCTCGGCGAGGCGCAGAGCGCGCTCGGCCGTTACGGTGCCTTCGCCCCAAACAACCCGCAGCCGGTGCTCGACTACCTCGACTACCACCGTGCCTACAAGACGCCCTACGAACTGGCCATGCTGCGCCAGGCCAACCGGCGCGCGGTCCGCGGCCATCGCGCGGCCGAACGCGCCTTCCGGGCCGGCGCCAGCGAATTCGGCATCCACCTGGCCTATTGCCAGGCGGTGGGCCAGGACGCCAACGAACTTCCGTACAGCAACATCGTCGCCCTCAACGGCCATGGCGCGGTGCTGCACTACACCGAGCGCGACCGCCTGCCGCCGAAGCCGGTACTGAGCTTCCTGCTCGACGCCGGCGCCGGCCACGCCGGCTACGCGGCCGACATCACCCGCACCCATGCCATGGATCGCGAGGGCGAATTCCAGGCCTTCATCGATGCCGTCGATCGCGCCGAGCTGGCGATGTGCGACCAGGTCCGCGCCGGCGTCGACTACCGGCAGCTGCACCTCGATGCCCACCTGGCCCTGTCGGGCGTGCTGAAGGAATTCGGGGTGATCGGCTGCGGCGCCGAGGAGGCCGTGGCCAGCGGCCTCAGCGCGAGCTTCTTCCCGCATGGCATCGGCCACGGCCTGGGCCTGCAGGTGCACGACGTCGCCGGCTTCGCGGCCTCCGACGCCGGCGGCAGCATCGACAAGCCCGAGGGCCATCCCTACCTGCGGCTGACGCGCGAGCTGGCGCCGGGCATGGTGGTGACGATCGAACCCGGCCTGTACTTCGGCGACATGCTGCTCGAAGACCTCAAGGCCAGCGACAACGCCCGTCTGGTGGACTGGGACCGCGTGGATGACTTCCGGCGCTTCGGCGGCGTGCGCATCGAGGACAACGTGGTGTGCACGGACGGCGAGCCGGTGAACCTGACCCGCGAAGAGTTCGCCTCGCTGGGCTGACCGGCCACCGGCAACGGGCGCGACGACGGCGGCATGTGCGTTTGCCCGCGCCGCCGTTCAGCCCGCCATGAACGCTTCGATCTCGTCGGCGCTGCGGGCCAGCCCAGCGGTCAGCAGCTCGTGGCCGTCACGGGTGATGGCGACGTCGTCTTCGGTGCGGATGCCGATGCCGCGCCACTTGGCGGCAACGTCGGTATCGCCCGGCGGGATGTAGATCCCGGGCTCGATGGTGTAGACCATGCCCGGTTCGAGCAGGCGCGACTCGCCGTCGATGCGGTAGTCGCCCACGTCGTGCACGTCCAGGCCGATCCAGTGGCCGGTCTTGTGCGGGTAGTAGCGCTTGTAGGCCTCGTCCGCCAGCGCCTTGCGCAGCGTGCCCTTCAGCAGCCCCAGCGAAAGCATGCCCTCGGTGAGCACCTCCACTGCGGCCAGGTGGCCGGCCTCGTAGGGCACGCCGGGCCGCGCCTGCGCGAGCGCCGCGGCGTAGGCGGCATCGACCAGGTCGTGCAGGATCCGCTGCTCGCGGCTGTAGGCGCCGTCGACCGGGAAGGTGCGGGTGATGTCGGCGGCATAGCCGCGATGCTCGGCGCCGGCGTCGACCAGCACCAGGTCGCCGCGGCGCACCGTGGCGCGGTTGCCGCGGTAATGGAGGATGCAGGCATTGGCACCCGCGCCGATGATGCTGGAATAGGCGGGTTCGGCGCCGGCGGCGCGGAACACGCGCTCGAGCTCGGCCTGCAGTTCGTATTCGCGCATGCCGGCACGTGCCGCGCGCATCACCGCTTCGTGGGCCTGCACGCTGATCGCCGCGGCGCGGCGCATCAGCCGCAGCTCGTCGGCGCCCTTGAACAGGCGCATCTCGTCCAGCAGGTGGCCCAGATCGAGGAATTCGTGCGGCGGCTGCGCACCGTGGCGGACCTGGGCGCGGACGCTGTTGACCCAGCCGATCAGCTTGAGGTCGAAGTCGGTGTCGCGGCCGAAGTGGTAGTAGACGCGGCGGCGGCCTTCGATCAGGCCGGGCAGGATGTCGTCGATGTCGTCGATCGCATAGGCGTCGTCGATGCCAAGCGCGTCCGGGGCGCCTTCGGGGCCGACGCGGGAGCCGTCCCAGGCTTCGCGCGCGGCATCGCGTTCGCGGCAGAACAGCAGGCTTTCGCCGTGCGCGCGGCCCGGCACCAGCACCAGGACCGCTTCCGGCTCGTCGAACCCGCTGAGGTACAGGACGTCGGAATCCGGCCGGTAGGGATGGAAGGTGTCGCGACTGCGCACGCGCTCGGGCGCGGCGGGAAGGATGATGATCGCGTCGTCACCGGCCATCCGCATGAGCTGGCGGCGACGGCGCTTGCAGATGCTGGTCGGTGCGGCAAAGGCCATGCAGCGGAACTCAGTTGAGGCTGTTGCGGTGGCGGGCGGCCAGCGCGCAATCTCCGTGCAGGAGCAGTGCGGCGACGCGGACGAACTCTTCGATCTCGGCCAGCGCGGCTTCGTCTTCCTCGTCACCATCATCCTGGGCCGTGGCGCGCGCCAGGCGTGCAAGGTCGGCAAGGGCTTCCTCGCCCTCCTCCGAAAGCTTCGCCCCACTACCGGCGGCGAGTCCGAACGCGCCAACGAAACCGCGGCACCAGTCGAACAGGGCGCCGCTGCGCGCGGCCAGGGAGGCATCGTCGTCGGGGCCGAGCAGGACCAGCCCGAACTCGCGGTCTTCGAACTGGCTGCGCGTTGCCGACTGCAGGCGCGCCAGCACCGAGCCTTCGGCCGGGGCCGGGAGGCTGTCGTCCACCATCACCCGGGCCAGCCAGTTGCCCGCGGGGTCGCCGCCACCGGCCAACCAGCCGCACAGGCTGCCGTGCAGTTCGGGCGCGGGCGTGGCGAGGCCGGACTCGCGGCAGGTCTGCTCGACTTCGGACAGGGTAGGCAATGATTTTTCGGACATGGCAAGGAGTCTGCGATGGACCACGGCAGTGTACCGTCGGGCGCGGCTTGTTGCCGGCGCGCACGCGCGCCTACACTGCGATGTCCGCCAGGGGAGGCGATGGGGAGAGCCGCCTTGCCAGTGGCCGATGGAGCTGGACCTGTGGTCATCGCGACGATGCTGGCAGCGGCCTGCGTCGTCCTCGCCATGCGTGCGCGACGGGCGCGCAGGTTGGTGGCATCGCTGCACGCGCGCGAGCAGAGCTTTCGCATGGCCCTGTGGGCGAGCGGCCAGCGCTATTGGGACTTCCATGTGCCGAGCGCGCGCCTGCAATACCTGGTCGCCCGCCACGATGGCGATGGCTGCAGGCACGATTTCAGCTCCGAGCAGGCGGAGCCGGCCGCCGTGATCCATCCCGACGACCTGCCGGGCGTTGTCGATGCCATGCATCGTTACGCCGCCGGCGAGACCGCGGAGTTCTCGTCCGAACACCGGGTCCGCGCCGACAGCCCGGCGTCGACCCAAGGCGACTGGACGTGGATCCGGGCCCGCGGCCGCGCGGTCGAGCACCAGGCCGACGGCGCGATCCTGCGGGTCGCCGGAACCTCGCTCGACATCGGCGCCACCCGCGCGGTGGAGCGCGAGAACCGCATCGCCAGCGAAGTGCTGCGCAGCATGAGCGAGGCGGTTGCGGTCCTTGACGACCGCTTCCGGTTCCTCTCGGTGAATCCCGCGTTCACGCGGATCACCGGCCACGGCGCGGCCGACGTCATCGGGCGCAGCGTGGATGTCCTCGACAGCATCCAGCACGATCACTCACGCGGGCGCAGCATGCGCGAGGCCCTCCGGCGCGACGGCCGCTGGTCGGGCGAAATGTGGCAGCGTGAACACAACGGCGAGGAACTCCTGTGCGCCGTGGAGGCCGCCACCGTGCTTGATGGCAACGCCGGCGGCGAACGCATGCACGTGCTGATGCTCAGCGACATCACGCTGCAGAAGCGCGCCGAGGAAGAGCTGCGCTACCTGGCCAACTTCGATTCGCTGACCGACCTGCCCAACCGCTCGCTGCTTGCGGAGCGCCTGTCGCGCGCGATCGTCCACGCCCGGCGCGACGGCTCCCGGGTCGCCGTGCTGTTCCTCGACCTCGACCGTTTCAAGGACATCAACGATTCGCTTGGCCACGCCGTCGGCGACCGCATCCTGCGCGCGGCCGCGGCCCGCCTGCAACAGGCGGTCGGTCCGGGGCAGACCGTGGCCCGACTGGCCGGCGATGAGTTCACGGTGATCCTCGAGGGCCTGGCCGCACCCGAGGACGCCGAGCGCGTGGCGCGGGAGATCATCATGGCGTTCGAGGCGCCACTGGTCCCCGAGGACGGCCAGGAGGTCTCGGTATCGGCCTCGATCGGCGTCAGCCTGTACCCCGACCACGCCCAGGTGCCCACCGAACTCCTCAAGCGCGCCGATGCCGCCATGTACCAGGCCAAGGCCGCCGGCCGCCGCACCTGGATGCGCTACGACGACAGCATGGAAGCCGCGATCCGCCGGCGTGCGATCCTCGCCGGCGCGCTGCACAAGGCGCTTGACCGCGGCGAGCTGCGGGTGGTCTACCAGCCACGGCAGGCATTGGCGTCTTCGCTCATCACCGGCGCCGAAGCGCTGCTGCGCTGGACCAGTCCCGAACACGGCGAAATCCCGCCGGCCGACTTCATCCCGCTTGCCGAAGAGAACGGCATGATCCTCGAGATCGGCGAATGGGTCCTGCGCGAGGCCTGCCTGGCGGCCCGCCGCTGGCGCGACCATGGCCTGTCCGATGTCCGGGTATCGGTGAACATGTCGGTACTGCAGCTGCTGCGCGGGGACTTCGCCGAAGTCGTGCGCGGCGTACTGGACGATACCGGCGTACCGGCGCAGGCACTGGAGCTGGAACTGACCGAAAGCATGCTCATGGCCAACGCCGCGCAGACCGCGCACAAGCTGCAGGCCTTCCGCGAGCTGGGCGTCTCGCTGGCCATCGACGATTTCGGCACCGGCTACTCGTCGCTTGCGTACCTCAAGCGGCTGCCGATCACCACGATCAAGATCGACAAGACGTTCATCGCCGACGTCTGCAACGACCGCGAAGGCGCGTCGATCACGACCACGGTGATCGCGATGGCCCACGGACTCGGGCTGACCGTGGTCGCCGAAGGGGTGGAGACCGCGGACCAGGCCCGGTTCCTGGCCCGCAACCACTGCGACGAGATCCAGGGCTTCTGGGTGTCGCATCCCCTGGACGCGGTGTCCTGCATGGCCTACATCCACAACCGCCGCCATTCCGGGGGTCCGGCCACTGCCACCACCATCGGGACGCCTTGACCACTCCCGCCCGCCTGCTATCGTGCCGCTGATGGACACTCCGGACGTGCTTGCCCAGCTGCGGCGGCTTTCAGAACGCTTCGACGAGCTCGCGGTGCGCACGCGCCGGTTGGGCGAGGAGAACCGCAGCCTCCGCCAGCAGCATGAACAGGCCTCGGGGGAACGGGCCCAGCTGCTGACCAGGAACGAACAGGCGCGCAGCCGGGTCGAGGCGATGATCGCGCACCTCAAATCACTGGAGCAGCACACGTGAGCGGTACCGAGGCCGTCAGCGTACGGGTGCTTGATCGCGAGTACACCGTTGGCGTGGGCGCGGGCGAAGTCGAAGGCCTCATGGCTGCGGCACGCGTGCTGGATGCGCGCATGCGCGAAGTGCGCGGCGCCAACCGCATGGCCGCGATCGATCGCGTCGCGGTGCTTGCCGCACTCAACCTGGCCCACGAACTCGAACAGCTGCGCAGGGACGCGGAACGCCGCGACCGGGAACTGGCGGATGCGCTGTCGGCGCTGGAGCTGAAGCTCGACGCGCTGCTCCATGCTTGAAGGCGAGCGCATCGACCGCGGGGCCAGGCACAAGGTGAACGGCCACCGACGGATGGCCTTCGGGTCGGAAGTCCAAGGGGTATACTGCGGCTGCGTCCTCTGCCGTGACCGACGGCGTACACAAACATTCGCCTTGTCCCTTAATCACGACCACGGGGACGCGACGGTAGCCTGGCGTGCATGTCCGCCCCCGAGCGGAAAGCCCGATGGCAGCCAAGCGTCTCCACTTGAACCCCGGGTTCAAGGTCGTTTGGTATGCATCGACATGGTGGAGGACGTATCTCCTTTCCGACTCCCGCCGGCGAGCCTTGCGCCGGACGTGACGTGAGTCCCCCGAACCGCGGCGACACCCGCCGCCTCATGCGCGAGCGTCGACGCGGGGTTCCCCCGGCGGCGCGCATCGGTTCGGCCAGTGCCCTCGCCGGGCAGCTGCTTTCGCTGCCGCTTGCGCCTCGAGCCGCTGTTGCCGGCTACTGGGCCGCCGACGGTGAAATCGCCCTCCATGTCTGGCAGCTGCGACTTCCCGCGGACTGCATCTATTGCCTGCCCGTGCTGCAGGATGACGGCTGCCTGCGCTTCGCTCCATGGCGCCCGGGCGAACCCGTCGTACCGAATCGCTATGGCATCCCGGAACCCGCGGTTGCGCCCGGGGCACTCCTGGAGCCGTCGGCGCTGGATCTGGTGGTCGTGCCCCTGGTCGCCTTCGACACCCGCTGCCACCGGCTTGGCATGGGCGGCGGCTGGTACGATCGCAGCTTCGCGTTCCGGCACCGGCAATCCGCGCCACCGCGGCTGGTTGGTGCTGCGTTTGAATTCCAGCATGTCGACGAAGACCTTCCCAGCGAAGACTGGGACGTCCAGCTCGACATGGTATGCACCGATCAATCCACCCATTACCGACCGACATGACCACTGGCAAGCGCAAACGATACTGGCTGATGAAGTCGGAACCCGAGGATTTCTCGATCGACGACCTTGAACGGGTCGGCACCGAGCCCTGGACGGGCGTGCGCAACTACCAGGCGCGCAATTTCATGCGCGACGGCATGCAGCTTGGCGACGGCGTGCTGTTCTACCACTCCAACTGCAAGGTGCCCGGCATCTACGGCATCGCCGAAGTCGCGAGCGCGGCCTATCCGGACCCGACGCAGTTCGACCGCGAATCGAAGTACTTCGATTCCAAGGCGAGCCCGGAGGAACCGCGCTGGATGCTGGTCGACGTCGGCTTCGTACGCAGGCTCGCCGCACCCGTCACGCTTGAAGCCATCCGCGCCCGTTCGGAATCCCTGGGCGAGGACTTCGCCCTGATCCGCAAGGGCACCCGCCTGTCCGTGCTGCCGGTGGGCGCCGCGCAGTGGAAGATCCTGCTGGCCATGGAGCCGAAATGAGTGAAGCCAAGCGCCTGGCCGGCGAAAAGGCCCTGGACTACGTCGAAGACGGCATGGTGGTGGGCGTGGGCACGGGATCGACCGTGGCCTTCTTCATCGATGCGCTCGCCGGCGTCCGCGACCGGATTGCCGGTGCGGTGTCGAGTTCGGACCAAAGCACCGAACGACTGCGCGGGCATGGCATCGAGGTGTTGGATCTGAATGCCTGCGGCCCGATCCCGCTTTACGTTGACGGCGCCGATGAATGCGATCCGGGCAAGCGCCTCATCAAGGGCGGCGGCGCTGCGCTCACCCGCGAGAAGATCATCGCCGAGGCGGCGGCGAAATTCGTCTGCATCATCGATCCATCCAAGGAAGTGCCGGTGCTCGGGCGCTTTCCGCTGCCCGTCGAGGTCATCCCGATGGCGCGCAGTCTGGTGGGGCGCGAGATCGTGGCGCTGACCGGCGGCCAGCCAGTCTGGCGCCAGGGCACGGTCACCGACAACGGCAACTGGGTGATCGACATCCACGGCCTGTCGATCACCGACCCGGTGGCGCTCGAGCAGATGCTCAACCAGGTGCCGGGCGTGGTCAGCGTCGGACTGTTCGCGCGGCGTCCCGCCGACGTGGTGATCGTCGGCGGCACGCCGCCGCGGGTGCGCTGAACCACGGCACTGCTACCGGAAGTCCCGGACTTGCCAGGACTTGCCAGGACTCAAAGCATGCGTACGCTCAGGAGCCGACGTCTTCGTCGTAGGTGACGGAGAGATAGTGGATGGCCGTGCCCGGAGCAAGCACGCACTGTAGTGCCGGCCTGAAGATGTGCTCGGGAGCGCCCGCGATCTCGCTGGGCTGCCATGTAAGCGCCACGCCGCGGGACATCGTGAAGACATCCGCCGACTTGGTGCGATAGACAGCCTGGCTCGTATCGCCCTGTTCGTAGCCCTCGACGAAGGTGCAGGTCACCCTCCCCGATCGCCGGCCCGTCGCACCCGCTTCCACCAGGACCTTCATCGCGCCCCGGCCACCGGGACGCGGATCCCCACGCAGGGCGCAAGAAACGAATACCGGCGTCGTTCCCTTGTTTACGAAGCTCAAGGGCCGCGAATCAAGGCCTTCCGCATACGCGAAGGTGGCCGGTTGGCAAACCGATGCAGCGCCCTGGAAGTCGTAACGAACGACCTCGGCCGCATCCGCTTGCCCCGAAACGATGGGAAGCATCAAGGCCGAAAGCAGGGCGGTTGCAACCGCGGGCGCGCGCCCGCGGGAATCAGGCGCCGACATCTTCGTTGTACTCGCGACGGGTGTGTTGCATTGAGGTTTTCGTCGGAAGCACGCAACTCAGGGAAGGCCGGTCGATGCCCGACGGCTTCGCATTGGACACGTCACCCGGAATCCAGGCCAGTTCGGCATGGCTACCGGCCGCGACACTGACCGTCTTCGGAACATAGACCGCGAACTCCAGGCCACCGGTCTGATGGCCATTGACCAGCGTGCAGGTCACGTCTCGCGCGGACGTGCCGCCATTGCTGACCACGACCGAAAGACGCTTGGCCCCGCGCACGCTGCCCGCGCGATCATCACCCTGCCAGTTGCAGCTGACATAGATGTCGCCGGCGGCTTCGTTCGCCAGCGCAAGCGGGCGATACCGGGTGCCCTGGGAGTAGGCAAACGTGGACGCCTTGCACATGCCGGTTGCGCCTTGCACGTCGACACGCGGAAGCTCGGCCGCGCCGAGGGCCGGCAGCACGAGCAGGCAAGCTGCATAAATCAGGATGCGGGCAGAACAACGCATGGACGTCACCGGTAGGGAAAGGTCGCACACGTTAACGGAAGCAGCGTAACGCGGCAAGAGCCGCGCCCCGGTCAGCTGCACGGACACAAAGAAAAACCCCGCAGCCGTGGCTGCGGGGTTTTGGGGTAAAACCCTGGCGATGACCTACTCTCGCATGCTAGATGCACACTACCATCGGCGCATGCGCGTTTCACTTCCGAGTTCGGAATGGGATCGGGTGGTTCCACGCAGCTATTGTCACCAGGGAGAGGGTGGAGGGTCGCGGGCCGTTACCGGCTTGACGCGCACACGCTCTCGTTGGTTTGCCTCGGAACGGAGCCAGAAATCAGCTCCGCCGTTGGCGAATAAATAGGGACGTAGCGAACTTTTGGGTCGAACATCGACGCGTCGTCGAGTCCAAGGCCACTTGAGGTTATATGGTCAAGCCACACGGATCATTAGTACTGGTTAGCTCAACACATTGCTGTGCTTACACACCCAGCCTATCAACCACCTAGTCTTGATGGTTCCTTCAGGGGGCTTGTGCCCCGGGAGATCTCATCTTGAGGCGCGCTTCCCGCTTAGATGCTTTCAGCGGTTATCGCTTCCGAACGTAGCTACCCGGCAATGCCACTGGCGTGACAACCGGAACACCAGAGGTTCGTCCACTCCGGTCCTCTCGTACTAGGAGCAGCCCCTCTCAAATCTCCAACGCCCATGGCAGATAGGGACCGAACTGTCTCACGACGTTCTGAACCCAGCTCGCGTACCACTTTAAATGGCGAACAGCCATACCCTTGGGACCGGCTACAGCCCCAGGATGTGATGAGCCGACATCGAGGTGCCAAACACCGCCGTCGATATGAACTCTTGGGCGGTATCAGCCTGTTATCCCCGGAGTACCTTTTATCCGTTGAGCGATGGCCCTTCCATACAGAACCACCGGATCACTAAGTCCTACTTTCGTACCTGCTTGATCCGTCGATCTTGCAGTCAAGCACGCTTATGCCTTTGCACACAGTGCGCGATGTCCGACCGCGCTGAGCGTACCTTCGAGCTCCTCCGTTACTCTTTGGGAGGAGACCGCCCCAGTCAAACTACCCACCATACACGGTCCCCGATCCGGATAACGGACCTAGGTTAGAACGTCAAGCACGACAGGGTGGTATTTCAAGGTTGGCTCCACCCCAGCTAGCGCCAGGGTTTCACAGCCTCCCACCTATCCTACACAGACGAACTCAACGTTCAGTGTAAAGCTATAGTAAAGGTTCACGGGGTCTTTCCGTCTTGCCACGGGAACGCTGCATCTTCACAGCGATTTCAATTTCACTGAGTCTCGGGTGGAGACAGTGCCGCCATCGTTACGCCATTCGTGCAGGTCGGAACTTACCCGACAAGGAATTTCGCTACCTTAGGACCGTTATAGTTACGGCCGCCGTTTACCGGGGCTTCGATCAAGAGCTTCGCCTTGCGGCTGACCCCATCAATTAACCTTCCGGCACCGGGCAGGCGTCAGACCCTATACGTCCACTTTCGTGTTTGCAGAGTCCTGTGTTTTTGATAAACAGTCGCAGCGGCCTGGTATCTGCGGCCCTCCTCAGCCCAGCCACGCATGTGGCCACCAAAGAGGGCGTACCTTCTCCCGAAGTTACGGTACCATTTTGCCTAGTTCCTTCACCCGAGTTCTCTCAAGCGCCTGAGAATTCTCATCCTACCCACCTGTGTCGGTTTACGGTACGGTCTGCACAAGCTGAAGCTTAGGAGCTTTTCCTGGAAGCGTGGTATCAGTCACTTCGCTCTAATGAGCTCGTCTCGGTGCTCGGTCTTGAAGGGTCCCGGATTTGCCAAAGACCCAAACCTACCTCCTTTCCCCAGGACAACCAACGCCTGGTAGACCTAACCTTCTCCGTCCCTCCATCGCACTTGTGCGAGGTGCTGGAATATTAACCAGCTTCCCATCGACTACGCATTTCTGCCTCGCCTTAGGGGCCGACTCACCCTGCGTCGATTAACGTTGCGCAAGGAAACCTTGGGCTTTCGGCGTGGGGGCTTTTCACCCCCATTATCGTTACTCATGTCAGCATTCGCACTTCCGATACCTCCAGCAGACTTCTCAATCCACCTTCAACGGCTTACGGAACGCTCCTCTACCGCGCATCACAAAGTGATGCACCCCAAGCTTCGGTTCCATGCTTAGCCCCGTTAAATCTTCCCCGCAGACCGACTCGACCAGTGAGCTATTACGCTTTCTTTAAAGGATGGCTGCTTCTAAGCCAACCTCCTGGCTGTCTGTGCCTTTCCACATGGTTTTCCACTCAGCATGGAATTTGGGACCTTAGCTGTGGGTCTGGGTTGTTTCCCTTTTCACGACGAACGTTAGCACCCGCCGTGTGTCTCCCGCATATTCTGTCTTGGTATTCGGAGTTTGCAATGGTTTGGTAAGTCGCAATGACCCCCTAGCCATAACAGTGCTCTACCCCCAAGAAGATTCGTGCGAGGCGCTACCTAAATAGCTTTCGAGGAGAACCAGCTATCTCCGGGTTCGATTAGCTTTTCACTCCTAATCACACCTCATCCCCTACCTTTGCAACGGGAGTGGGTTCGGGCCTCCAGTACCTGTTACGGTACCTTCACCCTGGGCATGACTAGATCACCCGGTTTCGGGTCTACTGCCCGCGACTATGCGCCCTTATCAGACTCGGTTTCCCTTCGCCTCCCCTATACGGTTAAGCTCGCCACGAACAGTAAGTCGCTGACCCATTATACAAAAGGTACGCAGTCACTCCACGAAGGAGCTCCTACTGCTTGTACGCACACGGTTTCAGGGTCTATTTCACTCCCCTCACCGGGGTTCTTTTCGCCTTTCCCTCACGGTACTGGTTCACTATCGGTCGGTCAGGAGTATTTAGCCTTGGAGGATGGTCCCCCCATGTTCAGACAGGGTTTCTCGTGCCCCGCCCTACTCACTTATCATCATTCCGGCACTTTCGCATACAGGGCTTTCACCTTCTATGGCCAGTCTTTCCAGACTGTTTTGCTAGAACCGGAACAACTTTTGGGCTGCTCCCCGTTCGCTCGTCGCTACTAGGGGAATCTCGGTTGATTTCTTTTCCTCCGGGTACTTAGATATTTCAGTTCCCCGGGTTCGCCTTGCATGGCTATGTATTCACCATGCAATACTCCTTGCGGAGTGGGTTTCCCCATTCGGACATTGCCGGATCAAAGCTTGTTGCCAGCTCCCCGACACTTTTCGCAGGCTACCACGTCCTTCATCGCCTCTGACCGCCAAGGCATCCACCGTGTGCGCTTATTCACTTGACCATATAACCCCAAGTCGCCTCGGAGCCATATGCAGCCCATGCGTACAAAGCACGGACGTGAATATAACCACTCAATTTATGTAGGGCCTCTAGGGCCCCGCCTTAGCCTCAACGACACGTTTGGATATTCGTCTCAAACGCTCGCTACGTCCCTGATTTTCAAAGAACACGGTTCGGCCACAATGCCGCCCCGCTTCTAAATCTTTAGTGTGTGCGCAGATCATCCAGGAATGGTGGGTCTGGGAGGACTCGAACCACCGGCCTCACCCTTATCAGGGGTGCGCTCTAACCACCTGAGCTACAGACCCAATGTCTTTCCCCAGCGTGGTGGAGCCTGTCGGGATCGAACCGACGACCCCCTGCTTGCAAAGCAGGTGCTCTCCCAGCTGAGCTAAGGCCCCATAAAAGGGGTCGGTCCCCCGGCTTTCGCCGTGGAACTCCTGGATGCAGGTCACTTGTGCGGACGCCTGACAGGCAATTAGCTGTCTTTAGTCTCTAAAGGAGGTGATCCAGCCGCACCTTCCGATACGGCTACCTTGTTACGACTTCACCCCAGTCATCGGCCACACCGTGGCAAGCGCCCTCCCGAAGGTTAAGCTACCTGCTTCTGGTGCAACAGACTCCCGTGGTGTGACGGGCGGTGTGTACAAGGCCCGGGAACGTATTCACCGCAGCAATGCTGATCTGCGATTACTAGCGATTCCGACTTCACGGAGTCGAGTTGCAGACTCCGATCCGGACTGAGATCAGGTTTCTGGGATTGGCTAGCCCTCGCGGGTTTGCAGCCCTCTGTCCTGACCATTGTAGTACGTGTGTAGCCCTGGCCGTAAGGGCCATGATGACTTGACGTCATCCCCACCTTCCTCCGGTTTGTCACCGGCGGTCTCCTTAGAGTTCCCACCATTACGTGCTGGCAAATAAGGACAAGGGTTGCGCTCGTTGCGGGACTTAACCCAACATCTCACGACACGAGCTGACGACAGCCATGCAGCACCTGTGTTCGAGTTCCCGAAGGCACCAATCCATCTCTGGAAAGTTCTCGACATGTCAAGGCCAGGTAAGGTTCTTCGCGTTGCATCGAATTAAACCACATACTCCACCGCTTGTGCGGGCCCCCGTCAATTCCTTTGAGTTTCAGTCTTGCGACCGTACTCCCCAGGCGGCGAACTTAACGCGTTAGCTTCGATACTGAAGACTCAATTGTCCCCAACATCCAGTTCGCATCGTTTAGGGCGTGGACTACCAGGGTATCTAATCCTGTTTGCTCCCCACGCTTTCGTGCCTCAGTGTCAGTACTGGTCCAGGTGGCCGCCTTCGCCACGGATGTTCCTCCTGATATCTACGCATTTCACTGCTACACCAGGAATTCCGCCACCCTCTACCGTACTCTAGCCCGCCAGTATCCAATGCAATTCCCAGGTTGAGCCCGGGGCTTTCACATCAGACTTAACGAACCACCTACGCACGCTTTACGCCCAGTAATTCCGAGTAACGCTTGCACCCTTCGTATTACCGCGGCTGCTGGCACGAAGTTAGCCGGTGCTTATTCTTTGGGTACCGTCAGAACAACCGGGTATTAACCGATTGCTTTTCTTCCCCAACAAAAGAGCTTTACAACCCGAAGGCCTTCTTCACTCACGCGGCATGGCTGGATCAGGCTTTCGCCCATTGTCCAATATTCCCCACTGCTGCCTCCCGTAGGAGTCTGGGCCGTGTCTCAGTCCCAGTGTGGCTGATCATCCTCTCAGACCAGCTACGGATCGTCGCCTTGGTGGGCCATTACCCCTCCAACTAGCTAATCCGACATCGGCTCATCTATCTGCGCGAAGCCCGAAGGTCCTCCGCTTTCACCCGTAGGTCGTATGCGGTATTAGTCCCGGTTTCCCGAGGTTATCCCCCACAAATAGGCAGATTCCGATGTATTCCTCACCCGTCCGCCACTCGCCACCCGGAGAGCAAGCTCTCCTGTGCTGCCGTTCGACTTGCATGTGTTAGGCCTGCCGCCAGCGTTCACTCTGAGCCAGGATCAAACTCTTCACTTAAAATTGCATGGACCGAAGTCCAAACGCTTTGAGTGCAGTCGTCGTTACCCGAGCTCGAATCACTCGCATGCATTTCTGCATTTGCTTGATTTGTTGCTCTTGTTACGTACGTCTGCAAATGGACAACCATCCACTTGCCAGACGTCCGCACAAGTCACCTGCGCACACTGTCAAAGATCATGGGGATCGGCCTCAGCGCCTTTCCCGTTGCCCCGTCGTTTCCTCCGAGGCGAGCCGCACATTGTAGCGCGGTTTTTGCTTTCGTCAACACCCTGTGAGGCGTCTTCTTCAGCGTGCTTCGGAGGTGGCGGTCAGTGACCGTTTGTCCGAAGCGAGCCGCCCATTATAGCGCGACTTTTGCTTCCGTCAACACCCTGCGGGCGCTTCCTTCAGCGTGCTTCGGAGGTGGCGGTCAGTGACCGTTTTGTCCGAAGCGAGCCGCACATCTTAGCGCGACTTTCGCTTCCGTCAACACCCTGTGTGGGGTTGATTTCAGCCTCCCTTTTCGTCGTGGCCCGGAGGCCGTTTCCGTCAGGGGAGCCGCACATCTTAGCGCGGTTTCGAAGAACGTCAACACCCTGTGAAGCGGCTTTTTCGTTCTTCCCCGCTTCGTAGCTGCCGGCGGTGCCGACCGCTGCTTGGCGGGGCGCGCATTGTGCAGCGCCCGGGAGGATTTGGGAAGGGGTCCAGTGTTTTTTTTCGACTTGACCGCGCCGCGCCTCTCCGGGACTGTTGGCGCACTCCCTATATATGACGAGAGACGCTGCCCATGCGAATACCCTTTTTCGCGCTGTTGCTGTGCTGCACGACCCTGCTTGCGACCGCGTGCGCCAGTGACGGGCGCTGGGTGGAGCTTGCCGGTGAGCGTTACGTGGTCGAGGTAGCCGACGACGACGAGGCCCGGGCGCGCGGCCTGATGTTCCGGGACTCGCTGGCGGATGGCCACGGCATGCTGTTCATCCACGAACGCGAAGAGCGCCAGGCCTACTGGATGAAGAACACGCGGATCCCGCTGGACATCCTCTATTTCGACGCATCGCTGCGCCTGGTGTCACAGCAGCGGGGAGTGCCGCCGTGTTCGGCGGGAGACCGCTGTCCGCCGTATCCAAGCCGGGCACCGGCGCTGTACGTGCTTGAACTCAACGCCGGTGAAGCCCGCCGGCTGGGGCTGGAGGACGGCGCCGCGCTGGAACTCGGCCCGGACGTCGCTCGCGGCCGCTGAATGCGGTCACGCGGGGCTCTTCAGAGCGCCATCATCTCGAAATCGTCCTTGGTTACGCCGCAGTCCGGGCAGGTCCAGGTGTCCGGGACATCCTCCCAGCGCGTTCCGGGGGCGATGCCTTCTTCGGGCAGGCCCACGGCTTCTTCATAGATGAAGCCGCAGACCACGCACATCCAGGTGCGGTAGGCGGTGGTGTCGTTCATCGGATAATGCGGTTCCGGTCGCGCACGGCGCGGGCCACCATTGTCCCATCACGCCCATCGACAGGAAACCACGCAATGTCCGAGGCAATGCCTTCGCGTCCGGGCGCCCACGCGCGCGGCCTTTATCTGCTGACGCCGGACGAGCCCGACACGTCGCGCCTGCTGGCCCGGGTCTCGGCGGTGCTCGCGAAGGCGGCGCTGCTGCAGTACCGCAACAAGCTTGCCGACGCCACGCTGGCGCGCGCACAGATTGCAGCCTTGCTGCCGCTTTGCCGTGAGCGCGGCGTACCGCTCCTGATCAACGACGACTGGCGGCTTGCGCGTGCCTGCGGCGCCGATGGGGCGCACCTGGGCGAAGGCGACGGCGACATCCGCGCCGCGCGCGAGGCGCTTGGCGAAGGCGCGATCATCGGCGCCTCCTGCTATGACAGCCTGCAGCACGCGGAGCGCGCAGCGGCCGCGGGCGCCGACTATCTCGCGTTCGGCGCGTTCTTTCCATCGCCGACCAAGCCGCTGGCCCGCCGCGCGACGCCCGGACTGCTGCGCAGCGCGGCGAAGTTCGGCGTGCCGCGGGTGGCCATTGGCGGGATCACGCCGGACAATGCCCGCATCGTGGTCGATGCCGGCGCGGACCTGGTCGCGGTGATCAGCGGCGTGTTCGACGCGCCCGACCCGGTGGCCGCGGCGCAGTCCTACCTCCAGGCGTTCGAAGCACCTGTCGCGTAGAGAGCCGGATGCACCGGGCACGTCCCGCACGGGCGCCATGGAGCGTCCGCGGCAATCACCATCACGCCATTCGCGCCTTCAGGCGCCACTACAGGAATTCATTGCGATGAAGCACGACAAGTCACACGCCCTGTTCTCCCGCGCCGTGGAACTGATCCCGGGCGGGGTCAATTCGCCGGTACGCGCGTTCAAGTCGGTCGGCGGCGAGCCGTTCTTCGTCGAGAGCGCCGACGGCGCCTATCTGCATGACGTCGATGGCAACCGCTACATCGACTATGTCGGCTCCTGGGGGCCGATGATCGTCGGCCACAACCATCCGAAGGTGCGCGAGGCCGTGCAGGCGGCGATCGGCAACGGCCTCTCGTTCGGCGCACCCTGCCCGGCCGAAGTGACCATGGCCGAGACCATCACCCGCCTGGTGCCGTCCTGCGAAATGGTGCGCATGGTCAACTCCGGCACCGAGGCCACGCTGTCGGCGGTGCGCCTGGCGCGAGGCGCCACCGGGCGCCAGCGCATCGTCAAGTTCGAGGGCTGCTACCACGGCCACGGCGACTCCTTCCTGGTGAAGGCCGGCAGCGGCATGCTCACCCTCGGCGTGCCGACGTCGCCGGGCGTGCCGGCCGCGCTGGGCGAGCTGACCTCGACCATCAGCTACAACGATTTCGAGGCCGCGACGCAGCTGTTCGATGACATTGGCAGCGAGGTCGCGGCGGTGATCATCGAACCGGTGGTGGGCAACGCCAACTGCCTGCCGCCGCGCGAAGGCTATCTTCAGCACCTGCGCGAACTCTGCACGAAGCACGGCGCGCTGCTGATCTTCGACGAAGTGATGACCGGGTTCCGCGTGGCCCTGGGCGGCGCGCAGGCGCGCTACGGCGTCACTCCCGACCTGACCACGTTCGGCAAGATCATCGGCGGCGGCATGCCGGTGGGCGCCTATGGCGGCCGCCGCGAGCTGATGCAGCAGATCGCGCCAGCCGGCCCGATCTACCAGGCCGGTACGCTCAGCGGCAATCCGGTGGCGATGGCCGCGGGCCTGGCGATGCTGGAGCTGGTGCAAGCGCCCGGCTTCCACGACCGCCTGGAAGCCACGGCCAACACGCTGTGCGACGGCTTCGAGGCCGCCGCGCGCGAGGCCGGCGTACCGCTGACCACCAACCGCGTCGGCGCGATGTACGGGCTGTTCTTCACCGACCGCAAGGTCGATACCTATGCCGACGCCGTGGCCTGCGACAGCGCGGCGTTCAACCGCTTCTTCCACGCGATGCTGGAGCGCGGCGTGTTCCTGGCGCCATCGGCCTACGAGGCCGGTTTCGTCTCCAGCGCCCACGACGAGGCGGTGGTCGAGGCCACGCTGGCCGCCGCGCGCGAGGCGTTCAAGGTCGTCGCCGCCGGCTGAGCCCGCGGAGCGCAGGCGCCGCCGGACCCGGCGGCGCACTGGCCGGCCGCCTTTCCACCAGGGCTGCCCGAAGTGCCGGCGCTCCCGGCGCTTCGGATCGCGGCATCCCCCATGCTTTCAGCGAACCATCCGGGCCCCGGCGGCGTGCAGGCGTGCCAGGCCGTCGGCAACCTCCGCGTCACTGATGTTCAACGCCGGCACCAGGCGCAGCACGTCGGCGCCCGCCTGCAACAGCAGCAGGCCTTCGGCCGCGGCGTGATCGAGGAATTCACCGGCGCGACCGGCATGCGCCGCCTTGAGCACCGCGCCCAGCATCAATCCACGCCCGCGCACTTCAGAGAACAGGTCGAATTCCGCACCGATCGCCACCAGCCCGGCGCGCAAGGCACCGGATTGCCGCGCCACGTTGGTTTCGATCTGCGGCGAGGCCAGCTTGCGCAGCGCCACCCGGGCCACCGCCGCGGCCAGTGGATTGCCGCCGAAGGTGGTGCCGTGGTCGCCGAACTGCATCGCCTCCGCCACGCGCGGCCCCGCAAGCATGGCGCCCACCGGAAAGCCGCCGCCCAGGGCCTTGGCCAGGGTGACGATGTCCGGCACCACGCCGTCATGCCAGTGGGCGAACAGGGCACCGGTACGCCCCATGCCGCTCTGGATCTCGTCCAGGACCAGCAGCGCGCCGTGCTGGTCGCACAGCGCGCGCACCGCCTGCAGGAAGCCGGGCGCGGCCGCGACCACCCCGCCCTCGCCCTGCACCGGCTCGAGCATGACCGCGGCCACGTCGCCCGCGGACATCGCCGCTTCCAGCTGGTCGATCGCGTTGAAGTCCACGTAGCGGAAGCCTTCCGGCAGCGGCTCGTAGCCGGCCTGGTACTTCGGCTGCGCAGTTGCGGTCACGGTCGCGAGCGTGCGGCCATGGAAGCTGCCGCGGAAGGTGAGAACCACCCGCCGCTCCGGCCCCCGCCCCTGCACGCTCGCCCACTTCCGCACCAGCTTGATCGCGGCCTCGTTGGCCTCGGCGCCGGAGTTGCACAGGAAGACGCGTTCGGCGAAGCGCGAAGCCTCCACCAGCTCCTGGGCCAGGCGCAGCGGCGGTTCGCTGTGGAAGACGTTGCTGGTGTGCCAAAGCCTGCCGGCCTGCTCGACCAGCGCGGCGACGAGGTCGGGGTCGGCATGGCCCAGGCTGCAGACCGCGATGCCGGCCGAGAAGTCGATGTAGTCGCGGCCTTCGCTGTCCCAGACCCGCGCGCCCTGGCCGCGCACGAGCACCACCTCGCGCTGGCGGTATACCGGAAGGTAGCGGTCGCGCCCGAGGGCGAGGAGGGAGGCGGTATCCGGCATGGGGCGGGCTCAGTCGAGGAACAGGTCGGGGAACAGCGGCATCGACGGATCCACCGCGTAGCCCGAGAGGTCGGTGATGCCCGCTTCGGCCAGCACCTCGTCGTCGATGAGGAAGTTGCCGGCGAAGCCGGTCGCCGGGCGCACCAGCACGGCGTGGGCGGCGTCGGCCATGATCTCCGGCGAGCGGCCGTTGCCAGGCTCCACGCCCGGGATCATGTTCAGCGCATCGGTGCCGATGATCGTGCGCGGCCACAGCGCGTTGACCGCCACGCCCCTGGGCCCGAACTCGGCCGCAAGCCCAAGGGTCACGAAACTCATGCCCATCTTGGCCAGCGTGTAGCCGGTGTGCGGACCCCACCACTTCGGGTCCAGCGACGGCGGCGGCGCGAGCGTCAGGATGTGCGGATTAGGCGCCTCCAGCAGGTGCGGCAGGCAGGCCTGGGCACAGAGGAAGCTGCCGCGGGCATTGACCTGCTGCATCAGGTCGAAGCGCTTCATCGGCGTATCGAGCGTGCCGCGCAGCCAGATCGCGCTGGCGTTGTTGACCAGGATGTCGATGCCGCCAAAGGCGTCGACCGTGGCGGCGACCGCGGCGCGTACCTGATCCTCCTCGCGGATGTCGCACTTCAGCGCCAGGGCCTGCCCGCCGGCGTCGGTGATCGCCTTCGCCGCGGTGTGGATGGTGCCCGGCAGCCGCGGATTGGCGACATCCGACTTGGCCGCGATGGCGACGTTGGCGCCGTCGCGCGCGGCTCGCAGCGCGATCGCCAGGCCGATGCCGCGCGAGCCGCCGGTGATGAAGAGGGTCTTGCCGGAAAGTGTGGACGTCATGGCAGGACACCGCCTGTAGGAGCAGCTATAGCTGCGATCGGATGATGATAGGACATGGCTTCAAGAGGGTGCGTCGCAGCGACAGCTGCGCCTGCGGTGGGGGGCGGCGCATGTGGTCCGGCGGTGGGGTCGTGGCGGATGCCCTCAGGGCTTCGGGCCCTGGCCTTCGTTGTCTTCCCACTTCAGGAGCCTGCGGGTGACGAAGCGGTAGACGGGCTTGCCGGTGGCGAACCAGGCGTCGCGCAGCCATGAAGTGCGCTTGAGCACGCGGCGCTCGACCGGGGTGATGCGGTCCGGGCAGTAGGTACGTTTGTGCTTGAGCAGGTGGCGCAGGTCCTCGCGCGCGAGCAGGCGCATCCAGCGCGAGCGCGGATGGCCGCGCACCGCCAGCTGGAAGTCGATGATCGCCGGGCGCCCGTCCTCGAGCACCAGCCAGTTGGCTTCCTTGGCAAGATCGTTGTGGGCCAGGCCGTGGCGGTGCAGCTGCCGCAGCAGCCGGCGCGCGCGACGGAAGTACGCGATGTCGCCGCGCGGCGGGCGCTGGTACATCGCATCGCCGGGCATGTAGCTGCGGTCGAGCATGCGACCGTCCCAGCGCAGCAGCTGCGGGACGTCGGCCATGCCCGCCACCGCTTCGAGTCCGCGCGCCTCGCGCCGCGCCAGCCACCAGGCGGGGAGCCGCAGCCACCACGGCACGTGGCGCAGGTCGCGGCGCACGAACAGGGTGCCGCCGGCCGCGCCGGCGTTCCCGGCGCCGGGCACAGCGGCCCCGCCTTCGCGGCGCATCAGTCCGATGCGGCCGAAGCTGTCCGCTTTCAGCGCGCGCACTTCGACTGAACCCGAGTCATCCATTACTGCATTGTAGGCGGCGCGATGCGCCCTCCGGCTGCCATAATTGCTGCGGTGAGTGCCTGGTTCGACACCCTCGTTGCATGGATCGGCGCCCATCCCGTGGCCGCCGGCGTGGCCATTTTCGCAATTGCGTTCTGCGATGCCGTCATCGTGCTCGGTGCCGTGGTGCCCGCGCTGCCGCTGCTGTTCGCGATCGGCGTGCTGATCGGCTTCGGCGAGATCTCGGGGCCGTACGCGATCGCCTGCGCAGCGCTTGGCGCGCTGGCCGGCGATGCCAGCAGCTACTGGATCGGTTACCGCTGGGGCCCGCAGCTGCGCGCCACCTGGCCGTTCAGGAAATACCCGCAGCTGCTCGACCGCGCCGGGGTGCTGTTCCGCCGCAACGAGATCAAGGGCATCTTCATCGCCCGCTATGTCGGCCCGGTGCGCCCTTTCGTGCCCGCGATCGCCGGCATGTCGCGGATGCCCCTGCGGCGCTACGTACCCGCGAGCATCGTCGCCGCGATCTCGTGGGCGATGCTGTTCCTCGCCCCGGGTTGGCTGCTCGGCGAGGCCTACGACGCGGTGGCGGCGGTCGCCGATCGCCTGGCGCTGGTGGTCGCCGCGCTGCTGGCGGCGATCGCGCTGGCCTGGTCGCTGGTCCTCTATACCTATCGCTGGTTCGCCAACCACGCCGATGCGCTGCTGGCGCGCGCCCTGCGCTGGACCCGCGACCATCCGCGCCTGGGTCGCTACGCCGCCGCGCTGATCTCGCCCAACCGCCCGGAATCCGCCTCGCTG
Organism: Luteimonas sp. A501; assembly: GCF_054052085.1. Next base: position 204,972 of record NZ_JBSVRI010000005.1, read on the forward strand.
GCGCTGCTGGCCGCCTGCCTGCTCGCAATCGGCGTGGCCTGGTTCACCCTGCTGGCGACGATGCTGGCGCGCGGCGAGCCGCTGGCGCTGGACCTGCGCATCCACGACGCGATGTACGCGCTGCGCAATCCGCTGGCCGACCGGCTGATGGCCGGGCTGGCGTCGATCGGCGACCCGGTGGTCCTCGGCCTGCCGATCGCGCTGTCCACGCTGTGGCTGCTGTGGCGACGGCGCTGGATGGCGGCGGCGCACTGGCTGGCGGCGCTGGCCTTCGGCCTGGTGCTGACCGCGGCCCTGGAGGCGGCGATCGACATGCCGCGCCCGCCGACCGCGCTCAGCGGCTTCGGCTTCCCCTCGGTGGGCCTGACGATGACCACCATCACCTTCGGCTTCTTCGCCGTGCTGATTGCGCGCGAACTCCCCGGGCGGCAGCGGGTCTGGCCCTACCTGGTATCCGGCGCGGTGGTGGCGGTGCTGGGCTTCGCGCGGCTGTACCTGGGCGCGCACTGGCTGACCGACCTCGTGGGCGGGATGCTGCTGGGCATTGCCTGGCTGCTGGCGCTGGGCATCGCCTACCGCCGCCACGTGGCGCGCTCGTTCTGGATGCGGCCACTTGCAGGCCTGTTCTACGGCGCCTTCCTGCTGGCCGCGCTGTGGCACGCACCGCGGGCGGTGGATCCGTTGCTGGAGCGCTTCGCACCGCAGCCGGCACCGGCCAACATCGACCTGGACAGCTGGTGGCGGGACGGCTGGGCGGCCCTGCCCTGGCAGCGCAACGAACGCGACGCCAGCCGTCGCTGGCCGCTGGATGTGCAGGTCGCCGGGCCACTGCAGCCCCTTGAGGCGCACCTCGGCCAGCGCGGCTGGACCGTCCAGGCCCAGGCGGACTGGAGCGACACACTGCTGCTGCTTGACGATGACACCCCCGCGCTGGAGCAGAAGGTGTTGCCGGCCACCCTGGGCGCCAGCGCCGAAACCCTGCTGGCGCGCCGCACGCTCGATGACGGCCGCATCCTGGTGCTCCGCCTGTGGCACGCACCGCGACAGCCGCGCGACGGCACGCCGCTTTGGATCGGCACGGTCCAGACCCTCACCCACGCGCGCCCCTTCGACCTGTTCGGACTGTGGTCGCCCGACGCGGACACCAGCAGCGCCTACGCCCTGCTGCGCGAAGACCTCGCCGGATTCGATCTGCGGGAAGACCCGCACCCGGCGTCCGGCGAACAGGTGTTGCGCCTGCGGCTGCCGCTGGTGGCCGGAGCCGGGCCCTAGCCGATCAGCGCCAGCAGGCCCTCGAGCCGGGCGTGGGGATCGTCCATGGCCAGCAGTTCGACGCGCCGCTCTTCAGGCATCGGCAACAGTTCGAGCAGGCGCCAACCGACCCAGGCGGCATCCTGGAAACCCGGCTCGAAGCCGGGTGGCCGGCCGACCTGGTCGAAGATGCGTTCCAGCAGGGTGCCGAGCAGCGCGTGCTCGGGGCGCAGCCGGGCATGGGCGGGTTCGTCCGCGCGCCACTCCACTTCGGCCTCGACGAGGCCGCTGTCACGCACGGCCGTACGCGCGACGCGAAACCGGCGCGCGCCGCGTACGCGCAGGGTCAGCAGGCCGTCCTCATCGGTGCCGAAGTCCTCGATCAGCGCTTCGGTGCCGAACTTCGCCGGAACCGCGGGTGAGCCGACTTCGCTGCCCTCGGCGATCAGGCAAACGCCGAAGCCGCTGCCGCGCCGGCCGCATTCGCCCACCAGGTCGAGGTAGCGCGGTTCGAACACGCGCAGGCCCAGCATCGCACCGGGCACCAGCACGGTCTGCAGCGGGAACAGCGGAAGCAGCGGAAGCAGCGGTGGATCGGCCATCGACCGCAGTTTACCCGCCGTGCGCGTCAAGGCCACGGCGAGACGGCGGCATCGTGCGACCTCAGTCGCCGCGCAGCATGCCGAGGAAGCGACGCGGCGCGCCGTCGAAGCCACCGTTGGACATGAACACCACATGGTCGCCTTCATGCACGAGGGCACGCAGGCTCGCCAGCAAGGTGTCCGCATCGGATACCGCAGTGCCCTGGCCGCGGAGCCCGCCGACCACGGCGCCCGCATCCCACTCCAGCCCGGCGCGATGGAGGAACACCACCGCATCGGCCAGCGCGAGCGAGGGCGCCAGCGCCTTCGCGTGCGCACCCAGGCGCATCGAGTTGCTGCGCGGCTCCATCGCCACCACGATCCGCCCGTCGCCGACGCGTGCCCGCAGGCCCTCCAGGGTCGTGGCGATGGCGGTGGGATGGTGGGCGAAGTCGTCATAGACGCTGATCCCGCCGGCCTCGCCGAGCAGCTCCATGCGTCGCTTGACGCTGCGGAAAGCCCCCAGCGCCGGCAGCACGGAGGCGACATCGACGCCAACCGCATCGCAGGCGGCAAGGGCGCCGAGCGCGTTCATCACGTTGTGGCGGCCGAGCAGCGGCCAGCGCACCTCGCCGACCTCGCGTCCGGCCTGCAAGACGGCAAATGCGCCGCCGTCGTCGGCGAGCAGCCGCGCGCTCCAGTCCAGCGGCGCGCCCTGGCCCGCGTCGATGCCGAAGCGCACGACCGGCGTCCAGCAGCCCATGGCCAACACCTCGGCCAGGTGCGGGTCCTCGCCGTTGACCACCAGACGCCCCCGACCCGGGATCGTGCGCACGAAATGGTGGAACTGGCGCTGGATCGCGGCCAGGTCCGGGAAGATGTCGGCGTGGTCGAACTCGAGGTTGTTGAGCACCGCGACCAGCGGCCGGTAGTGCACGAATTTCGAGCGCTTGTCGAAGAAGGCGGTGTCGTATTCGTCGGCTTCGACCACGAAGGGGGAGTTTTCCAGGCCTTCGCGCCTGGCACCGTCGTGCATGCCGCCAACCCGCGCCGAGACCCCGAAATCCTCCGCCACGCCCCCGATCAGGAATCCGGGATGACGCCCCGCGGCCTCGAGCAGCCAGGCGAGGATCGTGGTGGTCGTGGTTTTTCCGTGCGTGCCCGCCACCGCGATCGTGTCGCGCCCCGGCAACACCTTGTCGCGCAGCCACTCCGCGCCGGAGGTATAGGCAAGCCCGTTGTCCAGCACGTGCTCCACCGCGGCATTGCCGCGCGACAGCGCGTTGCCGATCACCACCTGGTCGCAGTCGGCCGAAATATTGGCGGGGTCGTAGCCCTGGCGCAGTTCGATGCCGAGGCGCTCGAGCTGGGTCGACATCGGCGGGTACACCGCCTGGTCGCTGCCCTCGACCTCGTGGCCGAGCTCGCGCGCCAGCGCGGCCACGCCGCCCATGAAAGTGCCAGCGATGCCGAGGATATGCAGCTTCAAGGCGTCAGGACCGGTCGAGCGCCACCAGGATGCGGTCGAAGACCTCGTCGAGCGTACCGACGCCGTCGACCACGCCGAGCCTGCCGGCGTCGCGGTAGTAGCCGATCACCGGCGCGGTCTGCTCGTCATAGACCTGCAGGCGCTTGCGGACCGATTCGGGGTTGTCGTCGGAACGGCCTTCGGCCTGTGCGCGCCCGGCAAGGCGGTCGATCAGCAGTTCATTGTCGACCTCAAGCTGGATCGCGGCGTCCATCGGCTGGCCGATGCGCTGCAGCAGGGCGTCAAGCGCGGCCGCCTGGGCCAGGTTGCGCGGATAGCCGTCGAGGATGAAGCCATTGGCCACGTCGGCGCGAGAGAGCCGGTCCTCGAGCATGCCGAGCAGGATCGCGTCGGACACCAGCTCGCCGCGGGCCATCACCTCTTTCGCCTGCAGGCCCAGCGCGCTGCCGGCCTTGACCTCGGCGCGCAGCAGGTCGCCGGTCGACACGTGTGGCACCTGCAGGTGCTCCTTCAGGCGCGTGGCCTGCGTCCCTTTGCCGGAACCCGGCGCACCAAGCAGTACCAGTCGCATCGAACGCTCCATGTGGTCTCTGGGCGTGGACGGCGCGGGGCGTAGAATCCACCGCCTGCGGCCACGACCGCGCCAGCTTACCGTAATCACCCCCCGGCCCGAAGCCCCTTTCCAACGGACCCGAGATGCCCAAAGGTTGCCTGTTCTACGCCCAGTCCGGCGGCGTCACCGCCGTCATCAACGCCACCGCCTCCGCTGTGATCAGCGAGGCCCGCGCGCGCAAGGTGCGCGTGCTGGCCGGCCGCAACGGCATCCTCGGCGCCCTGCGCGAGGAGCTGATCGACACGTCGAAGGAGCCGGCGGCGGCGATCCGCGCCCTGGCCCACACCCCCGGCGGCGCCTTTGGCTCGTGCCGCTACAAGCTGAAATCACTGGACGAGGACCGCGCGAAGTATGAGCGCCTGCTCGACGTGCTGCGCGCCCACGACGTGCGCTGGTTCCTCTACAACGGCGGCAACGATTCCGCCGACACCGCCAACAAGGTCTCGCAGCTGGCCGCTGAGTTCGACTACCCGCTGACCTGCATCGGCGTGCCGAAGACGGTCGACAACGACCTGGTGGTGACCGACTGCTGCCCGGGCTTCGGTTCGGCGGCCAAGTACACCGCGGTCTCGGTGCGCGAGGCAGCGCTGGACGTCGCGGCGATGGCAGACACCTCGACCAAGGTCTTCGTCTACGAGGCCATGGGCCGCCACGCCGGCTGGCTGGCGGCCGCGGCGGGCCTCGCTGGCGACGGCCCCGATGCCGCGCCGCACCTGATCCTGTTCCCGGAGCGCGCCTACGACGAGGAGGACTTCCTGGCCCGGGTGCGCAAGGTCGTGGATCGCGTCGGCTACTGCGTGGTCGTGGCCAGCGAGGGCATCCGCACCGCGGACGGCCGCTTCGTGGCGGACGCGGGCGGCGGCAAGGACTCCTTCGGCCACACCCAGCTTGGCGGGGTCGCCTCGTACCTGGCGGGACGGGTGAAGGATCGCCTCGACCTGAAGGTGCACTGGACGCTGCCCGACTACCTGCAGCGCTCGGCGCGCCACATCGCCTCGAAGACCGATCTCGACCACGCCATGGCCGTGGGCAAGGCCGCGGTGCGCCTCGCGCTGGAGGGCCGCAACGCGACCATGCCGGCAATCGTCCGCACCTCCGACGCGCCCTATCGCTGGAAGATCGAGCCGGCGCCGCTGGCCCGGATCGCCAACCGCGAAAAGACCATGCCCAGGGGCTTCATCCGCCGCGACGGCTACGGCATCACGGCCGCGGCGAGAACCTATCTCGAGCCGCTGATCCGCGGCGAAGCCTACCCGCCCTACGGCCGCGACGGCCTGCCGAAGTACGTCACCCTGAAGAATGTCGCCGTTCCAAAGAAGCTGCCGACCTGGGAAGAATGAGTTCCTCCCCTCGGGGGTGGCGATAGCGGTCGAGCGGGAGCCGCGTCAGCCGCCGGCGCAGGCCTCGCCTTCCACACCCATCTCGGCGGCGTACATGGGGGTCGCCGCGATCCTGCCGGCGGCGGCGGCCTGCTTCGACTCTTCGATGTAGATCCGCGACTGGCCCTGGCCGTCCAGCTCCATCGTCTGGTCCACCGGCTTGCGCCACACGCGCACCACTGCCCGCCGCGAGGCGCACTCGGCGCTCGGCACCCTGAGCACATCGTTGAACACCCAGCCTGACGCGACCGACGGCCTGGCCTTGGCCGCGTCTACGAAGCGTGCGCGCGGCTGGCAGTTCGCGCTGGTGCGGACCACGGCGAAACGGTAGGGATCAGCGGCATCGCCGGTGAACGCACCCTCGATGCGTGCGCAGGCCTCCGGGATCTGGCGCAGCGTGTGGACCACGCCCACCGCCTGCGGTGCCGCCGCCGGCCGGCTGATCTCGGGCTTCGGGTCGGCGGCCAGCGCGGGCGCGGCGGCGAAGGCAAGCAGGCAGATGGCAGCGGCGGATCGCATCACGGGGACTCCTTGGGCCGGGGCGATGGTCAGGCTGGCATGCGGCGCCTGAATCCGCCCTGCCGCGGCGCGGCCCGCACGCGCTGCAGCGCGGCAATACCGGGCCCGGGGCGTATGCCATAGTCGGGTGGTTCCAGCTCCACTCAGATGCTATCGACCACACCCTGGGGAGGGATTCATGCTCGAGCAACAAGCTTTGTGGCTGGCACTTGCCTGTGCCGGCCTGGCGATCATCTACGGCATTGTTTCTGCGCGATGGATCCTTGCGCAGCCCGCGGGCAACGAGCGCATGCAGCAGATCGCGGCCGCGATCCAGGAGGGCGCCGGGGCCTACCTGCGGCGGCAATACATCACCATCGCCATCGTCGGCGTGGTGCTGTTCCTGGTCACCGGCTTCGTGCCGGCCCTCGGCTGGCCGACGGCCATCGGCTTCCTGATCGGCGCGGTACTCTCGGGCCTGGCCGGCTTCATCGGCATGTTCGTTTCGGTGCGTGCCAACGTGCGCACCACGCAGGCGGCGACCGTGGGCCTGAACGAGGCGCTGGCGGTCAGCTTCCGGGGCGGCGCGGTCACCGGCATGCTGGTCGTCGGCCTGGGCCTGCTGGGCGTGGCCGGCTACTTCATGTTCGTGGTCGGCGACGGCCGCGACGCGCTGGCGGTCGAGGCCGCGCTGCAGCCGATGATCGGACTTGCCTTCGGTTCCTCGCTGATCTCGATCTTCGCGCGGCTTGGCGGCGGCATCTTCACCAAGGGCGCCGACGTCGGCGCGGACCTGGTGGGCAAGGTCGAAGCCGGGATCCCCGAGGACGATCCGCGCAACCCGGCGGTGATCGCCGACAACGTCGGCGACAACGTGGGTGATTGCGCCGGCATGGCGGCCGACCTGTTCGAGACCTACGCGGTGACCATCATCGCCTCGATGCTGGTCGCCGGCATCAGCTTCGCGACCTACGGCTGGGCCGGCGTGGTGCTGCCGCTGGTACTGGGTGCGGCGTCCATCATCGCCTCGATCATCGGCACCTTCTTCGTCAAGGCGCGGCCGGGTGGCAAGATCATGAACGCGCTGTACCGTGGCCTGGGCGTGTCCGGCGTGCTGGCGGCGATCGCATTCTGGTTCATCACCGGCAGCATGTTCGAAGCCTCGCTGGCGCTGCCGCTGTTCTGGTGCGCGATCGTCGGCCTGGTGTTGACCGGCATGCTGGTGGTGATCACCGAGTACTACACCGCGACCGAGTACGCGCCGGTGCAGGACGTGGCGCGAGCTTCCGAGACCGGCCACGGCACGAACGTGATCGCGGGACTTGCGGTGTCGATGAAGTCGACCGCGGCACCGGTGATCGTGGTCGCGGCCGCGATCTGGTGCTGCTACGCAATCGCGGGCCTGTACGGCCTGGCGATCGCCGCCACCGCCATGCTGTCGATGGCCGGCATGATCGTGGCGCTCGACGCCTACGGCCCGATCACCGACAACGCCGGCGGCATCGCCGAGATGAGCGGCCTGCCGCCGGAGATCCGCGAGACCACCGACGCGCTCGACGCCGTCGGCAACACCACCAAGGCGGTGACCAAGGGCTATGCGATCGGTTCGGCGGGCCTGGCCGCGCTGGTGCTGTTCGCCGACTACGCGCACAAGCTGGAGGCCTCGGGCCGCGCGGTGAACTTCTCCATCGACAACCCGAACGTGGTGATCGGGCTGCTGATCGGCGGCATGATCCCCTACCTCTTCGGCGCGCTGGCGATGCAGGCCGTCGGCCGCGCGGCCGGTGCGGTAGTGGAGGAGGTGCGGCGCCAGTTCCGCGAGATCCCCGGGATCATGGAAGGCACCGGCAAGCCGCAGTACGACCGCGCGGTCGACCTGCTGACGCGCTCGGCGATCCGGGAAATGATCGTGCCTTCGCTGCTGCCGCTGGCCATTCCGATCATCGTCGGCCTGGTGCTGGGCGCGGACGCGCTCGGCGGCCTGCTGATGGGCACCATCGTCACCGGCCTGTTCCTGGCGATCTCGATGTGCACCGGCGGCGGCGCCTGGGACAACGCCAAGAAGTACATCGAGGAAGGCCACCACGGCGGCAAGGGCTCCGAGGCGCACAAGGCCGCGGTCACCGGCGATACCGTGGGCGATCCCTACAAGGACACTGCCGGCCCCGCCATCAACCCGCTGATCAAGGTGACCAACATCGTCGCCCTGCTGTTGGTGCCGCTGCTCTAGGCGATACCTGAGACGGCACATTCCTGCGCGGGGCATCCCACGCAGGAGCAGAAAAGCGGCCCCTGCGGCCGCTTTTCTTTGGCTCTTCTCCGGGCTGCAGGGGTGATGGCTTGCAGCTGGGGCGTTGATGCGCGTCTGGGGATGGTCGCCGTTCCGTTGGGGTCCGCGCGGCCCGTCCCGCGCACAGGGGGTGTGCTGCGCCGGCGTCTCCGCGTCCTGCTACCAGCGCCGGGCGCCGGCCATCCATGGCCGGCTCTCCGCACACCCCCTGTGCGCGGGA
>NZ_JBSVRI010000006.1:0-110880 GCF_054052085.1 Luteimonas sp. A501
AACTCGCCGCCGAAACGTTCCGCGCCGATCTTCGTCAGCGCCGCCGTCAGCGTCGTCTTGCCGTGGTCCACGTGACCGATCGTGCCCACGTTCACGTGGGGCTTGGTGCGCTCGAACTTACCCTTGGCCATGATTGCGTATCTCGTTGAACTGTTGGATGGAGGCCCGCGCTTTCCGCTGCGGGACGAAGATGGTGCTCACGACTGGAATCGAACCAGTGACCTCCTCCTTACCAAGGAGGTGCTCTACCGACTGAGCTACGTGAGCGTGAGTTGTACCCTGGCGCCGCGGTTCCAATGATACCCCGCGGTGGAGCGGGAGACGGGAATCGAACCCGCACCATCAGCTTGGAAGGCTGAGGTTCTACCGTTGAACTACTCCCGCGCCGGGATGAAGCTGGTGGAGGGAGGTGGATTCGAACCACCGAAGGCGTAAGCCAGCAGATTTACAGTCTGCCCCCGTTGGCCGCTTGGGTATCCCTCCAGCACATGGAACCTTTGAAATCAGCCCGCGATTTTGACGTGCCGGATCGAGGCTGTCAACGCCTGCGGCACATTTCCGCACGCCGTGCGACACCGGGGCGCCGCGCCGACGCCCGCCGGCTCAGACGTTGAAGCGGAAATGCAGGACGTCGCCTTCCTGCACCCGGTACTCCTTGCCTTCAAGGCGCAGCCGCCCGGCCTCGCGCGCGCCGGATTCGCCCCGGTAGCGCAGGAAGTCGTCGTAACCGATGGTCTCGGCGCGGATGAAGCCCTTCTCGAAGTCGGTGTGGATCACCCCGGCCGCCTGCGGCGCGGTGGAGCCGGCCTTGACCGTCCACGCACGGACCTCCTTCACGCCGGCGGTGAAATAGGTCTGCAGCCCCAGCAGGCTGTAGGCCGCGCGGATGACCCGGTTCAGGCCCGGCTCCTCCAGGCCCAGGTCGGCCAGGAAGACATCGCGGTCGGCGTCGTCAAGTTCGCTGAGCTCCTCTTCGATGGCGGCGGAGACCGGCACCACTTCGGCGCCCTCGCCCGCCGCCCGCTCGCGGACGACGTCCAGGTGAGGATTGCCCTCGAACCCGTCCTCGAGCACGTTGGCCACGTACATCACAGGCTTCAGGGTCAACAGGAACAGGTCGCGGACCGCGGCACGATCGTCTTCCGACAGGCCCAGCGCGCGCACCGGCCTGCCGGCGTCCAGGCCGGCACGCACCCGCGCCAGCACCTCGACGCGCGCCTTGGCGTCCTTGTCACCGGTCTTGGCCGAGCGCTCGGCGCGCTGCAGGGCCTTTTCGACCGACTCCAGGTCGGCCAGCGCCAACTCGGTGTCGATGGTCTCGATGTCGGCGATCGGGTCGACCTTGTTGTTGACGTGGATCACGTCGTCGTTCTCGAAGCAGCGCACCACGTGGCAGATCGCGTCGACCTCGCGGATATGGGCCAGGAACTTGTTGCCCAGGCCCTCGCCGCTCGCCGCACCGGCCACCAGGCCGGCAATGTCGACGAACTCGACCGCGGTCGGGATCACCTTCTGCGGGTTGATGATCTCCGCCAGCGCGTTCAGGCGCGGGTCCGGCACCGGCACCACGCCGACATTGGGCTCGATCGTGCAGAAGGGGAAGTTGGCCGCGGCGATGCCCGCCTTGGTCAATGCGTTGAAGAGGGTCGACTTGCCGACGTTCGGCAGGCCGACGATGCCGCATGTGATGCCCATTGTTCTGTCAGGTCCTGTTGGTGTGCAGCCGCTTCATGGCTTCGTTGAAATCGCCGGCCATGGCCAGCGGCAGCACGTCGAACGCCTCGTCGATGGCGCGCCCGATGAGAATGTCGTCGTCGGGCGACGGGCGCCCCAGCACCCAGCCGGTGACCCGGTCCTTGTGCCCGGGATGGCCGATGCCGACGCGCAGGCGGTGGAACCGGCCGTGCCCGAGCAGGCGCATGGTGTCGCGCAGCCCGTTCTGGCCGCCGTGGCCGCCGTCGAACTTGAGCCGGGCGGTACCCGGCGACAGGTCCAGCTCGTCGTGGACCAGCAGCGCCTGTTCCGGCTCGATCTTCCAGAAGCGAAGTGCGGCGACCACCGACTTGCCGCTGAGGTTCATGAAGGTGGCCGGCTTGAGCAGCCAGGCCTCGTGGCCCGCGATCCGGACCTTCGCAGTCTCGCCGTACAGTTTGCCGTCGACCTTGAAGCGCTCGCCCTCGCGATCCGCAAGGGCGTCGACAAAACGGAACCCGGCATTGTGCCGGGTCCGTGCGTGCTCGGTGCCGGGATTGCCCAGCCCGACGATGAGTCGAAGGCCGTCCATCGGGTCGACGCCGGCCGGCGCGCCCGGATCGGGGCGCCGGCGCGAAACGCCTTACTTCTCCTGGGCGTCGTCCTGCTTGCTGGTGGGGACTTCGGCATCGGCCGCATCCTCACCCGCTTCCGGCTCGGCCTCGACGCGCGCGTGGCGGGCCACGGCGACGGCGGGGTTGTGCTCTTCGTCGAGCTTGACCGCGAGCTCGACGCCTTCGGGCAGCGCGACGTCGGACAGGTGCACGGTATCGCCGAGCTCCATCTTGCCCAGGTCGACCTCGATCGATTCCGGCAGCTTGCCAGGCAGGCAGATGACTTCGACCTCGTTGAGCTCCTGGGTCAGGACCACGCTCGCATCCTTGCCGGCAGGCGAGGTTTCAGCGTTCACCAGGCGCAGCGGCACGTTGACGCGGATGGCTTCGTTCTCGTTCACGCGCTGGAAATCCAGGTGCATGATCAGCTGGCGGTACGGGTGGCGCTGCATGTCGCGCAGGAGCACCCGCTCGACCTTGCCGTCGACCTCGAGGTCGAGGATCGACGAATAGAACCACTCGTGCTGGCTGGCGACCCAGGTCTTTTCCTGGTCGAGCTGGATGCTCTTCGGGGCGGCTTCGCCACCGTAGACGATGGCGGGGACCTTGCCGGCATGACGCAGGCGGCGGCTCGCACCCTTACCTTCGTCCTTGCGGCTGGAGGCCGTGATCTTGTTCTCGTTCATCAGTTTTGCTCACTTGCTCTGGATTGATCGCCTCGCGGCGGATGGTGACTCCCCCGCGACCAGGGGAGCCTGTTGAAACGGGTCGGGATGCGGCCGGGGCCGTCAGTCCACGTACAGCGAACTCACCGATTCGCCGAAGGCGATGCGGCGGATGGTTTCGGCCAGGAGCTCGGCAACGCTGAGCTGGCGGATGCGGCCGCAGGCGCGCGCCGCGTCGGAAAGCGGAATGGTATCAGTCACCACCAGCTCGTCGAGCTGGGAGCGCATCACGTTGTCGATGGCGGCACCCGACAGCACGGGATGGGTGCAATAGGCGACGACCTTGGTGGCCCCTTCCGCCTTCAGCGCCGCAGCGGCGGCGCACAGGGTGCCGGCGGTATCGACGATGTCATCGACCAGCACGCAGGTCTTGCCGGACACGTCGCCGATGATGTTCATCACCGTGGCCACGTTGGCCTTCGGACGGCGCTTGTCGATGATCGCGAGGTCCGCATCGTCCAGGCGCTTGGCGATCGCGCGGGCGCGGACCACGCCGCCCACGTCCGGGCTGACCACGACCATGTTGTCGGTGCCGTGCGCGCGCCAGATGTCGGCCAGCAGCAGCGGCGAGGCGTAGACGTTGTCCAGCGGGATGTCGAAGAAGCCCTGGATCTGGTCGGCGTGCAGGTCGACGGTCAGCAGGCCGTCCGCCCCGGCCGCGGTGAACATCCGCGCAGCCAGCTTGGCCGTGATCGGCACCCGCGAGGAGCGCATGCGGCGGTCCTGGCGGGCGTAGCCGAAGTACGGCACCACCGCGGTGACGCTGCTCGCCGAGGCGCGCTTGAGCGCATCGATCAGGGCCAGCACCTCCATCAGGTTCTCGGCGGTCGGGGCGCAGGTGGACTGCACCACGAACACGTCCTGGCGGCGCACGTTCTCCTCGATCTCGACCTGCACCTCGCCGTCGGAAAACGTGGACACCAGCGCCTTGCCGGGACGCACGCCGAGCTCCCGGCACACGGCCTGGGCGAGCGGGCGGTTGGCATTGCCGGAGAAGATCAGCAGGTTGCCATCTTCTTTTTTCACGGGACTACTCCGCTGGGGACGCTGCAAACAACGATGTGATTGGCAGGGGCGGCAGGATTCGAACCTGCGAATGCCGGGATCAAAACCCGGTGCCTTGGGCCACTTGGCGACGCCCCTGCGGTGACCAGGCCGCAAGTGCATCCAGCAGCGGCGAGCGCGACACGCCGGCCACCACCCGGGCACGAAACCCGGCAGGCAGCGCGGCGAGCGCGGCTTCGGCGTGCCCGCGCGTGGCGAACTCGACGAAGCAGCCGCTGCCCGTCCCGGTCAAGCGTGGAGTACCGATGCGCGAAAGCACCTGGAACGCGGCCTCGACGGCAGGTTCCAGGGCACGCAGCACCGGCTCGAACGCATTGGCGAGCAGAGCACCCGAAGCGAAGTCGGACATTGTCGCGGGCGCGGCATCCCTCGTCAATTCAGGGGCTTGGAACAGGGTCGCAGTGGCGACGTGGACACCCGGGTCGGCGACCACGTACCAGGCCGGCGGCAGCTCCACCGGGGCCAACACCTCGCCGACGCCCTCGGCCCAGGCATTGCGGCCGTGGACGAATACCGGCACGTCTGCGCCAAGGCGGGCACCCAGCACCGCAAGCGCGTCGCTGCCGGCATCCAGGCTCCAGAGCGCGTCCAGCGCGCAGAGGACAGTGGCCGCGTCTGAGGACCCACCGCCGAAGCCACCTCCCGCGGGAATGCGCTTTTCAACGCAAATGTCCGCACCATTGGCGACGTTGAACGATTTTTGCAGAAGTTTTGCCGCGCGCAGACTGAGGTCCAGCGCTTCGGGAACGGCTCCGAGATCCTCGCCGTGGCGAACGATGCGGCCATCGATGCGCGGGCGCAGGTGCACGGAATCGCCCCAGTCGAGGATCCGGAACACCGTTTGCAGCTCGTGGTAGCCGTCGGCACGGCGCCCGGTGATGTGCAGGAACAGATTGAGCTTGGCCGGCGCCGGCCACGCAGACCAGCCGGGCGCGGTCATGGCCCGGCCTCGCCCCAATCGTCGACGACCAGGCGCACGCCGGCGTCGCCACGCCCGGCATCGATGCGCAGCGGCAGCGCCGGATGCCCGCCACCGGCTTCTCCCCACCTGCGGAACTCGATGGTCCAACCCGCCTGCTCCAGGCGTGCGGGCAGCAGGTCGGCGCCGAAGTCCATGCGCGCGGGACCATGCTCGGCTTCGTCGGCCGGCAGGCCGCGCAGCCACGCGCCCAGCGCGCCCACGGGCACGTCGAGGCCGGTGGCTTCGAGCAGCAGTCGCTGGCCATCCGGACCGGTCCGCGTGCCGCCCTCCATGCCCTCCAGACGTGCACCGCCGGCGTCCACGGACAAGCGCCAGCTTTGCCGGGTCACCGGTGCCGCCAGCGCGATCTCGATGGCCGCGCCGTCCTGGCGCCATTCAATGCGTCCGCTGCCGCCCCTGGCGCCGCGGGTGATTGCCGCGCGCCCGGCCAGCTGCCAGGCCGGCATCGCGGCGAGTGCCTGCGCGCGCCCGGCCTGGATGGCTTCCGCACGCTCCAACGCGGCCGCTTCAAGCGCCGGCAGCGTCGCTGGAGGCAGGGACCGCGTTGCGCAGGCGGCAAGCGCGCCGGCGCAGGCCAGCCCGAACAGGATCCGCGGATACCTCATGCGCCGACATCCTCCAGCGCGCGCTGCAGCGAGCGATTGTCGGGATCGATGCCGCGGGCATCCTCGAACCATTCCATGGCCTCGTCCCGACGACCCAGCTGCCACAGCACGGTGCCGACGTGCGCGGCGATCTCGGCGTCCTTCTCGAGCACGAAGGCGCGGCGCAGTTCGATCAGGGCCTCCTCATTGCGGCCCAGCCGGTGCAGCACCCAGCCATAGCTGTCGATGATCGCGGCGTTGGTAGGCTCCGCCACCCGCGCGCGCTCGATGAGTTCCAGCGCTTCGCGGTAGCGGTCGGTGCGGTCGGCCAGGGTATAGCCCAGCGCGTTCAGCGCGGCGCTGTTGTCGGGCTCGGCCACCAGGATGCGGCGCAGATCGGCCTCGGCGCGGGGAATGTCGTCGCGGCGTTCCCACATCAGCGCGCGCGAGTACAGCAGCGCGGATTCGTCGGGAAACGCGGCCAGGCCACGCGCCAGGACATCCAGCTCGGCGGCGGCGTGGCCGTCCTCGCGGCGCAGCTCCGACTCCATCAGGTAGGCATCGCGACGCAGGCGGTCGTCGGCGTCGGCATCCTGCTGCAGGGCGTGGAGCGCTTCGTAGGCCTCTTCGCCGCGCTCGAGATCGTGCAGCATCTTGGTTGCGCGCAGGCGCGCGGTGGCGCGCTGCTCGCCGCCAGGGACGCTGCGATACCAGTCCAGGGCTTCGCCCGGCCGTTCGAGGAATTCCGCGACCTGGGCCAGCAGCAGCCGCCGCGCCGGATTGGGCACCTCGGCACCCTTGGCCAGGTCGTCGTAGAGCGCGGCCAGCGCGACCTTGTCGTCGGCGTCGGCCAGCAGCGACGCGCGCAGCGCCACCTGGCCGAGGTCGTCATCGCCACCCGAGGCGACGGCAAGCAGGGCTGCGCCCGCCGCGGGATCACCGAGCCCGGCATAGGCCAGCGCCACGCGCGCACGGATCCGCGGCGCCGCGAGGGCGCCCCCGGCGGCCAGCGCATCCAGCACCGCGCGGGCATCGTCGCCATGGCCGGTGCGGTGCAAGTGCTGGACCCGCAGCAGGCCCATGGCGGGGTCGCCGGGATGCAGCTCACGCGCCACCGCGTCGATGCGACCGAACAATTCGTCGTCGCCCAGGCCGAGCGCAAGCTGCCCCGCCGCCGACAGCGGCATCGGCTCGGTGGGCAGGGCGCCGCGATCGAACAGCTGCCCGAGCACGCGCGCGGACAGCGCAGGGTCGCGGCTGCCGGTGCCGAGCACTCCGAAGGTGGCCAGCCAGCCGCGCGCGCCACCTTCGCGCAACATCGCTTCAAGCTCACGCCTTGCGGCCCGCGCCTTGCCGGTGCGCAGGGCCAGGGTGGCGCCCGCACCCTGCATGCCGAGCGACTCGGGGGCCCGCTCGCGCCACAGCGCCAGCGCCTCGCCGAGCGCCCGGTCATCGCGCCCCATCAAGGCGTAGCGGGTGGCCCGGGAGGCCAGCGCGGCATCCCCGGGCGCGGCCCGCGCAGCCTTGAGGTACCAGTCCACCGCTTCGTCCAGGCGCCCGGCGGATACCGCGAACTCGGCCGCCATGACCTCGCGCAGGGGAACTTCCGCGGAGCCATCGCCGGCCGCCGCCGGCGCCGCCGTGCACAGGACCGCGGCCAGCAGCGCGGCCAGCGCCCGAATGGGCGCGGAACGCCCGTTCCGGGCGCTGCGGGACGCGCGAGGCGCGGGCACCGTAAAATGTCGCCATGTCATGCCGGCACTTTATCGCAAGCACCTGAACGAATGAGCCTTGTCGCCATCGGCCTCAACCACCAGACCGCGCCCGTCGAACTGCGCGAACGGGTGGCCTTTGCCGACGATCGGCTGCGCCACGCGCTGGCGGACCTGCGCACCCTGCCCGGCGTGCGCGAGGTCGCGCTGCTGTCGACCTGCAATCGCACCGAACTCTATGCCGTGGCCGACGACGGCGGCCGCGCGCTGGCGAACTGGCTGGCCACCCACCCCGAAGACCCGATGGGCGATGCCGGTTCGCTGCAGGCCTATCTGTACCGGCACGCCGACGCCGACGCCGCACGCCATCTGTTCCGCGTCGCCACGGGCCTTGATTCGATGGTGCTGGGCGAGCCGCAGATCCTCGGCCAGGTGAAGCAGGCCTGGTCGATGGCGCGCGGCGCGGGCACGCTGGGCGGGCAGCTGGACCGCCTGTTCCAACACGCCTTCGTTACCGCCAAGCGCGCGCGCACCGAGACCCGCATCGGCACCAGTCCGGTCTCGATGGCGTCGATGGCGGTGCGCTTGGCGCAGGACAGCTTTGCCCGGCCCGAGGATTCGGTCGCCCTGCTGGTCGGCGCCGGCGAAACCATCGAGCTGGCCGCCCGCCACCTGGCCGCGGCCAAGGTCAAGCAGCTGATGGTGGCCAACCGCACCTATCGCCACGCCGAGGAGCTGGCGCACCGGCACGGCGGCATGGCCCTGCCGCTGGACGAGCTCGAGCACCACCTGCACCTGGCCGACATCGTGTTTTCCGCCACGGCCAGCCGCGAACCGGTCATCAACCGGGCCGCCGTGGAGTCGGCCATGCTCGCGCGGCGCCATCGCCCGATGCTGCTGCTCGATCTTGCCGTGCCACGCGACATCGACCCCGAAGTCGGCGGCCTGCGCGATGTCTACCTGTATACCGTCGACGACCTCGAGCGCGCGGTCGAGGACAACCGGCGCAACCGCCGCGAGGCCGCCGACGCCGCCGAGTCGATCATCGACCTGCAGGTGGCGAGCTACGAGCGGATGCGGGCCACCGGCTCGCGCAGCGGCCCGATCCGGCGCCTGCGCGCCCATGGCGAGGCGGCGCGCAGCGAGGTCCTGGAACGCGCGCGCCAGCAGCTGGCCGCCGGGCAGTCGCCCGAGGCGACCCTGGAATTCCTTGCGCACACGCTGACCAACCGCCTGCTGCACGCGCCTACCGCGGCGCTGCGCGAGGCCGCCGCCGCCGGTGACACCACCATGCTGGAGGCCGTCGAGCGCATGCTGCCCCCCGGTCATGCGGGCGCCCCACCCGCCGCCACCCCTCGCCCGGGCACCGACGATGCTGCCGACCCTGCGCCGTAAGCTCGAGGCCCTGGCCGAACGTCGCGACGAACTCGAGCGGCTGCTCGCCGAGCCTTCGGTCGCTGCCGACCAGTCGAAATTCCGCGCCCTGTCGCGCGAATTCGCCGGCCTCGACCCGCTCGCTGCCGCCCTCGCCGACGAAGGCCGCGCGCGCGCCGACCTCGAGGCCGCCGAGGCGATGCGCGCCGATCCGGAACTGCGCGAACTGGCCGAAGACGAAGTCGAAGCGGCGACCGTGCGCCTGGCCGAACTCGACGACGTGCTGATGGCCCTGCTGGTGCCGCGCGACAGCCGCGACGACGGTGGCATCTACCTCGAAGTCCGCGCCGGCACCGGCGGCGACGAGGCCGCGATCTTCGCCGGCGACCTGCTGCGCATGTACACGCGCTATGCCGAACGCCAGGGCTGGCGGGTCGAGGTCGAATCCGCCAACAGCGGCGAACACGGCGGCTTCCGCGAGGTCGTGGCCCGGGTCGAAGGGGCCGGCGCATACGCGCGGTTGAAATTCGAATCAGGGACCCATCGCGTGCAGCGGGTGCCGGAAACCGAGTCCCAGGGCCGCATCCACACCTCGGCGGCGACGGTCGCGATCATCCCGGTCGAGGAGGACGGCGAGCCGATCGAGATCAACCCCGCCGACCTGCGCGTCGACACCTTCCGCTCGTCGGGCGCCGGCGGCCAGCACGTCAACAAGACCGACTCCGCGATCCGCATCACCCACCTCCCCTCCGGCGTGGTGGTGGAGTCGCAGACCGAGCGCTCGCAGCACGCCAACCGCGACAAGGCGATGAAGCGCCTGCGGGCGATGCTGGCCGAGGCCGAGGCCGAGCGCCGCGCCGCGGCGACGGCCGCCAGCCGCAAGCTGCAGGTCGGCAGCGGCGACCGCAGCCAGCGCATCCGCACCTACAGCTATCCACAGGGCCGGATCACCGACCACCGCGTTGACGGCCTGACCCTGTACGACCTGCCCAACGTGATGGACGGCGCGCTCGATGCACTGGTGGACCGCCTCACCCGCGAGCACCAGGTGGACGAACTGGCGCGCCTGTCGGAGCAGGCCTCGTGAACCCCGGGGTTCCCGCATGAACGCGATGCGGGACCCCCGCGACGAAGCGCGACGCGCAGTGGCGGCCGCTCCCGGCAATCCCATCGCCTGGGTCGTACTGGCCGACGCCGAGCTGGACGCCGGCGATGGCGCCACCGGCGAGGCCGCCGCCCGACGCGCGCTGGCGCTGGCGCCAGGGCATCCCGAAGCGCTTGCACGCCTGGGCCGCGCGCAGTGGCTGCGCGGCCAGCATCGCGCGGCCGTGGACAGCCTCGGCCAGGCCGCCCGCGCGGCCCCTGGCCACCCCGGCATCGCGCTGTGGCTCGGCCATGTCCTCGAGGATATCGGCGAGGCCGAAGCCGCGTCGGAGGCCTATGCCCGCGCCCACGCCCTTGCGCCCGGCTCGGCACAGATCGCCGCCTATCTCCTTGCCTGGCGCAGGCGGCTCTGCGATTGGCGCGGCCTGGACGCGCTGTCGGCCCAGGTACGCGGTGCGGTTGCCCGCGGGGAGGCGGCGGTGGAGCCGTTCGCTTTCCTCAGCGAAGACGGCGACGCCCTGGAGCAGCTCCGCTGCGCGCGCCTCAACGCCGCCGGCATCGCGCGCGCAGTACGGCCGCTGCCACCGCGCGGGCATGCCGCCGGCGACGGCGCGCTACGCATCGGCCCGCTGCGCATCGGCCTGCTGTCCAACGGTTTCGGCGCCCACCCCACCGGCCTGCTCACGGTCGCCTTGCTGGAGGCGCTGCGCGCCGAGCCCGGGCTCGAGGTACACCTGTTCGCGCTCAATCCCGGCGACGGCAGCCTGGTGCGCCAGCGGCTCGAAGCGGCGACCACGCTGCATGACGTGTCCGGGCTGCCCCATGCCGCGGTGGCGCTGCGGATCCGCGAGGCCGGCATCGACATCCTCCACGACCTGCGCGGCTGGGGCGGCGGCGGCACTCCCGCGGTGCTCGCGATGCGGCCCGCGCCGGTGCAGGTCAACTGGCTGGCCTACCCCGGCACGTCAGGCGCGCCCTGGATCGACTACGTGCTGGCCGACGGCTTCGTGCTGCCGCAGGCCCTGGAGGCGGGGTTTTCCGAAGCCGTCGCGCGGCTGCCGCGCTGCTTCCAGCCCTCCGATACGCGTCGCGCGCCGGCAACGCCGCCTGCGCGCGCCGAATGCGGCCTCCCGGACACCGGCGTGGTGTTCTGCTGCTTCAACAACAGCTACAAGACCAATCCGGCCAGCTTCATGCGTGCGATGGCGGTGCTCCGCGGCGTACCCGGCAGCACGCTGTGGCTGCTCTCCGGTCCCGGGCGTGGCGACGATCGCCTGCGCGCCGCCGCGACCTCGGCAGGCCTCGACCCGGCGCGCCTGGTATTCATGGCCAAGCAGCCCCACGCGGCCTACCTGGCGCGGCTGCAGCTCGCCGACCTCTTCCTCGACAGCAATCCCTACAACGCCCACACCACCGCGTCCGACGCGCTCTGGGCCGGCTGCCCGGTGCTGACCCGCCCCGGACGCACCTTCGCCGCGCGCGTGGCCGGCAGCCTCAACCACCACCTCGGCATGGACGAACTCAACGTGGCCGACGACCGCGCCTTCGTCGAGCTCGCCATCGCCCTGGGCAAGGACCCGGCCCGGCTCCGCGATGTCCGCGTCCGGCTGGAACAGCTTCGCGCGTCGTCCGGGCTGTTCGACATGGCCGGGTTCGCGCGCGACTTCGCAGCCATGGCCAGGGCCATGGCCGACCGCCACCGCCGCGGGCTGGCGCCGGGCCCCATCCAACTGCACGAGGAGTCTTCGTGACCCGGGAATTCCGTGGCAAGGATTACAAGCGCGAGATCAAGGCGCTTCAGCTGGAACTGGTCGCGATGGCGCGCTGGGCGCGCCATCGCGGCGAACGCATCGTCGTTCTGCTGGAAGGGCGCGACACCGCCGGCAAGGGCGGCACCGCCAAGGCCATCACCGAGCACCTGGACACCCGCCAGTACCGCGTGGTCGCGCTACCAAAACCGAGCGAACGCGAGCAGGGCGCGTGGTACTTCCAGCGCTACATCCCGCACCTGCCCACCGCCGGCGAGATCGTGCTGTTCGACCGCAGCTGGTACAACCGCGCCGGCGTCGAGCAGGTGATGGGCTTCGCCAGCCAGGACCAGGTCGACGCGTTCCTGCGGCAGGCTCCGGTGTTCGAGAAGCTGCTGGTCGACGACGGCATCCGCCTTTTCAAGTACTGGCTGTGCTGCGACCAGGAGCAGCAGGAGGAGCGCTTCGCCGAACGCCGCGAGGATCCGCTCAAGGCCTGGAAGCTGTCACCCATCGATCTCGAGGCGCGGCTGCGCTACGACGACTACACCCGCGCCCGCGAAGCGATGCTGGTCGCCACCCACACCCCGCACGCGCCCTGGACCCTGGTCGACTACAACCACCAGAAGTCGGGGCGCCTGGCCCTGATCCGCAACCTGCTCGACCACCTGCCCGACGTGACCGTGCCCGCGTGCCACCCGGAGTTCCCGCCGCTGCCGGGCAAACCGCTGAAGGAGCGCTACGGGGTGGTCGAGCCGATCCCGCCCTACGCCACCGGCGACGACTGAAGCCCCTCCGGACGACTGAAGCCCCGTGCAGGAGCAGCTGGGGAACGCGGGTCAGCTGCCTTGGCCGGGTGCCGGGCCGCCGGCGGCTTCGATCGCCTGCTCCAAGTCCGCGGCCGTCACCGGGCCGAGGAACGTCTTCACCAGGCGTCCGTCCGGCGCGACCAGGCAGGTGAGCGGCAGGCCGCGCGGGGTCGGGAAGTCGCGCGGCGGATCGTAGGTGTCGATGATCGCCACCGGATACACCACCGGGCGCTTCTGCAGGAACGCGCGCAGGGTCTCCGGATCGGTGTCCTCGTAGGCCAGGCCGATCACCTCGATGTGCTCGCGCATCGCGTCAAGCGCGGACAGCTCGGGCATTTCCTTGATGCAGGGCGCACACCAGGTCGCCCAGAAGTTCACCACCACCCAGCGTCCGCGGCGCTCGGCCAGGTCGTAGCTGTCGCCATCGAGGGTAGTCACGACGAGGGACGGATACCCGGCGCCTCCGGCACTCGGGGCCGATTCGGTCCCTTCAGCCGCAGCCCCGGGCGCATCATCCGAGCCGTTGCCGGGTGCCCCGCTGCGCACATCGCCCGGTCTCGGATCAGGCGCCGTGGCCGGGGGCGGCGCCTCCAACGCGCCCGGTCCTTGCGCATCCTCGCGCTGGCAGGCGACAAGGAGTGCAAGGGCGAGGCAGGTGGCAAGGGCGTGGCGCAGTGGCATGTCGGTCATCCGGACGGTGGTTCGAGGCAGTCACCGACGCGGCGGCGGAGCAGCTCGCGCAGCGGCAGCCGCAGCTGGTCGATGGTGGCGATCACCGCGGCGCCGCGGGCGTCATCGGCGCCCGGCAAATGTGCCTCGGAGATCGGGATGCGCAACTGGCCGGCTTCGTAGAGTTCGGCCAGGCTGAGGTCGTCGAGGTCGCGCGCCAGCAGCCATTCGCCGCCCTCCGCCCGGCGCACCACGCGGATCGACTCCAGCTGTCCGAGCGTCTCCTGCACCAGTGCATCGGTGAGCACAGGCTCGCAGTCGAGGATCTCGTCGCTGTGCAGCCCCCTGCCCTCCGCGCGCGCCTCCCGCAGGCGGGCGAGCAGGCGCAGCATGGCGTAGATCTCGTAGCCCTGCGGCAAGCGCATGTGTGCCGGCTGGTAGCGGAACGCCGACACCGAGGATGCGAACGAGGCACCCAGCAGCACGCTCACCCAGCCGAAGTACAGCCACAGCAGGAAGATCGGCACGAAGGCGACCGCGCCATAGATGTTCTGGTAGCCGTTGAAGCTGCCAAGGTAGATGCCGATCAGGCGACGGGCGGCCTCGAGCAGCAGCACCGCCACCACCGCGCCGGCGAAGGCGTGCCGCCACTGCACGGTGCGGTGCGGCACCACGCGGTAGATCATGGCAAACGCCAACAGCTCGATGACAACCGGAGCGGCGCCCAACAGGGTGTCCTGCAGCCATTGCCCGGCGCCGGTGCTGAACACCTCCAGCGCGAAGATCCGGCCAAGCACCGACAGGCTGGCCGCGGCCACCAGCGCACCCAGGGTCAGCACCGTCCAGTACACCAGGAAGCGCGAAAACTGCGGCCTTGCGGAATGGACGCGCCAGATCCGGTTGAAGGCGGATTCGATCCCGAACAGCGTCACCAGCACCGAAACCACCAGTGCGATCACGCCCACGGCAGTGAGCTTGCCGGTGTTCCCGGAGAACGACAGCAGCCAGTCGCGGATGCCCTCGGCCGAGCTGGGCACGAAGTTGGCGAAGATGAAGCCGGTCAGCAGGTCGCGCCATTCCTCGAACACCGGGAACGCCGACAGCACGCCGAACACCACCATCGACAGCGGCACCAGGGCGAACGTGGTGGTGAACGACAGCGCGCCGGCGGCCTCGAACAGGCGGTCGTCGAGGAAGCGCCGCCACAGGAAGCGGGCGAAGGTCGTGGCGCGCGCGCGGTCGCGCAGGCGCTCGCCCCAGCGGTTGAGCGAATCCAGTGGCTCCATCGTCGCGAGGTTAACCGATCGCGCGGCACGCGACGGCCTGCGGCTATGCTTGCCGGCCCCGGAGGAGAACCCATGGCCGAGATCCTTGTCCTGTACTACAGCCGCGGCGGCTCGGTGGCCGCGCTTGCCCGCCAGGTGGCGCGCGGCATCGGCGAGGTCGAGGGCATGTCCGCGCGCCTGCGCACCGTGCCGCCGGTGGCGCCGGTCACCGTGGTCGCGACCGCACCGGTGCCCGAGGAGGGCGCGCCCTATGTCGAAAGCCGCGATCTCGACGAGTGCGCCGGGCTGCTGCTCGGCAGCCCCACGCGCTTCGGCAACATGGCCGCGCCGATGAAGCATTTCATCGACGGCCTCGGCAGCGAGTGGGCCAGCGGCACCCTGGTCGGCAAGCCGGCCGCGGTGTTCACCTCGACCGCCACCATGCACGGCGGCCAGGAATCCACTCTGCTGACGATGATGCTGCCGCTGCTGCACCACGGCTGCGTGATCGCGGGCATCCCGTTCACCGAGCCGGGGCTGTCGGCGACGCGCACCGGCGGCACGCCCTACGGCGCCAGCCACGTCGCCGGCGGCGACAACGACCCGACGCCCAGCGACGAAGAGGCGCGACTGGCACGTGCGCTGGGGCGGCGGATCGCCAGTCTCGCAGCGAGGCTTTCCTGATGGCGTTGCCGGCATCCCGGGGCGTCCTCGGGGCCCTGCTGCTGGCCTTGGCGGCGCTGTTCGCCGCCTGGTTCGCGGATGACGCACGCTACCTGCAGGCGCTCGCGGTGTTCACGCTGCCGCCCCTGCTGCTCGGCATCGGCGTGCTCGCACGCCGGCGTACCGCCCCGTTCTGGGCCGGGGTGCTGGCCCTGGGCTGGTTCTGCCACGGCGTGATGCTGGCCTGGGAGCGGCCCGGCGACCGCGCCTGGGCGCTGGGCGAAGTACTGCTCGCGCTTGGCATCGTGTTTGCCGCGAACTGGCCGGGCCTGAGCGCGCGCTTCGGCGGGCCGGGCCGGGGGAAGGGAAACGACTAGAATGCGCAACCTGCCGACGCGCTGCTCCGGCCCGGCCGCATGCCTTTGAGGAACACCCGATGGAAGAACTCCTGATCGTCACCACCGGCGGCACGATCGACAAGGTCTACTTCGACGACAAGTCGGATTTCCAGGTCGGCGAACCGCAGATCGGGCGGATCCTCGAAGAGCTCGGGGTGGCGTTCCGCTTCCGGGTGATCCCTATCATCCGCAAGGATTCGCTGCACATCGACGATGCCGACCGCGAGCTGCTGCGCGCCACCATCGCGGCGCAGCAGGCGCGCCACGTACTGGTCACCCACGGCACCGACACCATGGTCGAGACCGCCAAGGCGCTGTCCTCGCTCGACGACAGGACCATCGTCCTCACCGGCGCGCTGAACCCGGCGCGCTTCCGCGGCTCGGACGCTGAGTTCAACATCGGCACCGCCGTGGGCGCCGTGCAATCGCTGCCGGCTGGCGTCTACATCGCCATGAACGGACGCATCTGGGACCCGCTCACCGTGCGCAAGAACGTCGCAGCCAACCGGTTCGAAGCAGCCTGACGCAGCAACGCGGCGGCGGCCTGTCGCGGCGCCGGTACCACGCAGGCTCCGATCAGGGTCGCGGCGGCATGGGCCGGGTGCGCGGCGGTCCGTCCGAAGGCGGCCGGGCCGGCGGCTGCGGCGTCCGCCGCACCCGCGTCTGCATGCCCAGTTCACCCATGAAGGCCAAGCCCAGGCGGGCGATGATGGTGGCATGCACTGCATCGCCGCCGAGGTTCTCGAGGGTGTCGTCCGGCGTGTGCAGGAGCGGGAAGAACGGCCCCTCGTCGTACATCGCCGCGGGGAACCCGGCCTGCGTCCAGGACGCGTGGTCGGAGCAGGCATAGCCGCAGCTCGAGTCGCTGCGGGTATGGCCCAGCGGCGCCAGGTAGACGTCGAACAGGTCCTTGAGGAACTGCACCAGCTGCGGGTGCGAGTTGTCGCTCATCACCCGGATGTCGCTGGCCGAGCCCGGCGCGCGGTAGTTGGTCATGTCCATCTGCAGCACGCCGACGACGTTGCGACCCTCGGCCGCGAAGTGCTGGGCGATGGCGCGCGAACCGCGCAGCCCGACTTCCTCAGCCGAGTAGCCCATGAACATCACCGTTCGCCGGGGCCGGTAGCCCTCGGCCATGGCGATGCGCAGTACTTCGGTGAGCGTCGCGATGCCCGACGCGTCGTCGTCGGCGCCCGGCGCGTCCATGTCGTCGCCGGAGCCGACGTAGGAAATCGAGTCCAGGTGGCCGCCCAGGACCACGATCTCGTCGGCGAGGTCGGTGCCCTGGATGGTGAGGATGACGGAAGGCTGGCCCGCGCAGTTGTTGCAGCTGGTGAACAGCTCGGCGCTGACATCGCCGCGGCCGGCGGCCAGCGCCAGCCACTGGTCGCGGATCCACAGCGGCGCGGCATGGCCGTGCGAGCTGGCGTAGTAGCGGTTGGGCCAGGCCGTGGACAGGTGCTGGATGGTGGCCCTGATCGCCGGCTCCGACACCTGCGGCAGCCAGCCCTCGATCAAGCGATGCTGGTCGATCGTGTACTCCGGCAGCGCCGCCCGCTGGCTGCGCAGCGCGGCGTCCGAGGCCACGAAGGCTTCAGCCTCGGCGCGCGTGGCGAAGGCGAAGAAGCCGCCGCAGCGACGCTCGACCTCGTGCACATGCCGGCTCAAGTCCGCGACCTGGTGTTCGCGCAGGGTGGCCAGCACCAGTTGCCGACCAAGCGCGTCGCGTCGCGGCGCGACCTGCCCGCTGAAGTCGCGCAGCGCGGCCTCGAAGGTACTGCGCTCGGCGACCACGTGCACCGGCGCCATCGGATCGAATACCGACGCTCCATGGTCGTGCGCCAGCACGGACGTCGCCGCAAGCAGCAGGCCGGCGGCCGCAACCGTCTTCGCCAGAATCCCGGTATTCATGGTCCACCCCCTCGCCGATGCTCTTGAACGCGATCATTGCACGTCACGACCGACCGGCGCCCCCACCTGCGACGGACGCAAAAGAAAAGGGTCTTCTCCCGATTGAGGAGAGACGTACGGCCGGCCCGGCGGAGTGGCTGTTTCTTCTCGAGGCTCCGGGTGATGACGTGACAGTTGGGGCCGGGAGCTGCTCCGTCCCGGTGCGCGCTGCCCGTCCCGCACACAGGGGGTGTGCTCCCCCGGCCTGTCCGCGTCCTGCTCCCAAGGCCGGCCGCCGGCCATCCATGGCCGGCTGTACGCACACCCCCTGTGCACGGGACGGGCCGTGGCGTTTCTTGGCTTCGGGACGGAGATCAGGAGCGGGCGCGCTCGCGCTCGTGGGCGTAGCTGTGGCGTGGCTGTGCTTGATCCGGTGACGCCGCCGGGTTTCAACGTCGGCGTCGCCGCTTCTTCCCCCGACCGCGACAAAGGTCCGGGCCCGCCGTGGATGCAGGGGGGATGCCCAGAGCCGGCCATGGATGGCCGGCGGCCGGATCTGGGAGCAGGACGCGAATAATCCGGCTGGGCATCCCCCCTGCGTCCACGGCGGGCGGCGCACACCTCCCGGAGCAATCAACCGGAAGCCCTATGCAAATCGGGAGAAAAACCAAAAAAAAGCGGCGGGCGGGTCACCCGCCCGCCGCCGCTGCAAAGTGGACCACTCCGCTCAGTACGAACCGACCACCGACACGCCCGAATAAGCGCTGTAGCCGCGCACCAGCACGTGCCATGTGCCTGCCGCCGGACTGTTGAAGGTGCAGGTCTCGGCGTTGCCCGCCCGATACGGCCTGCAGCTGTAGGTCGACGTGGTCGGCGCCGAGCCCTGGCGCACGTACAGGTCGACATCACCGCTGCCACCGGACGTCTGCACCCGCAGCTGGCTGCGGCCCGCCGGAACCTGGATCGTGTAGCGGCGCTCGCTGTTCGCCGCGCCCGACAGGCCGGTCACCGGCACGCCGTTCTGCAGCTGGCTGCCGCCGCCACCGCCGCCACCGGTGCTGTAGCTGCCGCTGAGGGTGACGCCCGAGAACGCCGAATACCCACGCAGCATCACGTGGTACGTGCCTGCCTGCGGCGCGGCGAAGCTGCAGCTCTCTGCGTTTCCGGAGCGGTAGGGGCGGCAGTCATAGGTCGATGTGGTCGGCTGCGAGCCCCGGCGCACGTAGAGGTCGAGGTCACCGCTGCCGCCGCTGGTGGCGATGTTGAGGTTGGTGGCGCCCGCGGGAACCGTGATCGTCCAGTACTGGGTGCTGCCGGAGCCACCGGAAATCCCGGTCACCGGCGTGCCGTTCGCAAGCTCGTTGTCGCCCGGGCCACCGGGATCCCCGCCACCACCGCCTGCCGCCGCGTCCACCGCCGCCTTGGCGTTGACGATGCCGGCACCGATCGGCTGCGACGGCGTGTTCGGGAAGGCCCTCGCCGTGCTCTTGATCAACGCCTCCACCTGGGCCGGGGTCTTGGCCGGGTTGGACACCGACTGGATCAGCGCGACCACGCCGGCCACGTGTGGCGCCGCCATCGAGGTACCGTCGTAGCTGGCATAGCTCTCGCTGCCCGGTCCCTGGCTACCGGTATTGAGCGTGGAATAGATGTTCGAGCCCGGCGCTGCGATGTCGACGATGGCGCCGTAGTTGGAGAAGCTCGAGCGTGCGCCGCTGCTGGTGATCGAGCCCACGGCGATGACGTTGCTACAGTTGGCCGGCGAGAAGCCCGAGGTGTTGGCGTTGCTGTTGCCCGCCGCGATCACGATGGTGGTGCCGCGGCCGACCGCGCCGTTGATGGCGCTCTGCATGGCGCTGCCGCAGCTGCCCGAGCCGCCAAGGCTGAGGTTGATGGCTTCCGCCGGGTTGGCATTGGCGGGCACGCCGCTGACCGAACCGCCCGAGGCCCAGATCACCGCATCGGCGATGTCGGAGTCGTAACCGCCGCCGCGACCGAGCACGCGCACCGGGACGATCTTGGCACCGTACGCGGTGCCGGCCACGCCCTTGGCGTTGTTGGTCACCGCCGCCACCGTTCCGGCAACGTGGGTGCCGTGCCAGCTGGACGCATAGCCGCCGGAGTAGTCGCCGGGATCGCTGGCGTCGTTGTCACGGCCGTTGCCGTCGCCGCCGACCGACGCCGAGGAGATGAAGTCGTAACCGGGCAACACGTTGGCGTTGAGGTCGCTGTGGTTGGTGATGCCGGTATCGAGCACCGCAACCACGGCGCCCGCGCCGCTGGTGGTATCCCAGGCCTGGGTGGCGCGGATGCCGCCGGAACCGGTGCCATAGCCCCACTGCTGGCTGAAATGGGTGTCGTTGGGGGTCATGACCAGCTTGTTGAGCTTGTCGACCTCGACATATTCAACGTTGGGATTGGCCGCGACCTGGCGCATCAGGCTCTCGGCCTCGACGCGGTCGAGCTTGCGGCTGGTGGTGATGACTTCGGCTCCCACCGCCATGCGGCGCTCGTGGCGCAGCATGAGCGGCGCGCCCCGTGCGCCTGCGGGCAGCATGCCGGCGGCCGACTTGAGGGCGGCATCGCGTTGCTTCGCGCTGGCCTGCTCGGGGCTGCCGTCGACATATTTGATGATGAAGCGATCGTGCTGTTCCGAAGCCTGCAGACCACTGAGGTTGATGCGCTCTGTGGCAAGTGCGGGTGCGGCGGCCAGAGAGACCAGGGCCACGGTCGTTGCAAGCGCGAGGGCGTGCAAACGCGCGCGGCGGAGCTTTTCGTCGGTCATGAGTGGTTTTCCCGGAGCGGTAGGCGTGCCGCACTTGGCGGCGTGGAGGCCGGCAGGGCACCGTTCCGGGAATCCCCTCCCCGTTGTGGCAACCGCCGGACGCGAAACGGACTGACGCTTTTCGTCCGCAAAGTGACGCTAAGCGACACTCGCGCTGCCACGCAAGCGGAAACAGGACGCAATCGGCAGCACCACATGCGCCACCGGTCACAGTTCAGGAATTTATATGTGGAAACAGGAGGGACGGGCCTTGCGCTCGCCGTCCGGATCAGAACATTCCGGTTTCCAGGCGCGCGGCCTCGGACATCATGTGCCGGGTCCACGGCGGGTCGAACACCAGCTCGACGTCGGCCTCGACAACGGTCGGGATCATCTCCAGCTTGTTGCGGACGTCGTCCACCAGGATGTCGCCCATGCCGCAGCCGGGTGCGGTCAGGGTCATGCTCACCTCGACCAGGCGCTGGCCGTCGTCGCGATGGGTCACCTTGGCCTCGTAGACCAGGCCAAGATCGACGATGTTGATCGGGATCTCCGGATCGAAGCAGGTCCGCATCTGCGACCACACCAGGCGCTCGACCTCGGCGTCGTCGGCGCCCTCTTCCAGCTCCAGCGGCTGCGGCGGCTCCTTGCCGATGGCGTCGGCGTCCTCCCCGGCGATGCGGAACAGGTTGCCCTCGACGAAGATCGTGAAACTGCCGCCCAAGGCCTGGGTGATGTAGCCCACGCTGCCGGCGGGCAGGGTGACCTCGTCGCCCTGCGGAACGAGCACTGCGGCGCAGTCGCGCTCCAGGCGGACGGGTTCACTGTTGCGGGAATACATGTGGGTGCTCGCGACGTTCCGGTGCGGGTCCACCATTCTACCGCCGCGCGGGGCGCTATCCTGTACCACCCCGCAAGGCGCTCTGTTCCATGCCCCCACCCCGATCCCGGCCCGTCGCGGCGCTGGCACTGGCGCTGGCCGGAAGCATCGGCATCGCAGCGGCCTGGGTGCTCGTCGCCCAGGCCACCGGCCGCCAGTGCAGCTGGATGGCGGTGGTCGCGGCGCTGGACGCCGCGCTGCTGCTGCGCATGGGCCGGCAACGCCCGGGCCTTGCCCGCGCACTCTGGGGCGTGCTGGCCACGGCGCTGACAATTGTCCTCGCGAACTGGGGGATCATCGCCACCGAGGTCGGGCGCATGCTTGGCCTGGCGCCGTGGGCGTCGATGGGCAAGCTCGGGTTCGATCACGCCTGGCTGCTGGCACGGATGGCCAACGATGCGGTTGCGCTGGCCTGGCTGGCCGCGGGGATGGTGGTGGCCGCAGTCGCAAGCCGCTGACCGGGGCACTCGGCGCCCCAGCCCACCCACCTGCGGTCCCGGTGTCCGCTCCCGCGGCCCATCGACACCGGCCTTTTTGACGCCGCGTCCTCAGTGGCCGCCGTCGAGCGCCTTGAGTTCGCTGACCAGGGCGCTGGCCATCTCCGAGCCGTCGCCGTAAAGCATGCGCGTGTTGTCCGCATAGAACAGCGCGTTTTCGATGCCCGCGAAGCCCTTGCCCTTCCCGCGCTTGATCACGATGGTGTTCTTCGAATCGACCACGTCGAGTATCGGCATGCCGTAGATGGGGCTGGCCGGGTCGGTCTTGGCCACCGGGTTGACCACGTCATTGGCGCCGATCACCAGACTGACGTCGGTGTTCTTGAACTCGGGGTTGATGTCGTCCATGTCGGTGATCAGGTCGTAGGGCACGCCGGCCTCGGCCAGCAGCACGTTCATGTGCCCGGGCATGCGCCCCGCGACCGGATGGATCGCGAACTTCACCTTCACCCCGCGCTCGATCAGGCGCTGGCTCAGCTCCCAGATCTTGTGCTGCGCCTGGGCCACGGCCATGCCGTAGCCGGGCACGATCACCACGCGCTCGGCGTAGGCCATCATCGCGGCGACGTCGGCGGCCTCGATCGGCTTCTGGCTGCCGGTGATCTCCGCGGCTTCGCCGGTGGCACCGAAGCTCGAGAACAGGACGCTGCCGATCGAACGGTTCATGGCCTTGGCCATCAGCCGGGTCAGCAGCATGCCGGCGGCACCGACCATGGTGCCGGCGATGATCAGCGCCTCGTTGCCGAGCACGTAGCCCTCGAAGGCCACCGCCAGCCCGGTCAGCGCGTTGTACAGCGAAATCACCACCGGCATGTCGGCGCCGCCGATGGGCAGGGTCATCAACACGCCCAGCGCCAGCGCGGCGACGAAGAACGCCACCACCAGGGGCACGCCCAGCGAATGCACCAGCATGCCGCCAAGCACAAGCGCGGCCACGAACACCGCGGCGTTGAACAGCTGCATGCCAGGGAAGCTGTAGCGCTTGTCCATGCGCCCGTCGAGCTTGGCCCAAGCGACCACCGAACCCGTCAGCGCCACCGAGCCGATCAGCGCGCCCAGCACCGCCAGCACCGGCACCACCACGCCGGGTGCCTGGCCCGCGTCCGTCCAGCGCAGCAGCTCGACCGCGCCGATCGCCGCCGCCGAGCCGCCGCCGAGGCCGTTGTACATGGCCACCATCTGCGGCATGTCGGTGATCGCGACCTTCTTGCCCGAGACCCAGGCCAGCACCGTGCCCAGCAGGAGCGCGACCACCATCAGCGCGACATTTTGCAGCCCCGGGATGAAGAAGGTGACCAGGGTCGCCAGCACCATGCCGACGCCAGCCCACTGGATGCCGCTGCGCGCGGTGCGCGGCGAGGCCATGCGCTGCATTCCAAGCAGGAACAGCGTGGCGGCGACCAGGTAGCTGGCCTTGATCACCAGCAGCAAGATCTCCTGGCCGCTCATGCGCCGCCCCCCTTGCCGCCGGCCTTCCCCTTTCCGCTGGGCTTGAACATCTCCAACATGCGCTCGGTGACGACGTAGCCACCGGCGGCATTGCCGGCACCCATCATCACCGCAACGAATCCGATCGCCTTCTCCAACGTGGTGTCGGCGTGTCCCAGCACGACCATTGCGCCGATCAGCACGATGCCGTGGATGAAGTTGGAACCCGACATCAGCGGCGTATGCAGGATGACCGGCACGCGCGAAATGATCACATGCCCGGCGATCGCCGCCAGCATGAAGATGTACAGCGCCACGAATCCATCGGCCATGCGTGCTCTCCCCGGAACTGCCCGTCCCGATCATAACCGTCCGGGCCGCCGCCGCCACGGTTGTCAACCACGGGCCGCGACGTGCGTTGTCAATGCCGATCCCATTGGATGCAGGTGGATGGACGGCAGCGTACAAGTGCATCGCAGCGGCACCGGGGTGGCTATGCTGGACGGCATGCCTGCCGATGCCGCCGCCACGGCCGTCGTGCCGCCCGTCAAGGCGGCCGGCGATGCCGAGACCCTCGAGGGCTTCCTCGACGGCATCGCCGCGCGCGCCTTCCGCTTTGCCGAGGCCGGCCTGCGCCACCGCGAGGACGCGATGGATGCGCTGCAGGACGCCATGATCAGGATGCTGGGCTACCGCGACCGCCCGGCGCAGGAATGGACGCCGCTGTTCTGGACGATCCTGCGCAGCCGGATCGTCGACACGCAGCGCCGGCGCACGCTGCGCCTGGGCTGGATGACCTCCGCCGACGAGCGCCAGGAGGCGGGGGTGGAATGGGCCGGCGACGAACCGGACCCGTCCCGCAGCCACGACGGCCAGGAGGCCTACGGAGAACTGGTTGCGGCGCTGCGCGACCTGCCCCGGCGCCAGCGCGAGGCCTTCACCCTGCGCGTGCTGGAGGAGCTCGACGTGGCGACGACCGCCCGCGTCATGGGCTGCGGCGAAGGCTCGGTCAAGACACACCTGTCACGCGCACGCATCGCGCTGCAGAAGCGATTGGAGGATTTCCGATGAACGACCCGCGCCACGACGATTTCGACCGCAGGATGCGCCTGCTGCACGCGCGCGCCGTCGAACAGGTGCCCTCGCGCACCACTTACCAGCTGCGCATCCGCCGTGAGGCCGCGGCGCGTGCGCCGGCCAGCCGCGGTGGCAGCAGGGGTTGGTGGCTGGCCGCGGCCGCCACGGCGACCGCCGTGTTCGCACTCGCCATCGGCCTGCGCCAGCCCGAGCCGTCGTTCCTGCCCGCGGACGGCGACGTTCCGGCGCTGGCCTCGGCTGCCGAGGCGGTGCAGGCGGCGGACTACGAGGAAAGCTTCGCCACGCTCGACGAAGACCCCGACCTGTACCTGTGGCTCGCAGCCCAGGACAGCCTGATCCTGGCCATGGAGTGATGACCGTGCCGAACTTCCGCACCCGATCGATCGCCGCTGCCCTGCTGGCCCTGGCCCTGGCCACCGCCCTGCCGGCGGTGGCGCAGCCGGCACAGCCCGCCGCGGCGCTGCCCGCCTGGGACGAACTCACGACCGCCCAGCGCGAGACCCTGGTCGCGCCCATGCGCCAGCGCTGGAACGACCATCCCGAAAAGCGCGCCCACATGCTGTCCCATGCCGAGCGCTGGCAGGAGATGGACCCCGGGCAGCGCGAGCGCGCACGCCGCGGCGCCCACCGCTGGCAGCAGATGGAACCTGAAAAGCGCGAAGCGATGCGCGCGCTCTACTCGCGCATGAAGGCCCTGCCCGAGGCCGAGCGCGAGGCGCTCCGCACGCAGTGGAAGGCGATGAGCCCGGAGCAGCGCCGAGCTTGGGTGAAGATCAATCCGGCACCGCCGGAGCGGTCGCGGGAGCGCTGAAAACCAGGGTAGCTGCACGCGGGATGGAGTCGCGGCCATGGCCGCTCCCACACGCGAATGGCGGCGCACACAAGCCGGTTGTTCAGGCGTCGCGGGGTGGCCAGACGGTCTTGGCCAGCAGCTCGTCGTCCCAGTCGAACGTCATCGCACCTTCCGACACCAGCAGGCTGGCGAAGTTGTACGCGTTGCGCGCGAACATCTCGCTGGCATGCAGCGCGCCGCTGCTGGCCAGGTTCAGCGGCCCGGCCACGGTGACGCCACCGGCATCCACGGTTTCACCCGGGCGGGTCAGCTCGCAGTTGCCGCCGGTTTCGGCGGCGAGGTCCACGATCACGCTGCCCGGCGCCATGCCCGCGACCATGTCCGCGGTAATGATCTTCGGTGCCGGGCGACCGGGCACCGCGGCGGTGCAGACGATGACATCGATGTTGCGCAGGTGCTCGCCCAGGCGACGCTGCTGCTCGGCGCGTTCCTCATCGGTCAGCGCACGCGCGTAGCCGCCCTCGCCCGCCGCACTCACGCCAAGGTCGAGGAAGCGGCCGCCCAGCGATTCGATCTGCTCGCGCGTCTCCGGGCGCACGTCGAAGCACTCGACCTGCGCACCCAGCCGGCGCGCGGTGGCCACGGCCTGCAATCCGGCCACGCCGGCGCCGACCACCAGCAGCTTCGAGGGACGGATGGTGCCGGCCGCGGTAGTGAGCATCGGGAAGAAGCGCGGCGCCAGCTGGGCGGCGATCAGCACCGCCTTGTAGCCGGCCATGCCGGCCTGCGAGCTGAGGATGTCCATGGCCTGCGCGCGCGTGGTGCGCGGCAGCCGTTCCAACGGGAAAGCAACCAGGCCCCGCGCGCGGATGGCGTCGGCGCGCGGCTGGTCGGCGTCGGGCTGCAGCTGGCCGATGATCGCCGCGCCCTCGCGCAGCGTCGCCAATACCGCCGTTGGCGGCGCCTGCACGCAGAGCACCAGATCGGCACCGGACAGGGCGGCCGCGGTATCGTCGACCAGCGTGGCGCCGGCGGCGGCATAGGCGGCGTCGGGAAAATGCGCCAGCGCGCCGAGGCCGCGCTCGATGGTGACGGTTGCGCCGGCGGCGACCAGCTTTTTGCAGGTTTCCGGGGTCAAGGCGACCCTTCGCTCACCGGGCGCGGTTTCGCGCGCAACTCCAATGCCTACTGCCATGCCCGCTCCCCGGTGTCCGCTCCGGCCCATCCTAGCGAATGTCCCGGGCGTGCGCGATGCACCGCCTTCAGTCCGGCTGCGCGGCGCCCGCCAGTTCGCGCAGCACGGCTTCCACCGGCCTCGCCAGCAGGTGCCCGGCAGCGAGGGCCGCATCCAGTTCGTCCGCGGCCCTCGCTGCCCTGCACCAGCCAGCGGCCGGCCCATGCGCTGACGCAGGACCAGACCGCACCCGGCGCCATGCGCGGCGTCGCTGCCTCCGCCCCGGCGCCACGAGGACGCCACCGGCTCCAGCGCTTCGTGTCCGGGCCAGGCCGGGACGCCAGCCATGCGCACGCCCTGTGCGAGCAGGGCCGCACCCGTGCTGGCACCATCAATCGCGTACCCGCCCTTGGCGAGCGCGGCGTTGAGCCAGGCATAGGCATCGGTGAGCGGAGCGATGCACAGACGTTCGTATTCGGCGGCGACGCGGACCCGCTGCCGTCAGCCGCCGCGGCGGCTATTTGCCGCCGACGGCCTGCTTTTTCGGGTTGAGGCGTTGCCAGACCTGTCGCATGGCTTCGTCGAAGGGCGCATCGGTCGAACGCACCACCACCAGGCCCGCGGCGATCAGTGCCGTGAGTTCCTCTGGCGACACCACCATCCTGCGCGCACCTCGGCGGTTGACGATCAGGAAACGTCCGGTCAGCGGGCTGATCCACGCGATCCGCCCCGCGGTTTCATGGCCATCCTCGTCCACCAGCCGAAGGCCCTGCCCCACCCGGAGCCGGCGCATGCGCGCAGCGACCTCGGGATCGAACTCAAGGGTATCGGTGCCACCGGCGAGTTGCAGGCCGGCCAGCGCCGGCTCGTCGGCACCGGGATCGACATCGTCCACTGCGGCTTCGGGATGATGGACCTGGCGCGGCGCGTCGGGCAGACCCAGCGCCGAGATGATCCTCGCCATCGCGTCACGGGCCCCGGTGGCGTCCATGCCGCAGTTGGAATAGCACTCGCCCAGTGGCACCTGCAGCGCCAGCAGCTGCTCGGCAACCACGCGCCCGCGGGCGTGGAAGGCGTCGGCATCCACCTGCACCATGGCGTCGCCAAGGGCGATGGCCTGGTGGTGGCGCGCGGTGCCTGCGCCGTCGCGCAGCCAGGACTGGGTGAGGTGGTGGCGCCAGTGGCGGTCGAGGAACTGTGCCACCGGCGCGGTCAGCGCGCGGTCCGACAGCCGCGACGCGACGAGGTCGGCGGCGTGCGCGCGCGCCTGCTGCAGCCGTTCGCGGCCGTGGATGGCCTCGCCTGCGCGTTTCTCGGCCAGGTCGGTGCGTCGGCGCTGCTGCTCGAGCTGGTCGCGCAGCTCGCTGGCGGCGAGTTCGAAGATCGCCTGGTCGTCGTCGTATTCGTCGACCACCCGGTCAACCGCACGTTCTGCGTGATCCAGGGTCTCGCGGTCCTGCGGCGTTTCGCCGACGTTGCCGTCGCAGGCCTCGGTCAGCACGTCGAGCAGGCGCCGCGCCGGGTGGCTGCGGCGGTTGAACATGGAATCGTCGGTAAGCGCGACCTTGAGATAGGGCACCACAAGGCGCCCGAAGAAGTCGCGCGCCCGGTCTTCGAGGTCATTGGCGTCGTTGATGGAGCTGAAGAGCATGCCGACAAGGTCGATCGCGTCCTCTTCGTCGACGCTGAAGTGGGTGGCGTCGGCGTCGAAACCCAGCTGGCGCACGCCGCCGAGGATCGCTTCGCGCATGACCCGGGTCAGTTCGCGGGCGTCGCTGGCGGCCAGCGCCCTGGCGTAGGGTGCGGTGTCATCGCCCTGCAGGATCTGGGCCACGTTCAGCAGGTCCTCGGTGCGCAGGACCTCGACTCCGTCGTCCACGGCCTGGTCCGGCTGCGACCCGTCATCGTCCACGGCCCCTGCGATATCCGCGGCACCTGCCGCCCGCCAGCTGGCCAACTGCTCGCGGACGACGTCGCGATAGCGCGGAGGACGACCTTCGGCGGGCGCGGCATGTGCAGCGGCCGCGATCGAAGAGCCGACGCCACCGTTGCCGTTGCCGTTGCCGACATTGCCTGCGCCGCCCGTCGCACCATTGCTGGCGTGGCCGAGGCCATGGCCCTGGCCGTGGCTGTTGTTGCCGCCACCAACACCGCCCCGGCCGCCGCCGATGTGTTCCACCGTGCCGCCATCCGGCACCCAGCCTTCGCCGGGGTCGCCCGCATGGGACCTTGCCCCGGCCTGCCCTGCGACGGCAGCACGCGAACCGACGGAGCCACCACCGGAGCCACCACCCGAACCGGCCTCCGCCCGTCCACGGCCGGAGCTGCCGGCACCACTGCGGGACTGGAAGCCGAAGCCGGCATCCTCAAGCATCTCGTTGAGCTTTTCATAAAGCTCGCCAAGCACCTCGGGCAGGCGCTTGTCGAAATGATTGAACACCAGCGGACGCAGGCCACGGGTGAGGTCTTCGGCACCGAACAGGCCGACGAAGGCCGCCACGGCCGCCGTCGGCCGCACCGGGCTGGCGCGCTTGCCCTCGACGCCCAGCGCTGCAGCCAGGGCTTGCAGGCGCTCATCAAGCTGCTCCAGCGGATGCAGGAACTGGTGGTCGAGAAGCTCGGTGGTGTGCTGGCCGGCGAGGTGGATCTCGAGTTCGCCTTCCGACATCAGGCTGAGCGACTTGTCCTCGCCCTGCTCGACCGGCGGCTTGCGCCAGGCGTCGAATTCGCGCTCCAGCGACTCCCGGTAGCGCGTGGCCAGGTCGAGCGCGCGGTGTCCGAGCGCCATGACCGCCATGCGATCGTCCTGCGCACCGCTGTAGTCATGGCCGGCCAGCGCCTCGAGGCGCACCTGCTCTTCGATCGTGCCCCAGAAGCCCGACAGCACTCCGCCCAGCGCGGTGACCGACTCGCGCCTGAGCGCGTCGAACAGGCGCACGGGGTCGCGCAGCGAGCCGTGGCGCGTCTTGGACAGGTAGGCGGAAGGTTCTTCTGCGATCATCAGGGGATGCGGCCGGTGCTGGGGGATGCACCCACACCTACCATCCCTGAATGGAGCCTTCCAAGTCTGTGACTGCAATCTCAAATAGCCCCGCCCCTTTCTTCCTGCAGGCCCTGGACGCACGGCGCTCGGTGCCCGCCAGGCAACTCGCCGAGCCCGGCCCGGATGCCGCCACGCTGCAGCGCATGCTCGCCTCGGCCGTGCGCGTGCCTGATCACGGCAAGCGCGTGCCGTTCCGTTTCCTGGCAATCACAGGCGACGCACGCCATGCGCTGGGGGAAGCGGTCGCCGACCGTGGCCTGCGCTTGCGCCCCGTTGCCGGCGACGCCGCGGCCGCCAAGGATCGCGCCCGCTTTTCGCACGCGCCGCTGGTGCTCGTGGTGGTTGCGGTCCTGGATCCCGGCGACGACGCAATACCGGAGCAGGAACGCCTGCTCACCGCCGGCTGCACCTGCTTCGCCCTGCTGCAGGCCGCACAGGGGCTGGGCTTCGGCGCCACCTGGCTCACCGGCTGGCCGGCCTACGACCCGGAAGTGCGTGCCCTGCTCGGGCTCGGCGCGGACGAACGCATCGCCGGCTTCATCCACGTCGGCAGCCCGCAGTCCGAAGCGCGCGAGCGCGAGCGGCCGGACCCGGTCGCGCTGCTGCAAGAGTGGACCCCGCCGGCGTGAGCACGCCGGCGCCCCCGCTGTACCTGGTCGACGCCAGCCTGTACGTGTTCCGGGCCTGGCACTCGATGCCGGCCGACGGTTTCCACGACGCCGACGGCTGGCCGACCAACGCGGTGCACGGCTTCGCCCGCTTCCTGCTCGACCTGCTGGAGCGCGAGCGCCCGCGGCACATCGCAATCGCCTTCGACGAGGCCCTGGACTCCTGCTTCCGCAACGCGCTGTACCCGGCCTACAAGGCCAATCGCGCCCCGGCGCCGGCCGAACTCAAGCGCCAGTTCGCCTACTGCAAGTCGCTGTGCGCAGCGCTCGGCCTGCCCATCCTTGCGCACCGCGAATACGAAGCCGACGACCTCATCGGCAGCGCCCTGGTGCAGGCCCGCGGCGACGGTTACCGGGGCGTGATCGTGTCCGCGGACAAGGACCTGTCGCAGCTGCTCGAAGAGGGTGACGAACAGTGGGACTACGCCCGCGGCCAGCGCTGGGGCGCGGGCGGGGTCAAGGCGCGGCAGGGCGTGCATGCCCACCAGGTCGCCGATTTCCTCGCGCTGTGCGGCGATGCGGTAGACAACATCCCGGGCGTTCCCGGCATCGGCAGCAAGACCGCGGCGGTGCTGCTGGGGCATTTCGGCAGCCTGGACATCCTCCTGGAACGCATCGACGAGGTCGCATTCCTGCGCCTGCGCGGCGCAGCGCAGGTGGCCGCGCGTCTGCGCGAACATCGCGAGCAGGCCCTGCTCTGCCGGCAGCTGTCGACGATCTCCTGCGATGCGCCCCTGGCCGACGCCGTGCCGCCCTTCGCACGCACGCTGCCCGATCCAGGCGCCGTGTCCGCCTTCGCCGACGCGCTCGGCTTCGGACCGATGACGCGGCGACGGCTGGATGCGGTGGGCGACACCTCCACCACCGCCACCCCACGGGGTTAGGATCAAGGCATGGACAACGACAGCCGCCAGGCGGCCACGGACGAACCCGAGATCCTCTACAAGGGCGAATGGCTGCGCATGGTCAAGCGCGGCCACTGGGAGTCCTGCGAGCGCACGCACGGCAAGGACGGCCTGGCGGTGCTGGTGATCGCTGTGACGCCGGACGACGACGTGCTGTTCGTCGAGCAGTACCGGGTGCCGCTCGGCGCACGCACGATCGAGATGCCGGCCGGGCTGGTCGGCGACGACGACGAGGGCGACACCCTGGAGTCCGCCGCGCGCCGTGAGCTGATCGAGGAAACCGGCTGGGACGCGGGGCGCATCGACGTGCTGCTGGTCGGCCCGACTTCATCTGGCATGAGCAATGAACGCATCGCCTTTGCCCGCGCGCTCGAGCTGCGCAAGGTCGGCGATGGCGGCGGTGTCGACGACGAGCAGATCACCGTCCACGCCATTCCGCGCGCGACCGCGCCCGCGTGGCTGATGCAGAAGCATGCCGAGGGCTACGAACTGGACCTCAAGCTGTGGGCCGGGCTGTGGATGATCGAACACAACCCGGACGGCTCGAAGGCCTGAGCGTGCCGGCCCCGCCCACGCGGGCGGGGAATGGAACGGGGTCAGGCGAAGCGATCGGTCGCCTGCACCAGGGCGTCGACGGTCTCCGGCTCGAAGGCCGAATGCCCCGACGCCGGGGTGACCACCAGCTCGGCCTTGGGCCACACCTGGTGCAGGTCCCAGGCGTTCTGGATCGGGCAGACCACGTCGTAGCGGCCGTGCACGATCACGCCGGGGATGTCGACCATCCGGTAGGCATCACGCAGCAGCTGGTCGTCGCACTCGAAGAAGCCGGCGTTGGTGAAATAGTGGTTCTCGATCCGGGCGAAGGCCAGCGCGAACTGCGGGTCCTCGTGGTCGGACATGAAGCCGGGATCGATGTGCAGGAAGCTGGTCGCCGCCTCCCACACGCTCCAGGCGCGCGCCGCGGCCAGGCGGGTGGCTTCGTCGTCGGAGGTCAGGCGGCGGTGGAAGGCCGCGATCAGGTCGCCGCGCTCGCTTTCCGGGATGGCGCCGATGTAGTGCTGCCAAGCCTCCGGGAACAGCCGCGAGGCACCTTCCTGGTAGAACCACTCCAGCTCCCAGCGGCGCAGCATGAAGATGCCGCGCAGCACGAGTTCGGTGACCTGCTTCGCATGGCTCTGCGCGTAGGCCAGCGCGAGCGTCGAGCCCCAGGAGCCGCCGAATACCTGCCAGCGGTCGATGCCGAGCTGCGCGCGCAGCAGTTCGATGTCGGCCACCAGGTGCCAGGTGGTGTTGTCGACGAGGTCGGCATGCGGGGTGGAGCGCCCGGAGCCGCGCTGGTCGAACAGCACGATGCGGTACTTCGCCGGATCGTGGAAACGGCGCATCTTGTCGGTGCAGCCGCCGCCCGGGCCGCCGTGCAGCAGCACCACCGGCTTGCCTTCGGGATTGCCGCACTGCTCGTAATAGAGGACGTGGCGGTCGTCGACGCGGAGGGTGCCGGTGTCGAAAGGTTCGATCTCGGGGTACAGCGTGCGCATGCGGATGCGGCCTCGTGCGGGATAACCGGGCCAGTCTACCAGCCGGGCCCGTGCATCCCGCCCGGTCAGCCCGCCGGCCGGCGCCCCACGCCGACCCGATCGCGCCCTTCGAGGTCGGCCACCGTAGCGACCTGCTCGAAGCCGGCCGCGACCAGCAGCGCACGCACTGCGGCACCCTGGTCATGGCCGTGCTCAAGCAGCAGCCAGCCGCCGGCGGCAAGGTGCCGAGGGGCCGTCGCGGTGAGGGTCCGGATCGCGTCCAGGCCGTCTGCACCGGAGGCCAGCGCCAAAGGCGGCTCGTAGCGCAGGTCACCCTGTTCCAGATGCGGATCGTGTTCGGCGATGTAGGGCGGGTTGCTCGCGATCAGGTCGAATCGCTCGCCGGCCAACGGCCCGAACCAGTCACCGCTGCGGAACTCGACCCGGTGCTCCAGACCGTTGCCGGCCGCGTTGGCGCGCGCCACCACCAGCGCCGCCTCGCTGCGGTCGGTGGCGATCACGCATGCCTGCGGGCGCTCGCTGGCGATCGAGAGCGCGATCGCGCCGCTGCCCGTACCCAGGTCGGCCACGCGCAGGGGCGCCGCGGGGTCCAGCCGTGCCAGGGCCTCCTCGACCAGCAGTTCGGTCTCGGGCCGCGGGATCAGGGTGTCCGGCGTCACGGCAAGGTCGAGGGTCCAGAATCCGCGCCGGCCCAACAGATAAGCCACGGGCTCGCCGGCCGCGCGGCGCGCAACCAGCGCCTGGAAGCGCGCAGCCTGTCCGGGCGCCAAAGTGGCTTCGCCATGGGCATAAAGCCAGGCCGCGCCGCGCCCCAGCACTTCCTGCAAAAGCAGGGTCGCCTCGGCTGGATCCACCCGGACGCGCGCTGCGTCGAGGCATTCTGAAACACTGCGTCCGGTTTCCATAGGCCACACCTATCGATTGAATCATTATAATCAACTTCACGAATTGATAGGCCACGCCTAACATGTCCGTTGTCCGGCAGCTGCCGGTGTCTTCCCCACCATCGCGAGGATTCCATGTCCGTCATCAATACCGAAATCAAGCCGTTCCAGGCCACCGCTTA
Organism: Luteimonas sp. A501; assembly: GCF_054052085.1. The sequence continues at coordinate 33,149 of NZ_JBSVRI010000006.1, forward strand.
CCACAACGGCGAGTTCGTCGAAATCGACAGCGCCAACCTGAAGGGCAAGTGGTCCGTGTTCGTGTTCTACCCGGCCGACTTCACCTTCGTCTGCCCGACCGAGCTCGAGGACCTTGCGATCAACCATGACGAGTTCAAGAAGCTCGGCGTGGAGATCTACAGCGTGTCCACCGACACCCACTTCTCGCACAAGGCCTGGCACGACACCTCGGACGCGATCGGCAAGATCCAGTATCCGATGATCGGCGACCCGACCCACGAGATTTCGAAGAATTTCGAAATCCTGCGTCCGTCCGGCCTGGCCGACCGCGGCACCTTCATCGTCGACCCGGAGGGCGTAATCCAGTCGATCGAGATCACCGCCGAGGGCATCGGCCGTGACGCGCTGGAGCTCCTGCGCAAGGTCAAGGCCGCCCAGTACGTCGCCGCCCACCCGGGCGAGGTCTGCCCCGCCAAGTGGAAGGAAGGCGAGAAGACCCTGAAGCCGTCGCTGGACCTGGTCGGCAAGATCTAAAGCAGCAACGCGCCTTTGTGGGAGCCGCCATGGCGGCGATCGCGGCTATAGCCGCTCCTACAACAACAGCACTCCACTCCATCCCCGCTTCTGTGGGGGTGGGGCTGGACCGGAGTCCGTGCCACGGCGCGGCCTGCGGTCCATCCCCACGCCGGTGGCGACCCGTCGAACGACGGGACGCAGGCCCCCGCCTTGCCTTTCGAAGGAGTTCCACCATGCTCGAAGACGACCTCAAGACCCAGCTCAAGGCCTATCTGGAGCGCCTGCAGCGCCCGATCGTGCTCGTGGCCAGCGTCGACGACGGCACCCGGTCGACCGAGATGCTCGAGCTGCTGGAAGACATCCGCGCGCTGTCGGACAAGGTGACGGTCGAGGTGTCGCGCGACGATGCCCACCGCAAGCCGTCCTTCGCCGTGACCTCGCCCGGCCACGACATCGACCTGCGCTTCGCGGGCCTGCCGATGGGCCACGAGTTCACCTCGCTGGTGCTGGCCCTGCTGCAGGTCGGCGGCCATCCGTCCAAGGCCGCGCCGGAGCTGCTGGAGCAGGTCCGCGGCCTCGAGGGGGAGTACCGCTTCGAAACCTATTTCTCGCTGTCCTGCCAGAACTGCCCGGACGTGGTCCAGGCGCTGAACCTGGCCGCGGTGCTGAACCCCGGCATCAGCCACGTGGCCATCGACGGCGCCCTGTTCCAGGACGAGGTCGAGGCGCGCGAGGTGATGTCGGTGCCGACCGTGTTCCTCAATGGCGAGGTCTTCGACCAGGGCCGCATGAGCTTGGAGCAGATCGTCGCCAGGCTCGACACCGGCGCCGCGAAGCGCGACGCCGCGGCGATCGCGAAGAAGGACGTGTTCGACGTGCTGGTGGTCGGCGGCGGCCCCGCGGGCGCCGCGGCCGCGATCTACTCCGCGCGCAAGGGCATCCGCACCGGCGTGGTGTCGGAGCGCTTCGGCGGCCAGGTGCTGGACACCATGTCGATCGAGAACTTCATTTCCGTGCCTGAAACCGACGGTCCGCGCTTTGCCGGCCAGCTCGAGGCCCACGTGCGCCAGTACGACGTCGACATCATGAACCTGCAACGCGGCAGCGCGCTGAGCCAGGACGACAAGGGCATCACTTCGATCGAGCTCGAGAGCGGCGCCACCGTTCGCGGCCGCACCGTGGTGCTTGCCACCGGCGCGCGCTGGCGGCAGATGGGCGTGCCCGGCGAGGACCAGTACCGCAACAAGGGCGTGGCCTACTGCCCGCACTGCGACGGCCCCCTGTTCAAGGGCAAGCGCGTGGCGGTGATCGGCGGCGGCAACTCCGGCGTCGAGGCCGCGATCGACCTGGCCGGCATCGTCAGCCACGTCACCCTGGTCGAGTTCGATTCGAAGCTGCGCGCCGACGAGGTGCTGCAGCGCAAGCTGCGCAGCCTGTCCAACGTCCGCATCATCACCTCGGCGCAGACCACCGAGGTGCTGGGCGACGGCAAGCGCGTCAACGGACTGGTCTATCGCGACCGCGCCGGCGGCGACTCCCACCGCGTGGAGCTGGAGGGCGTGTTCGTGCAGATCGGCCTGCTGCCCAATACCGAGTGGCTGAAGGGCGCGATCGAGCTCAGCCCGCGCGGTGAGATCGTGGTCGACAACGCCGGCCGCACCTCGCTTCCGGGCGTGTTCGCCGCCGGCGACGCCACCACCGTGCCCTACAAGCAGATCGTCATCGCCATGGGCGAAGGCGCCAAGGCATCGCTCAGCGCCTTCGACCACTTGATCCGCAGCAGCAGCCCGGCCGCGACGGCCGACGTCGAGGCGGCGACGGCCTAAGCCGCCGCCGTCCCGACCACAGCGAGGCACCGCCATGAACCTCCGCGACCTGGGCTACTTCATCGCCCTCGCCGATCACCTGCACTTCGGTCGCGCGGCGGCGGCGAGCTTCGTCAGCCAGCCCACGCTCTCCACCCAGATCCGCAAGCTGGAGGAGGAGTTGGGCGTGGCCCTGGTGGAACGCGCGCCGCGCAACGTCATGCTCACGCCCGCCGGGCACGAGGTGGCGGCGCGTGCGCGCCGGGTCATGGCCGACGTCGAACAGATGCGCGAAGCCGCGCGCCGCAGCCAGGATCCGGAGGCCGGCAAGGTCACCCTGGGCCTGTTCCCGACGCTGGGGCCCTACCTGCTGCCGCACGTGGTGCCGGGGATCCGCGCCCGCTTCCCCGAACTCGAACTGCTGCTGGTGGAGGAGAAGAGCGACGTCCTGCTTGAACGCCTGCAGCAGGGCCGGCTCGACGCGGCCCTGCTCGCGCTGCCGGTCAACGACGAGCAGCTGCACGTCGAGTTCCTGTTCGAAGAGCCCTTCGTGCTCGCGGTGCCGGAAACGCATCCGCTGGCCGGCCACGGCCCGATCGCGCTCGCCGACATCGCCGACGAGCGCCTGCTGCTGCTTGCCGACGGCCACTGCCTGCGCGACCAGGCGCTGGATGTCTGCCATCTGTCCGGCGCCAGCGAAAAGGGCGAGTTCCAGGCGACCAGCCTGGAAACCCTGCGCCAGATGGTGGCCGCGAACGTCGGCGTCACCCTGCTGCCGACGCTTGCGGTCAAGCCACCGGTGGCGCGCTCGGACAGCATCGAACTGGTGAACTTCCGCGACCCGCCCCCCAGCCGCCGGATCGCGATGGTCTGGCGGCGGAGCACGGCGATGGCGCCCTTCCTGCAGGAGCTCGCCGGCGTGCTGCGCCAACTGCCGCCGGACCTGCTATCGCCGACGCTGCGCGAGACCACGGCGCCGATGCACGTCCCCGGCGCCCCGGGGCTCTAGCGCGAAGCGTGCGCCCTTACCCCCGAGGGGGAGGCGTACGGCTGGCATGGCGGGGTGGCTGGTTCTTGTCGATGCTCCGGGATGTTGACGTGACAGTTGGAGCGGTGTTGCGCCGGGAGCTGCTCCGTCCTGGTCCGCGCTGCCCGTTCCGTGCATTTCTCCGTGGAGTCCGCGCTGCCCGTCCCGTGCACAGGGGGTGTGCTCCCCCGGCAGTCTCCGCGTCCTGCTACCACTGCCGGCCGCCGGCCATCCATGGCCGGCTGTGCGCACACCCCCCGTGCACGGGACGGGCCGTGGAGTTTCTTGGCTTCGGGGCGGAGATCAAGAGCGGGCGCGCTCACGCTCGTGGGCGTGGCGTGGCCGGGCGGCTTGATCCAGGACGATCCGCCGGGTTTCGACGTCGGCGTCGCCGCCTTCCTCCCCCGACCGCGAAGAAGGTCCGGGCCCGCCGTGGATGCAGGGGGGATGCCCAGGGCCGGCCATGGATGGCCGGCGGCCGGATCTGGGAGCAGGACGCGAATAATCCGGCTGGGCATCCCCCCTGCGTCCACGGCGGGCAGCGCGCTCCCTCACGGAGCAGGAAGCCCCCTCACTCGGTAGAAGAACCAAAAAGGTTCACGCGCGTCTGACAGCGGCGTCGTTGACGTGCCGATCCTCAAGCGCCGACGCCGACCTGGCAGCTGACGCCGGTGCCGCCGATCCCGCAATAGCCGCCCGGATTCTTCGACAGGTATTGCTGGTGCTCCTCTTCCGCGTAGTGGAAGGGCGGCGCGGGGAACACGATCTCAGTGGTGATGGCGCCATGCCCGGCGTCGGCGAGCCGCTGCTGGTAGGCATCGCGGCTGGCGAGCGCGGCCTCATACTGCTCCTGCGTCCGGCAATGGATCACCGAGCGGTACTGGCTGCCGACATCGTTGCCCTGGCGCATGCCCTGGGTCGGGTCATGGCCCTCCCAGAAGCGCGTGAGCAGCTCATCGAAGGCGATGCGGGCGGGGTCGTACACGACCAGCACCACTTCGGCGTGCCCGGTATCCCCGCCGCAGACCTGGCGGTAGGTCGGCGCGGACGCGTGGCCGCCGGCATAGCCCGCGGCCGTGGTCTCCACGCCCGGCAATGACCAGAACAGGCGCTCCACGCCCCAGAAGCAGCCCATCCCGAACACCACCCCCGACATGCCGGCGAATTCGCCGCGCAGCGGGCGACCGTGCACATGGTGGGCGTTGGGCAGGTTCATGACGGTGATACTCCGGGCAGGCAAAGCATGATCATCCGCCCACCGCCGGTCGCTATCAAGCCGCCGCAGCGCGGCTCCGCTACACTGCCCGGTCCACGGCGCAGGCCCGCGCCGGCATCCTCCCCGTGACCCCATGACCGAGCCCAACGACACTGCGGCAGGCGCCGCGCCGGCGCCCGCCGTGAAGCAGGACTTCATCCGCCAGATCGTCCGCCAGGACCTTGCCAGCGGCAAGCACGACGCCATCCGCACGCGCTTCCCGCCCGAGCCCAACGGCTACCTGCACATCGGGCACGCCAAGGCGATCTGCCTGGACTTCGGCATCGCCGAGGAGTTCGACGGCCGCTGCAACCTGCGCTTCGACGACACCAATCCGGCGAAGGAAGATCCCGAGTTCGTCACCGCGATCCAGGATGACGTGCGCTGGCTGGGCTTCGAGTGGAACAGCCTGCGCCATGCTTCGGACTATTTCGAGGTGTTCTATCTCGCCGCCGAGAAGCTGGTCCGCCAGGGCGACGCCTTCGTCTGCGACCTGTCGGCGGAGGAAGTGCGCGAGTACCGCGGCAGCCTGACCGAACCCGGACGCGAGTCGCCGTACCGCAACCGCGGCGTCGAGGAGAACCTGGACCTGTTCCGGCGCATGCGCGCGGGCGAGTTCGCCGACGGCGCGCGCACCCTGCGCGCGAAGATCGACATGGGAAGCGGCAACATCAACATGCGCGACCCGGCCATCTATCGGATCAAGAAGGTGCCGCACCAGAACACCGGCGACGCCTGGCCGATCTACCCGATGTACGACTTCGCGCACGCCCTGGGCGACGCGGTCGAAGGCATCACGCATTCGCTGTGCACGCTGGAATTCGAAGACCACCGGCCGCTGTACGACTGGTGCGTGGACCGCGTGGACCTGGCCGGCAACCCGGAGCTGCTGGCGCCGCTGGCGGACCGTGGCCTGCCGATCGAGGCCGCCAAGCCGCGCCAGATCGAGTTCTCGCGCCTCAACATCAACTACACGGTGATGAGCAAGCGCAAGCTGACCCAGCTGGTCGCCGAAGGTCTGGTGGACGGCTGGGACGACCCGCGCATGTACACCCTGCAGGGCCTGCGCCGGCGCGGCTACACGCCCGCCGCGCTGCGCCTGTTCGTCGACCGCATCGGCATCAGCAAGCAGAACTCGATGATCGACTTCTCGGTGCTGGAAGGCGCGCTGCGCGAGGACCTGGACGCGCGCGCGCCGCGGCGCATGGCCGTGGTCGCGCCGCTGAAGATGGTGCTGGCCAACCTGCCCGAAGGCCACGAGGAAACCCTGCGCTTCCCGAACCATCCGAAGGACGGATCCTTCGGCGAGCGCGAGGTGCCGTTCTCGCGCGAGCTCTGGATCGAGCGCGACGACTTCGCCGAAGTCCCGCCCAAGGGCTGGAAGCGCCTGGTGCCCGGCGGCGAGGTCCGCCTGCGCGGCGCCGGCATCGTGCGCTGCGACGAAGTGGTCAAGGACGAGGCGGGCGACATCATCGAGCTGCGCGCGACCCTCGACCCGGAATCTCGCCCCGGCATGGAAGGCGCCAACCGCAAGGTCAAGGGCACCATCCACTGGGTCGGCGCCGCGCGCGCGGTCGAAGCCGAAGTCCGGCTCTACGACCGCCTGTTCTCGGTGCCCGACCCGGACGACGAAAGTGACGGCCGCACCTATCGCGACCACATCAATCCGGAGTCGCGGGCGTCCGTGCGCGGCTACATCGAGCCCGCCGCGGCCGAGGCCGCGCCGGAGGATGCCTGGCAGTTCGAGCGCCTCGGCTACTTCGTCGCCGACCGCCGCGACCACCGCGGCGACGCGCCGGTATTCAACCGCAGCGTGACTCTGCGCGACACCTGGGCCGCCAAAGCCTGAGCCGACACCCCCCGCGCCGGCATCCCGGCGCTGCCCCGCGGCCCCCGGCCGCGGCAGCGCTACCATGCCTGCGTCGTCCACGACACGGAGACCTTTCATGCGCCGGATCATCCAGTCCGCATCCATCCTGCTGTTCGTGCTGGCCCTCGCGGCGTGCACGGCCGCCCAGCCCGACGGCGGCGTCAAGCCGCCGCCGATGAGCGACCCGCTGCCGGCGACGCCCGTCGCGCAGCCCGCGCCCGCAGTGCCTTCCATCCCCGCGGGCGTGCCCGACCTCGACCGCAGTTGCCGCGTCGACAGCGACTGCGCGGTGAAGAACGTCGGCAATTGCTGCGGCTACTTCCCCTCCTGCGTGAACAAGGACGCCGAACCCGACCCCGCGGCGGTCCAGGCCGCCTGCGCCGAGTCGGGAATGGCCGGCGTCTGCGGCTTCCGCGACATCCAGGCCTGCGCCTGCGTGTCCAACAGCTGCGAGCCGGCCGCGTCCGGCGGGGTGGTCCGATGAGCCTGCCCGCGCGCGTCGACCTGCGCCTGCCGGACTGGGTCCACGACGCCGTCGACCGCGACCGCGCCTACGCCGGCGACGCCGACAAAGTGGCGCTGGCGATCACCCTCGCCGCCCGCAACATCGCCGAAGGCACCGGCGGACCCTTCGGCGCGGTCCTGTTCGGCCCGGACGATCGCATCGTCGCCGCCGCGGTCAACGTAGTGGTGCCGCAGGCGACCTCGCTGGCGCACGCCGAGAACATGGCCTACATGCTTGCCCAGCAGTCCCTTGGCCGCGCCCGCATCAACCTCGATGCCGACGGCCGCGCCTGCGGCCCGTACACCCTCGCCACGTCGGCCCAGCCCTGCTGCCAGTGCTTTGGCGCCACCGTCTGGGCCGGCGTCGACCGCCTGCTGATCGGCGCCCGCGCCGAGGACGTGCACGAGCTCACCGAGTTCGACGAAGGCCCGCTGCCGGCGGACTGGCCCGGCGAGCTCGCCCGCCGCGGCATCGAGGTCGTCCGTGACATCGCCCGCGACGCCGCGCGCGAGGTGCTGGCCACGTACGGCAGCGGTGGCGGCGCGCGCTACTGATGCACGCGTCCCCGCCCCGCCAGGCACGCGCCGCGGCATGAGCGGCCTGCTCTGCTACTGCCGCGGCGGCTTCGAGCCCGAGCTTGCGGCGGAGCTTGGCGAGCGCGCGGCCAGCGCCGGCCAGCACGGCTACGCGGCCACCGAACGTGGCAGCGGCTTCGTCCGTTTCCTTGCGCCCGGCGGCGATGCCGGGGCGCTGTCGCGGGCCCTGCCCTGGCGCTCGCTGGTGTTCGCGCGGCAGAAGCTGGTGCTGCTCGCAGAGCTCGACGCCCTGGACACGACCGACCGCGTGACGCCGGTGCTCGCGGCCCTGCAGCGGCACGTGGACGCGTCCGGGGGCGGCCCGCGTTCGGCATTCGGCACGCTGGTGGTCGAACATCCCGACAGCGACGAGGCCCGGCCGCTCGCCGGCCTGGCACGCGCCCTCGGCAACGCCCTGCGGCCCGCCCTGCGCAAGGCCGGGCTGCTCGCCGCGAAAGACGATGCGCGCCGGCCCGCACTGCACGTCTGCCTGCTGGCAGGCAACCACCTGCTGCTCGCCACCGCCGATCCGAGCGACGCGTCGCCATGGCCGATGGGCGTGCCGCGCCTGCGCCTGCATCGCGACGCGCCCTCGCGCTCGGCGCTGAAGCTGGAGGAGGCCTTCCTCACCCTGCTCGACGAACGCGAGCGCGACCGCATGCTGCGCGCCGGCATGACCGCAGCCGACCTCGGCGCCGCCCCCGGCGGCTGGACCTGGGTGCTGCAGCGCGCGGGGCTGCAGGTGTCGGCGGTCGACAACGGGCCGCTGCGCCAGCACGTCCTGGACGGCGGCGGCGTCGAACACCTGCGCGAGGACGGCTTCCGCTGGCAGCCGCCGCGGCCGCTGGACTGGATGGTCTGCGACATGGTCGAACAGCCGCGGCGCGTGGCCTCGCGCATGGCCACCTGGTTCCGCGAAGGCTGGTGCCGCCAGGCCGTGTTCAACCTCAAGCTGCCGATGAAGAAGCGCTGGCTGGAGACCTCGCTGTGCCTGGAGCTGTTCAGCCGCGAGGCGCAGCGGCCGCTGGAGCTGCGGGCGCGCCAGCTCTACCACGACCGCGAGGAGATCACCGTCCTCGCCATGCCAAAGGACGGCTGAACCGGCGCCGGGCGTCCAGCACGCGTCCGGCCGATCCTGTCCGGCCGATCCTGACCCCGGATTCATGTCGACAGGTCTAGCGTGGCCGCCGTTCCCAACCGAGGCCGCGCCATGAACCCGTCCCAGCACATGCATCCCCTCGCCATTGCCCTGCTCGCCTGCAGCCTGGTCGCCAGCGGCCCGCTGCTCGCGCAATCCGCGGAAAGCGTCGGCGTGCAGGCGCGCACCGAAGTCAATTCGCGGACCGCCTACGACGACTCGCGCGCCGCCAGCAGGGAGGCGGAGGCCGCGCGTGCCGCAGCGCAGGCCGCCGCCAGCGAACGCCGGGCCGGGGCGGTCACGCCGCGTGGCCAGGCGCAGGCCGAATACAGCGCCTGGCAAGCCGACCAGGCATCGCGTCGTGCGGAACTCGCGGCAGTGGAGGCCCGGCGCGCCGCGGACCATGCCGGCGCGGCCGCGTCCGCGGCGGAGGGAGGGGCCGCCCGTCCCCGCGAGATCGTCGCGCAGTCGCAAGCCGCCGCACGCGACGCCAGTACCGCCACGGCGATCGCGCGGCAGGCCGCACTAGAGGCCACGACCGCGGCCGAGACCGCGCGCGCGGCCGCCAGCGCCGAGCCCGCCCCGCCGCCGCCCGCGCGCGTCGACGCCACCTACCCCAGCGAACCGCTGGTCACCTTCACGTCGAGCCCCCCGGATTCGGTGGTCGGCGACTACCGGATCGACATGGCGGCCCTGGACCGCAACGGTGACGGCCGCCTGAGCCGCGCCGAGGCACGCGCCAACGCCACGCTCAGCGCCGAGTTCGCCGCCGTGGACAACAACAATGACGGCGCGCTGGATGCCGGCGAGCTGAAGGGCTGGATGCGCTGACGGACACGCGACCCGGCGGCCGGCGTCAGGCGCCGGCCGCGCGTCGCCAGAGCGCGCCCGCCACGCCCGGCAGCCGCCCGGCGAGTCCCAGCGCGTGCCCGCGCAGCATCACCGCGGCGGGCGAGTCACTGGTATAGACCCGGTTGATGCCATCGAATGCGCGCGCCGCAAGCGTCGACTCACTGCGTCGCGCCCGCGCCCAGCGCTCGATCCGCTGCGGCGTATCCCAGGGCTGGCGCCGCGACAGCGCCACCGATACCGAGTCGCGCAGCGCCGCCACGTCACGCAGCCCGACGTTGACGCCCTGCCCCGCCAGCGGATGCATCACATGCGCCGCATCCCCCACCAGCAGCACGCGCCCCGCGGCGTGGCTGCGTGCGAGCTGCAACCGCAGGGGGAACGCGGCACGGGCCGAGCAGGGCACGACCTGGCCAAGGCGACGGTCAAATGCCCGTCCCACCGCGTCGCCGAACGTGGAATCGTCCATCGCCAGCGCCGCCTCCGCCTCGGCGGTCGGCAGCGACCACACGATCGAACAGCTGCCGTCGGCGAACGGCAGGAATGCCAGCGGGCCGCCAGGCAGGAAGCGCTGCCAGGCGGTCGCCTCGTGTTCCTGCTCCGTGCGCACGAAGCCGACCACGCCCGATTGGCCGTAACCATGGCCATCGACCTCCACCCCGGCCAGCCGGCGCAGGGTGGATCCAGCGCCGTCGGCGGCCAGCGCGATGCGCGCCGCCACCCTGCGGCCATCGTCCAGGCGCAGGCGCACCCCGCGCTCATCCTGCTCAAGCTCTTCCACCCGCGCCGGGCAGCGAATCTCGACGCCGGCACCCGGAAGACAGGCCCACAAACGGTCGACCAGCAGTACGTTCTCGACGATCCAGCCGAGTTCGCGACGTCCCAGGCGGTCGGCGTCGAATGCGAGCTCGCCGCCACCCGCCGCGTCCCAGACCCGCATCCGGCGATAGGGCTGCAGGCGCGTGGGCGCGCCGTCGCGGCCGTCGATCCCGGCCCAGGCGCCGATGTCATCGAGCAGCGCGGCATTGTCGTGCGCGAAGGCGAACACGCGCAGGTCGGGCCTGGTTTCCGACCAGGTCGCCGGCGCACGCCCCTCCACCAGCACCACCGACAGGCCGAGCCGGGCCAGCGCCAGCGCCGCCGAGGCCCCGACCACGCCGCCGCCAACGACGGCCACGTCACGCATCGCGCGGCTCATCGAAGCGCCTCCGGGCGGCAGGCCGCGGGTACGTCGCCGCGGTACCCCATGGCGCCACCGGCCAGGCCGGCCTGCAGTCCGGGCAAAGCAGCCAGCGCCAGCAATCCGGCGCTGCGCAGCAGCGAAGCGCCGGGCGTCGGGTTGGCCGTGAAGCGCGCCAGGCCATCGGAGAATTCCAGGGTGCGCGCGCGATCCTCGTCGCGGCGCGCGGCATGGCCGGCAAGCAGCTCCTCGTCGCCCGGATCGCCGCCAGCGCTGGCGCAGGCGCGCAGCAGCGCGGCCAATGTCATCGCATCGCGCAGGCCCAGGTTGAAGCCCTGCGCGCCCACCGGATGCATGCTCTGCGCGGCGTTCCCGACCAGCACGGCGCGCGCGGTCACCAGCGCCCGGGCGCGCACCGCCACCGCCGGATAGGCGCTGCGCGGACCCACCGAAAGCAGGCGCCCGATGCGCCAGCCGAAGGCGTCCTGGACCCGCGCCAGGAAGCCGGCCTCGTCCAGCGCCTGCACCGCCTCGGCGTCGGCGCGGGCAACCCCGTGGACCAGGCCCCAGGCGCGGTCGCCGCGCGGCAGCAGCGCGGTCGGGCCGTCGTCGCCCAGGCGTTCATACGCCGTGCCATCGGGGGCGCGCGCGGCGCGCAGCCTGGCCACCATCAGCACCTGGCCGTAATCGTGGCGGGTCGCGCTGATGCCCAGCGCGTCGCGCACGCCGCTGTGCATGCCGTCGGCGGCCACCACCAGGCGGGCGCGGATGCGCGCCGGGCCTTCGCCTGCCAGTTCGAGGACGCGATGCCCGGCTTCCCCGGCTGCGAAACCGGTGAAGCGCGTTGCACGATGACGCACCAGCCCGGCCAAGCCGGCAAGCCGGGCCTCCAGCGCATCGCCGAAGTCGCGCGCCACCACCACCTGGCCGAATGCGCTGCGGCCATGGTCCGCGGCGTCCAGCACCACCCGGCCGAAGTCGCCGCGGCGGCTGGCATGGATGCGGGTGATCGCACCGGTGGGTGCCCGCAGCAGCTGCATCACGCCCAACGAGGTGAGCGCGTTGACCGTGGCCTCGGCGAAGCTCAGGTTGCGCTCGTCGAACACCGCCGGCATCGCTGCCGCGGGCGTGGCCTCGACCATCGCCACCTGCAGCCCGCTGCCTTCCAGCGCGATGGCCAGGCTGGCGCCGACCAGCCCGCCGCCGATGATCACCACGTCATGCGTCGTCGTCATGGCGGCATGATACGGCCGCCGCGGCCCGCAGTTCGCTAGAATGGCGCGAATCCAGCCATCAGCCGTCGGAGCCGAGAGCGCCATGAACACCACCCTGCAACGCGCCATCGTCCTGTCGCTGCTCATGCTTTTGATGGCGGCCACGCGAAGCCACGTCTTCACCCACTTCACCCCGGTGCCCGACGCGACCTGGGCGGCGTTCCTGATCGGCGGCTTCTACCTGCGCGCCTGGGCACGCTGGGCGTTCCCGGCGCTGATGGCGCTGGCGGTGCTGATCGACTTCCTGGTGATCCGTGGCCAGGGCCTGGACTTCTTCGCCCACTACTGCGTCTCGCCCGGCTACTGGATGCTGGTGCCCGCGCACGCGGCGATGTGGGCCGGTGGCCACTGGCTGCGCCAGCACTACGCGGGTGCGAGTCCGGCCGCGCTGGCGCGCCTTGCCGCAGTAGTGGTGCTGTCCACCGCGGCCTGCCACCTGTTCGCGCAGGGCGGCTTCTACTGGCTGTCGCCGGCGGTCGCCGAGCCGACCCTGGCCGGCTGGGCCGCCAACTACGGCCACTGGTTCGCGCCCTACCTTGCCGCCACCGCGATGTTCGTGGCCGCGGCCGCGCTCGCCCAGGTAGTGTCCGAATCCGTTGTCCGCAACGCCGGCGCCGCGCGGCGCCACGGCCAGAGCTGAGGCATGGGCAACCGGCTTTCGAAGATCTACACCCGCACCGGCGATGACGGCAGCACCGGCCTGGGCGACGGCAGCCGCACCGGCAAGGACTCGCTGCGGGTCGAGGCCTACGGCACCGTGGACGAGGCCAACTCGACCATCGGCGTGGTGCTTGCGGCGGAGGTTCCGGACTCCGTGCGCACCCTGCTGACCGCGGTCCAGCACCAGTTGTTCGACCTCGGCGGCGAACTCTGCATCCCGGGCCACGCGGCGATCGACGACGACGACATCACCCGGCTCGAGCAGCACCTGGACCACTACAACGCCGACCTGCCGGCGCTCAAGGAGTTCATCCTCCCCGGTGGCGGCGAAGCCTCGGCGCGCTGCCACGTCGCGCGCACCGTGGTCCGCCGCGCCGAGCGCTGCGCGGTGGCGCTGGCCCGCGAGGAAGAGGTGCGGCCGCAGGCGGTGCGCTATCTCAACCGCCTCTCCGACCTGCTGTTCGTGCTGTGCCGGGTGCTGGCACGCGAAAGCGGCCACGGCGAGGTCATCTGGCAGCACGAGCGCCGCCGGACCTGAGGGCATGGACGCGAAGTGGCTGCCGGTCTTCACCCACGCAGCGTGCTTCGCGCACGACACCGGTCCCGGGCACGTCGAAGTCCCCGCCCGTCTGGGCGCGGTGGTGACCGCGCTTCGCGACCACGTCCCCGGCATCGAATGGCTGGAAGCGCCGCGTGCAACCCGCGGCCAGTTGCTGCGCGTGCATGAATCCCTGTTGCTGCACGCGGTGCTCGAAGCCACGCCCCCCGAAGGGCTGCAGCAGCTCGACCCCGACACCGTGCTCTCACCGGGTTCCGCGGAAGCGGCGCTGCGCGCGGCGGGTGCGGTGGTCGCAGCCGTGGACCTGGTCCTGGGCGGGGAGTCGGACGCGGCCTTCTGCGCGGTGCGGCCGCCCGGCCACCACGCCATGCCCGCGCACGCGATGGGCTTCTGCCTGTTCAACAACATCGCCGTGGGCACGGCACATGCGCTCGACCGCCACGGCCTCGCACGGGTCGCCATCGTGGATTTCGACGTCCACCATGGCAACGGCACCGAGGCGATCTTCGCCGACGAGACGCGGGTGCTTTACGCCAGCGCTCACGAAATGCCCCTGTTTCCGGAAACCGGCCATCCCCGCGACCGCGGCGCGGGCAACATCCACAACGCCGCCCTGCAGGCCGGAAGCGGCAGCCATCGCTTCCGCGAAGCATGGCGTGAACGCCTGCTGCCGGCGATCGACGGCTTCGAGCCACAGCTGGTGATGATCTCGGCCGGCTTCGATGGCCATCGCGCCGACCCCGTGGCCCACCTTGAACTCGAGGCCGATGACTTCGCCTGGCTGACCGGCGAACTCGGCGACATCGCCGCGCGCCACGCCGGCGGCCGCATGGTTTCCGTGCTCGAGGGTGGTTACGATCTCGCGGCGCTGGCCGAATGCAGCATCGCCCACGTCCGGGCACTGGCCATGGGAACGCAGGCGGCCTGAGCGCCCGCCGTTCACGGGCCGCGCATTGCCGCTGCCGGGGCGATGCGGCAAGCTAGCCGCCGCCCTTCTTTTCCGCCGGAATCCTGCGTGCGCCCAGCCCCCCGCCTGCTCCCGCTGTCGCTTTGCATCGCTTTCGCGCTGGCGGCACCCCATCCGGCCGCGCTGGCCGACGATGACATCGAGCCGAACTGGAGCCTGTGCCCGATCGTGTCGTCGGTGCCCGAGTTCCCCGATGCGCAGCCGGCCGAAGGCGGCCCCGACGACCGGGCCTCCCAGCCCACCGATATCGCCGGTGACAACCTGGCCGGCATCGACGGCGAAAACCTGGAGTATTCGGGCAACGTGACCCTGCGTCGCGGCGACCAGTTCCTCGGCGCGGACAACATCGAATACCGCAGCGAAAGCTCGACCTACGTCGCCACCGGCAGCGTCCGCTACCAGGACTCGGCGATGCGACTGATGGCCGAGCGACTCGAGGGCGACCAGGAAGCGGACACGCACCGCGTCGACAACGTGTCCTACCAGCTCACCGAGCGCCGCGGCAACGGCGGCGCCGAGCGCATCGAGATGAAGGGCTCGCAGGGCGCGCTTTACGGCTCGACCTATTCCACCTGCCCGCCCGACGACCGCTGGTGGGAGCTGCGCGCCGAGCGCATCGACATCGACGACGACAAGGGCCAGGGCATCGCCCGCAACGCCACCCTGCGCCTGGGCAAGGTTCCCGTGTTGTACATCCCGATCTTCGCCTTCCCCACCGACAACCGGCGCAAGACCGGGTTGCTCTATCCAAGCATTTCGTATTCCAGCCGCAACGGTTTCGATTGGCGCCAGCCGATCTACCTCAACCTGGCTCCGAATTACGACATGACCCTCGAGCCGCGGCTGATGACCAACCGCGGCCTGCTTCTCGGCACCGAGTTCCGCTACCGCACCAGCGGCGGCCGCGGCGTGTTCGACATCGAGCTGCTGCCGTCCGACCAGCTGACGCGCGACGGCCGCGCCGAGGAGCTGGCCGACCCCGACATCCGCGAGGAAAACCGGCGCAAGGAAGACCGCGGCCTGTTCCGTTTCAATGGCAGGCAGAACATCAACCGCTACTGGCAGGCGCGCACGAACCTGGCCTGGGCCAGCGACCCGCGCTACATCGAGGACTCCAGCAGCAACCTCAACGGCCGCACCAACTTCTCGATCAAGAGCGACCTCGGCATCTACGGCCGCGCGCGCACCTGGGACGCCGGCGTGATGGCCGATTACTGGCAGCTCGGCGACTACACCCAGCGGGAGGCGGTCCTGCCGTACCACCGCCTGCCGCGCGCCTTCGTGAACTGGGAGGACGACTTCGGACGCTGGCTGGTCGCCGGCGCGTCGGCTGAGCTCACCCGCTTCCAGCACGCCGACACCCGCGCAAAGCCCGGTGGCAGCCGTCTGGACATCAAGCCCTGGGTATCCATGCCGCTCCAGGGCGCGGCCTGGTTCGTGACTCCAACCCTGGCCTGGCGCTATACCGGTTACGAACTCGAGGACAGGCTCGCGAGCCAGCTCGCCACCGGAGGCAATGCGCCCGACACCTCGCCTTCCCGCAGCCTGCCCATCAGCACGGTCGACGCCGGCGTGTATTTCGATCGCGCCACGCTGTTTCGCGGCAAGTCGCACCTGCAGACCCTGGAGCCCCGGCTGTTCTACGTGAACACGCCCTACCGCGACCAGTCGGCGCTGCCCCGGTTCGACACCCGGACGATGTCGTACAGCTGGGGCCAGCTGTTCCGGGACAACCGCTTCACCGGCGCCGACCGCCAGGCCGATGCGAACCAGTTGACGCTCGCCCTGACCACGCGCCTGGTCGACCAGGAGAGCGGCCGTGAAAAGCTCTCGGCAAGCATCGGCCAGATCCGCTACTTCGAGGACTCGCGCGTCGGCCTGACCAGCAACTCTCCGGTAATCGGCAAGGGCAAGTCGGCGTGGATCGCCGACGCGAGCTACGAGATCAATGACCGCTGGAGCGTGGGCGGCACTTATCACTGGAACCCGGCCACCAAGCAGGAAGACCTGGCCAGCGCGCGCGCGCGCTATCTGATCGGTGACGACGGCGTGGTCAACCTGGCCTACCGCTACCGGCGCAGCGCCAGCAGCCAGGAGGATCTGCTGGAACAGGTCGACTTTTCGTTCCTGTACCCGCTCAATCCGTCCTGGAGCCTGGTCGGGCGCTATTACTATTCCCTGCTGGACAAGCAGCTGCTTGAAGGAATCGCCGGCGTCCAGTGGGACAGCTGCTGCATGGCCGCCCGCCTGGTGGCGCGCCGCTACGTCCGCAATTTCAAGGGCGAGTTGAACGACGCGATCCAGCTCGAGATCGAATTCAAGGGCCTGGGCTCGGCCGGGCCCGAGACAACCAGCCGCCTGCGCCGTGCTATTCTCGGCTACCACCGCGAGGACCTGTACCTGGTGCCTCCGCCCAATGTCCGCAACGACGACGGCGACACGCCCTCGGACGACGTTTTCCCATGAAGAATCTCTTCCTCTCCCTCGCTTTCGCCCTGGCGGCCATTGCCACGCCGGCGTTCGCCCAGCAAGCGCAGCCAATCGACGGCATTGCCGCCATCGTCGATGAAGACGTGATCCTGCAGAGCGAACTCGAACGCGCCGTGCGCAACATCAAGGCGCAGTACGGCAACCGCGCCGACCAGCTGCCGCCCGAAACCGTGCTGCGTCGCCAGGTGCTCGAGCGCCTGATCCTGGTCCAGCTGCAGACCGCACGCGCCCAGTCCACCGGCGTGCGCGTGGCCGATGAAGAGCTTGACGCCGCGGCCGCGGGGATCGCCCGGCAGAACAACATGACGCCCGACCAGCTCCGCCAGCAGCTGGCCGGCGACGGCATCTCGTACGACGAGTTCCGCGGCTCGTTGCGCGACGAGCTCGCCATCCAGCGCCTGCGCCAGCGATTCGCGCAGAGCACGATCATGGTCACCGACGCCGAAGTCGACGCGGCCTTGGCCAGCCAGGCCAGCGGCACCCAGTACCGGCTCGCCAACATCCTGGTCGCACTGCCCAACGGCGCCACGCCACAGCAGATCGCAATGGCCGAAGAGAAGATCGAAGGCGTCCAGGGCCTGCTCGAACGCGGCGAGATGGATTTCGCGGCGGCGGCAGTGCGCTACTCCGACGGCCCCAACGCACTCGAGGGCGGCGATCTCGGCTGGCGCGGCATCGACGAGATCCCGTCGGCCTTCAGCGCGGTCGTCGGCGGCCTCCAGCCCGGCCAGATGTTCGGTCCTGCGCGCGGTCCCAGCGGCTTCCAGCTGCTGCAGCTCGTCGACATTCGTGACGGCGTACAGGCCAGCTCCGGACAGTCCGTCACCCAGTACCAGGCGAGCCACATCCTGATCCGGGGCGACGACGCCGCCGCCAAGGCCCGCATCGACAGCCTTCACGCCGCAGTCGCCGGTGGCTCCTCGTTCGCCTCGGTCGCGAGCGAATCCTCCGACGACACCGTCACCCGCGAGGCGGGCGGTGACCTTGGCTGGTTCACCCACGACGAGTTCGGCCCGCAGTTCGGCGACCAGGTCGCGGCGCTGCAGGACGGCGAAGTCTCCGCTCCGTTCCGCAGCCAGGCTGGCTGGCACATCATCCAGCGCGTCGGCAGCCGCCAAGCCAGCGTTGACGATGAGAACCGTCGCAACCAGGCCCGTGAAACCATCGGCCAGCGCAAGCTCGAGGATGAATGGAACCGGTTCCTGCGTGAAATGCGCGGCGAAGCCTATATCGATATCCGTCCCGCCTCCGGCGCCGTCGGCGACAGCTGAAATGCAGCGCCTGCGGCTCGCGCTGGTCCCGGGTGAACCGGCCGGCGTCGGGCCGGAGCTGTGCGCACGCGCGCTGCAGAAGCGCTGGGACGCCCGACTCGAGATCTTTGGCGATGGCGATGCGCTGGTTGCCGCGGCGCAGCGCATCGGCCTGCCCTTGGCGCGCATCGCGCCCGAACGCCTGCAGGCGCCCGGCGGCGAGTTCACGCTGCACCACCACCCTGCCACGGTCGCCGCAACGCCCGGTGTACCGGAGGCGGCCAATGCGGCATCGACAGTGGCGGCGCTGCTCGCCGCAGCCGACGCCTGCCTGGGCGGCCGCTGCCAGGGCATGGTCACCGGGCCGGTGCACAAGGCTTCGATCAATGACGGCGGCATCGCCTACAGCGGCACCACCGGCCTGCTGGCGGCGCACACCGATCGCGAGGTGGTGATGATGCTCGCCAACCCGACCATGCGCGTGGCCCTGGCCACGGTGCACATGCCGCTGCGCGCGGTGCCCGACGCACTGACCGCGGCCCGGCTGGAAGGCTGCCTGCGGGTCCTGCATGCCGCGCTGCGTGATGACTTCGGCATCGCCGAGCCCGTGGTGGCGGTGTTGGGACTGAATCCGCACGCCGGCGAGGACGGCCATCTTGGCCGCGAGGAACTCGACACCATCATCCCGCTGCTGGAGCGCCTGCGCGCTACGGGCATGCGCCTGGAAGGGCCACTGCCGGCGGACACCGCCTTCCTGCCCGCGAAGCTGGAGGGCTTCGACGCGGTCCTGGCCATGTACCACGACCAGGGCCTGCCGGTGCTGAAGCACAGCGGCTTCGAGCAGGCGGTCAACATCACCCTCGGCCTGCCCTGGCCGCGCGTGGCGGTCGACCACGGGACCGCGCTGGACCTGGCCGGCAGCGGCCGCGCCGACCCCTCCAGCCTGTTCGCCGCCATCGATACCTGCACCCGCCTGGCGCAGGTGCGCGCCGCCCGGAGCAGCGCATGACAGCCCCGCAAGACGGTCACGACGGCCGCTTCCGGCAGCCTGCCAAGAAATCACTGGGCCAGCACTTCCTGCACGAGCGCGGGGTCGTCGACCGCATCGTCCTCGCGGTCGACCCGCGCCCGGGCGAGCGCATCGTCGAGATCGGCCCCGGCCAGGGCGCGATGACCTTCCCGCTGCTCGACCGCCACGGCAGCCTGACTGCGATCGAGTTCGACCGCGACCTGCTGGCGCCGCTCACGGTGCGCGCGCGCGAACACGGCGCGCTGGAGCTTATCCACGCCAACGTGCTCGACGTCGACTTCACCGCGCTCGCCGATGGCACGCCGCTGCGCCTGGTCGGCAACCTGCCTTACAACCTGTCCTCGCCGATCCTGTTCCACGCCCTCGACCACGCCGCAGCCGTGCGCGACATGCACTTCATGCTGCAGAAGGAAGTGGTCGACCGCATGGCCGCCGGACCCGGCAGCAAGGTGTATGGGCGCCTGAGCGTGATGCTGCAGGCCTGGTGCCACGTCACCGCGCTGTTCACCGTGGGACCCGGCGCATTCAGGCCGCCGCCGAAGGTGGACTCGGCCGTGGTCCGCCTGGTGCCACGCGACCCCGCAACCATCGGCATCGACGATCCAGCGCGCTTCGCGGCGATCGTCCGCGCGGCCTTCGGCCAGCGCCGCAAGACCCTGCGCAACTCGCTGCAGACACAGTGCGACAGCTCGGCGATCGTGGCCGCCGGCATCGATCCTTCACAGCGCGCCGAGCAGCTCGAGGTCGCGGATTTCGTGCGGCTTGCCAACGCCGTGCCCGCTGCGTAGCCCAAGTATTCACGCCAAGCGCTTACACTCGCCTGATGGACGACACACCCGACTACACCCTGGAGATCCAGATCGCGACGCGCTTCCTTGCCGAGGAATCCGCGCCCGAAGACGATCGCTATGTCTTCGCCTACACCATCCGCATCCGCAACCTCGGCCGTCGCGCCGCACAGCTGCTTGATCGCCACTGGGTGATCACCGACGGCAACGGCCACGTCGAAGAGGTCCGCGGCGACGGCGTGGTGGGCGAGCAGCCGCTGATCGAACCCGGCGACCAGTTCACCTACACCTCCGGCGCCGTGCTTGAAACCGCAGTCGGCAGCATGGAAGGCAGCTACGGCATGGTCGGCGACGACGGCACCCGCTTCGACGCGCCGATCCCGCCGTTCACCCTCGCCGTTCCGCGCACCCTGCACTGACATGGCCGTCTGGGCGATCGGCGACCTCCAGGGATGCCTGGGGCCCACTGAGCGGCTGCTCGAACGCATCCGCTTCGACCCTGCTCGCGACCGGCTGTGGTTCTGCGGCGACCTCGTCAACCGCGGCGGCGAATCGCTGGAGACGCTGCGCCTGGTGCACTCGCTGCGCGACAGCGCCGTCACCGTGCTCGGCAACCACGACCTCTCGCTATTGGCGATCGCCGAACGCCGCGAAGCCGACCAGCGCAAGGTCAATCCCGACCTGCAGCGCGTGCTGTTCGCGCCCGATCGCGACGAGCTGCTCGACTGGCTGCGCACGCAGCCGCTGGTGCACGCCGACCGCGAGCTCGGCTGGATGATGGTCCACGCCGGCCTGGCGCCGAAGTGGACCGCCGACGACGCGCTGGCGATGTCCGCCGAAGTCGAGCAGGTGCTGCAGGGCCGCAACCGCCTCGGCCTGCTGCGCAACATGTACGGCGACCGGCCGGCCTGGTCGTCGGGCCTGCGCGGCACCGACCGCCAGCGCGCGATCATCAACATCTTCACCCGCATGCGCTACTGCAGTCCGCGCGGCCGCATCGCGTTCGAGGAAAAGGGCGCGCCGGGCACGCAGCCGCCGGGGCTCTATCCCTGGTACGCGGTGCCCGGGCGCGTGGAGCGCGGGCTCAAGCTCGCCTGTGGCCACTGGTCGTCGCTGGGCCTGTTCATCGGCCACGGCGTGCACGCGATCGACACCGGCGCCGTCTGGGGTGGCACGCTCACCGCGCTGCGCCTGGATTGCGATGAACTGCAGGTGGTCCAGGTCCCGGGCAGGCCGTCGCCTCGACCCTGAAGCGGCGCGCGTGGCCACGCGGACCACGCTCCGCAGCCCAGGTCGTTTCAGCGACGCCGGTATTCGACGAACTCGAACGCGAAGGCGTGGCGCGCATCGGCCGGATGCACCGCGCGCGACACCGCACGCCAGGCGTCCGCATCGAACGCCGGGAAGAAAGCGTCGGCACCTTCGATCCCGGTATCGACGTGGGTCAGGTGCAGCACCGACGCCTGCGGCAGCGCGAGCGCATAGACCTCGCCACCGCCGATCACGCACAGGGTGGTGGCGCCGTCGCCGTCGGCGCATGTCCGGGCCTGCCCCAGCGAGGCCACCGCCTCCATCCCGGGGAACGGCACGCGTCCGCTGCGGGTCAGAACCAGGTTGCGACGCCCCGGCAGCGCGCGACCGAGCGACTCGGCCGTCTTCCGTCCCATCAGGATCGGCTTGCCGAGGGTCAGCGCCTTGAAATGGCGGAAGTCGTCCGGCAGGTGCCAGGGCATCGCGTTGTCGCGGCCGATGGCGAACCGGCGATCGACTGCAGCCACAAGGACGATCGACGGAACGTCCCCGTCCCGCCGCGCCATCACGCCCGCGCCGGCCACGCCGCCCTCAGACCGCCACCGGCGCCTTGATCGGCGGCAGCGGATCGTAGCCCTCGATGGCGATGTCCTCGTAGCTGAAGTCGAAGATGTCGCGGATCGCCGGGTTGAGCGCAAGCTTCGGCAGCGCGCGCGGCGTACGCGCCAGCTGTTCGCGGGCCTGCTCGTAATGGTTCGAATACAGGTGTGCGTCGCCCAGGGTGTGCACGAAATCGCCCACGCCGAGCCCGGTCGCCTGCGCCACCATGTGGGTCAGGAGCGCGTAGCTTGCGATGTTGAATGGCACGCCCAGGAAGATGTCGCCACTGCGCTGGTAGAGCTGGCAGCTGAGCTTGCCGTCGACCACGTAGAACTGGAACAGCGCGTGGCAGGGCTGCAACTTCATCGCCGGCAGGTCGGCCACGTTCCAGGCGCTGACCACCAGGCGGCGGGAGTCGGGGTTGCGGCGGATTTCGTCGATCACCCAGCGGATCTGGTCGATCTCGCCGCCGCGACCATCGGCCCAGCGCCGCCACTGCTTGCCGTAGACCGGACCAAGCTCGCCATCGGAATCCGCCCATTCGTCCCAGATCGTGACCTTGTTGGCGCGCAGGTAGGCGACGCTGGTCTCGCCCCTCAGGAACCACAGCAGCTCGTGGATGATGGAGCGCAGGTGGAGCTTCTTGGTGGTGACCAGCGGGAAGCCTTCGGCCAGGTCGAAGCGCATCTGCCAGCCGAACACGCTGCGGGTGCCGGTACCGGTGCGGTCGGACTTTTCGGTGCCGTGTTCGAGGACGTGGCCGAGGAGGTCGAGGTACTGGCGCATGGCTGTTGCTCCGTGCTGTGTCGGGTGGCGCTGGTCGCAGCTGCAGCTGCTCCTACAGGGGAGCGCTGGTCGGGGCTGCGGGCGCGGGTGCGGGCTGAAGGGTCGGGCTGCGGCGGGACAGCCACAGCCAGTACAGGCCGATCAGCACCAGCGGCGTGCTCAGCACCTGGCCCATCGTCAGCCAGCCGAATGCAAGGTAGCCGATGTGGGCGTCGGGCTCGCGCACGAACTCGACCAGGAAGCGGAAGCTGCCGTAGAGCAGCGCGAACATGCCCGAAACCGCATAGCGTGGCCGCGGCCGGCGCGAGAACCACCACAGCGCCGCGAACAACACCACGCCCTCGAGGAAGGCCTGGTAGAGCTGCGAGGGGTGGCGCGCATACGGCTCCAGCTGGCCGGCCTGGTGCAGCGCGCGCAGCGCGGCATCGTCCAGGAAGGCGAGGTCCGGCGGCAGCGCGTTGCGGAACACCGTGCCCCAGGCGAGGTCAGTGGGCTTGCCCCAGAGCTCGCCGCCGATCCAGTTGCCGATGCGGCCGAAGCCCAGGCCCAGCGGCACCAGCGGCGCCACGAAATCCATGCTGTCGAAGAAGTGCAGGCGGCGCGCGCGCGACCACAGCCAGCTTGCCAGCAGCACGCCGAGCAGGCCGCCGTGGAAGCTCATGCCGCCTTCCCACACCCGCAGCAGCATCAGCGGGTTGGCGAGGAAGTCGCCGAAGGAATAGAACAGCACGTAGCCGATGCGCCCGCCCAGCACGACGCCCAGCATGCCGTAGAACATCAGGTCGCCGAAGCCAGCCTCGTCGACGCCCGGCAGGCGCCCGGCGCGGATCCGCGAGCGCCCCAGCAGCCACGCGCTGAGGAAGGCCAGCGCGTACATCAGCCCGTACCAGTGGATCCCCGGCTCGAAACTCCTGCCGAACAGCTCGAACGCCGGCGATTGCAGCGCGACCGGGTCGACCAGGTGCAGGAGGCTCATGCCGGGCTACTCGCGCGCAACGCCGACCAGCGCGCGTCGCTTGGCCCACAGGTTGAGCCCCTCGACGAAGGCCGAGAACGCCATCGAACCGTAGATGTAGCCGCGCGGGATGTGCAGGCCGAAGCCCTCGCCCACCAGGTACACGCCAATCAGCACGATGAAGGCCAGCGCCAGCATCTTCACCGTCGGGTTGTTGTCGATGAACTTGCCCATCGGCTGCGCCGCCAGCAGCATCACGCCGACCGCGACCAGGATCGCCGCCACCATCACCGGGACGTAGTCGCCGGCCATGCCGACCGCCGCGATCACCGAGTCGAGCGAGAACACGATGTCGATCACCGCGATCTGCCCGATCACCATGCCGAACGAAGTCGCGGCCTTGCCCGCCGAATCCAGCTCCTCGTGCTCGCCCACGACCAGCGAGCGGATTTCCAACGCGCCCTTGACCACCAGGAACAGGCCACCCAGCACCAGCACCAGGTCGCGCACCGAGATGCCCTTGCCGAATATGGTGAACAGATCGCTGGTCAGTCCCGCGAGCCACGCCAGCGTCAGCAGGAGGCCGAGGCGGGTGATGCAGGCCACCGCGATGCCGAACTTGCGCGCGAACTCGCGGCGCTCGGCGGGCAGCCGGCTGACCGCGATCGAGATGAACACCAGGTTGTCGATGCCGAGCACGATCTCGATCGTGGACAGCGTGAGCAACAGGATCCAGACCTGCGGGTCGGAGAGGAATTCGATTATTGCTTGCATTGCGTGCTGATCCTTTGGGAATCTCTTGTCGTGCTTCGCACGGGCGTCATGGCAGCCGGGGCCAGAGCAACGCGCCCCAGACCAGCAGCACGTTGAGCATCATCAGGAATACCGCGGCCGAGCCCATGTCCTTGGCACGGCCGGCAAGCTCATGGTGTTCGTCGCCGTAGCGGCCGATGACGGCCTCGATCGCGGAATTCAACAACTCCACCGCCAGTACCAGCACCAAGCAACCCACCAGCAGCGCTCGTTCCACGCCGTCGTTGCCCAGCCACCAGCCCAGCGGCGCAAGCACCACGAACAGATAGACCTCGAGCCTGAACGATGACTCGTACAGCCAGCCCGCGCGCAGGCCCTGCAGCGACCATACGGCCGCCTTGAACATGCGCGCCGGGCCGCGCGGCAGGTGTCCGGTCTCGTCAGCCATCGCGTTGCATGTGCTCAGCGGGCGCCACTGCAGCGCGACCGCGCCACCGACCGGGCGCTCGCACCGGCGGCGGCTTGGGAGCGGCCGCCGCGAAGGCGCCGCCGGAATGGGAACTGCATGCGAATTCGCTGCCGGGTCCGACCAGAAGCGGGCAATTTTGCCACAAGCTGCCGTCCGGGGCCCGGATTCACTCCAAACGCTGGTCCCGGCTGGCAGGATGCAGCCATCACGCATCCGAAGCCGGGGTCCACGCATGCACCGAGCCGCTGTTATCCTCGGACCGATCGCCGCATTGGCCATGGGAGCCGTCATGAATCCTTCGTTCGCGCAGGCCGCGCCCGTGGCCATGCAGCCGGGCGAACCCGGTTACGACATCGTCCTGGACGCAGCCAGCGGCCCACTGCGCGAAGCGCTGGATGGGCGCGTGGAGCTTGATGTCGAACGCATGGACCGGATCGGCGGCTGGGCCTTCGTCCTCGGCAACATGCGCGCCCCCGGTGGCGGCCGCCCGGACTTCGCAGGCACGCGTTTCGCCGAGGCGGCGGAACAGGGTTCCATGTCCGATGTCTACGTCGCACTCCTGAAGCACGAGGGAGCGCCTGTTGGCCGCGCCGATGCCGGCGATTCGACGAATGCCGATGATGGCGATCCGACCGTTGCCGGTGACGTCCCCGCATTCCCCCCGGGGGGCCGCTGGATCCTGCTCGACCATGCGATCGGGCCCGGTGACGTGGCTTGGCTTGACTGGCCCCGGCAACATGCCGCGCCGCGGGCGCTGTTCGGCTTCTGAAGCGCAGCGGCCCGGCTCGGGCCCGCCATGCCCACGGACAAAGGCCGGGCAATGCCCGGCCTTTGTCATGAAACGCGCGCGATGGTTCAGCGCGGCGGAGTGATGATCTCGTAGTTGCCCGAAGCACCGCCCCAGCTGATCCGCTGGGAGCCGTCGCTGTTGACGTTGTTGGAGCCGATGAACTTCGGCTGCCCGTTCTCCATCCCGGCAAACAGCACCACGTGCGACTGGCCGTTGCGCTGCATCAGCACCACGTCGCCAGGCTGGGCATTGGCCAGCGAGGTGGTCTGCCAGCCATCCGCCTTCAGGTTGCTGCCCAGGTTGTCGACCGAAGCGCTGGCCTGGCTCGCATCGATCAACCCTGCCTTCTGCAGGCAGGCGGAAACGAAGTTGGCGCAGTTGACGTTGTTCGGTACCCAGGACTCCATCGGAAGTTCATCGCTGAACTTGAGCTCGCCGGCGTTGCGGCCGATGAATTGCTCTGCGATCGCGGCGGCGTTGTTGCCGCTGACCTTCGTGCCGCCCGATACGCCTTCGGGGCCGGAGACGCCACCCGATCCGTCCGCGCCACCGCCGCGCGAGCTGCCGCCGATGTTCAGGCTGTCACCGGCATAGATCAGATCGGCGTCCCTGACCTGCGAATTGGCGTCCATCAACGCGTTGATGCTGGTGCCGAAGCGCTGCGCGATCTGTGAAAGCGTGTCGCCAAAGGCGATGTTGTGGATGGTCATTTCGCAACTCCGTTCCGCAGTGTCGCGGTGCGTGGCAATGGACGCAGTCTCCATCGCGGCCCAACCGGCGCCAACCCGGGGCCTGCCCCTACAGGGTCAACCCGAGGGCGGCCTGCCTACTGGCGCAAGGCCTCGATCGGATCGAGCTGGGACGCCTTGCGCGCCGGGTAATAGCCGAAGAACAGCCCCGTCGCCACCGAGAAGCCGGCCGCCAGCGCCACCACCTGGCCATTCAGGACCACCGGCAGGTCGCCGAAGCGTCCCACCAGCAGCGCGCCGGCGATTCCGATCATGATGCCGAGGGCGCCGCCGACCAGCGACAGCAGCATGGCCTCGGCCAGGAACTGCCGGCGCACGTCCGACGGCCCGGCACCGACCGCCATCCGCAGCCCGATCTCGCGGATGCGCTCGGTGACCGAGACCAGCATGATGTTCATGATCCCGATGCCGCCGACGATCAGCGAGATCGTCGCCACTGCGCCCAGCAGCAGCGACATCAGGCGCGTGGTCGCGGTGCGGGTGGCCACGATCTCGGAGATGTTGCGCACGGTGAAGTCGTCATCCTGGCCGGGGCCGACGCGGTGGCGCTGGCGCAGCAGCGATTCCACCTCGCCCTGGACGTAGCCGAGGTCATCGGCATCGGTGACCGTCAGCGCGACCTGCATCACCGCGCCCGGCGGCAGGCCCATCGACCCGAGCAGCCGGCGCCGCGCGGTCTGCATCGGCACCATCATCACGTCGTCCTGGTCCTGGCCCCAGCCGCCCTGCCCCTTGGGCGCGAGCACGCCCACGACCACGAACGGCACCCGCCCCAGGCGCACCGTCTGCCCGATCGCCGGCTCGTCGCCGAACAGTTCGCGGCGCACGGTTTCGCCCACGATCACTTCCTTGGCCGCGCCGCCGTAGTCCTGGGCGTCGAAGGCCTCGCCCTCGACCAGGGTCCAGGCATTGATGTCGAAGTAGTCCGGCTGCACGCCCTGCCAGCGGCTGGACCAATTGTTCTCGGCATACACCACCTGGATGCTGCCGCTGAGCGAGCCGGACACGTACTGCACCTCGGGGATGTCGTTGCGGATCGCCTCGACGTCGCCCTCGGTGAGCGTGTAATAGCTCGACGCGCTCTGGCGCACGCCGCCGGGTCCGCGCCGCGAGCCGGGCGAGATGTCCAGGCGCTGCGACCCCAGGCCGGAGACCATCTTGTCGATCTCCGACTGCGTGCCCTGACCCACCGAGACCATCACGATCACCGCGGCGATGCCGATGATCACGCCCAGCGAGGTGAGTACGCTGCGCATCCAGTTGCCGCGCAGGGCATGGATCGCGGTGCGGATGACGTCGCTGAACTTCATGCCGCGGTCTCCGGGTGCTCGGGATGCAGTTCGCCGTCGCGCATCACGTAGGTGCGATCGGCGTGCGCGGCGACCTCGGCGTCGTGGGTGATCAGGACCACGGTGTGGCCTTCGTCGCGCAGGCGCTTGAACAGCGCCAGGATCTCTTCGCCGGTCTTCGAGTCCAGCGCGCCGGTCGGTTCGTCGGCCAGCAGCAGCGGCGGCTTGTTGACCAGCGCGCGCGCGATCGCCACGCGCTGTTGCTGGCCACCGGACAGCTCGTTGGGACGATGCCCCGTGCGCCCGCCCAGTCCCACCGCGTCCAGCACCTCCTCGGCCATGCGCAGCCGCTCGGCCGGCGGCACGCGGGCATAGCTCAGCGGCATCGCCACGTTCTCGAGCGCGGTCATCCGCGGCAGCAGGTGGAAGCCCTGGAAGACGAAGCCGATCTTCTCGCGCCGCAGCACCGCCAGCTCCTCGGCGTCGAGCGTGGAGACATCCACGCCGTCGCAGAAATAACTGCCGGACCCCGGGGTATCCAGGCCGCCTATCAGGTTCATCAGCGTCGACTTTCCGGAACCGGACGGCCCCATGATCGCCACGAACGCACCGTGCTCGATGCGCAGGTCGACGCCCTTGAGCGCCACGACTTCGGCCTCGGTGCCGGCGGAATAGACCTTGCCCAGCGCGCGGGTTTCGATGATCGGCACGGCTGTGCTCATCGCGCGGCGCGCTCGCCGGTGATGAGCTGGTCGCCGGGCTGCAGCGCCCCGGAAATTTCGGTCGCGGTGCCATCGGTCGCGCCGATGCGGACCATCACCGGCTCCGGGCCGCCATTGGCCAGCTTGTAGACCGTGGCCCGCGTGGCGCCGACCAGGTTCGCCACGGCTGCGTCCCAACGCTGCGCCTGCGCGGCGTCGAGGCTGTCGCGGAATCCGGCGAAGTCCTCCCGGAAGCGCTGCAGCATGCGCTGGCGGATCTGCGACGCCATCGCGCCCGAAGGCGCGCCGCCGCGCGATTGGCCGAAGCCTCCGCCGCCGCCATTGCGTGCGGCCGGCGCGGCCTGCCGTGCTGTCTGTCGCGCCTGGATCGCCGTGACGGCCTCGTCGAATGCCACCTGCTGCTCCGTTGACAGCTCGAGCGCCACTGCCTCGCGACGAAGGTCGTCGGTGACGCCGCCGCGGGTGCCTGCCTGCGCCATCGCCGGCGCGGCGCCTTCGGCACCCGTGGGCTTGTAGCGCAGCGCGGCATTGGACACCTTCAGTACGCCGTCGCGGCGGCTGACCTCGATCTCGGCGTTCACCGTCAGCCCCGGCAGCAGGGTGCCGTCGCTGTTGTCCACGGTCACCACCACCGGATAGGTCACCACGTTGCTGGTGTTGGTCGCGCTCAGGCGCACCTGTTCGACCACGCCGCGGAACTGGCGGTCGGCAAAGGCGTCGGCGGTGAAGCTCACGCCCTGCCCGGCCTGCACCTGGCCGATGTCGGCTTCGTCCACGGCCAGCTCGATCTTCATCTGCGACAGATCCTCGGCGATGGTGAACAGCTCCGGTGCCTGCAGGCTGGCCGCCACGGTCTGGCCGGCCTCGATGGTCCGGGTCAGCACCACGCCATCCACCGGCGAGCGGATCACCGTGCGCTGGAGGTTGATGCGCGTGGTCTGGGTGGACGCCGTCTGCTGCGTGATCTGCGCCTGCGCCGACGCCACCTGGGCCCGGGCCTGGTCGAGCGCCGCGCGGGACAGGTCGATGTCGCTGCGCGCCACCAGCTGGCGCTCGCCCAGCTCCGCCTTGCGACGGTGGTCGAGTTCGGCGTTGCGCAGGGTCGCCTGCGCCTGGGCGAGGCTGGCACGGGCGCTGGCAATCTGCGCCGAGCCCTGTTCGATCTGCGCCTGGTAGCTGCTGGGGTCGATGCGGGCCAGCACCTGGCCCTGCTCGACCTTGTCGTTGAAATCCACCAGCACCTCGGTGACCTGCCCCGAGATCTGGCTGCCCACGACGACCGTCGAGATCGCGCTCAGGGTACCGGTGGCCGAGATCGCGACGCGGATATCACCCTCTTCGACCTCCACGGTGCGCCACGCCCCGGCGTCGGCGGAAGCGCTGCGCTGGCTGAAATACCAGGCGCCCGCACCAAGCGCGAGGACGGCGATGACGATGAAGGCAAGGGTCTTGCGGGGGCGCCTGGCAGGCTTGGGTCGTTGGCTCATTTCGCTGCGTGATCCGGCTGGGGTCGTGAAGGCTAACGCACCAGTATCGCCGGCGTTGACCTGCTCAGTCGTCCGCTGCCACCGGAAAGCGGAGAATGACGTTGGTGCCCTGGCCGAGCGTGCTTTCGATATGCACCGACCAGCCGTAGCGTGCCGCCAGGCGACGCACGATGGCCAGGCCCAGGCCCCGTCCGCCGACGTACTGGTCGGCGCGGTAGAAGGGCTCGAAGACGCGCTCAAGCACGTCGCGCGCCATGCCGACACCCGTATCGCGGACCTCGATGCGGTCGTGCTCCACGCAGACCTCGATGCTGCCCGTCGGGGTGAAGGTGCAGGCATTGCGCACCAGCTGCTCGAGAATCACCGCCATCGCGCGCCGCGAACCGCTCAGCCGGGGCGCACTGTGCTCGACCAGCGAAACGCCGACGACCGGCTCGTCGATCAGCGCCTGGCCCGCCACGACCGCTTCGGCGGCCACTTCCAGCGCATCGAATTGCTCGGCGTTCAAGGCCACGTCCTCACGGGCCAGGATCAACAGGGCGTCCACCACCGCCTCCATGTCGCGCGCAGCCACCTGCACGCGGTCCAGCGAACGATGCATCCGCGGCGGCAGATCGGGGTCGCGGCGCAGTATGTCCACGGCCACCCGCACCACGGTCAGCGGGGTACGCAGCTCGTGGCTGGCTTCGCGGGTGAAGTCGCGCTCGCGACGGGTGAAGGCCTGGGTGCGTTCGGCCAGGCCGCGCAGCGCGCCCTCCAGCATGCGCACTTCACGCCCCACCTCTCCGGGCAGTCGGGCGGGATCAATGGCTTCGAGTTCGACACGCAGCGGATCCCAGCTCGCCACCTCCGCCGCCATCGCGGTCACCGGCAGCACCATCCTGCGTGCGATCCGGTAGCTGAGCCAGCTCACCGTCGCAATCGCGAGCGTGGTCAGGATCGACGCGATCAGCAGGGACCAGCGGCCGACGTCGTCGACCAGCCGGAATGCGATCTGCAGGTACAGGCGGCCACCGGGTCCGTCCTCGACCAGCAGCCGCTGCGACGTGCCCCGGGCCTTCAGCCGGTGCAGGCCGGGACCCGCCGCGATGTACTCGGCGGGCACGCCGGCGTCCACCGGGTCGGTGCCGGTGTGGACGAAGTAGCCGTTCACCGACGACGTCCACGGCGGCGGGTAGGCGGGATCCTCCGCCACCTCGCCCCAGAACCGGGACGCTTCAGTCTTGACCCACTGCGTCGCCAACACACCGCGCGCGAACACAGTCGACACGTACAGCGAAGCCACTACCGCAATGATCGCCAGCAGCGCCTGCAGCACGAACACGCGGCGCAGCTTGCGCGGCAGCCCCTGTGGCATCGACCTTCTCCGCTGTCGTCAGGCGGGCGGCTGCTCGATGTCGGCGATGCGATAGCCGGCACTCTGCACGGTGTGCAGCAACGGCTTGTCGAAGGGCTTGTCGATGGTCTTGCGCAGGTTGTACAGATGGCTGCGCAGAGTGTCCGAATCCGGCAGGCTGTTGCCCCAGATCTCGCGCTCGATCTCCTGCCGGTTGACCACCCGCGGCGACTCGCGCATCAGGATGGTCAGGAGCTTGAGGCCGATCGGCGAAAGCTGCAGCTCGGTGCCGGAGCGGGTGGCGCGCAGGCTGGCCGGATCAAGCACCAGGTCGGCGACCTTCAGCACTTCGGAGCCCACCTGGCGGCGCTCGCGGCGGATCAGTGCGCGCAAGCGCGCTTCAAGCTCCTCCACGGCGAAGGGCTTGACCAGATAGTCGTCGGCCCCCGCGCCCAGGCCGGCCAGCTTTTCGTCCAGCGTGTCGCGTGCGGTCAGCATCAGCACCGGCGTCGACTTGCGGGCTTCTTCGCGCAGGCGCTTGCAGACCTCGATGCCATCCAGCCGCGGCAGCATCAGGTCGAGCACCACCACGTCGTAATTGTTCTCGCTGGCCAGGCGGTAGCCGTCGAGGCCATCGGCGGCGTAATCCACCTCGAACCCCCGGCTCTCCAGGTATTCACCCACCATCTCCGAAATATTGCGGTTGTCCTCGACGATCAACACCAGGCCACCCGGTTCCTGCGATCCGCGCATGTGCGTGTCCTCCAAACGGACGTCTTCAGCTTTGTGAAAGGCTGCCGGGAAACCAGTCGAGACGGTGTGAAGACCCGGCCGCGGGTCGCGCTAGAACGGGATCCGGCCGGTCAGGATGTCCCTGAACATCACCCAGTCGCCGACGAAGGAATAGAGCGGGTGGCGGAACGTGGCCGGGCGGTTGTGCTCGAAGAAGAAGTGGCCGACCCAGGCGAAGGCGTAGCCGCAGGCCAGGGCTGCCAGCAGCCACCGGGGATCGGCGCCGATGATTGCCGCAGCAACGAAGCCCAGCGCGCCGCAGCTGCCGAGGAAGTGCAGGCGTCGCGACGTGCGGTTGCGGTGCTCGTCGAGGTAGAACGGATAGAACTCGCGGAAACTCGCGAAGCGGGCCATGCCGTGGCTCCTGTCCTGCCGGTTGCCGGCCATCATGCCTCAGCTGCCGGAGAACCGCTCGACTGCCTTGGCGCGGTTCCAGTACGCGTCCTGCGCGTCCAGCGGCAGGTCCGCCATGCGCGTGCCGTCGGCGGCGGCGAAGGCTTCCATGGCGCGGAAGCGGCGCTCGAACTTGTGGTTGGCGCGGCGCAGCGCGGTGCCGACATCCACCTTCGCGTGGCGCGCGAGGTTGGCGGCCACGAACAGGAGATCGCCAAGTTCGGCTTCCAGGCGCTCGCGCGCAACGGCATCGTGCGGCGCGGCGGCGACCGCGTCGAATTCCGCGCGAACTTCTTCCAGCTCTTCCTCCAGCTTCGCCATCACCGGCGCCGGGCCGGGCCAGTCGAATCCGGTGCGCGCGGCGCGGTCCTGCAGCTTCACCGCACGTTGCCATTCCGGCAGGCCGCGGGTGATGCCCGCGAGCGCCGAGGCGTCGGCCTCGCCCGCCGCGGCGCGCTCGGCGCGCTTGATCCCTTCCCAGCTTGCAAGGGCGGCATCGGCATCGGCATCCGCCGCATCGGCATCGCCGAACACATGCGGGTGGCGGCGCTCCATCTTGTCGGAGATCGCCCGCGCGACGTCGTCGAAGGCGAAGTGACCGGCCTCGTTGGCCATCTGCGCATGGAACGCCACCTGCAGCAGCAGGTCGCCCAGCTCCTCGCGCAGGCCGTCCATGTCGCCACGGTCGATCGCATCGGCGACCTCGTAGGCCTCCTCGACCGTATACGGCGCAATCGTCGAAAAATCCTGCGCCAGGTCCCAGGGGCAGCCGCCGTCGGGATCACGCAGCTTCGCCATGATTGCCAACAATCGCTGCAGCTGGTCTGACACTTCGATACTCCTGAGAAGCGTTTTTGCCACGGATTTACGCGGATACGGGCGGATTCACACGGATAGAGCAAAAAAGCATTGTAGGAGCAGCTATAGCTGCGATAGGACACAGCAGAAGAAAAGCTTTTCAGCCACGGATTTGCGCGGATGACGCGGATCTGGCTGAGGCCAGTGCCGACGGCACGCTTTGCACCTGCTTTTTCCTGGAAAGTGCTTCTGCCGGCATCCTTGCCTCGGCCAAATCCGCGTCATCCGCGTAAATCCGTGGCAAAAATGCGCTTGGCCTTTCGCTTGTGCGCGGTCGCAGCTATAGCTGCTCCTACAGCCAGTTTTTCGCTCTATCCGTGTAAATCCGCCCTTATCCGCGTAAATCCGTGGCAGAAGGCTCTTGAACCCACTCCCGCCACGGCAGCGCGGGATCGCCCAGCGCCACGAAGTCGCCGTTGAGCACGGTGTCGCGCTGGTTGTAGCGGAAGGGACGGCCGCGCAGGTCCAGCACGCAGCCGCCCGCGGCCTCGAGGATGGCCTGGCCGGCGGCGGTGTCCCACTCGCTGGTCGGGCCCAGGCGCGGGTAGGCGTCCATGCCGCCCTCGGCGAGCAGGCAGAACTTGAGTGACGAGCCCAGGCCGATCGATTCGTGCTCGCCGATGCGCCCGAGCATCGCCGCGGTGCGCGCGTCAAGGTGCGAACGGCTGGCGGCCACGCGCAGCGGCGCGGTCGCCGGGCGGCGGGTGGCGATGGCGCGCTCCGCGTCGCCGTCGCGACGGCAGGCGCCCTGCCCCGGCGCGCCGTGCCAGACGGCGCCCGTCACCGGCGCCTGTATCACCCCGAAGACCGGCACGCCGTCATCGACCAGGGCGATGTTGACCGTGAACTCGCCATTGCCCTTGAGGAACTCGCGGGTGCCATCGAGTGGATCGACCAGCCAGAAGCGCGACCAGCTGCGACGCGACTCCAGCGGCACCATATGCGCCGACTCCTCGGACAGCACCGGGATGTCCGGCGTCAGTCGCGCCAGTCCATCCACGATGCAGCGGTGCGCGGCGAGGTCGGCGGCCGTCACCGGGCTGTCGTCGGCCTTGGCGCGCACCGCGACCTCGCCGCCGTACACGGCCATGATCGCCGCCGCCGCCTCGCGGGCGATCGCGATCACGCCTTCGCGCACGGCCGCGGCCACGCCCTCAGCCGCCGCCATGGTGCTGCAGCCAGTCACGGGCGATGAACAGGGCCGCGATCGAGCGGCCTTCGGAAAAGTCCTCGCGCAGGATCAGTTCGTGCAGGCGGTCCAGTTTCCACGGCACCACCTCCAATTCCTCCGGCTCGTCGCCGGGCAGGCGCTCGGGGTAAAGATCGCGCGCAACCACCAGGTGCGTGGCATGGCTCATATACGTCGGCGCCAGGGTCAGGCTGCGCAGGACGTCGATGCGCCGAGCGCCATAGCCGGCCTCTTCCTTGAGCTCGCGGTCGGCGGCCTCGGCCGGGGTTTCACCAGCGTCGATGCGGCCCTTCACCAGGCCCAGTTCGTAGCGGTGCACGCCGGCGGCGTACTCGCGCACCAGCAGCACGGTGTCGTCGTCGAGCAGCGGCACCACCACCACTGCGCCGTGGCCGCGGCCATGCAAACGCTCGTAGCGCCGGCGCTCGCCGTTGGAGAACTCCAGGTCCATCCGCTCCAGCCGGTAGGGACCGGCATCGGACTCGGTGATGTCGTGGATGATCGGCAGCCGGCGGGTCATCGGCACCCCCGTGCGGGCCGAGGGGCGATAATGCAGCGATGTCCGACAAGTCTTTGCACGATTCCGCCATTCTAGCCGAGGGCGGCGACTGGCGATCCCGCGACCTCGCCGTCGTCTGGCATCCCTGCACGCAGATGCGGGAACACCCCGATACGATGCCCCTGCTGAGCGTTGCCCGCGGCGACGGCGCCTGGCTGGTCGGCCACGACGGCCGCCGCACGCTGGACGCGGTCAGCAGCTGGTGGACCAACATCCACGGCCACGCCGAACCCCGCATCGCCGAGGCGATCGCGCGCCAGGCGCGCAGGCTCGAGCACGTGATCCTGGCCGGCGCCACCCACGAGGGCGCGGTCGAACTGGCCGAGCGCCTGCTCGCGATCGCCCCCCGCCAGCCCGGCCGCGACCCGCTGGCCAAGGTGTTCTACGCCGACAACGGTTCGGCCGGCGTCGAGGTGGCGCTGAAGATGGCCTTCCAGTGGTATCGCAACCGCGGCGACGAACCGCGGCGCACCAGGTTCGTGGCGCTGTCCAACGGCTACCACGGCGAGACCATCGGCGCGCTCTCGGTCGGCGACATCCCGCTGTACCGCCGGGTCTATGCGCCGCTGCTGGTCGAAGCGATGTTCACGCCCTCGCCCGACGCCTGGAACGCACGCCCCGGACAGTCGGACGAGGACTGCGCCGAAGAGGCCGCCGACGCCCTGGCCCGGCTGCTGGACGAGCATCCCGGCGAAGTCTGCGCGCTGATCCTGGAGCCGCGGCTGCAGTGCGCCGGCGGCATGCGCATGCACCACCCGGTGTACCTCAAGCGTGCGCGCGAGCTCTGCGACGTGCACGGCGTGTTCCTCATCGCCGACGAGATCGCCACCGGCTTCGGCCGCACCGGCACCATGTTCGCCTTCGAGCAGGCCGGCGTGATGCCCGACCTGATGTGCGTGTCCAAGGGGCTCACCGGCGGCTTCCTGCCGCTGGCCGCGGTGCTGGCCACGCAGTCGATCTACGACGGCTTCCTCGACGACTCCCGCGAGCGCGCCTTCCTGCATTCGCACAGCTACACCGGCAACCCGCTGGCCTGCGCCGCGGCCCTGGCGACGCTGGACATCTTCGAGTCCGACGACGTCATCGCCCGCAACCGCGTGACCGCGGCGAAGATGGCCGACGCCGCCGCATCGCTGGCCGGCCTGCCGCACGTGGCCCAGGTCCGCCAGGCGGGGATGGTGGTCGCCTTCGAGCTGACCCGCGACGGCGACCGCACGACGCCGTTCGATCCCGCCGAGCGGATCGGCCTGCGCGCCTACCGCGCCGCGCTCGAGCGTGGCGTCATGCTGCGCCCGCTGGGCGACATCCTCTACTGGATGCCGCCGTACTGCATCGACGACGACCAGCTCGCGCTGCTGGCCGGGACGACCGAAGCTGTGATCATTGAGGCGACGCAGAAGGCTTAGCCACGGATGTACTCGGATCAGTGCGGATAAAGCAGACGCCTTTGCTTTTGTAGGAGCAGCTATAGCTGCGATAGGACAAAGCCAGGAGCCAAGCGTTCCAGCCACGGGTTCACGCTGCCCCGGCAAGATCCGCGTCATCCGTGGCAAAAATGCTCCTGGCCTTTTGCTTGTCCGCAGTCGCAGCGATAGCTTCTCCTACAGATGCAAGTGCTTTTGCTTTATCCGTGCAGATCCGCACTGATCCGCGTAAATCCGTGGCAAAAAAGGACCTCCATGCGCCAGAACCGCGAGTACGTGGACGAAACACTGACGGTCGGCACGAGGGTGGCGCTGCCCGAGGCCGCGGCCGCACATCTGTTGCGGGTGCTGAGGCTCGGCGTCGGCGACGACTGCGTGCTGTTCAACGGCGACGGCTTCGACTACGACTGCCGCATCACCGCCACCGGCAAGCGCGGCGGCGAAGTGGAAGTGCTGTCGGCGCAGGCGGTGGACAACGAGTCGCCACTGCGGATCACGCTGCTGCAGGGCGTGGCCCGCGGCGAGAAGATGGACTGGATCCTGCAGAAGGCGACCGAGCTCGGCGTCGCCGCATTCGTGCCGGTCAACAGCGATCGCACCGAGGTGCGGCTGGACGATGCGCGCGCGGCGAAGCGCCTGGCCCACTGGCAGGGCGTGGTCGCCGCGGCCTGCGGCCAGAGCGGCCGCGCGTCCGTTCCGCCGGTGGGACCGCCGCTGGCACTGGCGCGGGCGGTCGACACGCTGCCGGGCGAGGCGCTCAGGCTCACGCTTGATCCTACGGCGGCCGACACTGTGCGCGACCTAGCCGATCCCGGCGAAGGCTCCGTGGTAGTTGCCATCGGGCCTGAAGGCGGCTGGTCGCCGCGCGACCGCGCCGTACTTGCCGAGGCCGGATTCCAGGGGCTGCGCCTGGGACCCAGGGTCCTGCGCACGGAAACCGCGGGCATTGCCGCAATCAGCGCCCTGCAGGCGGCATTCGGGGACCTTGGCTGAGGTCGGGGGCGGCGCTCAGGCCGCCAGCGCCTCGCGGATGGCACCTTCGATGGCATCGACGTCGGGCAGCAGCGTCGGCTCGTCGTTGAGCAGCACGCGCATCAGAACGCCCAGTGGCAATCGCGGCGCGTCACCGTCGACATCGCCCTCGCCAGCGTCCGCCACCAGCGCATCGCGCGACACCGTCACCAGGCGCGGGAAGCCCTTGGTCAGCAGGGCCACGTAAGGCAGGTGGCTGTCGCCGCCCAGCGCCTTCAGCACCACGACCTTGCTGCCCAGGCCGCCGACATCATCGGCGATCCCGGCCAGGCGCGAGAACGAGGCCAGCGGCAGCTGCCAGCCGCGCCAGCGGATGCGGCCCAGCAGCCAATCCGGCGCGTCTGCCACCGGCTCCGGTGGGGCGTAGGACAGCACCTCGGCGATCATGGCGTTGGGCATCAGCAGGCGCGCGCCCTCCACCTGCATCAGCACGCCGCGGATGTCCTGGATGGCGGGAGAAGTCATGGACGGATCCTCATCAGGGCCAACGATCAAGCAGGAGCTGCGCCAGCTCGCCGGGTTCGGCGGCCTGCGCGCCCCGGGCGACCAGGGTTTCGACCGCGATCCCGTCGTAGCAGCTGGCTGGTGCCTGTACGAGCACCATGGCGCCCTCGCCGGCGAGGGCCATCGCGGCATCGACGCGGTCCACGTTGGCACCACTGAGGAATACGAGGACGCTGTCGCCAGCCGCGAGGGAACCGTAGTGGTCCAGCGCGCCATTGTCGGCGATCGCGAAAAGCAGCTGTGCGCGATCGCTGACCACGGCCATGTCCGGCGCCAGGAAGTACACGGTGCCGGGCTCTGCCGGGCCGCCGGCTTCGGCAAGCGCGACCGGGAGCGCAGTGGCACGCTGCATCTGCTGCACCAGGCGCTCGTAGCGCCCGCCGTCGAGCTGCAGCCGGATCAGCACCGCGCGCGGGAATCCTTCGCCCAGGCCACCCAACAGCTGGCGAACGGCGTCCGGGCCGCCGAGGCCCGCTTCGACCATGACCGCGCCGCGCAGCACGCCGTGCCCGTAGCTGTCCGGGTCGGCGAGCGACAGACCATCGAGGCGCAAGGCAAGCGCGTCGATGTCGATGGCGTCGCCGCCACTGTCGCGCGTCGCGATCGGCGCATCGTCGTCGGCCAGTGACAGGCCATCACCGAGCGAAAGCGGATCAACCGCCGGCTCGCCCTCTTCGCGCGTCGCGATCGGCGCGTCGTCGTCGGCCAGCGAGAGGCCGTCGCCAAGCGTGAGCGGATCAACCGCAACGGCGTCGCCAGAGTCCACGCCCGGGGACGCGGCGGCTTCATCCCTGCTGGCCTCGGGATCCGCAGCGGTGGCGGCCACCCCGGCCAGCAGTTCGGCCAGGTCGGGATCGTCCGCAAGGGATGCCTCGTAGGCATCGGAGGACGAGGACCAGTCCATGTCTTCGGCGGAGACCAGACCGGCAACGTTCGACTCGCCCGCACCGGCTTCCGGCCGGGGCGATTCGAATCCCTCGGCACGCGGCACGTCGGCGGCGAGGTCCAGGGCGGTATCGGCGAGGGCGTCGATGTCCACGCTGGCTGGATCGAAGCTCCGCTCCGGAAGCCGGCCAGGCGCGGGATGCACGGCGTCGTCGGATCCCGCACCCGGAGGCAAGACGTCCTCGTGCCCGTTGAGCTTGGCGGCGAGATGCCGCACCCAGCGTGCGGAATCCCAGCCATCGCGCTGCGCGGCCACTTCGGCCTCGTCGAACATCACCAATACGGCGGGATCCGACAGCAGCGCGTCGAAGTGCTCGAGCGAATCCTCGATCGCGGGCTCCAGGGCCACGAGTACTGCCGCCGGTGCCAGGGCGAGGGTCGCAGCGGGGTCGCCATCGGCCGGGTCCACGACCGCGACCAGCTCCGCGCCGGCTTCGCGGATCGCTGCCTCCAGGCGTTGCCGGGCTTCGCCGGGGCGCGCAAGCAGCAGTACCCGCACGGGGGGCGTGCCCTGCTCAGCCATCGCGCTGCAGCTCCAGCAGGTCATGGACATTGCGCAGCAATTCGTTCTCCTGGTACGGCTTGCCGAGGTAGCGCTCGACGCCAATCTCGAATGCGCGCTGGCGATGCTTCTCGCCGGTCCGCGAGGTGATCATGATGATCGGCACGTTGCGCAGCCTCGGGTCGGCCTTCATCGCCGTCGCAAGCTCGTAGCCGTCCATCCGCGGCATCTCGATATCGAGCAGCATCAGGTCGGGCACGCGCTCGACCATCCGCTCGAGCGCATCGATGCCGTCCCTCGCCGTGGCGACTTCGTAGTTGTTGCGCTCAAGCACGCGGCCGGTGACTTTGCGCATCGTGATCGAGTCGTCGACCACCATGACCAGGGGCACGCGGCGGTGCCCGGCCGCAGCGACCGGCATCGCGTCGCGCGGCTGCGCCACCTGCTGGCGACGCACCAGCGGCGCGATGTCGAGGATCACCACCACGCTGCCGTCGCCCATGATCGTTGCGCCGAAGATGCCCGGCACCGACGCGACCTGCGGGCCAACCGGCTTCACCACGATCTCGCGGTTGCCGAGGATCTGGTCGGTGGCCACCGCCACGCGCAGTTCACCGGAACGGATCAGCAGCAGCGGCATCTGCAAGTGGCCTTCGGCGCGCGCCGCGGCATGGCCGACCAGGCCGCCGAGGTCGTGCACCGTGTAATCCTCGCCGCCGTAGGCATAACTCGCCCCCGGCTGCTCGAACTCCTCGCGCGAGATGCGGCCGACGCCCCGGACCGAGGCGATCGGCACGGCGAAGCTGGTGTCGCCGATCTTCACGAACACCGCCTGGGTCACCGCCAGCGTCTGCGGCAGGCGCATGGTGAACGTGGTGCCCTTGCCGGGCACGCTGGCGATGTCGAGCGCGCCGCCGAGCTGGCGGACCTCGCTCGCGACCACGTCCATGCCGACGCCGCGACCGGACAGGCGACTGACCTCGTCGACGGTGGAGAAGCCGGGTTCGAAGATCAGCGCATCCAGGTCGCCGTCGACCAGGGCCACGTCGTCGCGGATCAGCCCGCGCTCGACGCCGCGGCGGCGGATCGCGGCGCGGTCGAGGCCCGCGCCGTCGTCGGCGACCACCAGTACGACTTCAGAGCCCTCGCGGCGCACCGAAATGCGCACCGAGCCCTCGTCGGGCTTGCCGTCGTCACGACGCTTGCGCGGCTTCTCGAGGCCGTGTGCAACGGCGTTGCGCAGCATGTGTTCCAGCGGCGCGGTCATGCGCTCGAGGACGTTGCGGTCGAGTTCGCCCTGGGCGCCATCCAGCTTGAGCTGGGCATGCTTCCCGGTTTCGGTCGCGGCCTGGCGGACCACGCGGCGCAGGCGCGGAACCAGCGAATCGAAGGGCACCATGCGCGTGCGCATGAGGCCTTCCTGCAGGTCGGAGCTGACGCGCGACTGCTGCAGCAGCAGGGTTTCGTACTGGCGCGTCAGGTCGTCGAGCGTGCCCTGCAGGCTCGACAGGTCGGCCGCGGACTCGCCCAGCGCACGTGACAGCTGCTGCAGGGTGGAGAAGCGATCGAGCTCCAGCGGGTCGAAGGTCGGATCCGCCGAATCCTGCTCGCGCTGGTAGCGGGCGATGATCTGCGCTTCGGTCTCGATGTCGAGGCGGCGGAGCTGGTCGCGCAGACGCATGTTCGTCTGCTCCATCTCGCCCATCGCGCCGCGGAAGGCGCCCAGCTGCTGCTCAAGGCGGGCGCGATAGATCGCCACCTCGCCCGCGTAGTTGACCAGGCGATCGAGCAGGTCGGCGCGGATGCGCACCTGCTCCTGCGGAGCGCGGACGGTGATGTCTTCGTCGTCGGCATGGAGCGTGTCCACGACCGGCGGGGTGAGCGGCGGCAGCACCACGACCGGCGGGGCGGCACGTCCGCCAAGCGCCGCGCCAGCACCCACCAGGTCCTCGCCTCGGGCACGCGCATCGAAGGCCTCGATCAGGCCCTGCGAAGGGCTGATCGCCAGCCGCTCGCCAACGCGGCTGACCATCGCATGCAATCGGTCGAAACCGCGCTCGAGCAGCGGTACGTCGCCGCGTGCAAGGTCGAAGCGCTGCTCAGACACCGCTTCCAGCAGCGATTCCATCGAGTGGCCAAGTTCGCCGATGGCGAATACACCGGCCATCCGCGCGCCGCCCTTGAGCGTATGCAGGTCGCGCTGCAGGCCGACCAGTGATTCACGATCGTCGGCGGTCTCGCGCAGCCGTGCCAGCAGGCCGTCGGAGTGGTCAAGGAGGTCGCGGCCTTCTTCGACAAAGATGTCGACCAGCTCGGAGTCCAGGCCACTGAAGTCGAACTCGACGTCCGGATCCTCTTCGTCCGGGATCGCGGCAAGCATCGCCGTGCTCGCGGCCGCGCCGACGCGATCGGCTTCGAGGCGCTCGGCTTCAAGGCGCTCTGTTTCAAGGCGCTCTGTTTCGACACGCTCGGCTTCAAGCCGCTCGGCTTCAGCGCGCTCCGCTTCGAGGCGTTCCGCCTCAAGGCGCTCGGCTTCGAGGCGCTCAGCTTCAACTCGTTCGGCTTCGAGGCG
Organism: Luteimonas sp. A501; assembly: GCF_054052085.1. The sequence continues at coordinate 74,824 of NZ_JBSVRI010000006.1, forward strand.
CTCAGCTTCAACTCGTTCGGCTTCGAGGCGTTCGGCTTCAGCGCGCTCCGCTTCGAAGCGTTCCGCCTCAAGGCGCTCGGCTTCGTGGCGCTCAGCTTCAACTCGTTCGGCTTCGAGGCGTTCGGCTTCAACGCGCTCGGCCTCGAGACGCTCTGCTTCGCGACGCTCGGCCTCGAGACGCTCTGCCTCGGTACGTTCGGCTTCCCGGCGTTCGGCATCGTCGTGTTCCGCGTCGAGGCGCTCGGCCTCCGCGCGTTCGGCGTCGATGCGCTCCAGTTCCAGGATCTGCGCTTCAAGCTCTGCCAGCTCGATGCGCTCGGCTTCGGCACGCTCGGCTTCGGCGAGTTCGGCTTCGAGACGCGCCACCTCGATGCGTTCCGCTTCGACACGCTCCGACTCGGCGCGCTCGACGTCTGTGCGCTCCGCTTCGACACGCTCCGCTTCGACACGCTCCGCTTCGACACGCTCCGCTTCGACACGCTCCGCTTCGACACGCTCCGCTTCGACACGCTCCGCTTCGACACGCTCCGCTTCGACACGCTCCGCTTCGATGCGCTCCGCTTCGATGCGCTCCGCTTCGAGGCGCTCCGCTTCGAGGCGCTCCGCTTCGACACGCTCCGCTTCGACACGCTCCGCTTCGAGACGCTCCGCCTCGACACGCTCCGCTTCGACACGCTCCGCTGCAGCGTCCCCGGCACTCCGATCCTGCTGCGCATCTTCAGCAGCGGAGTCGGTGAAACCGGCGTATGCGCTGAGGTCGACATCCACCAGCGTCGGCGCCGCGAGGTCGTGCGCGTCGCCATCGGCGTCCGCGCCTGCGTCGAGCACACCGGCATCCATGGGTGCCGGTGCGGGCAAACCATCGCGCAGCGCCGCGAGGCGTGCGGCCAGCGCCACGACCACCGGCACTTCCGGGCGCGCGGACTGCAGGCCGACGATTGCCGCTCGGGCGACGTTGGCGAGCTCGCCGATCGCGGCAACGCCCTCTGCAGGTGCCGGTGCGGCGCTTGCGAGCAGGCGGCGCACATAGGCCTCGCCAGGAGTCAGCGCCTGGGCCACCGTGGGCACTTCGGTCATCGCGAATGCGCCATTCATCGTATGCAGCGCGCGCAACAGTCCCTCCGACGCCGGCGTGCCTTCCGTCGATGCCCGTGCCACCCATGCATCGACAGTGACCAGGTGGCCGGCGACCTCCGCATCGAGGATTTCGAGCAGGAGGGCGTCGACGGAAGCCGGAACCATCTCGAACCCGTCCGCGACCGCCGCTTCGCCGTCGACCGCGTCGACTTCCACATCAGCGGCACTCTCTGCGGTGTCGGCATCCACAACACCGGCTTCACCGGCATTGGCATCGGCATCGGCCACCGGGGCCGGTACGGCGGGCTCGGGAGCCGCGTCCGCCGCGGGCGCGGCAATCCTGTACTGCTCCGCGCCGGTCGCTTCGTCCGGCATGCCCTCGTCGCCCGCGGCGATGCGCTCGGCCGAAGCCTGCATGCGTGCGAGGTCGGACCGGACCGCAGCGTCGCCGCGCAGCGCCGCCTGCAGTTCGGGAAGGGTGTAGAACGCCTGGTCGACCATGGCCACCACGGCGGGGCTGGCCGCGCGCGTGCCGTCGAGCACGCGGTTGAGCATGTTCTCGATCTTCCAGCTGAACTCGCCCAGCGTGCGCGCGCCGACCAGTCGGCCACTGCCCTTGAGCGTGTGGAAGACGCGGCGGATCGGGCGCAGCCGCTCGAGGTCGTCGGGCTGCGCCCGCCACATCGGCAACAGCTGGTCGAGGTTGTCGATCTCCTCGGCGAACTCCTCGAGGAAGACTTCGCGGATCTCGTCGTCGATCTCGTCGCCTGTGGCTTCGAAGCCGCCGCTGCCCGCGGCCGCAGGCGCGGTGGCGGAAGGCTGTGTGGTGCGGTCCGGCGCTGCCGATGCATCAGCCGCAGCCGGTGCCGGGGCGCGATCGATCAGCGCCGCCACCGTGCGTTCGATGTCGGCTTCGCTCACCAACGGCCCCTCGCTCACGGCCTGCTCCGGCAGTGCCTGCTCCGGCGTCCGTTCGGCGGGCAGCGGCCAGTAGCCGAGCGCCTCCAGGCTGTGGCGGCTGACGTCGAGGATTTCCTCGCGGTTGAAACGGTTCTCGCGCAGGGCCTCGAGGTAGTACTCGAGGCTGGCCAGCGCGTCGGCGAAGGTGTCGAGCTGGCGGCCGTTGGGCACGCGCCGGCTGTCGATCAGTTCGTCTTCGATGTAGCGGCGCACGCCGGCCAGGTAGGCCGCCGGCTGCGGCAGTTCCAGCATCTCCAGGGCGCCGGCGACCTCGCGCAGCAGGCGCGGCACTTCGGCCAGCTCGCCGTGGTCCCAGCCGGTCTCGATGAAGGCGACGAACGCCTGGCGGGCGTCGGCGAAGTTGGCGATCGCCTCGCGCGCAAGCACGTCGAGCACCTTGTCCGCCTCGCCCGCAGCGAGGTCGCCCTGCACCGGTGCGTCCTGGTCGCCGGCGCCGAGGCGCGCGACCTGGTCGTCGAGGGTGGCGTCAACGTAGAGCAGCGCGCCGGCGACGTCGAGCAGCGCGCCCTCGTCGGCCGGACGCCGGCCCGCGGCGATCTCGGCCATTGCCTCGCGCTGCTGTTCGACCACGCCGCGGGCGATGCCCAGCCCAAGCATGCCCAGCGTGTCGCCGACGCGACCGAGGGCTTCGACCTGAGGCGCCAGGCGCTCGAGGTCGGTCTCGCCGGTGCGGAGGTGGAGGTCGAGCGCGTCCTTGACCCGGAGCAGATCTTCCTTGACCGCCGCGGCCACGGTGTCGAGCAGGGCCCGGTTGCGGCCGGTCATGCTGCCCTGGGCGTGGCTGATCTCGGAGTCGGTCGGGAGCTGCGCCTGCAGCTCGAAGGTGTCGTGCAGCGCGCGCAGGTCGGCGTGGTCGGCGCTCGCGTGGGCGGCGTGGTACAGCAGCTGGCGGGTCGGCTCGAGCGAGGCTTCCGCGCGCGGGATGCCGAAGCCGTCGTCTTCGAACAGGCGGCGCGACTCGCGCTCGACGCTGGCGAAGGCCTGGCGCAGCGCCGGGGTCGCCTCCAGCGCGCCGTCGGCGGTGGCCCTGGCGACGGAAGCCGCCACCCAGAGCATGCGTCGCGCAGGCTCGGCCTGGACATGGCCAAGCAGGGCGTCAAGCGTCGTTGCCAGCGTCCCGCCTACAGCGCCGCCGCCCTCCGGCCACGCCACCATCGCCGCCCGCAGCTCGGCCAGCAGCGGCTGGGCGCGCGCGTTGCGCACGGGCACCGGATCGTTGGCGACGGCCACCGGCGCCAGGTCGCCCGGCAGCGGGCGCTGCAGGTCCGGGGCGAACAGCACGCTTTCCGACAGGCCGGTCTCGCCGCGCGCCGCGCGCAGGTCGTTGAGCAGCGGCAACAGGACGATCGGGATGTCCTTGTGGCCGCTCTGCAGGCGCTCGAGGTAGTCGGGCAGCAGCACGACGCCACGCATCAGCATCGCGCAGGCGGCGTCGCGGTCGGCCACGGCGCCGTCCTGCAGCGCCTGCGCCAGGCGCTCCATTTCCTCGGCCACCATCGCCGGCGCATACAGCTCGACCATGCGCAGCGTGCCCTGCACCTGGTGCAGGTAGCCGGCGCAGAAGCGCATGCGGCTGGTGTCGGTGGGATCGGCCGCGAAGTCCTCGATTTCGATCCGCGCCTGGCGCAGGGTCTCGTCGAGCTCCGGCTTGACCCAGCCGAGCGTGGTGTAGTCGATCGCGTCGCGCAGTGCGGTCATCGGTCTGTGCTTCAGGCCGGCAGCTTGAAGTCGGCGACCGAGCGGCGCAGGTCGGCCGCGAGCTGGGCCAGGTTGCCGATCGACTCCGCGGTCTGGTTGGCGCCCTGCGAGGTCTGCGCGGTGATCGACTGGATGGTGTTCATCGTCTCGGTGATGTTCGACGCCGCCGCGGACTGCTGCTGCGACGCGCCGGAGATGCCTTCGATGAGCGCCGCCAGGCTGGTCGAGACGCTTTCGATCTCGCCCAGCGCCGTGCCCGCGTCCTCGGCCAGGCGCGCACCGGCGACCACCTCGGAGGTCGTCTGCTCCATCGAGCTGACGGCTTCGTTGGTGTCGGACTGGATGGTCTCGACCAGGGTCTCGATGCGCTTGGTCGCGTTCGAGGCGCGTTCGGCCAGTCGCTGCACTTCGTCGGCCACGACCGCGAAGCCGCGGCCCGCTTCACCGGCGGACGCCGCCTGGATCGCCGCGTTCAGCGCCAGGATGTTGGTCTGCTCGGAAATGTCGTTGATCAGTTCGACGATCGAGCCGATCTCCTGCGAACTTTCGCCCAGCCGCTTGATGCGCTTGGAGGTCTCCTGGATCTGGTCGCGGATCGAGTCCATGCCGGCGATCGTCTCGCGCACCACGCCCGCGCCCTTGGTCGCGATCTGCACCGAGCGCTGCGCCACGTCGGCCGATTCGGCGGAGTTGCGCGACACCTGGTTGATGCTGAGCGCGATCTCGTTGATGCGGTCGGACGCGGAGTTGATCTCCTGCGCCTGGTGTTCGGCGGCCTCGGCCAGGTGCATGGCGGTGGCCTGCGTTTCCTGCGCGCTGGACGCGACCTGCACCGAGGTGTCGGTGATCGTCTGCACCAGGCTGCGCAGCTGCTCGACGGCGAAGTTGATCGAGTCGGCGATGGCGCCGGTCATGTCCTCGGTCACCGTGGCCTTCACCGTCAGGTCGCCTTCCGCGAGCGAACCCATTTCGTCCAGCAGGCGCATGATCGCCTCCTGGTTGCGGTTGTTGAGCTCCATCGTGGTTTCGTAGCGCTCGCGGCGGTCGCGGCTGAGCTCGCGCATCAGGCCGACCAGGGCCAGCGCGGCCAGGCCGAGGAAGGCGATCGAGATCCAGATGTTGCCGAGGATCGAGGTGTCGTTGAGCGAGCCGAAGGTGGTCAGCGACTGGAACAGGGTCTCGCTGTCGTCGAGCAGCTTGTCGGAGCCGGTGGTGAGCGAGGCGGCCGCGTTCTGCGCGCTGAACAGGTTCTGCGAGCTGGACAGGATCGCGTCCAGGTCCTTCTTCATCTCTTCCCACTGCGACGCCGCCTGGTCGAGCGCGGCCAGGGCCGCGGCGTTCGACAGCGCCTGCACGTTCATCGCCTCGTCGCTCGAACGCAGGCCGGCCAGCACCTGCTCGAACACGCCTGCGTCGCGGGCCAGGGCGTCGCCGGCCAGCGATGCACCCGGGCCACCGGCCTGGATCTCGGTCACGCGGCGGGCCATGGTCGAGGCCAGCACCACTTCGCGCAGCGCGATGTAGATCTGCGAGGACGGCGAGCCGCTGGCCGACATCGCGCGCACCACTTCGTCGAGCTGCGCCTGCAGCTGCGGCACGGCCTGGGTGAAGCGTTCGGCATTGCCGGCGAAGGCGACCACGGCGGCCTCGCTCGCGATGACCTGCCCGGCGTTGGCGGCCAGGGGCTCCCAGGTGGCGGCCACGGCGCGGATTTCGCCGGCGACGTCGGGCGTCTCGCCGAAGTTGCCGATCAGCTGCTGGATATCGCCGTCGATCGCGGCCTTGGTGGCCTTGAACGCGGTGTACGAGGCGCTGCTGCCGTCGACCGCTTCCCGGCCCTGGTTGGCCAGGCGCTGCGAGTTCACCTGCAGGCTGGACGCCGCGGTGCTGGCGCCGCCCAGGCGCGAGGCCTTGGTCATGGCATAAATGGTGTTGCCTGCGAATACCAGCAGCGCGGCCACCAGGAGCCAGATCCAGACCCTGGCACCGATGCTGCGACCCTTGCCGGTCTCGTTGTCGATCACGTTGCTCATGGAATTACCCCTGGCCTGTCTGATGCGGCATCACGCCGCTGCTTGTCTGAATTCGGGCGTGCGGGACAGCCTGTCCAGGCTGAACACTCCCCACGCATGGCCGCCCACCTTGTAGGCGCGATCGATGAAGCCGGAATAGCGGCCCTCGGCAAGGACCTCGTGGTTCGACTGCTGTTCTTCCAGGAAGCTGCGCTGGCCGAACAGTTCGTCGATGGTCACCGCGACGTTGCCGCCGGGCTGGCGCACCACCAGCACGCGCTGGCCCTCGTGCAGCACCGTGCGCTCGCCCTCGAGGAACAGGCGCAGGTCGACTACCGGCAGCAGGTTGCCGCGGATGTTGGCCACGCCGAGCATCCAGGGCTGCGCGCCCGGCACCGGCGTGAGCTGCGGCAGCGGCAGGATCTCAAGCACTTCGTCGAAGCCCGAGGCCAGCAGGCGCGGCCCGACGCGGTAGCCGACGCCGCGCCAGAGGCCCGGCGCATCGAGCTGTTCAGGCAGGCCGACCAGGTGCGCCAGGCTGCGCCGCTCGAAGCCCGCAAGGACCTCGAAGGGCTCGGCCTGGTGCGGGCGGGCGTCGCGACGCGCCATGTCAGCCGCCCAGCAGCGCGTTGATGCGCTCGACCAGCTCGCTTTCGACCGGCGGCTTGACGATGTAGCCCTTGGCCCCCTGGCGCATGCCCCAGGCCTTGTCGGTCTCCATGCCCTTGGTGCTGACGATCAGCACCGGGATGGCGGCAGTGGCCTCGTCGCGCGACAGCGCGCGGGTGGCCTGGAAGCCGTTCATGCCCGGCAGGACCACGTCCATCAGCACCAGCGCCGGCAGCTCGCGCCGCGCGACCTCGATGCCGTCTTCGGCATTGCCGCAGGCAAGCACTTCGTGCCCGTTGCGTTCGAGAAGCTGGGTCAGGACCGCGGTGTCTGTCGGCGAGTCCTCTATCAGCAGGATCTTTGCCATGGTGTACCTGTCCCCCCGGTCAGGTGTTGACGTGCGTTCGGATCGCGTCGAGGAGTTCCTCGCGCGTGAAAGGTTTGGTGACGTACTGCTCGGAGCCGACGATGCGGCCGCGCGCCTTGTCGAACAGGCCGTCCTTCGATGACAGCATGATCACGGGCGTGTGCTTGAGCAGCTGGTTGTTCTTGATCAGCGCGCAGGTCTGGTAGCCATCCAGGCGCGGCATCATGATGTCGACGAAGATGATCTGTGGCCGCTGGTCGGCGATCTTGGCCAGCGCTTCGAAGCCGTCGGTCGCGGTCACGACGTCGGCGCCCTCCCGGCGCAGCAGCGTCTCCGCGGTGCGGCGGATGGTCTTCGAGTCATCGATCACCATCACGCGCAGGCCGTCGAGGCTGCCGGCGCGGTTTTGGTCCTGCGTCATCGTGTCTCCCCGGTGCATGGCGGCCGATTGCCAGGCGCCACTGCGAACGACCAATCTTCCAGTACACCGCAGCAGTGTCAAGCGCGAAATCCACGGACTGCCACGGGCATCGAGCTTATGCCCGTGGCAGCGCCCGCGCAGCTGATAACATTTGTCAGTAACTGTCGCGGATGGCCACCATGCCTTTAGATGTCGTTGTCGTGATGGACCCGATCGGATCGATCCAGGTCGCCAAGGATTCAACCTTCGCCATGCTCCTCGAGGCCCAGCGGCGCGGCCATCGGCTGCATTACGTGCTTCCGGGCGGGCTGTCGATGGATGGAGGGCACGCGCGCGCGCTCGCGGCACCGCTCACGGTGCGCGACGATCCTTCGGACTGGTTCGAACTGGGAGCCGCGTCACATCGCGGCTTCGGCGACGGCGACGTGGTGCTGGTGCGCACCGACCCACCGGTCGACGCCAACTACATCCACGACACCCAGATCCTGGACATCGCGCGCCTGGCCGGCGCCAACGTGGTCAACGATCCCCGCGGGCTGCGCGACCTCAACGAGAAGCTCGCCGCACTGCTGTTCCCGCAGTGCTGCCCGCCGACCCTGGTCAGCCGCGAAGCCGCGGCGCTCAAGGCCTTCGTCGGCGAACACGGCCAGGCCGTGCTCAAGCCGCTGGACGGCATGGGCGGGCGCTCGATCTTCCGCGCGGCCGCCGGCGAATCCAATCTCAACGTCATCCTCGAGACCCTCACCGACGGCGGCCGCCAGCTGGCGATGGCCCAGCGCTACCTGCCGGAAATCACCGAGGGCGACAAACGCATCCTGCTGATCGACGGCGTACCGGTGGACTATTGCCTGGCGCGCATCCCGCAGGGCGACGAGTTCCGCGGCAACCTCGCCGCCGGTGGCCGCGGCGAAGGCCGCCCGCTGAGCGAGCGCGACCGCTGGATCGCAGCGCAGGTGGGTCCGGAGATGGTCCGCCGCGGCATGCGCTTCGTCGGCCTGGACGTGATCGGCGACTGGCTGACCGAGGTCAACGTCACCAGCCCCACCTGCATCCGCGAGCTCGACGCCGAGTTCGGCCTCAACATCGCCGGCCTGCTGTTCGACGCCATCGAGCGCGGCCAGCCGCGCGCCGACGCCTGATGCCGGCCGGGGCCGGCGCGCCGCAGTGAGCACGATGGCGGCGCCCGGCGGTGGCGGCGTCGGCGAGCGCGAACGCCTGGGCGCGACGCTGGTGCTGTCACTGCTGGTGCACGGGATGCTCGTGCTCGGGATCGGCTTCGCGCTCGAGGATGCGGCGCCGGTGATGCCGACCCTCGACGTCATCCTGACCCGCACCACCAGCCCGCTGACCCAGGCCCAGGCGGATTTCCTGGCCCAGGCCAGCAACCAGGGCGGCGGCGAGGACGACGCCAGCCGGCGGCCGCGCGATCCACAGGCAGGCCAGTTGCCGAACGAAGAGGCCGGCATCGCCCAGCGTGCCGTGCGCGCGCAGTCGCCCGACCTCGCGCCGCCGCCCGAGGCACGCGTCATTGCCAGCCGCCATGGCGAGGACGCGGCGCCCGCGCCCCTGGCCACGCCCCGCAGCGACGAACTACCGCTGCCGCGCGGCCCGGAGAAGATCGACCACGACCTGGCGATGGCCCGCCTGGCCGCCGAGATCCACCTCCAGTCCGAGCGCTACGCCAAGCGCCCCAAGCGCAAGTTCGTCTCCGCCAGCACGCAGGAGTGGGTGTACGCCACCTACCTGCGCGCCTGGGTCGACCGCGTGGAGCGCGTCGGCAACCTCAACTATCCCGACGAAGCCCGGCGCCGGCAGCTGTCCGGGACGCTGGTGATCAGCGTGGCGATCCGTCGCGACGGATCGGTGGAGCGCGCCGAGGTGATCCAGTCCAGCGGCGTCCGCCTGCTTGACGACGCCGCGCTGCGCATCGCCCGCCTGGCCGAACCCTACCCGCCGCTGCCGCAGACCGACGAGGCGATCGACGTCCTGCACGTCACCCGCACCTGGAACTTCCTGCCCGGCGGGGAGCTGGTGGACGACTGAGGCGTCAGCCGCGACGTTCGCGCGCGGCGACCTGCTCGGCCAGGGTGAGCGCGACGTTGTCGCGGAGATAGGCCGGCTCGACCAGCTCCGGCGCGATCCCACCGCCTTCGGCAAGCGCCAGCGCGGCGAGGCGTGCGAGGTCGGCGGCGCGCGGAAGGGCCGTTGCGTCGATGGACGCGAGGCGATCGCCAAGCCGGCGCGCCAGCGCGCCGTCGGCCGCCGCGAAGCCGGTGCCGACGCCGACGCCGACGCCGAGCCAGGATCCACCCGACGGCAGCTCGACGGCATCGGGCGCGGCCACCACCTCGCGATCCAGCGCGCGCAGGCCGTCGCCGTCGCGCACGAAAGAACCGGCATAGACCTCGCCCATGCGCGCATCGATCGAGGCGAGGATGAAGCCACCCGGCAACGCTTCGACGTCGGGGACATCGGCATCGGTATCTGCATCGACAACTGCCGCGCGATCGAGTGCATCCCGGCAGGCTTCCCGCCGCGTCCGCAGCCCGCCCAGCGCCAGCACCGCCAGCGTCGACACCGGGACCAGCGGGCGATCCAGCGCCAGTGCGATGCCCTGGGCGATAGAGATGCCCAAGCGCACGCCGGTGAACGCACCCGGACCGCGGCTGACGGCAATGGCATCCAGGTCCGCGCGCCGCAGCCCGGCTTCCGCCAGCAAGGCTTCGGCCCAGGGCAGCACCAGCTCCGCATGCCGCCGCGGCGCGATCTCGAAGCGCTCGCTGACCGCGCCGTCGACCATCACGGCGACGGAGCAGGCTTCGGTGGAGGTCTCGATGGCGAGCAGGTGCATGTGCGGGCGGTAGTCGACGGGGGCAACAGGTTACCGCGTCGGCAAATCGCCGCCGGCGTGGGACTCGCTAAAGCGGCGATCGCGGCCATGGCCGCTCCCACAAGAGCTACCGCAATTGCCGGGCCCAGGGCTGTTGTGGGAGCCGCTATAGCGGCGATCGCGGCCGTGGCCGCTCCCACAATGACATCGTGCCCACGTGGCCGCGGTGGTCTCAGTCTTCGTCGAAGAAGGCCACCGCGTCGGCAACGTCGCGGGTGCGCGGGAACGGCGGCAGCGAATCCAGGAAGCGGCGCCCGTAGCCTTTGCCCAGCAGCCGCGGGTCACAGAGCACCAGCACCCCGCGGTCGGTCTCGGTGCGGATCAGGCGGCCCACGCCCTGCTTGAGCGCGATCACCGCCTGTGGCACCTGCTCGTCGCGGAAGGGGTTGCCACCGGCGCGGCGGATCGCTTCCAGCCGCGCCTCGAACACCGGGTCGTCGGGCGACGCGAAGGGCAGTTTGTCGATCACCACCACGCTGAGCGCGCCACCGGCGACATCGACCCCCTCGCGGAAGCTGGCCGAGCCGAGCAGCACGCCGTTGCCCGACTCGCGGAAGCGCTGCAACAGCACGTGCCGCGGCGCTTCACCCTGCACGAACAGCGGCCACGGCGCGCCGCGCAGCGCCTCGGCCGCTTCGCGCAGCGCGCGGTGGGAAGCGAACAGCAGGAAGGCGCGCCCGCCGGACGCCTCCAGCACCGGGCGGACCGCGGCGACGATCGCCGCGGTGTAGTCGCGCGCCGAAGGCTCGGGCAGGCCCGGCGGCAGGTAGGCCAGCGCCTGGCTGGCCCAGTCGAAGGGGCTGGGCACCAGCAGGGTGCGCGGCTCGTAAAGACCCAGCCGCCGTGACACGTGCTCGAAGCGTTCTTCCACGGTCAGCGTCGCCGAGGTGAACACCCAGGCGGCGCGTGATTGTTCGCGATGCGCGCGCAGCGGCCCGGAGACATCCAGCGGCGTGCGCTGCAGGCGGAAGCCGCGCGGCGAGAGCTCGTACCAGCGCACGTCGTCGTCGCGGACCACCGGCTGCCGCGGCACGGCCGCTTTGGTGGAATCCGGATCAGGCCCCGCGACGGCATCCGCGATGGCCGCGGCCAGCGGCGTCTCGAGCCCGAGCCTGCGTCCCGACACCGGATCGACGACCTCGCCCGTGCCGGGATCCAGGTCGGCATCCTCCGCCGGCCCGTCGATATCGCGCCAGCGCCCCAGCCGACCACGGTGGTCGCGCGCACGCAGCTGGCAGGCCTCCAGGCCGGGCGCGGCGGCGCACAGCGGCGCCAGCGCATCCGACAGCGCCAGCAGCGCGGCATCGAGCGCGTCCAGCGCATCCGCCACCTCGGGCACCGCCAGCAGCTGCGGCCGCGTGCCGCGCGCAGGCAGCACGTCCATCGCGGCGCGCAGCAGGCGCGTGGCCTGCTCCAGCGCCCGCGCTGGCTCCTGCAGCGTCGCCAGCGCACCGGCGACGTCGCGGGACTCGGCGATCGCATCGCGCGCCAGTTCAACCAGGGGACGCGCGGACAGGCCCTCGCCGAAGAACTGCGCGGCGAGCTCCGGGAGCTGGTGGGCTTCGTCGACCACGAAGGCTTCGGCGCCCGGCAGGATTTCGCCGAATCCCTCCTGCTTGAGCGCGAGGTCGGCCAGCAACAGGTGGTGGTTGACCACCACCACGTCGGCCTCCTGCGCGCGCTGCCGCGCCTGGACCACGAAGCAGTCGCCCCAGAACGGGCATTCGGTGCCCAGGCAGTTGTCGGCGGTGGAGGTCACAAGCGGCAGCAGCGGCGAGTCGTCGGGCAGCGACTCGAGTTCGGCCATGTCACCCATGCGCGTGCGCCCGCTCCAGGCCAGGATGCGCTGGAAGTGGTCGGCCTGCGCCGGCGTCTGGAAGCGGTTCTCGCCGCGCGCGCGCTCCAGCCGGTGGCGGCAGAGGTAGTTGGCACGACCCTTCAGCAGCGAGGTCCGCAGCCCGGTCCCGAGCGCGTCGCGCACCCGCGGCAGGTCGCGGTGATAGAGCTGGTCCTGCAGGGCGCGGGTGCCGGTGGAGATGATGGTCTTGCGCCGCGACAGTAGCGCCGGCACGAGGTAGGCGAAGGTCTTGCCGGTACCGGTGCCGGCCTCGGCCAGCAGCACGGCGCGGTCGTCGAAGGCCGCGGCCACCGCCGCCGAGAAGTCCTGCTGCGCCTGGCGCGGGCGGAAGCCCGGGATCACCGCGGCCAGCGGCCCGCCGGGGGACAGCGCGTCGCGGCTGTCGCGGGCGAGCACGGGTTCGCTCCGCGCGCCAGCGGGCGATCCAGCCGCCACGGCTGCGGCAGGGTCGACCGCAGCGCCGGCGACGGCGGCAAGCGTGGCTTCGTTGGAGTCGTCGGGCAGGCTCATCAGGACGTCATGATCGCCGCAAACACCGGCCAGCGGGTTCGTCCGATGGCCGACGCGGGCGTCGGGGATGCTGCCGGTTGGCGCTGAAGCTCACCAGCGCTGGGGCGGCGCCACCCGGCAGGCGTCGATCGCGGCCTTGGCCGCGGCCGCGCCTTCGGCATCGCCCTGCACCAGCCGCACCTGTTCCAGGGTGGCCCAGTGACGGCGGCACAGCGGCCCGACCCCTGACCCCAGGGCCTGCGCCTCCGCGGCCAGCTCGCCGGCACGCGTGAAATCGGACATCAGCAGCGCCGCCTCCGCGCGCTCCTGGAGCAGCGCCGGGTCGTCGGCCACCAACGCGATCGCCTGGTCCAGCGCGGCCGCCGCATCGCCGTGGTAGCCCTGCTGCTGCAGGCGTTCCGCGTCCAGCCGCAGGTCCTCGACCCCCGGGTCGCGCAGCGGCTGCACGTTGAGCTCGCCCTCGCCGTCCCCCGCGACCGCACGGATGCCGGCGACCATCTGCTCCGGCGTGGCCCCGGTGAGCGACTGCACGGGCAGCGGCGGCGGCGTGGAGGCGCAGGCGGCAAGCGCAAGCAGCGCGATCGGCGGAAGCGTGCGCAGCGCGCGGCGAAGTGTGCGGAGACTGCGGTCGGGGATCATCGGATGCGTTTCTGTCGAGTCTTCATGGCGGGCTGGTCCGGCAGGTCGTCTGCCGGACGCGATCATCGGGGCTGTTCGGCGGGCTGCGGTTCGGTCGCGGGGTCGTCGCCGCGGCCGATGCCGAACCATTCGCGCCAGCCGCCGCTGGACGGCGCTTCCGGGGGCGGCTCGCGCACGCAGGGCTGCCAGGGAGGCGCGAAGCCTTCGGCGAACGCGTAGCGGCGCGCGCCGGGGCAGTCGGCGTCGGTGCTGTTGCCGGACACGACCCAGCTCCACTCCAGACCCTTCCCGCCGACGCGCAGCGCTGCGGTGGGGAGCTGCTTGAACATGGCCGACCACACCCGCATCGCGCCGGTGGCGCCGTACAGGCCGGTCTGTTCGTTCTGGTCGTTGCCGACCCAGACCACGCCCAGGTGGTCGCCGGTCCAGCCGGCGAACCAGCTGTCGCGGCCGTCATTGCTGGTGCCGGTCTTGCCGGCGATGTCCAGATGCCCCAGGCCGTCGTTGACCAGCCGGCGACCGGTGCCGGATGACACCGCGTGCTGCAGCGCCAGGGTGACCAGGCGCGCGGCGGTGCGGTCGCCGTCATCGGGCTGCGGCGGCGCCTTGTCGTAGCGCTTGAGCACGCGGCCGTCCGGGTCGAGCACGCCGCGCACGGTGTACAGCGGCTGGATCTCGCCGTCGGAGGCGAGGAACTGGTACAGCTGAGCCATCGCGTACGGGCTCTGGTCCACCGAACCCAGGATCAGCGCCGGGTTCGCGACCGCGTCGATACCGGCCAGCTGCTTGATGATGTGCGCCAGGCGCTCGGGGCGCACGGCCATGCCAACGCGCACCGTGGCCTGGTTGTACGAGCGCCCCAGGGCGTCGATCAGGCGCACGCTGCCGTGGCTCTTGCCGTCCGAATTGCCGGGCGTCCAGCGCTTGCCGTTCTGCAGGGTGACGGTGACCGGGGAGTCGTCGACCCAGGTCGCCAGCGACCAGCGGTCGGGCAGCGCCAGCGCCAGCAGGTAGACGAAGGGTTTGAGCAGCGAGCCCACCGGCCGCTGCGCCTCGACGGCGCGGTTGAAGCCGGGTGTGTCGACGTCGCGGCTGCCGACCACCGCCACCACTTCGCCGCTGTGTACGTCGGTCACCACCACGCCGGCCTCCAGCGCCGGCCGCCCCTTGTCGGCGAGCGCCTTCAACGTGCCGACCACCGCGCCTTCGGCATAGGCCTGGGCCGAGGGCGACATGCTGGTCATCACCGTCAGCCCCGCGCCCTGCAGCTCGTCGGCCGAATAGTCGCTGGCCAGGTGGCGCCGCACCAGGTCGACATAGGGCGGGAAGCGGTTGGCGGCGATGCTGCCCGGTGCGGTGGTCACGCCCAGCGGCGCGGCCACGGCGCGGTCGTGCTCGGCCTGGTCGATGAGCCCGGTCTCGAGCATCTCGCCGAGCACGAAGTCGCGACGCACCCTGGCGCGCTCGGGCTGCCGCCGCGGGTCGTAGTGCGAGGGGCCGCGGATGATCCCGACCATCAGCGCCACGTGCTCGGTCGACAGATCGTCGAGCCGGCGCCCGAACCAGTACTCGGCGCCAGCGGCCACGCCGCGGATGGCCTGGTTGCCGCGCTGCCCGAGGTAGACCTGGTTGAGGTAGGCCTCGAGGATCAGGCCCTTGTCGTAGCGCGCCTCGATGATCAGCGCGTACAGGACCTCGTTGAACTTGCGGCTCCAGGTCTGCTCGCGGCCGATGCCCAGCAGACCGCTGCGCGCCAGCTGCTGGGTCAGCGTGCTCGCGCCCTGGCGCGCCTCGCCGGCCTTCAGGTTGACCCAGGCCGCGCGTGCGATGCCGCGGATGTCGATGCCGTGGTGGTGGGCGAAGTCGCGATCCTCCACCGCCTGCAGCGCGTCGGTGAGTTCCTGCGGCACGTCCTCGACCCGGATCAGCCGGCGCTCGGCCTGCTGCTTTCCGTAGAGAGTGGCGATGCGGGCCGGATCCAGGCGCACGGCCTCGGCCTCGCGCTCGCCGACCAGGTCGCGGATCGCGGCCACCTCGCCCTTGGCCAGGCGCACTTCAACGCGGCTGGGTGCCACCGCGCGGTCGACGTCGGTGAAGCCGCGGCTGGCGATGGTCCAGCGACCCTCGTCATCAACGTAAGTACCCGGGCGCGCGCCGTCGCCCGCGCGATATCCGGCGGCATCAAGTTCGAGCTTCAGGGTGTCCGCGTTCATCGCCGTCCCCTTGGCCAGCGCAAGCGGGCGCCCGTAGACCCGCGTCGGCTCCTGCCACTGCAGCTGGCCGAAACGCTCGCCGACCTGGTTGTTCAGGTACAGCATGTAGGGCACCAGGAAGCCCAGGCCCAGGCCGACGGCGGCCAGTGCCCAGGTCAGCAGCGTGCGGCGCCAGTCGCGGCGCGGGCTGCCATCGTCGTCGTGGTCGTCTTCGTCGTAATCGATGCGTGCCATGTGGACTCGGCGGCCGTGGGTGCGGGACGCCGGGCTGCGGCGCGGTGCGGAGTGCGAGAATGCACGGATTCGTGCCGAGTCTAGCCCAGCGCCTGCTGCGGCCTGCGGCCGCCCACGTTCTTTCTTCAGCCGGAGTTGTCGCTGGATGCCCTACACGATCGCCGACGCGCGCTTCCTGCTCGC
This sequence comes from Luteimonas sp. A501, assembly GCF_054052085.1. The sequence goes on from NZ_JBSVRI010000006.1 coordinate 90,516, forward strand.
CCGTGCCGCCGGCCTCGCCCATCGCGGGCTGCTGAGCCTGCGCACCCGCGGCCTGCGGTCCAGCTGGGAACGGCTGCGCGCGCAGCTGCTGCCGCCACCGCAAGCGCTGCGCGACCGCCTGTACCTGCCGGCCGCGACCCCGTTCGCGCCCTTCGCCCTGGCCACCAGCGACCCGCCGGTGGCGAGCATCGTGATCCCGGTCTACGGCCAGTTCGCGCACACCCTGGCCTGCCTGCGCGCGCTCGCGGCGCACCCGCCCGCGGCCGCGTTCGAAGTGATCGTGGTCGATGACGGCTCCGGCGACGAGACCCCGGACCTGCTGCCGCGGATCGACGGCCTGCGCTATCACCGCCGCGCCGGCAACGGCGGCTTCATCGCGGCCTGCAACGACGGCGCCGCGCTCGCCCACGGCGACGTCCTGGTGCTGCTCAACAACGACACCGTGCCGCAGCCGGGCTGGCTGGACGCGCTGCTGGCGACCTTCGACACGCACCCGGGCACCGGCCTCGTGGGCGCCCAGCTGCTGTACCCGGACGGCCGCCTGCAGGAAGCCGGCGGCGTGGTCTTCGCCGACGGCAGCGCCTGGAATTACGGCCGCTTCGGCGATCCGGCCGATCCACGCTACGCCTACGTCCGCGATGCGGACTACGCCAGCGGCGCCGCGATCGCCATCCCGCGGCAGCTGTTCCTCGACCTTGGCGGCTTCGATACCCGCTACGCGCCGGCGTACTACGAAGACACCGACCTCGCCTTCACGGTGCGGGCCGCCGGCCGCCGGGTGCTGTACCAGCCGGCCGCGCGCGTGGTGCATGACGAAGGCGCGACCTCGGGTACCGACACCGCGGCCGGCGCCAAGGCCGGCCAGGTGCGGAACCAGGCGCTGTTCCTGGCCCACCGGCGCGAGGCGCTGGCCGGCTTCGGCGCGCGCCGGGAGCCGACCCCGGAAACCCTTCACCGCGGCCAGCGCCAGGTGCTGGTGATCGACGCGCTGACGCCGCAGCCGGATCGCGACTCCGGCTCCCTGCGCCTGGTCAACCTGATGCGGCTGCTGCGCGCGGAAGGCGCGCACGTGGTGTTCCTGCCCGCCAACCGCCGCTACGACGGCGCCTATACCGACGCCCTGCGCGAGTTGGGCGTCGAGGCCTGGTGTGCGCCACATGCCGCCCGCGCGCCGGCGTGGCTGGCCGAGCACGGTCCGCGCTTCGACGTGGTGGTGGTCTGCCGCCACTACGTCGCCAGCGAGTTCCTGCCGCTGCTGCGCCGCCATGCCCCCGGCGCGCGCGTGGTGTTCGACAGCATCGACCTGCATTACCTGCGCGAGGCGCGCAGCGCCGAGGTCACCGGTGACGCACGCCTGGCCCAGGCTGCCGCGCGCACCCGCCGCCAGGAGCTGGCGGTGATCGCCGCGACGGACACCACGCTGGTGGTCAGCGCCGCCGAGCGCGAGGTGCTCGCGGTCGATGCACCCGATGCGCGCGTGGAAGTGCTGTCCAACCTGCACAGCGTGGCCGGCCCCGGCCTGCCCTTCGAGCAGCGCCACGACCTGGTGTTCGTGGGCGGCTTCCGGCATCCGCCCAACGTCGATGCCGTGCGCTGGTTCGTGACCGAGGCCCTGCCGCGGGTGCGCGAGCGGCTGCCCGACGTCCGCTTCCACTGCATCGGTGGCGATGTGCCGCCCGAGATCGCCGCGCTGGCCGACGCGCCGGGGGTCACCGTGCATGGCCACGTGCCCGACATCACGCCGTACATGGACGGCTGCCGGCTGGCGCTGGCGCCGCTGCGCTACGGCGCGGGGGTCAAGGGCAAGGTCAACCTGAGCATGGCCCACGGCCAGCCGGTGGTGGCGACCACCTGCGCGGTCGAGGGCATGCACCTGGCCGACGGCCGCGACGTGCTGGTGGCCGACGACGCCGGCGCCTTCGCGGATGCGGTGGTCCGTGCGTATTGCGACCGGGACCTGTGGGAGCGCCTCGCCGCCAACGGCGTGGACAACGTTGCGCGGCATTTTTCCGCGGACGCAGCGCGCGAGGTCGTGCGCCGGGTGTTTTTCGGCTGACGCGCCTGCTCAGTCGAACCTGAGCGCGGCTGCGGCGGCGCGCACGCGCAGCTCGAAGTCGGCCAGCCCCGGCACCGCCGGATCGGCCTTGCGCGCGCCGGCCAGCGCGCTGCGCGCAAGTGCGATCTCGCCGGCACCGAGGCGCTCGTCGCCGACCGCCAGCCAGCGCTCGGCGAGCTGCCGCTGCGCCGCGGCCAGGTCGCCGGGATCGTCGCCAAGCGCTGCGCGCGCGTCCAGGCATTCACCGGCGCGGCGGAGCGCATTGCCGCGCAGGGCGTGCGCATGGCATTCACGCAGTTCGGGCAGCAGCTGCGCGGCGGCGTCCGACACGCCGGGTGCGGTGGAATCCAACGTGCGCGCCTCCGCGACCAGGGCGACGGCGCCTTCGCCGGGCGGGCCGGGCAACACCTGGCCGTCCGCGCGCCCCGTCTCCTCCATCAGGCGCGCCTGGGTGTCGGCCAGGTCGACGTGGACGGGATCGTATTCGCGCACGGTCGCCAGCAGGCGCACCGCCTCGTCGACGTCGCCCGCACGCAGCGATTCACGCGCCTGCGCGAGCAGCTCGGCCAGGGCGTCCTCGCGCCCGCGCAGCGCACCGGCGTGCCCCGGCTGCAGCGCCAGCACGCGCGCATACAGGGGCAGCGCACTGCCGCCGCCGGCGTCCAGGCGTCCTTGTGCATGCACCTGCGTGGCGTGCGCGAACAGGCCGTCGACGCCGGCATGCTCGGCCTCGCGCAGGCGCAGGGCCTCGGCCAGTGCGTCCGCCTCGGCGCGCGGCACCGACAGCGCACGCGCCAGGGCAAGCTCGCGGTGGGCGTCATCGAAACGGTCCTCGGCCAGCGCCGCCCGGGCCTGCGCGAGCGCCGCGATCGCCACCCGTGCCAGCCCCTGGCGCGCCGCGCCGCGATCGGGATCCATCGCCAGCGCGGCTTCGAAGAGCTCGCGCGCGCCGCGGCCGTCATCGGCGGTCAACAGGCCCTTGGCCAGCGCCTGCTCGGCCTCATCGTGCAGGGCCTGCGCGCGCGTCTGCGGCCACAGCAGGGCGCCGATCGGTGCGTGCAGCACCGCCAGCGCCACCACCGCGAGCATCGAACCGATCAGCCACCAGCGCCAGTGGCGCCACACGCCCAGGCGTTCCGGAAGCGCGGCCAGCCAACGCGCGATGGTGCCGGCATCGGGCGGTTCTGGAAACGGGTCGGCCTGCCGGTGCGGATTCACGCGCGAAGCATAGTCGGCCGGACATGAACGCGTTGCGCTCAGGCGCGATGCGCGCGCTCCACGCCCGGCAGCGCCTCCAGCCGGCCCAGCAGGCGCGAGAGCTGCCCGAAGTCGGCCACCCGCAGCGCCAGCCGCAGCTGGACCCGGCCCTGCCCGCGCGAGGCGCCGCCATCGATGGACAGCACGTGCGCGTCTTCCTGCGCGATCAGGTTGGTGACGTCCTTGAGCAGGTGCTTGCGGTCCACGGCATCCAGGGTGACCGCGGCCTCGTGGCCGCCACCCGTCCCGCCCCACTCCACCGGCAGCACGCGCTGCGGCTCCTTCGCCGCCAGCCGCGCGAACGCCGCACAGTCCGCGCGGTGCACGCTCACGCCGCGTGCCCGCGTGAGGTAGCCGGCCACCGCCTCGCCCGGCAGCGGGTGGCAGCAGCGCGCGACCTGCGCCAGCAGGTTGTCGACGCCGACCACCGTGAAGTCCTGGCTGCCGCCGCGGCGCACGCGCCTGGGTGCGCGCAGCGCGATCACGCCATTGCCCTCGGCCTCGGCGTCTTCGTTCCGGCTGCGCTCATGCTCGGCCACCGCACGCGCGACCTGGTGCGGGCCGACGTCGCCCAGCGCGATATGGACGTGGAGTTCGTCAACGCTGTCGACGTTGAAGCGCTTCAGCACCGGCGCCAGGTCGGCCTGCGCCAGGCCCACGCGCTTGAGCTCGCGCTCCAGCAACTCGCGGCCGTCGGCCAGGTTGCGCGCCCGGTCCAGGCGATGGAACCAGGAGCGCACCTTCTCCCGCGATCGCGCGCTTGCCAGGAAGCCGTTGGTGGCCATCAGCCAGTCGCGGCGCGGCTCGGACACCTTGCCGGTGAGGATCTCGACGCGGTCGCCGGAGTGCAGCACGTAATCGAGCGGCACGATGCGGCCGTCGACCTTGGCGCCGCGGCAGCGGTGACCGATCTCGGTGTGCACGCGGTAGGCGAAGTCCAGCGGCGTCGCCCCTCGCGGCAGGTCGATGACCTCGCCCTTGGGGGTCAGCGCGTAGATCCTGTCCTCGACCAGCTCGGTGTCGAAGGCCCCGGCGAGCGCTCCGTCGCCGGTTTCCGCGGTGGCATCGAGCAGGTTGCGCATCCACTCGATCTTGCGGTTGACCGCGGCCTCGCCCGCGGCCGAGCGCTGCGAGCCTCCGGACTCCTTGTAGCGCCAGTGCGCGGCCACGCCGCGTTCGGCCTGCTCGTGCATCTCGCGGGTGCGGATCTGCACTTCCAGGGTCTTGCCGCCGGGGCCGACCACGGCGGTGTGCAGCGAGCGGTAGTCGTTGTTCTTGGGGCGCGCGATGTAATCGTCGAACTCGCCCGGCACCGGCGACCACAGTGAGTGCACCGCGCCCAGCGCGGCGTAGCAGGCCTGGACGTCGTCGACCAGCACGCGCACGGCGCGCAGGTCGTAGAGCTCGCCGATCGGAACGTCCTTCTTCTGCATCTTTTTCCAGATGCTGTAGATGTGCTTCGGGCGGCCGGCGATGTCGCCGTGGATGCCGGCCGCGGCCAGGGCGTCGCCAAGGATGCGCGTGACGTCGGCGATGTAGCGTTCGCGCCCGGCGCGGGTGTCGTCGAGCAGCTTGGCGATGCGGCGGTAGGTGTCGGGCTCCAGGTGGCGGAAGGCGAGGTCCTCCAGCTCCCACTTCAGCTGCCAGATGCCCAGGCGGTTGGCCAGCGGGGCGTGGATGTCACGCGTCAGCCGCGCCAGCGCCGTCCGCGCTTCGTCGGGCAGCGCGGCGGCGGCGCGCATCCGCGCCAGCTGCCGCGCCAGCAGGATCGGCACCACGCGCAGGTCGCGGACGATCGCCAGCAGCAACCGGCGCAGGCCCTCGTGGCTGCGGCCGGCGCCCTGCTCGGCGTGCAGGGTCCAGACCTGGCCGGCCGCGGCCTGGCCGTCCAGCAGCGCGGGAATCGCCGAGCGCACTCCGGCGCTCGATGCCTCATGGCGCGCAGCCCAGTCGGGCACTACGTGCAGGATGGCCGCGGCCATCACCTCGTCGTCGGCGTCGAGCAGGGCCAGCGCCTGCAAGGTGTCCTCGAGCACGCCCGGTGGGTCGATGCACGGCGCGGGGCCACCGGCCGCCGCCGCGCGCAGCCGCGCCGAGACCGAATCGGGCAGCATCCCCAGTGCCGGCAGTGCCAGCAGGGCATCGATGTCCACGATATCGGCCACGGCAAACTGGAGTCCACGGAAAGGCGAGGGACTACACTAGCCCGACCTCGCCCTTGGGAACAGACGCCATGCCGCTCCGCAGCCTCGTCCTTGCCGCCCTGCTCTTCGTCGCCGCTCCGGCGGTGGCGCAGCAGGGTCTCGAAACGCAGATGACGCCCGCGGAGTTCGCGGCCGCCGGCCTCGACAAGCTCAGCGCGGAGGAGCTCTCGCGGCTCAACGCATGGCTCGACCGCACCATCGAGGGTGAAACGGAGAAGGCTGCGGCCACGGCCAAGAAGCGGGTCGAGGACGAGAGCCGCGGTTTCCGGAGCTTCGGCTCCACCGAACCCGTGATCGGCCAGATCAACGGCGAGTTCCGCGGCTTCGGCCGCGGCCGCGAGTACACCCTCGACAATGGCCAGGTCTGGCGCCAGGTCGACACCGCCACGCTGCCCGGCGCCCGTCGCGACAGCCCGAAGGTGCGGATCACGCCAAGCGTGGTCGGCAACGCCTGGTACATGGCAGTCGACGGCTACAACACGCGTACCAAGGTCGTGCGGGTCAAGTAAGCGCGGCCAGGCGCGCGGCCAGCTTTTTCGGCGAAACCCCGCCCTTGGCGCCCAGCTCCTGCGCGAACAGCTGGACGCGCAGTTCTTCCAGGTCCCAGCGCAGCGCCTGCCAGCCGGGCGCGTCGGCCACCCCCGCCGCGCGGGCGCGTTCCAGCGCATCGGCGAACGGCTTGAGCTCGAGCATGCGCTGCTGGTCGCGCACCGGATCGTTCAGCGCGCGGCCGGCGCGCGTTGCCAGCGCCTTGAGATAGCGCGGGTATTCGGCGAGCGCTGCCGCAGGCACGTCGCGCAGGAAGCCCGGCGGCACCAGCGCCGCCAGCTGCGCCTGCATGTCGTCAAGGTTGGCGCGCGCCCAGCCCATGAGCTTTCCGTCCAGCGCGGCCCGCACTTCGGCCACCAGGGCGAGGATCTTCTCGGCCTGCTGCAGGCGGCGCATGGCCTCCGGGAACAGGGCCTTGCCGAGTTCGGTGCTGCGGGCTTCGAACTCCGCGGGATCGCGGATGTCGCCCAGGCCATCCGCGGCCAGTGCGGCAAACGCACCGTCGACCAGGTCCGCACGCAGCGTGTCCGCCGGGCGGCCGTCGCCCGACGCACGCGGCGCGACGGATTCGATCGCGGCGTACAACAGGCCGGTCTTCGGCTGGGCCGGCAGCTGCTTGCGCGCCTGCTTGACGGGGTCGGCCATGGCGATCGCAAGCAGCCGGCGCACGCCCCGCGGGTGCTGGCGCTCGGCCTCGGCACGATCGGCATGGACTTCAAGCGACGCGCTGTCGCCGGCATCGTGCAGCGCCGGATAGGCCGGCACGCCACCGGCGCCGGGGACTGAAAGCGGGATGGCGGTAGCGGGGAACGTGGTCAGCGCCTCGCGCGCAAGCCCTTCCGAGGCATGCGCGGCAAACGCGTCCGCCGCATGCGCGCCGAAACGCGCACGCAGCTCGTCCAGGTCGCGGGATTCCGCGAGCACGCGACGTCCGTCGGCATCGAGCAGCCGCAGGTTGGCGCGCAGGTAAGGCTCCAGCGCCCCGGCATCGAAATCGGTGGCGGCGATCTCGACGCCCGTCAGCCGTTTGAGGAACCGCGCCAGGGCGCCGGTGATGCTGTCGGTGGCGGCATCGGCCGCTCCGTGCGCCTCGGCGAAGGCACGGGCGAAATCCGGCGCCGGCACGAAGTTGCGGCGCAGCGCCTTGGGCAGGCCGCGCAGCAGGGCCGTGGCCTTTTCCTGCACGAAGCCGGGCGCGAGCCAGCCCAGCCGCGGCGCATCCAGGGCGTTGAGCAGGTGCAGCGGCACGACCACGGTCATGCCGTCGTCAACGGCTCCGGGTTCGAAGCGGTAGTGCACGGCCAGGCGCGCGTCGCCGATCGCGAAGTACGCCGGGAAGCGCTCGGCATCGCTGCCGTCGGCGACCAGCAGGTCGTCGCGGGTCCACTGCAGGGCGCGCCGCTGTTCTTTCGACAGCTTCGCGAACCAGGCGTCGAGCGCCTGCGCGCTGATGACGTCACCTGGCATCCGGTCGCGGTACCAGCGCAGCATCCAGTCATCGTCGACCACCAGGCCGGTGCGGCGCTGCTTGGCCTCTTCCTCCTCGGCCTGTGCAAGCGTGCGCCGGTTGCGGGCGACGAAGTCGGCACGCAGGTTGATCTCGCCGGCGACCAGGCCATCGCGCAGGAACAGCTCGCGCGACTCCTCCGGGTAATGACCGCCGTAGTGGAACGCCCGTGCCGCCGCCAGCACCAGCCCGAACAGGCCAACCTGTTCGCTGCCGATCACGCGCCCCTGCTTGCGCGACCAGCGCGGATCGAAGTGGCGGCGCGAGAGCAGGTGCGACAATTCGGCCTCGACCCATTCGGGCTCGATCGCGGCATTGGTCAGCGCCCACACCTTCTCGGTGTCGAGCAGGGTCGCGGTGAGCATCCACGGCGGCGGGCGCGAGGCCAGGGTCGAGCCGGGAAACAGCTGGAAACGACGCCCGCGCGGGCCTTCGTAGGCGACCTGCCGGCGCTTGTCGGTTGTCGGCGGCGCATGCCCGACCTGGGTCGGCAGCCCGGCCAGCAGCGCACGGTGCAGGCGGACATACAGATCCCGCGCGGCGGCCTCTTCGGACAGCGCGGGATCGGCGTCCCGTGCCCGCCGGGTCGGCGCGTCCGCGGGCGGCGGCGGTGAACCTGCCCCCGCCCCCGGGTGCTTGCCGCGGCGCCGGCGACGGCCGGCCGGGGCCGCGGCGGCGTCGCTCCCGCGCGCGATTCCTCCTTCGGCAGCGGTGGCGAACAGCGCATCGCCGGCGCGCTCCTCTTCCCGCCAGCCGAGGTCCGCGCACTGCAGCTTCAGCTGGCGATGCAGCTCGCGCCACTCGCGCATGCGCAGGAAGCCGAGGAAGTTGCGCTCGCACCACTTGCGCAGCTGCGACTGGGTCAGGTCCTCGTGGGCCACCCGATAGGCCTCCCACAGGCGCAGGATGGCGACGAACTCCGACTTCGGATCCTGGAAGGCGGCGTGGGCGGCGTCGGCCGCGGCGCGCTGGTCGGACGGGCGTTCGCGCGGGTCCTGGATGCCGAGGAAGGCGGCGATCACCAGCATCTCGCGCAGGCAGCGGTGCCCGTTGGCGGCCACCAGCATGCGCGCCAGCTTCACGTCCACCGGCAGCCTGGCCATCACCTTGCCCTGCGCGGTCAGGCTGCGCGCAGCGTCCACCGCGCCGAGCTCGGCGAGCTGCTGCCAGCCGTCGGCGATCGCACGCGCATCGGGCGGCTCCAGGAACGGGAAATCCTCGATCGCACCCAGGCCCAGCGACAGCATCCGCAGGATCACGCCGGCCAGCGCCGCGCGATGGATCTCGGGGTCGGTGAACCGCGGCCGCGCGGCGAAGTCCGCCTCGTCATACAGGCGGTAACAGGTGCCCGGCGCGATGCGCCCGCAGCGGCCGGCGCGCTGGTTTGCGCTGGCCTGGCTGATGGGTTCGATGTGCAGGCGGTCGAGCTTCTGCCGCGGGCTGTAGCGCTTCACGCGCGCCAGGCCCGGATCGACCACGTAGTGGATCCGCGGCACGGTCAGCGAGGTCTCGGCGACGTTGGTCGCCAGCACGATGCGCCGCTGCGAACCGGGGTTGAACACCCGGTCCTGGTCGCGCACCGACAGCCGTGCGTACAGCGGCAGCACTTCGGTGTGGCGGTACTTGCGGCCTTCCAGGGCGCGGTGCGCGTCGCGGATCTCGCGCTCGCCGGGCAGGAACACCAGGACGTCGCCGCCCATGCCCTGGCCGCCGCGGAGGATCTCGTCGCAGGCGGCGACGATGCCGTCGGTGACCGACATGTCACGCGAACCGGCGTCGGCGTCGCGTTCACCACCGCGCGGCTTCGCGGTCGCCGCCGCGGCCGGCGAAGACAGGCCGGCGTCCAGCGGCAGGTAGCGCAAGTCCACCGGATAGCCGCGGCCCTCGACGTCGACCACCGGTGCATCGCCGAAATGCGCGGCGAAGCGCGCCGTGTCGATGGTCGCCGAGGTCACCACGAGCTTGAGATCCGGGCGGCGCACCAGCAACTGCTTCAGGTAGCCCAGCAGGAAGTCGATGTTGAGGCTGCGTTCGTGCGCCTCGTCGATGATCAGGGTGTCGTAACGCGACAGCCAGCGGTCGGACTGGATCTCGGCCAGCAGGATGCCGTCGGTCATGAACTTGATCGCGGTCTGCTCGCCGACGTTCTCGGTGAAGCGGACCTGGTAGCCCACTGCGCCGCCCAGCGGGACCTGCAGCTCCTCGGCCACCCGGCGCGCCACCGCCCGCGCAGCGATGCGCCGCGGCTGCGTGCAGCCGATCATTCCGGCCGCGCCACGACCGGCCGCCAGGCACAGCTTCGGCAGCTGCGTGGTCTTGCCGGAGCCGGTCTCGCCGGCCACCACCACGACCTGGTGGGTGCGCAGGAGCTCGACGATGCGATCGGCCTCGCCGGCAATCGGCAGGGACGGGTCGACTTCGGCGCGCGGCAGGTTCGCGGCACGCGCCTCGCGCTGCGCCAGTGAACGTGCAAGCGCATCCTGGAACGCCTTTCGACGGGCTTCGTCACCGCGCGCCTGCTCCCATCGCCGCCACAAACCAAGCAGGCGGCCGCGGTCGCGCGTCAGTGCGCCATCCACGGCCTTTCGCCCCGCGCGCGTTGACGCCGGGCTTGCATCCTGGGGGCTAGACTCCATTTCATTCATGCACGATTCGCAGTTCCAGGCCGCTTCATTTCCTCTCCCTATCGCGCACATTGTCGCGCGCTACCAACCAAGGACACAGTGATGGCCAAGACCAAGGAAAAAACCAAAACCGCCAAGCGCAGTGCCACGCGCAAGACATCGCCTGCTGCGTCGCCGGCCGCGGGCTCGGTGGCACCAGGCGTTGATATCGGGATCGCCGACAAGGATCGCAAGACGATCTCGCAGGATCTCGCGCAGTTCCTGTCCGACAGCTTCACGCTGTACCTGAAGACCCACAACTTCCACTGGAACGTGACCGGCCCGATGTTCAATTCGCTGCACGCGATGTTCATGGACCAGTACACCGAGCAGTGGAATGCCCTGGACGAAACCGCCGAGCGCATCCGCGCCCTGGGCTACAACGCCCCGGGGTCATACGCCGAATTCATCAAGCTCTCGACCATTGCCGAAGAGCCGGGCCTGACCAAGGCCCCCGATTGGCGTGAAATGGTGCGCCAGCTGGTCGACGGCAACGAATCCGTCTGCCGCACCGCGCGCAGGGCGCTGTCCCATGCCGACGACGCCGGCGACGACCCCACCGTCGACCTGCTCACCCAGCGCCTGCAGGTGCACGAAAAGAACGCCTGGATGCTGCGCTCGCTACTCCAGTGAAGTCGCATACGCTGCGCGTCTGACGACCACGGGTTTCGCGGTGCGAAACCCGTGCACTGCACAACACGCTCCCGATCCCCGCGCCGTTGGCGCGCCCCACGTGGCGAAGCCTTCCTACCCATGACCAAGGCCGATACCCGATAGGCCGGCTATGGGTATCGCCGGTATCCTTGGCGCATGAGAGACGCTGCACACCGGATCCTGCGCGAAACCTTCGGCCACGAGGCCTTCCGTGGCGAGCAGGCCGCCATCATCGAACACGTCGCCGGCGGCGGCGATGCCCTGGTGCTGATGCCCACCGGCGGCGGCAAGTCGCTGTGCTACCAGGTGCCGGCGCTGCTGCGCGAGGGCACCGCGATCGTGATCTCGCCGCTGATCGCGCTGATGCAGGACCAGGTGGAGGCCCTGCGCCAACTCGGCGTCAACGCCGCCTTCCTCAACTCCACGCTCGATGCCGCCGAGGCGGCCGCCATCGAGCGGCAGCTGCGCGAAGGCACGCTGGACCTGCTCTACGTCGCGCCGGAGCGCCTGCTCACTCCGCGTTTCATGTCACTGCTCGACGCCAGCCGGATCGGCCTGTTCGCGATCGACGAGGCGCACTGCGTCTCCCAATGGGGCCACGACTTCCGCCGCGAGTATCGCGAGCTGACCGTGCTCCACGAGCGCTGGCCGCAGGTACCGCGGGTCGCGCTCACTGCCACCGCCGACCCGCCCACCCAGCGCGAGATCGCCGAGCGGCTGCAGCTGGAGGGCGCCCGGCGCTTCACCAGCTCGTTCGACCGCCCCAACATCCGCTACACCGTGGTCCACAAGGACAACGGCAACCGCCAGCTGCAGGACTTCATCGGCGGCCACCGCGGCGAGGCCGGCATCGTCTACTGCCTGTCGCGCAACAAGGTCGAGAAGACCGCGGCCATGCTGGTCGAGGCCGGCGTCGACGCCCTGCCCTACCACGCCGGGCTGGACGCCTCGGTGCGCGCCGCCAACCAGCGCCGCTTCCTGCTCGAGGACGGCGTGGTGGTGGTGGCGACGATCGCGTTCGGCATGGGCATCGACAAGCCCGACGTGCGCTTCGTGGCGCACATGGACCTGCCGAAATCGATCGAGGGCTACTACCAGGAGACCGGCCGTGCCGGTCGCGACGGCGATCCGGCGGAGGCCTGGATGTGCCACGGCCTGGGCGACGTGGTGCTGCTGCGGCAGATGATCGACCAGTCCGAGTCCGGCGACGAGCGAAAGCGCCTGGAGCACCGCAAGCTCGACGCGCTGGTCGGCTACTGCGAATCCACCCGCTGCCGCCGCCAGGTGCTGCTGGCCTGCTTCGGCGAGGACTACGCGGCGAAGGGACCCGGCGAGCCCTGCGGCAACTGCGACAACTGCCTGTCACCGCCCGAGACCTGGGACGCCACCGTCGCCGCGCAGAAGGCCCTGTCCTGCGTCTACCGCACTGGGCAGCGCTTCGGCGCGGCGCACCTGATCGATGTGCTCAGGGGCTCGGAGTCCGAGCGCGTGCGGCAGTTCGGCCACGATGCGCTGAGCACCTACGGCATCGGCACCGACCTCGACGCGCGCGCCTGGCGCGGGGTCTTCCGCCAGTTGGTGGCCGCAGGCCTGCTCGAGGTCGACACCGAGGGCTACGGCGGTCTACGCCTGACCGCGGACAGCCGCGAGGTCCTGCAGGGCCGCCGCGAAGTGCTGCTGCGCAAGGAAGCCCCGCGCCCGGCGCGCGGCCGCGGCCGCGACGGCGAGGCCCGCGCGGCCCGGCCGGTGGTGGAGGTGGCGCGCGCCGACCAGCCGCTGTTCGAGTCCCTGCGCGCGATGCGCACGCGCCTGGCACGCGAGCAGGCCGTGCCGCCCTACGTGATCTTCCACGACGCCACGCTGCGCGAGATCGCGCGCCTGCGCCCGCGCACGCCGGGCGACCTTGCGCTGATCGGCGGCATCGGCGCCGGCAAGATCGAGCGCTACGGCGACGAAGTGCTGGACGTGGTATCCGAGGCCGAAGCGGCGGCATGACACAGCGGCCATCTCCCGACTGAAGGCAGAGGGCCGCACCGCCATCCTGGCCCCAGTCCCGTGTGAGCGGCTACAGCCGCGATCGGCGACAGCGCCAGGCCAGTTGTTTGCGGCGGGAGCTGCTCCGTCGTGTTCCGCGCTGCCCTTCCCTCCCGCCTGCATCCACATGCAGGCGGGCCCGGGATCACGGCTGCAATCGCGTGGGCTCAGTAGCTGCCGACGAAGTTGATGTACCAGCCCTTGTGGTCGTAGTCGAAGTCGGTCAGGTCGTCGCTGAAGTCGGTGAAGTTGTAGCCGGCACCGATGCGGAAGTTCTGGCCGATGTCGCGGTCCACGCCCAGCATCCAGCCCTGGCGGGTGCCGCCGTCGTCCACGTCGAGCCAGCGGTACTCGGCCAGGCCGTGCCACTTGTGGGTCAGCTCGTAGCGCAGCTGGCCGGCCGCGAAGGTGGTCGCCGAATCGAACCAGTCACCCGTGCCGCGCCCGTAGCGCACCTCGCCTTCGCGACGCGCCAGCTTGGCCGCCGCTTCCCAGCGGTGCCCGAGGCGGTACACGCCCTCCAGCGACAGGACCTGCGTCCTCTGGTCGTAGTCCGCGCCGCCCAACTGGCCCAGCGTGGCCAGGTCGTACAGGTAGGAATAGCGACCGAACAGGCCCCAGCGGCTCTCGTTCCACGGCCGGTAGGCGAAGCCGAAGTTGCCTTCGATGAACTTCGCGCCGGCGGCCGGATTGATCGCGTCGTCGGTGTCGGCATAGTTGAAGCGCGCCGCGATCCGCCAGCTCTCGTTGATCCGGTGCGCCAGGCGGTTGGTGCTCACCCACTGCGTGCGCTGCTCCACGCCGGTGTCCTCGCGCCATTCCAGCTTGCTCTGCCAGTCGGTGCGCTGCGAGGTGTGGCCGCCGAAAACGCTGACCGCGCGCCGGTCGATGTTGCCGCCCTCGCTGTTGGTCAGCTCGCCGTCGGTCAGGGTGAAGCCGAGGTTCCAGCCCTTGACCGGATAGAAATCCATGCCGAAGGTGTGGGCCAGGCCGGACTCGCCGCGCGACTTGAGGAACTGGCTCTCGTTGAACATGTTGGTCTGGTTGGAGATCCTCCAGCGCTGCCCCAGCGTCCAGCCGTTGCGCGCGGCGGGATTGAACAGCGGGTCGTAGTCCGTGCGGTCGGTGGAATAGGTGTAGCTGCCGTAGAAGCTCTGCAGCGGCGACACCCGGTACTCCGCCTCGACGCTGGCGCCTTCGCCACGGTCGCCGGTGGTGGCCTCGGCGCCGACCGTGGACAGGTTGGCGAAGTTGTAGCGGCCACCCAGGGTCAGCGCATCGTTGTCCTCGTACTGGCCGCCGTCGTCGTCCAGGGTCACCTGGCCGATGCCGTACAGGTCCAGCGCGGTGCCGAAGCGATGGGTGTACTTCACCGCACCCAGCATGCCCGCCGCCGTCGCCTGCGCCTGCCGGCGCTCCTCGATGCGGCGCACCTCGGCCGTCAGGGCGTTGTACTCGCCCGGGCGCCATTCCAGGCTGGCCTGCGCCTGGCGCAGCACGTCGCCACCGCGTTCGGCATTGCTGTAGCGGGCGAACACGCTCAGGTCCGGCGAGAACTGGCCCAGCACTTCGGCGCCGTGTTCCTCGATGTCCATGCCGGTGTCGAAGCGCGAGATCGAGTAGCCGGCGTCCACCTGCCGCCACCAGGCGCCTGCGCTCCAGTCGAGCTGCGTCCAGCCCAGCTCCATGAAGTTGGCGCGCGCCTCGACCGAGGTCGCATCGCCTTCGCGCGGGCCGGTCGGGTTGGTCTGCACGAAGCTCATGCCGCCGTTGTCGGAGAAGAACACCGGCGCACTGCTGGCCTCGGTCCGGCTGTGCTCGAGCTTCAGGTAGGTGCCGCGGCCGGCCTGCAGGGTGAGGTCGGCGGCCATCAGGCTGTAGTCCTCGCCGGCGCGGTTCTCGTCGACCCAGGTCAGGCCGACGCCGACGTGGTCGCCGAACCAGTGCTTGCCGCGGACGCCGGCGGTGATGTCGTCCGGGTCGAAGCTTTGCGGCACCCATTCGTAGTCCACCAGCAGCCGCTGCTCGTAGCCGTCCAGCGGCGCGTCGCGGGTGATGGTGGGCATGTTCTGGCGGCTGATCTGCGCCAGCGGACGGGTCAGCAGGAGCCGGCCCTGCAGCTCGTCGATCTCGTAGTCGGCGCCGCGCAGCAGTTCGATGCGCTGCTCGACGCGGCCGGTGGTGCGGTCACGCACTTCCAGCACCACCCGGTCCGAGCCGGGCAGCACGTCGGTATGGCGCAGGTAGTACAGGCTGCCACCGGTACCGGTGAACTCGCTGTGTCCCGGAGCGGTCTGCGCCTCGGAGCCGAACGCGCGCAGCTGCGTCTTCGCATCGCCCCAAGCGTTGTTGTCCATGGAGCGCCACTTCAGCCCGGCGCCGTACAGGGCGCGCGAGTACTGCGCGTACTCGGTCCCGGTGATGCCGGTGTGGAAGTTGCCCCACAGGGCCTCGTTCTTGTCCCAGTCCACGCGCACGTAGAACCGGCCCATGGTGTCGACGTCACGATACGTCGTGGAGTCGTCGCCATAGGTCGGGTAGTACAGGTCCGGATCCAGGCGGCGGAAGATGTCCTGCGGGTCGGCGGTGGTGAAGCCGTCGAAGATGTCGCCGAGCGGACGGTTCTGGGTGTCGGCCTGCGCCGTCACCAGGTACCTGCCGGCCGTCTTGCCCTTGAGATAGAACGCCAGGCGGCCATCGCTGAGGATGTCGTCGTCGCGGCCGGCCAGGGCCAGGTCGCGCCCGGGCCCGCTGGCCCGGTTTTCGTACACGGTGATGTCGGCAAGCGCGACGCCGAAGAAGTAGCGGCCGCTGACCTCGACATCGAGCGGATAGCTCGACGCCTCGGCACCGGCGCCGCCCTCGGACACCGCGATGTCGAACCGGTGCTGGCCAATCGGCATCAGGTACTCGGCGACGAACTTGCGCTCCATGTCCACCGGATAGCTTTCGCCGTTGATCGACAGCGTCTGGCCTTCGGGCACGTTGCGGCCCTGGATGCGCACGCGCGAACCATAGACCGGGATGTTCTGCTGGCGCAGGCCGTTGCCGGCGAACACATCCGCGACCAGCATCTGGTCCTGCGCCTGCTCCGCGCCCAGGCTGGTGCCGAGGCTGCGCTCGGCGCTGCTGCGCACCTGCTGCAGGCCGCGCTCGGCCTCGGCCGGGGTCACCAGCTGCAGCCGGCGCGGATGGGTCTCGTCGAAGCGGCCCTGCGCATCATAGGCGCGAAGCACGTAGACCAGTTCGTCGCCCGCGCGGAACTGGATGGCCGACGGCAGCTCGCCGTCCCACTCGTCCTGCGCGACCGCCATCACCGGCAGCGCGAAGCGCGCGACCGGCGCGACCAGGTCGGCGTCGTTGCCGCGGAACACCATGACCTCGTAGCGCTCGATGAAGTCGGTGTAGTTGCCTCGGGCGAAAAAGCGCACCGGCTTCTGGATGCGACCGTCGGCGAAGGCCACCATCGTCGGAGCAGAGACCGACAGCTCCGGCTGGCCGAGGCTCGGGTCTTCCGTGGCCCAGATCACGCCGCCGCCGGGCAGGCGGATCGAGAAGTTGCCTGCGATGTCGGCGCGCCCCGGTTCTTCCATCGCCAGGGACACGCGGCGGTCGGGCTGCAGCGCGGCCGAGCCCGATTTTCCATCGGTCCCGTCGGTCACCGGCTCGTCGTAGCTGCGCGTGCGCAGGCGGAACAGCAGGCCCTCGTCGCCGGCGCAGCCGGCGGCATCGCAGTCGAACACCGTCGGCGCCGCGTCCACGACTTCCGTCGGCGCGGCGACCGGCGCTGCGTCCTGCGCCATGGCCACCGGCGACAGGCCGGCCAGGATGCCCAGCAGGGCACGGTCAAGCAGTTTCATCTTCATTTTCCGGCTCGTGTTCATCGTGCATCCGTCCCGGTCGGGGCAGCCGGATCACCGCTGGACTCCACTCTCACCCGCTCGCGGACCTCGGGCCGCAGGCGCAGGTGCAAGGCCTCGTAGACCGAGGTCGCCCGGCGCAGGCCAAGCGCCGCGTTGTAGGCATGCGGGCCGCGAACGTCGGTGTGGCCGACGACCACCACCACGCCGCCACCCATCGCATCCAGCCGCGCGGCCACCGCGTCGAGCAGGCCGTCGAACTCCGGCCGGATCGCCGACTTGTCGGTGTCGAACAACACGGTCCCGAGCGTCGCCCCGCCGGCAGTCGCACCCGCGACCAGGGGCGCATGCGGATCGTCTACGCGGGTGCGCATCACGACCTCCAGCCCCTGCTGCGCATCGGCCGACACCAGCGGCTGCAGCGCATCGCGCACCGCACCGGCGCGGGCGAAGGCCAGGGCCTCGCTGTCGCCATCGGCGCTGATCACCACCTCGCCACCGCCATGGGCCTCGATCCGCTCGGCCACCTGCGCGATCATCGGCAGGTAGGCTTCGCGCACCTCGGCGCTGCCGGGGGCGAAGAGCACCGCACCCAGCTCCAGCGAGACCTGCTCGCGACCGCCCGGCAGGACCCGCACCGGCAGCTTCACGCCGAAGTCGAAGCGCACCGGGATGCCCGGGGTGACGCGGCGCACCAGCGGATTGGCCGTGGTGAACCCGGTCCCCGCCGGCAGCGTCGCCGGATCGACCTTCAGGATGAAGTTGCGGCCACGGCCCCAGTCACCGCCATGCACGTCGGCCACGTGGTAACGACCGTACTGATCGGTTTCGATCAGCAGGCCTTCCACCGAGGCGATGCGCACGCCAGGGATACCGCGCTCGTCGATCCCCTGGTTGGAGATGACGTAGGCCACTTCGTAACCGCCTTCGACCGAGGACACGCGGCGCTCGACCGTCGGCGCCGCGGCGTTCAGGCCGCGGGCGGCTTCACCGCTGTGCTCGACGCTGGTCTGTCCGTCCGCCGCCATGCGCACCGTCACACCCTGGTCGCTGGTCAGCACGAAGCCGTCGTTGAACTCCAGCGCGCTCAGGCGCTGGCGGATCACCGTCGTCGGCGCCGGATCTGCTTCCGACGCACGCGCCGCGATGGCGCCCACCTGGATGCCGTGCAGCAGCGGCGAGCTGGCGTCGGCCAGCGGCCTCGGACCGTTGCCGGTGTCGATCGTGGTCGAGTTGGCCACGTAGGCACCCGGCGCGAAACCACCGCTGACCGCCACGCCGCCCAGGTCGGCGCGATCCTGCCAGCCGTCACCGTCGCGGTCGTCGAAGACCGTGCCGAAGATCAGGCTGTCGTCCAGCAGCGGATCGCCGTCAAGCACCACCTCCGCGGTCGCCACGTTGGAGATCGGGTTGCCGCTTTCATTCACGGCCACCGCCTCGTTGACGTGGACGCCAAGGCGCACGCCCGCACCCACCCGCAGCAGGTAGACGATGGTGGCATCCCCACCCGCGGCGATGTCCAGGCCACCGATCCGAAGCGGATGGGGGCCGGGCGCCAGGGTGAAGGCGCCGTCGGCATCACGCACCGACATCGAGCCTTCCACGTAGCTGAAGCCCGCCGGCGGCGTATCGACCAGCACACCGTCGACCAGGTCCACCAGGCCGATGTTCTCCACGGTCACCGTGTAGCGCACCAGGTCACCGACGTTGACCGTGCGGGCCGCGACGCTCTTCACCACGCGCAGCAGCGTCGGATTGCCCACCACATCGATGGTCGCGATCGCGGTGTCGCAGTTGGTCGGATTGGCCGCGTCGCAGATCGTGTACGGGTAGGTATAGGTCCCCGTAGGCGTATCCACGGCGATGGTGATGGAGCCGTCCGGATTCATGGACAGGCCCGGATGCGATGGCTCACCTGGAGTCAGCACGACCTCCGGCACCGTCGCCGGGTCGGGACCCACGGTGTCGTTGCCGAGTACCGGGCGGGTGGTCTCGCCCGCGTCCACGGTGCCCATCGGATCGTCGATCGCCACGATGCGCGGCATCGGCGTCGGCGTTTCCTCGTCGATGTTGTTGTCCGGATTCGGGTCGGTCTCGTTGCCGTCCACGCTGGCCGTGTTGCGGTAGTCGCCCGTGGCGTTCACGGTCACGGTGATCGACAGGGTCGCGATGCCGCCATTGGCCAGGTCGCCGATGGTCCACAGCCCCGTGCCCGCGTCGTAGGCACCGTCACCGGCACTGGACACGAAGCTGTAGCCGCTGGGCAGCGCGTCGGTGGCGACCACGCCGGTGGCATCGGCCGGACCGGCATTGCGCACCGTGAGGGTGAAGACCACGTTGGTCCCGATGATGGGGGTCGCGTTGTCCACGACCTTCTCGATCGACAGGTCGGTTCCGCTCTCGATCTCCACCACGGCCTCGCCAGGCGGCGAGACGATCGGCGTACCGGGCTCGCCCGGACGACCAGGCGGCGTACCCGCTGCGGTCGCCGTGTTGTGCACGGAGCCGGCGTTCACGTCCGCCTGGGTCACGACGTAGGTCGCGGCCGCGGTCACGCTCTCGCCCACCAGCAGCACGCCCTCGGCGCCAGGCCAGGCATACGTCAGGGCGCTCAGGCCAGGCAGCGGGTCGGTGACCGACACGTTGCTCAGCGTCACGTCACCGGTGTTCTCAACCAGGAACTGGTAGCTGATGACATCGCCTTCGGTGTACGGACCCGTCGAAGTCACGGACTTCACCAGCGACAGGCTCGGGTCCTGCGCGATCGGCGTATCGACCGGGCTCGGCGGCGTCGTCACCGGCGGCGGAGTCGGGTTCGACGGCGTCGACGGCGGCGTGCCATCAGCAGTCGCGCTGTTGTGCACGTTGCCGGCGTTGACGTCGGCGGCGGTGACCGTATAGGTCGCCGTCGCGGTCACGCTCTGACCCACCAGCAACACACCATCGGCACCAGGCCAGGCGTAAGCAATCGCGCTCAGGCCAGGCAGCGGGTCGGTGACCGACACGTTGGTCAGCGTCACGTCACCGGTGTTCTCAACCACGAACTGGTAGCTGATGACGTCGCCTTCGGTGTACGGACCCGTCGAGGTCACGGACTTCACCAGCGACAGGCTCGGGTCCTGCGCGATCGGCGTATCGACCGGGCTCGGCGGTGTCGTCACCGGCGGCGGGGTCGGGTTCGACGGCGTCGACGGCGGCGTGCCATCAGCAGTTGCGCTGTTGTGCACGGTGCCGGCATTCACGTCGGCGGCGGTGACCGTATAGGTCGCCGTCGCGGTCACGCTCTCGCCCACCAGCAACACACCATCGGCACCAGGCCAGGCATACGCCAGGGCGCTCAGGCCAGGCAGCGGGTCGGTGACCGACACGTTGGTCAGCGTCACGTCGCCGGTGTTCACCACCAAGAACTGGTAGCTGATCGTGTCGCCTTCGGTGTACGGGCCGGCAGACGTCACCGACTTCACCAGCGACAGGCTCGGGTCCTGCGCGATCGGCGTATCGACCGGGCTCGGCGGTGTCGTCACCGGCGGCGGGGTCGGGTTCGACGGCGTCGACGGCGGCGTGCCATCAGCAGTTGCGCT
>NZ_JBSVRI010000007.1:0-16313 GCF_054052085.1 Luteimonas sp. A501
GCCAAGATCATCAAGTAAAGAGTCATATCCCGGCGGCCGTTGGCCGCCGCGATATGTGCTGACGTTGATCCGGCCTGCCAGCAGGCCGGATAACGCCAGCGGCCATCGGCTCACGCCGACGGCCTGTGGTAAACGCCGGGGCGAGTCGGGAGCGGCTCGCCGTTGGCGTCTAAGAGGTGCCAAATTTTTTTGTACACGCCAGTAGCTCAATTGGCAGAGCAGCGGTCTCCAAAACCGCAGGTTGGGGGTTCGAGTCCCTCCTGGCGTGCCATGCCGCAACGAAGGCGATAGCGACTTGAACAGCAGGGTCCAACACACGCAGAGCCAGACTTCGGCGGCCGACATTGCCAAGTACGTGGCTGCATCCCTCCTGCTGCTTGGCGGGCTGGTCGCGTTCTACTGGTTCGACGGCCAATGGCCGACGCCCCTGCGCGTGCTGGCCGTTGTTGCTGGCGTTGCCGCCGCGCTGGTGGTCTTCCTGACCAGCGCCAAGGGCCGCCAGACCCGCGGATTCCTTTCCGAGGCCCGTTTCGAGCTGCGCAAGGTGGTTTGGCCGACGCGCCAGGAAGCGATGCGCATGAGCTGGGTCGTGATGCTGGTCGTCGTGATCATCAGCCTGCTGCTGGCCGGCTTCGACCTGGTCATCCAGTGGGTCATCCGCCTGCTGCTCGGCAACTGATGGAGATGTCTGAGTCGATGGAAAGCGAGATCATCAAGCGCTGGTACGTGGTTCATGCCTATTCCGGCTTCGAGAAGTCGGTGGCCCAAGCGCTGCGTGACCGCATCGTGCGCATGGAGATGGACGAGAAGTTCGGCGACGTCATGGTGCCGACCGAGGAAATCATCGAAATGCGCTCCGGCCAGAAGCGCCGTTCCGAGCGCAAGTTCTTCCCGGGTTATGTCCTGGTGCAGATCGCCACCCACGACGAGGGCGGGATTCCCCGCATCGACAGCGAAAGCTGGCACCTGGTCAAGGAAACCCCCAAGGTCATGGGCTTCATCGGCGGTACCGCCGCCCAGCCGCTGCCGATCCGGGACGAAGAGGCCGATGCCATCCTCGCCCGCGTCCAGGAAGGCGTGGAAAAGCCGCGTCCGAAGGTCCTGTTCGAAGCCGGCCAGATGGTCCGCGTCATCGACGGCCCCTTCAACGATTTCAACGGCGTGGTCGAGGAAGTCAATTACGAGAAGAGCCGCCTGCGCGTTGCCGTGCTCATCTTCGGCCGCTCGACCCCGGTCGAGCTGGAATTCGGGCAGGTCGAGAAGGCCTGATCCCGGCCGCTTGGCCGGGCGCCCCGGAGCTGCTATAGTTGGCGGCTTCCTGCCCGGAAATCGGGCAAATCGCAATGGCCGCCGCCCTGGCGGCCTTTGCGCGTGACGACGCGATACCGGGACGCGTGATTCCCGGCCCGATGGGGAGCCTGACAGGCGTTCGCACCCGGAGAGGACAATGGCAAAGAAAGTCATCGGTTACATCAAGCTGCAGGTCAAGGCCGGCCAGGCGAATCCGTCGCCGCCGGTGGGTCCTGCCCTCGGCCAGCGCGGCCTGAACATCATGGAGTTCTGCAAGGCGTTCAACGCCGCCACGCAGAAGCTCGAGCCGGGTCTTCCGACCCCGGTCATCATCACCGCGTACTCGGACCGCACCTTCACCTTCATCACCAAGTCGACCCCGGCTGCGGTGCTGCTGAAGAAGGCTGCCAACGTCCAGTCCGGTTCCAAGCGTCCGAACACCGAAAAGGTGGGCAAGGTCACGCGCGCCCAGATCGAAGAGATCGCGAAGATGAAGGAAGCCGACCTGACGGCGGCCGACCTCGAAGCAGCAGTTCGCACCATCGAGGGCTCCGCCCGTTCGATGGGCCTGTCGGTGGAGGGCTGAGGACATGGCATTGACCAAGCGACAGAAGAGCAGCCAGGCCGCGGTCGTCCCGGGCAAGGCCTACGCCATTGACGACGCGCTGGCGATCGTCAAGGACAACAGCAAGGCCAAGTTCGTCGAAGCCGTCGACGTGGCCGTGCGCCTGGGCGTCGATGCCCGCAAGTCGGACCAGCAGGTGCGCGGCTCGACCGTGCTGCCGCAGGGCACCGGCAAGTCGGTGCGCGTGGCGGTGTTCGCCCCGGCCGGCGCCAAGGCCGAAGAGGCCCTGGCCGCTGGCGCCGACATCGTCGGCATGGACGATCTGGCCGAGAAGATGCAGGCCGGCGACCTGAGCTACGACGTGGTGATCGCTACCCCGGACGCCATGCGCGTCGTCGGCAAGCTCGGCACGCTGCTGGGCCCGCGTGGCCTGATGCCGAACCCGAAGGTTGGCACCGTGTCGGCGAACCCGGGCGAGGCGGTCAAGAACGCCAAGGGCGGGCAGGTCCGCTACCGCACCGACAAGGCCGGCATCATCCACTGCACCATCGGCAAGGCCGACTTCGAGTCGGGCCGCCTGAAGGAAAACCTCGAGGCGCTGCTGATCGATCTGGTGAAGGCCAAGCCGGCCACCGCCAAGGGCCAGTACCTGCAGAAGATCTCGGTCAGTTCGACCATGGGCCCCGGCGTTGCCGTGGACCAGTCGACGCTGACGTTGAAGTAATCAGCAAGTTTTGAGGGCGTCGCCGAAGGCATGAAGCCGGAGGCGGGGCCGTCAAAGACCGCAGGCGCGGCCTGTGTGGCAACGACGACGGGCAGGGATGCTCGAACTGGCATGGATTCGCCGTCGTTGCTTCCGCAGGGCGCTTAATCCTCGAACCGCGCGAGCGGCGACGGGCCTGCGCAGATGGTTGCCGACCCTCCAGAAGATCATTGCTCCATCGATCCAAACGGAAAACGGCCACCACCGGGATGTCGCTTGCGGCGTCCCCGGCACCAAGGGACTGGTGCTGCCAAAGGACCAGCCCGGCGTGGACACGCCAGGCTGGATTGCGAAGTACGGAGGAAGTGCAATGGCTCTCAATCTGAACCAGAAGAAGGAAGTCGTTGCCGAACTGGCCGAGGTCGCCGCTACGGCGCACTCGCTGGTTGCCGCGGAGTACGTGGGCCTGACCGTCGAGCAGTTGACCAGCATGCGAAAGAAGGCGCGCGCCGAAGGCGTGTACCTGAAAGTCGCGAAGAACACGCTGGTCTCGCGTGCAGTCGAGGACACCGATTACGCCATCGTCAAGGATGAGCTGACCGGTCCCCTGCTGTATGCATTCTCGAAAGAAGACCCCGGCGCCGCCGGACGCCTGATCAAGGAGTTCGCCAAGGCGAACGACAAGCTGAAGCCGCGCCTCGTTGCGATCGGCGGGAAGAAGTACCCGGGCTCCCATGTGGATGTCCTGGCTTCGCTCCCGACCCGCGACGAAGCGCTGTCGATGCTGCTCAGCGTCATGGTCCAGCCCGCCACCATGCTGGTGCGCGTGCTGGCAGAGCCGGCCTCGCAGGTCGCCCGCGTCACGAGCGCGATTGGCCAGCAGAAGGCGGCTTGAGGCAACAGTTCGGTCGACAACCGACCACAGACGTTTTCCAACATTAGATAACCAGAGGTATCGAGATGTCCCTTTCCAACGAAGAGATCATCGAAGCGATCAGCAGCAAGACCCTCATCGAGGTGATGGAGCTGGTCAAGGCGATGGAAGAGAAGTTCGGCGTGTCCGCCGCCGCCCCGGTCGCCATGGCTGCCGGTCCGGCCGCCGCTGCCGCCCCGGTCGAAGAGCAGACCGAGTTCGACGTGATCCTGAAGTCGCCCGGCGACAAGAAGGTCGAGGTCATCAAGGTGGTCCGCGCGATCACCGGCCTGGGCCTGAAGGAAGCCAAGGACCTGACCGAAGCTGGTGGCACGGTCAAGGAAGGCGCTTCGAAGGAAGAAGCCGAGAAGGTCAAGAAGGACCTGGAAACGGCCGGCGCCACGGTCGAAGTCAAGTAAGCGTTGTCGCGTCGCCAGCGTGATCGGCGACCACCGGGGCTGGGGGCGTAAGCCCCCGGCCTTCGGCCGTTGAAGCGGCCGGATAGAACCGACACCGAGTCGGCAGTTGGAAGTGGCGGGAGAAGGCGTGCTGGTGCCGGCAATACCAGCGACTTCCAACTGGCGGTTCATTGTTCCCCCTGGGTCGCGCAGCGCGCGGCCCGCAGATGCCAAAGGCGGTAGCCCACCATGACGACGTCATATTCGTTCACCGAGAAGAAGCGCATCCGCAAGGACTTCGGCAAGCGCCGTTCGATCCTCGAAGTGCCGTTCCTGCTTGCCATCCAGGTCGACTCGTACCGCGAGTTCCTGCAGGCCGACAAGGACCCGGCGCGCCGCGACGACCGTGGCCTGCATGCCGCGCTCAAGTCCGTGTTCCCCATCACCAGCTACAACGGCTACGCAGCGCTGGAGTACGTCGGCTACAAGCTCGGCGACCCGGTGTTCGACGAGCGCGAGTGCCGCAATCGCGGCCTCAGCTACGGCGCACCGCTGCGCGTGACCGTGCGCCTGGTGATCTACGACCGCGAATCGTCGTCGAAGACCATCAAGTACGTGAAGGAGCAGGAGGTCTACATGGGCGAGATCCCGCTCATGACCGGCAACGGCACCTTCATCGTCAACGGCACCGAGCGCGTCATCGTGTCCCAGCTGCACCGCTCGCCGGGCGTGTTCTTCGACCACGACCGCGGCAAGAGCCACAGCTCGGGCAAGCTGCTGTACAGCGCCCGCATCATCCCGTACCGCGGTTCCTGGCTCGACTTCGAGTTCGATCCCAAGGACGCCCTGTTCACCCGCATCGACCGCCGCCGCAAGCTGCCGGTCAGCGTGCTGCTGCGCGCGCTGGGCTACAACAACGAAGAAATGCTCAACGAGTTCTTCGAGATCAACCATTTCCACATCGATCCCGAGGAAGGCGTGCAGCTGGCGCTGGTGCCCGAGCGCCTGCGCGGCGAGACCCTGGACTTCGACCTGGCCGATGGCGACCGCGTGATCGTCGAGGCGGGCAAGCGCATCACCGCGCGCCACGTCAAGCAGCTGGTCGATTCGGGCATCGAGGCCCTGGCTGTTCCGGACGTGTACCTGGTCGGCCGCATCCTGTCGCACGACGTCGTCGACGCCGCCACCGGCGAGCTCGTGGCTTCCGCCAATGACGAGATCACCGAGGAGATGCTGGAGGCGCTGCGCAAGGCCGGCATAGACCACGTCGGCACGATCTGGGTCAACGACCTGGATCGCGGCCCCTACCTGTCCAACACCCTGCGCATCGATCCCACCAAGACCCAGCTCGAGGCCCTGGTCGAGATCTACCGCATGATGCGTCCCGGCGAGCCGCCGACCAAGGATGCCGCGCAGAACCTGTTCCACAACCTGTTCTTCACCTTCGAGCGCTACGACCTCTCGGCCGTGGGCCGGATGAAGTTCAACCGCCGCATCGGCCGCAAGGAAACCACCGGCGCGCCGGTGCTGTACGACGCGCGCTACTTCGCCGAACGCAAGGACGATGACTCCGCGCGCCTGCGCGAAGCCAACGGCGACAGCTCCGACATCCTCGACGTGCTGAAGGTGCTGACCGAGATCCGCAACGGCCGCGGCGTGGTCGACGACATCGACCACCTCGGCAACCGTCGCGTGCGCTCGGTCGGTGAAATGGCCGAGAACGTGTTCCGCGTGGGCCTGGTCCGCGTCGAGCGCGCGGTGCGCGAGCGCCTGACCATGGCCGAGACCGATGGCCTGACCCCGCAGGAGCTCATCAACGCCAAGCCGGTCGCGGCGGCGGTGAAGGAGTTCTTCGGTTCGTCGCAGCTGTCGCAGTTCATGGACCAGAACAACCCGCTGTCCGAGGTCACCCACAAGCGCCGCGTGTCGGCACTTGGCCCGGGCGGCCTGACCCGCGAACGCGCCGGCTTCGAAGTGCGCGACGTGCACCCGACCCACTACGGCCGCGTCTGCACCATCGAGACCCCTGAAGGTCCGAACATCGGCCTGATCAACTCGCTGGCCGTGTTCGCGCGCACCAACCACTACGGCTTCCTCGAGACGCCGTACCGCAAGGTCGTGGACGGCAAGGTCACCGACGAGGTCGAGTTCCTCTCGGCGATCGAGGAGAACGAGTACGTCATCGCCCAGGTGAACGCGCCGCAGGATGCGAAGGGCAAGCTTGACGCACCCTTCATCGCCTGCCGTTTCCAGGGTGAGAACCTCCTCAAGCCGCCGAGCGAGATCCATTACATGGACGTCTCGCCGATGCAGACCGTATCGGTCGCGGCGGCGCTGGTCCCGTTCCTCGAGCATGACGATGCCAACCGCGCGCTGATGGGCGCGAACATGCAGCGCCAGGCCGTGCCGACGCTGAGGAGCGAAAAGCCGCTGGTGGGCACCGGCATCGAGCGCGCCGTGGCGCGTGACTCCGGCGTGACGGTGAACGCGAACCGGGGCGGCGTGGTCGAGCAGATCGACGCCGGCCGCATCGTGGTCAAGATCAACGAGGACGAGATTTCCGGCGAGACCGATGCCGGCGTCGACATCTACAACCTGATCAAGTACACGCGCTCCAACCAGAACACCTGCATCAACCAGACCCCGCTGGTCAGCGTGGGCGACGTGGTCGCGCGCGGCGACGTGCTGGCCGACGGTCCTTCGACCGACATCGGCGAGCTGGCCCTGGGCCAGAACATGCTGGTCGCGTTCATGCCGTGGAACGGCTACAACTTCGAGGACTCGATCCTCCTGTCCGAGCGCGTCGTCAAGGAAGACCGCTACACCACGATCCACATCGAAGAGCTCACCGCCGTCGCCCGCGACACCAAGCTCGGGCCGGAAGAGATCTCCGCCGACATCCCGAACGTCTCCGAGCAGGCGCTGAACCGCCTCGACGAGTCCGGCGTGGTGTACATCGGTGCCGAGGTGCGCGCAGGCGACATCCTGGTGGGCAAGGTCACGCCGAAGGGCGAGAGCCAGCTGACCCCGGAAGAGAAGCTGCTGCGCGCGATCTTCGGCGAGAAGGCGTCCGACGTTAAGGACAGCTCGCTGCGCGTGCCCCCGGGCATGGACGGCACGGTCATCGACGTGCAGGTCTTCACCCGCGACGGCATCGAGAAGGACAAGCGCGCCAAGCAGATCGAAGAGTCCGAGATCAAGCGCGTCAAGAAGGACTTCGACGACCAGTTCCGCATCCTCGAGGGCGCGATCTACAGCCGCCTGCGCGAGCAGCTGCTGGGCAAGGTCGCCAACGGTGGCCCCGGCGTGAAGAAGGGCGACACCGTGTCTTCGCTGGTGCTTGACGGCGTCAAGAAGTCCGACTGGCTGCAGCTGCGCATGAAGGACGACGACGCAGCCGATGCGATCGAGCGCGCGCAGAAGCAGCTCCAGGTCCACGAGGCGGAGTTCGAGCGCCGCTTCCAGGACAAGCGCGGCAAGATCACCCAGGGCGACGACCTCGCCCCGGGCGTGCTGAAGATGGTCAAGGTGTACCTGGCGGTCAAGCGCCGCATCCAGCCGGGCGACAAGATGGCCGGCCGCCATGGCAACAAGGGCGTGGTCTCGACCATCGTTCCCGTGCAGGACATGCCGCACATGGCCAACGGCGAGACCGTCGACATCGTGCTCAACCCGCTGGGCGTGCCGAGCCGCATGAACATCGGCCAGATCCTCGAGGTGCACCTGGGCTGGGCGGCAAAGGGCCTGGGCCAGAAGATCGACCGCATGCTGCAGGCGCAGGCCAAGATCGCCGACCTGCGGAAATTCCTCGACCAGATCTACAACCACGACGACAAGCTGCATGGGCAGCGCGTCGACCTCAAGCAGTTCTCCGACGAGGAGCTGCTGGTGCTGGCGAAGAACCTGACCGGCGGCGTGCCGATGGCGACCCCGGTGTTCGACGGCGCGGCGGAGGCCGAGATCAAGCACATGCTTGAACTCGCCGACCTGCCGATCAGCGGCCAGGCGCAGCTGTACGACGGCCGCACCGGCGATGCGTTCGAGCGCAAGGTGACCGTGGGCTACATGCACATGCTGAAGCTCAACCACCTGGTCGACGACAAGATGCACGCGCGTTCGACCGGCCCGTACTCGCTCGTCACCCAGCAGCCGCTGGGCGGCAAGGCGCAGTTCGGCGGCCAGCGCTTCGGTGAGATGGAAGTCTGGGCGCTGGAAGCCTACGGCGCGGCCTACACCCTGCAGGAAATGCTGACGGTGAAGTCCGACGACGTGCAGGGCCGCAACCAGATGTACAAGAACATCGTCGACGGCGAACACGAGATGGTCGCGGGCATGCCCGAGTCCTTCAACGTGCTGGTCAAGGAAATCCGTTCGCTCGCGATCAACATGGAGCTGGAAGAGAACTGAGGACGCAGCCCGGGGCAGGGCGCGCATGACGCGCCCGCCTCCGGTAAGCACCGCAGCCACGTCCTCGATTTCCGTTCCCGGAGAAACTCATGAAAGACCTTCTGAACCTGTTCAACCAGCAGCGCCCGGCGCTGGACTTCGACGCGATCAAGATCGCGCTCGCCTCCCCGGACCTGATCCGCTCGTGGTCCTTCGGCGAAGTGAAGAAGCCCGAGACCATCAACTACCGCACCTTCAAGCCCGAGCGGGACGGCCTGTTCTGCGCCGCCATCTTCGGGCCGGTGAAGGACTACGAGTGCCTGTGCGGCAAGTACAAGCGCATGAAGCACCGCGGCGTGGTCTGCGAAAAGTGCGGCACCGAGGTCACCCTGGCCAAGGTGCGCCGCGAGCGCATGGGCCACATCGACCTGGCCAGCCCGACCGCGCACATCTGGTTCCTCAAGTCGCTGCCGTCGCGCATCGGCCTGATGCTGGACATGACCCTGCGTGACATCGAGCGCATCCTGTACTTCGAAGCGTTCGTCGTCACCGAGCCGGGCCTGACGCCGATGGAGCGTGGCCAGCTGCTCAACGAAGAGCAGTACATGCAGATGCGCCAGGAGCACCAGGACGACTTCGACGCCGCCATGGGCGCCGAGGCCGTGTTCGACCTGCTGCGCACGATCGACCTGCAGGCCGAGCTGGTCCGCCTGAAGGAAGACATCGCCGCCACCGGTTCGGAGACCAAGCTCAAGCGCCTCACCAAGCGCATCAAGCTGGTCGAAGCCTTCCTCGAGTCGGGCAACCGCCCCGAGTGGATGGTCATGACCGTGCTGCCGGTGCTGCCGCCGGACCTGCGCCCGCTCGTCCCCCTGGACGGTGGCCGCTTCGCGACCTCCGACCTGAACGACCTCTACCGCCGCGTCATCAACCGCAACAACCGCCTGCGCCGCCTGCTCGAACTCAACGCGCCCGACATCATCGTGCGCAACGAGAAGCGCATGCTGCAGGAATCGGTTGACGCGCTGATGGACAACGGCCGCCGTGGCCGCGCCATCACCGGCACCAACAAGCGCCCGCTCAAGTCGCTGGCCGACATGATCAAGGGCAAGCAGGGCCGCTTCCGCCAGAACCTGCTCGGCAAGCGCGTCGACTACTCGGGCCGTTCGGTCATCGTGGTCGGCCCGACCCTGCGCCTGCACGAGTGCGGCCTGCCGAAGAAGATGGCGCTGGAGCTGTTCAAGCCCTTCATCTTCGCCAAGCTGCAGCGCCGTGGCCTGGCCACGACGATCAAGGCCGCGAAGAAGCTGGTCGAGCGCGAAGAGGCCGAGGTCTGGGACATCCTCGAAGAGGTGATCCGCGAGCACCCGGTGCTGCTCAACCGTGCGCCGACCCTGCATCGCCTCGGCATCCAGGCGTTCGAGCCGGTGCTGATCGAGGGCAAGGCCATCCAGCTGCACCCGCTGGTCTGCACAGCGTTCAACGCCGACTTCGACGGTGACCAGATGGCCGTGCACGTCCCGCTGAGCCTCGAGGCCCAGCTGGAAGCGCGTGCGCTGATGATGTCGTCCAACAACATCCTGTCGCCGGCCAACGGCGAGCCGATCATCGTGCCGTCGCAGGACGTGGTGCTGGGCCTGTACTACATGACCCGCGCGCTCGAGAACACCCCGGGCGAAGGCATGGCGTTCGCCAACGTCTCCGAGGTCAAGCGCGCCTATGACAACAAGGCCGCCGGCCTCCACGCCAAGGTCAAGGTGCGCATCACCGAGACCGTGGCCGACGAGGAAGGCAACCGCGAGAAGAAGACCTCGATCGTGGACACCACGGTCGGGCGCGCCCTGCTGGCCGAGATCCTGCCCGACGGCCTGCCGTTCGCGCTGGCCAACACCGAGCTGACCAAGAAGAACATCAGCCGCCTGATCAACAGCTGCTACCGCATGCTGGGCCTGAAGGACACGGTCGTGTTCGCCGACAAGCTGATGTACACCGGCTTCGCGTACGCCACGCGCGCCGGCGTCTCGATCGGCATCGACGACATGATCATCCCCGACGAGAAGAAGGGCATCCTGGCCGAAGCCGAGACCGAGGTGCTGGAGATCCAGCAGCAGTACCAGTCGGGCCTGGTCACCGCCGGCGAGCGCTACAACAAGGTGGTCGACATCTGGTCGCGCACCAACGAACGCGTCGCCCAGGCGATGATGAAGACCATCGGCACCGAGATCGTGACCAACGCCAAGGGCGAGAAGATCGAGCAGAAGTCGATGAACTCGGTCTTCATCATGGCCGACTCCGGCGCGCGTGGTTCGCAGGCGCAGATCCGCCAGCTGGCCGGCATGCGCGGGCTGATGGCCAAGCCCGACGGCTCGATCATCGAGACCCCGATCACCTCGAACTTCCGCGAGGGCCTGAACGTCCAGCAGTACTTCATCTCGACCCACGGTGCCCGAAAGGGCCTGGCGGATACCGCGCTGAAGACCGCGAACTCCGGCTACCTGACCCGTCGTCTGGTCGACGTGGCCCAGGACGTGGTGATCACCGAGACCGATTGCGGCACCCTCGACAGCCTGACCATGACTCCGATCGTGGAAGGCGGCGACGTGGTCGAGCCGCTGAAGGATCGCGTGCTGGGCCGTATCGTGGCCGAGGACGTGTTCCTGCCCGGCGACGACGAGGATCCGATCGTGACCCGCAACACCCTGCTCGACGAAGCCTGGGTGCAGAAGCTCGAGGACGCCGGCGTGCAGACCATCCAGGTCCGCTCGACGATCACCTGCGAGTCGTCCTTCGGCGTGTGCGCGCACTGCTACGGCCGTGACCTCGGCCGTGGCCACCTGGTGAACCTCGGCGAAGCCGTGGGCGTGGTGGCCGCGCAGTCGATCGGCGAGCCCGGCACCCAGCTGACGATGCGCACGTTCCACATCGGTGGCGCGGCCTCGCGTGCGGCGGCGATCGACAACGTGACCGTCAAGACCACCGGCTCGGTGAAGTTCAACAACGTCAAGTCGATTTCGCACTCCGCCGGCCACCTGGTGGGCGTGTCGCGCTCGGGCGAGATCTCGGTGCTCGACCAGCACGGTCGCGAGCGCGAGCGCTACAAGCTGCCCTACGGCGCGACCATCAACGCGAAGGACGGCATGGCGGTGAAGACCGGCCAGACCATCGCGACCTGGGACCCCCACAATCACCCGATCGTGTCGGAAGTGAAGGGCGTGATGCGCTTCGTCGACTTCATCGACGGCGTGACCGTGATCGAGAAAACCGACGACCTGACCGGCCTGGCCTCGCGCGAGATCACCGATCCCAAGCGTCGCGGTTCGCAGGGCAAGGACCTCCGCCCGACCATCCGGATCGTCGACGCCAAGACCGGCGAAGGCCTCAACATCCCGGGCACGGACCTGCCGGCGCAGTACATGCTGCCGCCGCGCTCGATCGTCAACATGCAGGACGGCGCCGAGGTCGGCGTCGGCGACGTGGTCGCGAAGATCCCGCAGGAAGCGTCGAAGACCCGCGACATCACCGGTGGTCTGCCGCGCGTGGCCGACCTGTTCGAGGCGCGCAAGCCCAAGGACCCGGCGATCCTCGCCGAGAAGTCGGGCGTGGTCAGCTTCGGCAAGGACACCAAGGGCAAGCAGCGCCTGATCATCAAGGGCGTGGATGGCGACGATCACGAAGAGCTGATCCCGAAGTACCGCCAGATCATCGTGTTCGAAGGCGAGCACGTCGAGAAGGGCGAGACTGTGGTGGACGGCGAGCCGAGCCCGCAGGACATCCTGCGCCTGAAGGGCGTCGAGGAACTTGCGTCGTACCTGACCAAGGAAATCCAGGACGTCTATCGCCTGCAGGGCGTGAAGATCAACGACAAGCACATCGAGGTGATCGTCCGCCAGATGCTGCGCAAGGTCGAGGTCACCGACGCTGGCGACAGCACCCGTTTCCTCAACGGCGAGCAGGCCGAGCGCCAGCGCGTCATCGAGGCCAACGAGAAGCACAACGCCAAGGGCGAGCTGCCGGTGCACTACGACCCGGTGCTGCTGGGCATCACCAAGGCCTCGCTTGCGACCGAGTCGTTCATCTCGGCCGCGTCCTTCCAGGAAACCACCCGCGTACTGACCGAGGCCGCCGTCCGCGGCACCCGTGACAGCCTGCGCGGCCTGAAGGAGAACGTCATCGTCGGCCGCCTGATTCCTGCGGGCACCGGCATGGCGTACCATGCACAGCGTCGCAAGAACGCCTCGGGGCTGACTGAGTCCGAGATGGAGACCCTGTCCGGGGTCGCCGTGGCCGACGAGGTCGTGGTCCAGGATGCACCTGTCGAGAACGCCGCCGCCGCAGGCGAGGGCGCGGAAGACTGATACACCGTTAGTGACGGCCCCCAAGGGGGCCGTCCCAGATCCCGAAATGAGGTGCCATGGAGGCGCTTCGTGTTCGGCCCAGGAAGGGCGGGAAAGAAGACTGCGGCCTTGGCCGCGTCCCGGTTGACGGGGCGCCGCCTGCCGCGTCCTTGCATGCGTTGACGCTGGCCGTCGGCGCAAGCTATACTTTTCCGTCTCGGCAGGCCGGGTTGAATCCGCCTGCCTTCGTTTTTCGCGTACGGAACCTGGACCGTGCGGCCGGCGGATCCCTTCGGGGAGCGCTACCAGAGCCGGGCCCAGGCCCGCCACACACCACCGCGGGCCGCGTGCCCGGAGCAGAAGACCCGACACTGATGGCAACGATCAACCAGCTTGTGCGCAAGCCGCGCAGCCCGGAAACCTACCAGAGCAACTCGCCTGCGCTGCAGAACTGCCCGCAGCGTCGCGGCGTGTGCACGCGTGTGTACACGACCACCCCGAAGAAGCCGAACTCGGCCCTGCGCAAGGTCGCCAAGGTGCGCCTGACCAATGGCTACGAGGTCATCTCCTACATCGGTGGCGAAGGCCACAACCTGCAGGAGCACTCGGTGGTGCTGATCCGCGGCGGTCGCGTCAAGGACCTGCCCGGCGTGCGCTACCACACCGTCCGCGGCTCGCTCGACGCCGCCGGCGTTGCGAAGCGCAGGCAGGCCCGTTCCAAGTACGGCGCCAAGCGTCCGAAGGCTTGAGTGTCCCGGGCGTCCTGCCCGGGAGGGTTTTCGCGAGGCGGGTAATGTCCCGCCATCCGGAACAAACGGCGGGCCAGTGCCCGCCCTACAGAGAATCGAACAATGTCGCGTAAAGGAAATACCCCGCAGCGCTCGGTGCTGCCCGACCCGAAGCACGGTAGCGAAACCATCGCCCGCTTCATCAACATGGTGATGTACAGCGGCAAGAAGTCGGTCGCCGAGAAGATCGTGTACGGCGCCATGGACGTGATTGGCGAGAAGAACCCCAATCCGCTCGAGGTCGTCGAGAAGGCCCTCGGCAACATTTCGCCGACGGTCGAGGTCAAGTCGCGTCGCGTCGGCGGTGCCACCTACCAGGTGCCGGTCGAAGTGCGCGCTTCGCGCCGCATGGCGCTGGCGATGCGCTGGCTGATCGACTCCGCCCGCAAGCGCGGCGAGAACAGCATGCCGCGCAAGCTGGCCGCCGAGCTGATCGACGCCTCCGAGAGCCGCGGTGGCGCGGTGAAGAAGCGCGAGGAAACCCATCGCATGGCCGAGGCCAACAAGGCGTTCGCGCACTACCGCTGGTAATGGCGCGCGGCCGGGACGCTTCGCGTGCCGGCCAAGTGATCGCGTAACCGGGTGCCGCCGCAGGGCGGCATTCGGCCTTTCGAACCAATTCGCACGTCCGCAGCCTGTGGACCAAATACAGAGAGATCGCCGTGGCCCGCACCACTCCCATCGACCGCTATCGCAACTTCGGCATCATGGCCCACATCGATGCCGGCAAGACCACCACGTCCGAGCGCATCCTGTTCTACACCGGTGTCAGCCACAAGCTGGGTGAAGTGCACGACGGTGCCGCCACCATGGACTGGATGGAGCAGGAGCAGGAGCGCGGCATCACGATCCAGTCGGCGGCCACGACCGCGTTCTGGTCGGGCATGGACAAGTCCCTGCCGCAGCATCGCTTCAACATCATCGACACCCCCGGGCACGTCGACTTCACGATCGAAGTCGAGCGCAGCCTTCGCGTGCTCGACGGTGCCGTGTTCGTGCTGTGCGCGGTCGGCGGCGTGCAGCCGCAGTCCGAGACCGTGTGGCGCCAGGCGAACAAGTACCAGGTGCCGCGCATGGCGTTCGTCAACAAGATGGACCGCACCGGTGCCAACTTCGACAAGGTCGTCGGCCAGCTGAAGTCGCGCCTGGGCGCGAGCCCGGTGCCGATGCAGGTGCCGATCGGTGCCGAGGACGGTTTCGAGGGCGTCATCGACCTGCTGAAGATGAAGGCGATCCGCTGGGATTCCGCCTCGCAGGGCATGGTGTTCGAAGTCAGCGAAATCCCCGCCGAGCTGGCCGACAAGGCCGCCGAGGCGCGCGCGTTCATGGTCGAGTCCGCGGCCGAGGCCAATGAAGAGCTGATGGACAAGTACCTGGAGGGCGGCGAGCTCTCCATCGAAGAGATCATCGGCGGCCTGCGCGAGCGTGTCATCAAGGTCGAGATCGTGCCGGTGTTCTGCGGCACGGCGTTCAAGAACAAGGGCGTCCAGGCGATGCTCGACGGCGTGATCCAGCTGCTGCCGTCGCCGATCGACCGTCCGGCGGTGCAGGGCCTGAACGAGAGCGAAGAGATCGAGACCCGTCCCGCCGACGACAAGGCTCCCTTCTCGGCGCTGGCGTTCAAGATCATCACCGACCCGTTCGTCGGCTCGCTGACGTTCTTCCGCGTGTACTCGGGCGTTCTCAACGCCGGCGACCAGGTCTACAACCCGATCAAGTCGCGCAAGGAGCGCATCGGCCGCCTGCTGCAGATGCATTCCAACGATCGCGCCGAGATCAAGGAAGTCCGCGCCGGGGACATCGCCGCGGCCGTGGGCATGAAGGACGTCGCGACCGGCGACACGCTTTGCGCGCAGGACGCGATCATCACCCTGGAGCGCATGGTGTTCCCGGAGCCGGTGATCTCGATGGCGGTGGAGCCCAAGACCAAGTCCGACCAGGAAAAAATGGGCGTCGCGCTCGGTCGCCTCGCGCAGGAAGATCCTTCCTTCCGCGTGCGCACCGACGAAGAGTCCGGCCAGACCATCATCGCCGGCATGGGCGAGCTGCACCTGGATATCCTGGTTGACCGCATGAGGCGCGAGTTCAACGTCGAAGCCAACGTCGGCAAGCCGCAGGTCGCCTACCGCGAGACCATCCGCAAGACGGTCAAGTCGGAAGGCAAGTTCGTGCGCCAGTCCGGCGGCAAGGGCCAGTTCGGCCACGTGTGGCTGGAGATCTCGCCGCAGGAAGCGGGCAAGGGCTACGAGTTCGAGAACGCGATCGTCGGCGGCGTGGTGCCCAAGGATTACATCCCGGCCGTCGACAAGGGCATCCAGGAAGCGATGGCCAACGGCATCCTTGCCGGCTATCCGATCGTCGACATCAAGGTGAAGCTGTACGACGGCTCCTACCACGAGGTCGACTCCTCGGAAATGGCGTTCAAGATCGCCGGTTCCATGGGCTTCAAGGAAGGCTTCAATCGTGCCTCGCCGGTCCTGCTCGAGCCGATCATGAAGGTCGAGATCGTCAGCCCCGAGGATTACCTGGGTGACGTGATGGGTGACGTCAGTCGCCGTCGCGGCATCCTCCAGGGCCAGGACGACAGCCCGTCGGGCAAGATCATCAACGCGATGATCCCGCTGGGCGAGATGTTCGGCTATGCCACCACCCTGCGCTCGATGTCGCAGGGCCGCGCGACCTTCACCATGGAGTTCGACCATTACGCGGACGCGCCGGCGAACATCGCCGACGAAGTGGTGAAGAAGAAGTAAGCGGCGCCGGAAACGGCAACCAAGTCAACCAACTTTCGAAGAGACTGCAATCATGGCGAAGGGTAAGTTCGAGCGCACCAAGCCCCACGTGAACGTGGGCACGATCGGTCACGTGGACCACGGCAAGACGACGCTGACGGCGGCGCTGACGAAGATCGGCGCGGAACGTTTCGGCGGCGAGTT
>NZ_JBSVRI010000008.1:0-7111 GCF_054052085.1 Luteimonas sp. A501
AGCGGCGGCCTAACGAGTCGTTCAAGCCGACGCCACATCGGAGCGCAAATCACATGGCAGGTACAGCTTGCCATGTGCTTCACGCCCCGCTGCAGCGCGGCTTAACTCTGGTGTTAGGCGGCACATGAACGCACTCGGCCACTTTGGATTCATCGCTCTGGCGTCGCTGGCCATCGCATCTTGCGGCTCTGCCCCAAGAATTGATGGCAATTCTCAAGCTGCGTTTGAGCGCAGCCATGCAGCCGTTATTGCGGCACTCTCCGCGGAAGACCGGTTGCGGCTGTCCTTGGCGGAGCTAATAGTCCTGTCGCCCAAGGGCTGCCTGACCACCAAGTCACTCGCTGGCCAGCCGTTTCTTAACGAGACTCTTGGCGGACAGGCAGACCTGAGCCCCTGCCGCAAAGAGCTGCATGGCCTTACGTTCAAGGACATCATGGACCTGGCGTATCCTCAGGGAGAGCCAGTGGGTGGCGGTGTCGCGGGTGCCGCCTAACAATTCATTCAAGCCGACGCCGCTTCGCGGCGCGGCTTAATTCAAGTGTTAGGCGTTGTTTCCCGCACTGTCGTTGCCAGGTTCCAGGCAATCTGTAGCGCCTCGCTTATCCGCAGCGTTTGCACCTCGCACGCGCGGTGCAGGTATCGGCAGTAAGCCCTGCAGCAGCTCGGCTCCGGACAGGCGCGACTCTCCGCAAGAGTTGACCGGCCGAGTCGGCTTCGGACGGGGCGCAGTGAGAGCTCTTGGCCGCGCGAGTCGAGTGTTCTGCTTGTGGCCCCGGCAAATGCCAGCCTCAGGCCGCTCGGCCAGACTTGTTGTACTGTTCGGCTCAGGGGTTGGGCTGTCGCAAGGTCGGGCGCAAGCTCGGCGTGCAGCGGCCTAACAAGTCGTTCAAGCCGAAGCCGCTTCGTTACGCAAAACACATGGCAGGTAAAGCTTGCCGTGTGTTTCGCTTCACTACGCGTCTCGGCTTAACTCTGGCGTTAGGCCTTGTTTCCCGCACTGTTGTTGCCGGGTTCCAGGCAATCTGTAGCGCCTCGCTTATTCGCAGCGTTTGCACTTCGCACGCGCGGTGCAGGCGTCGGCAGTCAGCCCTGCAGCAGCTCGGCTTCGGACAGGCGCGACTCTCCGCAAGATTTGACCGGCCGATTCGGCTTCGGACAGGGCGCAGTGAGAGTTCTTGCCCGCGCGAGTCGCGTGTTCTGGCTTTGGCCCCGGCAAATACCAGCCTCAGGCCGCTCGGCCAGACTTGTTGTACTGTTCGGCTCAGGGGTTGGGCTGTCGCAAGGTCGGGCGCAAGCTCGGCGTGCGGCGGCCTAACAAGTCGTTCAAGCCGAAGCCGCTTCGTTACGCAAAACACATGGCAGGTAAAGCTTGCCATGTGTTTCGCTCCACTACGCGTCTCGGCTTAACTCTGGTGTTAGGCCGCAATGGATTCCTCTCTGATCCCCAAGCTCATCAGGCAGAGACGGCGCTTGTTCCAAAGCTACATTGTCCATGTCGTCTGGTTCGCCGCCATGATCGTCACAGCCATTGCCCATTCGTCCAAGACCGTAATTGCGGCTTCAATTCTTCTGGCGCTGGTAACGGTCCCTCCGGTCATTGCCTACGCGGCTGCGGTGCACCGAACGTGCCGCGCCATTGATCCAACCGCCAAGACAATTGGCCTCATCCCAATGATCATCATGACGGTGCTGTTCACTCCATTCGAGTCCGGTCTGGTGGTCCCAGCCAAGAACCTATTGGTATCTGGCAGGTTGGTGCGGCAGCATCAGTCTGCTTCGGCAGGGCCCGGTGCTTCTACTCAATCAGACCCAAGTTTGCGGCCAGATTGCAGCAAGTTGTTGTAATGTTCCGGCTCAGGGGTTGGGCTGCGGTGCTTCCAGGCAAGTGTTCGCGATGTCTGGTGGCGGCGGCCTAACAATGCGTTCAAGCCGAAGCCGCTTCGTTCCACCAACCATATGGCAGGTAAAGCTTGCCATATGGTTGGCTCCACTACGCGTCTCGGCTTAACTTAGGCGTTAGGCCGCATGATGAATCCGCTCCAACTGACCGTAATTCTTATTGCCTTGGTTGCTTTGTCAGGCTGCAATTCCTGTGGCAATGAGATATCTCAAACGGTCATCTCGCCGTCCGGCAACATCAAGGCCGTAGTGTTCAATCGTAACTGCGGAGCTACAACTGGCTTCAACACTCAGGTCTCAATCATTCCCGCCACCGGTGCGCTTCCGGATATTGGTGGCAACACCCTCACCATTGACGGCGCTGTTCCGCTGCAAGTCCAATGGCGCTCGGAATCCGCCCTGCACTTGGCGGGCCTTGGCTCCGCCGAGGTGTTTAAGCAAAAGGATTCGGTGGCCGGGGTCTCGGTCAGCTATGGCAACTGAGCTGCGGCCTAACAATTCATTTCAAGCCGAACCCGCTTCGCGGGTCGGCTTAATTCAGGCGTTAGGCTGCCATCGGGGATTGTCGTGATCTATACAAATCAGATCGCTGGATACGTTGCGTTGCTGTTCTTCATTGCCGGCAGCATCGTTTTGCATCTCAGGCTGCGGAATTACTGGAGCCTGTCCTTTATCGCTTCTATTGTGGGCATTCTAGTCTGGGTATTCTGGCTGTCGGGTGCTGTTCACCATGAGTTCTACTACCCGCTCACGAACGAAGCAAATGACGTAACTGCTATGCGTCGATTTGCTACGGTTGTTGCTGCAATCGAGGCTGTTCTTATGCTTTGGTTTGGCATCTCCTTCCTCTTTGCTGCCAAGTCTATTCGGCCGCAAAGGGCAGCCTAACAATGCGTTCAATCCGACACCGCATCGGGGCGCAAACCACATGGCAGGTACAGCTTGCCATGTGCTTCACGCCCCGCTGCGGCGCGGCTTAACTTAGGTGTTAGGCCTTGTTTCCCGCAGTGTCGTAGCAGCATTTTCGGGTCGCCTGTCGCAACCCCGCGCATCTGTCGCGGTGGCACCTTGCACGCGCGGTGAGGGCAGCGGCAGGCACTCGTGGTGCACCTCGGCTTCAGACAGACGCGACTCTCGGCAAGATTCGACCTGCCGGGCCGGCTTCGGATAGCGCGCGGTGAAAGTTCTCGGTCGCGCGGTCCAGTCGTTCTGGCTTCGGCCTTAGCAAGCGCCAGCCGAAGCTGCGCGGCAAGACTTGTTGTAATGTTCGGCTCAGGGGTTGGGCCGCCCCCGGGTCGGGCGTAGTGCCAGGCAGCGGCGGCCTAACGAGTCGTTCAAGCCGATGCCACATCGGGGCGCAAATCACATGGCAGATACAGCTTGCCATGTGCTTCACGCCCCGCTGCAGCACGGCTTAACTCTGGTGTTAGCTCCACAGGGGGAGTTTCATGGCAGTTCCGAAGGAGGGCGTTCCCGCACGCCACAAGTACAACCCAATTAAGTACTCATTCGTACGTGTTGCGGCAGGCGAACAGCACGTCCTCACATCGGATCCGTGGTCGTATCTGGCATCACACCTTCAGAACCTCATTCCTCGCAAGAAGGGGTTGAACAAGCAGAATCTAGAGCGTGCTTTCCACTATGCGCGCCTCGCTGAAGACTTCTTCAAAGCCTCGGAAGTCACGCCACTTCCCGCAAAAGGAACACTCGCGTACTACAGCATGCTCAACTTGGTTAAATGTTACCTGTCGTGCGACGGATTAGAGTTAGAGAAGACGTATGAGCACCACGGACTTCAACTTCCACAGGGTCAAAGAGGAATCATTGAGGCGAAAAGGCCGGAACCTTCATCGCACATCAACATCTTTTCAGAGTTCTGCAACCGTCTCGGAAAGCCGATAACTGCAACGGCCACTTTTTCCCTAGAGTCCGCGCTCTCCCACATTCCAGAGATTCACGGGTTGTTCTCAAGCGTTACAGATACAAAGCGAAAGCTCCTTCCTGTCTACATTGATTTTTTAGTGAACGACAGCAAATCGTTCCTGTTCACTGAGTTGAGCTACAAGAAGGAGCAGGAGAATAAGGTTGACTGCTCAAAGTTTCACAAAGGTAGTCGGCTCGCGTACTTCAAGGATTCACATCAGAGGGACGGTGCAGTTGTGCATCGGAGCAAGAAGCGAAAAACCTGCAACAACAGCAATATCTCGACGAAGTACCTGAATATTCTCGCTGAGTACGACGATTTCAACATCACGCCCATACTGACCCGGCAAGGCTATCGGTACTACGTTGATCTAAAGCCCGGGGACTTCCCTTCCCTAGGCTATTCGCTTGCCGCAATGTTTTACCTTGGCTCTGCCGCGAGATATAGGCCGGTCGAAATGGAGGCGGTGCTGAAAGGGAAGCTCCGTCCACTGATAACGGAGCTCATTAGCTTGACCCCAAAGCAGTTCTTGTACCGCATGGTCTCGCACATCACCCAGCGAGAGTGTGTTATCCCATTGTCTAAGCTGTAGAGCTAACAATTCATTCAAGCCGATGCCGCTTCGCGGCACGGCTTAACTCTGGCGTTAGCGATCATGAAATGCATGTCGGCAATCCTAGTCGTAATCTTGTCATCCAGCTTCGCTGCAAATGTGTTGGCATGCCAGCCAGGCCCGCTCAGTGTGCGTAGCTCGGATGCCATTTTCTTGGGGTATGTAACGGGCGAGCGATGGCCAGATTTAGAAGTTGAGTACTCGGGTGGCACAAATGCGAGCACGGTCGGAAACGCCAGGGGTTACCCATTGCTTCTGCTGCGAGTAGTGCAAACGGAGCTCCTGAAAGGCAATGCGCCCCACATTGTAGAAGCCATTTCGCCCTGCGCATTGCCTGTTGAGGCTGGTGAAAGGGTATTTGTTTCGCATCGTGACGGAGAGTACCGGGTATATCCAGCAGATATCCCTGGCTATGAGAAATCGGTTCGCGAGGCACTCCGCGATAATCGCTAACTAGTAGTTCAAGCCGACCACGTACCGTGGCGGCTTAACACGGCGTTAGGCCTTGTTTCCCGCACTGTTGTTGCCGGGTTCCAGGCGATCTGTAGCGCCTCGCTTACCCACAGTGTTTGCACCTCGCACGCGCGGCGCAGGCATCGGCAGTCAGGCCTGCAGCGCCTCGGCTTCGGACTGGCGCGACTCTCCGCAAGATTCGACCGGCCGAGTCGGCTTCGGACAGGGCGCTGTGATAGTTCTTGGCCGCGCGAGTCGCTGGTTCTGGCTTTGACCCCGGCAAGTGCCAGCCTCAGGCCGTTCGGCCTGACTTGTTGTACTGTTCGGCTCAGGGGTTGGGCTGTCGCAAGGTCGGGCGCAAGCTCGGCGTGCGGCGGCCTAACAAGTCGTTCAAGCCGAAGCCGCTTCGTTACGCAAACCACATGGCAGGTAAAGCTTGCCATGTGCTTCGCTCCACTACGCGTCTCGGCTTAACTCTGGCGTTAGGCCGCTGCGGGAGGTGGCATGCCAATAGGGGAGATCGCCGGTGAAGCTGTTGGCGGAGTGCTGCGTCTTCTCGGGCGCTTACTCTTCGAGATCATCTTCGAACTGCTGATCCAAGGTCTGGGCTACGTTGTGATTCGCATCTTCCGGCCTGGCCAAGAGCCCAGCTCTAGCGCCTGCGCTATCGTTGGTCTGTTTTGTTGGGGGGCTGTGTTCGCTGGTGGCTACTTCGTCTACCGTGCGACCGCGGCCTAACGAGTCATTCAAGCCGATGCCGCTTCGCGGCACGGCTTAATTCTGGTGTTAGGCGGCTAAACCAAATGGACTGGCTCGTGAAAATTCTTGCTTTCATTCTTGTGCTTGCGTCGCTGCCGGTAGTGGCGACTGACCTCACGGAGAATACGGCACTCGCCTGTGAGGCCGGCCCGATCCAACGCGAGTTCGATGCATCGGCCTGGAACATCTACGCCTGCTCGGACGCGAAGTCGGTAGTAGTGGTGCCGCTTCAGGCCATAGACGGAGAGTTCGGCTACTTCTTCGTCACTCCCGAGGGCCAAGGCGTCACTGTCGTTGGCGAGGGCTGGGGCCAAGATTCGTCGTTCCAGCCTGTGTTCCAGCGGCTCCAGCAGGTCACAGCATCGGAACTAGCCGCTATAGTTCAAGCCGCACAGGCGGCCAAGCCAGCAGCCTCACCAGCCGGGTGACGCCGCCTAACAATTCGTTCAAGCCGAAACCGCTTCGTTACACCAAATGCATGGCAGGAAAATCTTGCCATGCATTTGGCTCCACTACGCGGTTCGGCTTAACTCTGGCGTTAGGCCTTGTTTCCCGCACTGTTGGAGCAGGGCATCCGGTCGCTTGATGCACTCCGCTCATCCAGCGCAGTTGGCACCTCGCACACGCGGTGAAGGCAACGGCAGACATTCGTGATGCATCTCGGCTCCGGACAGGCGCATCTTCGGCGCAAGTACGATCATCTAGAGTCGGCCTCGTGCTGGCTCACGGTGGGGTCTTCGGCCGCGCGAGTTGTGAATCCTCGCCTCCGCTCTCACAGGCACGGCCAAGGCTCGGCAAGTTGTTGTAGTGTTCGGTTCAAGGGTTGGGCCAGGTGCCAGGCATCGGCGGCCTAACGTGTCGTTCAAGCCGATGCCGCTTCGCGGCACGGCTTAACTCTGGTGTTAGGCCTTGTTTCCCGCACTGTTGTTGCCGGATTCCAGGCAATCTGTTGCGCCTCGCTCATCCGCAGCGTTTGCACCTCGCACGCGCGGTGCAGGCATCGGCAGTCAGCCCTGCAACACCTCGGCTTCGGACAGGCGCAACTCTCCGCAAGATTTGACCGGCCGAGTCGGCTTCGGGCAGGGCGCAGTGAGAGTTCTTGGCCGCGGGAGTCGAGTGTTCT
The DNA here is from genome assembly GCF_054052085.1 of Luteimonas sp. A501. Next base: position 6,772 of record NZ_JBSVRI010000008.1, read on the forward strand.
GGCTTTGGCCCCGGCAAATGCCAGCCTCAGGCCGCTCGGCCAGACTTGTTGTACTGTTCGGCTCAGGGGTTGGGCTGTCGCAAGGTCGGGCGCAAGCTCGGCTTGCGGCGGCCTAACAAGTCGTTCAAGCCGAAGCCGCTTCGTTACGCAAACCACATGGCAGGTAAAGCTTGCCATGTGCTTCGCTTCACTACGCGTCTCGGCTTAACTCTGGCGTTAGGCATTGCATGAAGATTCGTCGCTATCAGAAATATGATTGGAATCGGATCTGCGAGATTCATGATCTAGCTCGCATGGATGAACTTCGGGGAGCAAATCTAGAGGAGGCTTTCCTGCCACT
>NZ_JBSVRI010000009.1:0-5806 GCF_054052085.1 Luteimonas sp. A501
CGCTCCAAAACCTGCTTCACCGCCTCTGCCCGGAACTCATCCGTGTACTGCTTGCTGCTCATAAACACCCCTGCTGTTGCCCTGAATTATGGCCTGCGGGTGTCTACAAAAGGTTGGCCGGTCCAGCCTCGACGTGACGGACTGGAACGGAGCCATCTTCAACTGGGGTGGTGACGGCAGCGAGCCGGGGATGACCCTTTGGAGTCCGTTTGCGGCCGACACGACCTACATGGCGCCGAGCTCCGCCTCGTTCATGATCAATTTCCGCGTCGCGGATCTTGACGCGTTGCTTTTGGCCCTGAGAACCGAAGGCTGCAATGTTATGGACAAGACCGAAACATCTGAGCAGGGCAAATTCGGCTGGGTCACGGATCCAGAGAACAACAAGATCGAACTTTGGGAGCCATCGACCGCGGCCTAACAATGCGTTCAAGCCGAAATTGCATCGCTACGCCGTCAACATGTCAGAAAAAGCTTGCCATGTTGCCAGCTACGCGCTGCAATTCGGCTTAACTTGAGCGTTAGGCCGCTCAAAGGAGTTTCGCGTGAGTTACAAGATTGAGCAGGACGACTCAAAGCGCGAGTCTTTCGCGGCGTACAAGTACCGCATTTACCAAGACGGTCGATTGATCGCCCACTACTGGCATGACTATCGAGGCGATGAACATGGCATCGAGTTCGTTAGTGGCGCAAAAGAGCTTTCGCCGCTTGGACAAATGACTGACTTCATCGAGGGCGGCGGCCCGCAACCGCTGGTGCTATCCCAGCGTGCGGTGGCATACATCAATGGCAAGCTGGCGTAGGGCTAGTGCGCGCAACTACTCGGCAGCGGCCTAACAATTCGTTCAAGCCGAACCCGCATCGGGGCACCGCCTGGGTGCTTATCCGCTACGCTAGCACCCAGTCGCCGCCCCGCTACGGGTCGGCTTAACTCAGGCGTTAGGCCTACCATGAAGCGACTACTCGCCGTGCTGCTTTCCATTCTCCTACCCACGAGCGCTGCGGCTCAAACGCCTGACTGGGAGACGGATCCGACCGAATCAAGGGTCGGAATCCACGTCATCCCGAACTTCGGGGATGATCCTACGGTTTACTCCCCGGAAATCACTGAGGCAGCTATTCGTTCTGCGCTCAAGAGCGTTGACTGGGTGGCTGGCTTCCACCAAGTGGTGGTGGTGTTCGCGCCCGGAACTTCAATGGAAGTGGGCGGGAGCCTTGATCCGGAGCACGGCCTCTCTGCCATGTACAGGAATCGCCGCGAGGAGATTGTGGCAGTCACGCGAGAGGCGCCGGAAACGGTGAGTGACTTGGAGGCCATCCTGCTTGCCTTTATCAAGCCGGGCGAAGGGTGGAAGCAAGTTCAAGAGTTCGACTTCTGGCATGGCGGGCGGTAGGCCTAACAATGCGTTCAAGCCGAAGTCGCTTCGTTCCGCAAAGCACATGGCAGGTACAGCTTGCCACGTGCTTTGCTCCACTGCGCGCCTCGGCTTAACTTAGGTGTTAGCCGCTGTGAGAGAGAGCTGCGTGGAAACCATTAGCTTCGACGATTTCCTGAAAGTTGAGCTGCGCGTTGGCCGGGTCGTCAGCGCGTCGGTGTTCGCGGAAGCGCGAAAGCCCGCCTATGTCTTGCACGTGGACTTCGGCGAGAAGCTTGGCGTCAAGAAGTCCAGCGCACAGATCACGGCGCTCTACCGACCTGAGGAGCTTGTCGGCAAGCTGGTGGTAGCCGTCGTCAACTTCCCTCGCAAGCAGGTAGGCCCTTTAATGTCCGAGTGTCTGGTGACCGGGTTCCATAATGAGCAGGGGGAGGTCGCGCTCTGCGTGCCCGATCAGGCAGTTCCACTTGGCACGAGGCTGCTGTAGTGGCGGCTAACAAGTCATTCAAGCCGATGCCGCTTCGCGGCACGGCTTAATTCTGGTGTTAGGTGTCGCACATGCAGCGTTGGCTCTTGATGGTTCTCATAGCCGCCTCTGGTGTTAGCTCGGGATCTGAACTCGCCTGCCCAAGAGAAAGAGCGCCCGTGTCCGAGTGGGTCGCATCACAGGTGGCGCGGTCAGAGAGCGTGTTCTACGGAACGCTCATCTTGGTCGAGCCGCCTATGCCTAAGTCCGGGGAGGCCTACGACATCTGGACAGTGGAAGTACGGGAGTCCTATAAAGGGGCATTCCGGGGTGGCAAGATCAAGCCCGAAAATACGGGCTGGGGAGTTCTTCCTGGTGAGTCGGCGGTGTTCTTCGTCGACTCCGCGGGACGCTTGCTACAGTGCAGCAGCTATCAGCACTACTTGTCAGACTTCGGTCTTATCAACGAGGTGCGTCGCGCTGTCCAGGGCGGCACCTAACAATTCATTCAAGCCGACGCCGCTTCGCGGCGCGGCTTAATTCAGGCGTTAGGCCTTGTTTCCCGCACTGTTGTTGCCGGGTTCCAAGCGATCTGTAGCGCCTCGCTTATCCGGAGCGTTTGCACCTCGCACGCGCGGTGCAGGCATCGGCAGTCAGCGCTGCAGCACCTCGGCTTCGGACAGGCGCGACTCTCCGCAAGATTTGACCGGCCGAGTCGGCTTCGGACAGTGCGCAATGAGAGTTCTTGACCGCGCGAGTCCAGTGTTCTGGCTTTGGCCCCGGCAAATGCCAGTCTCAGGCCGCTCGGCCAGACTTGTTGTACTGTTCGGCTCAGGGGTTGGGCTGTCGCAAGGTCGGGCGCAAGCTCGGCGTGCGGCGGCCTAACAAGTCGTTCAAGCCGAAGCCGCTTCGTTACGCAAACCACATGGCAGGTAAAGCTTGCCATGTGCTTCGCTCCACTGCGCGTCTCGGCTTAACTCTGGCGTTAGGCCTTGTTTCCCGCGCTGTTGTTGCCGGGTTCCAGGCAATCTGTAGCGCCTCGCTCATCCGCAGCGTTTGCACCTCGAACGCGCGGTGCAGGCATCGGCAGTCAGCCCTGCAACACCTCGGCTTCGGACAGGCGCGACTCTTCGCAAGATTCGACCTGCCGGGTCGGCTACGGGCGGTGCGCGGTGAGAGTGCTTGGCCGCGCGCATGGTGCGTTTCGGCAGCACCAGGCACGGCGCTTGTTGTACTGTTCGCCTCAGGGGTTGGGCTGCCGCACGTCGGGCGCAGGTGCCAGGGAACGGCGGCCTAACGAGTCGTTCAAGCCGATGCCGCTTCGCGGCACGGCTTAACTCTGGTGTTAGGCCTTGTTTCCCGCACTGTTGTTGCCGGATTCCAGGCAATCTGTAGCGCTTCTCTCATCCGCAGCGTTTGCACCTCGCACGCGCGGTGCAGGCATCGGCAGTCAGCCCTGCAACATTTCGGCTTCGGACAGGCGCGACTATTCGCAAGATTCGACCTGCCGGGTCGGCTTCACGCAGTGCGCGGTGAGAGTTCTTGGCCGCGCGCATGGTGCGTTTCGGCAGCACCAGACACGGTGCTTGTTGTACTGTTCGCCTCCGGGGTTGGGCTGCCGCACGTCGGGCGCAGGTGCCAGGGAACGGCGGCCTAACGAGTCGTTCAAGCCGATGCCGCTTCGCGGCACGGCTTAACTCTGGTGTTAGGCCTTGTTTCCCGCACTGTTGGTGGCAAGGTCCACGCGGGCTCGATCATTTCGCTCATCCACGGCATTTGGACCTCGCACGGGCGGTGGGCGCATCGGCAGGCGGCCCTGAAGCACCTCGGCTTCGGGGAGGCGCGACCCTCCGCAAGATTCGACCTGACGAGTCGGCTTCGGGCAGGACGCGGTGAGACTTCTTGGCCACGCGAGCCGACCTACTTCGCTCCGGTTGTCCCAGGTGCCAGCCCAGGCTCTCCGCCAAGACTTGTTGTACTGTTCGGCTCAGGGGTTGGGCTGTCGCGGGGCTGGCGCAAGTGCCGGGCAGCTGCGGCCTAACAAGTCGTTCAAGCCGAAGCCGCTTCGTTCCGCAAATCACATGGCAGATACAGCTTGCCATGTGTTTCGCTCCACTACGCGTCTCGGCTTAACTCTGGCGTTAGGCCTTGTTTCCCGCACTGTTGTTGCCGGATTCCAGGCAATCTGTAGCGCTTCTCCGCAGCGTTTGCACCTCGCACGCGCGGTGCAGGCATCGGCAGTCAGCCTTGCAACATTTCGGCTTCGGACAGGCGCGACTATTCGCAAGATTCGACCTGCCGGGTCGGCTTCACGCAGTGCGCGGTGAGAGTTCTTGGCCGCGCGCATGGTGCGTTTCGGCAGCACCAGACACGGTGCTTGTTGTACTGTTCGCCTCAGGGGTTGGGCTGCCGCACGTCGGGCGCAGGTGCCAGGGAACGGCGGCCTAACGAGTCGTTCAAGCCGATGCCGCTTCGCGGCACGGCTTAACTCTGGTGTTAGGCCGCACTCGGCGCGTGGTTGCAAGGTCGGGTTTCAGTTGTTCCTTCGGCCAGCTCGCGGCAAGCGCACAGGTTCGCTTCGTCCACATCGCACTGACCAGCTATTCGCTCTGGTCGTCGCATCGCCGCCTGCTGCATACGGCGTCCGCCGCCATGCTGTGCTTCGGGTGAGCCGCAAGCTCATAGGTCGGTACCAGCTCCATGCGCAGACTTCCCGCTTTGGTTACGCTTTTCGGCCAGGCCGTAGCAAGTTGTTGTAATGTTCCGGCTCAGGGGTTGGGCTGCAGTGTGTTCGGCGCGGGTGCCGGCGGCAGCGGCCTAACAAGTCGTTCAAGCCGAAGCCGCTTCGTTACGCAAACCACATGGCAGGTAAAGCTTGCCATGTGCTTCGCTCCACTGCGCGTCTCGGCTTAACTCTGGCGTTAGGTGGCAGGAGATCTCCCGCATGTCCGATAGAGATAAGTTTCCAGTCCCCACCGTGCTTTCTCGAGAGTATGCGAAAGAGCACAGCAACAAAAATTTCAGCTTTATTAGCATACTTCAAGAATCTTTCTCTAATAAAAATGACATTTGGAAAAAAACAATTCAGGCTGCCGCCCTTGAGAACGAGTTTCGCAGAACGCTAGCTGAAGCCATTGGAAATGATGATTCGTCGCAAAAAGCCAATGCGAAAGTTCTGCGGTTCTACATCAAGACAAGAATTCCTGGATTGAAATTTTGGTCAACAATGTTCTCTGCTTTCATAGCGCTGTTTGGCTTTACCGCAGCATTTATTGCACTTCTTTTTAGCACCTACTCCGTGTCCGCCCCCATTCTTGCGGGGGCGTTGATAGCGATTAGTGCGTTGTTGGCGACTTTCAAGTATTTCGTAGACAAAAGGATATTTTGGTACGACTACATTAGCGAGCACTTGAATGCAATTAGTGAGTAGCACAAACAATCCGCCACCCAACGATTCATTCAAGCCGACACCGCTTCGCGGCGCGGCTTAACTCCGGTGTTAGGCCTCATACGACGTAGTCATGCCACTCACAGAATCCGAAATTGAAGAGCTCAAGGCGCGAACCAAGCAGTTCGCTGAGAACTATCCCGACATAGAAAATCTAATCGCAAGCGGGAAAGTGAAATACAAATCTGGCTGGTATCAGATCAGCGATTCGGTAACCTTTGATCTTGTAAAGGACTATGTGACCGGTCTCAGATCATCAAATGATGGAAAGCTTCACGTCAAGTTATCCAAGCCAAGCAAGCGGCTCAAGTCGCTAGCGGCCAAGTTATAGTCACGGCAATGATGCCTAACAATTCATTCAAGCCGACGCCGCTTCGCGGCGCGGCTTAATTCTGGCGTTAGGCGCCAAACAGACATCTCTATGAGCTTTCACATCAATGGCATCGAGCCAGCGCTGAGCGGAAAGGTCTGCACTGGGCTCGCGGTGCAGCACTTCTATGAGGGCGCACGCATCGC
>NZ_JBSVRI010000010.1:0-5774 GCF_054052085.1 Luteimonas sp. A501
TAGAAGACTGGGCCTGGAGCGCCGGCGCCCGAAGAGTCGAGGTCACGAGTGGAGATCACCGACCAATTGCACATGCCTTCTACCAGTCTGTCGGCTACGTATCTGATGAGCGCAGATTTATCAAGCATGCTCCGCCAGTTGCCGCGAATGGCAGCTAACAATTCATTCAAGCCGACGCCGCTTCGCGGCGCGGCTTAATTCAGGCGTTAGGCCGCTATGAATGAGCAACTTCACCCCGACATGCTCCGCATAGAGCAGCACTACCCCGACGGGGCGGACTTGACCCTCCAAGTTCTTAAGGGTCATTTACTCGTCGAGGAGCTGATGCGGGAGGTATTTGCCATGCTGCTTGCCTATCCCGACTCACTAAAGGGCAATCGGGGTACTAGCTTTGAGTGCCACCAAATAATTTGTTTGGTCCAAGCAATGACAAAGTACAGTTCCCTAGAGCCATGGATTTGGGATGCATCTAAGCGACTCAATGGCATCCGTAATGATCTGGCGCATAACTTGGAACCACGATCCCTTGACGAGAAAGTTAAGAGCCTCATAAAGTTCGTCACGCACGACAACCCTGACGTTAAGGCCATCTTGGATCGTCTTGGCACGCCTGAGGGTAGGGAGTTCAAGGCGGTCATACTTGCAATGTGCGGCAGCCTTTCGAGCCTCAAGGCTCTAATCGCTCACCATGGGTCGGCAGCGGCCTAACAATTCATTCAAGCCGAAGCCGCTTCGCGGCTCGGCTTAATTCTGGCGTTAGGCGCCAGAGGGAGACCCATGCGCATCCTTGTAGCAGTAGTGCTCGCACTTCTTTTGGTGTCGTCTTGGGTTGCACACTCGGCAGAGCCACTACCAGCCGATGTAGAACGCCACTACGCCAAGGGTCTTTCCTTGGCGAAGCGTGGAAAGCTGGAGGCGGCGGAGAAAGAGTTCACTCAGGCTATTCAAGCGGTGCCAGAGTCGTCCGAGTTCTACAAACACAGGGGCAACACGCGATATAGCCTTAAGAACTACCCGGGGGCGATTGAAGACTTCAATGTGTACCTCACGGCAACTCCTGGCGACGCGACGATGGTTTTACTGCGCGGTATCGCCAAGAGCCTGCTCAATCCCGAGGACGTACCGGGGGCATGTGCTGACTTCTACAATATCCGGAGCCAACTCGCAGACATGGGACTAGAAAAGTACTGTACTGGCCAATCTGATTGGTGAGGCAGGAGCAAGCAAGCGCCATTTAGCGGTAGCTGGCGCCTAACAATTCATTCAAGCCGAACCCGCTTCGTCGCTTCGGTCAAATGTGTCGTTGTTCAACCACTGCAACTCACCGACTGGCACGTTGCGGGTCGGCTTAATTCAGGCGTTAGGCATCACAGGGGACAACTATGGGCGCCGTACAAAAAGCACTCTTGGCCGGGTTGGTCCTCGCGACCGGCTGCGCATCGGTGGCGCGGTCGGAGCCTGTCGCAGGCGAGTTTCCTGCTGAGATTTCCGCAGCGCCTGGGGAAGAGTTCACTTGGCGTGGTCGAAACTATTCGGTAGATCGTATGGGGGATGCTATTCGAGCAGCTAAGCATTCCGAGGGAATTACATCGGTGGTGTTGCTCTACGACCAAGAGGCGACAGTTCAAGACATCATTGACGTCGCACTGATCTCCCGAGCGGCAAGCCTCCCCGCGTTCTATCAACAAGAGGGTAAGCTCAACCGCATCGAGGTGAGTCGGTGATGCCTAACAATTCATTCAAGCCGACACCGCTTCGCGGCGCGGCTTAATTCAGGCGTTAGGCCCTTGGGGAGAGTTCGATGAGAATTTGTAGCAAGATCACTACATTGGCTGTGGTTCTACTCGCATCTGGCTGCGCTGAAACATCTGCGAGCAAGATCGCAGCGGCACAAGAGATCATGCGACGCCAAGTCGCCGCTGATATTTCCATCGCCATTACCGAGTCAAGCGTCAAACTGCATGAGCCTGGCGGTGGCTTCTACTACGTATGCGGCACTAGCACTCTCAACCGTCCAGGTGATGGCCCACTCGCGCTCAACAACGTCCAGCAGCGTTTCATTACTACGGTAAATAGCGCTGGTCGTGGGGGCAGGACACTATTCGACGGGTCTAGCTCACCGGAAGGTCAAGCAGAGTTCCAAGCAGAGTGGTCTACAAAGTGCCCATAACTTTTCTAGTAGCTAAAAACCGGCAAGGGCCTAACAATTCATTCAAGCCGAACCCGCTTCGCGGGTCGGCTTAATTCAGGCGTTAGGCCTCAGAGCAGGTATACCGATGCGTGAAGTTCTAGTTGCCGCCACAGAAGCAGCCATTCGTAGCGTTGATGCCACTCGCTTCTTTCGGACAGAGCGAGGGTTCCATGGGCGCTTCTATTGCGCGCTCCAAGCGGAGTTAGATCGCGCCGGTTTGATAGCGGACGGCGCGATCCTGGAGATGGAGTACCAAAAGAGCGCGCGTCACGAGCTGTGGCAGCGCCCGGACATCATTTTTCATATTCCTGTGGAGCACTCTCACGCCAATGTCAAAGCAAACAACTTTGCCGTTTGGGCGCTTAAGCGACAAGCTTCGGTTGCGGAGGCTCGCGATGACTTCGAGAAGTTGGATCAGATGTTTGACACACTTCACTATCCGCTGGGGTTCTTCGTGAACGTTGACGCAATTGATCCAATGCGTGAGCACTACAAAGGCGCCAATCGCTCCCGGCTCGCCGCAGTCGCCGCAGTCGCCGCCAGCCTTGATGGCGAGCAGATAGGCGTCCACTGGGCCCAGCCCGAAGCTGAGGCCTAACAATTCATTCAAGCCGAACTTGCTTCGCTACACCAACAACGTGGCAGGTAAAGCTTGCCACGTTGTCGGCTTCGCTACGCAAGTCGGCTTAACTCAGGCGTTAGCGCATGGACCCAACGCAAGCATCCATCGAAGAACTGTACTTGATGTATCAACGCGTCAAGACATACAGCGCCGACCCTATAGGCATGGGTCTGCTATTTTTAATCACGCTCGCGACTGGCTGGCTGTGTCAGTTCTTTTGGCCTAGAGCAAAATTGCGGCCGCGAAGCAGTTCTGGCGCTTGGCTCGGGGTAGTTCAGGCCGCAATTTACGCTGGCTTGGCCTTTTACATTTCTTACCAAGTACTTGTCACTGGAAAGATAAAATGCTTGCGCAAGGCACGGCGCTGCCCGCGTTCATTCTATGAGGACGAGGGATGGATTTCGGTAGTCGTACATCCAATTTCCTTTTGGGCGACGTACTTCTACATTTTTCTATTCAGTGTAATTTTTCTTGCGTGGTTTTTTGTGTGTGCACGCTCGGTCAGACTCCACAGGGCGCGCTAACAATTCGTTCAAGCCGAACTTGCTTCGTTACACCAAAGCCACGGCAGAAAAAGCTTGCCATGGCTTTGGCTCCACTACGCAAGTCGGCTTAACTCAGGCGTTAGGCCCCGCATGAAGAATTCGGCAACTGAAGAGATGATACTTGGCCCCGAGGGGGACTCAGAGCTTCTTGCCCGGTTGAAGTCTGCTGTTCTTGCCGCGAGGGGCACAATGTCCGAGGCTTCCCATGTTGTCGCCGGATCCCAAGAGGTCATCACCTTTCGCATTGGGCTTCCGGATGGTGAACTCATCGCCACGTCAGAGACGTATATAGGCTTATCCATCAAAGGCCCGGCGCACTTGATCAAGCAGCTAGAGCACGTGCGCGGGGCCTAACAATTCGTTCAAGCCGAAACCGCTTCGTTACACCAACAGCATGGCGGGTAGAGCTTGCCATGTTGTTGGCTCCACTACGCGGTTCGGCTTAACTCAGGCGTTAGGCGCGCATGAGACTTCTGCTAATACTGCTGCTTATTCCGCTCACTGCACATGCGGAGATCATGGACAAGGAGCCATCTCTCTCTGTCCTGTCCTGGTCGGCGCTCATCGCCTGCACTCTTAGTTACTTCGCCGCTCGGAGATTTCCTTGGGCACTCTTGGCAGTGCTTCCCGTGAGCGCAGCGTGGTTCGGCTCATCTGCGTGGGAAACGCTTAGTTTTGACATCGGCCCGGCAATTCTCGCGGAAGCGGGCATGGTTCGCTTCATCGCTCCTTGGGCCAGCTTGGCGGCAATCGTGCTCTTTACGGTGTTGGGCTTGTGGCGGCGTCGCTGCGCGCCTAACAATTCATTCAAGCCGACGCCGCTTCGCGGCGCGGCTTAATTCAGGCGTTAGGTCGCTAAGGAGAGTTCACCGTGTACTGTGCGATGTTCACTTGGGAGCCGGGCATCTACGATGCAGAGTTCCATCGCCTCAATGGCTTGATCGATGAAGTTGCGCGCTCACTGCCAGGGTTCTTGGGCGTCGATTCCTGGCAATCTCAGGATGGCTCACGCAAGTGCGCAAACTACTACTGGAATGACTTGGACACGTTAAAGGCGTTCTCGACTCATCCAACACACCAAGAAGCGAAAAGGCAATACGCTCGGTGGTACAAGGGGTATCACATCGTCATATCAGAAGTACTTCGCTCATACGGTGACGGTGGCTTTCCGCACATCACACCAAATGAGCGCAATCGCATAGCGGCCTAACAATGCGTTCAAGCCGAAGCCGCTTCGTTCCGCAAAGCACATGGCAGGTAAAGCTTGCCATGTGCTTTGCTCCACTACGCGTCTCGGCTTAACTTAGGCGTTAGGCGGCAGATTGAACATCAGTGCACTCATTGCGATCTCGACCATGCTCGTCCCTGGCCTTCTCTATCTGGGAAAGGTCGCCGCTCTTAACAACCCGAAGCGCTGGTTCCAGCTGAGCGTTTCGGCGCTGGTGGTTACATTGGTTGCCTGGGGCGCCGCTCTGTTCGGGGTGATAGATATAGTCATTGCTGTCGCATCCTCAATTCCGCTCTTGCATCTCTTCCTGTTTCGCGCATGCCGAGCATTATTTGTTAGGTTGAAGGGCCGAGAGCCAAGAGATGCCTCGTTTGTCTTTACTTCTGGCTTGGCCGCTGACCGATTCTTCGCTCTCGTATACGTTCTTTTTGCAGTAGGCATAGCGTTTGCGCTTGTTGGGCCACTCATTTGGGGCACCAGCGCTGCCGCCTAACAATTCATTCAAGCCGACGCCGCTTCGCGGCGCGGCTTAATTCTGGCGTTGGCCGCTTAGAGCTCGCAGGTTGTTGTTTCCGGCAGGCCGTGCACTCGGCTTCGCACAAGTATCAGAGCGCACGGTCGTGACATTCCGGCGCGTGCGAGAGCTTCGTTGAAACGTCTCGCACGCGATTGAGGCAGTGTTGCGCTACTTCGGTAGCTTCGGATTGTCCGTTTGCTCCATCCGCGCCGTGCTTCGTCCAGGCGGTCGCATTAGGACAGTTCACGGTGAGACTTCGTGGCCGCGAGGCCGCATATTCTCGGCTTCGGAATGAGCGGGCCGGAGGTTCCGGCTCACTTGCGGCCCCGTCTTCGGGTTGCAGTGCCGCAGGTGGCAAGCGCGCCAGCTTCGGATAGAGTTGGCGTCCAACAATTCGTTCAAGCCGACGCCGCTTCGTTACGCGAGCCACATGGCAGGTAGAGCTTGCCATGTGTTCGCTTCACTACGCAGCGCGGCTTAACTCAGGCGTTAGGTGTCGCACATGCAGCGTTGGCTCTTGATGGTTCTCATAGCCGCCTCTGGTGCTAGCTCGGGATCTGAACTCGCCTGCCCAAGAGAAAGAGCGCCCGTGTCCGAGTGGGTCGCATCACAGGTGGCGCGGTCAGAGAGCGTGTTCTACGGAACGCTCATCTTGGTCGAGCCGCCTATGC
>NZ_JBSVRI010000011.1:0-5583 GCF_054052085.1 Luteimonas sp. A501
CTTGTTCAGTAGCGGCAAAGAGCTGACGCTAAGATACGACACCGGCGCTGACTTCACTCAGATTGGCGCCTAACAATTCATTCAAGCCGATGCCGCTTCGCGGCACGGCTTAATTCTGGCGTTAGACCTGCGATGAAGTGGCGTGAGCCTTGGAGACATTCAATCAAGCAACAAGGGGTGCTGCCGCAACTCTGGCGTCGCCTCTCGCGCGGCATTCTGACTTGGTACGGCATCTTCGCTGCGCTAGTGATCGTCTATGCGTTAACGGGAAAGATTTCGCATCAAGACCTCCTGGGGCGTCTGGTTGAAATCGCAGCATTCGCAGCCGCGATGTCTGTTGTTCTGTACCTAGTGTGGTATCTGAGTCCGCGCAAAGTTGATTCTGGACCTAGAGGAATTGTAGTGACCAAAGCGAGTGAGCTCGTGCTCATCCCTTGGCAGGCAATTGCATCTTTCCAGCTTTCACGGGCAGTCTTTCCGGGCACCTTGTTTCTGCGATTGCACTCGGGGGAGGAGTACACGATCGCTCTGGCCTGCAACGTTCGACCTGATGAGATCAGCAAAGAGATCATTGAGATGAGCGGTGCGCAGGTCTAACAATTCATTCAAGCCGACACCGCTTCGCGGCGCGGCTTAATTCAGGTGTTAGGCGGCCCACGGAGCAGCATCGCAACGTGCAACAAGCAATTGCCCACATCTCGCTACTGGTCCGTGATTACGACGAGGCCATAGAGTTCTACGTCGGGACACTCGGATTCCGCTTGGTTGAGGACTCGCCGCGGCCGGAAGAGGGCAAGCGCTGGGTGGTCGTCGCTCCGACCGGAAGCTCGGGCACGTCACTACTACTCGCCCGAGCCTCGGGCACAGATCAGCTGGCGGCGGTTGGTGGCCAGACCGGTGGCCGGGTATTCCTGTTCCTTCAGACAGATGACTTCTGGCGTGACTACGAGCGGTATCGGTCGGCCGGGGTCACCTTCGTTCGCGCGCCTTCCGAGCAGCCTTACGGCACAGTGGCGGTGTTCCAGGACTTGTATGGCAATCTCTGGGATCTGCTGCAGTACAACGGGTCGGTCCCGTATCGTCTCGGGGCCGCCTAACAATGCGTTCAAGCCGACACCGCATCGGGGCGCAAACCACATGGCAGGTAGAGCGTGCCATGTGCTTTACGCCCCGCTGCGGCGCGGCTTAACTTAGGCGTTAGGCCGCATGTCGCACGCTCGCCGCACTCGAAAGCCTAATTCGGCGCAGAATCCTCGGCATAGGATTCCGCCTCTATGGCGTCTGTGTCTTGGCGTAGCGGGGGCGACGGGACTCGCTCTCATCTTCCAGGTGCACCAGCTCATCCGAGCTATCAACGGCCACTACTTCAGCAGACCCGCTTCATCACTGACCGCGTTGGATGTGCTTCTGACGCTGGTTGCGGTGTACTTTCTACTCGTGGCGGCGTCCGGTCGCTGGCGGCTGGTTCGGTGAGCCGCTCGGGCAATGCGGTGCGGCCTAACGAGTCATTCAAGCCGATGCCGCTTCGCGGCACGGCTTAATTCTGGTGTTAGGCCTCAGGGGGAAGTTTCGTGCGGCGACCGCGTTCAATCATTCTGCTAATCGTCTGGTTCCTTTGGGCCACGGGCAAAGACCTCGATGGCCTTGCTCGCTTCGGCACCACCGCTGACTATTACATCTTCGCAAGTATCGGTGCCGCTTGGGCATACTTCGCCCTGGCTGGTGTCGTGTTCCTGTTCAACGCAGCCGCGGTCTTTTACTTGTTTCGGCCACAGCTAGTCGGGTATGGAGTTTTGCTTGGTGCCTTGGCGGCCGGCATAGGTCAGAACTTGGTCACAACCCTACTGGCAGTCCGGGACATTCAGGGCGTTCGCGAGGCCTACGAGATCGGCCGTGAGCTTCGTGGCTTACCGGTGCGGCAAGAAGCCATGGACATGATCTTCAAGCCTTCCGCTCTTTGGCTCACGGCTGGGCTTGCAGTTCTCGTGTACGTTGCTCTTGCGTTGCTGGTTCGCCGCAATCGTTCGTACTTCGCAGGCCCGGCGGCGTATGCAGCTGAGGCCTAACAATGCGTTCAAGCCGACCCCGCATCGGGGCGCAAACCACATGGCAGGTAGAGCGTGCCATGTGCTTCACGCCCCGCTGCGGCGCGGCTTAACTTAGGCGTTAGAGGGCTATGGAAAGTTCTGATCTCATCGCCGCTCTTGCTATCGTTGTCAGCTTGTTGTCTGCGTACATCAGCTACAGAGCTTTCACGCACTCCGTAAGCGCGCATGAGCTAGAAACCACTTTAGCCTTTGAGAGAGACAAGTCTGAGCTACTCATGCACGTCGAGAAGAGTCGTAACTTGTTTTCGTCAGCTCGGCAAGAGATCGAAAGGGTTCAGTTCGTTCTCGCCCACGAGCCCACACAGGTTCAAGGCGCACTGAAAAGCTATGACAATCTTTTCACTGAGTTCCTTCCAAGGCTAATAGGTGCAGAGCGACAAGCTGGCCTGCTATGGGAGGAAATATATGAGTGGCGCGATAAGTCAGGTCGTAGCGCCTTCGCACACCACACCCCACGATTTAGGTCACTCATCGAGAATGATCGGGTGGCGCACGATTCCGCGCTGTTCTGCGCGGCAGAGTTGCGAACACAGTTAGCCCGAGCTCAAGATATGTTTGGCCGGGGGTTGCTCGGGTAGCCCTCTAACAATTCATTCAAGCCGAAGCCGCTTCGCGGCTCGGCTTAATTCAGGTGTTAGACACTCATGAAGAACCTCATCGTCGCCATCGCGCTCTGTTGCGCTTCCACTGCGCTGGCTCAGGCTCCCCAAGCCACAGAGCTGACGTTCGATCAGACTATCGCCGATTGTGAGAACAGCTGGTTTGGGGCTGAGGCTCAGGATGGCAGCGTGATCCTTGGCTACGTCTACGTCGACCCAAGTGCCGGCTTTACCTTCGAGCATTACGGAACCTTGGAAGAGGGCGGTGGCGCTTTGCGTGCCCTCCAATCAGACCTGTCAAAAGAAGCACGGCTGATTCAAAGAGTTGGTCACAATTTCCCAGCAACGTGCTTGGTTGAAGGGCAAGTAGCCGCACTCGGTTTGCCATTAATTCCAGAAACGATGCAGTTCTACAAAGACAGCCGGCCGCCTGGTGAGCATCACGCCGCCTGGGCGTATCACTACAATCATATTGGCGCTAGCGACAAAGCACTTGGTCACGTGCTGAAGGCGCTCGAGGCAGGCGCAGCATCTGAGGCCCTAACGTTTGAACACGCTTTCGCACTGAATGTACTGGGAAAGTTCAGTGAAACTATCACTCTACTTGAGCCGGTTTACTCCTCCGGACGCATGACTGGCGATCTGATTGCGGAGTTCGCGTACGCGCGACTCAGGCAGGGTGACTATCAAAGAGCTATTGAGCTCTACACCCAGGCCATAGATCCTGATCAAGGCGAAATCTCATCACGCCGTTGGGAGTTCGCAACGAACATCGCAGCAGCTTACGAGGAGCTAGGTGACGCTCAGCGCCGAGACTCATGGATCAAACGCGCAGAGCAGTACCGGGAGGCTAAGGAGTAGGTGTCTAACAATTCATTCAAGCCGACACCGCTTCGCGGCGCGGCTTAATTCAAGTGTTAGGCCGCACTACATTTCCACAACCACGGGGAGTATTTCATGAAGCGACTTGCCAGCTGGGTTATAGATTTGCTGCAAAATTTACGAGCAGACTGGTTCGCGTGGCTGGCAATACTCGCCGGGACAACGGCCATCGCACTCAGTTCTATAGCCGTAGGCGAAGCAGTCGCACTCAATCGTCCGAGCCCAAGAACATTAGATATTGTCGCGGTTGCTTGGATCCTCCTAGGCGCGCTGTGGACTGCCCTCGGAGCTCATGCATCTCCAAGCACCAGGCCCGCACTGGAGCAGATGTCACAAACAGGGCAGTTCGATCCAAAGGTCCTGGCCGATATGCTTTTAGCGAACTCCCGGTTTGCAACGTACGGCGCTCTTATGATTCTCGTAGGAAGCATTGTCCTCGTGGTGAAGCTTTGCCTTCCCCCAGGTGCGGCCTAACAATTCGTTCAAGCCGAACTTGCTTCGCTACACCAACAACGTGGCAGGTAAAGCTTGCCACGTTGTCGGCTACGCTACGCAAGTCGGCTTAACTCAGGCGTTAGGCCTTGTTTCCCGCACTGTTGTTGCCGGATTCTAGGCAATCCGTAGCGCCTCGCTCATCCGCAGCGTTTGCACCTCGCACGCGCGGTGCAGGCATCGGCAGTCAGCCCTGCAACACCTCGGCTTCGGACAGGCGCGACTCTTCGCAAGATTCGACCTGCCGGGTCGGCTTCGGGCGGTGCGCGGTGAGAGTTCTTGGCCGCGCGCATGATGCGTTTCGGCAGCACCAGGCACGGCGCTTGTTGTACTGTTCGCCTCAGGGGTTGGGCTGCCGCACGTCGGGCGCAGGTGCCAGGGAACGGCGGCCTAACGAGTCGTTCAAGCCGATGCCGCTTCGCGGCACGGCTTAACTCTGGTGTTAGGACTCAAACATATGCTGTCGCTAATTGTCGGAATAGTAAGCAGCCTCATCGCGACCGCCCTGTTCATTAGCGGTAGTGAGCTCTTGCGCCGTGTTGCTCTTCCTTGGTACGCCGACAAGATCTATCGCGGGGCAAGGATTGACGGTCGTTGGGAAGCATTCGAATTTGATGGCCAGCCAATCGAGGCCCCCATGCAACTAGACCTAATGCAGAGAGGCGACACAGTTTCAGGAACGTACTCGCACAAGAATAACAGCGGGACTACGGACATCTATGAAATCTCTGGCAGGATCAGGGATGGTTACTTTTTAGCCACTTTCACACCTCAATCAAACCGACACATCGATGGCGGCACCATGCTCATGTTCATATCCAATAAGAAGGACAATTTCCTCATGACGGGCTCGACGCTCTATTTTGGCGATGCAGGCAAAGTCGACGCTGCCGAGAACTTTACGTTTCGCTGGCTTGAGTCCTAACAATTCATTCAAGCCGAACCCGCTTCGCGGGTCGGCTTAATTCAGGCGTTAGGCACCACAGGCATGATCTCGAAATCTGATTCAGTCACGTCAATCTTCGGCTACTGGCCCGAGTTCGCTGACGCTCGCTTGACCTCTTTCAACTACTCGGCTGAGGGCACTGTCACGCTCGACCTCTTCTACATCGACGCCTCTGCCGGCAAGGGCGCTGTGGTCGGCCTGTCATTCACTGGCGTCCGGGATATCGAGCTCAGTGACCTGGCATCGGAGAACGTACTGGACCGCTTAGCTATCGCTCAGGGCAGTCCCCTGCTCGTCACCCTTGAGCCGTGTATTGGCTTGGGTGGTAGCTTCACGTGCACGGCAGCCACAGTTACCGGAGTGGTGCCTAACAATTCATTCAAGCCGAAACCGCTTCGCGGTTCGGCTTAATTCAGGCGTTAGGCCTTGTGTCCCGCACTGTTGTTGCCGGGTTCCAGGCGATCTGTAGCGCATCGCTCATCCGTAGCGTTTGCACCTCGCACGCGCGGTGCAGGCATCGGCAGTCAGCCCTGCAGCGCCTCGGCTTCGGACTGGC
>NZ_JBSVRI010000012.1:0-4811 GCF_054052085.1 Luteimonas sp. A501
CGGCTCGCGCGGCCAAGAACCCTCACCGAAAGCTCTCCGAAGCCGACTCGGCAGGTGGAATCTTGCGAAGGGTCGCGTCTGTCCGAAGCTTAGGTGCAGCAGGCCCTGACGCCGATGCCACTCACTGATCTTGCCCCCGTTTCTCGGACACCCGTCTAAGCAGCGTGGGCCCGCTCGAACTGCTCCGGGCTGACGTAGCCCAGTGTCGAATGGAGCCGCTCTCGATTGTAGTCAACCTCGATGTACTCGAACACCTGCGCCTTGGCCTCGGCACGGGTGGTGAAACGTTCGCCGTGGATCGCCTCGACCTTGAGGCTGTGGTTCCAGCTTTCCATCGCAGCGTTGTCGTAGCAGTTGCCTCTGGCGCTCATGCTCGCGATCAGACCGTCCTGATCGAGCAGGACGCGATGCTCACGAGAGCAGTACTGACTGCCCCGGTCGGTATGCATGATCACGCCACGAGGCCGCTTGCGCCGGAGCAGCGCCATCCGAAGCGCATCACACACCAGCGTGGCCGTCATCCGCTCCGACATCGACCAGCCCACCACTTTTCGGGAGAACAGATCCAGCACCACGGCCAGGTACAGCCAGCCCTCGTCCGTAACGATGTAGGTGATATCGCCGACCCACACCTTGTTCGGACGCTGCACCGTGAAATTCTGCTTCAGCAGGTTCTCCGCCACAGGCAGCGAATGGTTCGAGTTCGTCGTCGCCTTGAACTTCTTCGCCGCCTTCGCACGCAGGTCCTGCCGGCGCAGACTCTGCGCCACCTGGCGGCGACCCCGCCCCAGGTGCCGCGACAGGCGGGGCGCGCCGGCGCGAGCCTTGCGCCGCTCGAACTCCTCCCGCACCTGCGCATCCAGCGTGGCGCGGGCCTGCGCCTGCTTCGACGGCGTCCGGCTTCGCCACGCGTAGTACCCGCTGGGCGACACGCCGAGGAGCCGACACATCAGGCGGACCCGGAACTGGGCCTCGTGTGCCCTGATCGTGGCGTACTTCACTTGGGTTGCTTCGCGAAGTACGCCGCCGCTTTTTTTAGGAACGCGACCTCTTCCTCCAGCCGCGCCACCTCGCGCTTGAGCTGGGCCGTCTCCGCCTGCTGCACGCGATGCGCCTCGGCGTCCTCGCCCTCCTGCTGGGCCTTCGTCCGCCACCCGTACAACTGCGCCGGCTCCAGCCCCAGGTCGCGTGCCACCGCTGGGATCCCGTCCTTCGACGCCCGTAGCAGCGCCTGCTGCTTGAACTCGGGGCTGAACCGCTTACGCTCTGCCTTTGTCTCTGACTTCTTCCTGGTCATCTGTCTCACCTCGGGTTGCGATATTGAATCGCTTATCCGGGTGTCCGTGAAGCAGGGGCAGGATCACACCGCGCGTGCGAGACGCCAACAGTCACAGATGAGCGGCGAACATTATGCGACCGAAGATGCTGATCCGGTAGTGCGGGAAACAAGGCCTAACGCCTAAGTTAAGCCGAGACGCGCAGTGGAGCCAAGCACATGGCAAGCTTTATCTGCCATGTGGTTTGCGTAACGAAGCGGCTTCGGCTTGAACGCATTGTTAGGCCGCCACCGCGGGGGTGCCAAGGAACGACGATCATTGGAGTGGCATCCACATAAAACTGGAGAGCAAGAATTCCGTTGCTGGAGGAGCCTCACCAGGCCAAATAACTGCAACGGCTCCGGTAGCCGGTGCGGTCACAATAGTCCACTCGTTGCCGGCGCGATCGCTGAGCGAGATGCCGCAATCGGATCTCACACCAGCCTCTGACGCAGTCCCGATGCTGATGGAGACTACCTCCAAGTCATTGAGGGTCACGCCCTCCCTAGCGAACTCCCCCGGCACGGGTCGGGCCAGGGTCCGCTCCACTCTAAGCGACCCCATCTCATGTCCTGACTCCGTCATTGTCGGGACACCGCGCACCGTCCAAACCGTACCGTCCAGCCAGATCAGCTCTAGATGCCACGTGCAATCGGATGACTGCGCCGCCGGCCACGCGATGCGTGAGACCTTGCCGCCGCAGCAGCTCGCCAAGTCTTTGCTAGTAAGTCCGGCAAGCTGGATCGGAAGGTACATGCGGCCTAACGCCTGAATTAAGCCGCGCCGCGAAGCGGTGTCGGCTTGAATGAATTGTTAGGCCTCACCTGCGAGTTTCCCTAACATGTGGTCGATCACTTGGCCATGTTCATGCTGCGGGCTGAAAAGCACCACCTCAGCATCTTTCTCGACTCGCACCGTATGTCCAGGAGGCCAGAAGAACATGTCACCAGCACCTACAGACTCATGGTTCCCGTCTTTATACGTAACGATGATCTCGCCTTCTATGAGATAGCCCCAATGCGGGGATTGGCAAAGATCATCTGTGAGCCCTTGGAGCAATGGAGCCATGTCCGTGCCTTGCCCAAGTGAGAAGTACTCTGCCCCAATAGCTCCATAGCCACTGGCATCACCGAAGTCTGGAATCTGCCGAGCCGTGGCTCCCGGAATAGTGATACGTGCTGGAATATCAGTCTTTGCGATGCGCATGTCACACCTCACCTGGCGGAATTGGATGCCCCCAGTCCTCTGTAACGGGTGGATCCAAGCGGTGCGGACATGTGTGCGTGAGGCCTAACGCCTGAGTTAAGCCGATCTGCGCAGTGGAGGCAACGGCGTGGCAAGCTTTTTCTGCCACGACGTTGCTGTAACGAAGCAGGTTCGGCTTGAACGAATTGTTAGGCTCAATTCTTGTTGTATCCGTAGGGGAGTCGCGACATGAGCGCTACTTTCCAGTAGTTCTCACGGTCAATGATGATCTGATCATCCGTTCTGGCGGGGCGATACTCTAGAAGGCTAATCCGGAAGTTTTCTCTCGCGTACTCAATTCCGTAGTTCTCGATGATCTTTGTCAGTTCATCATTGAATCCGTGGCCGGTATTGATGTAGGTGGACCAACGAGCCCAGACGCCCGTTACGCCGTAAGCTGACCCGACGTACTTCATGCCATTGGACTTGTCGAAGATCACATAAATGCCTTTGACATTAAGAAGTGCGCCACGCCAATCAGGCTTACTGGTTCGAATGATGTGTTCAAGATCGCGAAAATCTAGAGTTATGTTCTCGTAGCCTGGGAACACTTGTCTGGTGTAGCTCGATTTGAAGACTTCATCAATGATGAAATTTTCAACGTAGTTCTCCAGCCTAATAGCCTTGGCTCTTCCCGACCTTGAGAAGCGAACCTTGAGTCGACCGATTAAATCTTCGCCTTGCTCCGTCAGCGCTACGGTATAGCTATGTGAATTGTTGACGTTACCCCTGGAAAGAACTTTGTATACGCCGCCAAAGAGCCAAGTGCCTGGGTCTGGATAGAACTCAACTAATGCAAAAATGAAATCGCGATTGAAGTCATCTTTGCTGGATCGCCACGAGTTCCAGAGGGACCATTCTTCCCTATCGCGAACGAATACATCAAGCGGATGTGACTCACCGTTCCAACTGGCGAGATGGACTTTGTATTTTGTCGGCTCTTCTAAATCGATTAGACGAGAAAGTTTCATAATTGAGCCTAACGCCTGAATTAAGCCGCGCCGCGAAGCGGTGTCGGCTTGAATGAATTGTTAGGCGTCACCCGACGCCCGCTCCCATGATGCCACGGGCCCAGGTTGCGGATGAAACAGCGGGTGGCACGTTGGAGTGATCACGCCGCTCCATTGGGCGAGCACGGCTGGACTGCGAACCGACAACTTGCTTTGCAGATGCAGCCACTCACATGCAAGTTGGCCCGAATTGACAGGGATTGGTTGAACAGTCCGGATTGGGCCGATCTTGGAGCGGTCGAAAGCGTAGCCGCGTTGAGTTGCCTCGGCATGGACAGCGGCCAGATACGAATTTATGGCCGAGCGCGGACGTGGGTGCGCTTTGAAACGCTCCAACTGAGGATGGCGGGTGTAGCCGCGCGTCTGTCCGCGGAGCACTGCCTTGGCCAGTAAGGCCTCACGCCAAAGTGCAACGAGCCCTTGCGAGTCTAGATACTTTGGATGCAGTGACCAGAGACGCATGCAGTGGCGCCTAACACTCAAGTTAAGCCGAATTGCAGCGCGTAGCTGGCAACATGGCAAGCTTTTTCTGCCATGTTGACGGCGTAGCGATGCAATTTCGGCTTGAACGCATTGTTAGCCGCTCGGCTACGGATGGCTCATGATCCAGCCTACGAGTGCGGAGACCTTGCTAGCATTTCCGATGTCCGAGTTCTTGAAGCGCTGGAATGGCATTCCGATGGCGGACAGCACCTGCGACTTCATCTTGTCGCGCTCAATTAGATTCAGGTCCTCCTGGTGCTCTGGTCCATCAAGCTCAACGACACAAGTTGGATTTCCCTGGCTATTCAAGAAAACAAAATCGAGACTGAGAAGGCTAATTAAGTTAAAGAAAAACCACCTCGGCGCCTTGTGGTTTCCAACCAGATATTCGTAGTTCTGGAGAAGCTGTGGGCTAAGCTGTGTGTCGTCCAACTCTACCAGCCTGATGAGCTGCACTTGGCAGCAGATGTGCCGGCTAGAAAGGCCTGCGCTCAAGTGTTGCAGCAAACTTTTTTCGTTTGCTGAGAGGAAGGTTGCTGGAACTACAGGCACAGCCACTTCTACTGGGGATGCGAGCGCCGCGTCGGCTGCTACGAGGAGTTTGTACTCTTCGAGCGTCATGTTTGGCGGAATGGACCGGCCAACCTTTTGTAGACACCCGCAGGCCATAATTCAGGGCAACAGCAGGGGTGTTTATGAGCAGCAAGCAGTACACGGATGAGTTCCGGGCAGAGGCGGTGAAGCAGGTTTTGGAGCG
>NZ_JBSVRI010000013.1:0-4692 GCF_054052085.1 Luteimonas sp. A501
GTAGCTGGCCTTCGCGTCGGTCGGCACGCTCATCGCTTTCTCTGCCGCGAAAGTTACTGCCGCAATGGGCACTAGTGCGAGAAGAAGAACTACACGTCGCATTACACTCTCCCGTAAGCGCTAACGCCTGAATTAAGCCGACCCGCGAAGCGGGTTCGGCTTGAATGAATTGTTAGGCCCGCTGGTGCGGAGCGGCAAGGGCATGTGCCACCTCTGCGTTATAGCCGGATTGCTTGGCAATACAACCCCTCACGTACTGGGCCATTGCTGGATCTGGGTCGAGCCAGGACAAGCGAGCCAACTGTACCAACACCTCCGGGCTAGGTTGCTGCGTCAGCCACCACTGAAAAGCTCCATGGCGATCATGCTCCGACGCCTCCTCGTGCCCCGGCTCGTAGCCGGCCACTTGCACAGTGGCTAGCTCTGCGGGAACGAGGTCCCATGCCGTCCACTCGGGTGGGAATTGCATGAGCTTTAACCAATCGGTGTGCGTCATACGATCTCTGCGGGCCTAACGCCAGAGTTAAGCCGAGACGCGTAGTGGAGCGAAACACATGGCAAGCTTTACCTGCCATGTGTTTTGCGTAACGAAGCGGCTTCGGCTTGAACGACTTGTTAGGCCGCCGTACGCCGAGCTTGCGCCCGACCTTGCGACAGCCCAACCCCTGAGCCGAACAGTACAACAAGTCTGGCCGAGTGGCCTGAGGCTGGCATTTGCCGGGGCCAAAGCCAGAACACTCGACTCGCGCGGCCAAGACCTCTCACCGCGTCGTGGCCGAAGCCGACTCGGCAGGTCGAATCTTGCAGAGGGTCGCGCCTATCCGAAGCCGAGGTGCTTCAGAGCCGGCTGCCGATGCGCCCACCGCGCGTGCGAGGTGCAAATGCCGTGGGTGAGCGAGATGCTTGAGCCCGCCTGGACCTTGCCACCGACAGTGCGGGAAACAAGGCCTAACGCCTGAATTAAGCCGCGCCGCGAAGCGGCGTCGGCTTGAATGAATTGTTAGGCGGCACCCTCGTGAACAGCTGCAGGTGATGACCGCCATGCTGTGAAGGATAAGTCGATCCCGAGGCTACAAAGCCAAGCTTGGCCAATGTGCAATGCATTGCGATATTTTCAGTGCGCGAAGTGGCGAAAACACCGTTGTCACCGGCTAGGGCCAGCGCCGCCTGTGATAGAGGTTGCGCGTAGCCCTTGCCTCGGGCCTCGTCGGCAATGAACACCCAACCAAGCTCATAAGGGAATGACTTTTGCGATAGTGATGCCCCTGACGCAGCGGCGACTCTGGTGCGATAGGCATCATTGGGGTGCTTGAGCGCGGCAACTCCAGCGAGGCTTCTGCCAGAACGCAGGAATGCCAAGTTTGCGGCAGCTATGACGCGCTGCTGAAGCCCGCCTGCAGCAACCTCTCCGCCTTGTTCTACAAGGGCAACAAAGCTGCAGATTTCTTCTGCGGAGCAATCGGCCGGAATTTTTGCAGCGATCTCGTAGTGCACTGTCTGTGCCGCCTAACGCCTGAATTAAGCCGCGCCGCGAAGCGGCGTCGGCTTGAATGAATTGTTAGCGCGCACCGAGCGACCTGAGCGTGCCATGTGTAGCCATGGAAACAACCGCAATGAGACAAGCGTAGACCACAACAACGGCCACGAGGAACTCCCAGAACAGAACGCGGCGGAACCGCCAACTTGCTACGAGAAGCATCCACGACCTTCGTAGAGGTGATGAGTGGATCCGCTTAAGGCGCTTTACTGTCCTCCGCGCCCATTCTGAGCCGCTAAAGGCATTGTCCAAGAACTTCCACGTGTTTGCGGCGGCAGCGAGAATGACGATTGCGAGCAAAGTAACAACTAGGAGCCAGTAGCCAGCGTTAGTCCAATCAGAGAATGGCCTTTCAATACGCGAAAGACCGACGATTCCAGCCGATAGCAGAAGAGCCTGCGGAGTCAGGTTCCGCAGAAACTCGAGAAATGCGTCTCTACCAGCCCCAACGATATGCATATGCGCGCTAACACCTGAGTTAAGCCGTGCCGCGAAGCGGCATCGGCTTGAACGAATTGTTAGGCCCCTACCTGTAGATGGCAAAGGCCACGGAAAGAATGAAGATAACTTTGAGCGCCACTGTGGAGAGAATTGCAACCGTGCGTGATCGCTGACGCAGGAGAACATAGCTGCTGTTTAGAACCAGGGCAATCCAGCTGGACACTAGAACCGAGAAGAACCCGCCGGACCAATGAAACACAACTCCATAACCAAGAAGCCCAAGGATCGCACCTAGCAGCGGCGACTTTGCGTACTTGGCACCGAGCTCAACAAAGAGAACTGTCCAGAATAGTGCCTCAAGAATGTAGACAAGAATGCCAACGCCGAGGAACAAGCTGAGTGGTGCCTCAGCTAGATCTGGATCCGTGAGAGCAGGCTCATCCGTGGGCAGCTCAAAGAGGAGCGCCGCGACCTCAAGGCCACCGAACAGAAAAATGGCTGTAATTACGATGACGACCCACGTCGGGAGTCTGTCCATAGGGGCCTAACGCCAGAGTTAAGCCGAGACGCGTAGTGGAGCGAAGCACATGGCAAGCTCTACCTGCCATGTGGTTTGCGTAACGAAGCGGCTTCGGCTTGAACGACTTGTTAGGCCGCCGCACACCGAGCTTGCGCCCGACCTTGCGACAGCCCAACCCCTGAGCCGAACAGTACAACAAGTCTGGCCGAGCGGCCTGAGACTGGCATTTGCCGGGGCCAAAGCCAGAACACTGGACTCGCGCGGCCAAGAACTCTCATTGCGCCCTGTCCGAAGCCGACTCGGCCGGTCAAATCTTGCGGAGAGTCGCGCCTGTCCGGAGCCGAGCTGCTGCAGGCCTGACTGCCGATGCCTGCACCGCGCGTGCGAGGTGCAAACGCTGCGGATAAGCGAGGCGCTACAGATTGCCTGGAACCCGGCAGCAACAGTGCGGCAAACAAGGCCTAACACCTAAGTTAAGCCGAACCGCGTAGTGGAGCGAAGCACATGGCAAGCTGTACCTGCTATGTGCTTTGCGGAACGAAGCGGTTTCGGCTTGAACGCATTGTTAGGCGCCACCCTAGATGCTGCCCGCCTCATCCGCAACACGCGCGAAAAGCCAGTAGAACAACCAGTGATTCGCGGACGTAGCGTCCGCAGCGTCCAGGCAATCTGGCATGTCGGTTAGTCTCCGCTCCCCGAGTTCAATCTCTCGAAACAGCCAGTTGTCTAGGTAAATTGGAACTTCACAATCACGAGGCACCAAAGACTCTGGACGAACGACAGCCACAACCGAGCGGTAGTAACCTTCTGGAATTGGCCATTGACCCAAATCCAGTCGATTGCGACTTGAGGTCTGAGCTGCCCATGTAGCGCGTACGAGACTAGCGAACTTCGAGCTATCGTCTTGAGCAATCTGGCCTCTCGTTTCTCCCATGGAACTGCGTAGTCCGCCACCGTTTGACTTCCAGTCGTCTAGCAGGCGCTCCCAGGATTCGACACAGATTGATTGTTGTGCCCACACGGCTGGAAAGTGCGACTCCGTACCTGATAGAGAGGCGCACCCCGAAACCGTCGCGGCAGCAAATAGCCAGATAATTTTACGGATGACCGTACACATGATGTGGCGCCTAACGCCTAAGTTAAGCCGCGCCGCAGCGGGGCGTGAAGCACATGGCACGCTTTACCTGCCATGTGGTTTGCGCCCCGATGCGGTGTCGGCTTGAACGCATTGTTAGGCGGCCCCGAGACGATACGGGACCGACCCGTTGTACTGCAGCAGATCCCAGAGATTGCCATACAAGTCCTGGAACACCGCCACTGTGCCGTAAGGCTGCTCGGAAGGCGCGCGAACGAAGGTGACCCCGGCCGACCGATACCGCTCGTAGTCACGCCAGAAGTCATCTGTCTGAAGGAACAGGAATACCCGGCCACCCGTCTGACCCCCAACCGCCACCAGCTGATCTGTGCCCGAGGCTCGGGCGAGTAGTAGTGACGTGCCCGAGCTTCCGGGAGGAGCGACGACCACCCAGCGCTTGCCCTCTTCCGGCCGCGGCGAGTCCTCAACCAAGCGGAACCCGAGCGTCCCGACGTAGAACTCTATGGCCTCGTCGTAATCACGGACCAGTAGCGAGACGTGGGCAATTGCTTGTTGCACGTTGCGATGCTGCTCCGTGGGCCGCCTAACACCGGAATTAAGCCGAGCCGCGAAGCGGCGTCGGCTTGAATGAATTGTTAGGCGCCACCCCGGTGACCTCGGCGCCCGTACAAGTGAAGCTACCACCTAGGCCATAGCACGGCTCTAGCTCCACGCGCATAGGCGTTCCGTCTGAGATGGTCAGGCTATCCAGCACGTTCTCTGAAAGAAGCTCGCTCAACGCTAGCTCTCGCACACCAGTGAAACGCAGGCCTACGACCGCGGCCTTCTGCATTTCCGCATCGATGTACGAAAGATCCAGACGAATGGTCCCAGGCGGCTCATATGCGATGAGCGCGACTTTGGCATCCGCGAACTTCGGCCAGTAACCGAAGATCGAGATCACATTTTCAGATTGCGAGATCATGTCCATGGCGCCTAACACCAGAGTTAAGCCGCGCCGCAGCGGGGCGTGAAGCACATGGCAAGCTGTACCTGCCATGTGGTTTGCGCCCCGATGTGGCGTCGGCTTGAACGACTTGTTAGGCCGCCGCTGCCCGG
>NZ_JBSVRI010000014.1:0-4418 GCF_054052085.1 Luteimonas sp. A501
AACCTCAGTAGATAGTGGTCTAACAATGCGTTCAAGCCGAAATTGCATCGCTACGCCAACAACATGGCAGGAAGATCTTGCCATGTTGCCGGCTACGCGCTGCAATTCGGCTTAACTTAGGTGTTCGAGGGCCAATGAGAACATTATCGGGATCCGTGCTGCTGGCCATCGCAGTTTCAGCCTGCTCTAGCCCGTTGGAGCCGGTGCCACTCAGCGATCATCCGTGGTCGATTCACGGCATCGTTCGAGACTCGGGCGGGGACGTGCAGTCCGATGCGACCATAGTCCTTCACCGGTTCCAACGCACCCCGAGCTGGTGCGGCTTCTGCGAATTGCGTGCCGCTCAATTTGAGACCAAAGCAGATGCAAATGGCGCATTTAGCTTAAAGAGTAATCTGAAAGGCGAGTACTCCATTTTGGTTACGAGACGAGGAAGCGTTGGATGTGGAGATTCCATTCCCCTTGGTCTGCTTGATACGCAAGAACTCAAAGTCGATCTCCTGCTCAATGACGGCCAGTGGTGCGGTGTGGCCCTCTAACAATGCGTTCAAGCCGACACCGCTTCGTTACGCCAAGCACATGGCAGGTACAGCTTGCCATGTGCTTGGCTCCACTACGCGGCGCGGCTTAACTTAAGTGTTAGGCCTTGTTTCCCGCACTGCTGTTGCCGGGTTCCAGGCGATCTGTAGCGCATCGCTTATCCACAGCGTTTGCATCTCGTACGCGCGGTGCTGGCATCGGCAGTCAGCCCTGCAGCAGGTCGGCTTCGGACAGGCGCGACTCTCCGCAAGATTTGACCGGCCGAGTCGGCTTCGGACAGGGCGCAATGAGAGTTCTTGGCCGCGCGAGTCCAGTGTTCCGGCTTTGGCCCCGGCAAATGCCAGTCTCAGGCCGTTCGGCCAGACTTGTTGTACTGTTCGGCTCAGGGGTTGGGCTGTCGCAAGGTCGGGCGCAAGTTCGGTTTGCGGCGGCCTAACAAGTCGTTCAAGCCGAAGCCGCTTCGTTACGCAAACCACATGGCAGGTAGAGCTTGCCATGTGCTTCGCTCCAATACGCGTCTCGGCTTAACTCTGGTGTTAGGCCTTGTTTCCCGCACTGTTGCTGCCTGGTTCCGGGCAATCTGTGGCGCCTCGCCTATCCGCAGCATTTGCACCTCGCACGCGCGGGGTAGGCATCGGCAGTCAGCCCTGCAGCAGCTCGGCTTCGGACAGGCGCGACTCTCCGCAAGACTCGACCGGCCGAGTCGGCTTCGGACACGGCGCTGTGAGAGTTCTTGGCCGCGCGAGTCGCTGGTTTCGGCTTCGGCCCCAACAAGTGCCAGCCTCAGGCCGATCGGCCAGACTTGTTGTACTGTTCGGCTCAGGGGTTGGGCTGTCGCGAGGTCGGGCGCAAGCTCGGCGTGCGGCGGCCTAACAAGTCGTTCAAGCCGAATCCGCTTCGTTACGCGAAACACATGGCAGGTAAAGCTTGCCATGTGTTTCGCTTCACTACGCTGCTCGGCTTAACTCAGGCGTTATGCGCATCCAAATGTCTACGTACCCCAAACTCCTGCTTGCCGCTCTCATGATTGCCTCGGCTATAAGCTGCGAGGCAGCCGACGACTCGGTAGACGTATTGTTCAAGCCCGCACAAGGCTGGATACTGGTAAAGAGCGGGAGCGCGTCGGACGTGAGGGCGGCAATTAGTGATTACGACGGCATAGCTAGGGAGGAACGTCCTGGCGTCTTTCGAGTTGAGCTGCATTCTCAAAGAAGCGGTGCAGTGGCTGTAGTGCTGCCGGACGGCTTTCCGGCCTACGACTTGGCGAATATGACAGGCTGGCTGAGCGCCCCGCCAGATCAAGAGGACGTATATGGCGCCGCCTCTTGGATCACGGCCCCGGGTAACGGGGTCAAGTACTACCTGGAGCCGGAGACTAGCAATCCATGGGGCGACACCCTGATTGGCGCAAGCACGCTCGGGCAGCCGATTCGCGTCTATCTGCCGGAAGCAGGGATGTCGGAAGTTTCCTCTGCTTATCTTTACAGGGAGGAGCCTGAGATTGAGATTTCGCCACAACCGATCACAATCGAAGTTACGCTGGACACAAGCACAGCCTTTGGCAACCCCCAGTTCGTTGTCGACAGCCCAAAAGACCATGATTGGCGCTGGTAGCGCATAACAATTCATTCAAGCCGACGCCGCTTCGCGGCGCGGCTTAATTCAGGCGTTAGGCGCACAGGAGAGTTCATGGAAGTTTCACCAATCTCTGTCGGGTTCCCTTTGCGCGGCGAGTGGTCTGCTCTCAATACGCCTGCACACAAGGTGCCCAGCCACGGCACGCACTACATGGCCCAAACATATGCCTACGATTTCACCCGCCTGAGCTGGAAAGATGGAAAGGTCGACGATTTCCACGGCAAGAAGAGCATTGGATACCTGTTGGGCCGCGTGAAGCTCCACGATTGTTACGGGTGGTCGCAGCCCGTCATCGCTCCATTTGCTGGGACAGTTGTACATGCCGCGGATGGATGGCCGGAAAGACGAACCGTCCACTTGGCGAGAGACGTTTTCATTGCGTTGAAGAATGGTTTGTTCTTCAACGAGAAGAAGCACGAAGATCTGAGGCCGCTGGCGGGAAACTACTTGATTTTAGAGGGAGCGCATTGCTTCGCCTTTCTCGCGCATCTCAAGAACGGATCCATCACGGTCAACAAGGGAGATAAGGTGGTTGCGGGCCACCTACTTGGTGAGGTGGGCCACTCTGGGAACTCCACAGCCCCCCATCTGCACTTTCATCTCATGGATGCTCCTGATCCTCGCTCGGCCTCGGGCCTACCTTGCAGCTTTGACAACTATGAGGTCTATCGTGATGACACTTGGGTGCCAGTCCGCAATGGAATGCCTGGCCGTTTGGAGCGCATCCGCATGTGCGCCTAACAATTCATTCAAGCCGAACCCGCTTCGCGGGTCGGCTTAATTCAGGCGTTAGGCGTCACCCTCCCCGTTCTCGCCTACCCTTCAGGCATACGCCATTCAAGAAGAAAAGCATGAAACCTGAATATCGCAGACTCGTCGCCCTTGCTGAAGAGAAGGACCACCCTGCCTCACTGGATACCGTCGCTGAGTTGATATCTCTGCTAGAACGCCTCACGCCAGGTCAGGTTATGGAAGAGCATGTTCGATTGCTCGATGACTTGATAACCGTTATGTGGAATACCGAAAATATCGAACCAGCGCATGCCGATAGAATTCTGCAACTCCAGCAAGAACTTAGGGTAAGGATTTATGATGGAGGCTGAGAAAGCGCCGGAAAATGTGCTTTTTGATATGCCTCTAAGGCGACTGGAGGCAGTCGCCACAGCAGCAGAAAGGTACCGCCCCTCCGACACGCATTGGTACCCACAAAAGGGCGAACTGTATCATCGAACATATAGGCATGGAGACTATGAAGGCAGCCCGACCGAGTACCTTGAATTAACGTATATGCGCGGGCAAATTGATAATTTCAGTGGCTCGACACAGGTCTGGTCGATCAACTTTAAGTACGATCAAGCTTTCGGGGAAAACTATGACTATACAAAGTTGGTACGGAAGGATCGCTCGACTGCCCACAGAATGAGAGTGGCTGGCCCGCCCTCTGAAGTGCGATTCAAGCTCGCGCAATCACTGAGCGGCACGGTCGGCGGAAAGTATCTCGCGCACTTGAGCACATTGCCGGAGGAAAAGATCAGGCAGTTCCATGAGGATCTGCTGTATCTGGAAAGGGCATTCGTTTTTGCAGATGGAGTAACGGCGTCTATAGAGTCCTGGGTCTCGTCGGGAATGGGGGTGCGAGTATTCTGCAACTGCAGCCCGCCTAAAGATATGCCAAGCAGCTGGCTTTTGCGGCTTTACGAGCTGGGGAATAGCCTTACGACTATCCAGGATAGACTCAAGTGTAGAGCTTGCGGCAAGAGGCCATACGGACTGAAGCCTCCTGATTACGAACTCAACGAGAACTTCAATAAATCTCTGCAATCGCGAGATGATTGACCCGGCGAACTAATGATCTGAAGGCCTCGAAGATGTGTTTAAGCCGATACCTTACCGGGACGGGGCTTAGCTGCGCTTGTTAGGCCAAATGCCTGTCCTTCTGTGCCATGTGCGTCGCGGTTCCAGTCTTGGTCTTCGTACTGGCTTCCGACGTGAGTAGCCTCAATGTCTGGCGGGCCTAACAATGCGTTCAAGCCGAAATTGCATCGCTACGCCAGCCACATGGCAGAAAGAGCTTGCCATGTGGCCGGCTACGCGCTGCAATTCGGCTTAACTTAGGTGTTAGGCACCACATGACAGATCAGCGCGACTTTAAGAGTCTCTACGCCAAGGGCATGCGATCAGCTGTGACTGAGCGGCTTACTGAGGCCACGCTCGAACGCATGAGGACACAGGCGATCGGC
>NZ_JBSVRI010000015.1:0-3686 GCF_054052085.1 Luteimonas sp. A501
GAGTCGCGCCTGTCCAAAGCCGAGCTGCTGCAGGGCTGACTGCCGATGCCTGCACCGCGCGTGCGAGGTGCAAACGCTGCGGATAAGCGAGGCGCTACAGATTGCCTGGAACCCGGCAACAACAGCGCGGGAAACAAGGCCTAACGCCTGAATTAAGCCGCGCCGCGAAGCGGCGTCGGCTTGAATGAATTGTTAGGCCGCTATTCGGCGAGAATAAATATGGCGAAAAGGAGTAGCAGTAGGCATGGAAGAAGCACTAGTGCGACGCGGAACATGACCCTTGCAATATATTCTCCGTGCGCCTGTGAAGAGGTGTCACGAGGTTGTTCGACAGTCAGAATTCTTGCGATGACGCCACGTGGAGGCTCTATTGGAGAGCGAGAACTAAGTTGTGAAACTCGCAGCTTGATGTACTCAACCTTCACCTTGGCCTCATCGCCATTTGCCCTCACCAAAGCTCTAGCCACAAGGGCCCTATCTGCTCTGTTTGATTCGTACTCGTCAAGCGCTATCTCATAAAATTGATCAGTATTCATGGTGCTCCATTAGCGGCCTAACACCTGAATTAAGCCGAGCCGCGAAGCGGCTTCGGCTTGAATGAATTGTTAGACGTGTCACGGTGAGACTGCATTGACCAGTGCGTTTGTGACCAACTCATTGAGAAGTGGTTCAGACCTCGTTTTCATGTCCGACGACACCGCACCGCGTACTGTAAGAAGCCGCTGAGCGTAAGGGGACTCACTGCCTAGAGTCGCCAGCGAGCGCAATTCATCTTGTGATAGGTGGGCGGAGTAACTAGCCGCTAGGTTTTCGTTCCAGCGATTTTGATAGTTTGGGAGCAATGCGCGAATTTGTTTGGCGACCACCGCAGGTGCCTGACTCGCGCCATATTTTTCCGCGACCATGCCATATGTATGCGTCGATCGCGCGACCTGATTCGCCATCTGCTCAAGGTTTGCCCCCAAGTGCAGCTGCGTAACCAGGACCAGTGCAGGATCGCCAGCGATAGCCAATGTTGCGACAGGGGCGCCGGTTGCTCCTGTGGATGTTTCATTCTTTGCACAGCCGGCTACTGCGATGGCGATTAGAAGGACGAGTGCAGTAGATTTAATTTGCATGATTGCCTTGTAGTTTGCAGACACGTCTAACACCTAAGTTAAGCCGAGACGCGTAGTGGAGCAAAGTACATGGCAAGCTGTATCTGCCATGTACTTTGCGGAACGAAGCGGCTTCGGCTTGAACGACTTGTTAGGCCGCAGCTACCCGGCTCCTGCGCCAAGACTGCCGCAGCCCAACCCCTGAGCCAGAACACTACAACAACTTGCTGCAATCTGGCCGCAAACTTGGGTCTGATGGAGTAGAAGCACCGGGCCCTGCCGAAGCAGACTGATGCTGCCGCACCAACCTGCCAGATACCAATAGGTTCTTGGCTGGGACCACCAGACCGGACTCGAATGGGGTGAACAGCACCGTCATGATGATCATTGGGATGAGGCCAATTGTCTTGGCGGTTGGATCAATGGCGCGGCACGTTCGGTGCACCGCAGCCGCGTAGGCAATGACCGGAGGGACCGTTACCAGCGCCAGAAGAATTGAAGCCGCAATTACGGTCTTGGACGAATGGGCAATGGCTGTGACGATCATGGCGGCGAACCAGACGACATGGACAATGTAGCTTTGGAACAAGCGCCGTCTCTGCCTGATGAGCTTGGGGATCAGAGAGGAGTCCATTGCGGCCTAACACCTAAGTTAAGCCGCGCCGCAGCGGGGCGTGAAGCACATGGCAAGCTGTACCTGCCATGTGGTTTGCGACCCGATGCGGCGTCGGCTTGAACGCATTGTTAGGGCGCATCTGCCGGAGGCAACGGGTCCGTTTTCAGACGAACCCACGAGAGCGGAATAACCTGCCCCTCTGAGAACGCAAGCATGTGGTAAGTAACAGAAGCATCACTGCAGAAAGCGAAGGCCATGTTGTGAACGCAGGCAAGGGTCGTATCGACAAGATACGTGTCTTTAGTGAACTCTTTCACTTCAGCTGAAGTAGAGACTCTCAAGGCACAATCCCGGCCACAAGTTACGTCCTGCCAAGTTCCATCTGACCGGCGATCTTCAACGTGCCACTGCCCTTCAACCAAACTGAGCCTGGCTACCTTATTGGTAACGGTTCCTTTGTTGCTCACGAGAGCAAACACTCCCTGGTCTAGAGGATCCAAGGCGAGCACCGGCGAGGTTGCCAGAGACAGAACTATCAAGCTGAGAAAGCGTTTCATATGCGGCCTAACGCCAGAGTTAAGCCGAGACGCGTAGTGGAGCGAAGCACATGGCAAGCTCTACCTGCCATGTGGTTTGCGTAACGAAGCGGCTTCGGCTTGAACGACTTGTTAGGCCGCCGCACGCCGAGCTTGCGCCCGACCTTGCGACAGCCCAACCACTGAGCCGAACAGTACAACAAGTCTTGGCGCAGAGTCTGGGCTGGCACCTGGGACAACCGGAGCGAAGTAGGCCCGCTCGCGTGGCCAAGAAGTCTCACCGCGTCCTGTCCGAAGCCGACTCGTCAGGTCGAATCTTGCGGAGGGTCACGCCTCCCCGAAGCCGAGGTGCTTCTGGCCCGGCTGCCGATGCGCTCACCGCGCGTGCGAGGTGCAAATGCCGTGGATGAGCGAAATGCTGGAACCCGCGTGGACCTTGCCACCAACAGTGCGGGAGACAAGGCCTAACACCAGAGTTAAGCCGCGCCGCAGCGGGGCGTAAAGCACATGGCAAGCTGTATCTGCCATGTGGTTTGCGCCCCGATGTGGCGTCGGCTTGAACGACTCGTTAGGCCGCCGCACGCCAAGCTTGCGCCCGACCTTGTGACAGCCCAACCCCTGAGCCGAACAGTACAACATGTCTGGCCGAACGGCCTGAGGCTGGCACTTGCTGGGGCCGAAGCCAGAACCAGCGACTCGCGCGGGCAAGAACTCTCACAGCGCCCTGTCCGAAGCCGACTCGGCCGGTCGAATCTTGCGGAGAGTCGCGCCAGTCCGAAGCCGAGGCGCTGCAGGGCTGATTGCTGATGCCTGCACCGCGCGTGCGAGGTGCAAATGCTGCCGATAAGCGACGCGCTACAAATCGCCTGGAACCCAGCAACAACAGTGCGGGAAACAAGGCCTAACGCCAGAGTTAAGCCGAGACGCGTAGTGGAGCGAAACGCATGGCAAGCTTTACCTGCCATGTGTTTTGCGTAACGAAGCGGCTTCGGCTTGAACGATTTGTTAGGCCGCCGCACTCCGAGCTTGCGCCCGACCTTGCGACAGCCCAACCCCTGAGTCGAACACTACAACAAGTCTGGCCGAACGGCCTGAGGCTGGCACTTGCCGGTGCCGAAGCCAAAACCAGCGACTCGCGCGGCCAAGAACTCTCACAGCGCCCTGTCCGAAGCCGACTCGGCCGGTCGAATCTTGCAAAGAGTAGCGCCAGTCCGAAGCCGAGGCGCTGCAGGGCTGACTGCCGATGCCTGCACCGCGCGTGCGAGGTGCAAACGCTGCAGATAAGCGATGCGCTACAGATCGCCTGGAACCTGGCAACAACAGTGCGGGAAACAAGGCCTAACACCAGAGTTAAGCCGTGCCGCGAAGCGGCATCGGCTTGAACGACTCGTTAGGCCGCCGTTCCCTGGCACCTGCGCCCGACGTGCGGCAGCCCAA
>NZ_JBSVRI010000016.1:0-3375 GCF_054052085.1 Luteimonas sp. A501
TACATCGAGATGTTCTACAACGCGGTTCGACGGCATGGTTCCGCTGGCGACGTCTCACCGGTAGAGTTTGAACGGCGCTACGCGCAGAGCGGCCAGTGAGTGTCTATGAAACTCTGGTCGGTCCACTGTTAGGTCTGCGCTTTACACAGACCTGAGCTTTGAAGCTGCAGCAATGTACACATGCAATGCGCGCTCACAGTCGCCAAGTGCGCGATGCTGATTCGACATGGATAGTTTGCCATCTCTGGCTAAGTCAACGAGGCGAAAGCTGTTGCGTCTTGGCCAAGCCTGTCTTGCCATTTTCAGAGCGCAGGAAGTCGGATTGCGAAATTCGATTCTGTGTTGAGCGGCCGCGTTATGTAGGAACGCGAGATCAAAATCTGTATTGAACGAAATGAGCCGGAGGTTGCCGACGAACTCTGCAAAGCCTCTCAGCGCTTCTTCAAGCGCGACACCATCTGATTTGAGCAATTCATCGGTGATGCCGGTCAACTCTACGATCTTCTTGGGGAGCTTGCGCTTGACTGTGATCAAACTTTGGTACGTGTCATGCCTGTCCGAATTACGATTGACGCGAATAGCTCCGATTTCAATGATCTGATGCTTGGACGCATCTAGCCCAGTTGTCTCTAAGTCAAAGACCACGAACTGCTCGGGCAAGTGGGAGATATTTATTGCAGGAGCGTCACCTATGCGAGATCGACTGTAGAGCCAATAACCTATGGCAGCGAGCACAATCAGGATTAGCAGAGTCGTCATGGCAGACCTAACACCAGAGTTAAGCCGAACCGCGTAGTGGAGGCAAAGGCGTGGCAAGCTTTTTCTGCCATGCCTTTGCTGTAACGAAGCGGTTTCGGCTTGAACGAATTGTTAGGCCTCACAGCCAGCGTGGGGCCTGCTCACACAGTGCAGCGTACTCATGCGGGAAGCCAGCGGACAAGTGACGCTCCTCCGGCTGAATCTGGAACCGTGAGATGTAGAGCATGAAGGCTGGGACGGCTACCAGAGCGGCTGCGTTCTGCAAGTGGAACGCCCAGCCCAGAAGAATCATAGCGTGGCCCAGGTACATCGGATTGCGGGTAAACCGATAGATGCCCGATGTGACCAGCTGCGTGGTTGAGCCTGGCCTGAGCGGATTGACCGTGGTGCCAGCGTGTTGAAAGGCCAGCTTGGGAAGGACGTTGAGCGCCAAGCCCGCCAATGCGGATGCGATAGCAGCGAAAGTGCGCAAGGGCAGCGCGAACGCGAGAGCAGGTAGAAGCTGGGAAGCACCAAATGCGGCGGCGCCAAGTAGCAACATGACGAGCGGCGGCGGTATTTTTGTCTCGAGCCATCGCATAGGTTGGAGTGAGGCCTAACGCCAGAGTTAAGCCGAGACGCGTAGTGGAGCGAAGCACATGGCAAGCTTTACCTGCCATGTGGTTTGCGTAACGAAGCGGCTTCGGCTTGAACGACTTGTTAGGCCGCCGCACGCCGAGCTTGCACCCGACCTTGCGACAGCCCAACCCCTGAGCCGAACAGTACAACAAGTCTGGCCGAGCGGCCTGAGGCTGGCATTTGGCGGGGCCAAAGCCAGAACACTCGACTCGCGCGGCCAAGAACTCTCACTGCGCCCTGTCCGAAGCCGACTCGGCCGGTCAAATCTTGCGGAGAGTCGCGCCTGTCCGAAGCCGATCTGCTGCAAGGCTGACTGCCGATGCCTGCACCGCGCGTGCGAGGTGCAAACGCGGCGGATAAGCGAGGCGCTACAGATTGCCTAGAACCCGGCAACAACAGTGCGGGAAACAAGGCCTAACGCCTGAGTTAAGCCGCGCTGCGTAGGGGCGTGAAGCACATGGCAAGCTGTACCTGCCATGTGGTTTGCGCCCCGAAGCGGCGTCGGCTTGAACGACTTGTTAGGCCGCTGCTGCCCGACACTTGCGCCAGCAGCAGCGTCCCAACCCCAGTTGGAACACTACAGTAGCTTGAAGTAGCCCGCAGACAGCACTATGGAATCGCTCACTTGAATTTGGTCATGTCCAGCAAGGCTGCGTAAACAATCTGGTCCGACATGTCTTGAATTGTGGCAGCGGAGAGGTGAGACAGATCAGTCATCTGACGATCTCGTAGGGCAGCATGGACGTAGCGATTCTCGCCACCATGTACCCAGATAGAGATTGCACCAATTACACGCGACCATTCCGCGTCGGTTCCTTCTACCGGCCTAAGGGTCAAGCCCTTTGCTTTCGGATACTCCGGCATCCCTGGCTCAGTGCGATACTCGACGCCTGCGCTCGCCAGCTCCGGCAGGAACGATCTTTCGCAATCTTGAAAAACCGAAAGATGCAACGAACTCTCCCAGTGCGGCCTAACGCCTGAATTAAGCCGCGCCGCGAAGCGGCGTCGGCTTGAATGAATTGTTAGGCGG
Organism: Luteimonas sp. A501; assembly: GCF_054052085.1. Next base: position 2,408 of record NZ_JBSVRI010000016.1, read on the forward strand.
CGACCTCATGACAATCTGTGCAGCCTATGCGCCTTTTTAGCGAAGTCTAGAGCCCATGGCGACTCCTCGCGAGTGTAGAGAAATCGCATAGTGTTGTGAGCCGAGCGACGATTAAGCTCTAGTACTGTCGAACGCTCGGTCGAGAAGTAATGCGGCCTGTTTGAGTTGGCTCGGCTTGCCCAGAAGCATATCTCTGAGCCTAGCGGCATGCTTAGCTCGGCTTGATCAGCACCAATACCTTCTGACTCAAAGAAGAACACTGGATTGTCACAAGTCATGAAGTGCTCCCCAGTAGTGACGAGAAAACACCAGTCCATGGACAAGAGACCCTGGATTGTTCTTGGAGTGGCTCCAGATTTCAGTGTGTGATGCCAGAAGTAGTCTGGCGGATTCTTCTTGTACGAAGAAATGATCTGATTCACTTCTTCTTTTCGTTTCTCTGCCTTCTCCGCGAGATCTGGCTCGGCATTCGCAAGTGCATCGAGTTTCTGTATGACTTGCACTCTGATGGTTTCGGCGAGCTGCGGGATATGGCCTGCTACCCGATTACGTCCAGCGGGGACACGCTTCCACATAGCGATGACGTAGTTTGCGAAAAGCTCGCGATCTCCGCTTCTTAGAGGAATCCGATTGCGAATCCGGTCAATCACGTCTTGAGCGGGCCCCTCCACAACATTCGCTAAGTGGCTTTCAAGCTGTTCCGTGTACATCTCAGTTTCGTTCGCTACGGACTTGACCTGGGTGGGAAATGATCGGCCCGCTGTCAGGTCATGCCCCCACAACTTCTTTCCGACTGCAAAGCCGAGCAAATAGTGCTGCGGCAGATAGTGATGTCCCATAGCCGCCTAACGCCAGAATTAAGCCGCGCCGCGAAGCGGTGTCGGCTTGAATGAATTGTTAGGCATTGCTGCCATAAGATAAGCAGTGAACGACGACGGGATACGTCTCATTGCCGGGCATCCGACCAC
>NZ_JBSVRI010000017.1:0-3205 GCF_054052085.1 Luteimonas sp. A501
TTGTTGTACTGTTCGCCTCAGGGGTTGGGCTGCCGCACGTCGGGCGCAGGTGCCAGGGAACGGCGGCCTAACGAGTCGTTCAAGCCGATGCCGCTTCGCGGCACGGCTTAACTCTGGTGTTAGGCATCACAGGGAGGTTTCCATGCGACTGGTTCTAGCAACAGCAATCCTAGCCTGCTCACCCCAGCTTGCCGCGCAGCACCATCATCACGAGCTTGAGTTCCACCAAGCCAGTGAACTGCTGCCTTGGTGTGAAGCCGAAGCGCGCGCCCATTTCGTCGGAAAGGGCGCTACCCCGTACCAGTGGACAGGGCGCTACTATGACAAGGGAAATGTGCTGTTTGTTGAGGGCAAGATTCGGGCAAACGGAAACGACGTGCCAGTCGCTTGTAGAGTCGCAAGAGGCGGCCGCGAGCGATATGTGGTTATCGAGATCGCAGAGCCCACGTGACGCGCGTGATGCCTAACAATTCATTCAAGCCGACACCGCTTCGCGGCGCGGCTTAATTCAGGCGTTAGGCCTTATGAAGAATGCTCCACCCGGATACGAGTGTCCGTTCTGCGGTATTGCTGAGACACTTCCATCGCCTGCTCCAGAGTCAGCCGTTGTCTTAGTGGATGCCAACGTCTTCGCTTTGGTTCCGACTCACCACTACGCTGGAATAAAAGGCAACTGCTTGGTGGTACCTCGGAGCCACTATGAGAACGTATTGGACATACCGGACAACCTTGGCAGCGACTTCTTTCGTGCCACGCGTCGCCTAGCGCACGCTATGCGGAATGCCTTCGGTTGTGAAGGAATCTCCACTCGGCAACACAACGGGCCAGCCGGAAATCAAGATGTGTGGCACTACCATCTTCATGTATTTCCTCGCTACTCAAATGACGGGCTGCATGCGGGGCAAAAAGTGCCCTACACCACCGAGGAGCGAGGTGAGTTTGCAGCCAGTCTCCGGGCTGCCTTGCGTTAGCGTGGCGCTTGCGGGCCCGGCTACCTGGATGCATCATCCAGGCCTAACAATTCATTCAAGCCGACGCCGCTTCGCGGCGCGGATTAATTCAGGCGTTAGGCCGCAAGGAGTGGATCATGCAAGGATCGATCAAGAGCATCGTCGCGGGTGTGGTGTCAGGTATCGCTACGTACTTCGTATCAATCCAAGCGCTCGGCTACACCAACGCATTCGCAATACCGTCGTGGGCGCCACTGGCTATCTGGGAAGCCGTCGTTGTCTTAGGGCTTGGGGCTGCACTTGTCGCGCTACTTGTCCAGATCGCGGCGCTTCTAATGTTTCGCGCTCGAGCTTCATGGTCACTTGCTGCGTTCTTCGGTGTAGTGTTCCTTGCAATGGCCATGTCGGGTCACCTCACTTACGGCACTAAGACTCTCGTCGCCTACTTCGTGGGCGCAATGTTGGCATCGCTGGCCTATGGCAAGCTGCGGCCTAACAATTCATTCAAGCCGACACCGCTTCGCGGCGCGGCTTAATTCAGGTGTTAGGCCTTGTTTCCCGCACTGCCGGATCAGCATTCTCGGTCGCATAAGGTTCGCCGCTCATCTGTCACTGTTGGCGCCTCGCACGCGCAGTGAGTGGTATCGGCAAGATCGCATGCGGCACCTCGGCTTCGGACAAGCGCGACCCTCCGCAAGATTCGACCTGCCGAGTCGGCTTCGGCCGGGAAGCGGTGGTGGTTCTGGGCCGCGCGAATCGTAGCCTTGGCTTCGCCCCAGCCAAGGCCAGCCCCGCGCTCACCGCCAGGACTTGTTGTACTGTTCCGGCAGGGGTTGGGCTGTCGCAGGCCGGGCGCAAGTTCCGGGCAGCAGCGGCCTAACAAGTCGTTCAAGCCGACGCCACATCGGGGCGCAAATCACATGGCAGATACAGCTTGCCATGTGCTTCACGCCCCGCTGCGGCGCGGCTTAACTCTGGCGTTAGCCCTCAATGAAACAGTTCGGTTACTTGCTGGTAGCAGCGTGCATCTTCGGCGGCAGCATGCATGCCTCAGCTCAGTCGTGTCCAATCTCAGCTGAGCTAGCTCATTGGCGGGCTGACTACTGCCTGGCAGAGGCGGGTACCGAGGACGTAGTTGCTGCTAGCGCTTGCTTGGAGCGAGAGCTGCAGATTCGGTTCCGTAGCCCTTGCAACGGTAAGTACCGCTACAAGGGTGCTATGTGCAAACTGGCAGTTGAGGCAGGATCTTATTCAGGGTCTGCGGAAAGCTGCGTTGATGACCCGCTCTTCGTAGGCCCTACGGTTCGTAATCGCGCCGCTGAGGGCTAACAACTCATTCAAGCCGACACCGCTTCGCGGCGCGGCTTAATTCAAGCGTTAGGCCTTTGGAGCCCGCATGTCCCTAGCTAATGGTGTTCAGCAGTACGTTAAGGCCTACGACAAGGCGGTGGAGATGTTCAATGTCTACCCCGACGCAGACGCGGCAGAGCTTCTTGCACTCCAAAAGAGCCTCGGAGAAGAGTGCGTAAAGCTCGTAGAGGTAACGGGGCTAGACTGGAATCAGTGCGGAAATCTCGGCAGACATTTGACATTCCTCAAGTACTATTTGGACCGGAACGACAAAGATGCATGCCAAGGCGACATCCGCGACATCGTGTTCTGGGACTTGCCAACAGCTCTCCGCAACCTTGCAGAGACTAGCGACGAGTATCAGCACTATGATCAGAAGCTAAAGGATGGTGTGGTTCCGCTGATCAATGGCGAGCATTACGACTCAGCAATGCGAAAGATATTCGTGATTCTCACTGACAGACTCCGTCGCGCCTTCGGCGTTGCAGAGGAGATTGACGGCGATGAGCTTGTCAATCTCGTATTTGGTAGGGGCGGAAAGATTCCGGTTGCGCTTGATGAGCCGAAGAAGCAAGCAATGCGCAACTTGATCAGTGGCTTCTATGGCGTCTATCGCAACCGGATCGCTCACAACGACGTCGAGCCTGGCATGGCTCAGACCAGAGCCATCATGGAGATGGCCAACACGATTATTCTGGACATCGAGGCTATTGCTACTACTTCGGTAAAGCAGGCCTAACAATTCATTCAAGCCGACGCCGCTTCGCGGCGCGGCTTAATTCAGGCGTTAGGCCTTGTTTCCCGCACTGTTGTTGCCGGATTCTAGGCAATCCGTAGCGCCTCGCTCATCCGCAGCGTTTGCACCTCGCACGCGCGGTGCAGGCATCGGCAGTCAGCCCTGCAAC
>NZ_JBSVRI010000018.1:0-2778 GCF_054052085.1 Luteimonas sp. A501
AGCCTAAGCGCGGTATCGGCTTCGTCGTCCGGCAGCGCCGGACTGCCTTCCGCCCATTGGCAGAACGCGGTAGCGGTGTGAGAGAAGACATTAAGTTGCTGCATTGGTCGTGTGCCGCCTAACACTTGAATTAAGCCGCGCCGCGAAGCGGTGTCGGCTTGAATGAATTGTTAGGGGCGCACATAGAATGGCTTGGCAACCCGCTCCACCATGTGCAGTGATTCTTCGCTGATGAACATGATGTCCAAGTTAACGCCCTGCTCTGCGATTGGTCCGAAGGCCTCACCAACCTTCTCGGCAATAGCCATGGACTCAGCGGAACCCGGTGCTAGGCAAAGGCATACGCCCTCTGTTCCATCTGGGTACTCGAAGTTAACCAAGAACGCTCGCTCCACGTCTGGGGCCGATCGCAATGTGGGAGAGACCGCGCTCTTAACGGTGTCTGAGAATTCACCCGTAGCTTCGGATAGGTAAAAGACGCTCGGGGTGACGAAGTACTCCGGCGACTTCTGCGGTCCGAGATGACTCGTGGCGCAGCCGAACAGGGCCAGCAAAGAAAACAGCAAGATTGCGATACGCATGAAGTGCCCCTAACGCCAGAATTAAGCCGTGCCGCGAAGCGGCATCGGCTTGAATGATTGTTAGGCCCCATTGCCCTATCCATCAATCGCCATCCGTGAGATCTCGGAGTGGCCCGATGGTTGAACACTCACGGTCCACATAAGACCACGTATCTCATCTCGCAGCTCAACGAGGTACGTCCCACTACCGTGCCTCGTAACTACCAACGCCTGGAGCAGATCGTTGCCAGTCAGCGACGGACCGTCTCGCATCCCAGCCAAGCGCTCATACGCGAGACGCCGAGCATCATCAGGTGCAACCTGGCTGCAAGACGCCAGAAGGACTGTCAAGAAGATTGCGAAGATGTGTCGCATGGGGCCTAACGCCTGAATTAAGCCGCGCCGCGAAGCGGCGTCGGCTTGAATGAATTGTTAGGCACCAGCCGGTTGCCCGGTGCGGCGCCGCCAAGATGTGCCAAGCAAAGTGCCCGCCATAAGCGCACATACCAACACTAGCCACTCGATAGCGAGAGCTATGGGTGGAACGCTGTCGAAGCGGCGAGTCAGAGCAAACAGAAGAACAGCCCCAGCGAGGCCCTGAAGAATCAGCGCAACCCATGCATGGACGAAAGGCTTGAAGAACTGTTTAGCGGCCAAATGGGCGAAGATTGCGCCACACGCTAAAAAAGATACGGCAGCACTTGCGAACAGCTGCGAGGTGCCGATGCCCCCGAGTGAGCCTTCTAGAAAGCCGATCGCAACTTGTGCAACAAAGAGTGCGAGAGCGTAGAGCGCGACCATCCTCCAGTTCACGACTTCCTCCATCTGGCGCCTAACACCTAAGTTAAGCCGAGCCGCGAAGCGGCTTCGGCTTGAACGCATGGTTAGGCATCAGTCCCACCATGCCGTAACAGCTACGGTAACAGGCTGATCAATCTCCAGCTTGCCAAGTTCATCTGGGTCTGCCGAGGTGACGTAGTCAGGCTGAAGGGCAGCTAGGGCATCACTAAGTACTTCGGGTTTGATCGTGCCTGCCACTAGAACCGTATCTGTGAAGGGCCACGCGTCATCGCCAGGGTCGAGCTCTGTGATCAACGCATAGACGGCCGTGACATCTTGTCGCTGCAGCAATCCAAGCAACGTGTCTCGGAATAATGGAATGCCGGGATGGGGGACGAGGTTGCATCCAATCGAACCTTCATCGTCGTTTCCATCAAAGAACCGCTCCAGCTGTACCAACTGCGGCTCAGGCTTGGTTTCCAGTTCCCTCTTTAGCGCAATGCACTTCTGTTGATCCACGACGAATCCTCCCCTGATGCCTAACGCCTGAGTTAAGCCGACCCGCGAAGCGGGTTCGGCTTGAACGAATTGTTAGAGGTCATGCGCGCGAGCACCAAGTTCTGGAACTTGGATGCCCCGAGCCGTCATTACGCCTGTCCGTACGATCTCATACAGATCAGAAACGAGTACGCCCGTATGGCACTTGATACGGCCGTCTGCGACAGAAATGTATCTCTCGTCGAAGAATCTCTTAGTGATTCCATCCCTACTGAAGTCACCGACGATACCAAGATCATTAACGAAAGAAAGAGACTGAAGATGGCGTGGCGAATCACCAACTCGCTCATCGTAGGGGTTTCCGCAAGACGCCCAAGCATTGCTTGTGGTGCGGTGAACGGGGTAGCCCTGATACTTCTCTAGCCAGTTTCCACTTGGATCGACTCTAACGAACAGCAAGGCGTTCAGGTAGTCAGCGAAGCGAGGGAATCCGTAATGGTCAGCGACACTGAACGAGATCTCCTTTGTGCCAATGGATCCGCTGAGGACGTTCAGCACCTCGTACTTGGCCTCAAACAGCGCATCCATGCTGCAAATGCGGTCTAGGGCAGGCGACTCGTCTGACGCCTCAGGCTTGGGGCAGTCGTCCGGCGCCTTCTTGATGCTGATGAGGCGACCTACGAACGCGACAACGTTTGGCTCAGGATCGGCAGAAGCGACCGATGGAAGAAGCAGAATGCACGCGAATAGCATATGCAGAATTGATCGAGCCACGACGGTCTCCCCAATGACCTCTAACGCCTGAATTAAGCCGAGCCGCGAAGCGGCTTCGGCTTGAATGAATTGTTAGGGCCCACTGCTGGAACCCTGGAGCGGCAACTGCGAAACCCGCCATGAGCCGTCCGGAAAGCGATATGCAATGACACGAGAGCCAACGGTG
>NZ_JBSVRI010000019.1:0-2568 GCF_054052085.1 Luteimonas sp. A501
AGGTGCTGCTGGGCCGACTGCCGATGCCTGCATCGCGCGTGCGAGGTGCAAACGCTGCGGATAAGCGATGCGCTACAGACTGCCTGGAACCCGGTAACAACAGTGCGGGAAACAAGGCCTAACGCCTGAATTAAGCCGTGCCGCGAAGCGGCATCGGCTTGAATGACTTGTTAGGCCGGCTGTGCCGACCACCTGATCCCACCGACAACCTTGCGCTCAGCATGACGCATTGCCTCCTCGATGGTCCTGTAACCAGGAGTGTCCGTGCTCGTAGGCTCGGTGGGGTCTAGCGCGCACCTGAACCTCCCGTAGTACAGAACGCCATCCTTGCTCATCTGCGCGGGAACTTGGCCCGGCTCGAGTCGGCCGTCTGCCCGATCGAATTCGTAGCCCCAATCGTAGTCGAGCGCGACAACGTCTACGGGCGTCTCAACTGTTCCGCCGTAAAGCCATGTCCCACGAGCAACGATGCAAAGTGTCATGCCGGCCTAACGCCAGAATTAAGCCGCGCCGCGAAGCGGCGTCGGCTTGAATGATTTGTTAGGCCGTCCGCAACTCATCGTCCCGCGCCAAAGCCTCACGAACTCCAGGAAGAGTGTATTCCTTCCATGGAACGGTCCCTGGCGGATAACGCGGCTCCAAGACCTCGCCGTCCTCAAAGGCGTAAAAGACCTCGAGTGCGAAGCCATTAAGAGAGCAGCCGCTTGCCCAGAAAAGGTCATTGATCGCGAAGTCCCCCGTATCGAAGTCGATCGTTCCTGCGACGAATCGCTCGGCAATCTTACGCGCAAAGGCATAGCAGAGATTCGCGGAGGACACGCCATGCTTCAAGCAGAGGGCGTCGAACGACTCTTTAAACAGCGCGCTGCTACCGTCGGTGACGGTCGAGTAGTGAGCAAGCAGTGTGTCGAGATCGCTGTGCACGGGCCTAACGCCAGAGTTAAGCCGAGACGCGTAGTGGAGCGAACCACATGGCAAGCTGTATCTACCATGTGGTTCGCGGAACGAAGCGGCTTCGGCTTGAACGACTTGTTAGGCCGCCGCACGCCGAGCTTGCGCCCGACCTTGCGACAGCCCAACCCCTGCCGGAACAGTACAACAAGTCCTGGCGGTGAGCGCGCGGCTGGCCTTGGCTGGGCCGAAGCCAAGGCCACGATTCGCGCGGCCCAGAACCACCACCGCTTCCCGGCCGAAGCCGACTCGGCAGGTCGAATCTTGCGGAGGGTCGCGCTTGTCCGAAGCCGAGGTGCCGCATGCGATTCTGCCGATACCACTCACTGCGCGTGCGAGGCGCCAACAGTGACAGATGAGCGGCGAACCTTATGCGACCGAAGATGCTGATCCGGCAGTGCGGGAAACAAGGCCTAACACCTAAGTTAAGCCGCGCCGCAGCGGGGCGTGAAGCACATGGCAAGCTTTTCCTGCCATGTGGTTTGCGCCCCGATGCGGTGTCGGCTTGAACGCATTGTTAGGCCCACCCTATACGCGAGGATTGAACTCGGTCAACGCGTACAAACACATGCTTACTCCAGGAACCGCAAGCAGCCGGGCTATAAATTGCTCTCGACCAGCTTGGGCGTAGGGTGGCAACAATGCGGCGCCAAGCACTAGAAGACCTCCGATCGGCACCAAAACTAGCGCGAACAACCAGAGAAGCACGAACCCCGCAAATAGGGCGGGAGAACGTTCGGAAACTTGCATGAACACCAACATTACGAGCCACGCGGCCGACGGCAGCGAACCAGCAGACGAGAACGCCAAGTTGTTGGTCGCCCTACCACTTTCTGCTGAGCAACGAAACACTAAGACGAACTGCAGTATGTGGCTCGCCCCCCATAGTCCAAGTACTAGCCAGAACTCATGCATAGGCCTAACGCCTGAGTTAAGCCGAACCGCGTAGTGGAGAAAAAGGCATGGCAAGCTTTTCCTGCCATGCCTTTGGTGTAACGAAGCGGTTTCGGCTTGAACGATTTGTTAGGCATCAGCGTCGTTAGCTTGCACGACTGGTGCCATGCGTGCCTCATACTTCTTGCCACACGCGATGCAGCACTTCACAAAGCGGTCCTTAGCTTCATATTGCAGGTTGTATTTCTTGTGCTTGACCTGCCAGCAATGTGCGCAGAGCGGCTCGCCGACAGCGTTCCCGGTCTCGTCAGCTTCGTAGTACACGTCTCGGTGTTTGACAAGCGCGCCTTTAGACTGGAAGGCGTCTTCTAGCTCAGCGAGAGATTTATCCTTTTCCGCGAGAAGCTGCTGGATTTCCACAACTTCCATCTTTGCGTCAGCGAGCGCGGCCATCATCTCGGCGAGCTTGAACTTCATCTCGGCGCGCTCGACCGAGAGGTCGGCGTCTTTTAGCGCCTTGGCGATATCCATGGCCGTCTTGATGTTGCCGAGAACGGCTGTGATTGTTGCAAGGTCCGCCACTGATCTCTCCTATGATGCCTAACGCCTGAATTAAGCCGCGCCGCGAAGCGGCGTCGGCTTGAATGAACTGTTAGCGCTTACACGCCTGACGCCCCACGTAGTCAGCGATGGATTGCGAGACGATTGGCGCCATATTTGGGT
>NZ_JBSVRI010000020.1:0-2560 GCF_054052085.1 Luteimonas sp. A501
GGTGCGGATATCGGCGCACTGGCTGGTCAGTTGCTCCGTCCGGGGACTGATGCAGCCAGATAGAAGGACTGTGGCGATTGCTACCGTCAAGAGCGTGCGAAGTTTCATAGTGGTCTAACGCCTGAGTTAAGCCGTGCCGCGAAGCGGCATCGGCTTGAACGAATTGTTAGGGCGCACCAGCCGCCCCGGCCTGTAGCCGTTCTAGCTTTCTCAGCTTGTGGACCAGAAGCCTGGCCCCACTCTCATCCACGAAGTCCTCGTACATGACAGTGCTGTCTCTGAAGTGCAGCTCGAGGCGGTTTTGAACAGCCCGCAACGCCGCTAGCATCTGCTCCACGAGAGCCCTGCTTATGCCGCTCAGGGGGTCGGAGCCTCGATTGCTGAGGTAGTTGTGATCCTGATGAGCAATGCGCTTGTTGCGATGTTCGCGTGCAAACTCCGCCGAGTCCAACGCCTTGTCACAAAGGGATTGAACCTCGGCCCGTAGCACGAGATCCGTTATCAACGGAGGCAGCGACTGTATTGTGAGGTTCTTGTTCTTGCCTGTTGCCGGCGGATCTGTCATCCGCGAAACCCCAAGCAAGACACTGTCCCACAGCTCGTCCTGCACGATCTTGAAGAACAGGCCAGCGGTTCGATTAAGCAAGTGAACCGTCTCCGTGTCATCTCCGAACAGCTGACGGTACTGCTGCCAAAGGACGTGGAGCTCCACAAGCTTCCGATAGAGCTCGTAGAAGCTGGCGCCTAGCTCCTCTCCCATTGAGGAGATGTATTCGGCACGTATCTCATCCATGGATCGCGTGATCATCCGGGTGCGCCCTAACGCCTGAATTAAGCCGCGCCGCGAAGCGGCGTCGGCTTGAATGAATTGTTAGGCGGCACCGCCCAACTCTCGAATAGCTTGTACAGGTTGTGCACCTCTTGAAGCGAGTCCTCCAACAGGCCACTGCGCGAGCAAGCAACATCCGGCTCCTTGTAAGGCTCCCTGCCTGACAAGTACAAAAGCATCGACGTGCCGTTACGAATTTGCCAATCACAACCTTGGCAGTTCAGCGAGTCACGCGTGGTGAAAGTTTTGCCCTTGTAGTTCGGCCCAGACCAGCTGTGGCGTGTCCTCCAACGTACAGTCCGCTGCAGATGCGAACTCTCAGGGACGGACTTGACGGAAACGGCAATAGCCGTCGCTACAACGACGGAGGAGGATTGCCTGAACGCACTCTCGGTCGACACCGGCGGGCAGAGGAAAACTGACGTTGCCCGCGACGCCTGGAGGGCTGGTAGGAGCAGTAGAAGCAGGGCTGCGAGTACTCTCATTGCCGCCTAACGCCTAAGTTAAGCCGAGACGCGTAGTGGAGCAAAGCACATGGCAAGCTGTATCTGCCATGTGCTTTGCGGAACGAAGCGGCTTCGGCTTGAACGCATTGTTAGGCCGCACCGCCAGAAAGCCTGCCCCAAGACTGCCGAAGGCCCACAAGATGGACGAGGCCGATCAGTAGGCAGATGTAAGAACTCACAACCCAGAACGTCATGCTGTTTCCGGGGAAGTGCGCCATGACCGGCACGAATGCGACGCCCCGAACAATGTAGATGGTCGTGATTGCGGAGAGAATGGCACGCCGCAACGGCAGCTGGCGAATTACACCGGCACCGGAGAGAGCGTAAGCACTCCACCCAGCAAGGACGGCAGCAATGACCAGGGTAACGACGGTGGGATACCAGTGGCCGGCCAAGTGCAGCTGTGCCATTTGCTCTCCAGCGCCCAACAGCCGAAACAGCGGAGCGCCTACTGCAAGGCACGCCAGATGCATCAGCGCCGCGATCCCGCTAAGGGCGGCGCCGACTACCAGAAGCTTGTTGGTTGGACTGGCCATGTAGTTCCTCAGCGGCCTAACGCCTGAGTTAAGCCGCGCCGCGAAGCGGCGTCGGCTTGAATAAATTGTTAGGTGCCAACCCGAGAAGCCAATGCACGAAACTCACCTGCTTGCTCCTGGCGGGAGAACCATGATTTTGGAAAGATCTCAAACATAATGTCCGAGTGGTACAGGAGGAACAATTGGTCGCTCTCTAGGAACTTGATGTAATCCGACCAAGGGCGCCTAGCGTGTCCAGTTTCTGATGAGACACTAAGGCCGTCGTTGTCCCATGAGTAGGTGTAAGTGGCACGAAGCGAGGCTTGCTGGTTGTAAATTTTCTCTGCCCTGCCGGGCAGGATGAGCTTGGATTGAACTAGCTCACCGATGAGTCCGCCAACACCAGCACCAATCAGGATGAGCCCGATCAGCATGTAGCCAACGGCGATGACGAGCACTCCAGTTGCAGCTAGAACAGCCAGCACAAGTAATTGTCGAGTTACCGCCCGCTTCCTGTGAAGTCGCAATGCGGTGAGGTAGTCTTTGGATGAGATTGCCGCGGTGATCATTTGGCACCTAACACTTGAATTAAGCCGCGCCGCGAAGCGGCGTCGGCTTGAATGACTTGTTAGGCACCTGAGCGCCTCGCCTGTACGACACGGATGACGCGCCAGGAGGCAATTACCAAGATTACTATATGCACCCCAAGA
>NZ_JBSVRI010000021.1:0-2548 GCF_054052085.1 Luteimonas sp. A501
TTCGTCCGGAACACGCGCGAGATCTCCGAATACGTGTCGGGCGAGCTCGCCAAGTAAACGGTAGCCGCCTAACAATTCATTCAAGCCGATGCCGCTTCGCGGCACGGCTTAATTCTGGCGTTAGGTGCCACATGAAGATTCTCGCGGTGCTAATGATGGGATTCATCAGCCACCTCGTTCTAGCGGCGGAGCCGACGACTGCGCAAGGTGAACTCATGGAAGCATCGTGCTCCTTCATGCTGTCCGCGGGAACTGACAAGTCTGATTTTGTGCATGTGCCGGGGCTTAAGGTTCTGCACCCCTCCTCCTCCCAGGCGCAGCTAAACGTAGAGCTAGATGCCGGTGTCTCGCTTGAGGGTGTCGTTTGTTGGCGTTCGTTGGCTGAGATCGGCCCAAATGATGACTGGGTAGCCCGGACTGGAGTCCCGCTCTACATCAAGAAGGACAGCGACGATTCGGATAGCCCTACCTTGGTGTTGGAGCTTACTGATCCGGGCTATAGGGTGAGGATTGTTTCTGGGCCAGAGCTATCTTCCGCGCAGGCTGAGCGGACGATCTCGCTCATTGATACCTTCAACGAGCGCCGCTAGGGTGGCACCTAACAATTCATTCAAGCCGACACCGCTTCGCGGCGCGGCTTAATTCAGGCGTTAGCCTTCAAAGGGGACTTATGCACGCACTCAAAGTTGCAGCCGCCGCGGCCCTCTGCATCCTTGCAATTGTTCCTTCCATCGCACGTGCTAACGAAAGCTTGGATACGCAGTTCGTGGGGTTCTGGGAACTCGATTACGACGAGGACGGCACTCCAAGGGACACCATGGAGTTCACCGCAGAAGGGCGGTATGTGATGCATGGCATTGAGTGCGATCTCATGGAGAGCTTTCCATATCACGTCTATCGTGGAAATCTATTCGTAGCTCTTGATGTTCCAGATAAGGGGCCGATCGCGATGATCTTCCATAGCAATGTGGATGGGCGCTTGAGCTTTACTTCTCCGCGCACGCGCCAGAACGCCTACTACAAGCGATTGTCAGCCGACCCATGCAATGATGAAGATGAAGGCTAACAATTCATTCAAGCCGACGCCGCTTCGCGGCGCGGCTTAATTCAGGCGTTAGGCCTCGCACACCGACCGCCGCGCAGACTACACATCCATAGGGTGATTTTTGGGGGAGGGGAAAGTTATGAGCGGAGTTTTGGTAGTTGTTGCCCTGCTCACAGTCGGGTTCGGCTTCATGTCATTAACCCAGGCGACCATGGGCGTAGGCATGATCGCCATCGGCTGTTTCGTCGGCATCTTGGCGCGTCTAGTACAGGCCGCGGAGCATCATCGGGCCAACGCGAAGCGCAAGGCCTAACGAGTCATTCAAGCCGATGCCGCTTCGCGGCACGGCTTAATTCTGGTGTTAGGCCGCACAAACAGCCTTCGTCGCAGTTCTCCACATAGCTAGGAGTCGTTGTGTCCGAACCAGCTCGTGTCGGTATCTTCATCTACGCTAAAGACCCTGACCGCCTTTCTGGCTTTTACCAGTCGGTCTTGGGTATGGCGCCCGCTCATCGTACTGAACAGATGATTGTGCTTCGCTCGCCGGAATTTCAGCTTATCGTTCACGCCATGCCTCTGGAAGCCGCGTCGCAGGTCACAATCACCAGCCCGCCGCAGCTGCGTGACAATGCCGCTATCAAGTTCTTCTGCACGGTCCGTAGTCTTTCTGGCGCTGAAGACTCAGCGAAAGCTTTGGGCGGGCACGTCCTTCCTGAGCAATGGCAAGGCCCCGGGTTCGTGGTTCGCAATGCCTGTGACCCCGAGGGCAATATCTTCCAGGTACGCGCGAGTGCGGCCTAACAATTCATTCAAGCCGACACCGCTTCGCGGCGCGGCTTAATTCTGGTGTTAGACGACAGGGGACACATATGCGCCACTCATGGAAACTGCTTGCCGCTTCCGCCCTTCTCGCAGGCTGTGCCACCTCAGGCGTGCCTACCGCGGGGACACCTTCGGCCACATCGGACGACTACGGCCTCACTCGGGGTCGGCCCGTAGAGGTTTGTCTTCCCGATGGAGAGCGCCACTACTTGTCTAGGCTTATCTGTCCATCTGGCAAGCATCCGAAATTTGACCGCACCGGTAACGTTGGTCCTAGGACAGCCATCCCTACCAACATGAGTCAAGCGGCGCAAGAAAAGCTGCTCCGCGACAATAGGGAGATGAAGCCATTGGCAGCGGGCGAGCCTGACTATCACTGGATCGACACTTACGAAGTGAGTTGTGGTTCTCAGGTCACAACCATCTACATGGACATGTATCACTGCTCAGTTGTTCGGCCTAGCAATGCACCTACCGGGTTCGGCATTGTCCCCTAGTCTGTCGTCTAACAATTCATTCAAGCCGACGCCGCTTCGCGGCGCGGCTTAATTCAGGCGTTAGGCCTTCTATGACGACAACCGTAGACCGGATTCGAAACGCAGCGGCAATTACGTCAGTCTTTGGGGGATGGCCATCCTTTCACGATGCCGAGGTTCTACGCCTTGAGCTTTCACGCCATTC
>NZ_JBSVRI010000022.1:0-2500 GCF_054052085.1 Luteimonas sp. A501
CCAAGCAACAGACCAAGACGGCAGCGCCTATGCAGTAGGCGCCACGCCAGAGTCTACGGTGACGAACATGGCACGGAGAGGCTTCCATCACTTGGGGCTCCAATGATCTCTCACTGCCGCCTAACGCCTGAATTAAGCCGCGCCGCGAAGCGGCGTCGGCTTGAATGAATTGTTAGGCGCTAATGCGCGCCGTGCTGCCACTGGCATGTCAACTCTCCCACGACCTTGCGGCCCCCTAGGCTAAGCACCACATTGTTCCCGGTACCGCTGAGCGTGAATGCGGGCAAGAAGCCCTTCCTGTCAGACCCCGCATGCACTATATCAATGCGTCGCTCGCGATAGCTGAAGTCACGGACCACGTAGCTTGCAACGCGCATGGAACGAGGCTCATTGACTTGGATCATCGCTATCTCACCCGAGCCGATGAACTCAAACGAGTAGCGGTCCGAATCGTCCGCTCCATTGAAATCGCACAGTGTGTTCGTGGCCAGCACCTGGCCAGAGAGCAGCAAGATCACACCTGCGAGTAGCGGGAAACGTCCCATAGCGCCTAACACCAGAGTTAAGCCGCGCTGCGTAGGGGCGTGAAACACATGGCAAGCTTTACCTGCCATGTGGTTTACGCCCCGAAGCGGCGTCGGCTTGAACGACTTGTTAGGCCGCGGCTGCGTTCGCACTCAGGCGCTCGCTTTTGCGACCCGCGAACGAATCAAAGATCTGACGGTGGGCATGGTACGACCATTGATCTTGCCGATCATAGTATCCCCCCACCCAAGCTTGCAGGTTATCCAGCATCTCGTCTTGGACTGCTTTTGAGGCGTATTTGTGAGGCTCCCAAGGACGGCTGCGGTTGTGCGCTAGGCACGTCTCGAGCCCGGGGTTTAAGAACACCAACTCGCTGCAATGGCGAGTCGCAGCTTGTACGAGCTCGCCATAGCAGCCCTCAACGACCCAGCGGGTGTGCCCGGACAAGAACGCGGCCAAAGATGCAGCGACAGCGTCATCTGTGCGCTGGACAGCAACCTTGCCAGGCTCCCAGACGATCGAGTCCAGGTCGAGGTGCGCGAGCCCATGCTCCTCGGCAAGCTGCTTAGCCAAGGTGCTCTTGCCGGAACCTGAGTTGCCGAAGACGAGAACTCTCATTAGCGGCCTAACGCCTGAATTAAGCCGCGCCGCGAAGCGGCGTCGGCTTGAATGAATTGTTAGGCCCCGAGCCCGAACCAAGCAGCCAGGGCCACCACGGTCAGAAGCTGAGCGCCAAGGATGAGAGCAAGCCGGTTGCGCCGGAACGCCAAGGCAGATAGCGCTGATCCCGGAATGGAGGCGGCGAGCACCCCCGCTGCCACAGCAAGCACCCATTTTGGATCTTTGAGCGCATGAAGTTGCATGGACAACGAGCAAGCAAAGACGAGAACAGCCGCAGCACATAGTGCGGTCGCGAAACGTCTCCAGTATGGCTGTGTCGAATCTTGCGACATGCTGCTCCTCGGGGCCTAACGCCTGAATTAAGCCGAACCGCGAAGCGGTTTCGGCTTGAATGAATTGTTAGGCACCAGCCTGCCAACCGGCAAGTTGCCCAGCACCCTGTGCAATAACCTGAAACCCAGATGGCGTTGTAACACCCCAACTCTCGTAGCCGCTAGAGATGGGAAGGAACTCAAGTCTTAGGCTACCCGCGAACTCCAAAAACAGGTCTGAAGTGCCCTCTTTGACCTCGACGCGAACGACAGGATGCGAGCCGAGCGTCTCAGTAGCGACCGCGGCGGCATCAAGCGGGGCCGGGAGGCCGTACTGCTGCATATGATCCTCGCTGCTTATCGCCACGCGCCCATCCTTGAGCAGGCGCCAAGGACACTCGGCGCCAATGCCGACACCACTGCCGAAAAAGAATGACCATTGGGTTGGTTCGTTCAGCGCAACACTGCTAATGGTGCGGCCAACCAGCCATGAGAAATCGAAAGAGTCCGACATGGTGCCTAACGCCAGAATTAAGCCGCGCCGCGAAGCGGTGTCGGCTTGAATGAATTGTTAGGGCCCACAGGTGCGAACCCCGGAAGCCTCGGCGGCCATAAGCATAAGGATGCCTAGTGGGACGGCAAGGATGCCGAAGAATAGCAATGAGCCGAGAAATGCAGGAGCGGTGGGCCGCCAGATAAGCGGAACAGCCAATGCAAGCGCGAGACAGGCTGCGCCGGTGGTAACGAGTGCAGCGAGTGAGGACGAGTTGGAAGAAACAAAATCTCCGATGCCCTGTTTTGCATCAAAGACACATCCGGTGTGCCAGGCAAAGTAGTAGCCAAACGCAAAGAGGAGCGGCGATGCCAGAGCAAGCGACCAGCCGATCCTCGAGTGCACTATGGACATGGGTGTGGGCCCTAACGCCTGAATTAAGCCGTGCCGCGAAGCGGCATCGGCTTGAATGAATTGTTAGGCCTTCGCTCTAGCGTAGACACTGCCAGATGGAATGCCTGGAACTAGTGAGACCACTTCAATGACGCGA
>NZ_JBSVRI010000023.1:0-2477 GCF_054052085.1 Luteimonas sp. A501
CCGACCCGGCAGGTCGAATCTTGCGAAGAGTCGCGCCTGTCCGAAGCCGAGGTGTTGCAGGGCTGACTGCCGATGCCTGCACCGCGCGTGCGAGGTGCAAACGCTGCGGATGAGCGAGGCGCTACAGATTGCCTGGAACCCGGCAACAACAGTGCGGGAAACAAGGCCTAACACCAGAATTAAGCCGCGCCGCGAAGCGGCGTCGGCTTGAATGACTTGTTAGGCCTGCCCCGCGCCCAACTGTCCGAGATTAAAGCCGGAGACTGCATTGATTCTGCCGCGCCATGCAACGCCCCTGTTGTTTGGGAGAGGCTGACCATTGTGAGAGAAGCAGCGAGCATTGATTAGGTGTATGAACTGAGGCGGCGGCGGCACTTCCTCATCCGCGCCCTGGTCGTAAATCTTACCGTTAGACTCGAACGCTGATTTGATGGTGGCTTTTGATTCCTCATCGCCTGGGTAGGCATTAGAGAATTCCGCGGCAAAGGTGGAGAAGTACTTCTTTCCACTAACAAGCTGCCCCGAAATAATCAGGCCCTCAGTAAATAGAGTCAGGCCGAACTCTAGCGAACTCTCGTTGGCTATCGAGACGAGATGCTGGAGAAACCAATCCACGCTATTTCCGTCTAGCATCAGCTTGATGTCTTCGTGCGACAAGGCTTCGGTCTCTGTCATTTCAACTACTCCATGTTGTTCGAGGAAGTACGGGAACATGTACTTGTCTCAGCGGGCGAGACTAAGGTCGAAGAAGGCCTAACGCCTGAATTAAGCCGCGCCGCGAAGCGGCGTCGGCTTGAATGAATTGTTAGGCCGCGCCACCACGGGCGCTACCTGCACTGCTGTCATGGACTGTAAGGAAGTCTGAGGCGGTGAGGCCATATTCATACTCCGCTTGCGCAAACGCTGCCTCCAGGTCCTCGTGCCAAGTGTCACCGCAAACCTCCCCACCTTTGGTGTACCGGTAGAGGAAGTAGTGATCGCCTCCAGGCTCTGGCTCGATCTCGACGCGGTCTGGCAATAGCATTGCGCCGCTTTTGATCAACTCGCCACCAGAAATGTGCCCGATGGTGCGCATGCCTGGGCGTTTGAACTCTCTAGGTCGTGCGACATACTTCATAGCGGCCTAACACTCAAGTTAAGCCGAATTGCAGGGCGTATCTGGCAACATGGCAAGCTTTTTCTGCCATGTTGACGGCGTAGCGATGCAATTTCGGCTTGAACGCACTGTTAGGGCCCGCTTGCCACGCGCAAACGATCTACAAGCTGCCCCATGGTTCCGGCCCCGGCTGCCTCCCAGAATGCAGGTGCCATCTTTGTCCCAACGATCTCTTCGATGGCACCGATCGCCTCGCAAGTATCGGTGCCATCCAGCCAGCCAAAAGTGGAGCCGCCGGCTATGACTGAAACATTGTCCTCCGGCAGGAAGTAAGGGCTTGGCCAGTTGCAGTATTTAGCAAAGACCGCACCCAACGAACTGGCGAGAACTTGGCGATCTCCGCCGCCCCAAGCACTCATTGACTCATGTGACCGAGCGTTTTGCGCCGCCCGCAGGTCCCTGAAGAATGACGTATCTGGGCCGAGCCAGCGAACACCGATGAAGAAGCGCTTCCATCTGCCAGTAGGCGGGAAGTGTGGCGGGTACTGAAGCGGTTCGCCTGGATGCATGATGCGGGGCCTAACACCTGAATTAAGCCGCGCCGCGAAGCGGCGTCGGCTTGAATGAATTGTTAGGGGGCGGGCTCAATGCCAGCCAGCACCCATGGCACACGAGTTTGGAACTCAAGTTGACAAACGGCAAGCCCGGAAAAAAGGGCCGGTACGAGAGCATTGTGACGAGTCAGCCCAACCTCGACACCAGGAACAAGCACCTCGTAGCTAACAGTGCCTGTCCCGTCGGGATGCTGGTGGGAATCGGGGCCCGAAATGATGCTCCCGACAAAGTGGAACCACCCGCCTGTTAGATACAGACCGGAAGGCTCACGGCACCAATGCATAAGCTCAGCCGGCTTGGTTGGGTCCACGCCTAGACGCTTGGCAAGGGTAATGAACTCCGAAGGAAAGGTTGAGCCAGCTGCCGCATTGAAGTTGCGGCATTGGTCGCATGAGCAATCAGTGCCAAGAGGCAGCGATTCGTAGACCGCACGAGTAGCCTCTGGGTCGCACTCGATCTGCCAAGTGGCGACTTGGAGTTGCATGACTATTTCCGAGCCCCCTAACGCTAGAGTTAAGCCGAGACGCGTAGTGGAGCGAAACACATGGCAAGCTTTATCTGCCATGTGTTTTGCGTAACGAAGCGGCTTCGGCTTGAACGACTTGTTAGGCCGCCGCACGCCGAACTTGCGCCCGCCCCCACGACAGCCCAACCCCTGAGCCGAACAGTACAACAAGTCTGGCCGAGCGGCCTGAGGCTGGCGCTTGCCGGGACCGAAGCCAGAACCATCGACTCGCGCAGCCAAGAACTCTCACAGCGTCCTGTC
>NZ_JBSVRI010000024.1:0-2421 GCF_054052085.1 Luteimonas sp. A501
CTTTTGCGCACCTCGGCAGCAGCCTTGATCGGTGCCTCCGCCACAGGCGTGGGCATCGTATTGTTCATCGTCGGTGTAGCCTGGGCCCTCTATGCGGCCAGCCTGGAGCACGACGAGAATGAGAAATTTCTCGACCGCAGCTTCTTCGGCAGGCACAAGAACACCGAAGGCCGTTTCTGAGGCACCCAGATGGACAATCCGGACGCATGGGGCGCGCACGGCCTGGACGATGAACTGCTGGCGACGGGCGTGCTGGCCATTGAGCGCGAGATCAACGACCGCAAGTACCAGGCCGTTCGGCTGGTGTTCGCGTTGCACAACAAAGGCGAGAACGACCCCATCGCCCAGGCCGAAGTGTGGAAAGCAGGTTGAATACCGAGACCCGAAACGTTCAGACCGGAGTGCAGGCCGAGGTTGGTCTGTCGCCGCCCAACTCGCAGGCGGTGCTGCTGCTGCCGCTGCCAAGCGAGCCAGCCGGGAAGGTGGCCCGCACCTGGGATGGTGTGATGCGGGTGTATCCGAATGCGCTGGCGTTCGTGGATCAAATGGGCGCGATGCGTGGCCACCTTAGTTCCTTCGGAATTCTAGGTGCGTTGTTGTTGCCCTGGGTTTTCATTTCTGCTTTCTCCGTTGGGTACTGGTTCTTAGGGGTGATTAATCTTTTTGTTTTCTTTGTTTGTTTGGTTTTTATTCAGGTCGACTGGGTCGGCTTCCGCTACGCCCCCGTGTTGGTCAATCGTGCCCTGGGCAAGGTCTGCGTCTTCGTGGACAAGGGCCTGCCGTGGTGGCAATGGGGGTGGAAGCTGTGGGGTCGCACGCGGTTCGAGGTGCGGAGCTACGACTGGTCGTGCGTGCGGGGGGAGGTGGTGCAGTACACGATTTTCACCGGGCAGGTGCCGCGGCGTGAATCGGGACTGGTGTTCGCGGTGACGGACGCGCCGGGCAGTGCGACGGTGTTGCAGCGGTTCGGGGTGGGGCCGAGCATCGGCTACGGCGATCTGGAATCGCCGGTGGAGCGTTGGGAACACATCCGCCGCTTCATGCAGGGCGAAGGTCCGGCATGGACGGTGTACGACCGCCTGTACGAGGACTTCGGCGTGGGTTTTTGGGAATCGTTCTGGCTGTTCCAGCCGCTGTTCGGTCCAGGCAGCGAGGAGAAC
The DNA here is from genome assembly GCF_054052085.1 of Luteimonas sp. A501. The sequence continues at coordinate 1,161 of NZ_JBSVRI010000024.1, forward strand.
CGGCGCCACGGCCCAGGGATGTGGCTGCTCGGGATCGCCGCACTGCCGTTCCTGCCGCTGACGGCCTACATGGGGCTGGTGCGCTACCTGAGCTTCCGGATGAAGCGCGAGCCGGCATGGTCGCCGGAGGTGCAGGCCAGCCTGGGCGGCCCACCGCTAACCGATGCGCAGCTGCAGGACATTGCGTTGAAGGAAGGCTGAGCAGGACGGATCCTTGGCACGCGATCCACGCGCATATTCGGCGAGCGCTTTCAGACAACGCATGCTCTTGTGTCAGTTGGGACTATCGCAGTCTTGGCCTGCGGCCTTCGTCGGTGGACGGCGAGCCGCACGGGCAGGTCTCGCCGCTGGATGGGATACGTTCGTGGGTGAGCTGCTGGGACAGGGACGCTTGGCGGAATTGCACCAACTCAAGACCGCACCGACCCCGGGGTTCTATACCGTCCCCAACCGGGCGTTCGCGTACCGGATGCAAAATGGAACGCATGTGGCGTGGATGGAAAACCCCTGGTGGCAACAGGGCGACACGCGCATGGCGTAAGCCGAGGGATCATTCCCGTTAAACGGGATAGTGGTTATTTCCAGCGGGGTGCGTTGACCACGCAGCGGAAAGCGACGGTCCTTACGACGCCGTCCGACTGGCGCTTGTCGTTGATGTTGTCGTCATCGTCATCGTAGAGTTCATAGTCCTTCCCCCACCCAAAGCGGTCCAGGACGGTCCAGCTGCCGGTGGCACTGGCTCGTACGACCTTCTCGGTACCGCTCGCAGGGCCAGTGGGATTGTGCACCGGGTGCTTGGGCGTCGGGTTGGGATAGCGTGCATACCAGTCGTTGACCCATTCCTTGCCGAAGGCGATGAAGTCGTACAGTCCCGCTGGATTGGGGCCGTAAACACCACTCGGACGGTTCGATGTTTCGTTGGCGCCGGCGCGCTCGGCGGCAATTCTCGCCATGTCATGTTCAAGAGCTGCCGGGTCCACCTTGTCCGCGCGCGGGTTGGCGATACCGAAGGCGTAGGGCTTGCCGCCGGAGCGGGCGGTGTACTCCCATTGCGCCTCGGTGGGCAGGGCAAACGGCTGGCCGGAGATATCCGCCAGCCATGCGCAGTAGTCATGTGCCTGCTGCCAAGTGACCTGTGCGTTGTAGCCCGGGTAACGGCTCTCCACAGAGTGGTATTCAATATGGGAGGTTTCACCGCCGTGAGTTACATCAGCAGAGATCAAATCGGTGCCGATCAACGATAGCTCACGATGTCGGGTGT
>NZ_JBSVRI010000025.1:0-2253 GCF_054052085.1 Luteimonas sp. A501
GTCGTCATGCGGCGGGTGCGCTTTATGCTCTTCAATGTTGGCGGTCGTAGTACCACGCAGATGCCGCCTAACAGTTCATTCAAGCCGACGCCGCTTCGCGGCGCGGCTTAATTCAAGTGTTAGGCCGCTATGGCAACAGTGTCGCTACTGAAATGGATGGTTTTCTGGGCTGTTGCTGGCCTCGCCGCGGCTGCGGTTCTTCTAGCAATCTTTTCCGTCTCACCTGGGTCGTGGCATCAGCACCTTGAGGCGTGGCTCGTGGTCCTGTTCCCTGCCTCAATCATTCTTATGGCTGCGGAGGCCTGCCAAGGCTGGCTTACTTGGTGCTCTGCTCAGTACATGCTGCTGGCAAGCCTTCTCAACTCTCTGCTCTACGCGGTGATCGGAGCCATTCTCTGGCTGCCGGCGCGGGTGCTATCGTCGGTTCTTGGTCGCAGGCGCGCGGCCTAACAATTCATTCAAGCCGACGTTGCTTCGCAACGCGGCTTAATTCAGGCGTTAGGCCTTGTTTCCCGCACGGTTGGAGCAGGGCATCCGGTCGCTTGATGCACTCCGCTCATCCAGCGCAGTTGGCACCTCGCACACGCGGTGAAGGCCACGGCAGACATTCGTGATGCATCTCGGCTCCGGACAGGCGCATCTTCGGCGCAAGTACGATCATCTAGAGTCGGCCTCGTGCTGGCTCACGGTGGGGTCTTCGGCCGCGCGAGTTGTGAATCCTCGCCTCCGCTCTCACAGGCACGGCCAAGGCTCGGCAAGTTGTTGTAGTGTTCGGTTCAAGGGTTGGGCCAGGTGCCAGGCATCGGCGGCCTAACGTGTCGTTCAAGCCGATGCCGCTTCGCGGCACGGCTTAACTCTGGTGTTAGGCTGCTATGGATCCCTTGTCGCGCATCGAGTTCTCAGTTCGCTATCGGCTTGGAGAGTATCTGCACTTCGTAACGGAGCACGCCTTCGATACAGATGATGCCTTGCGCACGCTAAGCGGAGTAAGACGGCATTTGGCGCGCATCACGCTCCAGTGTGTTGCAACAATCGGGTTCGTGTACAAATCGTCTCGTGTCGGCCGGTGCGACTTCACTATCGACGCTACGGGTGTGAGCAGACGCACCAAGGTCGGTCCAGGTTCTGTTGTTTGGTCCAGGGTGAAGGCAGTCCACACTTACAGCCGTGGCTTTCTTATTGAGCTTGAGAGTGGCGCCATGCCCATACCTTTCCGCGTACTCTCGCCCGAACAGCAAGCCCAATTTCGTCTACTGGCAGCGGACCAACTTCTTGCGGGGCCGCAGCCTAACAATTCATTCAAGCCGACACCGCTTCGCGGCGCGGCTTAATTCTGGTGTTAGGCCTCATGGAAATAGCCTTCGAATGCCCAATGTTCTTCGCCATTGAAGATGAGGATAGATTCTTCAAATGGCTCTACTCACTCCCCGCCTACGAGAATGTAGTGGGTCAAGGATCTACCCTGCATCTGAGCCTGAGTAATCCCGTTGATCCGAGCACAGTGGAACAATTGCTAATCATCTTCCGTCGTTGGTGCATCGAGATTGACGCGCTGCTGCCACTCAAGTCCAAGGAGACGGAGGATTGTGAGCTATGGGACACTGAACTAAAGAAGGCTTCGCAGCCATTTCTTGGCGGTGAGGCCTAACAATTCATTCAAGCCGACACCGCTTCGCGGCGCGGCTTAATTCAGGCGTTAGGCGCCACGTGGAGGTCACATGAGCCTTTCCCGTCTGATTCCAATGCAACCGGTCAAGAGCATGCCGGAGAGTGTCGTCTTCTACGAAAAGCTTGGGTTTGTCGTTGAATCCAGGAACGACGATTGGGGCTGGGCCAAGCTGCGCTGCGGCAGCTGCGAACTCATGCTCGACCAATCGATCAACCTGCACGCCGGCATCCCAAGGATCTCCGTCCTTTATCTCTACCCAGAGGACGTCGCGGAGTTCCACCGACAAACGCGCGAGAACGGGTTGAGCGTCCCCGACCTAGACGCCACGTTCTACGGCATGATGGAGTTTCGCTTGGAAGACCCGGATGGGAATCGTCTTTGGGTTGGCCAAGAACAGGGTGCTGCGGGCGGCGCCTAACAATTCATTCAAGCCGATGCCGCTTCGCGGCACGGCTTAATTCTGGTGTTAGGCATTGCATGAAGATTCGTCGCTATCAGAAATATGATTGGAATCGGATCTGCGAGATTCATGATCTAGCTCGCATGGATGAACTTCGGGGAGCAAATCTAGAGGAGGCTTTCCT
>NZ_JBSVRI010000026.1:0-2249 GCF_054052085.1 Luteimonas sp. A501
AGCCTAAGCGCGGTATCGGCTTCGTCGTCCGGCAGCGCCGGACTGCCTTCCGCCCATTGGCAGAACGCGGTAGCGGTGTGAGAGAAGACATTAAGTTGCTGCATTGGTCGTGTGCCGCCTAACACCGGAATTAAGCCGTGCCGCGAAGCGGCATCGGCTTGAATGAATTGTTAGGCACCAGAAATTGCCAGACTAAGTGCGACAAATCCAGCGCCCCGAAAAGGAGAGGTGAGCTGGCAGACTGGAAGGGACTCTTATCCGGCAAGAAAGGAGCCCCGACCGTGAAGTACTGCCAGCTCACCAGAGACGAACGATACCTGATCTCCAAGCTCCGCAAGACCAGGCACAGCGTGGCCGAGATCGCCCAGATCCTGGGCCGGCACAGGAGCACGATCTACCGCGAGATCAAGCGCAACCTGACGCCCTGTCCCAAGGGCGGACACTACTGCTACAGCAAGGCCCAGGAGCGTCGGAACGGGCGGCTCCGACGAAGCCGCCGCGGCCCGCACCATGCGCCGTTGCAGTACGCCCGTGTCGAGGCGCTGCTGATGCAGCAATGGAGTCCCGAGCAGATCGCTGGCGTACTTCGGCAGGACGAGTTTGCGATCAGCTTCCAGTCCATCTACCGACACGTGCGGCGCGACTGGCGTGCGGGCGGCACGCTGTATCTGGAGCTGCGTCGCCGCTACAAGCGCCGCAAGCGGCACTACGGACTGGAGCGTCGCGGAAGGCTGCAGGGCAAGCGCATGATCGAGGAGCGGCCTGTCGAGATCGAAGCGCGGCTTGAGGTTGGCCACTGGGAAATCGACACGGTCATGGGGGCATCCTGGGAGAAGCCCTGCATCGTGACCCTGGTCGAGCGCGCCACCGGCTACCTGATGATCGGCAAGCTACCAAACCGCACGACCAAGGCGTTGAACCGCCGTGTCATCGAGATGATCAAGGCTGCGCCGCTGCCCTGCCTCACGATCACCTCGGACAACGGTACCGAGTTCCATGGCTATGCCGAGATCGAGATCGCTACGGGTGCGACGGTTTACTTCGCGCGCCCCCATCACCCCTGGCAGCGTGGCACCAATGAGAACACCAACGGACTCATTCGCCAGTACCTGCCAAAGGGAAAGAGCATGGCGAAGCTGACCCAGAAGCAGTGCGATGCGATCGCACACAAACTCAATACCAGACCGAGGAAGCGCTACGACTATGAGACGCCCGAACAGCGAATCCGCGCTTGATCAGAACTGTCGCACTTGGTGGTTGAATTCACCCACCAAGCCGCGATGCCCGTATTACCTGGAGCGTAACGCAATTATGGCCAACAGCAAGGCGGCAAGCAGGACAACAGTGGGCAGGTGCCGCGTGACTGCCAGCAAAGACTCGACGCCAGCGAGCCAATCCTCAGACCATACTCCGCCAATGCTCTCGTAGTACGTCCTCGCTGCGCGAGCAGAAGGTCGAAGTGCGGTGTAGACAAATGCTACTAACGCGAGAGATATCACGGACGCGATGCGTAGGCGGCGACTCGCCGGCCGCGCGATTGCTGCAATTGCTAAAGCAGCTACTGGAGCGAGAATAAAAGCATCCGTTGCGCCTAATGCTGACATATGGTGCCTAACGCCAGAATTAAGCCGTGCCGCGAAGCGGCATCGGCTTGAATGAATTGTTAGGCGCTTGGCCCGACTGTGTCACCTCAATGCCGAGCGACATTGGCGGCATGATATGGCGAAACAGCAGTTGGCCCAGCGGCCCGATCAGCAGTACTTCGCTGAGCGCTCCTTCCCCGAGCGGATCCGACTCCACAACTTGAACCACGGGAAACGGCAGCAGTCCAGCCGCGTCGGCTAGGGGACTCATAGAATAAGTCTTGCCGTCTCTGACCCATTGCAGTGCTCCCGGAGCGCACTTCTCCAAAGAGAGGCCAAGCGAAGGATACTTGTCCGGGTCAAGGTGCACCTCACACGGAGCCAGCATGACCAAGCTTCCGTCGGAAAGCTCGAGTACGGCCGCGCTCGTGGCGAGTGGCGTCGTATTTCTGTCAATCCAGGCGGAATGCACCGGCTCGCACATGGGAGTCAGTACTTGCCGTACTACCGTGTTGACGAGCGACGAAGTGTCCATAAGCGCCTAACGCCAGAATTAAGCCGTGCCGCGAAGCGGCATCGGCTTGAATGAATTGTTAGGCGCCAATCTGAGTGAAGTCAGCGCCGGTGTCGTATCTTAGCGTCAGCTCTTTGCCGCTACTGAACAAG
>NZ_JBSVRI010000027.1:0-1811 GCF_054052085.1 Luteimonas sp. A501
CGCTCCAAAACCTGCTTCACCGCCTCTGCCCGGAACTCATCCGTGTACTGCTTGCTGCTCATAAACACCCCTGCTGTTGCCCTGAATTATGGCCTGTGGGTGTCTACAAAAGGTTGGCCGGTCCAGTTTCATCCGCAACCTGGGCCCGTGGCATCATGGGAGCGGGCGTCGGGTGGCGCCTAACAATTCATTCAAGCCGACACCGCTTCGCGGCGCGGCTTAATTCAGGCGTTAGACCTCATGAGACCTATCCGGCCTTGGCGAGAAATGATTGCGGACTGGGCGCCAGAGCTTTCGACCAAGCTTGGCCGACCCGTAGACGTGATCTTAGGCAAGGGCCTTGGAGCCTTGGACTTTGGCGCAAGCTCATCCGTCGAGATTAGGGACCCTGGCGGCATGACTACTCGCATCGAGCTCGCATTCGCCTTGATTCGCCCAGAGCAGAACATTGCGGCCGTGTTCTCGGAGCATTGCGGGTACTTGGAGTTTGATCTCAGGGAGGATTCAGTAGTGGCAGAGATCCGTGAGGAGATCTACACCCACCGGGGAGACCCAGAGAGTGAGGGGTGAATTCAACCACCAAGTGCGACAGTCCTGATCAGGCGCGGATTCGCTGTTCGGGCGTTTCATAGTCGTAGCGCTTCCTCGGTCTGGTATTGAGTTTGTGTGCGATCGCATCGCACTGCTTCTGGGTCAGCTTCGCCATGCTCTTTCCCTTTGGCAGGTACTGGCGAATGAGTCCGTTGGTGTTCTCGTTGGTGCCACGCTGCCAGGGGTGATGGGGACGCGCGAAGTAAACCGTCGCACCCGTAGCGATCTCGATTTCGGCATAGCCATGGAACTCGGTACCGTTGTCCGAGGTGATCGTTAGGCAGGGCAGCGGCGCAGCCTTGATCATCTCGATGACACGGCGGTTCAACGCCTTGGTCGTGCGGTTTGGTAGCTTGCCGATCATCAGGTAGCCGGTGGCGCGCTCGACCAGGGTCACGATGCAGGGTTTCTCCCACGATGCCCCCATGACCGTATCGATTTCCCAGTGGCCAACCTCGAGCCGCGCTTCGATCTCGACAGGCCGCTCCTCGATCATGCGCTTGCCCTGCAGCCTTCCGCGACGCTCCAGCCCGTAGTGCCGCTTACGGCGCTTGTAGCGGCGACGCAGCTCCAGATACAGCGTGCCGCCCGCACGCCAGTCGCGCCGTACGTGTCGGTAGATGGACTGGAAGCTGATCGCAAACTCGTCCTGCCGAAGTACGCCAGCGATCTGCTCGGGACTCCATTGCTGCATCAGCAGCGCCTCGACACGGGCGTACTGCAACGGCGCATGGTGCGGGCCGCGGCGGCTTCGTCGGAGCCGTCCGTTCCGACGCTCCTGGGCCTTGCTGTAGCAGTAGTGTCCGCCCTTGGGGCAGGGCGTCAGGTTGCGCTTGATCTCGCGGTAGATCGTGCTCCTGTGGCGGCCCAGGATCTGGGCGATCTCGGCCACGCTGTGCCTGGTCTTGCTTGCGGAGCTTGGAGATCAGGTATCGTTCGTCTCTGGTGAGCTGGCAGTACTTCATGGTCGGGGCTCCTTTCTTGCCGGATAAGAGTCCCTTCCAGTCTGCCAGCTCACCTCTCCTTTTCGGGGCGCTGGATTTGTCGCACTTAGTCTGGCAATTTCTGGGGCCTAACAATTCATTCAAGCCGACACCGCTTCGCGGCGCGGCTTAATTCAGGCGTTAGGGCCCACATGAGACTCTTTCTACTCCTGCTACTTGCTGCAGTCTGGCCTGCCAGCGCACTCGCTTGCCGTGACATGCCGCAGGAAATGCAAT
>NZ_JBSVRI010000028.1:0-1800 GCF_054052085.1 Luteimonas sp. A501
ACATCGAGATGTTCTACAACGCGGTTCGACGGCATGGTTCCGCTGGCGACGTCTCACCGGTAGAGTTTGAACGGCGCTACGCGCAGAGCGGCCAGTGAGTGTCTATGAAACTCTGGTCGGTCCAGATCGTTCGGGCGGTCAAACTGCATTGATGTATCTCATGGGCGCTAACGCCTGAATTAAGCCGACCCGCGAAGCGGGTTCGGCTTGAATGAATTGTTAGGCGCGACGCCACCATTTTGCAAGGCGCCAGACCCAGATAGCCAATGATAGGGGCAGGACCAGTGCCAAGATGAGCGTGAGTAGGAAAAGAAAGTCTCCGATCCCGACAAACGGTCCATTGCACTGAAATCCGCCGAAGCCGAAGGCACAATATCTGCCGTTAACGTGCCAGACGCCCAGTGCCAGCAAGATGCATGTTGCAGATAGCACGGCACTCATGAGAGGGAATTTCAAGGATAACTCCACGCCTAACGCTCAAGTTAAGCCGAATTGCAGCGCGTAGCCGGCAACATGGCAAGCTTTTTCTGCCATGTTGTTGGCGTAGCGATGCAATTTCGGCTTGAACGCAATGTTAGGCCCCCGAGTTAATTCATCCCTTCACCACCGAACGCAACACGATTTGGCTCTCCTCAATGGTGATCTCGTAGTCTGCCCGCTCCAATCCGTGAATCAGGAAGATGAGCTTTGCGAAGTCCTCACACATTAGGACAGGTGCGTCTGGCGGGAGACGCGTGAACTTGGACTGGTAGATTAGGCGAATGACGCCCGGTCGTGATGCATCCAAAATCGCAGAGCCGTCTACCACTGAGCGTTCTTGTGTTTCAGTACCCCAAGCGGTGATCTCGAGAGTCCCGTCCGCGAGCCAGGCTGACTGAATCTCGCTCAAGGCGTTCAGATCTTCGGGGCCGCCGGCACAGTCGCCCCTCACCACGCGAAAGTCGACGTCGTGCGCGAGTGCCGACTGGGCGACAACCAAGACGAGCAGGAGGGCGAGTGCTTTCATAAGGCCTAACACTCAAGTTAAGCCGAATTGCAGCGCGTAGCTGGCAACATGGCAAGCTCTTTCTGCCATGTTGACGGCGTAGCGATGCAATTTCGGCTTGAACGCATTGTTAGGCCACGCGCTGTTCATTCGCTGGATACAGGATCCCGTTGCGACCATATTACTGAGATGATCTTCCAGCCGTCCTCAGTGTGCACCAGATGCCACATCTCACGGCCCCAATGGGATTCTTCCCCATTGTGCAGAACGGAATAGTCAAAGTTCACGGAAGCGACCAATCCATCCGTATCTATGGTTACGTCCCGGAATACTTCCTCGAGCGATCCTGAATCAGCTGCGGTTGTCGCATCGATCATGGCCAGGTAGGTGTTCTGTGGCCACCTAACGACCCGGCTCGCTTCGGGTGCGAATTCTTTGAATCTGGCTACCCTTGTATCGTCGTCTACCATCTGCCAAGTCACATGCTCGGGCTTGTCAGAAAAGAAGAGTTCAACGAACGTTGCCTTGTCCTTATTGATGATTGATGTACGGAACGCTTCCACAATCTCACGAATCGCTGCCACGTCTCGGGGTTCGTTATGGACAGCTATTGCGGGTTGCAGGCTTGCTGACAGGAGAACGAAAGTAATGAAGGCAAGCTTTTTCAGAGGTGACATGTGAACTCTCCGTGGCCTAACACCAGAATTAAGCCGTGCCGCGAAGCGGCATCGGCTTGAATGAATCGTTAGGCACCACCGGCGCTGTCAGCGAAAGTGCGAACCGCGTTGTGATGCCGGTAGATTAGAACTGCAGCA
>NZ_JBSVRI010000029.1:0-1738 GCF_054052085.1 Luteimonas sp. A501
CCGGGCAGCGGCGGCCTAACAAGTCGTTCAAGCCGACGCCACATCGGGGCGCAAACCACATGGCAGGTACAGCTTGCCATGTGCTTCACGCCCCGCTGCGGCGCGGCTTAACTCTGGTGTTAGGCCTTGTTTCCCGCACTGTTGTTGCCGGGTTCCAGGCAATCTGTAGCGCCTCGCTCATCCGCAGCGTTTGCACCTCGCACGCGCGGTGCAGGCATCGGCAGTCAGCCCTGCAGCAGCTCGGCTTCGGACAGGCGCGACTCTCCGCAAGATTCGACCGGCCGAGTCGGCTTTGGACAGGGCGCTGTGAGAGTTCTTGGCCGCGCGAGTCGCTGGCTGTGGCTTCGGGCCCTGCAAGTGCCAGCCTCAGGCCGTTCGGCCAGACTTGTTGTAGTGTTCGGCTCAGGGGTTGGGCTGTCGCAAGGTCGGCGCAAGCTCGGAGTGCGGCGGCCTAACAAGTCGTTCAAGCCGACGCCACATCGGGGCGCAAATCACATGTCAGGTATAGCTTGCCATGTGCTTCACGCCCCGCTGCGGCGCGGCTTAACTCAGGCGTTAGGCCTTGTTTCCCGCACTGTTGTTGCCGGATTCCAGGCAATCTGTAGCGCTTCTCTCATCCGCAGCGTTTGCACCTCGCACGCGCGGTGCAGGCATCGGCAGTCAGCCCTGCAACACCTCGGCTTCGGACAGGCGCGACTCTTCGCAAGATTCGACCTGCCGGGTCGGCTTCACGCAGTGTGCGGTGAGAGTTCTTGGCCGCGCGCATGGTGCGTTTCGGCAGCACCAGACACGGTGCTTGTTGTACTGTTCGCCTCAGGGGTTGGGCTGCCGCACGTCGGGCGCAGGTGCCAGGGAACGGCGGCCTAACGAGTCGTTCAAGCCGATGCCGCTTCGCGGCACGGCTTAACTCTGGTGTTAGGCGCCTCATCACCATGGTCGCGACGGAAGCATCTATGACTCCCGGGTTCGTCGTTCTCTATCGCTGGCGGCTTCATCCGGGTTCGGAGGATTCGTTCGTCGAGGCATGGTCGCGCGTGTCGGACCTGCTGCGCTTAGAGCGGGGCTCTCTGGGCTCGCGGTTGCATCAAGGATCGGACGGGCTTTGGTACAGCTATGCCATGTGGCCTACTGCCAAGGCACGTGATGATGCGTTCGCGCTAGGGGCGATTGATCCTGAGGCTGGGATGCAGATGGAGCGGGCAACGGCCGAGCGATTCCCGGAGATTGTCTTGAGAACCGCTGCGGACTTTATGGTGCCGGCCGTCGGGGGCGGCGCCTAACAATGCGTTCAAGCCGACACCGCATCGGGGCGCAAACCACATGGCAGGTAAAGCGTGCCATGTGCTTCACGCCCCGCTACGGCGCGGCTTAACTTGGGTGTTAGGCCTTGGTTCCCGCACTGTTGTTGCCGGGTTCCAGGCAATCTGTAGCGCCTCGCTTATCCGCAGCGTTTGCACCTCGCACGCGCGGCGCAGGCATCGGCAGTCAGCCCTGCAACACCTCGGCTTCGGACAGGCGCGACTCTTCGCAAGATTCGACTTGCCGGGTCGGCTTCGGGCAGTGCGCGGTGAGAGTTCTTGGCCGCGCGCATGGTGCGTTTCGGCAGCATCAGACACGGCGCTTGTTGTACTGTTCGCCTCAGGGGTTGGGCTGCCGCACGTCGGGCGCAGGTGCCAGGGAACGGCGGCCTAACGAGTCGTTCAAGCCGATGCCGCTTCGCGGCACGGCTTAACTCTGG
>NZ_JBSVRI010000030.1:0-1633 GCF_054052085.1 Luteimonas sp. A501
TCTTGGGGTGCATATAGTAATCTTGGTAATTGCCTCCTGGCGCGTCATCCGTGTCGTACAGGCGAGGCGCTCAGGTGCCTAACAAGTCATTCAAGCCGACGCCGCTTCGCGGCGCGGCTTAATTCTGGTGTTAGGCCTCATGAAAAGCATCGCGGCACTTCTTCTAGCCCTCCTTCTTGCTGGGTGTAGCGCCGCTCCTGACGGAGCAGTTGCCGTCCTCTTTGAGCATCGCGATTTTCGGGTAGGGCGCTATTGCCTTGATGTCCGGGGAGGCGACCCTGGGCCGGAGCTGTTGGCTAATATCCTCAAGTACAATCCAAACGTGCTTCCCGCAAGTCAATGCCATCATGCCGATCCGGGCTACAAGACAAGTGATGGGACGGACATACGCATGCTAAGAATCGTCAAGATTCGGAGAGAGTCTCCGTCCATCGTGACGCTCGACGTCGTGCACGATTCTGGGTTCTTGCTCGGCTCCTCCGGGACGACTTACACAGTCGAGAAGCTTTCCGGCTTCTGGATAGTCACAGATTCAACTGTGGAGTGGCTGTCATGAGGCCTAACAATTCATTCAAGCCGACACCGCTTCGCGGCGCGGCTTAATTCAGGCGTTAGGCCCTTGACGGAAGTTCAACGTGGTCACTAGAACCAGAGCAACTGTTTCGGGGTTGCTAGCTGCAGTCGCGCTAGCTGGGTGCCAGGTTGAGCCCCAACTCGTATCGGCTCAGGCACAGCAGAATGGCGATGCAGTGATCGTTGAAGTGGCTATTCCGGCAAGAGACGCAGCCAAGATCAAGAGCCGAGAGCTGTACACGTATGTAAGGATCGGAGACTGCCCGAGAATGGAAGACGGGTACCCTGCGGAAGCTTATGTGGACGGGGCAGCCGTTTCAAAATTCTCCTTCGGAACAGAAGGAACGACCGTAATGGTATCCGGCGACATTCCAGCTCATATCTTCGAGAGGTATCAGGCGCCCTGCGCTGCGCTTGAGGGTGGCGGGTACTTCACCGGCACCTTGGTGTCGGTTCCTATATCCATCAAGATGGGCTCAGGCCGTTAGCGGCGGCGGGCCTAACAATTCATTCAAGCCGACGCCGCTTCGCGGCGCGGCTTAATTCTGGTGTTAGGCCTCATGACAAGCAGACTCGCAAGCTTCGTAAGAACGGCATCCTACTTGCTGGCCGTCGTTCTTATGATTCATTCTTCGAATGTGATCCTGGATAGCTACGCACAGCTGCGTGAGCTGGCCACAACCGGAGCTTCCGCGTACGGAAAGTCCGTCTCAGATCTGCCCGTGACGTTGGATCGGTATGTTTGGTACTTTGTGGCCGCGATCGCTCTAGGTTCTGTTGGAGAATGGTTGCATCGACGGTACTCGCGGTCCAAAGCGCCCGGACATGAGGCCTAACAATGCGTTCAAGCCGAAGCCGCTTCGTTCCGCAAAGCACATGGCAGGTACAGCTTGCCATGTGCTTCGCTCCACTACGCGCCTCGGCTTAACTTAGGTGTTAGGCGGCATAACATGAATTTCAGTGATCTCGAACAAGCAGCGCTGCAGCTAAACGACCTTTACGAACAGCTGGAGGTTAAGCGCTGGGGTCGCGTCTGGAGCACACAGGAGCTGGCGCTCGG
>NZ_JBSVRI010000031.1:0-1289 GCF_054052085.1 Luteimonas sp. A501
GCCATACAAGCGCGCTGCCATGCGCGACCGCTGACATCAGGAACGCCCCTGACCACAAGAGCGCTATCAAGCAGATCACAGTAGCTGCGATGGATCTGGCCATGCGACTCCACTAGGTGCCTAACGCCAGAGTTAAGCCGAGACGCGTAGTGGAGCGAAGCACATGGCAAGCTTTACCTGCCATGTGTTTTGCGTAACGAAGCGGCTTCGGCTTGAACGACTTGTTAGGCCGCCGCACGCCCAGCTTGCGCCCGACCTTGCGACAGCCCAACCCCTGAGCCGAACACTACAACAAGTCTGGCCGAGCGGCCTGAGGCTGGCATTTGCCAGGGCCAAAGACAGAACACGCGACTCGCGCGGCCAAGAACTCTCACTGCACCCTGTCCGAAGCCGACTCGGCCGGTCAGATCTTGCGGAGAGTCGCGCCTGTCCGAAGCCGAGCTGCTGCAGGGCTGATTGCCGATGCCTGCACCGCGCGTGCGAGGTGCAAACGCTGCGGATAAGCGAGGCGCTACAGATCGCCTGGAACCCGGCAACAACAGTGCGGGAAACAAGGCCTAACACCTAAGTTAAGCTGCGCCGCGTAGTGGAGCAAACCACATGGCAAGCTGTACCTGCTATGTGGTTTGCGTAACGAAGCGGTGTCGGCTTGAACGCATTGTTAGGCCGCTGCCCCAGTGCTGTAGGGCGATTGGAACGGCTCTACAAACAGACCGAGGCTGACGGCCAACTCCACCGCGTTGGGGCAAGTGGTTGGCACACCAAGATACATGTAGTAGTCGTAGCCGACGTGGATGAAGGAGTTTGGCCCCTCAAGCTTGCACCAGAACTCCTCTTGCAACAGGCGTCCAAGCGTAGCTCCAACTTGTTCAAGTGAGAGGTGAGTGCCCTCGTCGAACGACAACATAGCCTCACCGTGGTTCTCCAGTCCATGAACCGCAAGAGTTGCCACCTTGGACTCGCGAAGGAACTCCAACGCAGCGGTGATGTATGCGCTCTCTACCCTCAGGTACTCAGTTTCCGTGAGCGGAACACCATCGAAGGCTCGCCCGACGTCATGGACCGAGCACCACTCATCACGGCTGTATCTACCACCTGCGTCGCGGTGAGCTGGGTTGTACTTTGTTACTCGATACTGAGGCACCGCTGACTCTCCCCCTGCGGCCTAACGCCTGAATTAAGCCGCGCCGCGAAGCGGCGTCGGCTTGAATGAATTGTTAGGCGGCAGCTCGTGCTTGCTACCCATTAGTCGTCAATTCCCTCGAGATCATCACCCGACCCCTTGGAGC
>NZ_JBSVRI010000032.1:0-1211 GCF_054052085.1 Luteimonas sp. A501
CAGGCCATAATTCAGGGCAACAGCAGGGGTGTTTATGAGCAGCAAGCAGTACACGGATGAGTTCCGGGCAGAGGCGGTGAAGCAGGTTTTGGAGCGCGGCTTCACGGTGGTGGATGTGGCCGCCCGGATTGGCATCCCCAAGCACACGCTCTACGGGTGGGTGCAGAAGGCGAAGAAGGCCGGCAAGCAGGCCGATGGAGCGGCGTCCGCGGACCACGACGCCGCGGAGATGCGCCGTCTCAAGACCGAGCTCCGGCGGGTCACCGAGGAGCGCGACATCCTAAAAAAAGCCGTCGCGTACTTTGCCAAGGGGTAAAGGCAAAGTACGCGTTCATACGCGCGCACAGTGAAGAGTTCCGGCTGTGCACGATGTGCCGGGTGCTGGGCGTTAACCGCAGTGGTTACTACGCCTGGCGACGACATCCGACCAGCGGCCGCGAGCGCGAGGACCAGCGCCTGCTCGGCCTGATCAAGCACTACTGGCTGGCCAGCGGCGGCGTGTACGGCTACCGCAAGGTCACGTTGGACCTGCGCGAGGCGGGCGAGACGTGCAGTCGCCACCGCGTGCAGCGCCTGATGAAAGCCGAAGGCCTGCGTGCGCAGGTCGGCTACGGGAGCAAGCCGCGCCACCGCGGCGGCCCCGTGGGCGTGGTCGACAACGTGCTGAATCGCGAGTTCGCGCCCGACGCACCGAACACGGTCTGGGTCACCGACATCACCTACATCCGGACCTACGAGGGCTGGTTGTTCCTGGCAGCGGTGATGGACTTGTACTCGCGACAGATCGTGGGCTGGGCGACGGCCCCGACGATGACCAGCGACCTGGTGCTGCAGGCCTTGGTGGCGGCGGTCTGGCGGCGCAAGCCGGGGCCAGGCGTGCTCGTGCACTCGGACCAGGGCAGCCAGTTCACCGGCAGCGACTGGCAGTCGTTCCTGAAGGCACATCGGATGGTGCCGAGCATGAGCCGTCGCGGGAACTGCCACGACAACGCGGTGGCCGAGAGCTTCTTCAGCGTGTTGAAGAAGGAGCGGATCAAGCGGCGGATCTACCCGACACGGGCGACTGCGACCTCCGACGTCTTCGACTACATCGAGATGTTCTACAACGCGGTTCGACGGCATGGTTCCGCTGGCGACGTCTCACCGGTAGAGTTTGAACGGCGCTACGCGCAGAGCGGCCAGTGAGTGTCTATGAAACTCTGGTCGGTCCA
>NZ_JBSVRI010000033.1:0-1167 GCF_054052085.1 Luteimonas sp. A501
CGGATGCCCGGCAATGAGACGTATCCCGTCGTCGTTCACTGCTTATCTTATGGCAGCAATGCCTAACAATTCATTCAAGCCGACACCGCTTCGCGGCGCGGCTTAATTCTGGCGTTAGGCCTCATGTCAAAGACTCTGGCACTTCTATTTCTCACAATGCTCGCGATTGGATGCCACAAGGCAAGCCCATCCACATCCGCTGAGATCGTTGCTTCTGAGCTAACCCACGCCTCCGGGCGTTCCGCCAAAATGTGCGGCTTGATCCGGCTTGGCGAAGATCAGTCTTCCGCGATCTTGTGTGCGCAAACCGCTGCAAAATCGATTCAGCCATTTTGGGTAGCTGTTGAGCACCCCGGCATTGATTCGTCAATCTGGGACGGCGCACTACTCAGCACCGCCGGGCTGCACCAGGTATTCCACTACGACTCGAATCCTTATGGCCGTAAAGAGCTCCTACCCAAGCTCACTCGCGAGTCGTGCCATAAGCTCATTTTCACTGGTAATCGCGACAAGCCCTTTGCTTGCGGATTCCGTGATGAGCCCTAATAGTTAGTTAGGCGTCAAAGGAGGTCACATGCATTTCCAATGTCGGATCATTGCCGCACTCGCGGCGCTCGTGCTACCCATAGGTGCATCGTTTGCTGCCCAACCAACCACGTATGAGGTCTCTGCCACGCTGTCACACTCAGGCGTCCCATTCGCCTCCCCAGCGCTTCGAGTCGAGCCGGGTGTGCCTGCCAGTGTCGAGGTTGTTGGTCCGGACGGTTACACGCTGTCGTTAACCATCACCGAGGGCGACGAAGGCTCAGTCAAGGTCTCAACAAAGCTCGATTCCTCGCATGGCTCGATGGATCCGACAATCATCGTTCGTCCAGGCGAGCCGGCGACCGTTTCTGTTGGCGATCTTGGACTAGACCTCACTATTCACCGCAGTGACGCCTAACATTGCGTTCAAGCCGAAATTGCATCGCTACGCCAACAACATGGCAGGACAAGCTTGCCATGTTGTCAGCTATGCGCTGCAATTCGGCTTAACTTGAGCGTTAGGCCTTGTTTCCCGCACTGTCATCGCCAAGTTCCAGGCGGCTTCTAGTGCCTCGCCATTCCGCGGCGTTTGCAATTCGTACGCGCGATGGAGGCATAGGCAGTCACCTCTGGAGCACCTCG
>NZ_JBSVRI010000034.1:0-862 GCF_054052085.1 Luteimonas sp. A501
CACCGTTGGCTCTCGTGTCATTGCATATCGCTTTCCGGACGGCTCATGGCGGGTTTCGCAGTTGCCGCTCCAGGGTTCCAGCAGTGGGCCCTAACAATTCATTCAAGCCGAAGCCGCTTCGCGGCGCGGCTTAATTCAGGCGTTAGGTGCTAGGAGGCACTATGACCATGGCTGCAAGTAAGATCAAAAGCGCTCTTCGGACTCATTGGTTTTTCTTCGTTGCAGCTGCCGTAGTTGCAGCCGATTTTTCTCTCGCTTCACTGGATGGCTGGTCAAACCCTCGCCTGCTTGAAGCAGGCATTCTCTTTGACCTGAGCATTGTCATTCCTGCCATGTATCTGTGGTGCTATCGATCCCGCGGCAAAGCTGCCGTTGTTCGCGCCATAGCGCTGAGCTGCCTCGGCATTTGGGTAGCTGGGCATGTCGTTCCAAGCGAGCACCACCAAATTCTCAGCACCGTAGGCTTTGTTCGCTACATCGGTCTCGCCGTGTTGATCGTCATTGAGCTCAAACTCGCGGTCGTCATCGTTCGTGCCACATTCCGTCGTAACAGTGATGCAGCGCCCGCGGCGCTAACCGCTGCCAAGGATGCCGGCATGCCTGAGTGGACCGCTCGCCTGATGGCCTGGGAGGCATCGCTGTGGCGCAAAGCTTGGGACGCTGTGCGGCGCATAGCTGGTCGCAACTAGCACCTAACAATTCATTCAAGCCGACGCCGCTTCGCGGCGCGGCTTAATTCAGGCGTTAGACCACTATGAAACTTCGCACGCTCTTGACGGTAGCAATCGCCACAGTCCTTCTATCTGGCTGCATCAGTCCCCGGACGGAGCAACTGACCAGCCAGTGCGCCGATATCCGCACC
>NZ_JBSVRI010000035.1:0-827 GCF_054052085.1 Luteimonas sp. A501
CCCGCGTTGTCGCCCGCCTGGCCCTGGTCCAGCAGCTTGCGGAACATCTCGACGCCGGTGACCGTCGTCTTGACCGTCGGGCGGATGCCCACGATCTCGATTTCCTCGCCCACCTTCACGATGCCGCGCTCGATGCGACCGGTCACCACCGTGCCGCGACCCGAGATCGAGAACACGTCCTCGACCGGCATCAGGAACGTCTTGTCGATGTCACGCTCCGGCTCCGGGATCCAGGTGTCCAGCGCGTCCACCAGCTTGATGATCGCCGGCACGCCGATGTCCGACTGGTCGCCTTCCAGCGCCTTCAGCGCCGAACCGTGGATGATCGGCGTGTCATCGCCCGGGAAGTCGTACTTCGACAGCAGCTCGCGCACTTCCATCTCGACCAGCTCAAGGAGCTCGGCGTCGTCGACCATGTCGGCCTTGTTCAGGAACACCACGATGTACGGCACGCCGACCTGGCGCGCCAGCAGGATGTGCTCGCGCGTCTGCGGCATCGGACCGTCGGCGGCCGAGCACACCAGGATCGCGCCGTCCATCTGCGCGGCACCCGTGATCATGTTCTTCACGTAGTCCGCGTGACCCGGGCAGTCGACGTGCGCGTAGTGGCGCGTCGGCGATTCGTACTCGACGTGCGAAGTCGAGATCGTGATGCCGCGAGCCTTCTCTTCCGGCGCCTTGTCGATCGCGTCATAGGCATGGAACTCGCCGCCGAAACGTTCCGCGCCGATCTTCGTCAGCGCCGCCGTCAGCGTCGTCTTGCCGTGGTCCACGTGACCGATCGTGCCCACGTTCACGTGGGGCTTGGTGCGCTCGAACTTACCCTT
>NZ_JBSVRI010000036.1:0-746 GCF_054052085.1 Luteimonas sp. A501
CCAAGCAACAGACCAAGACGGCAGCGCCTATGCAGTAGGCGCCACGCCAGAGTCTACGGTGACGAACATGGCACGGAGAGGCTTCCATCACTTGGGGCTCCAATGATCTCTCACTGCCGCCTAACACTTGAATTAAGCCGCGCCGCGAAGCGGTGTCGGCTTGAATGATTTGTTAGGCCGCGCTACCGGATAGTAGGTGCGACCGTATGGATGCTGCCAATGCGTCGAGCGTTGCACGATCTGGCGATCTTGGCGGCGACGGATAAACCTCCAGAAGCCGGTCGAATTGCGAGCGCGGGTGAACATGGAAGTGAAGATGCGGCACCTCTTGGCCCGCCGCCTCCCCGTTGGAGTTCCACACGCTTATGCCCTGACAGGAAAGCGCATTGGACAGGGCACGAGTGACGTCAACCACAGCCGCCATCAGGGCCGCTCCAGTCTCACCATCAAGTTCGCGGATGTCCGACAAGTGAGCTTTTGGCACCACCAAGACGTGGCCGGGGTGGAACTGTCGTGTGTCGATGAAGGCCACGGTAAGTGCGTCCTCTCTCACGAAGCTGGCCGGCGCGTCCTTGGCGATGATTTCGCAAAAAATGCATCCGTTCGCCATAGCTCTCTCCGAGCGGCCTAACACTTGAATTAAGCCGCGCCGCGAAGCGGCGTCGGCTTGAATGAACTGTTAGGCGGCATCTGCGTGGTACTACGACCGCCAACATTGAAGAGCATAAAGCGCACCCGCCGCATGA
>NZ_JBSVRI010000037.1:0-613 GCF_054052085.1 Luteimonas sp. A501
CGAGGTGCTCCAGAGGTGACTGCCTATGCCTCCATCGCGCGTACGAATTGCAAACGCCGCGGAATGGCGAGGCACTAGAAGCCGCCTGGAACTTGGCGATGACAGTGCGGGAAACAAGGCCTAACACCAGAGTTAAGCCGTGCCGCGAAGCGGCATCGGCTTGAACGACTCGTTAGGCCGCCGCTCCCTGGCACCTGCGCCCGACGTGCGGCAGCCCAACCCCTGAGGCGAACAGTACAACAAGCGCCGTGTCTGGTGCTTCCGAAACGCACCATGCGCGCGGCCAAGAACTCGCACCACGCACTGCCCGAAGCCGACCCGGCAGGTCGAATCTTGCGAAGAGTCGCGGCTGTCCGAAGCCGAGGTGCTGCAGGGCTGACTGCCGACGCCTGCACCGCGCGTGCGAGGCGCAAACGCTCCGGATAAGCGAGGCGCTACAGATCGCCTGGAACCCAGCAACAACAGTGCGGGAAACAAGGCCTAACACTAGAGTTAAGCCGAGACGCGTAGTGGAGCGAAGCACATGGCAAGCTCTACCTGCCATGTGGTTTGCGTAACGAAGCGGCTTCGGCTTGAACGACTTGTTAGGCCGCCGCAAACCGAACTTGCGCCC
>NZ_JBSVRI010000038.1:0-564 GCF_054052085.1 Luteimonas sp. A501
GAGATGCATCACGAATGTCTGCCGTTGCCTTCACCGCGTGTGCGAGGTGCCAACTGCGCTGGATGAGCGGAGTGCATCAAGCGACCGGATGCCCTGCTCCAACAGTGCGGGAAACAAGGCCTAACACCAGAGTTAAGCCGTGCTACAGCGGGGCGTGAAGCACATGGCAAGCTGTATCTGCCATGTGGTTTGCGCCCCGATGTGGCATCGGCTTGAACGACTCGTTAGGCCGCCGCTGCCTGGCACTTGCGCCCGACTCGCGACAGCCCAACCCCTGAGCCGAACAGTACAACAAGTCTGGCCGAGCGGCCTGAGGCTGGCGCTTGCCGGGACCGAAGCCAGAACCATCGACTCGCGCAGCCAAGAACTCTCACAGCGTCCTGTCCGAAGCCGAATCGGCCGGTCGAATCTCGCGGCGAGTCGCGCCAGTCCGAAGCCGAGGTGCTGCTGGGCCGACTGCCGATGCCTGCATCGCGCGTGCGAGGTGCAAACGCTGCGGATAAGCGATGCGCTACAGACTGCCTGGAACCCGGTAACAACAGTGCGGGAAACAAGGCCTAACGC
>NZ_JBSVRI010000039.1:0-555 GCF_054052085.1 Luteimonas sp. A501
GTGTTAGGCACCACATGACAGATCAGCGCGACTTTAAGAGTCTCTACGCCAAGGGCATGCGATCAGCTGTGACTGAGCGGCTTACTGAGGCCACGCTCGAACGCATGAGGACACAGGCGATCGGCGGCGCAGGCATCGCGCTCGGCGTGATACTGCTTCTGCTCCAAACAAACCTCGATAGTGCGGCGCTAGTAATTGCGCTCTACTCCGCGATCTTCGCTATCCCAGCATGGATTGTCGCTTGGCAGTATGTTGAGGCGTACATGTTCTGCGGGAAGCCGTCGTATGAGCATTTCAACAGCCCCAAGGGTTCCTTGGCAGCTGCTGCGTGCGCCATTTCCGGCATGGTTCTCCTGCTCATAGCCACCGTCTCACTCATCTGGCACATGTCTCCCGTGGGTGCGGTGGTGTTCCTAACGGTGTCTATAGCTGCTGCAGTTCTAATCTACCGGCATCACAACGCGGTTCGCACTTTCGCTGACAGCGCCGGTGGTGCCTAACGATTCATTCAAGCCGATGCCGCTTCGCGGCACGGCTTAATTCTGGTGTTAGGCC
>NZ_JBSVRI010000040.1:0-552 GCF_054052085.1 Luteimonas sp. A501
GCCTAACACTTGAATTAAGCCGCGCCGCGAAGCGGCGTCGGCTTGAATGAACTGTTAGGCGGCATCTGCGTGGTACTACGACCGCCAACATTGAAGAGCATAAAGCGCACCCGCCGCATGACGACCCCAGTGTATGTTGAATGAGTCACGCCACTCCCAAGCCGCGGCAGCAAGGTTCCCCTTTTGGTACAGCGCCAGCCCTCCCTTTAGATCCCGCCAGATATCCGCGAGGTCGTCGGCGAGGTCTCCAATGCCAGGAGATGGGTCTACTGTGTCATGCGGCTCGGAGTACGCGGCGTAGTAATTGAACGGCATCGCTCCAAAGCGCCTGTAGATCACCAACCACTCTTCGTGAGGCAGTTCGGAGGCGTCTTCTTCATCGAAGAGCGGCGGGAGTTCCTGCACCTGCGCGTAGAGCTGGGAGAGCAGCCTAAGCGCGGTATCGGCTTCGTCGTCCGGCAGCGCCGGACTGCCTTCCGCCCATTGGCAGAACGCGGTAGCGGTGTGAGAGAAGACATTAAGTTGCTGCATTGGTCGTGTGCCGCCTAACAC
>NZ_JBSVRI010000041.1:0-536 GCF_054052085.1 Luteimonas sp. A501
CTCGGGGCAATGCTGATCCTGGTTGCCGCCGTTCCGCTGCTGAACCTGATGCTGCCGGCGCTGCTGCTGGCATGCGCCGGCCATTTGTCGCGCCGGGTAATGTCCGGGAAGTATCTGCTTGCCGGAAATGGGGTCGATGTGAACAAAATGGCGCTGGCTGTCGATCGGTGAAACTTGTGCGAAAAGACGCCCGCTCGCGGATTGAGAGGTGCCGGCGCTACATGGTGACCGTCGGCGCGTCCAGCCTCGAGGCCGAAGAGCCGCCCATCAGGTGTTGATTGAATGCGCGGATCGCCAGAAAAGGAATATGCCTTTCTCCGCGAGCACCTGCAGGACACGTTAGGCGTTCCGCTGGTTTATACGTTCGGTTACGTCGCGATGAATGTTCGCACTATTCTTCATACGCCGCTGAAAAGGCAGGAGAAGATGCTGAAGGATGGCGTTCCAATCCGGGGCAAGCAATTCGTGGACGTAGACGACTTCGGCATGGAGTTGGTCTACAAGCCTGACCGGAATCAGCTGCCGGCACTGGAGAC
>NZ_JBSVRI010000042.1:0-529 GCF_054052085.1 Luteimonas sp. A501
GGTGGCCCCGAGCTGCGCGGACATGGACAGCGACGGTGACGGCGTGAACGATTGCGACGACCGCTGCCCGGATTCGCAGCCTGGCCAGACGATCGGTCCGGACGGCTGCCCGGTGCCGGTGTCGATCGACCTGAAGGGCGTGAACTTCGACTTCGACAAGTCGACCCTGCGTCCCGACGCGGTGTCGATCCTCAACGAGGCGATCGAGATCCTGAAGCGCTACCCGGAGCTGAAGGTCGAAGTGGCTGGCCACACCGACTCGAAGGGCACCGACGCGTACAACCAGTCGCTGTCGGAGCGCCGCGCGACCGCGGTGTACGACTACCTGGCCTCGAACGGCATCGACTCGTCGCGCATGGTGGGTCCGACCGGTTACGGCGAGAGCCGCCCGATCGCGCCGAACACCAATGACGACGGTTCGGACAACCCGGACGGCCGCGCGCGCAACCGCCGCACGGAGCTGAACGTCCAGAACTGAGGACGTCGGCACAGGTGACACCACGGAGCCCGGCCTTGTGCCGGGCTTCGT
>NZ_JBSVRI010000043.1:0-522 GCF_054052085.1 Luteimonas sp. A501
GTTAGGCATTGCATGAAGATTCGTCGCTATCAGAAATATGATTGGAATCGGATCTGCGAGATTCATGATCTAGCTCGCATGGATGAACTTCGGGGAGCAAATCTAGAGGAGGCTTTCCTGCCACTTGAAGTAGCCGCAGAAAGAGAGGGCCTCTTTGACTACGACCTTCTTGTTGCAGATAAGGATGGTTTAGTTCTGGGCTTCGTGGCCTATGGCAACGATGAGCTCACATGGCTGTATGTAGATCCGGCCTTCTACCGCAAAGGTCTCGGGCGGCTCTTGGCGAGAGCAGCTCTTGAAGAGCGCCCAGGCGGACTCTGCATTGAAGTACTTAAAGGAAATGACGCTGCCTTAGACTTCTACAAGTCCATTGGCTTTGTGGAGTCGAGGACCGTTAGTGGTCGGATGCCCGGCAATGAGACGTATCCCGTCGTCGTTCACTGCTTATCTTATGGCAGCAATGCCTAACAATTCATTCAAGCCGACACCGCTTCGCGGCGCGGCTTAATTCTGGCGTTAGGC
>NZ_JBSVRI010000044.1:0-512 GCF_054052085.1 Luteimonas sp. A501
GAATTAAGCCGCGCCGCGAAGCGGCGTCGGCTTGAATGACTTGTTAGGCACCTGAGCGCCTCGCCTGTACGACACGGATGACGCGCCAGGAGGCAATTACCAAGATTACTATATGCACCCCAAGATCAATAATAAGAACCGGGGATAAGAACGCAAGTACACTGACATTGAGGTACTTGGCATCTGGCCAGAATTGCAGAAGATAGTAGGAGTAGTGCACGATAACCACCACGGCAGCGGCGATCAGCGCGATGGAAAGGTGAGGCCTTCTGCCCACTAACCTGTACAGCGAGATCGCTACAACGACCCCTGCGAGTCCTCGCACGAATAGAAAGATCACCTCAGACCACGGCATAACGTGTGGGCCGAAACCAACGTTCTGTATCGGCCATACAAGCGCGCTGCCATGCGCGACCGCTGACATCAGGAACGCCCCTGACCACAAGAGCGCTATCAAGCAGATCACAGTAGCTGCGATGGATCTGGCCATGCGACTCCACTAGGTGCCTAAC
>NZ_JBSVRI010000045.1:0-508 GCF_054052085.1 Luteimonas sp. A501
GTTAGGCCTTCTATGACGACAACCGTAGACCGGATTCGAAACGCAGCGGCAATTACGTCAGTCTTTGGGGGATGGCCATCCTTTCACGATGCCGAGGTTCTACGCCTTGAGCTTTCACGCCATTCTGAGACCCCCTTCGGTCCGGCGCTCTTGGCAGAGATCCATGTGTTCTCGATGACAAGCCAAGTTGATGCGCGTGGGCACTTCGTGTGCGAAAACCATTCCGTTGTCGCGCTCAGATTCGACGGAGTGGCAGACTTGGAGCTAGATGGATTCAATCACCAAAATGCACTGTCAGGATTGCAGATTACCTATCAGGACGACGAGACCTCGTTTGAGGTTCATCTCGATCCAGCTTACGGCGTGGAAGCCCAGTTTAGGTGTCGCGTCATTGAAGTGGTCTCACTAGTTCCAGGCATTCCATCTGGCAGTGTCTACGCTAGAGCGAAGGCCTAACAATTCATTCAAGCCGATGCCGCTTCGCGGCACGGCTTAATTCAGGCGTTAG
>NZ_JBSVRI010000046.1:0-504 GCF_054052085.1 Luteimonas sp. A501
GACCGGTACTGCAAGACGATCTACGATGCCGACTTCGTGATCCAGGCCATCGACACCCCGTCCCCCACCCCGGATGTGTGGCGGCGATTGAACGAGTTGAGCTCCCAGTTTCCAGAGAAAACCGCCGCGCTGATTCTTGAGCACCTGCGCAGTAAGCCGGCCCCGACCGAGGCGGACTTGAAGGCCTTCGTGCAGAAAACCCGCGCCGACATGGCATTGATGGAAGGCGGCACGTTCACCATGGGCGATTACGGCGGCTGGCTGGATGGCACCTTCCTGCACATCACCATGAGCACTCGCGACGACAACCCCTTTCCGGTCCAGCTCAGCGACTTCCTCATCCAGAAGCGGCGCGTCACCATTGCCGAGTACGACACCTACACCCGACATCGTGAGCTATCGTTGATCGGCACCGATTTGATCTCTGCTGATGTAACTCACGGCGGTGAAACCTCCCATATTGAATACCACTCTGTGGAGAGCCGTTACCCGGGCTACAACGCA